>CAVUQA010000011.1:0-307818 GCA_963743375.1 uncultured Acidobacteriota bacterium | reverse complement strand
GGAGCATCGCACGACTCAAGATTGACGGACTTTCGATCTTCTACCGGAGGCTGGCCCGAAAGATGCGCCGACGATTCTCCTGCTGCACGGACTGCCATCTTCGTCGCGGATGTTCGAGCCGCTCTTCGCCCGGCTTTCCGATCGCTATCATCTTGTCGCGCCCGATTATCCGGGCTTCGGGCACAGCGACTGGCCGGACCCGAAAAACTTCGCGTACACGTTCGATCACT
This sequence comes from uncultured Acidobacteriota bacterium, assembly GCA_963743375.1. GTDB lineage: Bacteria > Acidobacteriota > Terriglobia > Terriglobales > Acidobacteriaceae > JABDBE01. The sequence goes on along the minus strand of CAVUQA010000011.1, from coordinate 307,588 downwards.
ACGCCGAGATCATGAATCATTTCACCGAAGCGCTCGGGCTCTCGCGCTACACGCTTTACATGCAGGATTACGGCGGCCCCGTCGGTTTTCGCATGGCCTTGGCGCATCCGGAGCGCGTCGAAGCGCTCATCGTTCAGGACGCAGTGGCGCACAACGAAGGGCTGGGAGCGAATTGGAAAACCCGGCGGGCCTTCTGGGCCGATCGCGCGGCGAACGAAGACGCGCTTCGCACAAATCTGCTGTCGCTTGCCACGACGCGCACGCGCCACGTGGGAAACGATCCGAACGTTGATCGCTACGACCCTGATCTGTGGACCGACGAATTCGCTTTCCTGAGCCAGCCCGGCCAGGCCGAGATTCAAAGCGATCTGTTCTACGACTATCGAACCAATGTCGACGCCTACCCGAAATGGCAAGCGTGGATGCGCGAGAAGCAGCCGCGACTGCTGGTGATCTGGGGCAAGTACGAACTGTCGTTCGACCCGTCCGAGCCGGAGGCCTATCGCCGCGACGTGCCGAAAGCCGAAGTCCACATCGTCGATGGAGGACATTTTGCATTGGACACGGCCGCCGACGAGATCGCCGGGTTGGTGAGAGGCTTTGTCGGTTCTTCACGCGAGGAGTTGCGGGCACGGCGCGCCGGTTAGTTGACCCAGAGTTGCGTCGACGCCAAGTCGGTAAATGTCACTTCTTAGTCACGGTACCCCCCTCCCCCTGATCCTACAAAACAATAGGGTTACAGTCACACTGCGGTCAAAATCTTTGACGAATAAGGACTTATATGCAAAATCCTCCAGAATAAGGAGTTACTGGCGAGAAGTGCCAAGACGGTTTCGGTAGCCCAGGACAGGGAGAATTGGCTTCTAGATTTTCAAAGATCAATAATTATCTTATAGGTAATATATTACATAATATATTAACTCATACATGCAGTCAAGAAGAAAACGGCTGCTCAAGGGAAATGCAACATGTGCTGCTAAGGGCTGACTCACCTTACGTTTTCTGTAAAAGTGGGAACGGTGAGGCCGGCACAGCTTTTTCTTTTGCAAGTACGAGTGTCGGGAAAGAGGGCACCGCACCCCATCAATAAGCGAACAGGCCGAGATCAAGGTATCGACGCAGAAGCGTCTCCACTTCTGCCAACATCGCCAAGGTGGGATTTTCCAGCCTGTGCAGCGAGTTGCGTCGTTCAACTCTGTACGCGAGGGAAGGGTTTGTACCTGCTCTGAAAGGCAGTTAAGTGGGAGCGGATGGCTTTGCGGGCGGCGACAGGATTTCTTCGCTTTACTGCCTCAATTATTTTCTCGTAGTGTTTACAGGCGAGATCCATACCGTTGGCGGGGAGCGGGCTTTTTCTGATTAGTTCCTGCAATGCGCCGCGGATGTGGCTGAGCACCTCGGCCAGTACTTCATTCTTGCTGCTGGCTGCGATGGATAGATGAAACTGCAGATCCAGCTGTTCGAATTTTCCCCGGTCTTCGGACTTGGCGACATTCATCTTCCGCACCAGATCTTCCAGTGTTTTCAGATCACTACGCGTGGCTCGTTGCGCGGATAAAGCGGCCAGTTCGGTTTCGAGCACAAGGCGCGCCTCGGAAAGGTCGTTGATATCCTTCTCGGTGCTGAGAATGCCTCGCGGTAGCAGACGCCGATTCACGTATTTGGAGGGGCGCTCGGCGACGTAGCTTCCACCTCCAGCCCGCATACGAATGATGCCAACGAAAGCCAAAGATTTCATGGCTTCGCGCAGGGTGGACCTGCCGACGCTGAAGGCCCGGCAGAGTTCGGCTTCAGAAGGCAACTTGTCGCCCGCCTGCCAGCGTTTGGCTGCTACTTCGGCGGCGAGCTGCAGCGCCACTTGCTCGCTGAGTGTGGTGCGCGAGACAGGCTTCAAGGGAGTAATGGCCTGCATGTTCTCGACTCCTGCTATATCGGCAATTCTGGAGGTCTGCCCCGCACTAAGGCGTACTCCTTGGGGACTGGCTTTTTATGTGATCGTCATCACCCAGATTGGTGAGCTGCGTCGCAGCTTGTCGGACAAGATGATAAGACAATTCGTCATCCTAACGGCTCTGTTCTTCAGGATGGGGTCGGGCAAGCTTTCCAGCAGGAAGGTCATGAAAAATGCAATTTTTGCGCGGGAGGTGCTTAAAAAGCGGGTTTGCCGGAGCTTCGTTGCTGGAACATGTGAATTCGGAGTTTTGCCTTTAGAACGGATTTTTCTCTTTCTTCTTTTCCACAGATACAAACCGCTAGCCTGCGCGGGCGAACAGGACTACAATGCCACACCAAATCCAAAACATCTGAAGGCTCGAGGAGGAACGCGTGACCTCAACGACTGCTAAGGTACCTAAACCTGCTGTCGAATCGGCCAATCCCGTAGCATGGGTTACGGCGCTGATAGCCGCAATCGTCGCCTCTGTCTTTAATTCTGAAACTTCCCCCACTTGCCCATCCCTGGCCGCAAAGCTACGACCCAACGGGACACTGGTGGCTCTCCGCCTTGCTAGCGGCGTTGCCAGTTGTAGTGCTGCTGGGGACGTTGGCACTGCTGCACATGAAAGCGCACTATTCGGCGCTGCTGGGTCTTGCCACGTCACTTCTATGCGCGATCTGGATCTTTGGCATGCCCGTCACTTTAGCGGCCAAGACCGCTGTACTTGGCGCGGGATACGGTCTGCTGCCGATTGGCTGGATCATTCTCAATGTAATTTTCCTTTATCAACTCACTTGCGATGCCGGGCTGTTCAAAGTGCTGCAAGAGAGTCTCACCGGCATTACCCAGGACCGGCGGCTGCAGCTTCTGCTAATCGCCTTCAGCTTCGGCGCGTTCTTTGAAGGAGCGGCGGGATTTGGTACGCCGGTGGCCGTGACTGCAGCTGTCCTGATCGGCTTGGGCTTCGGACCGCTCGAGGCATCGGGTCTGTCATTAATTGCCAACACCGCACCAGTCGCGTACGGGGCATTGGGAACTCCGCTCATCGCGTTGCAGGGAGTGACGGGATTAGATCTTCGGGAATTAAGCGCGCAGGTTGGCCGCATCTTGCCTTTCTTCTCGATCCTCGTGCCGTTCTGGCTGGTATGGGCTTTTGCCGGATTTCAGGGAATGCTTGAAGTCTGGCCGGCAGTGCTGGTGGCGGGCGTGTTCTTTGCTATCCCGCAGTATCTAGTGTCGAACTTTCACGGCCCGTGGCTGGTGGATGTTGTCGCTGCCATCGTTTCTATGTTGGCGCTTATTGCGTTCCTGCTGAAGTGGCAGCCTAAGCGCATCTGGGGTTTCGAGAATGAGGGAAAGCGCGAGGCCCGCGGTACGCATGGTCACGATCGCGCGCTGGTGACAAGGGCGTGGGTGCCATGGCTGGTTTTAAGCGTTGTGGTTTTCGCTTGGGGATTGCCTAGCGTTAAAACCAAGCTTGATAAATTGTCGTCGCCGAAGTTTCCGGTCGTCGGCCTCCACCAGATGGTGCAACGCGTGCCGCCGGTGGTGCGCAAGCCCACTGCCGAAGCAGCAGTGTATTCGCTGAACTGGCTGACTGCGACAGGTTCAGGAATTTTAGTGGCTGCAATCATCTCGGGCTTCGTCATGGGTTTCACGCCCTGGAAGATGGCACACACGTATTGGCGAACCATCGTGCGAGTGCGATTCTCCCTGCTTACCATTGCCGCTATGCTCTCTATCGGCTTCATGACACGCTATTCAGGCCTGGATGCCAGCATGGGATTGGCGTTTGCGCGAACCGGGGTGCTCTATCCATTTTTTGGAACACTATTGGGCTGGCTGGGGGTGGCGTTGACCGGGTCAGACACCGCGTCGAATGTGTTGTTCGGCAGCTTGCAACGAATTTCCGCTGAGCAGGTCGGGGTCTCACCCACATTGATGGCGGCAGCGAACAGTTGTGGTGGCGTGATGGGAAAAATGATTGATGCGCAAAGCATCGTCGTAGCCAGCACCGCCACCGAGTGGTACGGACACGAGGGCGACATCTTGCGTTTCGTGTTCTTCCACAGTATTGCGTTGGCGGCTTTGGTGGGAATTATGGTGACCCTCCAAGCGTATGTATTTCCGTTCACCCGTTTGGTGGTGCGGTAAGCGCACCTGATCTGGCACTCGGGTAGTCACTCGCAGCTGGGTATAGTTGCCGTATCACAGCCTGAACCTGGTAACCGTTCGGGCCGGTCCCCGTACTTTTTGCGGAAGGTTTTAACAGGAAATAAGGATTCGAAATCTAGCGAAGAAGGAGAGCCCTTGCTTATGTCAAAGCTTAGAAAGTGGCTGTGTACATCATTACTCACAGTAGTAGCGACCGCGCCCGTCATGGCTGGCTCGGACGATGCTGTCCCCGCGAACAATGGTACCGGTACCAACGCAACTGCGGCAGAACCGGCCCCTAGTCCTGCTCTGAATCCAACCTCGGCAATCGGCAATAGCAATGTTACGGCACTGCTAGGTGTGTTGGTGATGAAGGGTGTGCTTGCGCCTGCGGAGGCGAATGCCATTCAAGGTGCAGCCCCCGAAGCCGAATTTCAACTCCTGGTGGAAGCACTTACAAAAAAGGGTCTGCTGAGCGCGGCAGATGTGGCGGCGGCGACCCCTGCTGCACAGCCTGCTACAACTGCGGTTTCGGAATCCATTGCAAGCCCAGCAACCCAGTCAGGGCAAGCCGCAACTACTCCATCGACGCCTCAGATGGAGAAGCCAGTTCCGCGGACGGTGGTCGCGGCGATCGCGCCGGTACGAGTTAATCCCGTCGATCCGCCTGTCAAAGACGGACTGGTGGCGGCCTTCAAGTTGGGGCCGGTCAAGATGACGCCCTACGGCTTCGTCAAGGCTACCGTGGTTCATGACTCCAGTGATCCCCGGGGCGACGATTTTGTTCTGCCTGGATTCTTGAATGCTGATACGGGGCCAACGACTGATCCCGCATTCCACGTCAAAGCGCGCTCGACGCGCTTTGGAGCCAACCTTGAATGGCCGGATATTTCGCCCAAGATCGAATTGACTGGACGAGTCGAAGGTGATTTTGAAGGCAACTTCAGCCGCGTTGATAATCGCAACGTTTCCTCTATCCGCAGTTCGATGGCCAGCCTCCGCTTGGCTTTTATGCGGCTTGACTATGCGGCAGGCGAGAACACGGACCTGTACTTCGAGGGCGGACAGGATTGGCTCCTCTACGGATCAACCATACTTCCAAACATCCTCGAAACTACGCAGCTGCAGGCATACTTTGGAACGCAGTATGAACGCTCTCCACAGTTGCAGGTGGGCTTGGTGCAAAAGCTGGGAGGATCGCGGAACTTTAAATTCTCTCCGGCGTTCGCGGTAAGTATGCCGAGCGAAGGCAACGTACCGGCCGATGCAACCATTACTTCGTGCTCGATACCGGCGACCTTTGTGCCTGGCACGACGACCACCATAGGTTGCACCAGTACTGTGACAGACGGGACTGCCAACCAGTTGGGATATGGCGAACGGCAGGGTTCTGACTCCAACAATTTGGAATATGAGGCGCGAGCGGTTCTGCAATTCCAACTTGATCCGGCTCCCGCTGTGGCTCCGGCTTATATAGTCGCCAGCGGTTTTGAAACTCATCGCGCGGCGATTGTGCTGCACTCAGCGATTGCTGCTCCTGCTGGCGCGGATGCCGCTGAGGTTGCCGCTTACGATGCCGTGAAAGCTGCCTTCCCAACCGGCGCTGAAGTTCGAAGCGAGGGCTACGGCGGTCAGGTTGGAGTGTCGTTGCCAACGCGCTGGGCTACGGTGGTGGCCAGTGCTTATCGCGGCGGAGACCTGCGGTTCATGTTCGGCGGGCAAACACTGTCGAACTTCAACGACGAAGGCGGCTTGACTGGCGTAGTCACGGCTCCCTCCGTCGATCGCTCCTCTACGGTCGCATTCGGTACGAACGCTGCGGGACAAATCGTGGTTGCTCCGCAACGCAGCATCCGCGCCTACGGCGGGTTTATTCAGTTGGGCCTGCCGCTCTCGCGTTGGTTTAATGCGGATCCAAAGGGACATAACGCGGGTTGGCAGCTCTACTTCAACCACGGCTTGGATCAAGTCGTGCACTCCGACTTCGCCAAGGCCAAGGACATTGGGGCGGACGGCGCCGGTCCTTACAAAAGCACGCTTAACGCAGTCACTCTGTTCTACCGGCTGAACCCATGGGTACAGTTTGGCTTTGAGGAGTCGCTGTACAGCAGTTACGCCTTGCCGAATGATGCAGGAGTTTTCACGCCTAACACTTCCGTGGCGGGCGTTCCCAGCCGCACGTGGAGAGATCTACGTTCGGAGTTTGGGCCGATCTTTACCTTCTAGGAAGAAAAGATAACGGCTCATGTTGAAGTGTCGGGGCACAAGGTTTCTCGTCCGAGAGAATAATCTTGTGCCCCGGCCTTTGCGTCGTAGAATAGTTAAACTGGAGTCGAATATGCGTTGTAGTCCCAGGCTGCTCGTGGCTTTTTGTTTGCTGACTGGATTAATGTCCAGTGCGGCGACCAAAGCAGAGCGGTTTCGAATTACGGTTTTGGATGCGCACTCTCAAACTATCAATGGAAATCCTGATACCACGCCTAGAGATTGCGACAATGTCAATTATTCCGGCTATTGCCATGAAAGCAAGGTGGCACCGGTGCGCAATACCATGCGGGTGCAAAGCGGAAATGGAAAGCCCTTTGACATTACTTGCGTGTGGGATTCGCGGTTGTCCAGATGCGTCGCTTTGCCGATTGGACAGAGCTTTGACGCGCGCAAAGATAAACACGGAATTACGATTTTTTACGAGAATGAAAAGGGTGGAGCAAGCAAGCAGCTTTACACGGTAGTAGAAGCCGCCCAGGTAGTTAATCCGGGCACATCAACCGACGCAGGCCACGGTATCGCAAGTAAAAATAGCTCAGTCCAGAGTGCGCCCGTGCCGGCAACCACGGCGAGTTCGGCGCCATCTCAGCAGTCAGCGAGCGTCGCACCGAGTCGACAAAAGGTTAAGTGCAATTTCAGTTCGACACCCGCTGGTGCTGAAATCACACTCGATGGCCGGTACGTGGGAAGCACCCCCTCGACTCTTGGCGTGGGCCTTGGTACGCATGTAGTGGTGCTGTTTATGCCGGGGTTTGCCCAGTGGAAGCGGGAACTTACGGTATCCGACGACTCGGAGTTGACGGTAAACGCCACGTTGCAAAAAACACCGTAGATTGCGTTGGGCGTTGGTTCGAATCCGTGGCGGTGTTAGGAAGGTGTATTCAGTATGACCCGATACGCCGCTATCCTGCTGGGTATCCTATTGATCGGAACAACTTGGGCGAACGGCGCAACCAAGCCTCAAACGACAACCATTAAAGTATTAAGTTCGGATACGGAAACTATCCCGTTAACTTCCGACAACAATGGCGCTCCCAAAGACTGCAACATCATGGATTTTTCTGCGTATTGCCACCACAGCCGGAACGCAATAGTTCGTCACAAAATGGCAGTAGAGGACGCCAGCGGAAAAACCTTCACCATTGCCTGTACGGTCGACACTATGTTTTCCAAGTGCGCCTCTTTGCCGGTCGGAACAACAACCAGCGCACAATGGACCAAGCGCGGGCTGGCGGTTTGGTATCCGAATCAAAAGGGTAGGGAAGTGAAGCAGTTGTACAAGGTGGCTTCGGCATCGGAAGAAGATTCGGCCTCATCTGAGCCACAGGCGAACTCATCGATAACAGAGGCAGCGAACAACGGCGGCGGGGCTGGGTCAGCTTCAGAGGGCACCCGAGAGGCTGTGATCAATTTCAGTTCGACTCCTCCGGGCGCTGAGATTACGCTCGATGGCAGTTATGTGGGCGATACACCGTCAAGCATAACAACGGCTCCTGGACGGCATGCGATTGAGCTTTCCATACCGGGATTTGCCAAGTGGGAGCGCGAGCTGCAGGTGACGGCCGGATCGAAAGTTGACGTGAGCGCCGCGTTGCAGAAGATAAATCAATAGGCACGGCCCGCGCTTGCAGAACATAACATAGGGCCGCCACTCTCATTTCTTCAGAGCAGCGACCCTATTTGCATCCTTCTGCAAAGATCAGTTGGCTGGGCTTTGTATAATCACGGCCTCGCTGCCTGAACTATCGACTGACGTATAACGAGACTGCGCGGCCTTCGATGCAGACTTCGTCTTCTCCTTCTGCAGACGCGCTTCCTGTGCGGTTACGTGTTGCGCCCGTGCAGCGGGCTCGCACTGGTACTCGGGGTACGAAGTGCAGCGCTCAGCCTGTGCCATCGCGCGATCCTGCTGTGCCTGAGCGCAATCGTGCAGAGCATCCAGACTCTGCCAGCAAGCGGCGTCGTTAGGATCCGGCAAGTTGTTTTGAGCAGACACCGACGAGGCTGCAAGCAGCAGCAACGTGGCAGTTATCAAGACCGTTAGAAGTTTCATCGTAAGCCTCCAATTTGTTTCTGCATCATCAGATTGCAGGAGAGGCATTTTCGGACGGACAAATAGCGCTCGTTTCCTGCCATTATTTTTTCTGAATCGTTTTTTTTGTATCAAAGGATGAATCTCGAGCATCTTGCCAACATATGGATGTAACTGCGACGAGATCAGCGGGATTACGGCGTGCGCAAGAATGGCCGACGCGTCGAATCTCGTTCCTTATATTTCCGCGAGTGCATCTGATGAACATCGCCGGTCCACTCGACGTGTTTACGCGTGCGTCAGTTGCATTGACCCGTGGTGGGAAGCGCGGCTCGCCCGCGTACGAAATCCAGCTGCTGACGATGGACGATCTGCCGCTGGTGACTGCCTCAGGCTTAAGCCTTGTGGGTGGGCGACAATGGACCCAGGCCGCGGCGCCCATCGACACATTGCTGTTAATCGCAGGCTCAGAATTGGATTCGTCTTTGGCGCCGGACCTTCGCGCCTGGTTGTGTGCGAGTGCTGATCGCGTCCGCCGCATCGGCTCGGTTTGTTCCGGCGCATTCACATTAGCCGCAGCTGGAATACTGGATGGACGCCGTGCCACCACGCACTGGAAGCTGGCGGATAAACTGGCGCGACGCTATCCGCGGATTTCAGTAGATGCCGACAAAATTTTCGTTCAAGACGGAAATGTTTGGACGAGCGCGGGAGTATCAACCGGCGCTGACCTGGCGCTTGCCATGGTTGAAGAGGATTATGGACACGCGGTTGCACTGGAGGTTGCACGCCACATGGTGCTGTTCTTGCGGCGTTCGGGCGGACAGAGCCAGTTCAGCACGCAGCTCGCGGCCCAGGCGGCAGACCTCCAACCGATTCGCGAATTAATTGCCTGGATCTCTGATCATCTTGATGCGGATTTATCGGTTCACGCGCTGGCCAAGCGCGCAGGGATGAGCGATCGCAATTTCAGTCGGGTTTTTTCCCGGCAAGTGGGCACCACGCCCGCACGTTTTGTGGCCAGCCTGCGGCTACAAGTGGCCAAAGCCAGACTCGAAGCGACAACCGAGAACGTTGAGACGGTTGCCTCGCGGGCAGGCTTCGGTGATGGCGAAGCGTTGCGCCGTCGTTTCCGCTCTGAAGGGGCGACTCCGAGGTTGTACCGCGAACGCTCGGCTGTGACCGGTGCGGGAATAAGTTAGCCGCTTTGTTGGATGATCGAGCTAGCCTTCCATCGTAGAAACGTCACCAGCGTCTACGCCTGCTTCTTTGGCCTTGAGGAAGCGCCGCAGAATTTTTCCTGAGCGAGTTTTGGGTAAGGCGGCAACAAATTCCAGAGCCGCGGGAGTGGCGATCGGTCCAAGCTCCCTTCTTACATGTTCAATAAGGATGTTGGCGAGCGCATCTGACGGCGTATGGCCGGTTCGGGTTTGAACAAAACACTTGATGACTTCGCCCTTTAGGGGATCGGGAACGCCAATGGCCGCAGCCTCGGCGACCGCCGGATGTGAGACCAATGCGCTCTCGACTTCTGCGGTTCCGATGCGATGGCCGGCGACATTCAGCACATCATCACAGCGGCCCAGAACGGTGATGTATCCATCTTTATCTCGCAACGCGACGTCGCCGGTCACATAGCAACCGGGAATCTGTTTCCAATCGCGTTCGTATCGCGCCGGATCGCCCCACACCGTTCGTAGCATGCAGGGATAAGGCCGCCTGAGCACCAGGCGTCCGCCCACGCCGGGTGGAACCGATTTTCCTTGCTCATCCACCACGTCGGCTTCCGAGCCTTCTAACGCTACGCCCACTTTGCCCGGACGCGCTGCCATGGTTGGCGGCGTGCCCAAGGCTGGGCCGCCCAATTCGGTTTGCCACCAGTTGTCGATCACGTAGCCCCATTTGCCGTCGCCAGCAAGATAGGTCTGCGCCCAGCGCCAGGCTTCCGGGTTCAACGGCTCACCGGCGCAGGCAATCACCCGCAAAGTAGTGAGATCGTGCTTTGCGGGATAGGATTCCCCGTAACGCATAAACATGCGCAGTGCAGTCGGGGCGGTGAACATTTTGGTCACGCCGTAGCGTTCCACTATTTCCCACGCTGTCCCTGGATTCGGGTAGTCAACTGCGCCTTCACGAAACAGCGTCGTGGCGCCCGCGCACAGTGGGGCGTAAACGATATAAGAGTGGCCCACCACCCAACCGATGTCGGAGGTGCACCAGAAGATGTCCTGATCGCCGACGTCGTAAAAGCTTTCGAGATAGTAAGTAGTTGCGACCATGTATCCGCCGTGGACGTGAACTACTCCCTTGGGTTTTCCGGTTGATCCCGATGTGTATAGCAGGAAGAGTGGATCTTCAGCGTCCATTTCTTCTGCGGGGCACTCGGCGGGGAACTTCAGCAGGTCGTTGAAATCGATTTCGCGTTTACTCGTTAGCTCTGTGGGGCGCCGTGCATACACCACAACTTTTTCTACGAACTCAAGTGTGTCAATGGCCTCGTCGACAATGGCTTTCAACTCTACAGTCTTGCCGCGGCGGAAGCCGACGTCTCCAACGATGATCACCTTGGCTTGCGCATCGACAATCCGGTCGCGCAGCGCGGTGTGCCCTAGTCCGGCGTAAACGACGGAGTGGATTGCGCCGATACGAGCGCAGGCCAGCATGGCTACAGCGCCCTCGATGGTGAGCGGCATATAAATAACGATGCGATCGCCTTTTTTCACCCCAAGTGATTTCAGTCCATTGGCGAAGCGGCATACCATGCGGTGAAGCTGGCCGTAGGTGACAATCCTCTCTGTCCCATCCTCTGCAAGCCAGATGAAGGCCGCGCGATTGCGTCGTTCGGAGTGCGCATGGCGATCAAGGGCATTCAAAGTAATATTGGTCTTGCCACCCACGAACCATTGATGATGTACGCCATCCCAGTGGAGAACCTTGGTCCACGGTCGCGTCCACTCGAAACGCTTGGCATACTCGCCCCAAAAAGCCTCAGGATCTTTAACCGAGCGCTGGTACGCTTCAGCGAAATTCTGCTGGCGGCAATTTTGCGCCACGATCTGCGGGGCGGGGTATTCCTCATGGATTGTTAATAGATTTGAAATGCCTTCGGTTACGGTAGCAGGGCTGCTCATGGTGTTCTCCCGCTAGAAGAGATGTGCGATTTTATTGCGGCGTCCAAACAAGCCGCAGTGACGTGGGTCACAACGCGATGTGAGCTGAAAGATTACATCATTTATGGCACCAGGAGACCATGATTTGCGCGGCGGACGGGTGCCAACGGGGGGGGGGTAACTAAATAGTTAATGAGGATTTCCCTGTATATCGGCGCACGTTGGCTCGCACGTTTTACTTTGCCATTGCGTCGTTTTTCAACTACTACGGTGATCTCTTCAGCGAAGACGTAACCGGAGCGCCGTTCCTGGAAATCGAGCTAGACAATCTTCTGCGAAATGCCTGGAAGTACACCGCGCATCATGACGAGGCTCGGATCGAATTCGGACAAGAAATAAGCGATAGCCGAGTCGTATACTTCGTCAGAGATGATGGCAGCGGCTTCGATCAAAGATCAGCCGATCGTCTGTTTCAGCCTTTCCAGCGTCTGCACTCGACTGCGGAATTTCCCGGTAACGGCATTGGACTGGCCACGGTGCGGCGCATTATTCAACGGCACGGTGGAACTGTGTGGGCGGAAGGCGAAGTCGAGAAGGGTGCGACGTTTTACTTCACTTTGGAATCGCTGCGGGACAGTAGTACCCGAGCGTGAAAGAGGCCGGAAGTTTCGCGGCCGCGTGGCGTTGGTTCAAAGACACGGCCGCAGATGGCAGTCAAAGCGCCGGTTATTTCGGTGGGAAATGATCCAGCATTTTGTCGACAGCCTTATCCAGTTTCTTTTCGTTCTTCTCCGGTTTATTGGAGAGCGCTTCCTGAGAGACGCCGCGCCAGATCAACTGCTTTTTATGGGTGTCATACATGTCCAAGACCAGTGAGCCGACGGGATAGTTGACAACTTGGGTAGTTGTTTCGCCGAAGCCTCCCCAACGCCAGCCTCCCATTCCGTCGTAAAAGGTCTGGTACTCCCGCTGATCACGAGCGCTGCCGACGGCTGTAATTGCGACGTCGCCACCGCTATCCACACGTTGCCATCCCTTGGATTGCAGCGCGTGATCCACAGCATCTTGAATACGGCTCTGCCAAAGGGGATCAGTGGTTTTAATTTTCTCCCATGAGTAGGTGTGATATTGAGAGAAGTTTGCGTGATGGTCGTAATCAACTTTTACGTCTTGCGCGCACACAGTTGCAGCGAGTGCAAGAAGCACGAAAACAGCTGAGCAGAAAAAACCTCGTGCATTCATAAATTAGTTCTCCAAAGACTGAATCTGGTGCGCAAGGCCGAGGCAAAAAAGTCACCTCGGCGGCTTGCGCGGTAATGAGATGCTGATTGTTAGCCCGAGGATTGCGGTAAGCATTCTTTTAGGCGGCATCCAGAACGGCTGTACATAACAAAAAGGCCACCAAGGAAGCCTTGGTGGCCATAAGTCTGGCCGCACTTAGTTTTGCGGTGGCGCGCTGCTGGGCGGAGTGGTGCTACCTGGAGTTGCCGAGTTGGGGCTTTGACCCTGCGGAGTACCCTGCGTCTCCGGAGTTGTGCCGGGGGTCGTGGTGCTACCAGGATTCGTTGAGGTTCCAGGGGTTGGGGACGGGTTTGCCGAGTTTGGAGAAGTGGTATCGGGTGTTGGCGAAGCGGTGCCCGGTGTCGGTGAAGCAGCATCCGGTGTGGGCGAAGCGGTTCCGGGCGTCGGCGAAGCTGTGCTTCCGGAGTTCGGCGTTGTGGTGCCAGGATTAGAACCGGTCTGACCGGGGTTCGACATCGTTCCCGGAGTTTGGCCACTTTGCGCGCCTGCGCCCGTCTCTCCGGCGCTTGATCCCGTTGAGGAACCGGCGCTGGAGCCGGTCGATCCCGCCGAGCCGGCGGAGCCCGATTGCCCCGTTTCAGCTACTACCCAGCATGTCAAAAGCAACAGAACTGCCATTATCGAAATCTTGGTCTTCATGGGGCCTCCAGCCTCCAAAAGAAAGTAACGCCAATTCGCGTTCTCCAGGGAGTTTAGGGCCTCAGTTCAGCAGTGAGAATCCGGTGGACGCCCTAGGTTTTGCAGGGCGATGCGGTAGAAATTCGCTTTAGGCCACTGCTTGCCCGACACATGAATCGTCCTCGTGACAAACCGCAGCCAGGAAGCCGCATCCAACCGTTTCATGCTTGCCGGGAAACGTTGTAGCCCAGCTTTGATTTATATCTTCATCGCAATCATCGTCTGCGCACTAGCTTTTCTGGCTTTGCACCACGGACCAGAGCGACAACCACCCACCGAGCCCATCCATGACAAACAGCAATAGGTAAATCAACCGGCAGAACAGGCACACCCAAGCCGCCCATTGAAGGATTAATTGTTGGAGGGAAAAGTACAGAGGCCGGTTGGACTTGTATGCTTAAGTTCCGTCGGCCTCTGGAAGGCGATCAGTGTTGGTAGTTGTCGTGGTCGTGATGATCCTGGTCCCAGTTCTGTTCGGTTTCCCAGCGGTGGTCTCGGCCATTCCACCATTGATGATATTTATCCCAGCAACGCTGCCGTTCCGCATTTAAGTCGCGTCGACGCTCCTCGGCGTCGTGGCTGTGTTCGCCATCCTTTTGGATCGCTCGGTCGAGTCTCGCTTCCGCTTTTTCAACCGCGTGCTGGCACCTCGCTCTGTCGTCGTCGGCCCGCGCCTGCGGTGTCGCTGCAAAAAACCAAAGTGCTCCCGCCACTACAAATGCCACTGCTGTCCTTGATAGTCGTCGAGTCAAGATTGTTCTCCTTTTTATGTCGCTGGCGGCGAACAATTGCCACCATGCGGCCTGATCGAAGCACTACGCCTGATTGCTTCGCCCTGGGAAATTGCACCCAGGACTCGACAAATTTTATGGGCGCTAAAAAAGATTTTCGATACAGGACATTCCCTATAAACCGGAAAGCCAGCCAGCAGAGAACGATTGATCCGTGCCGCGGTTTGTGGCCAGCGCGCGCGGGTCGGGGCTTCGCGGGATCCTGGGTTAAAGAGGCAGCTCTTGTGCCGTAGGAAAGTGATGCTGTTCGCGACCGACCTTGCCATCGTATTTGGTCGTCATCTTGAACAACTCCAGGCGGCCGTCAGAAGCTAGAAAACGACATTGATCGCGCAACGCCTGCATTTCTGCTGCTTCCAAGGGCTTGAAATTTATCGCGACCCTCAGATTTTGATCGAGAACCTCCATGCTGTCGACACCGCTGATGGTGGTGGCTACCGGCAGGCTCATGGCATATCGCAGGCCCTGCTCGGGCGTCACCGCGCCATGCCTCACCAGTTCACCACTGCCTCCGAGACTTTTCATACCGAGCGCAGCGATACCTCGACGGGTCGCTTCGGGCAGCACGTGAGTTTCGAAGCTGCGAAATGTGGCGTCACAGCAATTGAGCGGCATTTGAACCGTATCGAATGGAAAGTTGTGTGACAGCATTTTCAGATGGATCTCCGGATCCTTGTGCCCGGTGAAACCGATAAATCGAACTTTGCCTTGCTGCTTTGCGTCCACCAGCGCTTCCGCCGCGCCGTTAGGAGCAAAAACCAGATCGGGATCATTGTCATAGACTACTTCGTGAATCTGCCAAAGGTCGAGGTGATCGGTTTGAAGCCGGCGAAGCGATTCCTCGAGCATTCGCATGGCGACCTTTTTGTCCCGCCCGTGGGTGCAAACTTTCGTCATTAGGAAAGCCTGCTCACGTTTTCCCTTAAGCGCCTTGCCCAGCCGTTCCTCACTCAACCCGTCGTGGTATTCCCAGGCATTGTCGAAAAATGTGACGCCGTGATCGAGAGCTTTGGCGACAATTTCATTCGCGGCCTGATCAGTTTCTGCGGAGCCAAGATGGTATCCGCCCAGTCCCATCGCCGAAACTTGCACGCCCGTGCGCCCCAGCGGTTTTTTTGGAACTTCACCTGACGGAACTTGTGGTGTTTGGCCCGATTGTTGTTGTGCCATGCTCCCTCCAGAGACAAGCGGCGTCGCGCCAAGGATCGCAACACCTTTCATAAAACTTCGCCGATCGAAACCCATCACTTTGCTCCTAAAATTGTTTTTCTGGAAATGGATGGCCGGTATTCATCTGGGCTCCCAGCATGTCTTTTACCTCGGATTGCTGGGTGTCAAGCGGGAATCCGTGCGCGAGGCGAGATTCGGGATTGTCAAACTTCAGCGATAACTTATAAAGCTCGTATCTGCCATCAGCTGCGTCTGGTTCGCATCGCTCGCGGAGCGCACTCATTTCGGCCTCTGAGAATGGCGTGAAATTCTGGGCGATTTCCAGATTCTGATGCAGCACTTCAAGACTGTCGATTCCAGTGATCGTGGTGGCGACCGGCAGGCTCATGGCATAACGCAACGATTCTTCGGCCGTAATCACGCCGTGTTTAATGGCGTCGCCGTGCCCGCTTAACGGTTTCATTCCCAGGGCTGCAATTCCACGCTTATTTAACTCCGGCAGCACCTGCTGTTCGAAGCTGCGGAAATTGGCGTCGAAAGCATTGAGCGGCATTTGCACCGAGTCAAAAGGGAAGCCAGTGCTAAGCATGGCGAGGTGAACTTTCGGATGCTGGTGGCCGGTAAATCCGACAAAGCGAACTTTGCCATCTTTCTTGGCTTTTTCCAGCGCTTCGGCGGCTCCGCCGGGACGAATGAAAAGTTCAGCATCGTTGTCGAAGGCCATTCCGTGGACTTGCCACAGATCAAGATGATCGGTCTGCAAACGGCGCAATGACTCTTCCAACATTTGCAGGGCAAGACTTCCATCGCGGCCGTGAGGGCAGGTCTTCGTCATCAGAAAAACCTTGTCGCGCCGGCCTTTTAAGCCAGCGCCCATCCACACTTCTGTTTTGCCACGGCGGTATTCCCAGCAGTTGTCGTAGAAAGTAATGCCGCCGTCGACTGCCTGGTGAATAATTTCGACGGCAGTTTTTTCATCAGGGGCGTCGCCTAAGTGATGGCCTCCGAAACCAAGCGCGGAAATCTTAGCGTCAGAACGTCCGAACTTACGGAGAGGAATGGATCCCGGGGAAGTTTGGGGCATTTTGTCACCCATTTTCAATTTAACTCAATCGTTAGTCGCTTTGGATGCGACAAAGAAATCGCAGGTTGGCAAGAACTGCAAGCTCGCGTCCGGCGTCCGCGACGTGCGAAAGTTTAATGATGACGTAGCAAATTCATCTAACCGAACCAATCCCGGCGATAAGCGTATTTGTTGGGCTGGCGGCAATGAGACAACCGCTGACAATCGGCCACGGGAGCCCTTTGTCATTGCGATTCGCGTTTCTGTGGGGCAACTCCATACTTATCGAAATGCTCTAAATCGCAATCTTGTTATTTTTCTAGCTCCGAGGTTGGATGTGAGGCTGAAAAGGATAGGGAGTGCGGGTATGATTCGACAGGACTCAATTCGGGCGCGGTGGCAGCCATTCACCAAGGCGCTGGTCTTCACGACGGTACTGGTGTTGGCAGCGTTCGGGACGCATACGGCGCAAGCGCAAACTTACAAAGTTATCTATTCATTCACCGGTTTTGATGGGACAACAGGCGGCTCCTACCTGGTCCGCGATGCTGCCGGCAATTTTTACGGTTCGAGCCCACAGGGTGGAAATCTGTCGAACTGCAGCGGGGGCTGCGGAGACGTAT
The DNA here is from genome assembly GCA_963743375.1 of uncultured Acidobacteriota bacterium. Classification (GTDB taxonomy): domain Bacteria; phylum Acidobacteriota; class Terriglobia; order Terriglobales; family Acidobacteriaceae; genus JABDBE01. Next base: position 290,461 of record CAVUQA010000011.1, on the reverse strand, counting down.
ATAAGCTGAGTCCGACCGGCAAGCTGACTTACCTGTATACCTTTCAAGGAGCTCCTGACGGCGCATATCCCGTAGGCGCTCTCCTGGACGTGAAGGGGAATCTCTTCGGTGCTACACAAGCCGGCGGCACCGGCACCGCGGAGAGCTGTGGTTCGAACGGTAGTGGCGGTTGCGGCACGATCTTCAAGGTAACGGCGAATGGCAACGAAACAGTTCTGTACAGTTTCGCGGGACCGCCCAACGACGGTATGGCGCCAAACGCGGGATTGGTGCGTGATGCCAAAGGCAATTTTTACGGTACAACGCTTTTCGGAGATTCCTACAGTACCTACGGAAATCCCGGCGAAGGAACGGTTTTCAAGGTAAATGGAGCGGGCAAGGAAGCATTGCTCTACGAGTTCACTGGTGGAAACGATGGCGGAATGCCTTTTGCTAGTCTGCTTCTTCGCGATGGTGTCCTATACGGAACGACATCCCGCGGCGGAACCGGTCCCTGCGGAGATGACTTCGGTCCCGGCTGTGGAACGGTCTTCAAGGTGGAAGGCGGGAAAGAAACCGTCGTGTACAGTTTCCAGAATAAATCGGACGGCGGCTATCCGGTTAGCAGCCTGATCAGCGACAAGGCAGGAAATCTTTATGGCACAACGGCGGTCGGAGGCGACCTAAAATGTACCCAGCCTTCAGCGAGGCTGCCCATCGCTCCATCATCGAAGCCTCCGATTCAACCACCTCCAAAAGGCTGCGGCACCGTTTTCAAAATAACTCTGGAAGGTAAGGAAACTGTGTTGCACGCCTTCAAAGGCACAACCGATGGATCTGAGCCCCAATCCTCACTCGTCATGGATTCGGCCGGAAATCTTTTCGGCACCACGCCCTTTGGCGGTGACCTCAGTTGCGGAGATTCAGGCGAGGGCTGCGGAGTCGTGTTCGAGATTGATACGGCCGGACACTTCAAGGTACTGCATACATTCACTGCGATTCCGGGCGGCGAATATCCACAGCACTTGACCTTGGACGATAAGGGCAACATTTACGGTTTGGCGGCTGAAGGCAATGCCGGAGCAGGCGTGATTTTTAAATTGACTCCGTAACGCGAGCCTTCAGAAAAAACTCGCTTTGAATTGGTCGTGTCTCTGGCGCGCTTGACCCATCAGAGATTGGAATTCAGCTTCATTGCGAAGCTTTTGCAACAGGGGATCGCGCACGAAGTAGGGATAACAAAAGAATCCGCCCCCGATGCTGTGCTCCAGCATGTGCAACGCGGAAGCCTTGTCCCCTAACACAGCGTACGCTTGCGCGACCTTGTAAATGCCCTCGGCATCCGTCACTCCCTGCCGTTCGATTCGGTTTTCGGTTTCATGCAGAAGTTTCAGGCCCATCTCATTTTCATGTTTGATTGAGTAACTGAGCGCTTTGCCCACATCGGCGGGAAGCAAAGCCGGCTCCATTTCGTAAGCGCGATCGAAATCCTTGGATGCCTGTTCATTGTTTCCCAGATAGTATTCGCCAAAGCCGCGATAGAAGAGGATGTAAGTCGAATCGTTGACTGGCAGACTCTGCATGAACTTGTCGTATTCGCCGAGGTACAGATAACTGTTGAGCGCTGAACTGTTGATCTTGACCTGAGGGTTATTTTGCCGTGCTTTCTCACATTCCGCCACTGACTCACGGAGCATCCCGCCGAAACGATAGGCATATCCCAATTCCCAGTGCGCCTCTGCGTTGTTGGGGCTGGTCTGCAAGGCCGACCTCAGCAAGGGGACGGATTGTTCTACGCGTCCAGTATCGGTAAGCAGGTTTGCCATATAAATTCGCGGCTCAACCAAAGTGGGATTCAGCGCAATCGCTTTCTCATAAGCGGCCTGCGCTTTGTTGTAGTCTTCCCGTCCACCGAAGCGTAAGGATGCATTGGTGGTAAATGCCCTGCCGAGATGTGCCCAAGTGGGCGCATAGTTGGGTTCAAGCGCAACCGACTTCTGTAGCAATTCAATAGCTGGTCCAAATTCATTCAGAGAGTAAAGATCGACGCCGCGCAAATAATATTCGTACGCGAGCGAATTAATCGGCTTGTCAGGCTTAAGATTCGCCGCTTCCGTAGGCGAGAGGTTCAATTCCAATCCGCGGATAATCTGTTGTGCCACGTGGTCCTGCACCGTCAGCAGTTTGTCGTACTTCAGGTCGATAGAATCTTGCCAAATAATTTTATCCGGCTTCACGTCGACAAGTTGAGTAGTGATCCGGAGGTCATCGCCATCTTTGATAAAGCTGCCGGTGAGCAGAGTGTCGACCTTTAAATCTGATGCGACCTTCCTGGGGTCGATGGTTTGGTTACGATACTTGTCCACAGAGGATGACGGACGAACAGTTAGCGCGCTGATGTAACCGACTTTGGTGATGACGGCATCCGCAAGTGAAAATCCCAGAAAGTCGGTTTCGGGATCCTGCTTGAGGTTTCGAAAGGGCAGAATGGCCAGGCTGCGTGGTTGCTGAGCCGTGGGGACGGACTGTGACTTCCGTAAAGCGGAGTAGCCAACAACCAGCGCGGTGAACAATAACACGGCGAGACCCAGCCAGGTGCGGCGCGAATAGAGAAAACTCGTCGCCAGAGGTTTCTCAGCAACTTGAAATAGTGGACGAGCGCCCGACTCTTGTTTTACAGTCCCGATCCCGACACTTTCCATCGCCTCTGGTGCTCGACTTCTGCTACCGCTCGTCCCGCGGCCAGGCCGAGCTGAAAGTTGCAGCTTGGCCTGAAACTCCATCTCCTTCTTAAAATCCTGCAGATCAATTAACAAATCCTTCGTGGTTTGATACCGGCTTTCGCGATCCTTGCGAATGGCTTTACTGATCATTCGCTCCACTTCATGCGGAACCTCGGGAGCAAATTCCACTGGCGCTGGAGGCTCGGTCTTCAGGATTTCGGCGATAACGTCGCTGGCTGTCTCACCAGCAAACGCCTCTCGTCCCGTAACCATTTCATAGATGACGGCGCCCAAGCTGAAGATGTCACTGCGCGCGTCAACTTGAAGCCCCCGCGCCTGCTCCGGGGACATGTATTTCGCGGTGCCAATGACCATTCCCGGTTCGCTGGTCGAGGAAGCGATGGCTGATGCCGTACGGCGAATGGTTTCGCCAATCTGTTTCTCGTTCAGTTTGGCAATTCCGAAATCGAGCACTTTGACAATGCCATCGTTTCGTACGATCACGTTATCGGGCTTGATGTCGCGATGAACAATCCCGCTTGCATGCGCCGCAGCCAGAGCGCTCGCAATCTGGATGGCAATGTCAATCGCCGCGCTCAACTCCATCCTGCCAGCCGCGAGACGATGGCGAAGCGTCATTCCTTCGATGTATTCAGAGGCGATAAAATGCAGCCCATCTGTATACCCGAATTCATAAATAGTCAGAATGTTGGGATGATTAAGCGCCGAAGCTGCATGCGCCTCATGCTCGAAACGCCGCAGCCCGCGCTCATCTCGAGTGAGTTCTGTTGCCAGCAGTTTGATCGCAACCTTGCGTCTGAGACGCTGATCCTCCGCCAGGTAGACTTCGCCCATTCCCCCGGCACCAAGCATGGAAATGATTTTGTAATGGGCCAGCTCTGTTCCCGGCACAATACGGTTGTGGCGGCCATCGCTCATGATCTCCCGCGCTGCGTGGAGCACAGGCTTTTGCAGAAAATCCATGGTTTGTTCGGACGACTTCAATAAACCTTCTACTTCTTTTCTCAGTTTAGTGTCGGTGCCGCAGTTCTGATCGAGAAACGCCGCCCGCGCCTCGGGCTCTAAGTCGAGCGCCTGATAAAATAGGCCCTCGAGCCTTCGCCAGTGCTCGGAACTGGAAGATAAAGCCATCAGTGGTTAGTTCTACGAAGGTCCGTGTGAGAGTTCACGATAAAGCCAGGCTTTGGCCATTGTCAGTTCGCGATGAACAGTGGCGGGAGAAATCTCCATTGCGGCTGCGGCTTCATCGTAGGTTAGCCCGCCGAAGAAAAGCAACTCGACCAAGGCGCCCTTGCGTTGATCGAGTGTAGACAGGCGTTGCAATGCCTCGTCCAACTCCAGAATGTCGCCGGTGGCTTGCGGTCCAACCAGCACAGCCTCATCTAATTCGACTTTCTCAGCGCCGCCCCCACGCTTGTCGCGTTTGTGCGCCTTCGCATGATCGATGAGGATCCGCCGCAGAAGTCGCGCCGAAACCGCAAAGAAGTGAACCCGGTCCTCCCAGGCCACGTCGGCATCAACCAGCCGCAAATAGGCTTCATTCACCAGCGCCGTCGCTCGCAACGTGTGGTCGGGCCTTTCAGCGCGCAAACATTTTGATGCTAATTTACGAAGTTGCTCGTAGACAATCGGCATCAATTCGTCAAGTGCCTCCTTGTTGCCGCTTCCCCATTGTTGAAGAAGTTGCGTTACCAATTGTCGCTCTGGGGGCATTTACTCCGCTCTCGTGCCGATTCAAGTCAGAAATCCGATGCAGAATTATACGTCCACCAAGAGGAGACGCTGCCGGTGAGTTTCCTAATCCTATCTGTGCTCAAGCAGCAAAGCAATTGTTAGATTCAGAACATCAGGGTTTTAGTAAGATGGACAAAAGCGAATTTTCGATTCGCAGGATCCGCATAAAAGTTGAACCTATTGTAATAGGTAGGCTGTCGAAAATAAGCTGAGTCCAAGCTTTTTTTGAAGGACGAACTGAATGGCGAATGTGAACACGAAGAAGGGCGTAATCGGAATTCTAACGGGCGGCGGTGACGTGCCCGGTTTAAATCCGGCTATTCGCGCCGTGACTTTCAGGGCGATACGCGAAGGTTGCAAAGTCATCGGCCTGCGCCGCGGATGGGGCGGCCTGGTCGACATCGTTCGCGAAAAGGATTATGACAATAGCGACAACTTTCAAACCTTGACGGAAGAGATCGTCAATCGCGCTGGCCGTACCGGCGGGACGTTCCTGCACAGTTCGCGCACCAATCCCGCGAAAGTGAAGAGAGCCAGCGTCCCACCGCACCTGCAAGAAACATACAACGCCGAGGTCAACGATCTGACGCCGGAGGTACTCAAGAACCTTGACTGGCTGGGTATCGATTTCCTCATCCCCATCGGGGGCGATGACACTTTGAGTTACGGCGTCCGCCTGTACCAGGAGGGCGTGAAGGTAGTCGCGATCCCGAAGACCATGGACAACGATGTTCCCGGAACCGACTACTGCGTCGGCTTCAGTACCGCGGTCACCCGCACCATCCAGATGACAAATGATCTGCGAACGTCCGCCGGCTCGCACGAGCGTTTCCTGGTTCTCGAAGTCTTTGGCCGCTACGCGGGCTTCACCGCCATGCTGCCAACCATGGCGGGAGCGGCAAACCGCTGTGTGATTCCAGAGCATCGCTTCAACATCGAGCAGTTGACCGAGTTGCTGGTCGCTGACCGCCGCAAAAACCCGAGCCACTATTCGGTAGTTCTGGTTTCCGAGGGAGCTATGTTCGAAGGCGGAGATATGATTTTCGAAGACCACACGACAGACGCTTTCGGCCACAAAAAGCTAGGCGGCATTGGGGACCTGGTTTCGGAGAAACTGAAAGAGCTTTCCCCCAAATACAATAACGGCAAAGCCATCGAAGTGATCAATCAGAAGCTGGGATACCTGGTTCGCTGCGGCGACCCCGATGCTATCGATTCGATCGTTCCCATGGCGTATGGAAATCTCGCGCTCGATCTGCTCCTGCACAAGATTCACGGCCGTCTGGTGGTACTGAAGAACGGACGGTACGACAACATGCCGGTCGATGCCGTGATCGCGTCAAAGAAAGTCGTGAACCTGAAGGAGCATTACAACACCGAGCGGCTGCGTCCGCATTTCAGCAGCTTCGAAATGAAACCACTGTTTATTATGACGAGCGAGGCCACGTAATTTCTACAAAGCGAGTGCGCCTTTGATTGCTGCCACCCGGTCTAACAAGTTTCCCGGTTCGATGGAGATGATTTCAAAGCCAAAGTTGCGATAGGTCCCTTCATGGATGCGCTCAAAACGCAGAGTTTCGTCTAAAGTGATCCGGCGGGCTTCGGTGTGGGTGATGAAACCGAGATTCCGTATGAAGAAAACACGCTCTTGAAAGATCGCCTCGTTCTTGATGCGTTCGAGTTCGCGAGCGAGCGTGTCGGATAACGGGTACCCAAGGTATTCCGCCAGAGCAGCTGTGCAAATGGCGGAGCGATCGTGAAACTGTATTTCAGTTCGCTCGAAGGACGCGCGCATTTGCCGCGCTCTTTGCAGATCCGCGACTGCATCGATGAATGAAGCCTGTGTCCAGGGTTCTGCGACGCCTTGCGCCTGTCGCAGCGCAATCACGTCAGTCGCAGCCTCTTCCACGACACTGAAGCCGTCCAGCTCCAGTTGGCGGATTATGCATGTTTTCCCGGAGCCGGGTGCCCCCGTCAGTACAAACCTTTTCATTGCTAAGTAATTTTATATGCCGTCATCCCGAAGGCCCGCGTTCTTCCGAGCGGGCCGAGGGATCTCGCGGGGTATGAACCACTATTCAGCTTAATTGACAAGGATACGGGTTCACCGCCAAACTGGATTTGCCCCGCGCGCATAGCAGTTTCGAATCAACCAACTCACGGAACGATTCCGAGGTGAACTTTCCATGCCATCACAAAACGCACCCGAACCAAAGCCGAATGTTGAACACACACCAGTGATCGAGCACGTATCCGGCGCCCACGAACTTCTGAATGCGTTGCGCAAGCGGATTGGAGAACATCCCGAACTGGCCCAAGCCATCGCCAAACTGGAAAGCGCGTTGAACATCCTCACAGTAAAAACTGGCGGAATGCTATAGGCGCGGGCCTCTGCGTCCCTACGCGATATATGTAGCGTTTACAACCAGCCTTTGGTTCGCGCGATCCTTGCCGCTTCAACCCGATTGTTTGCGCCCAGCTTGCTCATAGCTTCGGATAGATAATTTCGCACCGTTCCCTCGGAAAGACTGAGTTGCGTCGCGATGTCACCGCTGCTCACACCTTCCCCAGCCAGCCGCAGGACTTGCCGCTCGCGATCTGTCAGCGGGTCCGGTTCAGCCCAGGCTTCAGTGGCCAACTCCGGATCGATAACCCGCAAACCCTGTTGCACTCGACGCACTGCCTCTGCCAGTTCTTCGGAGCGCATATCTTTCAGCAGGTAACCAGAAGCTCCAGCTTCCAGTGCCCGCCGCAGATAACCTGCGCGTGCAAAGGTGGTGAGAATAATCACGCGGGTTCCGGTCCGCCGGCGCTTCAGTTCGCCGGCCACGTCGAGTCCAGTCATCTCCGGCATTTCAATGTCGGTGATGAAGACATCCGGCTTATGCTCCAGGACCGCTTCCAAGGCTTCTTTGCCGTTTCGTGACCGCGCCACGACGGAAATGTCGCCCTCAATCTCGAGAAGCGCAGCCAGCGCGCCCAAGACCATGCCCTGATCTTCGGCGATTACGACGCGAATCGACGGGCGTGAGTTCTTGGGAATCGGAATCAATGTTCACTGCTTTCTTTTGTGAGCGGAAATTGAATGCTGAGCTTGGTTCCGACAGTATTGTCGCGCTCGAAAGTGCCGCCCAGAGCCTCAATGCGCTCTCGCATGCCGCGAAGGCCGTTGCCTTCGACATTGCCGCCGCCTGTGCCGTCATCTTGAATTTCGAGGCGGCAATTTCCATTTACCGGCATCAAGCGCAAATGGCAATTGCGAGCGTGTGCATGCCGCACCACATTCGTCACAGCTTCCCGCACTACAAGCGCAACCACGCTTTCTTGTGCCGGCGAAAGACGAACTTGTTGTGACTCAGATTTCACCGTGACGCCTGCGGTTTCCAGCGTCGCCTTTGCCTGTTTGAGTTCGGCCTCAAGACTATGCTCGCGATATCCGCGGATGGTGCTGCGAACTTCGGCCAAAGCTTCGCGCGAAGTCTGTTCCACGTCGGCAATCTCTGCCTTCGCGCGTGCCGGATCGTGGTCCACGAGTTTGCGGGCCAGTTCCGATTTCAGAATAATCACCGAGAGCGTGTGGCCGAGTACATCGTGAAGATCACGCGCGATGCGCTCCCGTTCGGCAACTTTGGCTAGGTGCTCAATCTCCTCTTGCGCCTTCTGCAAGCGATTGTTGATGCGTTCTCGTTGCGCAAAGTAAATATTGCTGCCACCCACCACCATGGAGAGTCCGCCGCCGTAGAACAAGAACCATCCCGAGAGGTGCAGCAGCCACCATTCGCCGGTAGCCACTGCCAGGACCGCGGCGAGCAACTTAAGTGCGGCCGATTCCGTTTCGACGGCAAAGGGACTGAATGCCGCCGCAAAAACGAAGAACGTGCATCCCCCCTCGTTGAAAGGGGCAAAACCAGCGCCCAATAAGACGAACGCCGCGATGTTAAGCAGATTCCACGGGCACCTGATCCAGAAAAAACTAAAATAAACGATGAGGAAGGCAATCGTACCTAATCCAGTTGCAAGCCACTGCTTCCACCCAGCGTGACCTAAAATCGGGTTGAGAAGAAAAAAACAGAAATAAAATAGCCAGGTGTACGGGGCCCAGCCGTGCCGGGTTTTAGGTAGAAGCCTCATTTATGCAGCTCTAGGCTACAGCTTTTCGAGCTTGTCAGCATTGGTGTTGCGTCTTTAGCCATACATCTTGCCTTCGTCGCGTTGAAATCCGAGCCGTGCCACGCCCAGGCAGATGAGAAAGAAGCCAATCAGCGCCTGCCAGTGCGTCCAATTCGATTCATGTTGTCCCGCTCCCACGACTCCGAGCGCGAGTTGTGCCAGATGATAAGGCGGCAGAAAGTGGGCGATATGCTGCAACATCTTTGGCAAAAACATGATCGGAACCCAGAGCCCCGAACAAAAAGACAGCGGCAGATAAATCAAGTTGATGATCGCGACCGATGAAGTCGGACCGACAAAATACCCCACGGCCAAGCCCATCGCGCAGAAGGGCAGGGAACCAGTTACCAGAATTGCGACCAACTTCGCTGCATCCAGTACAGGCATGTGCACTCCGCCAAATGCGATTCCAAGCAGCAACAAAAGCAGTACCACAACCGCGCTGAAAATCATGCCGATTGCAACCTTCGCCGTGAAATAAGCGAACGGCGGCATGGGACTGGCACGTTTCACCTGCAACCATCCCAATCCGCGCTCCGCGGCTAATCCGGACGCCGTGCCGAACAGAGAAGCGCCCATTACACCGAACGTGGCATAGGTCGGGATCAGGTAAGTTGCAATCCCAATCCCGCCTACGGGCGCATCCTTCGAATTCAACACCAGGCCGAACAGCACGTAAAACATCAGCGGAAACGAGATGGTAGAAATCGAGTATGCCCGCAGACGCAGCCTTGTGAGAAATTCGTATTTCGCTTCTTTAAAATAAATCGCAAGAGTTTGGCCCAATGGGCGCTCTAAATTGATTGGTGCGAATGTCGTCGAAGCCGTTGCCATAAATCACCTCCGCTTAAGTATGTGCCGCGTTGCTGCGATCTTGGGTTAGGGCGAGAAATGCTTCTTCTAGCCCAGCGCTGCTGACGTCCAATCCCGAAAGTCGCGGGTCGAGCATAAACAACTCACGCAAAATTGGTTCGGCCTCGGCTGCGTGGATTTCCAACCCATCGCGATCCCTGCGGACTTCGATCACACCCGGCAGAGCGCGTATGGTTTCAATATTCAGCGAACTGACGCATCGGATCTGGCGCCCCGCAGTGCTCGCTTTGATCTCAGCCGGAGTTCCCGACGCAATGATCTTCCCGCGATTGATTACGACTACGCGGTCGGCGAGAGCATCGGCTTCTTCCAGGTAATGCGTGGTAAGTAGAACAGTCTTGCCGCGCGCAATCAGCTTGCGGATTTCTTCCCACAGCAATCGTCGGGATTCCACGTCGAGCCCGACCGTGGGTTCATCGAGAAACAAAATATCGGGGTCGCCGCAGAGAGCCAGGGCAAACAGCACGCGCTGTTTCTGCCCGCCTGAGAGTTCTCCGAACACCCGGTTCTTGATCTCTTGCAGGCCTGCGATTGCCAGAGTTTCAGCCATGGGCAACGGTTTTGGATAATAGGACGAGAAAAGGTCAATGTGTTCCCTGACACGAAGCGTCTCCGGCACCTTGGCGACCTGCAGCATGGCTCCAATGCGCATGCGAACGTCCGGTTCGATGGGGTTTCCACCAAACACATTCACGCTGCCGGCGGTCGGTTTTGCCAATCCCAGAAAAAGCTTCACCGCGGTGGTTTTGCCAGCGCCATTCGGTCCGAGAAGCGCAACCAGTTCTCCTGCCTTGACTGCAAAATCTACTTCTCGCAAAGCGTGAACGTCGCCGAAGTTTTTGCTGGCTTTATGCAGGCTGGCAATCACTGTATCTTTCGCTTCAGACTGTTTGGTTTGGTATTGTTCTTGCATCGCGGTCATCATAAGATTGCCTCTCGTAACGAATCCAAATCATTCAGCGAAGTCATCATCGCGTGACCAACGAAAACGCACCAGTGCCGATCATCATCAGATTGCGGTGACAAATGTCACCCGGTCAGCGACTGTCCCGATGGCGTAACAAAATACGGTTTCGACAAACTAGCGTGCAAGGTTCGATATAATCCCCATTCACTAGACGCAGCGTTGGAAGGGGCGCAGTAGGTGCGAATACGGCCCGGAATTGAGTTGGCGAGCCTCAGTGACATTGGCTGCCAGCGAGAAAATAACGAAGACCAGTATGCGTACTGGGAGCCCAGCAGCGATGAGGAATTCGCTCGCAAAGGCAGACTGGCGATTGTGGCGGACGGTATGGGCGGCCACGAAGGCGGGCAGGAAGCCAGTCGCATCGCGGTCGAATCCATCCAGGAAATTTTTGCCAATGCTCCTGACAATGATGTGCAGTCTCTGCTGACTGTGGGATTTCAGATCGCGCACGAGCGCATCCTGAAATATGCGGCGGCTAATCCGGAATTGCAAGGTATGGGGACGACAGCTACGGCGATTGCCGTCCAGGGAAACGTTCTCTATTACGCCCACGTGGGCGATAGCCGTTTGTACCTGGTCCGAGGAACTAATATTTCCCGCGTAACCCACGATCACTCGTACGTAGGCCGCCTGGTCGAGAATGGCTTGATCAGCGCGGAAGAGGCTGAGACCCATCCGCAGAGACACATCCTGACCGCGGCTTTGGGGGCTGGCGCCGAAGTGTGGCCCGAAACTTCACACCCCATTCAGTTGCAAAAGGACGACGTGTTGGTCCTCTGCACCGACGGATTGTGGAGCGTGCTTAATGAAAACGAGATACGCACCGTGGTTGCCCGCAACGAACCGGCGGAAGCTTGTCGCGCGTTAATTCAAATGACAAAAGATCGTGGCGCTCCCGATAACGTCACCGTACAAGTCATGCGGGTAAGCGCGACGTAGACGCAAGCCTTTTCCGTGTCGACGCGAGCGTCGTCGCTCGTGTGATTTCCCTTTGTGTACCTTGGTGTCCTTTGTGGTTCATGAAGTTCAAATGCTTCAACCACAAAGGGCACGAAGGTACACAAAAGAAAAAGATTGTCGGAATCTGCTTCAGCTATTCGGGCCGGCGTCGCAGAATCAAGTCGCCTTCGCTAGGAGGCAGTGAGAAAGGGAACTCGATCACTTGGTTTCCGATGGGAACGCGCAGTAGGAATTCCTCCTGTTTGCGCACGCCATCGATCCATTTACTTTTGGTGCTGAAAAGGATCCAGCCACTGGCCTCGGGATGGTCGGCGTCCAGCGTTGTCGTCCGCAGGGTGCGAGTTTTCAGAAATTCGATCATCTCCGCAGCATCTTTCTGATGAGCCGCCAGCGCTGCTTCTTTTTCTGTCTGCTTTTCCGGATGTTTGCGAACTTCCCGGTCCATCTCTCCCGCCAGCGCGTTGACGCTATTTTGTTTTTCGGCGGCGACGCGGTCGGGGTCGAGGGCGCTGTGCAGGTCGTGGTAGTGCTTTACGAATTCCAGCGCGATTCGATCTGACGTTATGAGGAGCGAATCTTTGCCGCGATAGTGAACGGTCAATTGCAAGGCGAATATCGAATCGGTTCGCCGACGCACTTTCTCTAATTCCTGTGAGTCTACGGCGAGTACAACCCCATAGTCCGCCGTCCAGAAACCGTAACGGTATTTACCGTCGTCATCCCGGCTGAAAGTACAGCTCGGCTCACCTTCTGCCCAACGCAAAGTAGAGGTGTCAGCATTTTTGTCTGCAACTGCAGTTGTGGACACAGATGAAGAGGCCAGCAGCACAGCCAATAGCAAAATCGTGTTTGTCTTTCCGGAATGGGACGCGCCGTGCATCGTAGACGCTCCCAGATTACTACCGCTGGGTACCAGCCACTATCGAGAGAACTATCGCATCGCGAGTCAATGCACCGAAGTGGGACTGCCCAGCTTGATCGTGTTTCAGCTTACTCGTATCGGAGGGCTTCGATCGGATCCAGCCGTGATGCGCGCACTGCGGGAACCATGCCGCTGATCACGCCCACAGCGGTGAGGATAAGGATGGCGACGAGCAACGTCCCCGGCGCAATGATCAAACGAATGTCGCCCCCTTCAGCGTTCTTCGCCATCGCGCTATACAGGGTGAGTCTTCCAACGGAGAGCGAGACCGCATAGGCGAGCATGATTCCCAGTGCTCCGCCGATGAAGGTGATGGTGAGAGCTTCGGCCAGAAACTGCGCCAGAATGTGTCCGCGGCGCGCGCCCAGCGCCTTCTCAACGCCGATCTCGCGCGTTCGCTGCGTCACCGAAACCAGCATGATGTTCATCAGTCCGACCCCACCAATGCCCAGCGTCAGCGTGCCAATGAATCCCAGTAGGATTTTCAGACCAATGGTGATGACTTCGAACTGGTGAACCTGCTCCATAAGATTGAATATGCGCACTGCGCGGCGATCGGTAGCGACGAACTTGTGCTCAGTCGCTAGTACGTCGCGAGCAGCCTTCTCTAATCTCTCGTATTCCGGTGTCTCGTAATTGAACCAGATGGAATCGAGATAGTGAGTGTCCTTCAAGTCACTCATGGTTGTGAAGGGCACGTAAATGGTGCGATTGATGTCGTCGTCGGCTTCCTGCATCTTCGCGCTCAAGACGCCGACAACTTCGAAACTCAGACCATCAATGCGGATGCGCTCCCCGATTGCGTTTAATCCAGAGAAAAGTTTTTCTTTGGCTTCGGAGCCAATAACTGCGACCCGCGCCCGCTGCATTTCGTCCTGGTTATTGTAGAAGCGTCCCTGGCCGAGTTTGAGTGCCCGGACGGAGTCAACGTTGGCATAATTTCCGGTGACTTGAAAATTGAAGGTACGCGTGTCGAACTGGATATTGGACTGTTTCTCTACCTCGGGAGTGATGTGCGTAATCTGCGGTAGATTGGTTGTGAGCGTGTCCACGTCGTCCATGGTGAATCTGACCTGCATGCCTGCCTTTTGACCGCCTGCTTGCATGGAAGTTCGGCCCGGGACCACGATCATGAGCTTGGTGCCGAAGTTGGCGAAAATATTCTCGCAGGCCCGGCCAAAGCCGTTGCCGTAGGCCAGCAGCATAACAACTGTGGCGATGCCCCAAGCCATGCCGAGCATGGTGAGCGCGGTGCGGCGGCGATTGTGGCGCATGGCACCGTACGCTTCGTGAAATAAATCGCGGAACATGCTTTACTCCTGCCGCAGCGCTTCTACCGGCTGCAGCATCGCGGCTTTGCGAGCGGGATAAAGCCCCGCAATCACTCCGGCAAGGGTCAAACTGCCAATCGCCAGCACAGCCGACATTGGCACAATCTTCGGAGGATCAAATCCTCCTGGCCCTTGCTGAGTTCCAAGAACCGCCATCAGGGCTGCCGCGAATGCCATCCCGATGAATCCGCTGCATAGGGTGAGCAGAGTTCCTTCCAGAAAAAACTGCAGCAGAATGGTTCGGTTGGTTGCGCCGAGAGCCTTTTGCAATCCAATCTCACGCGTGCGCTCGCTGACTGTCACCAGCATGATGTTGATCACGCCGATTGCGCCCAGTGCAAGAGTGACTAAGCCTACGGCGCCGAGGAACAAGTTCATGGCGTCGAAGATCAAGCCAACCGCTTTGGAGTTCTGAATCGTGTCCCAACCTTCAAACGCATTCTTGTCGCGGTAATCAAAGCCATGATTGCGGGCGATCAGTTTGCGAACTTCGTCCTGGGCAAGCACATGCTCATCGGTCACACGCGGCTGGTAATTAATAAATGAGATCGAGTTTTCGTGATTCTCGCCCTTAAGCGGGAAAAACGTGGCCATGACCCGGTAAGGAATGTAGCCGCGCATGTTAGTCGAGTTGTCATCGCCGCGCCCAACGCGCTGCACAGTGCCGATGACCTCAAAGGTGATGTCATTCAGAATAATGGTTGCGCCAACAGCGGGACGTCCGGGGAACAAGTTCTTTACTAGTTCGTCACCCAGAACGATCACGTTGCGCCTCTGATTTTCGTCCAGCCCATTGAGCCAGCGCCCCTGCTTGATCGGGAGATAACGAATCTCGCTGAACTGCGGCTCAACTCCTGCAATCTCTCCATTCGCGCTGGCGAACTCGCTGACGGCGCGCACATCCGGGCGGACCAGCACGGGAGAAGCATTTCGCACGTGCGGTGCCTCTTTGCGGATGTCGAGATAATCCTGATAAGTGAGCAGGTAATTGCGCGCGGAGCTCATGTTTCCCTGGACCACGGGAGCGCGGCCGGGAAAAATGAACATGATGTCCTTGCCATACTGTTCCATCTCGCGCTTGTTGCCCGAACGAAAACCTTCCCCAAGGCCCACCAGCAGGAGCAAGGACCCGACTCCCCATGCGATGCCGAACATGGTGAGAAATGAGCGCAGCTTGTGCGCCCACAGGGTGCGGAAGATTTGCGCGAAGATGTCCAGAAGCATCCGCATACAATTAAGAATACGCAATTTGGGCGTATTTGGTTCCAGTGTGGCTTCTTCTAGCCGCCACGAAAGTCCTGTATCGGCTTTATGGACTGTGGATTTAACGGTTAGTTAGCAATACCAGTGTGAGTTTACAAACGTACAGCCGGGTCTTTACGCATTGGTTTTCAGCATCTGCTCGGCGTGCTTGCGGGACGTTTCGGTAAGCTTGGCTCCGCTGAGCATGCGGGCTACTTCCTCGGTGCGTTCCTCCCCGCTGATGAGGCGCACGGTGGTGCGAGTGCGATCGGACGAGCTTTTCTTTTCAATCAAATAATGATGATCGGCGAAGGTCGCAATCT
Organism: uncultured Acidobacteriota bacterium; assembly: GCA_963743375.1. Classification (GTDB taxonomy): domain Bacteria; phylum Acidobacteriota; class Terriglobia; order Terriglobales; family Acidobacteriaceae; genus JABDBE01. The sequence continues at coordinate 275,216 of CAVUQA010000011.1, read as the reverse complement.
GCGGCAGGTGAGTGACGCAGATCACTTGATTGGCTCGCGACAACGCCTTCAACTTTTTGCCGACGGCCTCGGCGGCCCGGCCTCCAATGCCAGTATCGATTTCATCAAATACTAGAGTGCGCTGCGCACTGGTTCTCTTTTTAACCTGTCCAGCTTCTACGCTGGCTTTGAGCGCGAGCATCACGCGGGATAGCTCACCGCCGGAGGCGATGTGCTCCAGTCGCCGCCGCGGCTCTCCGGGGTTGGTGGAAATCATATACGCAACCAGGTCGAAGCCGGACGCGGTCCAGTTTGTTTCTTCGTCCGTCCCGCTGAGTTCGATGTGAAATGCGGACTTCATCGCCAAATCATTGATCTCTGCCTCCACCAACTTCTCCAGCTTACGAGCCGCCTCGTAACGTTTCTTTGAAATGGAGCGAGCGACGCGAAGATATTCGTCAGCTGCCCGCGCCAGTTCCGCGCGAAGCTTGGCGAGGATCTCGTCTTTGTTTTCCATTTCGGACAGCTTGCGGCCGACCTCTTCGCCGTGATGAATCACGTCTTCGAGCGTGGGACCATACTTTCGCTTTAATCGATCCAGTAACGCGAGCCGATCTTCCACTTCCGCCAGATGTTCAGGTGATGCCTGGATGCCGCCTGCATAATCGCGCAGAGTTGCACCAACATCTTCCACGCTGATACGTGCGGTCTCAATGGCCGCAAGCGCCTCCTTGAACTTTGCCTCGTAGCGCGATAGTTCCTCGACATGCTTCTGGGCTGTGCGCAACGAAGACGATGTGGAAGCGCTGCCTTCATATAGCAGATCAAATGCATTCATGGCGGCGCTGTAAATCTTTTCCGCATTTGCCAGGACTCGTTTTTCGGTTTCAAGCTGTTCGTCTTCGCCGGGATGCAACTTGGCATCAGCTATTTCGCTTCTTTGAAAGCTCCACAGATCGAGCAAGCGCAGGCGGTCCTGCTCGCCGTGCTGCAGTTCCTGGATGCGATGCGCAATATTCTTCCAACTTGTGAAGGCTTCACTGATTGCGTCAACCTGTGTGCCAGCGAAAGCATCCAGCAGGTCCAGTCGTGCGGATGCATCGAATGAAACCAGGGATTCGTTTTGCGCGTGAATTGTGGCGAGATGCGGGGCAAGTTGACGCAGCACACTTACGGTGGCTGGCTGATTATTGACGAAGACGCGCCCCTTGCCTCCAACAGCAATTTCGCGCCGAAGAATGATGGATTCATCTTCCTCGTTTGGGTCAATGCCGTTGCCTTGCAGAATTTTGGCTACTGTCTTTTCTGTGCGCTCGTCGACTTCAAATACGGCGCTTAGGACGGCGCGCTCGGCTGAGGTGCGGATGATGTCAGTTGAAGCCTTCTCGCCGAGAAGAAGTGCGAGCGCGTCAATCAGAATAGATTTCCCAGCCCCGGTTTCGCCCGTCAACAGGTTTAATCCAGCGGCAAACTCGACCGCCAGATTGTCGATGACAGCGTAGTTTTCGAGCCGCAGTTCCGCGAGCACGGGTTGTCCTGGAATTTCGGAGCTGAGCGCAGAATAGCATGAAAAACCGGTCGTTTCGGTAACATCGAAGAACCACATCCGCAATTTGATATTTGTCCTTTGTGTACCTGCGCGCCCCTCTGTGGTTTGTTGTGAATCGCAAAGGACTCGAAGGTACATCTGCAGCCCGGTAGTGGTCAGTTTAAATGGTTCACTCCAGATTCCTCGCCCCCCTGGTGAAAGCTCGGGCTTCGGAATGGCTTTTATCAAAATAGAGCAAAATTGACGCAGTATCTACAGCGAAATCCCGTTGCTGCAAACGGTACATCTGTTAGGAGCTGCGCTATGTTCGTCTATAATTAATTCACCAAACCCAAATGCATTTTTCTTTTCTACTGGCAGCGGTGGTTGGCGGCGAGATCGTCGATCTGGTTGGAGAAACCGGTCCGGTCGCCAAGGTGGTTCTTCTGATCCTCCTGATCTTCAGTGTGATTTCATGGGCGATCATTCTTTCCAAGTGGAGCCTGGTACGCCGAGCCAAGGTGCAGAGCGGACGCTTCGTGCGCGCTTTCCGCAAAGCTCAGCGCCTTCAGGATGTATCGGCCGTAGCCGAACAATTCAAGCCCAGCCCGTTGGTGGCTGTGTTTGAGGGCGGTTTCGCGGAAGCTCGGCGGCAGGGAAGCACTGAGGCCATCCAACGCTCCATGCAGATTGCAGTTTCAGAGGAAGTCTCGCGTCTCGAACGCAACATGCCGTGGCTCGCAATTACAGGGGCGGTAACTCCGTTCGTCGGCCTGTTCGGCACAGTGTGGGGAATTATTGACGCCTTTCATGGATTAGGCACGGCGGGTGCGGCGACTTTGCGCGCAGTCGCTCCCGGAATTTCCGAAGCCCTAATTACCACCGCGGCAGGACTGGTTGCGGCGATTCCCGCGGTTATCGCGTATAACCTGCTGGGCAGTTCCATCCGCGAATTCGCCGCGCGGGGAGACGATTTCGCGCTGGAAATGCTGAATGCAGTGGAGCGCTCGCAGCCCGCGGTTCCGGAGGTGCGGCGGTAATGGCCTTCACGGCTTCTAACGGACGAACCCAAACTTCTCTGTCCGATATCAACATCACCCCTTTGGTGGACGTCGTTCTGGTGCTTCTGATTATTTTCATGGTTACCGCGCCGGTGCTGCAATCGGGTATCGAGGTGAGTGTGCCGAAGACGAAGACCGTGAAAGAGATCACTGAAGAGCGCTTGGTCATCAGCGTCGATAAGCAACAGCGCGTCTTTCTGGGGAATGATCCGATCAACATCAATGAGATTGCTACCAAGTTGCGGCAGAAGGTGCGTGATCCGCAGCACCAGTCGATCTTTATTCGCGCCGATGAAAATGTGCCATTTGGTGCTTTCGCAACAGTAATGGATGCGGTGAAGCAATCAGGAATCACAAATGTAAGTATCGTGACGCAACCACTGCAAAGCCATGGAAGCCAACGCTGAGATATTTTTCGAGCACGACCAGTGGGGGCGCAACCTGGCTTGGTCGGTCGCGCTGCACATTGCGGTTACGGGATCGATTATTTTGTACGCTGTTGTGGGTCCCGGGGGGAGCGGAAGCACTTGGGGCGCGGGTGGCGGTGGTGACGCGATGGGCGTAACCCTGGTCAGTTCGGTTCCGCTGCCAGCCAGTCCCGTGCAGACGCAGAACGTACTGGCGAATGAATCCAAGGGACTGACGCAGTCGCCTCCCAAGACCGAAGAAAAAGAGCCGGACGCGATCCCGATTCCTGATAAGAACGCGAAGACAAAACCGAAGCCACATCCCAGCGAGACTCGTCAGAAAGTTACGCCTCAGCCGGTTGATGAAGCCAGCAACGTGGTTCCATTCGGGGAAGGCGGTCCGGTCAGCGGCCCTTACGGCGTGTTCAACGCGGGCGGTGCGAAAGGCGGATTCGGTTTCACCGGCGGTGGCGGGGATTTTGGTTCGCGCTATGCCTGGTACGTTCGCGTGGTCCAGCAGAAAGTTTCGGAAAATTGGTTGAAATATGAGGTCGACCCCCGAATAACGGACGCACGTAGAGTGTATGTGACGTTTGATATCAAGCGGGATGGGCATCCGGCCAATGTACAGGTTGAGCAGTCGAGCGGTGTTCCGTCACTGGATCAGTCGGCGGTCCGGGCCTTGCAGCGCATTGACACTTTTGGTCCCTTGCCGCCAGATTATGCGGAGAACAAGGTTTCGGTGGAGTTCTGGTTCGATTACAAGCGCTAGCTGTCAGCTCTCAGCCGTCAGCTCTCAGCTTAGCGATCATTGGAAGGAATCGGTTCACGATGCGTGAGGGCAACTTTCGATTGAATGTTCGTCATCATACTTTCAGAGGTTTAAAGGGCAGTATCGCCAACAGGACAACCGGTTCGCGCCACTTGAAAATCACATCTCGCACTCGGACATTTTTTCTGCTTCTAGCTGCGGTTCTTACCGCCGCAACCTGCCTGGCTCAGCAAGATTGGATCAAAACCGGCACCGGCTTGGGGATGGAGAAGGTTCGCCTCGCTGTCCCTGACTTCAAGCCTTCCACTTCGGACGCGAAGAACGCTGACCTGCTCAAAGTTTTCAATGCCACGCTGTGGAACGATCTGGACAATGCTGGCATCTTCGACATGGCCTCGAAGAGCTTCTATCCTCTGGCAATTCCCGGCAATCCGACTGAGGTAAAGTTCGATGTGTGGAGTGCTGCTCCTGTAAATGCGGCGATGCTCGCGTTCGGCAACCTGGGCGTCACCGGCAACAACGTAACCGTGCAGGGCTGGCTTTACGACGTGAAGAATATCGCGTCACCACAGGTGCTGGGGAAACAGTATCAAGACGCAGCTACCAGTGATGAAGCTCGCATAATCGCGCACAAATTTGCTGATGAGATTATCTTCCGGCTCGGCGGCGGCATACCCGGGATTGCCGAGAGCCAGATTTACTTCGTTAGCAGCCGCAGCGGCCACAAAGAGATCTGGGCAATGGATTACGACGGAGCCAATCAGCGCCAGGTCACGCACCAGAATTCGATTTCCCTGTCTCCAAGGATTTCACCGGACGGCTCCCGCCTGGCTTTCAGCTCGATAACGAAATCGGGTTGGGAAATCCTGATGTATTCCATGGATTTGAACCGACTGGTATCGTTCACCAGATTTGGCGGAAGCAACTTCTCGCCAGCCTGGTCCGGCGATGGCACCAAGCTTGCGTTTTCCTCGTCGCGCTCTGGTGATCCTGAGATTTACGTCGTGGATCAATCGGGCACAGGTTTGAGGCGGATCACTTCGTCGAAGGGCCCCGATGTTTCCCCGGTATGGAATCGCAAAACCAACGCACAGATTGCGTGGGTCAGCGGTCGCACCGGACTGCCGCAGGTTTACACCATGGAAGCGGATGGCACCAATGTGCAGCGGCTCACGGACCAGGGTTATGCAGTGTCACCGTCGTGGTCTCCGAATGGGCAGTTTCTGGCTCTGGCTTGGACACGGCATTACGGGCCTGGAGCGCCGGGATCAGAGGATCTCTACCTCATGGATGTGGCGAGCAAACAGTGGGTGCAGCTTACCCACGATGGCGGACGAAATGATTTTCCGTCCTGGTCGCCGGATGGACGCCATATAGTTTTCCAGTCCAGCCGTTCTGGAAGCGAGCAAATCTGGTCCATGCTGGCCGACGGCAGCAACGTCAAGCAGCTGACTTTCAGCGGTAAAAATACGCAACCCAATTGGAGCTGGAAGTAATCCATACTAGTGACAAACTCGAATCCTCAGCTAAAGATTCTGCGAAAAATTTGATATGGTTGAAGGGACTCCGACTATATTCATGTGAATGTCGGACGGGCGGCGATGCCGCCGCCTGCATTTTCAGAGCTAAGTTTGGCGAATTCTTCGACTGGCCCGGAGGAGGCGGAGATTTGAACCCGCCCCGCTATTATTTCTGACGCGCGTTGGGGCAAAGCGCGCGATTACGCAGGGAGGAAAAGTGAAGCAGCAGAGAATGAAGTGGATCACGCTTGTATTCGCGCTAAGCGCCATCATGTTTTTAGGCGCCTGTCATAAAAAGACACCACCACCACCACCGCCACCGCCGCCACCACCACCGGCTCCAACGGCCTCGTTGACGGCAAGTCCCAACAGCATTCAGGCAGGGCAGTCGACCACCCTTACCTGGCAGACTACAAACGCGACCGACGTAAGTATCGACGGTATCGGAGCCGTGCAGCCGAGCGGCTCGCAGCAGGCTACGCCGACTGATTCGACTACCTACACTCTGACCGCAAAAGGCGCGGGAGGAACGCAGCAGGCGACCGCACGGGTGACCGTCACTCAAGCTCCGCCACCACCGCCGCCTGCCGCCGGACCCAGCGAGGAGGAATTGTTCTCGCAAAACGTGAAAGACATATATTTCGACTACGACAAATCCGATATTCGTGCTGACCAACAGAGTTCGCTGCAGGCGGATATCGAATTTCTCAAGCAACATCCCGACATCCATTTTGTGATTGAAGGACACTGCGACGAGCGTGGATCGACCGAATACAACCTGGCTTTGGGTGACAGTCGCGCGGGAGCCGTGCAAAGCGCATTGACGCAGGGTGGCGTCAGCGCCAGCAGTATCAAGACGATCAGCTACGGCAAGGAGAAGCCGTTCTGCACCGAGTCCAACGAGGCTTGCTGGCAGCAGAATCGCCGCGGCCACTTCGTCTATTCGAAATAGCAATTTAAGGTGCGGGGCTGGTGCTCCGCACCTTGGTATTTATTTTGGGTTTACTTCCCCGAGCTAAACCGCGCTCACGGCGGACCTCCGAGACAAGTGTGTCTGGACCGGGTTATCCTTCACAATGGAGCGTAGGCCTTGTCATTCTGGGCGGGGCGAAGGAGCTATGTACTCCTTGATGCCAGAAATGCATAGGTCCTTCGCTACGCTCAGGATGACAAACTCTAAAAGGAACGGATTATGAAACTCTATCGATTTTTGGCTATAGGTGTTCTTCTCATCGGCGTCGAGGCAAATCTGACGCCTGCCTGGGGCGTAAGCAAGGAAATGATTCAGCTCCAGACTCAAGTGCAGGCCCTGCAGGACCAGATGACGCACATGCAGCAATCTTTCGACGAGCGCATGGGCGTTATGAAGAACCTGATGGACCAGAACACCGACAGCATGAACAAGGTGGCGGCATCGATGACCGCACTTCAAGGCAGCCTGGAAAAGTTGCAGGCCGATAATGGCGGCAAGGTCGAACAGCTTTCCGGTCAAATTCAGGCACTCAATGATTCTCTGGATGAATTAAAAGCGCGGCTGGCCAAAGTCAGCAAGCAATTGGAAGATATGCAGGCCGCTCAGCAGAGCGTGGCCGCGGGACAGGCCGCGCAGCAGGCTCAACAGCAGGCGCTGGCGCAGGCTCCGCCGCCCGATGTGCTCTACAATAACGGGCTACGCGATTACAACGCGGGCAAGAGTGATATTGCGAAGCAGGAATTTTCGGATTATGTGAAGTTCTACCCCAACACCGATCTCGCGGGAAACGCATATTTTTATCTGGCCGAAATCGCTTATAAAGAGGGGAACTTTCAAGAGGCTGTAACCAATTACGATCAGGTACTACAGAACTTTCCTACCGGCAACAAGGCGCCATCAGCCGACCTGAAAAAAGCTTTAGCTCTTATCGAACTGGGCAAGAAAGATGATGGCATTAGCGAGCTTCGGCATGTAATCGAGCGCTATCCCCGGTCGAATGAAGCTCTGCAGGCCCGGGACCGGCTGCGCAAACTGGGAGTGCCTACCGGCGCTCCGCGAGCGCGGGGCGAATAAGGCATCCATCAACGTCTTGCACTGATGCCAGTGTGATGATGCGCGTGATGACGAGGATTGTGCTGCTTATTGTGAGGGTGGTGCGATTTTGCTGATGCGGGCATCAGCCGAGCAGGGCTTGATCCTGCAGCTTGCGCCCAAAGAGTCATGGTTGAACACAAAACCGCAGCAGCGGTAAGAATCAATCGCTTCATACGTCCTCCAATTCCATTAAGATTTCTACTTATATACATTAGAAAACTCATGCCATGTTGGAATGTTTCAGAGTACGCTAATTATAGGCGTGGTTCACCGCCGTTGGGAGACTAAAGATGACATCTTCGAAGGATCAAGACTGGTCTAAGGGCGCCGTGGAAAACGAGGAGTCAGGCCCTCACAATACAGAAATGCAGGGCCAACTCGGACACCGGGATCAGGATCCGATATTGAAATCCGCCGACACTGACTTCCCCGAGCCGGGTGGAAACCCTGAGCACAGCGGCGAACCTGTGGATAAGAAGAAGTCTGATGCAGCTTGAGGTAATAGTCTTGAACTGTCATCCCGAGCGAAGCGAGGGACCAAGGAATGACAAGCGTCGGGTGATTAACTCGCCCCGGCAGCCATTTCCACTTTCACATTCCGCAAGAACTCTGCGGCTGCTTCCGGCAACACCGTGTTGATGAACATCCCCGACCCAAGTTCGAATCCCGCGACCCTGGTCAGACGCGGAATGATGCTCACATACCAATGGAAGTGTTTCACTCCCACATACTCGGCGGGCGCACTGCGGATGGTGAAGTTAAAATCCGGATTGCCCAGCCCGTGATAAATCTTCGCTAAAACCGTTTTCAGCACCCGGGCGAGATCTGCAATCTCGGCGCTGCTGATATCGCCGAAACTGGCCATGTGCCGTCGCGGGTAAATGGGAGTGCAGAACGGGGATGGCGAGGCATACAGCTCCAGGGCCACAAAGTGTTCGCTAAGAATCACTACCCGCTGCTGGTCCTCAATTTCCTCCTGCAGGGTCTGGCAAAACATGCATTCGCCATATTCGTCGTAATGGTTTAAGGCTTGCTGGAAGCGCTCGCGCACCTGATGCGAAATGACCGGTGTGGCAATCAATTGCGAGTGCGGATGCTCCAGGCTGGCCCCGGCATCGCCGCCATGGTTCTTGAAAATGGTAACGTGGGCGATGCGAGGGTCAAGGCTTAATGAGTCGTAACGGGACTTGTAGACGCGCAGCAAGTTGGCGATGTGGGCATCCGGCATGGTGGCGATGGAATGGGAGTGGTCGGGCGTATCGATGATTACGTCGTGAACGCCGAAGCCGCCCATGCTGCGCCGGGACCGATGAATTGTGCGAATGGGCTGCACCTCGGGCGATAGGGCCGCGAATTTGTTGGCCACAACCCGGACCTGCCATTGTCCGCCGCCATTGGTAGGAGCGCGCATTACTTCTGGCGGGGTTTTGCTTTCGTTGCCCGCGCAGAATGGGCAAGTTTCAATGAACGGCGGCACTATCTTTGCCGGTCGGCGTGTGGCCAGTTCTTCCGGGCGTTTAGCGCGCTCAGTCGCGATAATTACCCATTCTTTGGTGAAATAGTTCTGGCGTAGTTCGGCCATATTTAGCCCTCGGACTGTTCTATCGGCAGGGAGAGAATTTTCTATAGTCCTCAATCTGGTCGGATCACCACTCGTCTTCAGAACTCGATCAGGTAGAATAAACGCTTCAGGTTGGCTCCCGAGTCAGATGCTCCCCTGGAACCGCATGTTCTTTTCCTACTCATTGCTAGCCGCGCTCATTGCCCCCAAGGGTATCGGTCAATACATCCGGCAGCACTTTCTCGACAAGACTTTTCAGGGTCTTTATCACCCCAACGCTTTTGACACGGCGTTACTAGTTCCTTATTTCATCGTGCTGATCCTGCTGGCCTCGTATGGCGCGCATCGGTACGTTCTCGTTTACCTTTATTACAAGAACAGGAAGAATCGAACCACGGAGCCGTCCGCGCATTTTGCAGATTTGCCCCGCATAACTGTGCAACTGCCAATCTTCAACGAGCAGTTTGTGGTCGAGCGCTTGTTGGACGCCGTTTGCCGGTTGGAATATCCGCTGGAGAAACTGGACATTCAGGTGCTCGACGACTCGACAGACGAAACGGTTGCCGTGGCGCGCGGGCTAGTCAATCACTATGCTGCCAAGGGATTCCCGGTCAGCTACCATCATCGTTCGAATCGGGAGGGGTTCAAGGCGGGTGCGCTTACGGAGGGTCTCAAGACGGCGCGAGGTGAATTTGTAGCTATCTTCGATGCGGATTTCGTGCCGCCCGAGGATTTTCTGCAACGTGTGATTCACCACTTCACCGATCCAAAAATTGGCATGGTGCAAACTCGCTGGACTCACATCAATCGCAATTACTCGTTCCTTACCGAAGTTGAGGCAATTTTGCTGGACGGTCATTTTGTGCTCGAGCATTCAGGCCGGGCGCGCAGCAATGTCTTTTTTAATTTCAACGGTACTGCGGGAATGTGGCGGCGCAAGGCGATTGACGATGCTGGCGGCTGGCAACACGATACTTTGACCGAAGACACAGACCTTTCCTATCGGGCGCAACTGAAAGGGTGGAAGTTTATTTATCTACAGGATGTCGAGTGCCCGGCGGAACTGCCGGTAGAAATGACCGCCTTTAAAACCCAACAGGCGCGTTGGGCCAAGGGATTGATACAGACGAGCAAGAAAATCCTACCCCAGGTGCTCAAGAGCGATCAGCGATTTCACGTGAAACTCGAAGCCTGGTATCACCTGACTGCAAATCTCAGTTATCCGTTGATGATTGTGCTCTCCGTGTTATTGCTACCGGCCATGATCATTCGCTTCTACCAGGGCTGGTTTCAGATGCTGTACATTGATTTGCCACTGTTTATGGCGTCGACTTTCTCTATCTCCAGTTTTTATCTGGTTTCGCAACGAGAGTTGTTTCCGGGTAAGTGGTTTCGTGCTCTGATCTATCTTCCATTTCTGATGGCCCTGGGGATCGGGCTTACCGTGACCAATACACGTGCAGTCCTGGAAGCTTTGTTGGGGAAAAAGTCGGACTTCGCCCGCACGCCGAAGTATCACGTCGAATCCAAGAAAGACAAAGTGCGCGCCAACAAATATCGCCGCGGCCTGGGCTGGATCCCGTGGGTTGAACTGCTGATCGGCTGCTACTTCGCCATCACCGTGTATTACGCCATAGAGAACGAGAATTACATTACGGTTCCATTTCTGATTTTGTTTGTGGTGGGCTATTGGTATACAGGGTTGATGTCTCTGCTGCAAGGACGCTTTACCGGAATTGCGCTCAGCGCGGAAACGCATACCAAACCATTTCCGGTCGGTGTTTGATTTCGACCAATTCTTCGAGGAACCTCAATGCGCAAGCTCTTCGTTTTTGCAGTTGGTTTCTTAATCATTAGTCAAGTCGGCGCAGCTCTCGATCGGCAGCCGAATGCCGATTACCGCGTCCGGCGACAAGCCTTAGCGGGAAAAACCAACGGCGGTGTAGTCTTACTTTTTGCGCCGACCGAAGCCGAGGGCCCAAACGCCATTTACGGATACAGGCCGGACAGCAATTTCTTTTATTTATCGGGATGGGCCGAACCCGGAGCAGCTCTGTTGATTGCTCCCGCAATGGAAGCCAAGGGAAAAGATCCGGCGCGCGCTTACACAGAAATCCTATTTTTGCCTGCCCACAATTACGCCGGAGAAAAATGGACTGGGCCAAAGCTCGGTCCGGAGAGTCCTGAAGCCGCGCACATTACTGGATTCGATCACGTTGAAGTACTCGATAGCATGCGCGAGGAACTGGTCCGGCTCATGCCTCAACCCAGGGCCATCATTTATACGGATGTTCCCGCAGCTGGCGAGACCTCGAACTCTCAGACTCCGCTGGAATGGTTGAGTCGAGCCAATGCTTTTCCCCTGGGAGTTTCGTACCAGGATGTCCGCCCGCTTGTCGCCGGGCTACGCACTTATAAAGATGCGGGCGAAATGGACCGTATCCGTAAAGCAGTGAATGCCTCGATTGCGGCGCACTTCGCAGCTATGCGAAGTATGAAGCCGGATATAAACGAACGCGAAATTTCCGCGCTGATGCAGTACGAATGGGGCAGGCGCGGATGCGAGCGTCCCGCCTACGCGCCAATCGTAGGATCAGGTTTCAACTCCACTGTTCTTCACTACTCCGACGACTCCGGACCAATCCACGCTGGGGATGTAGTTGTGATCGACGCTGCCGGGGAGTATTCGCTCTATGCCTCCGACATCACTCGCACTCTGCCAGCCACGGGCAAGTTCACTGCCCGTCAGCGGGAGATTTACGACATCGTGCTGGGAGCGCAACGCGCAGCCATGGCGGCATTTCAGTCGGGGAAGTCTCACCTCCGGCGCGATCTACCAGACTCGATTCACAATGTTGCCTACGATTACATCAACAGCCATGGCAAGGACCTGCACGGCGAACCTTTGGGGAAATATTTTATTCACGGTCTGGGCCATTACGTCGGTCTTGACGTTCACGATGCCGGAGATTATGACGTAGCATTAGCTCCGGGCATGGTTTTTACCATCGAGCCTGGCATTTACATTCCAGAGGAAAAGCTGGGAGTGCGTATCGAAGACATGTATTACGTGGATGCTGGCGGCAAGCTCATCCAATTGACCGAAGAACTTCCGCACACGGCCGACGAAGTGGAACATGCGATGGCGTCTAGATAGGTCGATGCTATGGCTTCCATTGACTGATGAACGGCTGCGGGTTGTCACACAGCAGCATGCAAATTATCCCCCCGGCGGTCCCCAAAGCGCCGATGACGACCCAAGGGCTTGACAGAGTGCCGGGGCTTCCAGGAAAGATTGCGGGAGGTTTACGTTTCTTCTTGCTGCAATTTCCGGCCGAGTCGCGGATCATTTCGTCACCCTCAGACAGGCTGAAGTTGTCCTTTCCGCAATTAACGTTTACGCTGCCGTTGCTGGCAATGACCCGAATACTTCCGTTGAGGTCCGCTACTTCGAATTCAGTCCATGCGTCCGCTGCAGGAGTCGCGGTCACCTCAAGGGCTGTCGCCACCATGCGTTTCGACGTGCCAACACTGAGGCTGCCATGCTGAAGAGACACAGAATTCTGTTCGAACTTCACAACGGAATCCGGATACACTACAACGCCTGAACCCGGCGCATCGAGAGTGGCGACGGACTCGGACGGAGTTTGAATTAAATCTCCGGGGAAAACCGCCGACGATCGGGGCAACGGTTTGCCATTCAGCAATACCGGTTCTTTGCCGCGGCCATAGAGCATGGCCCCGCTTGGATCAATATCTGCCGCCAGCAGCGACGCGGGGGTAAATGCGATCAGCAGCCAGCAAATAACGCCTTGTGGAAGGGACACCTTCATACTCTTCGCTCTGATGCTAGTGCGCAGGCCCGCTAGGGACAATTGACTTTCGTGGTCACCGACCGAACATACACCGGCTTGCCAATTACGTGTAAGATGTTTGCCGATTGTGAATCAGTCTGGAGGGACTCCGATGAAACTTTCTCTCCCTTTGTTTCTGCTGCCGATTTTTCTTTCCTCACTGTGCGCCTTAGGGCAAGACTACACAGCGCCCACCCCGCCTAAGTATTGTCACCCTTGCCTGTTTTACGGTGGGGACAGTTCTACGGGAAATGGGCTGGCCAACGAAAAGGACATCATAGTTTCTCAGGGCGCCGAAGTGCTGGTTCCTTTTGATGTTCCGGATTCCGAGCAGTGGACCGTCACGGGCTTGTTCACGAATGACTTGTCCAACATCGACGTACTTGATCCTCCCAAGGCGCTCTGGTCGATTCGAAAGGATGTGAAGGCAGGTGACTGCGGCACCGTCATCGCCTCCGGCAACAGTCGCGCCACGTTCAAACCCACCGGGCGAGGCGGCTATGGGTATGCGGAATACACTGCCTTGACCGAAATCAAGCCGGTAATCCTGCCGCCCGGCCGCTATTGGCTAACCACCGTGCCTGAGTGCACCAACACCCACGATTCCAAATGCGAGGACAACGCTCGATACTTCATTTCGTCTTTTACTGGCAAGGGGAAGCAGGCTTACGGGCCGAAAGAACCGTGTGCTGCATTCTTTAACTCGCCGTATTTTGGCTCGAAATGTGAGCCTGCTTCGGAGCACAAGCAATGCGTCAAATTTTCGGCGGGCGTGCTGGGAACAAAATAGGTTGCAGAGAGAACTCCGGGTTGATGAGTGATCATCGCGATTAGCGCAAGTGTGTGCGCGCTCGTGGCTCGTTCATGTTCATGATTCATGAACATAGGCGAAGTAAACTTAATAATCCGCTAACCCTGCACAATTCGCTCGCTCGAAGGGGCAGAAAATGCAAGCCTCCCGGCCTACGATTTATAATCGCTGCCGTCGATAACAATAATAAAAAACTCATTCTTCAATTAAGGACGCACTCATGCCTGCACTGAACATTGCCGATATTCATGCTCGCGAAGTACTCGATTCACGCGGCAACCCAACTGTCGAAGCCGAGGTCACTTTAGCTGACGGAATCAAGGGACGCGCCATTGTTCCCAGCGGCGCTTCCACTGGCGAGCATGAAGCCGTCGAGCTGCGCGACGGCGATAACCAGCGCTTTCTCGGAAAGGGAGTGCTCAAAGCGGTCGAAAACGTGAATGGAGAGATCGCCGAAGCTCTGGCCAATTTCGATGCCTCCGATCAGCGCGCTCTCGATCAAAAGATGATCGAGCTTGACGGCACCGAAAACAAGGGACGCCTCGGGGCAAATGCGATTCTCGCCGTGTCCATGGCCGCTGCCCGTGTATCGGCCACGGCCTTCGGTCTGCCTCTGTATCGATACCTCGGCGGCGCCGCCGCCAACACTCTGCCTGTGCCAATGATGAATATTCTCAATGGGGGCGCCCACGCCGACAACAATGTCGATTTCCAGGAATTCATGGTCATGCCCGTCGGAGCGGAGTCATTCTCTGAAGCGCTGCGCTGGGGCGTGGAAGTATTCCATACTCTGAAAGGCGTGCTTAAGAAACGCGGCTACAACACTGCGGTCGGCGACGAAGGCGGGTTCGCGCCGTCCGTCAAATCAAATGCCGAAGCCATTGAAGTGGTGCTCGAAGCGATCCAGCAAGCCGGTTACAAGCCCGGCGAAGAAATTGCCATCGCGCTCGATCCCGCCGCCAGTGAGTTCTACAAAGACGGTAAATATGTTTTCAAGAAGTCGGATAAGTCGGAGAAAAGTTCCGATGAGATGATTCGCTACTGGGCCAAGTGGGCGAATGATTATCCAATTGTCTCGCTGGAAGATGGCTTGTCGGAAGAAGATTGGGAGGGCTGGCAAAACCTCACGAAAGAGCTGGGCGGCAAGATTCAGCTTGTAGGCGATGACATTTTTGTTACCAACATTCAGATTTTCGGCGAAGGCATCGAGAAGGGAATCGCGAATTCAATTCTGATCAAACTAAACCAGATCGGCACGGTGAGCGAGACCCTCGACGCCATCGACCTGGCCCGCCGCAACGGCTACACCTCGGTGATCTCGCACCGCTCCGGCGAAACCGAAGACACCTTCATCGCCGACCTCGCCGTGGCGACGGGAGCAGGCCAGATCAAGACAGGCTCGGCTTCCCGCACCGATCGCATCGCGAAGTACAACCAGTTGCTGCGGATCGAGGAAGAACTGGGGGGTGCGGCGAGATTTCTTGGGCTGAAGGCGCTGAATTACAAGGGCTGAGAGGCCTCCAGGACCATCGATGATTGGCGCGTTTGTGTTTCTTTTAGTCTCGGTCATACCCGCCATTTTCATTGCGGAGAGAATCGCAAAGCGACGCAGGCGAGCGAGGTGGATGCGGGGCCGCATTGCGATCCCCGACGATCAATTTTATGCTTCTCTTGGGGCCGTCCCGGTTTCGCGCGAAGCGGCGATTAAAGTGAGGTCGGAAGTCGGCAACGCAACTAGGATGCCAGCTGATTTGATTGCCGCAAACGATAGGATCCGGGAACTGGAGGCCGTTGGCGAAGGTTCCCACCCTGAAATAATCGATTACTTCGCCGATCTTCTGTTCGTCGAAGAGCCTGCCAAAGAGTCGATTCTGGTCACCGTACGAGATCTTGTCAATGAGTTTGGACCACAACTGGACAAATCGCTTCAGGACCAGTCAGCCTTGACTTAGTCCATGACTTAGCTATAATCACCTCATGGAAGTCAATATCCACGAGGCCAAAACCCACTTGTCGCGCCTGCTCGAGCGCGTCGCCATGGGCGAGGAAGTCATTATCGCCAAGGCGGGAAAGCCCGTCGCCAAACTGGTGCCATTTGAAAAACGACCGAAAAATCGATGGCTCGGTTCGGCCAAGGGGGAGTTTACTGTGCCGGATGATTTCAACGATCCTCTCCCCAAGGAGATTGAGGATCTCTTCTACGAATGAAGGCCCTTCTGGATACGCACACATTTTTATGGGCGATTGCGGACGACAAACGGCTTTCCCGCCGGGCGCAAAAAATATTTACCGGACCCAACGACCTCTGGCTGAGCGCGGCCAGCGTCTGGGAGATACTGATCAAAGTGCAGGCGGGCAAACTTCCCTTGCCTCAGCCGTCGGGTCCGTACCTGGTTAAGCAGGCAGCAGAGAATCGGATCGAAGTTCTCCCAATTACTCTGGACCATATCCTAAGGATCGAATCGTTGGCTATGCATCACCGCGATCCCTTCGACCGCGTCCTGATCGCACAAAGTATTCACGAAAAACTTCCGTTGGTTACTTCCGATCCGCACTTTGAGCGTTATCCTGTCGAGGTAATCTGGTAGGGTTTGCGCAGAGGATTTTTTATGAAACGTAAATCTGCTTTCTTCGCAATGATTCTTCTCGTAGCTTCAGCGGCGTTTGCGCAGCTAGCCCCATCGCCGGGTGACGTTGCCGCTTCGAAAGAAGACATTCAGAAACTGTTCGAGATCATGCAGATTCACCAGCAAATGCGCCAGGTGATGGACTCGATGATGAAACAGCAGACTGCCATGATCGACCAGACTCTGAAAAAGCGTTACCCGCAAACTTCAGCTGAGAAAATAGCTCGGGCCAACCGCATGATTGCAGAAACCATGAAAGACATGCCCATGGACGCCATGCTCGACGACATGGTTCCCATCTACCAGCGACACTTCTCCAAGACCGACATCGATGCCATGAGCACTTTCTACGCGTCGCCGACCGGCCAAAAGATGATGCGCGAGATGCCCGCCCTCACCTCCGAGTCGATGCAGGCCTCCTACGTGCGCATGCAAAAGCAAATCGACACCATTCAGCAAAAAGCCGAGCAAATCGTAAAGGAAGATCAGGAAAAACAAAAAAGCACTCCAGCCCCAGCGCCACCTGAGCAAGAGAATTAGTAGGAATTCAAATCCGTGTCCATCTGTGGAATCCGTGGCAGTTTTTTTCTAGAGCTGAACGCTGACAGCTGAGAGCTGACAGCTTAACTCAGGAGCTAGCAGCTAAATGCGTCCGAAACCACTCGTCTTAGTAATCCTCGATGGCTGGGGCTACCGCGCCGAAACCAAGGCGAATGCCATCGCGCTCGCGCGCAAACCTACTTACGACCGCCTGCTACGCGACTATCCGAATACCTTGATCCATACCAGCGGGCCATACGTCGGACTGCCCGACGGCCAAATGGGCAACAGCGAGGTGGGCCACCTTAACATCGGCGCCGGACGCATCGTGCACATGGACAGCACCCGCATCGAGCTGATGATTCAGAACGGCGAGTTTTTCTCGCACCCCGTCCTGCTCGCAGCCATGAAAAACGCCCGCACCGGAGGCCGCCGCCTTCACCTCTTCGGCTTACTCTCCGACGGCGGCGTGCATTCCTATCAGACGCATCTCTACGCACTGCTTCGTATGGCTAAGCAAAATAACGTTGACCGCGTCTTCGTGCACGCTTTCATGGACGGCCGCGATACTTTGCCCACCAGCGGCGTCGGCTACCTCGAACAACTGCAACAGAAGATACGCGAGTACAATACCGGCAAGATTGCGAGCGTGAGTGGGCGTTACTACGCCATGGACCGTGACCGGCGCTGGGAGCGCATTGCCAAAGCATTCAACGCCATGGTCTACGGCAACGGCGAAGGCGGCAAATATGTTGATCCGGTGCAGGGGATAAAAGAGTCTTATAACAAAGGAGTCACCGACGAATTTATCGTCCCCTTCGTCTGCGTCGATCCGAAGAGCACCAGCGACGATGCTCGCGCCTACACCATTCGCGACGACGACTCCTGCATCTGTTTCAACTTTCGCGCCGACCGCGTCCGCCAGATTACCCGCGCCCTCACTCGCAACAGCGGCATCAATGAAAAAGCTGGTCGCGATCTGCCTGGCGCCGACGATCTCGACGCTGCCATCCCCCGCGACCGCGTTCCCAAGAATCTGCATTACGTCTGCATGACCCGCTACGACAAACAATTTAACTTGCCGGTCGTCATTCCTCCCGAGTCAATGAACAACATCCTCGCCACCGTCATGGGGCAAATGAATCTCCGCAACCTGCGCGTGGCCGAGACCGAAAAATATGCTCACGTGACTTACTTCTTCAACGGAGGCGTGGAACAGCCGTTTCCCGGCGAGGAACGCCTGCTGGTGCCGTCGCCCAAAGTCGCCACCTACGATCTGAAGCCAGAGATGAGCGCTGCCGGAATCGCAGACGCTGTGGTGAAAGCCGTTGAAGACGGAACCTTCGACGTGATTATCGTGAACTTCGCCAACGCGGATATGGTGGGCCACTCCGGCAAGATCGAACCTACGGTCAGAGCCGTGGAAACTGTCGACGCCTGCCTCGGCCGCATCGAGCCCGCAGTCCGAGCCAAGGGCGGAGCCATGCTTATCACCGCCGACCACGGCAACGCCGAAATGTTGATCGATCCCGTAACCGGTGGCCCGCACACCGCGCACACCACCAATCCCGTACCGTTTATCGTGGTCGCCGATCACAGCAGCAGGTTCACGCTGAAGCCGGGAGGATCCCTGCGCGACATTTCTCCAACCATCCTGGGGATGCTGGGACTCGAAGAACCGAGAGACATGACTGGGCGGGATTTGCGGATCGTTGCCCGGAAGAACTAGCCGCGGCGTCGTCCGCATGTTTCAAGGACGCTTCCAGTCGCCCTGGCGGTGCCGTAAGCCCACAGAAAACTTTAAATTGTCCGCCTCTAAGGGCTTAACCGTAGTGCAAAACCTTTCATCTTGACCGCAATCTGGACCCGGGACGATAATGATCGGCCTCGATAGCTTCGCGACTTTCCGCGACTGGAGCGCGAAGCTACCGTTTTTGCGTACTCGATACGCGCGGCGCAAATTTGGTTTTGAGGAAAGTTCAAGTATTCCTGCACTGGTTCGCACCGGCGGCAGGGAAGTACGCACAACAATTTTCTCTAGGAGGAGAAACCAGTGAAAAGGTCTGTTCTTGGTATATTGCTCGTTCTCACATTCGTTGCGGTAGGAATCGCGGCGGCCCCACCCCTAACCTTCACTTATTCCGATGTTCATGCCAACAAAACTGCAGCAGAGACCGACACCTACGGCGTCAACAACACTGGCGTCATCGCTGGCGACTATATAGACTCCGCGGGCGTTCAACACGGGATGATTCTGGCCGGGAAGAAACTGACTACCGTAAACAACAAGGATTGCGAGTCGATTCTCGGCACTGGCGGGATCGCGTTCTACGGCATCAACAACAAAGGTGATGTAGCCGGCTGGTGCACCAGCATTAAGACCGGTCTGGTTGAAGGTTTCGTGTATTCTAAGGGCAAATTCACTGCAGTCAATGTCGCCAAATCCAACGGAACCGAGGCCACTGGGATCAACGACAAGGGAGAGGTTGTGGGCCTGTACCTCGATTCAGCCAACGCCACCCATGGCTTTTCAAAGATTGGAAGCAAGTACAAGACCATCGACGTGAAGGGCGAAACCAATTCAGTCGCCTGGGGGGTCAACAATAGTGGCCAGATCACCGTATACGCAACCAATTCGGCTGCCGGTTTCGACTCTTTCCTGGTAACCGGGTCGAAATTCAAGAACATCAACAACCCCGGTGCTGGAGCAACCGGCACCATCGTTCACACCCCCGCCAATAATGGCGACATCGACGGTACCTACTACGATACAACCGGCGCCGAAAAGGGCTGGCTGCTGCACAAAGGCAAGTACTACGATGTCGTGGATCCGGGCGGCATCAGTCGCGCCGACGGCATCAACGATAAGAGTGAACTCGTGGGACGTTACGGGTCAGGTAATGGCGGCGGCGGCACCGGGTTCAAAGCAACCTACAAATAAATACCTCTGCGTCTCGTCCGCCTCAATGCCCCTCAATCGGGCTTGAGGCGGCCGGACTCAGTGAGCCGCCGCCCCCTGCTTCGCCAGGTAATCGTTAATCGCCGTGCCCCACTCTTTCCCGTTCTGCCGATCGGTGTTGCCCACTTCCTTCACATGTTCGTTGAACTCGGGATGCACCGCCGTGCGCTCATAGGCAACATTCACCTTCGTATTCACCGCGTCGATCTCCGAGAAGCGCACATCGATGAGTACGACCATCGCCTCCGGAATAACGTAAACATATTGAAAGCGGCGGGCGTTCATGTCCAACGATGTGTTGATCCAGTAAGCCTGCCGGTGCCCATGGCGGATGGTGAACACTGCGCCCTGAATATCCTGCGCCGGCTGCGGATACAGGAAGTGCGGATCCCAGCCCTCCGCCCATGCGCGCTCCCCCTCAGGCCCGAACAACGGAGCCGTAACCCGGTAAGGCGCATGAACCGTAAACTCGAACTCATTGTGCACGTGCACGACTGGGCCACCGGAAGCGACCCGCCGATGATGATAGAGCAACGCCATCAACACCAATGCGCCCACTGCAAGCAGAATGATCAACCCAATCTTCATCGCCGCCGCTCCTTCAGTTGATGGCTATCCGATGCTTTCAACGTCATCCCGTAAATCTTCTTGAACTGCTCGATCTCCTTGAGCGTCTCCGAAGAAAAAGGCGCTTTTCCTTCAAAGGCGTGCAGCACCACGCCCTCCAGCAGATCGCCTAGCGTCATGTCTTTCAACTCGGCTACGGCTTTGAGCACCTTCAACATGCGTTTTTCAATCCGAACCCCAGTCTGTACGCGCTCCACTTCGATCATCTCTTTCGGCATATTCATATGGTACCACGGTACATAGATACCACTCCAGTCGAATCTCAAAATGTTCGGCGCATGGGGTTATTATGGTGTGGGCTGGGTCAATATCCCGAATTCTCGACTGAGGCAACCATTGTGCACTTTGAGCAGTTCTACCTGGGCTGTTTAGCGCATGCTTCCTACCTGTTGGCATCGCAGGGCGAAGCCGTGGTGGTCGATCCGCAGCGCGACGTAGACATTTACCTCAAAGCTGCGGAGGAACAGGGAGCAAAAATCCGCCACATCTTTGAAACTCATCTGCACGCCGATTTCGTTTCTGGACACAAAGAGCTGGCCGCGCGTACCGGAGCCAAAATCTACATCGGGGCCAGCGCCTGCGCCGGCTTCGCCCACGTCGATGTGCGGGATGGTTTCGAGTTGCGAGTGGGCAAGATGGTTATCAGGGCGCTGGACACGCCGGGTCATACACCTGAAAGTATCTGCCTCGTAATCGTAGATGAGGGAAAGTCACCCCAGCCGTGGGCGGTGTTGACCGGGGACACGCTGTTTATCGGCGATGTCGGGAGGCCGGATCTCTCAAAGGAGCACACGCCTGCGGAATTAGCCGGCATGCTCTACGACAGCCTGCAAAACAAACTGCTTGCGCTCGGAGACGATGTGCTCGTCTATCCCGCGCACGGCGCCGGATCGCTGTGCGGACGCAACATGCGGGCCGAGCGTTCCTCCACCATCGGCACCGAAAGGCTTACCAACTATGCGCTGCAAATCAAGAGCCGTGCAGAATTCATTCGGCAGTTAACTACCAATCTGCCCGCGCGTCCCGAGTACTTCCTTCAAGATGCGGAAATCAATCGTCAAGGAGCGTCCGCGCTGACGGACATCGGTGAACTCCCGGCGATCACCGCTGCTGAATTGAAATCGATGTTAGACGAGGGCGCGATCGCACTCGACGTTCGTGCTGGTGACCAGTTCGCCCAAGCTCCACGTGCCCGGATCGATCAACATTGCGCTCTCAGGCCAATTTGCCTCCTGGGCAGGAACGGTTTTAGGTTTGTCCGCGCGGCCCGTATTGATCGCTGAAAGTACCGAACAGGTGTCAGAAGCCCGACTGCGATTGGCAAGAGTAGGCATTGAAAACATCGCAGGATATTTGAACGGTGGCATTGCCGCATGGAAGCAGGCTGGATTTACCCTGGTTGAAATACCGCAGATCACAGTGCAAGACTTGCAGAGGCGTCTCCAGACTCAGGCTTCTCAAGTCCTGGATGTGCGTCGCGAACCCGAGTGGAATGCCGCGCATATCGAAGGTGCAGCGTGGTGGCCGCTAGACAATTTCAAAATATCCGCGCCAGAGATCGACCGGGGCCAGCCAGTTGCGGTCCATTGTAAAAGTGGCTATCGCAGCATGATCGCGTGTAGCCTGCTGCAACGAGCCGGTTTCAGGAACGTCACGAACGTGATCGGCGGCTTCGATGCCTGGCAAGAGGCGAAGCATCCCGTCCAAAGTGAAACTGCTGTCGGCGCATAGGGAAGCGCGGTTGCAAACGCGGAGAGTGTCGATTAATCTAACCTCTCCGCTTCTCAATCGCAACGCCGGGATGGCGGAACTGGCAGACGCAGCGGACTCAAAATCCGCCGGGCTTCGGCCCTTGGGGGTTCGACTCCCCCTCCCGGCACCATCACTTTTGATTTCAGTTACTTAAGTTGCTGAACCCCCGCATCCTACCGCCTTCCGACCGTTTGCCCCATGCTTGCTGTGGTCCCTGCTGGGGGAACCGCATGGCAAACCGCAAGGCAAGCATCTGGACGTATAAGAAGGTGGACGGCAAGTGGCGCTACTGCAAGCCGCTGATCGGTCGGAACAACAAGATCAAGCCGGAACCGGGAGTAGCCTACTACATCCGCTGGCGTGACGGCGGCAAGACCGTCTGGCGCAAGTGCAGCAGCGCGGCTGATGCCACGGTCGCGGTGGAACGGCAGGAAGCGTATCTCACGGCGTTCGCCCACGGTCTCACTCCTGCGCAGACATTCAAGCAGCCGCCACACCAAGTCCTGTTCAGCAACACGCTGGACACGTGGCTTGAAGAATACCGACTGTCACACCGTCCCGAATCTCACGCGCTGATGCAGACCACTCTGAACGAGTTCCGCCAGTGGCTTCATAGGGATTACATCCCGAAGATCACGCGAGTGGACTTGCTGCGCTACAAGCAGTGGTGCATCGAGACGCAGAAGAACAAGCCGCGCACCGCTGCCAACAAGATGCTGCGTGTGAACCAGTTCATTCGCAGCGTGCTTGGTTTGCCTGACGGCAAAGGTCCGGTGACTGTGCGTGACGCCAAGTTTACCGAACTGGAACCGACTGTCTACACCGATGACGAACTGGTGGAGTTCTTCAAGCACTGCGACTCGTGGCGCACGGCGATTTTCAAGACGTACCTGATGGCTGGTCTGCGCAAGGCGGAACTTGAGAACCTGACGTGGGATGACATTGACCTGAAGGCTGGCATCGTCCGCGTGGCGTCCAAACCAGACTGGCAGCCGAAGACGTGGGAAGAACGCACCATCGAGATTCCCGACGAACTGGTGAAGATTCTCACCGACCTACCGCACCGTGGAAAGACGGTCTTCGCCAACAGCGCGGGGAACATCTACACGCACAGTTGGGATGATTGCAAGGACATCGGCGACAAGGCGAAGATACTGGACTGCCATCCGCACAAGTTCCGGTCAACGTTCGCGACCAGAACCTTGCAGCACGCCGACCTGAAGACCGTCCAGAAGTTGCTTGGACACCGGGACATCCAGTCTACGATGCGTTACTTGGCGCGTGCAGAGTCGAAGAAGACTCGCGAGAAAGTGAACGCGGTTTGGGCGTAAAATGTTTGCCCTATGCTCATCCGCACGCCACGACCACAGGGAAGCTCATATCCACAGCTAACACAGGCTCCAATCACGAGCTATACAGATTTCCTGAACTTTTTCCGTGGCGGTCACACGATTGATAACAACCTAGACTCCCGTCAAACCCAAGCCACCGTGCAGTTCAACATGCTCACGACCGCGCTCGCGAGTGGGCATCTCATGAAGCAGGGAAATCCATTCACGGGAAAGGACGGTGCCTTCATCGTTGATATTTTCCTGACGGACAAAGGCGCGGCATCCATCCCACGTGAAGATCAAGAAAGGCAATACTGCGAGATGGCGGTGGAGTTGGCGAAGAAAAGCATTCCCGAAGATGACGAACCGCATCCATTTGTCGGCGCGGTGATCGTGAAGGACGGCGTAGTTATAGCCACTGGCTTTCGCGGGGAGTCTGGCAAAGGCGGCGATCACGGTGAATTCTGCGCTATTAAAAAGCTAAACGCCGATGACCCTGACAAAGTCGATCTGACTGGTTGCACGGTGTATACGACGCTGGAACCGTGTTCCATAAGAAAACCGAACAAAACACCTTGTGCTGTTCGCTTGATAAACGCCAAGGCTGCGCGAGTCGTTTATGGTCTGGGAGATAAAGACGAAACGGTTTTCGGGCACATTCAACTGCAAGAAGCGCGAATCCCCGTTGGCACCTTCCCACAAGACTTGATTGAACAACTTCAGGTAATCAATAAAAGATGGTCGGAGACTCGCAGGCAGCGTGAAATCGCTCCACCACCGAACAACTCCAATGCCATCGCCAACGCTTCATACTACAAACCGGGAACTGACATGCGGGACAACATCCACCTGTATGTTCGGCAGCCGGAAAAGCCTGATGGTTTCTACACGGTAGAGGACATCGGCAAAAATGTGTTGGCTTGGAACAAAACCCTTAAAGGGATTGCAGTCGAATGGCACCGACTCGACACTCACTACACCGTTGCGGAAGGACGTGATCGGGTCGGCGCGGGCAGCAGTAATCAACTTTTAAGTTTTCGCTAAAACTGAAATGAAAATCAAGATCGGAAATTGGGGAGAATACGAGTTCGACAAAGAAGACGCGAGGATCGTCGTTCCCCTGATTCTGTTGGTGCTTGCTCTGTTTCTGACGCCGCTGAGGAAGGAAGTCCTTTTGGGCGCTGCGCTCGCCTACTACTTTCTATACTTCTTCCTTCCGCCGACCTTTCTGGCGATCAAGAAACTATTCGCGAAGCTGCATCACTGGCGAACGTTCAGGTGTCCGTATTGCAAAAGTCACGAACTGATTTTGCAGGGCTTGCAGGAGTTTCATGGCGACATCCCGTATGACCATTATTTCTGTCACCGATGTCGCGAGACATCCGTGTATGTGAGCACGTTTGGGGCTGAGAAAATGATCGCGCCGAATGCGTCACAGTTCAAAGAACTCAAAGAGGCGCGTCGCAAGCTCACACCTTAAGGACCGTGCTTGTACCTTCCATAACGGCGGGGAATAGGCTTCATGCCATCCAACGTTTTCTGAAATGCTTCCTGCAATTTTGGTGGACGATCCATGTTCATGCCGAACAGCGCGTAGGCTATGGTGCTGTGAAGGTATAGAAAGACTATGAAGAGAGTCGATTGACTCGTCTGGTGCAAACCACTGGACGTTGATACCTGAAATGGTGTCCATTCCTCGACGGCATAGTTGTCAATCGCTGGCAGCGAGCAATGCACGAAGGTCGAAGTCTGGAAATAGTCGGCGGCGTAGGCAATCTTCTTGTGCTTCTCAGTAACGGTGCCGTCAAGCGGGTGGTCGAAAGTCATCGTTTCCCAAATAAATCCTCTCCCGCCTGACCAGTGACGAAAGGCGGGTTTGGTGTCAGCGACAATTCCTTCAGCTTTCATGTAGTCCCTAATCTCTTGTTCTTCAGGTCTGCCTGCGAATTGTTCCAGAGCGTAGTGCGCCCAAAATGCTCTGTTCACCAAGTGCTGCTTGACGTAATTCCGCGCATGCGTGTCGCGTGGGTCCCACTTCTCTGTCATAAATCGCAGGTTGTTGGCACACTCAACGATTGATCTGCTGAGTCCATAGGCTTCGTCGGGGAACCCGGAACTCACCAGCTTCAGACACGCCTTGGATAGAGCGATGGCTTTCGACACCGTAGCCAAGCCGACAAGATCGAACGGGTACATCCAAGGATTTCGAGGATATATACCGAGCCTGTTGATTTCCGACTCTGCTATCTGAATGAATCTGTCAACCTTCTTCAGTTCGCCAACGATTTCAGGTTTTGTCATAGAGCGGGAAGGTCAAATGCCTTTGATCTTTTCCAACTCCTCAGGCTTGTGGTTGCACCCTCCACCACCATCGTAGGCAACGTTAACGATCTTGGGAACACCGGGCAGGCTGCCGAAGTCTTTTATCACGCCTGTGGTTCCGCTTGCGATTACGCGCACTCTGTCGCCTTCCCTCAGCATCTCGTCATACAACTTCTTGTGCTTGGCGAGATGTTCCTCCAACTCTTCGATCTGCTTTGGGTCGGTGATTTGACCCTCTAGTTCGACGCGCACGGCGGGTCCGCCGGGAGGCGCAATATGCGTGCCAACAACATGCCACCATGTGCCGTCTGGCTTGCGCACCACGCTCCAGTGTTCCGACTCTCCCTCGATGTATCCGTCGATCTTCCACCAACCCGGCGCATCTCTAAACTCGCCACACCAAGTGAACGAACGCTTTGTTGTTTCCATGCGTGCTCCTTATGCCTGATCCTTGAAATAGTGTTCGTAGTTCGGCACTGGTTCTCCGAGCAGCTTCAACAGCCGTATCCCCTGAACTGAAAGCCGGAAGCAGTAATTGGTGAGCGGAAGCTCGCGGGTCTGCTCTAGCTCGTGCGCCAGACCGAATCCTTGAAGGCGATTGCAGATTCCGTAGCCTTCTTCACGGCTGTACGTGTTCTTTTCAGTCTTCTGTCCAAGCGCGAGCGCGATCTGAACCGAAAGCTCCTGCGCACGCTGCGTGAAGGTGTTGGGATGAACCTTCATCACATCGCCAACGCCGGGGTTCGGCTGCGGTTTCCAATCGCCTTCCTTGTTCATGATCTTGTTGATCACCTTCAGCACGATCACGTCGCGTTCATTAAGCTGCTCGATGGTCTGGATGAATGATGCGACATCCTGAATCTGCTCTTTGCTTCGCAGTGCGTTACCGATGAGCTTCACGTAGTG
Source organism: uncultured Acidobacteriota bacterium (assembly GCA_963743375.1). GTDB lineage: Bacteria > Acidobacteriota > Terriglobia > Terriglobales > Acidobacteriaceae > JABDBE01. The sequence continues at coordinate 248,591 of CAVUQA010000011.1, read as the reverse complement.
TTCGCGTTTCTTGTCGTTAAATTCCTCTGCATCCCGACGCATCGCCAACTGTATCGCTTCCTGAACGTCCTCTGGGCTTGCCTTCGTGCTCTCTAGGTGCTCAGTTTCCATGACGAGCATGTTCCACATCGCCTGTAGACGCTCCTCAATAGAGGCCCGTGTAAACCTGTCCGCAACTTTCCGAAAAATCTCAAGGGGCAGCGCTGCTTTCGGAAACGCCAGTTTCCCAGTGAATATGGTGAGTGCGAGCGGAGACTTCTCCTCGTTCCGCATATACTGCTGCTCGAACGCAGCCTTTGGGTCATCAATCGCCATACGTAATCTTCCTACGATGCCACAGGTCAAAAGTATTGGTGGAAAATTCCATCTCTCATCGCACATGGAACGCTAGATGCTAGCATGAGCGCTGTGGGGAGACTGCAATGACGTTTGAATTCGGAGATACTGAAGAATCGAATGCCTTCTTCGACAGGAACCCTTCGTTCGTTCCATTCTTCGAAAAGCTGATGGCAACCGCGAACAAGTGCTTCGGACGACGGGCGACTTTCAAAAATCACCTTGAGGATGTCGTTTTTAGTCAGGGCCACACATGCCGCGATGACTACACCGAGGTTGTGTTTCTAGCAGTTAACGGCTATGCGAACGCTGCTGGGAAGATTTTTAGAGGGCTTTACGAACGGGCAGTCACTCTAGCATACATTGGGGACAGTAACGAAAAGGCGGGAAGGTTCCATCGGTACAGCGGCATCCAAGCGCATCGGGCTATGGAAGCCGCACTTAAGCTATTCACAAATGAAGAATTCGAGAAGGTAACCGGAGCGGGCAGCATCGTACAGGTGCGGGACTGGTATCAGAAAGTCAAGCCTGAGTTTCAAACCACCCTGTGCAAGAAGTGCGGGACGACGCGAACACAGTCTTCGTGGGACATTGATTTTGCGTCGATGGTTCAGAAAGTTGGCGATCCGTATCGTATGTACTTTCTGAACGGCTACGCAATGCCGACTCTTCAGATTCACGCGACAATGGTGCCCGGGTTCGACGGACGAGACCGCGAGGACGAAACGTCCGTACAGAACAGACGTCGCGAATGCGACATCACACTGTACACCGCCACGTGCGTCTTCCTGCTAGTGATGCGAATACAAAACAAGATTTTCGGTTTTGGATTCGACGCCGAGCTAGACGACTGCGAGAAAGAAATGGAGCCGTGGGAAGTGCAACTTCAAGCAGCATCCCCCATCGTTCTTTTTTCCGAACAGCCGAAGGATTCCAAAGGAACGAACAAAGACGTACCGGGCCACATTGGAAAAGAATAAAAAATCTCAGCGCAATGTCCAGCAGCACTTTGTCACCGCTGCTTACCTAGCTGGCTTTACTCCAGAGGGGAACCGGGACTCGCAACTCTACATCTATGAACGGAACACGGATCGGATGTTCCGCTCAGTGCCAGATGAGGCGGCGAAACGTCGAAACTACTACAGCGCACCCCTGCCCGGTGGTGGATTCGACGATACCGTCGATACGATGTTGACTGCTCTCGAAGGACAGGCGATGCCAAGCCTTCAGAAGCTCGTAGCCGGGGATTACAACCTGAAGACATTCGAGCGAGCGCTACTAGCTTTCTTGATCGCGTTTCAGGAGTTTAGAACACCGTGGACTCGGCAGATTTTCCAGAAGATGCAGGAAGACCTTACTACTTCAACGATGCACATGGCGGCAAATCAGCCGGGGTACTTCGAGAAAGTGTTTGAGGAACTGAAAGCCAAAGGTGCGACGGATGGATCAGTCACACCAGACCAACTCCGCGATGCTTTGAGGGAGGAACGAATCAAGGCAAAAGCTCAACCACATGCCGATCTGCACCTCATAGCGGCAATGGGTCAGCAAATCGGGAACATCTACACGCGTATGCAGTGGACCGTAGTTCGCGCAATGGAGGGTGAGTTCGTCACTTCGGACGCTCCTGTAGTGCGCCGTGACCCCGGCTTCAGAGGTGGACTCTACGGTGGTGGTCTCTTCAGTCCGACCGCTGAAGTGTGGTTCCCCCTTTCCAAACAAGTAGTTATTGTCATTACTCACGACGAACCCGGCGAGGAGAAGTTCTTCGAGCTACTCACAGCGGGACGCCGGGAGGAAGCTGAAGCCATCAGGCGTCAGTTACCTCCTATTCGAGAGCGCGGTGCAAAGCGAACGCTGGTCGAGGCGATCAACCGTCAGACTGTTACAAACGCCGACCGCTTCGTATTCTCGCCGTTCGAGTCTGGCGAAATATCCAAGCTGCTACAGGGGGAGTCTCAGAATATGCGGATGGTCTCTTCTCCATCGCCTCCGATTAGAAAGAAGGGCGAGCAGAGCTAAAGTCGGCTGCAAACGAGCGGTCAACGCCGTCAAGTTTGGGGCATGACCTTCCCCGGCTTTTGCTTACGTTAGTCATCTGGTACGCGAACCCCACCGTCCCTATGATGCGAGAATGGCGGCAAAGTCCCCGGCTGAGACCGACCACAACGCGGCGTTCTACGATGCGCTGCACATGCCGACCCGCAAGCTTGAGACCCGCTGCGCCCGCATCGCGGCGAAGGCAGGCAAGTTCCTCGCGTCCGCCCGTGCCATCATTGAGCCGGAGATTGCGTATTTCTTGGAACTGCGCGAAAGACTGAACGCGCAGGGTAATCGGGGCGGCGTTGAGGGCTGGCAGCGCTGGTGCGAGAAGCACTTCTCGTGCGACGTTCGCACGGTCAACCGCGCTCTGTCCTCGATCCTCGGTCCGGAGAAAGAACGAAAGAAAAGCCGGAAGTGGCGAGGGCCCGCAGAGGCGCTGATAGCAGCGACCGAACCCGGCATGAGGCTCGCCCGCAGGCACAAGAACGACCCAGACGCGAGCGAGTTCCTGTCCTTGCTGGAAGAGGAAGCCTTGGAGGGCTTGATCACCGAACCTCCGGTGCGGTCGCCATCGTACCTTGACAATCTCGATAAGGAGCGGCGTATCAAGAAGGAAGAGTTGTTCAAGATGGGTCTGCACCTTGCCGAAGCAGTAGTGGAAGCCCCCGGCGCGGTCCGGGGAGAAACTCCCGAAGGCAAAAAGATTCTTGGACTCGCCAAGCACATGCTCGAAATCAAGAAGAAAGCCGGGGACTTGACGCTATACCACGGGGAACCTCAGGACGAAATGTCCCGAAGTGTGGGAAGCAACCTCGTCGTGGATGAGGACGATGGGATAAGGATTGCGCCGCAAAAGGTGCAGAAGATTACGGCAACTCCGTCTAAGGCGCGGGTGGGTCGAAGGTGACACCTGTGGTACCGCCACGGGCAGCTTGGTTCGATCCCAAGCCCCCGCTCCACAAACTTGGGGCGGCTCTGTTTCTATTCAAATTCCTTTTCGTCGGGATCGTCCTTCTCCCGCCACTTTGAAATGAAGAACGTCCCGGTATAGACCTTCTCGATGAGGCGTCTGCCACGAAGCTCGTCTAGCACCTTCTGCGCTGCTTCCTCCAACACGTCGAATTCCGCCGCCAAGCTGGCGGCGTCACCTTTCCAGATTCCGTCGCGATCCGCGTTCTGCCAGATGAACTCGAATGCCCGTTCCCAGTCGAAATATTTCATGCGCCTCACTGCTCCTTCTTGCGTCGGGTGGGGCTGCCCGCGCCTCTTGGTCGGCGGACGTCGAACTCTACGGCAACCCGATAGACGAGCCAGCGGGAACAACCCAGCAGGTCCGCGATTTGCTGGTACGACAGGGTTGGATTCCCAACGATCACATCTCGGATCGCGGCGTGTGCTTTCGATGTGCTCGCCTTCTTGATGACTCGGACCCCCACGACCTGAGCACTTGTCTTCTTTATTTCGGCGTATCGACTCATCTCCACCTCTAAAGAAGGGCAGGAAGTTGATTTGCAAGTTCACTGGCGACGTTTCGACGTTTGAAAAACACCATCAACACTGGAGATTTGCCGATTCCAGCCGCGAATCCGCATGAGGATTTCGACTTTGCACTTCCTTCTTTAGATGGCGTCCCGTCAGATCGGCGTCCGTAGTCCGGGGTCGAGGTCGGCGCACGAAGCGCAAATCCTAGAAGTTTCCCGAATCCGCGTATCTATTTCTATCGGAGTCGTGGAGAACGACTATTAAGCATCGGGGATAGGTGATCTCAACCTCCCTATCCCCTTGGCTGCTCCGACCGCCCTTCGATAAGGCGCAAGGTTTGAGGTTGAGGAAGCAGGTTGAGATGAGTTTCAAACTAGTAGACAAGATCAAGAAGTCCAGTCTGCCCGGTTCCCTGAAGAAGGTGCTTGAGGCATACGTCTCGTTCGGCAACGCCGATGGCACCAGCATCCGCCCCACGGCTGACGCGGTAGCTGAACGCGTTGGCGGCGGAAAACGAACGGTACAACGCTACACACCGACCCTCGTCCGCCTCGGTTTTCTGGTGCATGATTTTAACGAGGACGGAACCTACAAAACCTACAACTATCCCACGCCCGGTGTATGGGCATACGTCTATCACGCCGACCTGTCTCCGCTGGCAAACCCGGCAATCACTGAAGGCTTTGAAATAAAACGTCTTGCGGTCAGCAAGGCGCGTAGTAAAGCTCGTGGAACGGGTATCCGTTCCCGCCAATTTGTTCTGTTCGATGATGACAAAATGACGGAAACCCCCACCGACAAACTGGCGGAAACCCTTTACGACAAATTGGCGGGAACCCCCTACGACAAAATGGCGGACAGACCAGACCCTATAGCTCCTTCGCTTCGCTCGGTCGCCGTTGACCAAACCCAAACAGACCCTTCCGTCGTTAGCACGACGGTAAAGGAAGTGAGTGAGCAAGTTTCGCCTTCGGCGTCAAACGGCTCCCCGACTTCGTCGGAAAACGAAAGTCAACCCCGCATGGCTTTGGGCTTGCTACCAAACCAAGATCAAAACCAACCCCAGACCGAGCAGGAGTTCTGGGAAACTGGCGGTAGCAAGGTTTCTGGTTTCTTCATCAACACCATCTACCCCCACCTCACCGACGCGATTGTCAGAGAACAGTTACCCCTGTGCGACCGTATCGTCGAGTTCTTCGGCGGCGAGGGTGTCAACGCCGTGCCCCGTCGTTGGCGAAAACTGGCTGCCGAAGCTGTGCTCAACTGGAACCGCATCCATCGTTCGGGCAAGTACGCCTCCAAGGACGACAAGAAGTTGTACCTGCGATCTGCCAAGCAGTACCTCAACGCCTTGGAGTCGGCGAACGGTGCTCTGCTGAACGACTACCACAACCATGAGTTCGACAACTGCGAGGTATGCAAGACGCATGGCTTCAATCATTTTTACCAGAGCATCGCAAACATAGAGGCGAAAGAAGAGCGCGAGAAGGCTGCCGAGCAAGCAGAGCTTGCCCGCCGCGCCGAGCAGGAACGTCTAGCCAAGCTGTGCCGCTTCTGCAAGGACAAGCCTTTTGGTCAGATGACGCTTTGGGAGAGCTTGCTCCGCAAACCTCTGTCAGCCTGCGACGACTGCTACGACGCCCGCTACGAAGCGCAGCAGCGTGGGCTCACTCGCATCGACAGCAACACTCCGCGCCTCGATCCGCGTCCAGGGTACAAGAAGCCAGAACCACCCGCCCCGCCGAAGTCCGTGGTGCAGGAGATCGAGGAGATCGAGTACTGCCCACACTGCAAGCAGGAGTCGACCAACCATTTTCTAAAATGCCCGTTCAAGCCTAAGGCGGCAACCGCGTCGGGTTCAGGCTTCGCCGTGGAGGCTGCCGAATGAGTGAGCGAATCGAGTGTGACATCTTCGAGTGCGGCAAGCCTGCGGTGGACTTCATTGAGAAGGACGCCCCAGACGGCGAGAGAGTGCGGCTCTATCTGTGCGCCGAGCACTTCGACAGTTTGATAACGATTTCAAGTTTCTGAATATGCCGAAGCACCTGTGACTAGGTGCTTCATGGCAACCAAACAGATGGACAACTCAAATAAGCCAGAAGTGCTCGCCGTCGTGCCGTTGCCGAGCGCGGCAATGCAAGATACAGACGCGATGATCGGCATCGGCGGTCGCTGGTGGCGGTTTCCCGGCGCACGGATCGACACAGATTCGTGGGAAGTGGAGTGGCGCAGTGACGGCAAGCAGTACCTGCACGACGAAGCCGGGAAGGTAGTCGAGGGTATTGAAGTGGACAAACCGCAAGACGTGGCAGGCGTGCTGGCGATACCTTCGCCACAGGAACGCACGCGCCGGGAAATTATGCTGACGCGGCTGATGCTCGTCGCGATAGACCTTGTGCTCTCAGGTGAGCGGCTAGGGCTGGAGACCGCCCGCGACCTGATCCGCGAGGTCCGGCACGCCTACCCGGAGTTAGCGGCAGAGCGCGGTGAACTGTAGCAGGTGTGCGATCCCCCGCTCTACTGCCCGATTGCCTGAGGTGCTATGCTCAACTCCAGAGGACGATCAGTATGGAAGACTTCGATGCCTTTGCTCGAAAGCGTGATCAGGAGTTACGGAATCGGGAGAAACTCGTCAAGGAGACTAAACCTGAGTGGGAAGTGCTTAAGGGTTTGGTGTCCCAATTTTCCCTAGATGGCAAAGGCATTGATGGTTATAAGTTCGAGTGGGTTCCAGACCTTTCAGGGCGTCCGTTGTTGGTCCTGAAGAGTGTCTGTGCCATTCTCTTCGACGCAGGCGAGAGCGGCGGAGTGCCCCAGAATTGTCGCGTTCGTTTCACCCGCCGTCCCGCAGGCTCCGGTCGAGCCTACCCAGACGAATCACCCTTGGCACAGGAGACTTGGTCTCTCGAAGCCGACATTTTGGATGATGAGTTCATTTGGTTCGTCTACGAACGGGGACGCAGAATGTCATCGGTAGAACTGGCTGAAGAGATTGCGAAGAAGCTTGCTCGATACCACATCGAATATGAGCAGGCATACGGTCGTGCGAGCTAGCGACCCACCAGAGTAATTCCCGATCTGCCACAATTTCATGTGCGGACGCTACCGACTCTCGCGGCGGAAACAGCTTGTCGAGGAATATTTCGACACTACCGGAGAAGACGACTGGTCGCCACGCTACAACATCGCCCCCACACAGCCAATTCCGGTGATCCGCCAGCACCCTAAACAACCTGTCCGTCAGATTTCAACCATGCGTTGGGGCTTGGTTCCGTCATGGGCTAAGGACGCCTCTGGCGCTGCAAGCATGATCAACGCACGGTCGGAGACAGCCGCCACGAAGCCCGCATTTCGCGATCCCCTGAAGCTCCGCAGGTGCCTGATCCCCGCAGACGGATTTTATGAGTGGTCGCGGACGGGGAAAGCCAAGCAGCCGTATTGTTTCGAGGTCAATGATGGAAAGTTGTTCGCGTTCGCAGGAATCTGGGATCGGTGGAACGACCCTAGCGGCGGCTGGATAAAGACCTGCTCGATTCTGACAACGACCCCAAATGCTGTGACCTCAGCCGTCCACGACCGAATGCCCGTAATACTCGATCCCGACAGCTACGATCTGTGGCTCGATCCGGGTATGATCAACGTGCAGGTCATCTCGGAACTGTTGAAGCCCTATGATGCTCGGCTGATGCGGTGCTATCCCGTAAGCACGCGGATCAACCACGTCGCCAATGACGACGAGGAATGCTCGCGACCTGTGGAACTCGCTGAGAGTCAGAACACGCTGTTCTAGTCGAGGAGCGAGCCTGCGGAAATCCATTGAAGTGCTATCTTTCTTGGCATGCTGACACTGCTGCTGCTCTTGCTGATCGCCGTGTGTGAAACCGTGTCGGCTCAGAATGCCAGCGCGGAGTGGAAGAACCTTCGAAAGCCGGGGATAAAAGAAGTTCAGGTTCCTTTTGCTTCCATAAAACCGACCGCGACACTCAAGGTCGGTGGGACAGCAGACTGGGTTCTCGTTACGGACAATTCTGTGTGGGTCGCGAGCACGAAACCGAATGCCGTAATCAGAATTGATCCGTCAACCAACAACATTGTTGCCACCGTAAAGGTCTCAGGAGAGGCTTGCTCCGGGCTGGCTTTCGGATTCGGCAGCATTTGGGTTCCGATCTGCGGCGAGAAGCCTGAACTCGTCCGAATTCACGGCGCTAAGAATACGGTCAGTCGCACACTGCCAATCGCGCCAGCAGCCCCGGAAGGTGGCATCGCGACCAGTGAGGACAGCGTTTGGATGGTGACGGACAAGAACGGCACGCTTAATCGAATCAACCCATCCACAAACAGCGTGCGCCAGAGAATCTCAATTCCGCCCGGTTCCTATAACCCGGTTTTCAGCAATGGCATTGTCTGGATCACCGGAGTGGAAAGCAGCGTCCTAACTGCGGTGGATGCCGATTCGGGCAAAGTATTGGAGTCGGTGGCAGTCGGACTGAAGCCTCGGTTTCTCGCTGCTGGCGGGGGTTCTATTTGGACGCTGAACCAAGGCGACGGAACTGTCAGCCGTGTTGATGAGAGAAACAGAAAGGTAACCGCGACGATTCGAGTGGGCATACCCGGCGCGGGCGGCGACATCGGCTATGGAGGCGAATCTGTGTGGCCTACTGTTTTCGGCGTGCCGCTTACTCGCGTTGATGCCAGTACGAACAAGGTAATCCGACAGTGGGTCGGCGAAGGAGGGGATTCACTCCGATGCGGGTTCGGTTCGCTCTGGATAACGGACTACAAGAAAGGCTTGTTGTCGAGGATTCCCATTGAACAGATTTTGAAGCAGTGAACGAGGAGAAGTGAAACACACCGCGCACATCTTAGGATTCGCCGCGAGAATAAACGGGGTGGATCACCCCGCAGCCATATTCAAATTCTCCGGCAAGGACGCGTATTGCTGGACTTGGCATGAGCCGTCGAAGGGGCACGTGATAGTCTTTGACTCTTTCCCGATAAATAAGAGCGTCCGTCTTTCGGAAGGGCAAGTCTTCCAGTCGATGACGGAGCAGCACGCCAGTCTTCACTTTGACGGTCGTCGCCATCGAACGATAAAAGCGTCGGGGCGCAACACGGCACACGTGAGCAAGCACCAGAGCGTGGCTATTCCAGACATTAAGTCTTGGCTGTCATTAAGGAGCGTTGAAATTCCTTTGATCGAACCCTTTTGGGAAATGAGCGCGGGAGCGTGGCGTGACGTGCAACACCCGAAAATCTTGCGCAGCGAAGATTTCGACGGAGCGGGTGGCGTCTGTCTACATGCCTTCATTTGTAGCTGTGATCGCATTGATGATTTGATTCGGACATGGCGGGTTGCCACTCGACACTGGGTCGAAGGAAATCAGCGTCTTCGGCTCGTGGTGTTGGCCGAGCCGCTAAGAATCTGACTTGTGTCCTCGATGAAAACGACATCGGAACTCGCTTTTGAGAAATTCCTCTCCCTGCCCTATCACCCACAGGATTCGGGCTAGGTCATAATAGCTGGGCATGAGTCCCGTCGCGGACAACGCCGTGGTGGATCGTGAGGTTGAGAAAGAGAAGAGCCGGGAGCCATCTGTTCCTCGCATCCGCTGCCCGCTCTGTGGCTGGTCTCCCCGCAAGGAAGACCGATGGTTTTGCACCTGCGGGCATGAATGGAACTCATTCGATACTGGAGGCGTCTGCCCAGCCTGCCTGCACCAGTGGACTGAAACCCAGTGCCTCTCGTGCAGCGGATGGTCGCCGCATTCGAATTGGTACGTCCATTCATGAATTCAGGAACAGGAGGACGTATGAACCCGGTTGCTTCTCCCCGCCGGCCCCCCTTGTCATGGCGGAATCGCCTTCAGTGAGATGTGACACCGCGTACCAAACTTAGAAAGAACGGCAAATTACCGAAGCTGTGTCCGACGATGCCCGGCAAAGTGCTCTTCGTGCGCTGGGCAACATAGGCTAGCGCCACCCCGGAGATTGACATGCGGACTGTGTCCCACAACGTTGGCTGCATGAATAGGTGGAATGCTGACCAAAGGATGCCATGCACAACCCAAGTCATCTTCCCTAACGCGAGTTCTTGTCGGGGCAGAACATAGCCACGCCACCACAGTTCCTCGCCGCCGATGTTGAACACGAAGATCGTGACCGCATAGTAGACCAGAATCCACCACGACCCCAGCAAGGGAATCCCCATGAAGTCTGTAGGACCAAAATGACTGAAGAATTGGACATAGAACGGGGAAGGTTTGAAGAACCTCACAGACACTAGAAGAGGTTGGAGATAGGCAGCATTGCGCTTGACGAGCGTAGCAATGAGGACACCAGCGTACAGCCATCTGCTTGATGTCTTCTCCAGCCAAAGAGCCATCCACGATGCCACAACGGCAATGGCATCCGCCCAGTTCCCGCCGTACATAAAGCCGGAGAGGGCAATTGCCCATAGCCATGTCACCCGTGTCGGATAAGAGAGACGGAGCCGATGCCGAAGGTTGTTCGATGAGGCAGAACCCACATCAAATGCTGCGCCGACCAGTGCTGCAACCAACATCAAGGCGAGCGGCAGGATCAACAAAAAGTGGAAAATGCGCCACCACGAAGTCCCATGATGCCAAAGCGCCGGACCGACGCAATGAAATAGAAAAGCGAAGATCAAACCCGGCACGCCAAATAGAATTGTCGTCCAAAGCCAACTTGCAGGCTCGACTGCGGCGGTGCGGGGCATTGGATGAGTTTACTTGGTGCGACAGAATGCCGGGGAGAAAATCGTTAGGCACACCCCTCCGGGCTTCAACCAATGCCTTCCTTGTGCCCGGGCGGCAGAGGCACTCCCCAGATGTTCCGCGGCTAATCTAGTTCGATGTTCTGGCCATAAGCCCAAGAGCTACTCGCGGTACCCACTTGCTTCCACGAATTCCCGCGCCGAGAGCACCGATGCACGGGATGGGAAGAATTTGGTGACGAGGCAATCATGGAGAGCAGAGTCGAGGTCGGCGCAGCAGTCCTTGATGACTGCCAAACGAAAATCTGAGTCAGCAGCTTCGAGGAGAGTTGAGAGGACGACACCACTGGTGGCGATGCCATAGAGAACTAGCGTGTCAATGTCATTGGCGCGAAGGATCATCGCAAGATCGGTACCCGTGAAGGCGCTGACACGATGCTTGGTGATGACAATCTCGCCTTCTTTCGGGGCGATGAGAGGGGGAATCGCTCCCAGCGGTTCCTGAAACAATTTCTGATGCTGCGCCGAGGACTTAAGGTCACCGAAGAGGACGTTTCGAGAACTAACTTCTGGAAGTCCGGTGCGGAAGCCGACTTGGACATGGATAACGGTAAAGCCGGTGGTACGTGCGTGATTGAGAACGCTTGCGGCACGGGTAAGGAAGGCGTCTTTGTCGTCTTTGGTGTAGATAGAAACGATGCCGGTTTGACAATCCATGCTCAGAACGGCGGTGTGCGCTGGATAAATCGGAAATGTAGCAGGCACATTGTCCTCCGTGAGGCAGAAAGGTTCTGCCGGATTCCATCCTAATCCAGCGCGGGTGACATTTCTTCTCGTCTTGTAGTTGGCGAACGATGTTGCTTCTTGCCGCGATTGAAAAATGTGCAATCCGGTATGCCTCAGAAGGTATACCCGCTGACCATCTTCCGACTTGGCGAAACAGGGGGCGAAAGGGCGCGAAAAATGAGATCGCCGATTTCAGCCTTTTGAGACGCACCAACTAAGCCTGCTGACCATGCTATTACAATTCTGAAGTATGCCCGGTCGAGAGTGCCACCACTGCAAGCAGTGGATTGACGACGCAGACGAGCACGACTGTTGGACGACCACTGAAGCGGCTCTGACGCAGGAACTTTCTGACGATCTGCGGGATGCTTGGGAACGGCTGCGCGAGACAGCCGTTTCCTTCGGCGATCAACGGATTTACGCCTCGCACAAGTCGATCATGTTCTCGCGAGATTCCTGCTACTTCTTCGTGCGTCCCAAGCGGAATTTTCTCGAACTCTGCGTTTTCCTCGGTCGCACACTGAAGGCTCCTCAGGTGCGACGAAGCGACCGGGCGTCAAAATCCAAGGTGTATCACATCATTCACATCAAGCACCGCGATGAAGTCGAGGCACCGATTACTGAATGGCTTAGGGAAGCCTACGAACTGTCAGACTTGTCCGCGTCGAAGGCGAGCACGGCTCGCGTCAAATCGAAGCGACCCCAGAAGCCCAACCGGACTTCGCTTCGATGAAAGCCTGCTAACCATACGCCGCGTCCTGAAGCCAGCCAAAGCCGAGTACACGAAGCTCCAATAGCGGATCGCGCTATGATGTCGTGATTGCAACAAGAATGGAGGAACACAATGTGGCGAAAACGGGTGCTGAGGGTCGTGCTTATAGTGGTGGGATTGATCTTTATAGCTGGTGTTTATCCGTTGGTTACAAGTGTGCGGGACGGTTGGCGAGCCAACAAGGAAGACTCGTTGCCGATGGGCATTAGTCTCTACGTCACGCAAGGCGTTTTCTTACTGCTGGCAAGTCGCGATCCGTTGGCGAATCGCGGCGTGATCACCTTCGCGGCATGGTTGAACATTGCTCATGCTGGCGTCATGACGTTCATGTCAATACACCTTCCGAATGAACGCCAAGACTTGCTAGTGGCTTCGGCTGTCTTCGCTGTTATCGGCGTAGTGCTGGTCGCTCTCGCTCCGGCAAAGCAGCCAGTGGAGCGAGCCTCCGGTGTTGCGGTGTAGGGTTGATAATTGGACGACCCGTGAGCGCCATAATCATTTTAGTCATCGCCATCGCCGCCTCAGGCGTTTTCATGATGCGATTCCGCAAGCGATGGCTGGTGACCATCAACATCGCCTTCACAAACCGAATCACCAGTTTATTTGCGGGCTGGCTGCCGGGGTTTGGTATTCTCACGCATGTGGGTCGCAAGTCGGGGAAGGTCTACAGAACTCCGGTGAACGTCTTCCGAGCGCCGACCGCTTTCATCATCGCGTTAACCTACAGCAGCCAATCCGAGTGGGTGAAGAACGTCCTCGCGGAGGGCGGTTGCGAACTCAAAACTCGCGGTAAGAAATATCAGCTTTCTGCGCCGAAAGTCGTGCGCGATCCCACGCGGCGGCTATTCCCGATTCCGGTGCGGATCGTATTGAAGGTCGTCGGCGCGGATGAGTATATGGAACTCGCCACTCACTAGGACAGGCAAATTGCACACGGCTTCGCGAACATCCATCTTGATAGGGTTTCTGTTTCTTTGCTCAGTATTCGCCATCTCGCAGGCAGCAGAGAAGGAGCCATCCGCTGTCCTTGAACTTGGAGCCGCTGCTGATCGAAGCCTCACGGAGGCTCAATCGAGCTTTGGCCCCACAGTCGCAGTAGAGGTCACGCCGATAGAGAACTGGCTTGAACTTGAAGCTGGTGTAACGCCTTTGTTTCGACGCCACTCGACAGAGTGGAGTGTCGATTTTCTCTTCAAGAAGCCTTGGACTCTTTCGGAGAAAAGGGAGTTTATGCTCGGCGTAGGCCCGGAGTGGGTTCACACGAACGCACACGGAGTCAAAACAAACTCTGTGGCTGTCGAAGTCGCCCCCGACTTTATGTTTTGGTCATCGAAAAAGCACAGATTTGGCTGGTATCTCGAACCGAGCTACGAATATAAGTTCGGGACGGGGCATGAACACTCGCTCGCTATAAGCGGCGGTCTTCTGATCGGAATATTTTAGGACTTCTTTGCTATCGCGATTTGCGGCTGCGTCCTGCCTTGATCCTCGCTTGCCGCGTCCTGCCGTCAACGCCGCCCTTGTTCCAGAGTGTTGAGCGGCATTTCTTGGACGGGCAGTTCGGCGGGTTCTCTGTTTCCGGTATCCACCTGTGCCCGCATACGTCGCACACGGCAACTCGCATTGTCCTCCAGCCCATGCAGTCATTATATCGTATTCTGCCCAAAGGACATAATACTGTTGACATTTGGGGTGGAAACGCTTGATAATATGTCCTATGGACAGAATGCAAGCGGGTCGCTCAAAAGCAGCCATCTATGTCCGCGTCAGCACTGCCGACCAACACGTTGAATCGCAGCTTTACGATCTGCGTGAGCTTGCTGGGCAGCGTGGCTTGGATGTTATGCAGGAGTATCGGGACAGCGGGGTCTCAGGGAAAAGAGCGAGACGTCCGGGGCTGGATGCCCTCATCGCGGATGCACGGCAGAAGAAATTCTCGGTGGTGCTCGTTGCTGCGTTCGACCGAGTCGCGAGAAGCGTGAAGCACTTCCTGCAAGTCATGGACGAGTTCGACAGTCTGGGGATCGTCTTCATATCGCGGCGGGAGAACGTGGATACCAGCGGGCCGATGGGACGGCTCTTTCTAACGCTGATTGGCTCGATTGCCGAACTGGAATCGGACTTGATCCGCGAACGTGTGTTGGCGGGCATGCGAAGAGCCAAGCTGGATGGGGTACGAATCGGACGCGCACCCATGGACATAGATCGAGCAGCCATTGTCCGCGACCGTCTCATGGGGATGACTCTGACGGCTGTCGCCAAGAAGTGGGGCATTTCCCGCAGCCTAGTTTGCAAACTGGTTAACCGGGCGAGTGCTGGTGACAGAGGCTCCGTGCTGCCGCCAGCCAGCGCTGTTGATGCCGCTGGCTTTATTCAGTCGAGTTCAGCCGAGGTGCGTTGGTGACGAACTTATACGTTCGTGACTCAACGCTGATCGACATGAATGCTGACGAACAAACTCGACGAGAGACGGGCTTCGCCCGCAGCGACCAGATCGGGAAGGTGTTCATTGTCGTCGGTCAGGACGAACGCAAATGCTTGATCTGTGAAACTGTCCTCTCCGGCGAAGCCGCCGCCGAGCACGCTGGGACAATCTGCTCTCCGTCAAAGGGAAAGTCTGGGACGGCACTCACAGACCCGCACTCTAACGCGCTCTAGCATGGGCGCATATGCCCCAGACATCACGGAACTAGGAGGATCGAATATGCTCGGTCAATGCCCGTTGTGCCGTCAGCCCTTCCCCGACGCGCTTGATGAAAATGAACTCCAAGCGCGAATACAAAAGCTCACCTCTCCAGCACTCGCCCTCGAAAAGAAAAGACTAAAAGAGGAGTTCGAGTCCCAGTTGGTCGCGGAGCGTGAGATCGCGAGGCAAAGGGTAGAGAATCGGCTGGAGAAGGAAGTGGCAAAGACCATTCGGCTTGTTGCCCGCGAGAATGAAGCCAAGCTGGAGAAGCTTCAGGCCGAACGCGAGAGGGAGAAGGTTCGCTACGAGTCGGACCTCGCAAAGTTCCAAGGTAAACTCGACGACCTCTCCCGAAAGCTGGAGAAGCAAACCGGGGAGCAGCTTGGGGCGGAAGCGGAGCTAGACCTCTTCACGGAGCTTCGGCACGCGTTTCCCGACGACAAGATCGAAAGAATCGGTCGGGGTGTAAAGGGCGCTGACATAGTCCACGAGGTGATGGACGGGACAAATCTTGCGGGTCGGATCGTCTACGAGAGCAAGAACACAACCAGTTGGCAGAACGGCTACATCGCGCAGGCGAAGAAGTACCAGACCCAGTACGAGACGCCGCACGTCATGGTCGTTACACGCGTATTCCCGTCGAAGCTCAAGGGGCTTTGTGTGCTGAAAGGCATTCCCATTGTCGAAAAGCGGGTTGCGGTGGCTCTGGCTACGGTCATCCGCGAGGGAATCATCGGCATCGCTCGCCTCCGTCTAAGTGGTAAGTTCCGTGACGAGAAGTCGCAGGAACTCTTCGACTACATCGTCGGCGACAAGTTCTGCACGCGATTCCGCGAGATAGCGGAGGGCGTCGCCTCGCTGCGGGAACAGCAGCAGAAGGAACGCACGTGGCACGAGAACGCTTGGCAGGCGGAAGCCAAACTCCATGAACGGATCGAGAATCGTCATCGCGAAGTTGATGCCCAGATTAAGGGGATAGTCAGGCGCGGATCGAATGGCAAGTCAACCAAGCTCGCCGCCGAGTCGGAGGGATTGCATGACTTGGCGAGTGGCGTTCACTAGACGGAGGCTGCGGTAGTTTGCCGCGACCGCGACAATCTAATCCCTCCCCCAGCAGGCGGCGCGTGCTCAGTGCGAAAAAACCATTTGGGAGGGAACAAAATGGATGCCAATGCCCAACTTGCCAACGACGTCCACCTTCTGACGGCACCGCTGCGGTTCGTGTTCAGCCTAGTCAGGGCGGCAATCTTCCTCGCGATCTTCCCGCTCGTGATCCTCGGACTCTGCTTCCATGCCGCCCTGATCGGCGGACCGATTATGGACGACGACATGTGGCTCCTTACGAAAGTGCTGTTCTGCGTGCTAGCCCCGTTCGCGTTGGCGCTGGTCGCTGGCATTTTCTCCAAGTGCAGCGTCGTCGGCGCGTGGGCGAAGGAATTCCTCGTGCTGATTTTGTCGTTCGTCATCGTGGCTGGCTTGCTACGCTTCGGCGTCATCACCTTCGATGACAGCGATCATGCCCCCGCGATCTGGATGAACCCGGAGTACGACTATTCCGACGTCTACAAGGGTGGGAGCGCCTTCAGGATCGGCAACATGGAAAACGGGAAGTTCGAACTGTCTTATGAAGAAATCCAGCAATTGCGCAGCGGTTGCCTCCACATGAGAGACGCCAGCCGGAGCGCGTCGTGTGTCAAGTCAGTCGATTGCATGACGCACAGCGCCGCACCGGACGAGTGGAAGGCGCAGCATTGCGGTCAGGTGCGTCGGAGGGAGAGATAATGGATTACTTTCATGTGTTCGTGCTCAAAAAGTTGTCGCTCGACAAGAATGGTGATGTCAAAAGCCGGAATGTCGCTGTGACTTTCGATCTCTTCGAAGCCGAAGATCACAGGAACAAGGGCGTGGAGTACGACTACGACACATTTGTCGTTCCCTCTGACTTTCGCGAGAATGCAGAGCAGTCCGAATTGATCACTGCGATGCGAGAGTTCCGAGCGATGGTGAAAGGGATGCAAGACGAGGCGCTCCGGTGAGCATTAGAATCAGCAAATCCAAATTCGTTGCTGGCTGCCAGTGCCTCAAGCGTCTCTACCTTCAGGTTCATCAGCCAGAACTCGCCGCAGAGCCGAATGCTGCGGCAGAGGCGATCATCGAGCAAGGGCGCGATGTCGGGCTGCTCGCCCGCAGGCTCTTCCCCGGAGGAGTGGAGGTCTGCGAGCACAGTCTCGATCAGGCGATCCGCGCAACTCGCGAGCTACTTCGCTAATCAATCCGTGCCTGCAATTTTTGAGGGCGTGTTCGAGCACGGCGGCGTGCTGGTGCGCGTGGACATTTTGCATCGTCGGCGCGATGGGCGCTGGCGTTTGATCGAGGTCAAGTCCACCAGCGATCTGAAGGATCACCACATTGAAGATGTCGGCAATCCAGTATCGAGTAGTTTCGCGCTGCGGAGTCGATCTGGCGTCCGCATGCTTGGGGCACGTTAACAGGAATTACATCTATCCGGGCGGCGAAATCGACCCGCGACGATTCTTCCGCATTCGTAATCTGACCCGGCGAGTCCAGCGGTTGCAGCCCAAGCTGACGTTTCAGCTACGGTCGGAGTTCACCGTGCTCGCCATGCAACAACCGCCGGATATTGCACCCGGTCGGCACTGCACCGATCCAGTCACGTGCGAGTTCTATGACCGATGCAATCCGCCGCGTCCGAATGACCACATCGGGTATCTGCCAAGAATCCACGCGAGCGCGATGGAGGAACTGGAGGAGTTGGGCATCGAGTCCATTCGCGACATACCCGACGACTTCGAGTTAACCGAGATTCAGCGGCGTGCCGCTGACTGCGTGCAAACGGGAAAGTCGTGGTTCAGCCCCGAACTTGCGAACGAGTTGGCAAAGCTGAAGTACCCTGTACATTCATGGACTTTGAAACGGTGAATCGGGCAATCCCTCGTTTTGAGGGCATGCGCCCGTACGATCACATCTGCTTTCAATTCTCCATTCACACCGTGCGGGAACCGGGCGCAACACCAGAGCACTACGAGTTCCTAGCCACGGACACGAGCGATCCCCGGCGCGAGTTCATATCGTCACTCTGCGCTGCGCTCGGCGAAAGCGGAAGCATCGTCGTGTATTCCTCGTTCGAGTCGCAGCGGCTTTCCGACCTTGCAGGATGGTTGCCGGAATTTGCGGATCGGATCACGGCGATCCAAGCCCGCCTGTTCGATCTGCTGCCTGTCGTGCGGGAGCACACCTATCATCCCGCATACGCAGGCTCATACTCCATCAAATCGGTATTGCCTGCACTCGTGCCGGAGATGACCTACGACGGCATGGAGGTCGCGAACGGACAGGAAGCGGGGCTTGCGTGGGAGGCACTCGTGCGTGGACAGTTGGACTGCGCCGAGCGCGACCGGATCAGGAAGGCTCTGCTCGATTACTGTGCGCTCGACACGCAGGCGATGATTAGGCTGCTGGAATTGCTGAGAGCTAGGCGGTCGTAGCCGACGACCGACCATTTCCGCAGGAGTGCCTACTTCTTCGCGCTCACCAGATATTCAAACAATTCCTTCTTTGAGGTTCGCTTGCGGATCGGCTCAATCTTGACATCATCGAATCCAACGCTTCGAAACAACGCGGCAAAGATTTCCTCTACAGGAAGCATAACGTCGTAGAACTTGGAGTTACCAACAATGTAGTGAATCTCACCGCCCGGCTTTACCACATCAAAAAGATCACGGACGTGAAACACCATATCGCAGAAATACTTCTCGACGTAGCGCGACAGCAGTGAACTCTCTTCTGCGATGGACTTGAGGATTGTTTGGAATGCACCGAAAGGCACCACCATGTCTGCCGGAGACTTCCATTTCATTAGGTTGCTCGTTGCACACCCCCATGTCCCGCCGATGGCTTCCCAATCCATCTCCCCAGCCTGCCTCGCATCGTCGAGGTAGCCGAGCCAATACATGTACGGTCGAAGTTCTCGGATGTAACTCATCCGGTTCGGATATGGTGGAGACGTGATGACGCAGTCGAACGATTCCCCGGCGAACTCTTTAGCGAGGCTCCGAGCATCACAGTGAACGAATCGGGGTTGTGATGCAATCGAAGTCTCAGCGGCGCTGAGGATGCTCGACACGGACTGCTCCCAATTGGCGACGACCGTTTCAGCGATGTCTTCAGGGACGGCAAGGGTCATCTGCTGGTCAGCCTTCTTGAACGACATCGACTGATGACCAAAACTCACATTTGCAGTTTCAATCATCGTTCGGCAGAATGCGACTTTGAGAAGGTCAATCGCTTTCTGACTGGCGTCCTTGGAGTGCTCCTCAATGACTGCTCTTGCCTTGCCAATCTTTTCGAGTAGCGGGGCTTCCCACCACTTGTCGATCTGGAAGAGTGGCGGAATCCACGGCTGAGTCCCGTTGGTGCTCCGAACGGCTGTGACAGCGTGTTGGGCGATCCGCCGGGCTTCAGCGATGTCTTGAACAGAATACTGCGAACACTTTGCGGCTCCGAGCCACAGAAGAAATGGGTTGATGTCCGTCGTCGCCGACTCAATCCCTTCCTCAGCGCATACGAGTGCTGTTGTGCCAGTCCCACAGAACGGGTCGAGCACACGGGCATCGGAAGGAAGCGAACGAATCAAGTCTAAAATCAGGTGAACGGAAAATGCCGGGGTGAGACGCAGCCATCCATAGCGGGTTTGCTTGCTGTTGCCCCTGTAAGTCAGGTGGTCAAATCGAGAGAGAGGAAGCGCTCTAGTTGCCGTCATCAGGTTTTAGGAGTGCCGTCAGCACATGCTCAAGCTCTGCTTTGAATCGAGCGGAATTACGTTGAAAGAATCCCGCCAGATCATACCCAAGAATATCCCGACAGAAAGCGTATGTGCTATCCGTTGGGATTCCTCCATTCGTGCCAGTCAGCATCAACCACCGGGCTTGCGTGTACCGAATCACAAGGGTTCCATCAATCTGTGTCGAGAGCACCACAACCGCAGGCAAATAGCCCTCGACAAAGGCATGAGCAGCATTGGCGATGTCGGCATTCTGGCGCTTGGAGTCCATGCTTTTATACCCCTGCCTGACTTCAAACACCACGCCCTTCTTTGGTGCATTTTCAGCAGCGGGGTCAACCAGCACTTTGCGGAGACCGTCTTCCAACCATCGCTTCACCCGATCCCGTTTCGCAGCATCAGCGATGTTCGCCAAGTCGATTCTGCCATCGAGGGACAGATTGCGGGTTCCACCCGTCGTATTGGGAACGGCATACGTCCAGTTCGCTTGAGCCTCGGTCAAGCCGAGTGTATTTTGAAGAACTTTGTTGAAGACCCACTGCCCGCCGATTCCGATCTGGCGATAGATCGAGGTCATCCCACCCGCTGCTTTGTGAGCCGCATACATCATCGGCGAGTTCAACCCCATCCAGTTGTAAAACGGATCGGCACCGTAGAGAACTCCAAACTCAGCGAGGGTCAATCCCTCCCCGCCTTGTCCGAACTTCGGTTTGTATCGGGCACAAACCCGAATCGCTGCAGCGAGGATGTCAAAGTATTCACGGTCATGCGATAGATCGGGATTCGGGTTGGCTGGCATCTCCCCGAATGTAGCATCCGAATGACGCCGGGACTAAGGGGGCGGGATACAATGTGTCAACGTGAAGCTCTATTTCAAACGTGCGGAACTTTTGCTCCACGAGGTCGATGGGCGACTCGTCCTTGAGATGGCAGGACAGGTCATCGAATCGTTCAGCAGCGAGAAGCGGGCTGTTGCTGCATACAATCGAATCCGCCGTGAACTAGAAGAAAAACTCCCTCCGGCGGAAGTCACCGACGCAGAGCGCAAGGCAATCATGGAGCGGTATTTGGCGGACAATCTCGTCGGGCACAATTCGTGGAGAGCCGCGGAACGAAAATCGGGAACAAGTCGAACGTTCGGCAACCTCGTGAAACCGCATTAACTCTTCTGTGACAAGATGTTTTTCGCGACTGACATTGCGAGCTTTCTTGCTTGTCCGCACACCGCGACGCTCGCTCGCGCCGAATCGAAAAATCAGATTACGAAGCCTTTCTTCGCGAATCCGTCAGTCGAACTGCTGCAAAAACTGGGGCTTCAGCACGAGCAGCGATACCTGCTCGAACTGGCTGAGAAAGACGGTCTCGTGATTGTTCAGATCGACGTCAACGGTCACTGGGAGGAAGCTGCCGCCGAGACAGTGCGGGCGCTGCGCGAGGGCGTCGATGCCGTCTTTCAAGCCACATTTCTGGAGGGGACGTCGGGAGGCAGGTCTGACTTCCTTATCCGGGTAGAGAAGCGCAGCGCCCTCGGGCCGTGGTCATACGAGGTAGTGGAGACCAAGCTCGCCCGCTCGACGAAGGCAACCGCGATAGTTCAGCTTTGCTTCTATTCGGACTTACTGGCGCGGATTCAAGGCGTGGAGCCGCAGTGGATGCACGTAGTGCTGGGTGGGGCTGCCAGCCCCGAACGTTTCCAAGTTCAGCGCTATATCGCTTACTTCCGCAAGGTGAGACGCGAGTTTGAACAATCGTGGAAACTCGACCTGAATACCTACCCCGAACCAACGGAGCACTGCAAAGTGTGCTCGTGGTTTCCCATCTGCGATGAGCGCCGCAGGGCTGACGATCATCCGTCGCTAGTTGCTGGAATCACACGGAACCAGCGGAAGGCATTGGCGGGGTGCGGTGTGACTACTGTATCCGCCCTTGCGAAGCTCGTTCTTCCCCCAAAACCAAAGATCGAGCGCATCGGCGATGCCGCCCTGCTGCGAATCCGAGAGCAGGCACGACTTCAGGTGCAAGGTCGCGAGCAAGGTCGTCTCGTCTACGAGTTGATCGAGAACCCGGAAGAGGGCAAGGGTCTTGCCATTTTGCCCCTGCCATCGCCAGCGGATTTGTTCCTCGACCTCGAAGCGAACCCCTACGTGTTCGACGATGGCTTGGAGTACCTCATCGGCATGGCGACGCTTCCTGAGAAATCGGGCGGCGAGCCGACCTACGAGTCCCTCTGGGCGCTGACCCGCTCGGAAGAGCGGAAGGCATTCGAGGCGTTCATCGCAAAGGTGATGGAGCAGTGGCGTAAGAACCCGGAGATGCACATTTACCATTACGCCCCTTATGAGCCGACCGCGATCAAGAGGCTCGCCGGGCGACATGGAACATGCGTAGACGAGGTTGACGAACTGTTGAGGGCTGGCGTTTTCGTCGATCTCTACCGCGCCGTGCGGCAGGGCATCCGAGCGTCGGTGGAGAGCTACTCCATCAAGCGGCTGGAGCCCCTCTACGAGTTCGCCCGCACCGTCCCGCTCCGTGACGCGAACGTCGCGCTCCAGTCCTTCGAGGCAGCGATGGCACTTGGGAACGATCACGAAGAAATCGGCGATCTTCTCAAGATCGTCGAGGGCTACAACCGGGACGACTGCATTTCGGCGCTGCGGCTGCGTGACTGGCTAGAAGATCGGCGCGAGGAACTGGAAGCAAAGAACGGTCGTGCCATGCTCAGACCAGCCGTTCAATCTGGCGAGGCGAGCGAGAAATTGAGCGCAAGGTTGCAGGAGATAAGGGCGCTCGCGGCTCGGCTGCTTGCCGCGCTGCCTGAAGACGAAGCCCAGTGGACAAACGAACACCGAGCGTGCTGGCTTCTCGCCCAGATGTTGGAGTGGCATCGCCGCGAGGAAAAGTCATCTTGGTGGGAATACTTCCGGCTTTGCGAGCTATCAGATGAGGAACTCCAAGAGGACAGAAACGCCTTGGGCGGGCTGGCGTTTGTCGCAGAGGTCGATCACATCAAGCGTTCGACAGTCCACAGGTACAGATTCCCGCCCCAAGACCATGCGATTGACCGGGCGCACGAAGTCCACGATCCGAAAACAGGGCACAGCGCAGGGACGGTGGTCGGCTTTGACGACCACAATCGGACGATTGATCTCAAGCGCGGCACGGCTTCTCAGGTTCCGCATCCGACCGCCCTTGTGCCCTTCGACATCGTGGGTTCCACAGTCCTAAGCGACAGCCTGTTTCGCCTCGCGTCTTATGTGGCAGAACATGGGATCGCCGGGGCGGGGCAGTTTCAACCTGCGCGGGAGCTTTTGCTTCGACAGCGCCCCAGAGCGCTGGGGGAATTTAAGAGAGCCTTGGTCGGAGAGGATGGTCAACTGACGCCAAGCGCAAAAGCCCTCGTTCGTTCCCTCGCACGCGAGACTTCGGTGCTTCCAATCCAAGGGCCTCCCGGTTCGGGCAAGACGTTCACCGGGGGTCGAATGATCGTCGAGCTTGTCAGTCAGGGGCGACGTGTCGGAGTCACCGCCGCGAGTCATAAGGTGATCAGCACCCTCCTGCACGAGGTTTGCAGCGCCGCCAAACAATCCGGCGTTCGCGTGCGCATGATCCAGAAAGCAAGCGAAGGCGACGAATGCGATGACGCTTCGGTCATAGAGGCGGAAAGCAACGAAGCAGTGCTGGATGCCCTTACGAAAGGCACCGCAAAGGTCGCCGCAGGATCGGCATGGCTGTGGGCACGCGAGGAGATGGCAAACTCCGTGGACGTGCTCTTCGTGGACGAGGCGGGTCAAATGTCCCTCGCGAACGTTCTGGCTGCCTCACCATCGGCGACCAGCATCGTGCTGCTCGGCGATCCGCAGCAACTAGACCAGCCGCAGAAAGGTGTGCATCCACCCGGCGCAGACGTCTCGGCGCTCGGTCACCTGCTAAATGGGCGTGCGACTATCGCCGACGAACAAGGCATTTTCTTGACTGAGACTCGCCGTCTTCATCCAGATGTGTGCGCGTTCACATCGGAACTGTTTTACGAAGGTCGGCTCGTGGCACGCCCAGAAAATGCTCAGCAGCGGCTCAACGCGACCGATCCCCTCGGCGGGACTGGGCTGCGCTTTGCTCCCGTGGAGCACTCTGGCAACCAGAACGAATCGCCGGAAGAAGTCGAGAAGGTTGCGACGGCAGTGGAGGCTCTGTTGAAATCGCGGGCGACTTGGACGGATAAGAAGGGGGAAACCCGTGTCCTCACGCTGGACGACATCCTCGTTGTTGCTCCCTACAACGCGCAGGTCGCTGCTCTCATAGAAAAACTCCCCGCAGGATCGAGAGTGGGAACGGTGGACAAGTTCCAAGGGCAGGAAGCGCCCATCATCTTTTACTCTATGGCGACATCGACGCCGGAAGATGCACCGAGGGGCATGGAGTTCCTGTACAGCCTGAACCGCCTAAACGTTGCCGTCTCGCGTGCGCGGTGCGTGGCTGTGATCGTCGCCAGCCCGGCGCTGTTCCAAGTGCAGTGCAAGACTCCGCGCCAGATCGAGCTTGCCAACGCATTCTGTCGGTATCTGGAGATGGCTCGCCCTGCATGACTTAACAAAGGGTTTGCCGCAGGAGAAAGCGAATGAACTTCGAGTTCAACCACCGAAACCTAAATCTGTTTTGGCATTTTGGCGATAGTGCTGAGAACGAAAACAATACAACTCGCGCATTCCTCATAGCAGCCAGTCGCTCACCTTGGAGTTCAGTACTTCTGCGTGGTTTCTCGGACTTGGCGTTCGATCATGTCTGCCGGATCAACCCACAATTCGGCAAATCAGTAGAAGGGTTCTTAAGGGAGTGGCCCGAAACGGTCGAGTTTTCTCTCGAACGCGACATTACGGCTGAATCATTTCCGGGGCCGGGAGTGCGGTTCGCAATCATCGTCGAATTAACTCCTCAGTCCGGCTCTGCGCAGGAGGAAACTCCTCCTGAGGAACTCGAACCGCGAGGGCGAGTCGATGCAACTATCGTGATCCGCAACGCTGAGGGAGACGGTCTCGGATTCATTGTTGAGAGCAAGCTCTATCATCGCGCAGGGAGAGATCAGTTAGCACGATATAGAAAGAATCTGGAATCGAAGGGCATATCGACCGTGTTGGTCGCCCTCTCTTGGGAGCAAGTCTATGTGATTACTCGCTCGCTACCCGCCGAAGCAACCCATGATCCCGTCATGAGCGATTTCCAGTCTTTTCTCGAAAGAGATGCTCGGCTAACGGGGTTCACTGGATTTCGGATCGAAGATTTCTCACCTGAGAATTACACCTTGGATGAAAAGCTCCAACGGTACTGCAACAAGCTGCTCGCCAGTCCCTCTTGGGATTCGAGATTTACTAACGCGACGTTGGAACGGAAACGCGGCGGCTTGGACTATGACGTATTGCTGGCGAATCAGTCGATGCTAATCGGGAATCTAGGCGTTGCGACATGGGAGGGAGACGCTCTTTACGCAAAACTAGTTGTGGGTTGGCGTTCGCGTTGGCAGACCGACAGCCTGCTCTCTTCGGGACGCGAGTCAGAACGAGTGCAAGGAATGATCGCGAGCATCGCGGGCAAATACAAGCTGGAGCTTCAGGCATCTCTTCGTCCTTTCTTTTCACGATTCGAGTATCAAACAGCAGCAAGATGGAGTAGTAGAACCATTAGCGCAAGTCATGCCGCCAAAGCGTGGTCGGATGCACTTTCATTTGCGGAGCGATTTCACGGAAAGCAAATCGACAAAGCGAACGTGGGGAAGGCAGGCGACGCATCCCTCGTGAGCACGAACAGTGAACTTCTAAAGAAAGCGTTAGAGGAGCGAGTCAACTGCTTTGTCCCTGTCGATTTCGTCATCAGTTGGGAACCTCGTGAGATTGTTGCGCGGAATCCGGGTGAACAAATTGGATTACTTAGGCAAGCCCTGTCGGAACTGGCTTCAGTCCTCTTCGAACTGAGCGGACAGAGCGAAGGGGAGGGCAAAGGTATTGGCGCATAGGTCGTGTTGACCACTCCGAGAAGAGTTCGTCCGCCACTAGCAACTCGCTGCGTCAACAAAACTACGCCGCCTTGCTCTAGCTCGTCTCGTTGCGGTGGAGATACCGAAATGTGTCGTCATCGGAAACCGTCAGTCAGTTTCGACATGTGGCACCGTCGCACATAGTACACCCCCACACGTAGCGAGACTTTGGTTGGTACAAACCGAATTAAGGGGACAGGAAGCCGTAAGCGCCGTATTCTTCAGCGGGAATCGCATAGCGCATCGCCGCCTCCGCAATCTGATCCCAAGCGGCATTGTTGCGACGAACCAGCCCTCTGAACTTGATCCAATAGAGCCACGGCTCCCCTAACTGGTCGGTCACTTTAATCCCAATTCCGATCCTGCGGCGTCCCCGCACCAGTGAGAATTGCCCGTCCGAGAAATCCCAGACTTCTTCCAAGTATTCCGGTATGCGAAGCTGCGCCCGAAACTTCGCTTCATCCAACACCAGCCGTTTTCGACGTGCTCTTCGTGTCACACGGGCGATGTCCTCGACGGTCGCAGGATCAAGCCCTCTTACAACAGCTATCTTGTTCCGCGCCAGCCATCCCAATCGCAAACGGCGCAGCGATAGGAACCCGCCAATGAGTGGACTTAGCTCTCTGAGTAGTTTTGGAATGTCAGCACGGTGCATGGCGAACATCGTTTTGTGGTGCTCCCGACCTGACTCATCTTTCCACGTGCGATGAACGTCGAGTACGCCTGAAGGTGCGGCAAGCTGAATCGTGTAGTGGTCGCCCACCAGTTTTCTTACGAAGACCATCTTGTCCGGTCGGAACTCGATTGCCAAATCGCCGAGGTCGAACCCGATGGCATCGTGCGGCATTTTGAAGGGAACAACCGATTGGCTCATCGTTCTGCTGCTCCGAGGAGGGTCAAGGTTCAGAAGGACTCACGACCTAATCACGACGGACTCCCACGTCAATTCGCTGCTCCGTTCACTGCTACTGATCAATTCGGACAGTGTTGGAACTGAGTCGAGACGGGGCGGATCGGCTTCCAGAGCGGCAGCCATGCCCTTTGCGACTATGTGAGACGGCACCGCATACGTGATGTTGGTACCTTCAAACCCAGCGTGAAGAATTCCAATGGCTTTCGGCTCGTGTGGAAGAAAAATCGGGGAGCCACTTGCACCGCCCTGAGACATGATGTCGATAGTGAAGCCGTGAGGGTACGGACACGGGAACGGCAGAACACTGCTGATGATGCCATGACGGAGGAAAGGCGTTAACTGAGAAACGCCCTCAAACGGGGTGAGAGCATCGGTGCCTAGAGGAAATCCGCCCGTAGCGATCTCAACACCTGCCCGCAGCAGGTCAGGTTCGTCAGCCAACGGCAGAACCGGAAGATCACGGGCTCGGAGTTGTACAAAACCAAAATCCGGCAACCGCTGACCATAGAAAGGGCCTTCTGGAACAAAAGATTGAATCAAGTTAAAGCCCACTATGCTCGTGAACAGAGTTCCCAAATGGTGCATTCCGTCCTTGCTATCTACCTCTGTCGTGAGGATTGCAAGAGCAGGGGACTCCGGTCTGGTTGGATGTTTCGGAAGTTTTGTGAGGGCTTCGATCACGTGAGCGTTTGTGACAACAATCCCTCTGCTGTCCACAATGAAACCAGTGCCGATAATCTCTGGAAATCGAGGCTGCCTGCCCGGAGTAGTCGTAACCACTCGTGATCCAAAAGCAACTATCGTCGGTCTGATCTTGTCAAAAACGTCAGCTAACACAGCCGTCATCCTAGCCCTTGCGGAATCTGCTGCTCTGATCAAATCGTACTCTCGATGCCAACGATTCTGTCGCAGAAATTGTTCGGTCAGCCAAGCAATTCCGTGACGATGCTGAGCCACTCCGCATCGAGCGGTTCTCGGCAGACGGGTTTGCCAGCCCGGTTGTACCAATACGCGGCATTGCCTTGGTCGCCTTCCTTCCTGTGCAGGTAGGCATGCACCCACGAACCCTCGGCACCTTCGTCCTGCTGTGCGGATTCGTGTGCTCGCGTCCAATCGCCCTTGGCGTCCCACCACAATCCGGCGAGGGCGTGCGTGAGTCCGGTTGGCGGCTCGGTTGCGGAGAGCGATTCGCGGAATTCGTCTAGGGTCACGTTCGACTCACTCACTTTCTCAATTTCTTGCTCAAGCTGTCGAAGTTAGACTTCAAATCGTCGTACAGCGGATACAACTTCTTCTCGCTGTGCTCAAGTTTCGTCGCGACTGCTCCCGGCAGAGTATCAGCCCGGTTCCAAATTTCTACGAATTCGACCAATGTTGGATAGTGCGCGAGGGTTGAGGACTCCGCAAGCCACATGTGAGAAGAGAACCACTCCAGCATTTTCTTGTACAGTGGCACAATCTCTTCCTGTAGCTGCTTGTCGTTGTAATCGAACACCTTCTCGTACTTCGGACTTTCCTGAGTGTCTATGGCTTTCTTGACTTCGGGATCAGTGATGCCCTCGAACTTCGCTTGCCACTCAGCATGCGCGATGGATGAGACCTTCAAACGAAGCTCGCTCTTTGCCCGAATCTCACTTCGCATTCCGAGCAGAGGGGCATAGAAATCTCTCAATCGCTCTTTTATGAAAGCGTTCTCGCGCTCTTTGTTCTGGTGATGCCCTTGCATCCAGCCGCCGACTGCAACGCCGAGTAAACCTGCGATAGCGGGTATCATCGTTTGGGCGGTGAGCCATCCGACACCAGTTTGTTGCAACATAGCACCCTCCAACGCTGGGCTAAACGATTGACTCAAATCACTGCTTGTACAGCGTACATCGTGCGCGTGGCAGCTTTCGGGCGAACTAAAAATACTTGCTGTCGGTTCCTCTATTGAAGGGCGGGATTTCTGCCCGTCTGGGGGAGATTATGTCAGGACAAGCAAAGAAGAAACGCGCCAAGTCCGAAGCTGTCGAACGAAAGAGCACGATGCTAACCGTGCAGGTGCTCTGGGCGTGTCAGGCGTTCAACGCGACACCGGAAGAAGCGGCACAACAAGTCGTCACCGATCTGTTCGATCAACTTGCACGTGGCGGCAGCGTGTCCGTGCATGTCGGCTCATCGGATGGCACTGAACGCACGTTAGATGTGGCGGTTGAGTCGCGGTGAGGGATTGGCGGAAATCGTCGAAGGTCATTTGGAGTCTCCCTCGTCTGGAAGAACCAATATTCAGTGCTGCGCAGTCCAGCGTAATCGAATCGGCGATGGCTTACTGGCGACTCTAGCCCTCTCAATCTTGCTCCGAATGAACATGTCTCCACAATATATGGTGTACCTGTCTTGACACGCACAAGATGGAGTAGTATCGTGTCGATCTTGTAGTATTCTGGCCGTACTTGCTCTGTTTTTGCAGCCACTCCCCTACCCCTGCAAATCCCAGCAGCCCGACCAAACTTCAAATCCTTTGGAGGACACTCTTCAATGGCTACCGATCATTGCAACGACGGCTTGGACGACCGCTGTCGTGACGAAGATGTCACGATCAGACGCAAGAGACGCGACACACTAGTAGGCACACTGCGCGACGAGTACGGAGAAGGCTTTGCGGAAGGTTACCGCAGCGACGCGCATCTCGGTACGGTGCTGGACGAAGAAGGGGTGGATTCACTGAGCGAGCTTCTGCGTAGATTTCGCAGATAACAACTTTGAAGCGAGGAGATCGTAATGGCTCGGAAAGTGTTCTATAGCTTTCACTACGACAACGACTGTTGGCGAACTCAACAGGTCAGAAATATCGGAATGATCGAAGGCAACAAACCTTTGTCAGCTAACGATTGGGAAGAAGTGAAAAAAGGCGGCAGCGACGCAATTGAAGAATGGATTAAAGATCAACTTAGTGGTCGATCATGCACAGTCGTGCTGGTCGGTGCGGAGACGGCGAACCGAAAGTGGGTGCGCCGTGAAATCGTTGATTCATGGAACTTGAATAAGGGAGTGCTCGGTATCCGCATCCACTCCCTCAAAGATAGCGAGTCCAAGCAGTCTTTCGCGGGTCCGAATCCCTTTGACCAAATAACGTGGGGAGAAACCAAACGTTTGTCCAGCGTAGTGAAGCTATACAGCTTTTCGAGTTCATCGAGCACGGATGTCTACGACTCAATAAAAGACAACATCGCTGACTGGGTCGAAGAAGCAATCGAAATACGAAACAACAATTGAAACGTGAGCACTGTCTCCAAACCGGAAATGTTGCGTCACTTCGCCGATGAGCTTCGAAGCGGCAATGCGGCGTTATTCATCGGTGCTGGGTTCTCGCGGCCTTCGGGATTCGTCGATTGGAAGGAACTACTGCGAGATGTCGCGAAGGAATTGGGTCTCGACGTGGACAAGGAGAATGACCTTATCGCACTGGCGCAGTATCACGTTAACTCGCGTGGTGGGCGCAGTCGGCTCAATCGACTTCTCATAGAGGAGTTCACGAAAGACGCGAAGTTGACCGAGAATCATCGCCTGATCGCCAGCTTGCCCGTACATACTGTCTGGACAACCAACTACGATGAGTTGATTGAGACTGCATTTCGACAAGGGCATCGCAATCCAGATGTGAAAACGACGAAGGAGAACGTTGCAGTTACGCTCCCTAACAGCGACGTTGTCGTGTACAAGATGCACGGTGACTGCCGCCAGCCGCAAGATGCGGTGCTAACGAAAGAAGATTACGAGACCTATGCCAACCAGCGTGAGGTTTTCTCGATGGCGCTGAAGGGTGATCTGGTCGAGCGAACGTTCTTGTTTCTTGGATTCAGCTTTACCGATCCCAACGTCGATTACATCCTAAGCCGAATTCGCGGGCTGCTCGGACAAAATCAAAGAGAACATTATTGTGTGATGAGGTGGCCGGACCGTCCAAAAGATGCAAGCGGAGCGCATCAGGCCGAGTACGAATATGAGAAGCGGAAGCTGGAATTGCGTATCGCTGATCTCAAGCGTTACCAGATTCAGCCCGTGATGATTGACGCTTACGACGAGATTACCGAAATACTCGGCGAACTGAATCGGCGTTCGCACCTGAAGCACGTTTTCGTCTCGGCGAGTGCGTACGACTTCAGCCCTCTTGGCAAAGACCGCCTCGAAGGGCTTTCTACAAGGTTGGGACGCGAAATCATCAATCGCGGCTTCAATCTGGTGTCAGGATTCGGTCTCGGGATCGGTGGCGCTGTGGTGCTCGGAGGACTTGAGCAACTCTACTCACACAGCCTTCCAATGACTCGCGTATCCCTATTTCCCTTTCCTCAAAAAGAAGTCGCGCAAGCGGAATTTCACACCCAGCATCGAGTGAGTATTCTTTCAAACTCCGGCTTCGCTATCTTCGTCTCAGGAAATCGAATCGAGAAGGCAAGCAACAACCCCATCGAGGCTCCCGGTGTGCTTGAGGAATTCGATCTTGCAATCAAGCTAGGCAAGTTCGTGATCCCTTTAGGGGCAAGCGGATGGGCTGCAATGGCTATCTGGAAAAAAGTGATGAGCGAGCCTGAAGCATACTACGGCGCTGTCGATGTCGCGGCACCTCTCAAAGTTCTCGGAGATGCTGGCAGGAAAGATGACGAATATATAGGCGCGATCTTTCAAATGCTCGACAGATTGAGCAGCTAGTGATCGGGGAAATGGCGATTGACGAACCCCACTACGGGTTCGAGCCAACGCGGGCGCGGAAGAGATTAGAAGATCGGACAGCGCAGTGGTGACTCGCACCGGGCTGACCTTTACTCAGATCGGGACACGGGCAGTCTCGACGATTTCGGAGGATTACGATGAGTGCTGCTGACGGGGCAAAAGATGATTTCCTGAGCCGAATATGGTCTATCTGCACAACTCTCACCGAAGAGGCGATGGCTGTTGCTTCTGCGAAAGCCAAAGAGCTTGGATTCGACCCAAATCGCGGTCTAGTGCCTTTGCCTGAGAGCTTCATCAACCTTTCGTCCGCCCGTTCGATCATCGAAGACGCAATCGAGAAACAAAAACTAGTTCAGCTTCCCATCACGGTTCAGAAAGAGCTACTTGCAAATCTGGAAACCATCGCGAAGTCCGTTCAAGGACTAACTGCTGGTGTCGATGAAGTTGTCAATTTGACCGCTGCTGTCGAGGTGCTCAACACAGCGATATGGAAGTACGGGCTGCACAATCTTTCCGATCAAGTTCTCGGCTACCAGAAGAAGCTGAATCAACTGAAGAATCAAGAATTGCAAATCTCCAAGGTCATCGCGCAGCTTGAAGGGGCAAGGGGAGCAATCGAAACGGCAAATACCGCCGCTAGTGAAACAGAGCAACAGAAGATCAGCGCCGTCGCTCTATTGGAGCAGACGAAGCAAAGCGCAGCTTCCTCCGCTTCGCTGTTGGAGCAAGTCAAAGACGCCAGTACGAAGGCGGGCGTTTTTTTCGCTACGATCCAACAGAACGAGAAGCAAAGCGGCGAACTGACCGCAAGTATAAAGACGGCGAACAACGAGCTACTCGCGTTGGATGCGAGCGTCAGGAAGTTTTACGGTGAGGTAGACGAATATCGAAGGAAAATCACGCAAACGAGCGACGATGCCAGTAAGCTGATTACGACATCGGAAGTCGCAATAAAGCGGTTGACTGACGATACGACTGCGAAGATCGAAGAAACGATTGCGACCGTTCAAGCAGATGCAAAAACAGCTAGTGAGGAACTCAAGGCAACCGTCGATGAAGCGGTCAAGGCGTCAGAGGCTCGTTCGACGGCTGCGGCAAATGATTTGACCGCGAAGGTCGAGGCTAAACTCACGCAAGACGACGAATCTTTTTCGGCGCTCACATCGACCACCAAGGTGAGTATCGCGACCTTTCAAACAGCCGCAGAAGGAAAACTAACCGAGGCGCTGAAGGAGTTGGGCAACTCATCCTCCAACCTAGTGAGTCAGTCTCAGGAGAAACTAACCGAACTGGAACAGAAACTTGCAAGTCGTTCCGAGGAAACCATCGAAGCAAACCAAAAGAAGACTCAGGAACTCATTGCAGAGCTTGCGAAGCTTAAAGATCAGATCAGAGAACAAATACAACAGGCGACTGGATTCCAGCTTTTTGGCGCGTTTCAGTCACGCCAGAACGAAATTGCAAAATCGAAAAATATCTGGGTGTACGCAATCGCGACTTTGGTGGTTATCTCAGCAGGCGTGACCATCTGGATCGCACATGAGGCTCAGTTTTACAGTGCGAACAATTTTGCGTTTTGGGTAAAACTCTCGTTGACGGTGCCACTTGGATTTGCCATTACCTTCTGCACAGTTCAATACGGAAGAGAGAGGCGACTGGAAGAAGAGTACGCGTTCAAGTCGAGCGTTTCGGTCTCCCTGAATCCTTATCGTGATCTGGTTCATTCCATTCTGGAAAAAGACGGGCAGGTAGACCAGAGCAAGTACACCGACTTTGTTATTGGCTCCGTGACAAATGTATTCACGCCGCCAACAGACAAGGTGTTTGATAGCCACAAGGAATCAGGCTTCACCCAGAAGACGTTTAAGCAAACAGCGGAGATAATCGGCACGGCAGTGTAAGGCTGCAAAATAGTAAATAAGAGCTTGCGACCGCTTTAGCATTGTCATGAGGGTGGTCACAAAGGCTTCCTGCACCTCTGAAACGCCCCAGCCGACCCGAACCCCTTCCGGCAGCCAAATCGCCGCAGAATCGGTTTCCTGAGGGTCACCCAAGGCAGACCGTCCATGGGAAAATGAATGCCCACACATGAATGCCGCCAATCCCTGAGCGCAGACCCGCGACCGAGGAAATCTCCGGTCTGATCGAGCGCGTCACCTTCCACAACGACGAAAGCGGCTTCTGCGTCCTGCGCGTGAAAACGCCGGGACACCGGGACGAGACGACGGTCATCGGCTCATTGCCGTCCGTGACCGCTGGGGAATGGCTGGTCGCGGAGGGCTGGTGGGTCAGGGACAAGGAGCACGGGCTGCAATTCAAGGCGGCGACGATGAAGACCGTGCCGCCGACCACAGCCGAGGGGATCGAGCGGTACCTCGGCAGCGGCTTGGTGAAGGGCATCGGACCGATTCTCGCGAAGAAGCTGGTCGGGCGGTTCGGAGCCGAGGTTCTCGCCGTGATCGAGAAGCGCCCCGCCGAACTGCAATCCGTGGACGGCATCGGCCCCAAGCGCCGGGAGCGGATCGCGCATCGCATGGCAGGAAGCAAAGCAAGTCCGCGAAATCATGCTGTTCCTGCACAGCCACGGCGTGAGCACCAGCCGGGCGGTGCGAATCTTCAAGACCTACGGCGAGCAGGCGATTGAGAAGGTGCGCGACAATCCCTACACGCTGGCGAAAGACATCTACGGGATCGGCTTCGCGACCGCCGACCAGATCGCCCAGAAGCTCGGGATTCCGAAGGATTCGCTCAACCGGGCGAGAGCGGGCATCGACCACGTGCTTGCTGGAAGCGACTTCGGACGGACACTGTGCCCTGCCTCTGGGAGAAACTCAAGCTCGCGGCGGTGAAGCTGCTGGAGGTGCCGGAAGCCGACCGTCGAGCAGGCATTGTCGCAGATGCTCACGAGTGGCTCTCTGCTGCTGGAGGAGATCGACGGCGAGCCGCTCGTCTTCCTGCCCCATCTGAGGAAAGCGGAAGAAGGCATCGCGGCAAGGATCAAGAGGCTGGCTGGAACGGCGACCGTCTATCCGCCGATCGATTTCGAGAAGGCGGTCGCGTGGTGCGAGCGGCAAACGGGCAAGACGCTCGCTCCCAGCCAGCGCGAGGCGCTGAAGACGGTTCTCGCGAACCGGGTCGTGGTCATCACGGGAGGGCCGGGCGTGGGCAAGACGACGCTCGTGAACTCGATCCTGATGATCCTCCGCGCCAAGGGCGTGAAGTGCCTGCTGTGCGCCCCGACCGGACGGGCGGCGAAGCGGCTCACCGAGACCACGGGCTTGGAAGCGAAGACCATCCACCGCCTGCTGGAGATCGATCCGGCAACCGGGCGGTTCAGCCGAAACGAGTCGAACACGCTCGCCTGCGGTCTTCTGGTCGTGGACGAGACCTCGATGGTGGACGTGCCGCTGATGCACTCGCTCTTGCGGGCTGTTCCCAACCGCGCCGGATTGATTCTGGTCGGCGACGTGGACCAGCTTCCGTCCGTGGGACCGGGGACGGTGCTTCACGACCTGATCGAGAGCGGCGTCGTGCCAGTCGTGCGCCTCACCGAGGTGTTCAGGCAGGCGGCGGACAGCCACATCATCACCAACGCGCACCGCATTCGCCGAGGGCAGATGCCGGACATGCGGGGAGCCGACCCGAGTTCCGACTTCCACTTCGTCGAGCGGGACGACCCGGAGAAGATCGCGGCAACGCTGGTCAAGCTGGTGCAGGAGCGGATTCCAGAACGATTTCGGTCTCGACCCGATCCGCGACGTGCAGGTTC
The DNA here is from genome assembly GCA_963743375.1 of uncultured Acidobacteriota bacterium. GTDB lineage: Bacteria > Acidobacteriota > Terriglobia > Terriglobales > Acidobacteriaceae > JABDBE01. The sequence goes on along the minus strand of CAVUQA010000011.1, from coordinate 213,535 downwards.
TTTGCCCGATGAACCGGGGATCGCTCGGCGTGCGCGAACTGAACACAGCCTTGCAGCGGGTATCTGAATCCGGTCCGCCCCGGTCGAGCCTGCGGTCGAGCGGTTCGGATGGCGATTCCAGATCGGCGACAAGGTCATCCAGACGGAGAACGACTACGACAAGGACGTGTTCAACGGCGACGTGGGGATCGTCGAGCGGGTCGATCTCGGTCGAGCAGCAGGTCACCGTGCGCTTCGACGACCGGATGGTGAAGTACGACTTTGGGGAACTGGACGAGATTTCGCTGGCTTACGCGATCACCATCCACAAGTCGCAGGGATCGGAGTTTCCCGGCGGTCGTGATCCCGCTCGCCACGCAGCACTACATGCTGCTGCAACGCAACCTGATCTACACGGGGATCACGCGGGGCAAGCGGCTGCTCGTGCTGATCGGGCAGAAGAAGGCGCTTGGCATTGCGGTCCGCAACGACCGTCCGCAGAGGCGGTATTCGGGGCTTCTCGCCAGCTTGAGGGGCGACGGACGAGACTCCCCGGCTGCTCCCGCGTACCACTCCGGGTTCTGAGCGTAAAGGCAGGAATATACTTGCCCAAACTAGAGCACGATCCTTTTTACTTGGCACCCAAGTGGTGGCAATCTTCGCAGAGCCTATAACCACCAGTCCCAGCCCGCCTTTCATGCGGCGGAATGTCACGACCGGAAGGGCACCTGTCGTCGTTGTGATAGCAACGGTTTTGAGGTGGCTTCTTAATCTCATTAACCGAGTAGAAGGGTGACACTTGTGCCATGATTAGAAATATGCCTCCGGTTTTTCAATGATCTGACGCAGACTGTTTAACTGCGTAAGCAATCGTTGATAGTGTTCACGAACTGGCGATGCCACATAGAAAAACTCGCCCGCTAGCGTAAACACAATTGAATCGGCTGACGATGAATCATGCACTAGCAAGAATGCCGCTGACGCCTGTTGTGAACGGGCAGCAAGAAACTCATTAGTTTTATCGCCCCACTCTTTAGTGCTCGTCATCCATGACTGCAACACTTTGGTTTCTTCCTTCGCCGTATCGGGAACATTTCTTTGCAATCCTAGTCCCTCGTCCATAAAGCGAGATAAGGACGTTACAATTCGTTTTAGTTCCTTCTCTCTGCGCGTCGCTCTGCGATGCCGGACAATGCCAACGACCACCTCATACAAGATAAGCAGGAGGACCGCCGTTTCAATACCCAGCATTAGCCAGTCGAACGGCTTTACTCCCTCAAACATGCGCCTCAGGGTGTGGCACAGGGCCAGCATAGTTATCGCAGCGTATATGAGCAGCCATGTACCCCACCTCCATCTGGGTGTCATCGTACACCGCTAGGGTGGGCGAGACAGGTACATTCTTGCCAGCGTAAAGCCCATCTGTTCTCGACAGTTATTCGCCTAAAGAACTAAACAGTGGTTAATGTCATGCTGTCTTAACAGTCACGAAGGGGCTGCGAAGAAGAAGTCAACTGTACCAGACTGATCCGTGGCTTGATTGTTGCTTTGCTCTTTCGACGAGCGTTCTAAGTTCTTCACGGATCGCAAGGACTCGAAACTCCCGCTTCTCATGCTCTGCATTCTCAGCTAGTGAACGGCTTCTGTTATTGCGGTAGAGTCGCTCCTCTTGCTCGATCAGTTCAATCTCTCGACGGAGTTTTTCAGTCCGTCCCGCGATTGAACAATCATCCATGTGAGAACTCTACGCCTATGCTGGAAAAACAAAAAGGCTCATCGGTAGTGGTGCCGTTTGATTTCCACAGGCGTTACGCCCTCCCTGCTCAATCATACAGAAGCGCAAACTGCGGATCGTAAAAACCGCCAATTCCAGCTATCGGTGTCTGCGAACGTTGCAATTCTTAATTTAAGTCTGCCAAATTGTCGCAGCAAGAAGCTGAGGCAGAAATCCAGACTGCGTTTGACCCTCACAAGTGCAAGCCTGTTGACAGCAGTCAGAATGCCCTGCGGATCGTAAGGGAATCGACGGAACGTAAATAGCTGTTTCAATGGGCGTACAATGGAGGATCGAAAGGGGTTTTCACAATGGCGAAAGTCAGTCCCTACTACTCTGTTAACGAAGCCAACAAACCCAAAAACCAACAGGTTCACCACACCGATGATCAATGCCGCGCTGGACGCGATATACCCCAAAACGAGCGGCGTCCCGGCACTGGCGGATACCGTCATTGCGACGATTGCGAGGCTTAGCGACATTTTCTCGCCCGCGCCCTCCTGTGTGAATCCTTTGGTGAGCGGAAAGTCATCTCCCACCAAGGGCCGTGGAGCACATTATCCTGAATGCCCCACACCCTACGAAGCCTTCGCACAGGAAGGCTGTTTTCCAGTGCAACGGAAGCCGCTCTCAATCCTTCCGAGTCTGCACCCTCAAAACGTACCGTTGGCTCTGGAAACGAATGACCCTCTCCGCCTTCACAGGATTCAAATGTTTCCACTCCGTTCGCTATCAGCATAAGCACGATGTCACGGATGCCCTTATCAAGGGGCGGCTCAAATTTAAGTTCCTTAGCCCTCGCCAAATTCTCTGGAGCGGGCCGGAACGGAGTTCTCCCCGGACAATGATCGCATCGCGTTGGAACTTCCCTAGAAGCCATGCCCAATACTCTATGGTTATCCCGTCCTGCCAAACATAACCAACGATATAGCCCTATTGTCCCTCACTTTTCAGTATCTTCTACTGCATGGCGACTGCGAGGGGATCGCCAACCCATCCACCGCCTACGCTCGTCGTCGGCGCAACTGGATCGACGCCCACGGCTCCGTTCCTTCCGGTCAGGTGGTCGATGCGTCGTGCGGCAATCAGCGCTGCATCACTCTGAAGCATGCGTATCTCCGTCCACGCGTCGAGCAGCCGGGTACGTACCGCAAGATTGCGGATCGCGTTCACAGGCTCAAAGTAGGTCAGCACTTTGATGTTCGGGGCATCGGAACCGATGAGCGGAGCCGCAACCGATTTCGTTCGGGCTTGTACGCGGCTGCGCGGTTCGACAGGGTCTCGGTGCGCGGGCAGCCGGACGGGAGCGTGCGCGTCACGAAGGTCGGGGAGTGGGCGAGCGTGCGAGAATGAGAGGCTGTTTGCGACTTCTGTATCATCGTAGCCCATGAACAGATCACCCAAACAGACCATCGCTCCGAGGCTCGTGAAAACCAAACAGGCTGCCGAGTATCTGGCAATCAGCGAGTGGAAGCTCCGCAATCTCGTTCAGCAAGGTCTGATTCCGTACATCGAAGACGGGGGCGGCACGAGTCCGTGGCGTTTTGATATTCAAGACCTTGACGCCTACGTTGAGCGAAGTCGGCGAGTGCTCTAGCGAAGTAACTCGACCGAACCCCTTCCGGCAGCTAAATCGCCTAAAATCGCCCTTTCGAGGGATGCCCCAGCATCGGAGCATGCGAAAATGACGCGCACGCATCCGGCACGTAGTTCCCCTATGAGGAGCTTCACCCAACCCGAACCCCTGACCGACACCGAACTCGACCGCCTCGGAGACTTCCTCAAAAGGTGCAAGGGCGGCAAGGCGATGAACCTCGAAGAACTCGACGGATTTTTCGCCGCCTTGATCGCCGCGCCGGAAGCCGTGATGCCATCCGAATACAACCGGGAAGTCTTCGGCGGCGAAATGTCGGAAGTCGTGGAGTTCTCCGGTCTCGACGAAGCACAGGAAATTCTGAATCTGATGATGCGGCAATGGAACAGAATTGCCTCAACACTCTACAAGGGCGAAATCCACGTTCCGCTCATCTGTGAGGACGAGAAAGGCGAGCTACACGGCAACGACTGGGCACGCGGGTTCATGCGGGGGATGCAGATGCGCCACGATGCTTGGTCTGAGCTTATCAACGACGAGAAATATGGCGGCTCCCTGACCCCGATGATGATGCTCTATCACGAGCACGACGAAGACCCGGAGATGCGACCCGATCCGATTACGCCGGACAAGCGCGAGCAGGTCATCGCTTTCATGACAGCGGGGTTGATGAACGCCTACGAGTATTTTCGGAAAGAGCGGGAAGGCGATCTCGGCGTCGATGCACCTGAACCCCGGCGCAGCACGCCCAAGGTCGGGCGGAATGATCCGTGTCCGTGCGGCTCCGGCAAGAAATACAAGAAGTGCTGCGGTGGGGCGACGGTGAATTGACCCGCTGCGGGAGCGCGTATGACGGAACGAGAGCTTGCCGCCCCGCATGCAGTCGGTGAAGGCTTTTCGTGGCGATTTTCCTTACCGTTTCCTACCGTTCTCTCAGCCCGGAAGGTGTCAGATCGGACTTAACTTGACGACGAAAAGGCTCAAGTTACGCAAAACACTGCATCTTGCTGATACCATTCGAGGCGGGAAACGGATTCAACAAAATCCCCCTCCCGGCACCAATGCTTTGAAGGTAATGGTTTTGGGGCCCGCCTCGCTGATCTGCAATGCGGTCAAGAGTGGGCTGTAAGTTTTATCAGTAGTGTCTGTTCTCTCCCAATGTTATCAAGAGGTGCGCGGCGGCATCCTTGCTCCGTTGGTCGAACTTGCCGGTCGGCTTGTTCGATCTCGCGCGAATGTTTCGGGAGGATCCATGAAATCGAAGTTCTTACTGTTATGTCTGATCTGGGGCGGTTTGGTGTGCGCGGCCTTTGCCGACACACTAGCACTGAAAAACGGCGAGGTAATTACGGGGATTTTTTGGGGTCGAAGCGCGGCCGGTGTCCAATTCTCTGGGCCGGATGGAGTGAGCCGGATTTATTCTTCTCAGGACGTCGAATCTCTGACCTTTGGGGCTGCCTCCACTCCGACTCCGCCCGCGCCGTCACAGCTGCAACAGGTTCCCGCGGGGACAGTGCTTTTTGTCCGAATGGTTGACGGCCTGGATACAAGTTCGGCCTACACGGGCCAGCTATTCTCCGCCACCTTGTCCACTAACCTTGCCGCAAATGGCTATTTGTTCGCAAACGCTGGCACAACGGTCTATGGGCAGGTAGTCGAGGCAAACTCAGCGGGACGGGCTACCGGAAAATCACAACTGAAACTCCAGCTTACGCAGATCGTAATCAATGGATCCACTACTCCGATCATGACCGATATTTTTGATTCCGAAGGAAAGAGCTCCGGCAAACGTTCTGCGCGGAGACTCTTCGGAGGGGCTGGACTGGGCGCAGCCATCGGCGCCATCGCTGGCAACGCTGGCATGGGTGCCGCGATCGGTGCTGTGTCTGGCGCCGTGGCCTCCGGCGTACAGAAAGGCGATCAGGTGCAGATTCCCAGCGAAACCCAGCTGTCCTTTACCTTGCAGCAACCGGTGATGCTTCCGGTCATTCAGTACTAAGGATAGGGATCCACTCAAGAACAGGAAGAAATTTTCGGAGGACTCGTGAGAACTCAATTGACTGTCGTGGTGTTAGCTCTGACGGTAGCGACTGGACTTTGGGCCCAGGAAAAAAAGGTGCAGGACCCAACGGAGAGTAAGGAACTCAACGATCAGGCGTACATTCGGCTCCTGCGCACAGATCTTAAAGCCGACAGAAAGCAGATCGTTAAGGAAGCGATGCAGTTGAACGATCAGCAAGCGGCTGCCTTCTGGCCCCTTTACCAGAACTACGCTGCCGAACAGACGACGCTCGGTGACGAGAAGTTGGCGATCATCAACGACTACGCGAAGAACTTTCTTACCATGAGCAACGAGACAGCTGATCAACTCGCCCAGAGAGTGATGGCGCTGGACGAAGAGAGGATGGCTCTCCGAAAGAAATATTACGAGCTCATGAAAAAGTCTCTCCCGACCACTCTGGTGGTTCGATTCTTTCAAGTCGAGGGCCAGATCCAGCTGCTTGTAGACCTGCAAATCGCTTCAAATCTGCCGATTATTGAAGAGGCCCAATAGATAAGGCCGACAATCCGATATCTCTCGGCTCACGCCCAGCTTGCGGCACGACCAAATAACCTTACGCAGCGGGGAAATCGTTGGCGTTCATCGCCATCTTTGGAGTAATTCTTTCGGTTAGCGAAGCGATAGCTCTTGCGCCCGAGCAAGGGCGATCCGATCAGATGTTCTCGATGTCACTTCACGTCTTCCGCGTGGCCGCTCTTTATGCTGCGATAAGCCGCATCCAGAATTTTCTGATTGCGCCAGCCTTCTTCGCCGGGTATCGGAAACTCGGCTTTGCCTTCGACAGCGGCGGCGAAGGCATCCACCTGACGCGCGTAGGCAATTTCGTTTGACACTGTACTACTCTCGACCACGGCGCCGTTGCGGCAAAGCTCGAGGCTGACCGGGCGATCAACTGTCAATGCGTTGTCGGCTCGCAGGACGCCAGATTCACCCACTAATTCAAGCGGCGTGCGGTAATCGGTGCGGAAAGAAACCAGTACTGTAGCCAGAGTTCCGCTCGAGAACTCGAGCAGCAAAGCCGCGCCCGCTTCAACGTTCCCCGGTTTGCCTGCAATCTCGCGCGCACTAACCAGTCGTACTTCGTCCTGAAGAACGAATCGCAGAGCGTCGACGCAATGCACGCCAACGTCGGCAATCGGCCCTCCGCCCGCAATTGCAGGATCGTTGATCCAGGTACGAGGATGAGAACCGTCAGCGCGAAAAGAAAATTCAGAACGAGCGAAAACCGTTTTTCCAATGGCTCCGACTGCCACCTTTTCGCGAAACCATGACAGGCTGTCTTCAAAGCGAAATACTTGCGCGATTCCCAGCAGAACTCTAGCCTTGTGGGCCGCTTCGACCATCTGTTGGCATTGCTCCGCATTGAGGGCCATCGGCTTCTCGCACAGGATCGGCTTGCCGCAGGCCGCAGCGATCAGCACATCCTGTAAATGGCAGGCATTCGGAGTAGCGATAAATACGGCGTCGACCTGCGGAGAGCAGCACAGCGCTTCGGCTGAATCAAACGCCAGGGGAATTTCGTATTTGTGCGCTGATTGTTGTGCTGTGCTCAGTTCGCGCCTGGAGAGAGCGGTGACACGACAGTTTTTTGCAAGTGCAAATCCGGGCATCAGCCGTTTCGCGGCATGCAGTCCGAAGCCGATGATTCCGACGTTAACCATTAATGACGACGCTAACTATTTCGAAACCGACATCGAGGAAGGCGACGCCCCAATTAGTGTCGATTGGGAAGTCGAGGTGACAGCTCCTGTCGTAGCGTTGATCGAGAACGCACTAATGGTATTCCCTGTTTGGCTGCCCACATAAAGAAACAAGTGGTTAGGATCGAGCACCAGAAATAAAGGAGCGGTTCCCACGCTGAACGGAGAACTGGTGACCTGTGTGAGAATCCCCGTCGTAGACGCAATCGAGAACACGGAAATATTGCTCGATCCCTGATTAGCAACGAAGATATAAGGATCCAAAGCTACGACCGAAATCGGTAAGGTGGCCGTGGGGTAGGAACCAAGCAGCGTCAGAGCACCACTCGACGAATTTATAGACAGCACCGAAACCGTGTTGTCTATCGAGTTGGCAACGTAAACAAAAGTCTCCGCAGGATCGACCGCGATCGCAAGCGGTCCATTGCCAACCTGTACCGGAACTGATGATACCGGCGCCAAAACTCCGGAGTTAATGGTGTACGCGAAAACGGCTGCTAAATTCGTGTTCAGTACATAAAGAAATTTGGCTGAGGGAGTTATCGCCAGCGCAATCGAATTAGGAAAAGTGGCGAACGGCGATCCCGCAACCGCGGTAAGAGCGCCAGTCCCGGAATTAATGGAATAAGCCGAGATGCTCCCCGCAACCTGGTTAAGCGCATAAAGAAAATTACCGCCGCTGTCCATAGCCAGCGCAACCGGAGTGAGTCCGGTCGCCGTGCGCGGCAGAATTTCATGCAGCGAACCAATTGCGCTATCGATGGTGAAGAGTGAGATATCGTTCTCGCTTTGATTGGCAGCGTATACAAATTTATTGGAAGGATGCACGCGAACCGCGGTTGGAGAGTCGCCGCCCGGGTAAGGCGATCCCACGATGGTGGTGAAAGCGGCCGAGCTGTTATTGATGCGGTACGCCCCCACTGCATTCAAGTTGGGCAAGCTAACGTAGGCCGTATGGGTGCCGGGGGAACTGCACCCCAGCAGGGTGGCCAATCCCAGGGCAACAAAAATCAGTACGGTTCGCTTCATCGGCATCATATTCCTTCGAAAGAAGTGGAAGTGTCGACAGGTCGAACTTTTCAGAGATTCAGAAAACATGGCTTCGCAGATTTCCCGATTCGCAATGTGAAGCTCCTCAATCAAAGCTTGGGACGCCGGCCGATCTGGCCAAAGTGGAAAACCAATCCGGTTGAAACCCGTATATCTTTTTGCGTGGTCCCAAAGAGGTCGGTGTCCAGATAATCTGCCTGAATGCGAAACGTAAACCGCGGACTCAACTCGCGATCATAGCCGCCTCCACCCACGATTGCGCGCCCGACACTTTCAAAATGATTTCTCAGTGAGGTCGTAATGTCGACTCTGTCTTGCGCTTTGCCAAACAGAGCGTGAACGAAGAACTTCGATTTATCTCTGCGCAGAGCATACTGCGGACCAATCAAGAAATTGTACACAACCATCTGCGCGCCATATTGCCCGCCCACGTCGGCGGTCACTCCCCAACTGGGTTTGATGTTGTAGGTGGCCGAGGCATCGAATCCATTCAAGTTGGAACGGTTCGCAAAACCGAAGGTAGTCGAATCGACATTCCGGTAGGCATATCCGCCGAACACCTCCCACTGCGGAGCCACCTGTCCGAGTGAAAGGGAAGACCCCGCCATGACTACCGAAATAATAAAGAAGATAAAGACCGCTGCTCGCTTGGCGCAAACGCCCACACGTTCGATAGCCATTAGTATGAAAGTACCAACTTCCCTCCAGAATTATGCTTAGGTCGAGAGTAATGCAGGCGCATCCGCTCCGCGTCGGACCGCGCGCGAAGTTCTGTTTTTTGTTAATCAACGATTCTACCCGGAAGTGCGAAATAGCAGAAGAGCGGGAGTGTAATTGTTTGTAAGCGTGGGTGCGAATCTGTTCCGCTACTTACCGCCTGGGGCCGCCATGAGATGCCAGGCTTCGCGGTAGGATTCGAAGAAGCCGCCCTGCCTGCATCCCGAAGGATAAAAACCAAGAACGGCTTTCCCTCCGACGCTCTTCACCCGAAAGATGTATCAGAGGGCGCGCGGACCCTCGCGCCTGCACTGGCACGGTAGTGCAGTTGACATCATGAGGGTCCAGACATAACATTCCGACACAACGCCGCTTCACCTTGCATGATTGGCAAAGTACTGGGTCACTATCGGGTGTTCGAAAAGATAGGCTTTGGGGGAATGGGGGAAGTCTATCGCGCCAGCGATGAGCGGCTGGGGCGAGACGTCGCCCTCAAAATACTCAAGCCCTCTCTTGCCCAGGATCAGGATCGCCTGCGCCGTTTCGAGCAGGAGGCGCGGGCTGCCGCCGTCCTGAATCATCCCAACATTGTCGCTATCTACGACATCGGTTTGCACGATGGCGCGCCGTACATTGTCTCTGAGTTGCTGGTGGGGCAAACCCTGCGCGAGCGTTTGCTGGACGGCCCTTTGTCCCGGAACCAGGCGATTGATTATGCCAGACAAATTGCCCAGGGATTGACGGCCGCGCACGAAAAGCGCATCGTGCATCGCGACCTCAAGCCGGAAAATCTTTTCATCACCAAAGATGATCGCGTCAAGATTCTCGATTTTGGCATTGCCAAGCTGCTGACGTCCGAGTTTGGTTCCGAGCGCGGAAATGCTGTCGAGGCTCTTACGACGCAGACCAAAATCGGTTCCGTGCTCGGAACTATCAGCTACATGTCTCCCGAGCAATTGCGCGGTAGGGCGGTGGATCATCGCAGCGACATCTTCAGCATTGGCGCGATTCTTTACGAAATGTTAACCGGGCGGCGCGCCTTTGCCGGCGACAGCCAAGTGGATACTATGAGTGCGATCCTGAAAGAGGATCCCCCGGAGATGGTGCGCGAAGGCCAGGAAATTCCGCGTGCTATCGAACAAGTTGTCCGCCACTGTCTGGAGAAAGATCCGGAAAACCGCTTCCAGTCAGCGCGCGATCTGGCTTTCGCCCTCAGCACCCTGTCGAGCACCACGACTGGCAAACAGATATCTTCGTTCCATCCGCGCTCAAAGCAGTTTCGCGCGTGGTTAGTTCCTGTCGCCGCAGTGGTTCTGTTCACAGCTGCTGCGATCTTCCTGGAACCCATGTTCCGACCGGTTCATGAGCCGGATTTCCATCGAGTAACTTTTGAGCGTGGTACTGTGTACAGCGCCCGCTTCACTCCCGATGGCCGAACTGTGTTGTATGGAGCCTCGTGGAATGGGCGTCCGCTGCAGGTTTATTCGACGATCCCCGATTCCTTGCTGGCGCGTCCGCTGGGTTTAACTTCGGCTTATCTTTTGAGTGTTTCGCGCAACGGTGATCTGGCGCTGATACTCAACGGAAGGCCCGGATCGCGGCTTGATTTCGAAGGCGGAGTGCTAGCGCGATCCCCGATGGTGAATGGGACTCCGCGCGAAATCCTTCGCAATGTGAGTTGGGCAGATTGGGGACCGGATGGGGAACTTGCTGTGGTGCACCATGCGAATGGGCGCGACAACCTAGAGTATCCAGTGGGAAAAGTTCTTTATCAGACCAACGGCTGGATCAGCAATATCCGTTTTTCGCCGCGGGAAAAACGCATTGCCTTTTTAGATCATCCGCAACGTTGGGATAACAGCGGTTCAGTGTGCGTTGTCGACTTGGCCCGACATAAGACCACACTTTCGTCAGGTTGGGATTGGGAGAGCGGCTTGGCCTGGTCTCCACAGGGGAAGGAAGTGTGGTTCACTGCTCTGGAAACCGGCGCGAGTAATCGCACCATCTGGGCAGTAAATCTGGCAGGCAAACAGCGCAGGATAATCACCGTCCCAGGCGGCTTCACTCTGCATGACATCGCTCCCGACGGACGGATACTAGCATCGCTTGATAATGAGCGACTGGCAATGGAGTGGAGCGGGAAAGACAAGCAGGTGCGGGATCTTTCGTGGTACGACTGGAGCATCGCCAAAGATATTTCACCGGATGGCCGGTCGGTATTATTTGAGGAGGGCTCTGAAGGTTCGGAGCCGGCCGGGCCGGCGGGTGCGGCTGCCATTCGCAAGGTCGATGGTTCACCGCCCATCCGGTTGGCGGACGGCTCGGCCGATACGCTTTCACCTGATGGCCAGTGGGCTGCCTCAGTCTCGGGAGCAGGCGCGCCACACATTACACTGCTGCCAGTGGGCGCGGGTCAATCACGTCAGGTCGCTTTGCCCGGGCTCGAGAGCCTGCAAAGGGGCGCCCACTTTCTGCCAGACGGGAAGCGAATCGCAGTCAATGGAAATGCGCCCGGGCATCCGGGCCGCACTTACCTTGTAGATCTATCGAGCGGTAAAACCGAGCCTGTCACTCCCGAGGGCATATACGCGACGATCCCTTCGCCTGACGGTAAATTCCTGGCCGGTGAAACCGCAGACTACAAGCCGGCCCTGTTCCCGGTCGACGGAGGACCGCCGCGTTTTGTTCCCAATGTAGAGCCTGGTTATTACCTGGCACAGTGGTCGTCCGACGGCAAGGCATTGTACGGTTACCGCAGCGGAGATGTGCCCCTGAAAATTCAGCGACTGGATATTGCGACGGGTAAAATGCAAATCGTTCGTGAATTATTTCCCGCTGATCTTGGCGGAGTCGTCTCTATCGGCCCCGTGATCACCAACCTGAACGCCTCCGAGTTCGTATACAGCTACTTCCAGACGCTTTCTGTGCTGTACATAATCTCGGGTGTGAACTAAGAAACGTAGACGCGAGCGGTCCTCACGGGCCACGTTGATGCACCCATTGCGAAAATGTATCAGTGTGACAACGGCTGAACGATGATGCTACCCGGACTGCTGATTGCGTATGGCGAGCCCGGAGCCTGTTGGTGCCCAGTTGGAGTGATCGTAAAGACGTACAATTCGTTGCCAGTGTGGCTAATAGCATAGAGATGGTTGTTGTTATCCCAGAACATCTGATCGATAGGGTCGGTAGTCAACAGGCCCGTGTAATGCGTAATCGGGCTGGCTCCGTTGAAATGGAAGATTTGCAAACCCTCTCCCCCGGCAAATGCCAACAGCTTACCCGACGGCGACATCTTCATGTCACTTGGGTTCGCGATCACGGTCGCGGGCATGTTCTTGTACGTGTTATTGGTTTTCAGGTTTCCGCTTGAGTCCGCAGTGTAGGAGGCTAGCTGCAGCGGGCCTGACGCGCAGCCGGGCGGATTGGCGGGCTGCATGGTAAACGCCAAGTGATCGCTCGGGTCTGCGGCGGACATGTTCGGAACGTAGCCGCGTACACCTGCCGGCGGAGGGGGATAATTGGCTTTGACGTTGAATGACGTCAGCAGGCCGTTTGTCTTCCGCTTGAATCCATAGAACCCGTAATACATGCAGGCCGAATTCTCGGCCGTGTATGCGAACACGTTATTTCCGATGAAGGATGCCGCATAGTAGGAACCTGGAAATACGCCCGTATTGTCCGTTCCCAGATATTTCAATCCGCCGGTCGCTGCTGTGACTGCGTACGAGGCATAGACGGTGTTGGTGCAGGCGTTGCTGCCATCGAATTCCATGACATATAGAGTTGCGCCGGTGTGATCGAAAAAGATCGGGCCTGCGGAACCGCAACCGTAGTCATGCTTCTGGTAATTAATCGATGACGTGTAAGTAAGCGCGCCATCGGATTCAATCTTGAATACATCGATGTCGGGCTTGGCCGCACTTGCCGCCATAAGATATTTTCCGTTTACTGCCATGGAATAAAGGTTGTCCGGGAAGGGCGAGCCAGTCACCGGGGATAGCCTACCGTTCGCTGCGGCCGCGTAAGCGACGATCTCGTTGGTGTTGCCATTCTTGCTGGCTACGTATACGTAAGCCACAGATGAGTTTGCCGCAGACACAACCTGGGCGCATGCGGCTGCCGTGCTCAGCGCTAAGCTGAGGCTCACAGTAAATTTTAAATGGCGAATCATGGGGAGTCTCCTTTGGGGCAAATCCGATTAACACGGGTTTGTGCCACTTTCGAGGCACGCCGCTGCTCCGCAGTTGCTTGCGTAAAGGCACGGGTGTGGATTTTCACAAGGCCGTAATATAGGCGTCCTCTTCGAACGGTTCGGCAGCGCGTACTAAGGGCAACCCTGACGCTTTCTACAGGAATTCTGATACGCCAAAAGTGCAACTCCGGCCATGGGCGCGTGTTTCTAAGCAGTGGGAGAAAGTCATGAAGCCATTGCAGTTTATTTTGCCCGTATGCGCTGCGTTGATTCTTATTGGTTGCGGCGCCGGCCATCCGAATTTGAGCAGTATCACCGTAAGCCCCTCAACCGCCACGGCGGACAGCGCGACGCATGGACAGGTAGGGTACACAGCCCAAGGCAATTTCACCAACGGAACCAGCCGCGAGCTTTCTCAGGCCGACGGGCTTTCGTGGAAGACGTCCACAACCGCGGCAACCATTGGCTCAACGGGCGAGGCTACATGTTCTTCGCCGGGCACGGTGACGGTGACTGCGACTGCGCCAGAGAATTTGACGATTACGGTCAACAATGGCGTTAACAATACGTCGGCTAACGTTTCGGGCACTGCGCAGTTGGTTTGCCAGTAAGAAGATTAAGGGGGCCATCCTTTCAGAGATCAGGGTGGAGAGGTCCCGCGGACGAGACGCTCGCGTCCACACGAGCGAGGATGCTCGCACCTACACTAAGCGCTGGCTTTGTCGGTTAGCGGTAGCATCGGTTCATCGTTCTTTGCCGCAGCTGCGTCGAGGTCGAGTTGTTCCTGGCCGCTGAGCACGGTGACCCGGCCGCGATACGTTTTCAGATGAGTCTGGGCTTTGTCGAAGGCTTCCTGCGCTTTGCTTAAACTCTTGCCCACATTTTCAAATTGGCTCTGGAAGTAATCAAAAGATTTTTGCGCCTTGGACAATTCGAGGCGGCTCTTTTCGAAGCGGCTGGCGACTTCATACCATTTGTGCACCAAGGCGATGGTCTGCAGCGTCATCAGCAGACTGTTGGGCGAGACGGGAAAGACGTGCTGCTGGTTGAGCCAGTCGGCGAGTTCGCGATTGCGAATGACTTCCATGTATAGCGTCTCGCTGGGCAGATACATTAAGGCAATGTCGGTGGTACCGTTTTCTGGCTGAATGTAAGCTTTGATTCTTTTGGCTTCTGCCTTCATCACGCGGATCAGCGCGACGCGAGCTTCTGCGATTTCGGCTTCGACGTTGCTTTCAAACAGCGCGATCACTTGCTCGCGGGGAAATTTCGCGTCTATCGGCAAACGGCGATCGGGGAATTGAATGATGGCGTCGGCGCGTCCGCCGCCTTCGGGCAGTTGCGCTTGCATTTCGAACATGTGCGCGGGAAGAAAGTCCGAAAGCAGACGTTCCAAGCTGGCTTCGCCAAACTGGCCGCGCAGGTGCGGTAGTTTGAGCAGGTTGTTTAAGTCGTTGATGGAATGTCCCAGCGCGCCCACTTCGCGCAGCTGTTCTTCTGCGGCTTTTAAATGTTGCTGCACTTTTTCAAACTGGGCGAAACCTTCTTTTATGTTCTGATCGAGTTTTTGCTGGACCTGATCGGTGATGTCCATCAGGCGAGCATCAACCCGGTCACGAATGGCATCGAGGCTCTGAGCGGTTTTCTGATTCAGATTATCGAATTCAGATTTGAGCTGCGAAGTGGTTAGCGCCAGCGAACTGGTCAATTCGGTTCGGGCCTGGGTGAGGCGCTCAGACTGTTCCTGGCGCCCGGCCTTCATTTGTTCCTCGACGGTGGAACGGATGGCCGAGAAGCCGTCGCCTAACCGGTCAGTGACCTGCAGGCCTATCGCCCCTTTGGTTTGCTCTAGTCGCATGGCGGTATCGGCTGTAGCCGAGGCAAATTGTGCCGATAAGGTTTGATGAAGCGCTGCGGCCCGTTCGGCAAGCTGCTTTAATGCTTCGAGTTGCGGGGAATGGATAAACTTTCGCTGGAACCAGAAAATCCCTAGTACCAGAAGTACTAGCTGGAGAACGAGAATAAGACCAAGCAGGAATGCGACGTAAGTCAAGTTGAGGCTGTCTCCGTTGTAACCGTGTCTGGGCTGATTTTAGAGGGTATGGTCAAAGAAACAAAGCGGCAAAGTTGGTCCGCACGCGTCCCCCGGCGTGGGTGAGGAAAAATATGTTTCGCGTGGCGGTGGCGTGGATCGCGATGATCGTGATTGCTGGCTTGTCTGCGGCGCAGACGCCTGGGAACGTGTTGCCGGCACGTCAGCCCTCCCCGAACAATTCTTCATACGATGTCGAGGCCGAACGACAGTTGCTAATTCTGGCGAATCAGGCTCGCGCGCAGGCAGGCGTGGGTCCGCTGCAAATGGACGAGGGCTTGAGTCGTGCTGCGCGCGCTCATGCTGTGGAGATGGCCGAGCGGCAACAGCTTTCGCATCAGTTTGAAGGAGAGCCCGCGCTGGCGCAGCGGCTGGCGGCCAACTGCAATTTGCATCTCGATCAAGCTGGAGAAAATGTAGCGTATGCCGGAAGCGCGCAGCAGGCGCACGAAAGCTTGATGCATTCGCCTCCGCATCGCGAGAACCTGCTGAATCCCGCTTACAACGTGGTCGGATTTGGAGTGGTGCGCGCAGGACTGTCGCTGTACGTGGCGCAGGATTTCGGACACAGTTTGCCGAACTACTCGCCGCGGCAAGCCAGCGGCCTGGTCAGTGGCAGCATTGCCCGGCTGCGGCGCAATGACAATCTGCCTCCGCTGGTATGGAAAGATAGTGACGCCGCGCAGGATGCCGCCTGCTCCATGGCACGCGCCGATTCGCTGAAACCCGCAGCGGTTCGCGGATCCTATATTCTCCGCTACACCACCGAACAGCCGGAGATGCTGCCCGCGCAAGCCACGAGAGCCATCGAAGATCGTGGGGTGCGCACTTTCTCGGTTGGAACCTGCTACGCGCGCACGAACAGCTATCCTAATGGTGTGTATTGGGTCACGCTTGTCCTGCAATAAGTTGAGACCCACGAGCGCGGACGCTCGCGCCTACACTTTGCTGTGCTAACCTGCAAGCTTGGAATTCCTCTGATAGTCTCATGGACGCTTCGCGCGAGATTCGCATTGGCACGGCGGGATGGGCTTACAAAGATTGGGAGGGAGTTTTCTATCCGCCGGGAATGGCGCGCCGCAAGCAGCATGGCCTGGAATTTCTGGCGCAATGCTTTGATGTGGTGGAGATCAACACCTCTTTTTATGGACACATCAAGCCGGAGCTGGTGAAGCTTTGGGTGCGCAAGGTGGCGGTCAATCCGAAGTTTGTATTCACGGCCAAGCTGCATCGCTCGTTTACGCATTCTCCGATTGCGGTGATGGAGCCGACTTCGGCCGCGACCATCAAGCCGAACGACGAAGATGAGCGGCTGGCGCGCGAAGGCTTGGACGCGCTGGCGTCCTCGGGAAAGCTGGGCGCGCTGCTGATTCAGTTTCCGGTTTCGTTTAAGAACACATTGCTGAACCGCGAATATCTGGAGTCGCTGATGCGGCAGTTCATCGAGTTTCCGCGCGTGGTCGAAGTGCGGCACGACACCTGGAACCGTCCGGACACCATTGCATATTTCACCGAAAGAAACGTCGCGTTCTGCAATATCGATCAACCCCAGATTGGACGCTCGCTCGAAGCCACCGAGCATGTGACGTCGTCGGTGGCATACGTTCGCCTGCATGGGCGCAATTACGATCAGTGGTTCGAGGCCGGGAAGGCGGCGGATCGGTACAACTATCTGTACAGCGAGACGGAATTGGCGGGATGGAAGGAGAAGATCGAGCGCATCGCGAGCAAGGCCGAAGTAACTTACGTGGTGGCCAATAATCATTTCGAAGCCAAGGCGGGAGTAAATGCGCTGCAACTGAAACACATGATCACCGGGCGGCGGGTGAAGGCGACCGAACCGCTGTTGAAGCATTATCCGGAGCTGAAGAACATTGCCGATCCCATCGCGGATGATGACGATGGATTGCCTCTGCTATCGATGTCGTCTTGAAGGAGCCGCGATGAAGTGCACGGGAACACCTCCCATTTTGGAGCCAGTTCGGCAAAGCCTGGTCATCCGAAGCCCGGTTACGAAGGTGCATTCGGCCTTGACATCAAGTCAGACGAGAGGGAGACTCAAGTTGTAAGGTGCGAACCTAAGCGCTCTGCTTGGGAAAGTTTAAAGGCGGCCACGAGTGCCGCCTTTGTTTATTGTATTTGGCCATTTCAGATTGGGATTGGCGAAAGCACGATTCCGTCTGGGGTGATTTTGCTCGGAAAAATGCCTGCTGCGATGTCTCGTCCGAGTGAGCGATAGGCGATGCGCGCCTCCCTGATTTTTCGCCGTTGATCGTTGTCCTCAAACCAGTTGAATCTCCATCGACTGGTATCGACGGCCTTCTGGGCGTTCCCGCGTTCGCTCGGGCCGATCCGGTAACCTCCATGCACGATCCGGTGCCTGAGATCACGCGTCTCCTTCAGCAGTTTGAGCGAGGACGCGGATAATTTACGGCCAGTCAGCTTTTGGTACATTTTGAGGCGCTCGTCGAAGCGCATCCTTGTGTCTTTAAGAAATTTCTCGGCGGCTTGCTTTCCGCTGGCTGCCTCCACAGCTGCTCCGGCGACAACCTCTACGATGACCTCAATCGCCGTCGTGACACGTCGCACCGCACCGGAGTAGTCTCCTCTCTCCATCAAGTTCAGGGCGTCGAGCAGTTCAAGTTCACCGGGGGTTGGGACCAGACAAAGTTGGTTTCGGAGATCCTCGGCTTCTATGAGTTGGTACGTCTTCGGCTTTTCAGACAGATCCCCGAACTTGTAGATGTGTGGCTTGGCATCCCAGTCTCGGTAGCTAACAAGCGTGGAGGAGATTGAGTGCCCTTCACGCTCGATGGCCCATCGCGGGACGTCCCAGGGCGCCACCTCGAAGGCGAAATAGTCGTAAGTCACGAGGCGGTACGCTTTTATGAGCTTGTTGACGACGGGAATGTGAGCTCTGCAGAGTTCCGATAGGTATAGTGTGGCTTCATTCGCCCGAGGTATTTCTTTCTTGTTTGCGGCGTTCCAAACATCCTCGTTGCACTTGCTCTCCACCTTCAAGTAGGTCTTGCACTTTCTCCACATGTGGGGCCCGTTGGGGTGTTGGTCCATCGCTTGTTTCACCAGAGGAGGCAGATCCTCAGGCTTCTTGATGGGTCCGCGATAACCGACCGTGGTCCGCGAGTCGGTGGCCTCTCCAAAGAAAAGTTCGAAGTAGTTATCGTGGATAGTAACTGGGAACTTGTGACCCTCAAACTCGATGACTAACGCCGTGTTATCCACCATTAGCCAGAAGGGAAGCTCGGTCCAAAGGAGGACCTTGATCCAGGGTGCATTCCATTTCAGGTTATCCCCGACCATGTAGTGATTCGGCACTCCGGTCGCGGATGGGTTAGTGGGCAAGTGTGGATTCGCTGGTGGCTTCATAGGAATCCCTCATGTCGAAAAGCGCCCGGCAATGCTCGGCGACCGCCAGGACTTAGCGCGCGGCTAGCTGTTCTCTCGCGGCGTAGTGGGATTCTACGTACTCATCCATGATCTTTATGAACTCGGCTACTATGTGATCGCCTTTTAGCGTGGTGAACAGGCGGCCGTCTACGTAGACTGGGGCTTTGGGTTCTTCGAAGGTGCCGGGTAGGGAAATGCCGAGGCTGGCGTGTTTCGATTCGCCGGGGCCGTTTACCACGCAGCCCATTACCGCGACTTTCATTTCTTCTACGCCGGTGTAGCGATCTTTCCAGGTGGGCATTTGTTCGCGCAGGTAGGATTGAATCTGCTCGGCCATTTCCTGGAAGAAGGTGCTGGTGGTGCGGCCGCATCCGGGGCAGGCCGTGACTTGCGGGGTGAAGCTGCGGATTCCGAGCGATTGCAGAATCTGCTGGGCTACGCGGACTTCTTCGGTACGATCGCCGCCAGGGGCGGGCGTGAGCGAAACGCGGATGGTATCGCCGATGCCTTCCTGCAGCAGAACTCCGAGGGCGGCGCTGGATGCGACTACGCCTTTTGCTCCCATGCCTGCTTCGGTCAGTCCGAGATGGAGCGGATAGTTGCAACGAGCTGCGAGCGAACGGTAAACGTCGATTAAATCCTGCACGCCGCTGACTTTGGCGCTGAGGATGATTTGGTCGGCGCGCAAACCATATTTCTCGGCGAGTGCGGCGGAATTCAGCGCGCTGACTACCATCGCTTCCATGGTGACTTCGCGCGCGTCTTTTGGCTCGGAGAGGCGCGAATTCTCATCCATCATCCGAGTGAGCAAGGCTTGATCGAGCGAGCCCCAGTTCACGCCGATGCGAACTGGTTTCTGATTCTCGACAGCTACCTCGATCATGGTGCGGAAGTTGTTATCGTCCTTGCGGCCGATACCGACGTTGCCAGGATTAATGCGGTACTTAGCAAGGGCGCGGGCGCAGTCGGGATATTTCTTCAGCAGAAGATGTCCGTTGTAATGGAAATCGCCAACGATGGGCGCGTTTATGCCCTGTTTGTTTAGTTGCTCAACAATGGGTGCGACGGCGGCTGCTGCCTCTTCGTTGTTGACCGTGACGCGAACCAATTCGGAGCCGGCGCGGGCCAAGGCGGCGACTTGCTGAACGGTCGAGGGGATGTCAGCGGTATCCGTGTTCGTCATGGATTGCACCACTACCGGTGCATCGCTGCCCACGCGTACGCCATCGATCGAGCAAGTAACGGTCTTTCTGCGTTGAATGTTAGCCATTGGGAATCTTTATTTTAGCACGTGGATTGGAGGACTAGCGCCTTGCCTATCCAAGCCGGGCAGGGACGGGCCTCCAATTACTCCCGCACGCGCGGGGGTCCGCGCCACAAGAATTACGGCAGTCTTTGCATCATTCCTGGTAAGGTTTTTGCCAGATCGTTGTAAATGACCATTACCGCGAACAGTACCAGGAATACGAACGCGGCCTGGTAGATGCGCTCTTTGATCTGCAGGCTGATGTCGCGGCGCATGAGGCTCTCGACGAACAGCAGCAAAATGACGCCGCCGTCGAGGATGGGAATTGGCAACAGGTTAAAGATGCCGAGATTCAGGCTGATTGCGGCGGTCAAAGCCATCAGCGGAGTCCAGCCTTTTTCCGTGGCGGCTTCGCCGGCGGCGCGGCCGATGCCGATTGGTCCTTCGATGGTGCGGATCGAGATCTTGCGTTGAATCATTTTCTGCACGAGTTCGAGGATCAGCAGCGAACCTTCTTTGTTTTGCTCAATTGACTTGTGGAACGCAGCCGCCAACGGCAAGGAGCTGACTTTCATCGGCAGGCTGCCCAGGCCCACACGATAGCGCTTCTCCTGTTGGCCTGGGACGTCGGCGAGCACGGGCCGCACGGTGAATGTCTTCTGCTGGCCATCGCGCAGAACCGTTATCTCAATCGGCTTGTCCTGTGTGCGTTTCAAGGTTTCGATCATCGCTTCGAGCGCAGGGATCGGCTGGCCATCAACGCTCAGGATTTGGTCTCCGACTTTGATTCCAGCCTTCTCCGCCGGCATTCCCTTTTCGAGTTCAGTAACTGTAACGCTGGATTCTTTGGGAACCCATCCGGCGTATCCCATCTGATTCACGCCATAAGCTTCAGGGACAATGGTTTTGTCCAGAGTTTTCCCATCGCGAGCTAGAGTGACGTTGAGAGGTTGATTCGGGCTCAGAGCTTCCTTGGGATCGACTTGCTTCCAAGTCGGATTTTCGATTCCATCAAGACGGGCGATGCGATCGCCAACTTGAATTCCAGCTTTCGCGGCCGGCGTGTCGGGTAAAACCCAGCCGATGACTGCAGGGTCATCCAGCACCGCCGGGTATTCGTAGTGGAACATGTAAACTGCGGTCAATAAGCCAATGGCGAGCAGAATATTCATGGACGGGCCAGCGATAGCGATGAGGAAACGATGCCAGCGCGGATGAGATAGAAACTCGCCGGGATCGCCGGTACGCTCATCCATGGGATTCTCGCCGCTCATTTTCACGTAGCCGCCGAGAGGAATGGCGCTGATGCGGTAATCGGTATCGCCGCGGCGGAAGCCGAGCAGCCGCTTGCCAAATCCGATGGAGAAGACTTCGACGCGCACGCCTAACAGTTTCGCGACCGCGTAGTGGCCGAATTCATGGATCAGAATCATGAATCCCAAAACCACAGCAACGGCGAGCACAGCGATAAAAAATCCCGACATATTTTTTGTTATTCCCCTCGAAAAGTGGAAGAAGCCGATGGCGACTGCGCGGCATAGCCCAACTGTTCTACTTTTTCCCGAGCTAGCCGGCGCGCCTCGGCGTCTGCAAGAAGCACCTTACTAATAGATTCCAACTTGACGGCTTTCGTTTCAGCAAGAACCATTTTTATTATGGCAGCAATCTCGGTGAAGCGGATTGAGCCATTCAGGAATGCCGCCACTGCGACCTCATCCGCGGCATTGAGTGCAACAGTTTTCGCACCTCCAGCCTCTGCTGCTTCATAGGCGAGACCCAGGCAAGGGAATTTTCCCATATCTGGCGGCTCGAAATCGAGGTGTCGTAAGTCCATGACCGGGAAGCGCATATCCGATTCGATGCGTTCCGGATACGTGAGCGCATAGAGGATGGGCAGGCGCATATCGGTCACGGAGAACTGAGCAAGTATGCTGCCATCCACAAATTCGACCATGGAATGGATGGTCGATTGGGGGTGCACGATTACCTGCACTCGATCCGGTGGGAGATTGAACAGTCGGCAGGCTTCGATCACTTCGAAACCTTTGTTCATCAGCGTTGCGGAGTCGATGGTGATGCGGCGTCCCATCTTCCAGGTTGGGTGATTTAATGCCTGCTCGATCGTGATTGAAGAAAATTGCGATTTCGGTGTATGAAGAAATGGCCCGCCCGATGCGGTTAGCCAGATCTGCCGAACTTCATCCATGCGCCCGCCGCGCAGACACTGGTGAATGGCGTTATGCTCGCTGTCAATCGGGAGCAATGGCTTGCCCTGACGGCGGGCCTCGGCGGTAATCAATTCTCCAGCAGCGACCAGACATTCTTTGTTCGCGAGCCCAACTGTTTTGCCGGCACGTACAGCTTCGTAAGTGGCTTCAAGTCCGGCGACGCCTACGATCGCGCTAACTACGAAATCAGTTTCCGGATATGTGGCAACTTGTACCGTTCCCGTCGGCCCGTGGACTACTTCGATACTGTTTACTTCGGCAGCTTTTAGGCGAGCGCGAAGAATTCCAGCGTCCGCTTCGGCGGCGATCGAGATCAGTCGTGGTTTCCATCGCTGCGCCTGCTGGAATGCAGCCTCAACATTGTGGCCGGCAGCAAGAGCAATGATTTGGAAACGTTGCGGATAGGATTCGACTACGCTAAGCGTGCTGCATCCGATGGAGCCGGTGGAACCCAGGATGGAAATACGTTTCATTCAATCGCGTTTCGTGTACGCCGGCATCTTGCCGGCTGTCCGGAGCAGCTGTTGCCGTCCGCTGCGGGCGGGACGCCCCCAGGACAGCCGCCGAGACGGCGGCGCTACCAAACCTACTGCATGATGCGCCAAGCCGCATAGTACCATAGCACCGGAGCGGCAAAGAGCAGGGCGTCGACGCGATCGAGCATGCCGCCGTGGCCGGGGAGAATCGTTCCTGAATCTTTCACTCCGGCGCCGCGTTTGATCAACGACTCCACCAGATCTCCCAACTGCGCCGCGATGTTTATGGCCGCCGAGAGCCAAATCGTTGGACCGAGTGGCGGTTTCTGCAGCGCGAAAAATCCGTCCCGCTTTTCGATAAGATGCGCGTTCAGCAGCGCAGTGCTTATTGGCGTGGCGTAGTTGTAGAGCAACATTCCTACAACCAGACTCGCCAACAACGATGCCAGCGCGCCCTCCCAGGTTTTCTTGGGGCTGATTCGCGGCGACATCAGATGGCGTCCCAGGGAACGTCCTACGAAGTAGGCGAAGATGTCTCCGGCCCAAACCAGCAGCAACAAATACAAAAGCAAAAATGCGCCTGACCACTGCTCGCGCAACTGCACCAGAAAGCCGAGTGGCAACGCCACGTAACAGAACGCGAAGGTGGAAACCATGGCTGCGGGAAACGACGTGCTGAGATTCACCCTGCGCATCGCGATCGTCAGAAAAACAAATGGAGCGAGGGCTGCGGCGAAGCCGGCGCCGTAAATGAAGATCGCTGTCGAGAGCAGAGGCTTTGCATTTCCCGGATTAATGGCGAGCAGCAGAAAAAACACGCCAACGAAAATATAAGTTGGCCAGCGCAGTGAGCGGATGCCATAAGCCTCGGCCAGCTTGAGCAATTCCTGCACGGTAAGCAGCGCCACCAAAGCCGCGACCAGTGCCACCACGGGCACCGGGGCCCACAGCACCAGGACCAGAACAATAGGAATAAGAATTACTGCAGTGAGGATTCTCTTGAGCAGATGCAAGAGCCTCAGCTCCTGCCCGATCTTGCGGTGTGTGGCGCAGACATTCCTGTCCGCGAATGTTGAGGGCTGTGAGCTGGCAAAGCATCGCTAGCTAAGCCACCATAACGCCGTTCGCGTTTCTGGTATTCGGCAATTCCCTCGAGCAAATGAACGCCGCGAAACTCCGGCCACAGAGTTGGCGTCACATAGATTTCCGCATACGCCAATTGCCACAACAGAAAATTGCTCAGCCGCATCTCGCCACTTGTTCGAACCACCAAATCTGGATCAGGCAAGTGACGCGTGTACAAATGTTGAGAAACAGCGTCCTCGTCGATTTCAAGATGATCGAGGCCGCCGTTGCGCGCAGCCGCATCGACAATCGAGCGGAACGCGTCCACCAGTTCGGTGCGCGCGCTGTAATTGAGCGCGAGCGTTAACACCATACCAGTGTTGTGCGCCGTGGCCTGGCGCGCCCACTCCATTTTGTCTTGAACCGATGGCGGCAACTCGTGCTGGCGGCCAATGTATTCCAGACGAATATTATTCTTGTTCAGCGTGGGCACTTCTGCTTTCAGATAGCGGCACAGCAGGCCCATCAGGAAATCGACTTCGCTTGCGGGACGTTTCTTCCAATTCTCTTCAGAAAAAGCATAAAGAGTAAGCGCCGGAATACCAATTTGAGCCGCGGTCTCAACCGTGGAGCGCACGGACGACACCCCGGCGCGGTGTCCGGCGATGCGGGGCAAGTGCCGCCGCCGCGCCCAGCGGCCGTTGCCGTCCATAATAATAGCGATGTGTTTTGGGAGCCGCTTCGGATCGAGCCGCAGATAAGCTTCCGCTTCCTTGCGGTCCAGCCCGGCAGGCACTGTTGCTTGCAAGCTAACCTCTGCTGTTTGTCGAAGCTAACACAGCGGGGAAGCTGGTGGCAATGACTCGAAAGTGTAGTTCTGAAGCGAAAATGAAATGTGAAGCGAAAATGAAGGACGGGCGGTTACTCCGTCCTCCATTGCAACTCTACAGCGCCGCGCAAACCGCTTTGACTTCCGTGTACTGCTCCAGGACTTCGTGGCCCATCTCGCGGCCCCATCCTGATTGCTTATACCCGCCGAATGGCAGGGCAGCATCGAAAATGTTGTAGCAGTTGATCCACACCGTACCGGCGCGCAGTTGCGACGCTAGGCGATGTGCCTTCTGAATGTCGCGCGTCCAAATGCCGGCCGCCAATCCGTAAACGGAATTGTTGGCTTGTGTGACTAGCTCAGCAGGATCCCGGAAAGGAATGGCGGTGACCACCGGGCCGAAGATCTCTTCCCGCACGACTTTCATTTTTTCGTTCGTGTTCACCAGAACCGTAGGCTTCACGAAGTAACCTTTATCGCCGTGACGGCTTCCTCCGGCCACGGCCTTCGCGCCTTCGGATAATCCCGACTCGAGATATCCGCAGACTCGATTCAGTTGTTCGGCGGAAACCAACGGACCCATGTCATTGGAATCGTCTTGCCCTGATCCCACTTTGATCTTCTTCGCGTGCTCAGCCACGCCATCCACGACTTTGTCGAAAATACTGTCTTCGACATACAGACGCGAGCCCGCGCAGCAGCATTGCCCGTGATTAAAGAAGATCGCGCTCGAAGCGCCAGCAATCGCGCTGTCGAGGTCAACGTCGGCGAAAACGACGTTCGGAGATTTACCACCGAGTTCGAGCGAAACCTTTTTCAGATTGCCCGCGGCCGCCTGCAAAATAAGTTTGCCCACTTCGGTCGATCCGGTGAATGCAACTTTGTCGACGTCAGGATGAGCTGCCAATGCCGCGCCTGCCGTTTCGCCGTAACCCGGGACGATATTTACTACGCCATCGGGAAATCCAGCTTCCTGAAACAGTTCACCCAAACGCAACGCAGTAAGTGGCGTTTGCTCGGCCGGTTTTAAAACGACGGTGTTTCCTGTCGCTAGCGCCGGCCCCAGCTTCCACGCCGCCATCAGCAAAGGAAAATTCCACGGAATGATCTGGCCTACAACTCCGACGGGCTCACGCAACGTGTATGCCAGGAATTTGGCTCCAGCCGCGTAGGGGACGGAAATTGGAATGGTGTTGCCTTCAATCTTTGTCGCCCATCCGCTCATGTAGCGAAAAAGATCGACGGCCAGTGGAACGTCGGCTGCACGCGCCACTTTCAGCGGTTTGCCATTGTCGAGCGATTCCAGTTCGGCGAACTCTTCCAGATTTTCTTCGAGCAAATCGGCCAATTTATAGATCAGTCTGGCCCGTTGCGATGTCGTCAACCGCGACCAGGGTCCGGTTTCGAAGGCAGCGCGCGCAGCTTTTACCGCGCGGTCTATGTCCTCGCGATCGCCCTCGGCTACGTTCGCGAGAACTTCGCCGGTTGCGGGATTGTATGTAGGAAAGGTTTTGCCAGATGCCGCATCTACCCACTTTCCGTTAATCAGAATCTTGTGGGTTTTAGAAACGAAGCTGGAAACTTTATCATCGGGTGGAGCGATTTTCAGAGCTGTTGCCATATTTTTTCTCCTGGCGTGCGGACGTTAACTCACGGAGTCGCGAGCTGCTTCGGTCAACACCAAAACCGATTAACAGTTGCGGCGGCAGTTCAAAATTGTAGCGCATTTCTTGTGTTCGATATCTAATACTTGTGCGTGGGACAATTAGATGGCAAGTTAGAATCGCACAACGCTTGAGTTAACGCAGACATCCTATCTTATATAGGATAGTGATTATGAGAGTCACCGGGGCGACATTTTGCGGAGGAGGCCCGAGATTATGAGTGCTTTCGGACGAGCAGCAGATTCCTCAATTGCGCAGTTGGTCAAGCAGTGTTTGGCTACCTTCTTGTCATTCGCCCTGTTGTTCACGATGTTCCCTCAGAACCTGTTCGCCGAACAAGATCAGCAGGCTCCTCCTCAAGAACAACAAGCTCCGCCACCCCAGGACTCGCAAGTTCCGCCGCAAAGTGGACAGGCGCCGGCTCCGGCTTACGCGCCGCAGACGGCGCAGCAGTTGCAGCAACTGGTGGCGCCGATCGCGCTCTACCCGGATTCGCTGGTGGCACAGATTCTGGCCGCTTCTACTTTTCCCGAACAAGTGGTAGAAGCTGACCGCTGGGTGCAAGCACATCCTGATCTCAAGGGGGACGCGTTAGGCAAAGCGGTCGACCAACAGCCCTGGGATCCGAGCGTAAAAGCGCTCACTGCATTTCCCTCGGTGCTGGGAAATATGGATAAGAATCTTTCCTGGACCTCGTCCCTCGGTGACGCCTACTACAACCAGCAGCAGGATGTTATGGATGCTATCCAGGTGATGCGCAAGCGCGCCGAGGATGCCGGGAACCTGAAGTCCACCCCCCAGCAGACCGTCGAGACCCAAGGCTCGACTGTCGTTATTCAACCCGCTAATCCGGATGTGGTTTACGTCCCTGCCTATGATCCGTGGCTGGTTTACGGAGGTCCGATCTATCCATGGCCGGGATGGTATGCCTACCCGGGAATTTGGTTTGGAGGACCGTACCTGTCCTTCGGACTTGGATTTGGAATTGGCTGGTTCGGAGGTTTTGGCTGGGGCTGGCCTCATTGGGGATTCAATTGGCACGGCGGATATCCGATTTATGGCGGTCGCAGATACTTTTCCCGCAGCACCACCTTCTACAACCGGACAAATTTCTACCGGGCTGGCGGCGCGAGAGCTTACGCAGGGCGTGGCGGAGCCTACCAGGGACGCGGCGGAGCCTACGCGGGACATACTGGAGTCCAAGCCCGTGGAGGTATGGCCGCACGGGGTAATGTCTACAACCGTCCGGGGGCAGTTCCCAGACCTTTCAATGGAAACCAGCAGGCTGCTCGCGGATATGCGGAACCCCGCGGCCAGAGCGGCGTTCGCTCCGGCGCCTTCAGCGGCTTTGATCATGGAGGGCAGACCAGAAGCTTCTCCTCGCGCGGACAGGCCAGCTTTGGCGGCGGCGGAATGCGCGGCGGAGGCGGCGGATTCCACGGCGGTGGAGGAGGTCACGGCGGCGGTGGGCGTCGTTAATCCTGAATATCCAATGGTAGGTTGAGAATTTCGAATTGGAGAAAGCCGATATGCGACGAACAAAGTTGATCTTCGAGCGACTTCATTGGACGAGGCTCTCGGCGTTGGCCACGATCGCCATCTTCTTTTTGATGGGATGTTTCGCCACGCTTGCGGTAGCCCAGCAACAGGGCCAGAAAACTTTTTCGTCGCCGGAAGAGGCGAGCAATGCCTTGTTCACAGCTACTCAGAATAACGACCAAAAAGCGATGCTCGATATCCTCGGTCCCAATGGAAAACAATTGATCTCATCGGGCGATGAAACCGAAGATGCCAACAGCCGCGCTACTTTTATTAAGAAATATCAGGAAATGCACCGTCTGGTAAGAGAGCCGGATGGAACTGTGACCTTATATGTCGGAGCCGAGAATTGGCCCACGCCAATTCCAATCGTGAATAAAGGAAGCACTTGGTATTTCGATACTGACGCGGGCAAGAATGAAATTCTGTACCGGCGAATCGGACGGAACGAAATGTCAGCCATCCGCGTCTGCGAGGAATTAGTTGCTGCGCAGAAAGAATTCTACGGAAGCCACAGCGAGTATGCCGAGAGAATATACAGCGGCGAAGGCCACCACGACGGCCTTTATTGGCAGTCCGCCAATGGCGAACCGCGGAGCCCAGTTGGGCCGTTGGTTGCGCAAGCCGTCGACGAGGGAAATTCGAAAACGCAGAACCAGGCGACGCCCTATCGGGGCTACTTCTATCACATCCTGATCCGGCAGGGAAAAAATGCATCAGGGGGCGCCAAGAAATATGTCGTCGACGGCAAAATGACCGGAGGCTTTGCTTTCGTCGCCTATCCTGCCGAATACAGATCTTCCGGAGTGATGACATTTATCGTTAATCAGGATGGCGTCGTTTATGAAAAAGATCTGGGTGATAAAACGGAAGACGCCGCCAAATCCATGAAGGAATTTAATCCCAACTCTGGCTGGCAAAAAACGGAAGACCCGCAAGAGGACACTGCCGCCGACCAGAAAACCGAATAGAACGTGATCACTTCTCGCAGTTGGGCTGCTTGTAATCAGGGTCACGGTTATTGGCGCAGGACCAACCGACGAAACCGGGATCAAATCGTTTTCTGCACTGAACTGCCGCTACTTCACATGGCCCGAGGCGCTCGTCATCACAGTGACGACGACGGTGAGGAGCGTAGCGGCAACAACTGCAAGCCAAAGACGAAAACCGTTGATTGTCATTCTGCACCATCCATAGAATGTTGGTACGATATCGAACGCTCTCGCCCGATAGGCATACAGTAAAAACTGTAGACGCAAATTAGTAACGATTCTGACCTAGAGTTCACTATCAATTAGAAGAGATGCACAATGAAGTATCTCACCCGAGGACTTACGTGCTCTTCCGGCTCCGCCAGGACAGCCCCTAAAACCAGGAGGAGTTTATGAAGAAACAGCAGTTCGGCATCGTTATTGCCGTGTTCTTTGCGTGCTGCGCGTTCGTTCAAAGCCAATCCGTTCCCAGTGCGTTGCCTCTATTCGACAAGGACCTTCCGCGCAACGCCGGTGGTGGGATGAACTACCACGGCGGGCCAGTGTTTGAGACGGAGCCCACGGTTTACATCGTCTGGTATGGCGATTGGACAGCGAAAGACAAACGCATCATCGACTACTATTTTGCCCACCTCGGTGGATCGACGCAAAACGAGATCAACAGCACCTATAGCGATAGCAGGAATAAGTTCGTCCCGAATAAGGTGAAGCACTCTGCACAGAATGATTACCACGACGATTATTCGTTGGGAAAGAGCTTAAGCGGCGACGGCGAGATTCAACTGATCATCGCCAATGCAATCAGCGGTGGGCATCTGCCCGGCGACAGCAGCGGAGTCTATTTCGTTCTGACCTATACCGACGTGACTGATCCAGGTTTCTGTAGCCAATTCTGCGGATACCATGGCCCCTCCACTTCGATCGTCAGCGGCAAGATCATCAAGTATGCAATGGTCGGCAATCCTGACCAATGTAAAAGCAGTTGCGAAACCAGTTACATCCTCGGCGATAAAGGCAGTCCCAACAACGACCCCGGCGCAGATGGAACAACTGCCATTATGTGGGACGAGTTTTCGGACACAATGAGCGATCCTGAAGTTAGCCTGGACACTGCCTGGGAGGGTAACTTCTGCGGCGAGGCCAGCAACTGCTGCGCATGGCTCTTCGGCAAGGTAAAAAAAGACTCGCACGGCCACTTCTACACCAACGTTATTGGTGAGAAGGAATACGCCATGCAAGAGATGTTCAAACTTCTCTCCAAGAGCCGGCACGGAAACGTTCCCGCCGCCTGCAAGAACGTGTTCTAGAGTAAACGCTTAGAAATGGTGGAGGCGGCGGGAGTCGAACCCGCGTCCGAAAATGTTACTGGTCAAGAGACTACATGCTTATTCACGTTCATGCCCTGAGCATTACCTCAAGACGTTCGCGGCCGCCGCTCAGAACGGACAAGAAACGCCAGCCGCTAGCCTGAGATCTTAGCCTCTCCGCCCAGACGTAGCGGAGAAGAGCAGCCCTCTGTGTGACGCTCGCTCACCGCCCGAAGGCAAAGCGGTGGAAAGCGGCTGCCTAATTAATTAGGCTGCGTATGCCATTTGTTGATTGGCAATTATCATTTTGCACGCGATTACGGGTGTGTGCACCCCGGCATGCCTCTTGGCCGCAAGCATCTCCGTCGAAGCCGTGACGCCCCCACTGGTGGGATTGGCCATGTAAAGACCTGCTTTTAATCTATGGCTTGGATGACTGTAAGTCAAACCGCTGAACCGGCCGGCAGAAAAAAGAGGTGCTTACGGCCGGCGAGCGCCCGTTGCTCCAAATAATACCAATATTGTCCATAATACTACTAGACTTTAATTCTGGTTTGGATACAATCTTTTCTGCGGTTACTAACGTGGCCCGGATACTCAATCGTCCTCCTGAGCCGGGCTTTTCTCTTCCTTAACAACTCTTTTCCTTAACAACTCCTTGCGTGAACGCGAGCGAGTTCCAACGAAGGGCCTATGCACTCTCCGCGCGATACTCGGTTGTACCCCTGAACCTCAGCAGCGCATCCTGCGACAACCGCAATCCATCCGCTATACTAGTTGTGTATGGCAATTCTGGAGAACATCGCCGCCATCGCCAAGGGCATGAGCATCACTTTTATGGAGATGTTCCAGCCTACGCAGGTGGAGAACTATCCTGACGGGCCGGGACCGCTGCGCGGAGCCAAGCTGCAGGAACGTTTTCGTGGCGTGCACGTTTTGCAGCGCGACGAGGATGGACTGGAAAAGTGCGTTGCCTGTTTTCTGTGCGCGGCGGCCTGTCCGTCGAACTGCATTTATATTGAGGCGGCGGAGAATACGGCTGAGCATCGGGTGAGCGGAGCAGAACGCTACGCCAAGGTTTATAACATCGATTACAATCGATGTATTTTCTGCGGATACTGCGTCGAAGCCTGCCCCACGGATGCGATCACCCATGGGCACGGCTTCGAAATTGCCACCTTCAACGCCAGCAACCTGGTCTACCGTAAGGAGCAGATGCTGGCTCCCAAGCCAGCACACATGGGAGCAAACGCTGTATTCAATCAAGCCGAGGTCGCGGGTGGCGCGCCTCCGCTGCCGGTTCCAGGAAGCTAATTTTTTCGTTTTCCCGAATGAGGGAACGCCGGTGGCCGCGATGCTGTAGTTTCATCTGGCAGCCTTCCCAGTAGGAACTTCTCGATCTCTTGCCCTAAGAATTTGGCGAATTCCTCACTTTATTCGAGAAATACCAGAGCTCTGGTGTACCATATCCGGCCAACGAGGTGAATATGACGCGCACACCGTTCTGGCCCGGTGTTGGTCTTCTACTTCTCGTATCAATCCTGGTCGTGTCTGCCTTTGGCAGCGAGCCTGCCTGGGTGGAAATCCGGTCCCCA
Organism: uncultured Acidobacteriota bacterium; assembly: GCA_963743375.1. Taxonomy (GTDB): domain Bacteria; phylum Acidobacteriota; class Terriglobia; order Terriglobales; family Acidobacteriaceae; genus JABDBE01. The sequence continues at coordinate 182,023 of CAVUQA010000011.1, read as the reverse complement.
CATTTTTCCGTAGTTACCGACGCGGGCGAGAAACGTGGCCGAGATGCTGCGTATCATTTCGAAGAGATGAGGGCGGTATTCGGCGCGCTTTTATTTAAAGCGAAAGTTAGTCTGCCGACGCCCCTGCAGATTGTGGCCTTTCGCAATACGAAAGAGTTGCGGCAGTTCGCGCCACTATATAACGGAAAGCCGACGCAGGTGGCCGGACTTTTCGAAGGCAATACAGACCGTAGTTTTATCCTGCTGGACATGTCGGTGGAGGATCCATGGACCGTTGTCTTCCATGAATATGCGCACCAGTTGCTGAACGGAAATACGGGCGCATCGGTTCAGCCCTGGTTCGATGAAGGCTTTGCCGAGTTCTTTTCTACCATCAAGGTTAACGGGAAGGAGGCGGATGTCGGCCTCATCCAGCAGAACGATCTTCAAATCCTGCAGCAGAACCGAATGTTTAAAGTCGCTGATCTTTTCCGGGTGCAGCAGAATTCGAGCGTGTATAACGAGAGCGGCGATCATCGGTCGATGTTTTATGCTGAGTCCTGGCTCGTCATGCATTATCTGTACGACAAGAAATTGTTGGCCAAGGCGGGCCCGTATTTCGATCTTGCCATTGACCGCAGAGTGCCGGTCGAAGATGCCATTCAACAAGCTTTCGGGATGAGCGGCGCGCAGTTCGATAAAGAGTTGCGCGATTATCTGGAGAAGAATCGCTTCATGTATTGGAAAATAGCAACGCCGGCGGGCATTGAAATCGCGGGCTATACGGTGAAGCCGGTGCCGATCGCAGATGCGAAGGCTGTGCTGGCGGATATGCATCTACATTCCCCTGATTATCAGGAAAAAGCGGTGGCGGAATTTGAGGAAGTGCTCAAGCTGCAGCCGGACAATGCGGAGGCGTTGCGAGGTATGGGCTACGCCTGCATGATGAAACGAGATTTTCCCCGCGCTGGAGAATATTTCAACCAAGCGACGGAGCACGATTCTAATGACCCTCGAGTCCTCTACTACTCGGGGCTGCTGGCCCAGATGCAGAACGGACCGGGGCTGGGCGGTGATCCCGCGCAACTGGCATCGATCCAGAAGAAGTTAGAGAAATCGATTGCGCTGGATCCCGAATTTGCCGATACGTATTCGGTGCTGGCTTTTAATTACGCCGCGCAGGGGAACTATACCTCGGCGTTGAGCACGATGAACAAAGCCGTAGCTCTCAATCCACGAAGTGAACAGTACCGGTTTAATCTGGCACAGGTATATTTGGCGAACAAGAGAGTTGATCCGGCGCTGCAAATTCTGCAACCACTGCAGAACAGCAGCGATCCGGCGGTCGCGGAGAGAGCTCGTCAGGCTGTGTCACAGGCGCAGGCGTTCAAACAGGCAATGCAGGGAGACGCAGAACCGGTTCGTCGGGTTACCGTGATGCCCGCTTCGGGCGTGGGCGCTGTGCATCCCGCGGTAGTTGAAGCGCAGCCCGTACCCGTGCAAGATCCCCCGCCTGTGAATTTTATAAAGGGACGATTAACGGGGGTAGATTGCTCGGCGCCGGCAAGCGCGTTACTCAATGTGATTTCGGAGTCGAAGACCTGGAAGCTGAAAGTGCAGGACAGAGCGCACGTGGTCGTGATTGGGGCAGACAATTTTTCCTGTGCGTGGAACAATCAGGCGGTCGCCGTGAACTACCGGGCGACTGGGGAAACGAACGGGGATGTGGTTTCGATTGAAATACAGTAGAGTGCAAAGAAGCATCCGGAAAGAAGGGAATAGTTGAAGGGCGCAATCGTCCGCGTTGTGGGTGCTTTGGTTTTGTTAGCCGCGCTGGTGTATGCGGGAGATTATCTCTTAGTTCGATTCAAGATTCCCAAGGGCCGCGAGCCGTTTTCCAGCGTGACCATCCAGCCCTATTACGCAATCCATCAGAAGAGTGGCAAAACTGAATACGATTATGGTCAGCCGCAGACACAAGTGTGCGTACAGTCGTTGTTTCCTCACTTCGGCTACAACCCCTGCTGGTATGTTAAGCGGCACACCGACCAGCGCATCGATATATAAATCTTTTTTTCTTTCGGCTTGAACCTGCGCGTTCCTGATTCTGTGTCTTCCGTTTTCCCAAGTGGTACTATCTTCTGTTTTGAGGTTTTAGAATTGGGGTTGAAGATGAATGGAGCCCACGCAGTTGCATCCCCGCGAGTAGTTTGCATCGAGGATTTTCGGCCCATAGCTCGGCGGCGGTTGCCCAGAGCGGTTTTCGACTATCTGGATGGCGGCGCTGAAGGCGAAGTTACGCTGCGAGAGAACTGCCGCGCATTTCAGGATGTGACCTTTCGTCCTCGACACGCGGTTGCACTGGGGCAATGCGATTTAAGTGTGCGGCTGCTGGGATTCGATCTGGCTCTCCCGCTTTTGCTTGCTCCGGTCGGGTACAGCCGACTTATGCATCCGGGCGGGGAAGTGGCGGCTGCTCGCGCGGCGGGAGCGGCAGGCACGGGTTACATTCTCTCCACCATTTCCGGACACAAGCTCGAGGATGTGAAGGCTGCTTCGACCGGCCCAGTCTTCTACCAGCTTTATCTGATGGGCGGACGCGGGGCTTCGGAGGCTGCGATCGACAGAGCACGGGCTGCAGGATTCTCTGCGCTGGTAGTGACGATTGATACTGCGGTCGCAGGAATTCGCGAGCGCGACTATCGCAATGGCATGAAAGAGCTGATCAGCGGTAGCGTGTTTGAGAAAATCCCCTACATTCCAGAAATGTTGAAGCATCCCGGATGGCTGGTCAGTTACTTGCGCGATGGCGGTTTGCCAGGACTTCCGAATGTGATCATCCCGGGACAAGGGCAGATGCCGTTGGTTGACATTAATGCGGCCTTGGCGGCCGCAGCGGTTACCTGGGCAGATCTGCGTTGGATTCGGGAGCACTGGAAAGGGCCGATCGTGGTCAAGGGCGTGCTTACCGGCGACGATGGGCGGCGGGCAGTCGATGAAGGTGCGGCGGCCATTTCGGTTTCGAATCACGGGGGACGTCAACTGGATTGTGTTCCAGCTTCAGTGCGGGCGTTGCCTGAGGTGGTGAAGGCGGTAAACGGTCAAGTCGAAGTGTTGATGGACGGGGGGGTTCGCCGCGGGACCGATGTGGTTAAAGCGATCTGCATGGGAGCGCGCGCGGTTTTGTGTGGGCGCGCTTATGCGTACGGCCTGGCCGCTGCCGGTGAAGCGGGAGTGACGCGTGCGATTGAGATTCTACGAACGGACCTTGAGCGCACACTGAGGTTGCTGGGTTGTCCGTCGATTGCAGCTCTCGATGGCTCTTACGTGAATGTCCCCGCGGCGTGGGATTAGATTGTGGAACCGTTGACTCTGATCAGCTGCTTTCTGTAATCCATGAATTCATGAAGTAAAGCGGCAACTTCAGCAACAATCGGGGTAAATCCCGACAATTCCGAAGCAAGAAGCTATCAATTACCGATTGGCACGATCTTCCGTAACCTGCTCTATTATTACAGCGCGTGCGATATTCAAGATGGCCAATGGCCACGATCTCATACCCGCCGCATGCGGCTGCGCTCTAAAGCAAGCATCAGGATGAGCCGCACGGAACCAAAAGGAAGGCCGACACTGATGTTGCAGCCAGCGCAAAATCCCGCCAACGACGCCAAATATTCACCAACGCCTTACACACCACCCAAAAACATAACCAATTCCATGGAGCAGGCTACGATTGGACGCTCGGTTGTGATCAAGGGCGATATCAGCGGTGCTGAATCGCTCTATATCGATGGACGAGTTGAAGGCACAATTAATTTCACAGACAGCCGCGTCACCATTGGACGCAATGCTGTCATCGTAGCCAACGTCTCTGCCAAGGAAGTGGTAGTCATGGGAACGGTGACTGGCAATATTCATTGTGCAGATCGGTTGGACATACGCAGTGAGGGAACCGTGACCGGGGATGTTGTGACTCCACGCGTATGTATCGAGGACGGGGCGCTGGTAAAGGGTTCGGTCGAAGTTCGCACCGAAAAAAAACAAGCCGCGCAACCGCAGAACGAAAAGCCGCAGGCACAAGCGAAGCCGGCTGAGTCGAAACCTGAGCCGCAGAAAGCGGCCGCAGCCAGCGCTTCAAGTTCAGCGACGTTGGCGCATGGCAGCAAGGTCATGTACAACGAATCGAACTAACACGCCGCACAAAAATTCCGGGCACCGGGTATCAATCCCGGTGCCCGCATCTTTTTGTAATCGTTCACTATTTCTTATCGTCCTGCTTCAAATCAAGCGCTGCGGAATTCATGCAATAACGCAGGCCGGTCGGATTGGGACCATCCGGGAAGACATGCCCCAGGTGGGCATTGCAGCGGGCACAGCGGGCCTCAGTCCGGACCATGCCATAGCTGCTATCAGTCTCTTCTGCAATGGCACCCTGATCGACGGGCTTCCAGAAGCTGGGCCAGCCGGTTCCTGATTCGAATTTGGTATCTGAACTGAATAGCGGCTGACCGCAGCATACACAGGTGTACGTGCCTGGATCCTTGGTCTTCCAGTATTTTCCGGTGAAGGCCGGTTCGGTTCCCGCTTTGCGGGTTACCTGATACTGCTCTGGCGACAGCTGCTTTTTCCAATCCTCTTCAGACTTCAAAACTTTCTCTGCCATGAAATTTCTCCTCTTGGATACTCTATTGGATTAATTTAGACGTATAAAAGTTACGACTTCCGGAAAATCGATTTCACCACAGAGTCACAGAGACACAGAGGCAAATATCTCAACAAAAGCGTTGGGGTCTTCTGATGAGAGGTGCCTTGAAAGGAACCCTAAAGTGCTTGACTTCGCCTTTCATTCGCTTAGAATGGCGGCATGGCGATTACACGCAGGCAGCGTCAGGTATACGATTTCATCTCCGACTTCGTACAGAAGCAGGGATACTCTCCATCGTTTGAGGAAATTGGGGAAGGGTTGGGATTGAGTTCGCTGGCCACCGTACACAAACATATTTCGAACCTTGAGAAAAAAGGACTGCTCACACGCGACTACAACCGTAGCCGATCCATAGATCTGCTGCCGCCTAAGGGCAAGTTGAAGCAGGCCATGTCTGTGAATACCACCATGGTACTGCCGCTACTGGGGCGAATTGCAGCGGGGCAGCCGATCGAAGCGGTGGAGAATCCAGAGACTATTTCTCTGGCCGATTTCGTACGCTCGAAAGAAGTGTTTGTGCTCGAAGTGCGAGGCGATTCCATGCAGGATGAACACATCATGAGCGGCGATTACGTTTTGGTCGAGAAGGCGAAGACCGCGCATAACGGAGATATCGTGGTCGCGCTGGTCGGGGGATCGGATGCCACACTGAAGCGTTTCTATCACGAGGGTGACAACATCCGTCTGCAGCCCTCGAATGTCAATATGAAGCCCATCATTGTCCCGGCGACAACGGTTCAGCTCCAGGGCAGAGTGATTGGGGTGTTGCGGAAGTATTGATCCTTTCCATACCTGACGAGGAGTTCCCATGCCGCGTCCTTCTGGTATGCCAGCTTTCGATTTTCCTCAGGAGATACTTCAGTCTTATGCGCTGAATGAGCGCATGAACCAGCTTTTGCTGGAGCATCTGGACGCTCGGGCGTGGCGAGCAAAAATCCCCGGCAACAAAGGTCGTACTATCGCTGACATCTTCGCTCACGTCCACCACATTCGCTGCAAGTGGCTGAGACTCTCCGCTCCTCACCTTAAGCTGCCCGCACGGCTTGACCGCAGCCGCTGCACGAAAAAGCAAGCGCGAGCGGCGCTGACGGAGAGTGCCAGGCTTTGTTCCCAAATGCTGGCAGAAGCTCTGAGTGGTCCCCAAGGCCGCGTCCAGAGTTTTGTGCGCGACGGTTGGGCTAGGCCATGGCCTCCAGGCGTCGCTATGTTCGCATACATGATTACGCATGACGCCCACCACCGCGGACAAGTGGGCATGTTCGCTCACCAACTCGGGTTCCCTTTGACAGGCCGCGGTGCTTACGGAATATGGGTCTGGGAGAAGCTTGCGAAGGAGTGCGGATTCCAACTTCTTCCTCCGCACAAAATGAAACGCCCGGCTGGGACCGGGCGCTCGAAACCTCGAACAAAATGACTCAGCCGATGTGCTTGTCCAGTGCTTTCTGAATCGTCTCTTTCGGAACGTAGCCTACGATCTGTTCCTTTACCTGGCCGCCTTTGAACACCAGCAGCGTGGGGATGCCGCGTACGCCATAGCGCATGGGAGTAGCGCTGTTGTGGTCCACGTCCATTTTTCCGACTTTCACTCTGCCCTGGTAGTCCTTGGCCAACTCTTCGACGATAGGAGCGATGGCGCGGCAAGGTCCGCACCAGGTCGCCCAGAAGTCCACAAGGACGAGAGTCTCTGATTTGAGAACATCCTGGTCGAAATTTGAATCTGTTACTTCAAGTATTCCATTGCCTGCCATCAAAGTCCTCCGCTGGACTGTGCTTAACAAAGCCGCGTGCAGCAAAACAGTATAAAAGCCCATCCATCGATGGGCCTAATTAATCTTAACACTTCATTTGATGCAGGACTGCGCAGGAAGTCGCAGGGAGTGGTGCTTACGACACATCGGAAGATTCAAGAGCTGCTGCTATCAAATAAAAACGTCCTAAACTTTGCAGTTTAGGACGCCTCGGCAGCCCTCCCCCAGAACTGCCAAACCACGATTGGATAGTAGCCCTGCACCCATGCGCTGTAAATGTCACTTTGGTAATCCACATTTGAGAGAAGCAATGCGAATGTTGCTCTCGGAAGTAATGAGGGCTGAAGTAAAGGTGAAGCTCGCAATTCGCTGTTGGCAAAGAAGAATAAGTTTGAGGGAGTTCGGCAGCGTCGGGTTACTTTAATCGAGCACGGATATTTGCACAGCCGCTTTTGCCGAGATCGAAGCGGGCGGCTACTGCTTTTGCCAGGATTGTCCTGCGTCAGAGGTGATCCAGATTTCGCGGTTAGAACTGGTTAGCTTACCGTGCAGACCATCACTGAATTCCACCCCGACGATGTCGCCCGCGAAAGGCTCGCCATTGGCCATCGGGAGCACTTGCGACCAATGCTGACCGGCATCCGAGGAATGAAACAGTGCGCCCGCCTTGCCGCCCACCCAGATATCCAAACCATTTGCCGCCAAGGCCCGAAGAATTAAATGGCTCGCGACCGGAACTGTCTGCCAGGTTCTGCCGGAATCAAGTGAACGTTGCAAAACGCCATCCCAGCTTAGAGTCCAGCGTGGTGCAAGGTTTTCAGCCGCGAGGTCATCCGGGAAGAATGTGCCGCTTGCCAGCGAATTCGTGGCAGGTCCGCCGGTTGCCGGTTCAACTTCGCTCGGGAAGACAGCGTCTTTGGCTCTTCCTGGAACTACTTCAACGAATGGCGAGGCTGTTCTTGCGTCCGCGATTTCAACCGGCATCGAATCGGCCGCTCTACGATTTCCGGAATTGCTCCGCCTTATGCGTTGTTTGGCTGCCTGAACCGGTGCGGGATTTAAGTTTGGTGACTGCGGAAGCGCCGCCTTATCGGGGATTGTCTGGGTCGACAGGGAAGGGCTCGAGATGGAAGCCTGCGTGGCTGGATGTTGTACGGACTCATGTCTCTGATGGACCGTGATTGCGGCGCCAACCACGATGATACAAGCCGTGGCTGCTCCCCAACGCAGCGCCGGCCACGAGAGCCAGGCTGCACGCGCAGGAGTGAGCGAGACAGCATCAGCGAGGTTAGGCTGGGCCCCTGACAGAGACACGATTTCCCGGCAATTCATGCATTGGGACAGATGCTGCAGGACCTCAGACTGCTCGCGTTGGCCTAACGACCTTTCCACGAACGCGCTGAGCAGGTTCGGTTCAGGATGATCTGCGAGCTTCGCGTTCGTCTGCAGCCGCTGCTTTACGATTTTGGATATTTCTGCCATTTTTCTTGGTGCCGGGTCAATTACGACCCGTCGCCTGCCGGAGTTTCTGCCTTCTTTTTAGAGAACGCTGGTCCGGCGGTTTCTTGCGCCAGGCGGCTGCGAATATTGACCCGGAGGTCGCGCACATCGACATCGAGGGCCTCTTGAGCCTGGCGGCGGCTCATTCCCCGCCGTCCCAACGATGCCAAGATTTGCTTTCGCAATGACTTAGCCAGTTTATCCAGTTTCCGGCTTATGGTGGATTCATGCACTCCTAAGCTGCGTGCAATATCGGCCAAGGTCCGCTCATCCAGGAAATAGGAGGCCAGCACAAATCGCTCTTCCGGGCCCAGCGCGGCTAAAACCTCATCGACAGCACCCTCTACTCTGGGATCGGCCACAATCGCCGCCTCCGTTTCAGCCGTGGCAAACTGTGTGCCTTCTTCGGCTTCCTCATCCAGGCTGACCAGTCGCCGCTGCCGCCGGTACCGGTTTACGTGCTCCTGTGCCATGACCGTGCGCAACCAACCTTCCAGGGAGCCGCGTCCGGTGTAGGAAGCCAGCTTCGAAGCCCGCTGCCCATCGCGCGTTGCCGTGCCGTAAAGGTCGGCGTAAATGGAGTCTGCCAATTCGCGCGCGGTAGAACTTTCTTTGGTAATGTAGCCTGCTATTTCGTAGAGCTTTTCTCTATAACGAGTGAGGAAAATTTCCCACGCATGCTCATTTCCGATGGCGCAGGCACGGGCGAGCGCGAGTTCTTCGACGCGAAGGCTTGCATAGAAATCGCAAGTTTCGATCTGCGTCGCATCGCCAGGCAAGTACTTCCGGCCAATTTCCGCAAGGATGTTGTCGAATTGAGCGTGACTCAGCCCACAGATTTCACCCTTGCTCCTTACATAAATCTCAGACAGCAGAGAGTCCAAACGCGCGGACGCTTCCCCCCCGGATTTTTCGCTCGCATCTCTGGGCATAACGGTCGCTCTTTTGATGCTATCAACTATTGGACGCTGGCACAGTGAATTTTGCCGCAAACTTCAGATGGACTCCTATGCGCACGTCAGGCCCAGCCTGTAAAGTTGAAACATGGCTGTTGATTCTGAAAATAGCAGTTGGCTGGTCGAGCTTCACGGCGAGCTCGTGGGCTGTACCCGTTGTCCGCGACTAGTGGAATATCGCGAAAAGATTGCACGTGAGAAACGCCGGGCTTATCGGGATTGCGAGTATTGGGGAAAGCCTGTGCCGGGCTTTGGCGATCCCGCCGCCCGGGTCTTGATTCTCGGGCTCGCTCCCGGCGCCCATGGCTCCAACCGCACTGGCCGTCCGTTTACCGGGGACGCATCCGGCAAATTCATGTTTCCAGTACTGTACGAAACTGGTTTTGCCAACCAACCAAACGCGACTGATCGTCTGGACGGGCTCAAGCTGAAAAATCTCTACATCACGGCAGCGGTTCGCTGCGCTCCGCCCGACAACAAGCCGTTGCCGCAGGAGTTGACGAACTGCGCCTCCTATCTGGATCGCGAACTGGAAGGTCTCAAGAATGTGAAGGTGGTGGTCGCCCTGGGACGGATCGGGTTCGATGCCTATCTCAATTACCTCAAACGGCGCGATCAGCTTGGCAGCCGCAAGGCTTACATTTTCCAGCACGGGGCTACGTACAAAATGGCGGATGGAAAGACGTTACTGGCCTCCTATCATCCCTCTAACCAGAACACTCAAACCGGCAAGCTAACGCGCCCCATGTTTGTTACAATTTTTAAAGAGGCGGCAGGAATTGCCGATGAGTAAATAGAGGCGGCTGCCGCCGGGGCCGGAACGCGTACCCACCCCAATTCAGGGGAAATACCAAAAAGCGGGTTGCAATCTGGGGCGGCAGTCGCCGATACGCGGAACTAACCGGTCACGAGCGAGACGCTCGCGCCTATACTCCCACGAAGACTGGCTCAGGTTCCAGGGCCACACCCCAGATATCCTCTACGCGCTGCTGTATGTCGTCTTTAAACGCCAGGATTTCTGATGCGGTTGCGTTTCCGCGATTCACGATTGCGAGCGCATGCTTGCGTGAAATCCCGACCGGTCCGTGGCCGTATCCGCGGCTGAAACCGGAGCGTTCGACCAGCCAGGCGGCTGAAACTTTCTTTTGCGCATCGAGGGTTGGGTAGCTGGGAATCTGTAAATTCTTGGCCGCGGCTCGAGTCTTCAGAGCTTCATATTGCTCTTGCGAAAGAATTGGATTCTTGAAGAAAGATCCGACGCTGCGGCAATCCTCATCGCCAGGAGTGAGCAACATACCTTTGCCACTCCTGATTTTTCGCACTGCATCGCGTACGTCGCCCAATGTCGGCTTCACGCTCCATCCTGCAAAGTATTTTTTCAGATCTGCATAGGCAATGTAGGCATCGCCGTGGTGCAAAACGTAATTGACTTGCAGAACGACGTAGCGTCCGCGCTCGGTGGTGTTGAAGATGCTAGTGCGATAGCTGAAGCCGCAAGCTTCCTTGCAGAGTTCGTGCAGTTGTCCATCCCTGAGGTCAAGTGCAAGCACAGATTCAATCGTCTGCGAAACCTCTTGCCCGTAAGCGCCGACATTCTGCACCGGAGTTCCCCCGACGCTTCCAGGAATTCCGCTTAGGCATTCGATGCCAGCGCAATTGTGGGCGACAACGAAACCTACAAATTTGTCCCAGTCTTCGCCGGCGCCCGCTTCGAAGACAACTTCATCGTGCCCGTGCCGGTGGTTGATTCCGGTAACGCCAATTCTTAGCACCAACCCGGGCCAGCCTGCGTCAGAAATTAAAACGTTGCTACCGCCGCCGAGGACGAATAGTGGAAGCTTCTTAGATTGCGAGAAGGCTACAGCCTCGGTTACTTCGGCAATGGTATTTGCTTCAACGAAGAAGCGAGCTGGACCCCCGACGTTGAGGGTTGTGAGCGGAGCGAGCGGGACGTTTTCTGTAATCACCATCGTCGGGTACCTTCCAATATATATGAAGGAAAAACATCTTCCGGATGGCCCGCATTACGTTAGTCAGCAGCGGTTTCAACTCGATATTTATTGCGGATCAAAAGTTCTGTTAGGCTATTAGAAACCTCTTAAGGAGAAGAAATGTATCCAGAAATTATGGTGATCCCGATGCGTGAAGAACTTACCCGCATTGGAGTTCAGGAACTTCGTACTGCTCAGGATGTTGATCGTGCCATTGTCAATCAAGCGGGAACGGCTATGGTGATTGTGAATTCCATTTGCGGATGTGCGGCTGGCCGGGTGCGTCCCGCGATTCGGGTTGCGGTGCAGAACTCGGTGCGCCCCGAGAAAATGTTCAGCGTGTTTGCCGGGCAGGATACGGAGGCCACCGAGCGCGCTCGCAGCTACTTCACGGGATATCCTCCATCGTCGCCGTCAATCGCGCTACTTCGTGACGGCAAGCTGATTTACATGATGCAGCGCAGCGACATTGAACATCGGGAAGCGGCCGATATTGCGGCGGAACTTAAGAAGACCTTTGACAAATTCTGTGCGGTTCCTGCGGAAAAATGACTTGCTGAATGAACTGCAGTCCCTCGCGTCGCTCGCGAAGACAATTCCTTAAAAGTGTTCCTTCAGTCCGGCGAAGGTTTCTACAACCAGTAAGCGGGATGGCGGTTTGGCCTCTGCTACCTCTTCGTGCTCGAGAATCCAGGTGCTGCCGTGGGGAACGAACACCGCGTTGAGGCCGGCTGCCAGCGCGGGATTGACGTCGGACTTCGGGCTGTTTCCAACCATCCACGTGGAGTTGCTCGAGAGAGCGTACTTCGAAACTATCGTTCTATACGTGCTGATATCTTTCTCCGCGACGATCTCTACCACAGAAAAATAATCTTTCAGCCCAGAGCGCTCGACTTTGCCCGACTGTTCGGTAATGGCGCCTTTAGTCACGAGCATCAGATGGTGGCGTTCGGATAAGTATTGCAGCGTTTCGGGAACGCCGTGCAGGATTTCGACCGGGTGTTCGGCAATGGTATGGGCAAATCCACTGATGGTTTCGTGCAGAGCGGGCGTCAGGGGCTCGACTGCCAGGCGCTCGAAAGTCTGAACCAGCGCGTGACTGAAGCTGTGCAATCCGTAACCGTGGCTTACGATGCACTCGCGCTCGACATCATTCAAAACTTCCCGCACTTGCTCGGGCGAATACTCGTGATGGTTCAGGAACGAAATGAAATTCGCAATCGCCCTCTCGAAGTAGATGTTATTTTCCCAGAGCGTGTCATCGGCGTCGATGAGCAACGTCTGCCGATGATTCAAATCAGAACTCTGGGTCATAACGCAAACATCGTAATAATGTCAGTGTTGATTCGCAGGAAGTAAAACGATTAAATGCAGAATGCTCTGTTAGAATACAACATTCCATGACAACGGGCCCCTGGGTTTTACTTCTACTTCTTTTCTTCCTTTTTCCATCTAACATTTCAGCACAGAAAGAACATAAGCCAATGACTGGATCTGCTGCCAAAGGGGCGGAGTCGGCTGGAATGCACGTTGTTCCTGACCTCGACCAGCGGCTCGCCAAGTTTCGCAGAGTGGAAATGCCTTTTCACTCTGCGAGTTTGACTGCTCGCGAAGTGAAGATGGTCAATAAATTGGTGGACGCCTCGCGTTATCTGGAAGAAATCTACTGGCGGCAGATGGATCCCGACGGGCTGACTCTGTACGAATCGCTCGTCAGCAGTCAGAATCCACAGGACGAAATGCTGCGGCGTTATCTGTGGATCAACGCTTCACGATTTGATCTTCTCGACGATAACAAACCCTTCGTCGGCACAACTCCGATTTTTCCAGGACGAGGTTTCTATCCGCAGAATCTGACTCGAGAGCAGATAGATCAGTACCTGAAAGCGCATCCAGAAAAGAAAGATGAAATTTACAATCCTTTTACTCTGGTGCGATGGCACAACGATCAGCTGGAAGGGCTCCCCTACCATATTGCCTATCGTTCCTTTCTCGAGCCGGCGGCAAAAGATTTACGCGAGGCTGCCAAGCTAAGCGACGATCCTGCATTTGCGAATTTCTTGCGTCTGCGGGCGGACGCACTTCTTACCGACGAATACTTCGAGAGCAACCTGGCTTGGCTCGATTTGAAAAACCCGAAGTTCGACGTGATTTTCGCGCCCGACGAAACCTATGATGACGGACTCTTGGGTGTTAAGGCGACCTATGGCGCGGCCGTGATGATTCGCAATGCCGAAGAGAGTCGCAAGCTCGAAATGTTTCAGAAGTACGTCGGCGATATCCAGGATGCGCTGCCGCTTGCTCCCGAGGACCGACCTTCTAAGCATGGTTTGGAAACGCCGATGGAGGTTATGGATACTCCATTCCGGGCGGGCGATCTGAATCACGGATATCAAGCCGTTGCCGATAATCTTCCTAACGACCCCCGCGTGCATGAAAAAAAAGGCAGCAAGAAGCTTTTCTTTAAGAATTTCATGGATGCGCGGGTGAATTACGTGATTTTGCCGGTGGCACAGCATGTGATGTTGCCGGCGCAGGCGGCCAAGGCATCCGGCGAAGGCTATTTGTTGGGAACGATTTTGCACGAAATGGCCCACGGGCTGGGTCCGGCTTTTTCGCGAACCGCAGCGGGAAAGGTTGATATTCGAGAATCCATTGGGCCGACCTTCAGCGGGTTGGAGGAAGCCAAAGCTGACGTGGTCGGAATGTTCGGCATGAAGTGGCTGGTCGACCATGATGCTCTACCCAAAAATAAGCTCGAAGAGTGTTACGCGTCGTACGTAGCTGGAATTTTTCGTACCGTGCGCTTTGGCGTCGCCGAGGCGCACAGCCAGGCGGAAATGATGGAGTTCAATTATCTCTCCGAGCGGGGGGCAATCAAGCGAGCATCCGAGGGGCGGTATGAAATCGACTATGGTCGCATGCCACCTGCGATCAGCGATCTTGCAAAAGAGTTGTTGGAAATAGAAGCGACCGGCGATCGTGCGCGGGCCGAAAACTGGTTCAAGAAATACAACGTAATGCCGGCTGAGCTGCAGGCCTTGTTGAAGTCGGCTGCTAGCGTGCCTGTGGATATTGATCCAGTTTTTTCGTTTAAGAAGCGCTTCTAGCTAATAGCTACTAGCTGAGAACGGCAGCCTCGCACGGGATCGTTTTTCCCGTGAGAGTATCAAGCTAGAAGCTAGAAGCTTCGTTGGGAGAGGAAATGGTACAGAACGACTGGCCCCGCATAGCTGTTGTGGGTGCGGGTGCCGTGGGATGTTACTTCGGGGGAATGTTGGCGCGGGCCGGGGCTCCGGTCACTCTTATCGGCCGTGCGGCACATGTCGAAGCAATAAATCGCGACGGCCTTTTCATCGACAGCATTTATTTTAAGGAAAATATTTCGGTTTCCGCCTCTACCGAACTGGCAGCGGTTCGTGATGCGCAACTCGTTCTTTTCTCAGTGAAGACAGTAGACACGGAAAACGTCGCTAAACTGCTTGCTCCCTACCTCGCACCGGAAACCATCGTAGTCTCGCTTCAGAACGGAGTCGACAACGTCGAGCGAATCGATTTTGCCGCGGGAATTCAAGCGATTCCTGCGGTGGTCTACATCGCCGTCGAGATGGTTGGATTGGGGCGGGTCAAACATTCAGGGCGCGGCGACGTTATCGTCGGAGATTCGTCCCCTAACCACGAAGTAAGTGAATCGGATCTCGCCAAAATCGCAACGACGTTCATGCGAGCTGACGTCCCCTGTCGTATTTCCGAAAACATCACGGCCGAATTGTGGGAAAAACTGATTATGAATTGTGCCTACAATGCGCTATCGGCGCTCTCGCGCTCAAAGTACGGACGCATCGCGCGCGACTCCGGCACAGTGGAAGTGATGAAGCGTGTGGTCAGTGAAGCGGTAGCCGTGGGCAACGCGGCTGGGGTCAAACTCTCGGCGGAAAAGATGTTCGCAGCAGTTCTAAAGCTGGGCGCGGAAGCAATGCCCGAAGCCATTTCTTCTACCGCGCAGGACATAGCTCGCGGTAAGCCCACGGAGATTGATTCGCTGAACGGCTTTCTGGTGCGCAGGGGCGCGGAGTTGGTCGTGCCCACGCCCGTCAATGAGACTTTGACCAGCCTGGTGAAGCTGCTGGAAAAAGCTTCTTCGGTGAAGTAGGAGGTGGAAGGTATCAGCGGAACGATTCGATCATTCAGAGCACTCGTGTTTGATGCACGATTTAATTGCTGTCGAGGGAAAATGGTTTCCCAAAGTACGAATTCGGTGTAATGAATATCCGTGAAGAAGGATAATCGAAGGTGACCGTGAAGCGTCGCAGCACTTCGCTGCCGATGAGCTTACTCGTCGCATCGCTCGCGCCACAGCAACTCACAATTGGACCGGCGAGAGTATATCGTCCCAAGCGGAACGATGTAGCTTGCGCAGTCGCGCCTTGAACAGGCGTCCCAAGTCCTACGCCGCTCTGCGCCGATGCTCGGGATTGAAGATTCATAACGATGGGGTGGTCAACCGCATCGCTGGAGCCGCTATCGATCAGGAAGCTGTCCTGCACGGTCACTGGTCCGGGCAGCACAAGCTCTGCTTTCACAAAAGGCCATTTGTCCCGAATTTCGATGGGCAGTTCCAGCGCGGCGTTGCTGGGGCGAAAGGCATCTGGGATGGTGAACGTCAGACTCTTTGCGTCGTAATCCACCGTCACTACGAATCGCCTGAAGAGCTCGTACCCGAGTATGCCATCCACTTTCACGGCGAGGCTGGCTTCCAGGGGTTGGAGGTCAGCGGTCGACAATTCGTGGCCTTTACTTTCGACACCGGGAAGCGCGATGCTCACGTCGTGAATGAATTTTACGGGGATCCGTCCGGCTCCGGCGCCTTGCAAGGAGCCTGTTCCGCTTTCCTTCAAACCAAGAGTTGCAGCGACGTGGTGGTCAATCAACGTTCTAGCCGAACCACTGTCGAGCACGAAGGACAGTGGCTTGGATCCGTTGATACTGACCGGAACAAAAATCATCCCTTTACGCCAGTCAAAGGAAAAAGTAGTTGCCTTGCTTCCGCTGGAAAAAGCAACCTTGCTGGAGATATCGGACGATTGCGCGCGCGACTTCACCGGACAGATGGTGAGCGCCAACATGATCAACGCGAGACAGCGCAGAACAAAATTCATCAAAGTCGCCGCCGGTAACTGTGAGTAATGGCCAGGCCGCTACGTGCTACGCGGCGAAATCTACTCTTGATTCTTGCGGAATGATTCCTGCTTTGTGGCCCATGTCGAGCAGTCTGCGGACGGCTTCTCGTCCATCAGAACCATAATCAAGCGTGCGCTCGTTGACGTACATGCCGACAAACTTGTCGGCGAGTTGAGGATCAAGGTCGCGCGCGAACTGCATGGCATAAGCCAGCGCTTCCTCGCGGTGATCGAGCGCATATTGAATGCTCTCGCGTAGCGCGTTTGCCACGCTGGACATCAACTCGGGACCTAGGCTGCGCCGAATAGCATTGCCTCCCAAGGGCAGCGGCAATCCGGTAACTTTTTGCCACCACTTGCCGAGATCGACGATGCGGTGCAGTCCGGACTTGTCATACGTCAACTGGCCTTCGTGAATGACGAGGCCGGCTTCCTGCCTACCGTCCAACACTTGCGGAATAATCTGGTCAAAGGGAACGACATCGGTTTCGATTCCAGGCGCGAAGAGCTTCAAAACTAAATATGCCGTGGTCAGTGTTCCGGGCACGGCAATTCGTTTCTGCTTGATATCGCTGACCGAATACGCGCGCTGAGCTACGACCATGGGGCCGTAGCCGTCTCCCACACTGCCACCGCTAGGCAGCAGAGCGTAATGATCCTGAATGTAGGGATAGGCGTGAAACGAAATGGCGGTCACATCGTAGACGCCTTCCATGGCTTTCCGGTTCAGGGTTTCGATGTCACAAAGAGTGTGAGTAAATCGCAGTCCGGACACGCGAACCTTGCTGGTGGCCAACCCATAAAACATGAAAGCATCGTCTGAGTCGGGACTATGAGCGATTGTGATTTCGCGTTTGCCTTCAAGAATGGACGTGGGCGAGTGTTCGGAAGTGGCTGCGGGCAAATTCATGGTTGAACCTTACGGAAACGCTGCCAACCGCTGGCCAAGGCCGCAGCCGACATAATTTTCAGGATTTCAGCAAACACAAACCAGTAGAGGCCGAAGCGAATGGCTGTAGCGAACGAATGGGTGAGAATGGCCAGCCAGGAAAGGCCGCACACGAACAAACAAATCTCGGCTAGAACGCAGGCTGCAGCGGCGCGGGAAAAACTCTTTTTTGCTGCTCCCAATTTTCCTAGGAAATTCGTTTCAAAGATCCATCCGGCAATACCGGCGACCAGCGGATAGGCCAGCAGGAACCCGCCAGTAGGACCGAGCAACTGAGCCAAACCGCCGGGTCCGGTCGGGCTAAACACGGGCATACCAATGAGGCCCTCAGCCAGATAAAGGGCCAAGGCCGCGAAACCGCGACGGCTGCCCAGAGCGAGTCCCACCAGCAGCACTCCGAAGTTTTGCAGCGTCAGCGGAACCGGAGTGAATGGCAAAGGCAATACGATCCGTGCGCACAGAGCGACAAACAAGCTCGCTCCAACCACGATGGCGACTTGACCTGCACCGTCGAGAATGCGATCTTGCGTGACGAGATTTTCGGTAGCTGGTCTGGCCATGCGCGGTTCTCCAAGTTTTTGCGGTAAACAACTATGCTAGAGGCCGTCCACTTCGTGATGCACGCTTTTTCGCATCGCGGCCGACTCTTTCAGATGACGGCGCACGCGCAGATAAGCTGCAATTCCCGCCCACAACACGGCTCCTCCGCTGCAAGCAAGAATCAGAAACAACCATATCATCCGCACGATGCCTTAGGATAGCAAAACGCAGCGAGACGTGCCGACGGTGAGGAGGTCACTTTTTGGGCGCCAACTCCCAGACTTTGGCATATTTCCACGACACGTAGACGGAATGATAGAGGTGGAGGAGTAGGCCCTCGCGTCCGTCAAGAAAACCAAGCCGGATGAAATAGTTGTAGGTAAAAGTCAGCGCAGGCCGAATTACGATATCCGCAAAGCTGAAACCGCGTCGCCCTTGCGCCACAGTAACCTCGGCACCCATTGAGGAATAGCTATTCATGTGATCAATATAGCCGCGCAGGGTGGGGTAGGCGTTATGCAGGAGTGCGTAAGAGAACCTACCGGTTGCACCGGAAACTTTGATCGTTGGATGTGCGCCATATTCTTCGAATCGCCCAGCGCCGCGCCGTACGAGGCGCAGCTTGGGGTCAGGATAAAAGCCACCGTGCCGAATCCAGCGGCCAAGGAAAAAATTCTTGCGCGGGATCCAGAAGCCTCTCGTCGTCGAATCAGTTTGCAGCGCAGCCTCTATCTCCGCTGCCAGTTCCGGCTCCAGGGCTTCATCCGCGTCCAGTTGCAGAACCCAATCCATTGAAGCCTTATCCATTGCGGAATTCTTCTGCGCGGCGAAACCCTTCCACGTCTCGACAAAAACTTTCGCGCTGTAGGATTGCGCGATCTCGACAGTGCGATCGGTCGAGCCCGAATCGACCAAAATGATTTCGCCTTTGCCATCGCGCACCAAGGACATCACGCTTTCCAGGGTGCGAGGCAGGTTGCGCTCTTCGTTGTGCGTAATCAAAACTACCGACAGCGTCACGCGTGGAAGAATACATCGGAGTTTAAGGAACGCGAAAGTAGCAACTGTTCGACCCTGCTTTGCAATCACGTCGAGCAGGGTCGAACAATCCGCTAATCAATAACCAGGCGGCTGGGGTTGGGACGGCGCGCCTGGCTGAACATCGGTACGAGGCGCGACGTAGGGAACATCGGGCATGTGAGTAACTTCGCCTCGCTCCGCGTCGGCCATAACGATTCCGGAGTGATCGAGCAGAAGGCCGGTGGCGCGATCCAATTCCACCCGCGCTTTTTCGTAAGCTGCCTTCGCGGAAACCAGATTGGATTCGGCCGTCGTCAAGCCAGACTGATCTTGCAGTACGGCTGTCGGATTCGAAACTCCAGCCGAGAGCTTCTGCTGTTCGGCGCGTAGCGTTTCGCTGGCAAAATCAACCGCGGCTTGGGCAGCTTGTACGCTGGCGCGATTCTGTTGCAGTGCGAACTGTGCATTGCGGACTTCGATTCGCACCTGATTCGAGAGCTGCTGCAAACGAACTTGCGCCTGTCGATATTCCAACTCGGCGCGCACCTGGTCCGCTTGTCCCTGCCGATTTCGAATCGGAATGTTCAGCGTGAGCCCCACTCCCTTATCGGGGGCGGTGCCGTTCACCAACTGGCTGAAAGTACTGCCGGTACTTACGGGTGCCCCACTGCTGAAAGTAGGCGAGGCGGTCGTTGGATTAAAGCACCCAAAGTGACTCGTCGCAGTGGTGCAGGTCCCGCCCAAAGATGGAGGCAAAAGCACGGGGTTCACATCTCCGCCAATACCCGAACCGCCGTAGTATGCGAACACGGCGAGAGTTGGCAGCATGGCATTTCTAACCGCTTTGTTGTTGAGTTCGCGCGTGCTCAAGTCAATTCTTGACTCCGCCAACTCCGCTCGATGGCCGAGTGCATCGTTGATCAGATCTTGCGTAGGTACAACCGGTTCCTTCTGGGGCAACTGCATGGTGGAGGTCGGGATTACCTCGGCTCCGCCGAGGGCGGGATCTTCCAGCGTTTTACTAAGCGCGTTCTTCATCAGCAATTCCTGCAGCTCAAGATTGGTTTGCGCGAGGATCAAGGCTTGCTGGTCAGTGGCCACGGTGGCTTGTGCGTTCACGACCTGGATCGGAGGCAGCGTCCCGAATTGTACCTGCTGTTTATTGTCCGCGAGCGTCCTCTGCGCAAAAGCCAGTGCCTCCTGTTGGACGCGAACGTTCTCATAGGCGTAGACCAGATCCCAATACAGGTTTTCGATCTGGTCAACCGTTGTGATGATTTGCAGGCGGAAAGCGACGTCGGAAATCTCGCGGTTATTCTTGGCAATCCGAATGAAGCGCGTGTTAGCCACGAAACCAAAACCCTGCAGTAAGTTTTGCGTGAGCCGAAATTGCAAGCCAGAACTGATGCTTGGAGTGTACTCACTGGTTGGGAGATCAGTCGTCACGTGCGTGTTGTTGAATCCCACCGCCAAGTTCGTGCCCCAATGAAAGCCCTGCAGGTAGCTGAAGTTGGCAGTCCCAGTGTTGGTATTGGTAATTGGAATAGGGGCGAAGACACTGGTGGACTGAGTGAAGTTGCGGTCCATCTGAAGCGTGCCGCTGACGATCGGGTCGAAACTTGTTATAGGCGAGCCGATCCCGAGCGTAGAACTAACTAAACCATTTGTACCGGTACCGACGCCACCCGCGGCTATGCTGGTGCCACCGGTCCCGGAGCCAACATTTCCGCTGAGCCCGCCGACGCCGCCTCCGGGCGTGTTTTGCACGACCCCGGTATTCACACCAAGAACGTTAGCGCCCGCATCCGCGCGCATAATGTCCGTGTCTGCGATGTTCAGGTTGTAACGCGCGAGCACGAGATCGAGATTGTTTTCCAGGGCGAGTGCGACCGCGTCATTCATCGACAGCATGATTTTGCCGTCACGCATCAACTGTTGAATACGGTTGGTGTTGTTCAAGTTCGGTGGCGGCACATATCTGGGTTTATAAGGCGCAATGACGTTCGGGAACACGGTGACTGATTTCGAATAATCGACCGAGGTGTAATGCTCGGGTTGCACCGCCGGTGCGGGTATGGGCTGTGGCGTTCGCGGCAATGTTGACGTCGCGTTCTGTGCCCATGTGTTTGGCGATAAAACCGCGGCGAATGCAATGACGATGATCCGCCACATGGCGGAACTTGAACGAGGCAAAAGCATTTCCATTCTCCTGGCGTGAAAAATTATTGATGAGTATTGCGCGCTTCTCAATATCGAGATTCGATGCGTCCGAATTTTAGCGGACACACTAGAGTAGCTTCCGCGACCGCGAAATATCTTGGCAGTTATTGTAAAGAATTATAAAGTCGCGAAAATAGCGAGTGGCGCGCCGTCTCGCCTTGACGGCGATCGACGACAATCAACGAGAATCAGCAACGGTTCCCAACAGCAATATCTACTGCTGAGGTTGTGGCTGCTGCTGAGGTGCGTGCATTACCGAGTTCACATCTTTGCGGGGCGCAACGTAGGGCACATTCGGCATGTGTGTGACTTCACCGCGCTCGGCGTCAGACATAACAATTCCGGCGTGATCCAATAACAACCCAGTAGCTCGATCCAGCTCCACGCGCGACTTCTCATAGGCCGCCATCGCCGAGACCAGGTTGGATTCATTGGTCGCCAGGACAGATTGGTTCTGCAAGACCAGCGTGCTGGTCGAAGCGCCAAGGTTCAACTTTTTCTGTTCAGCATCCAGCGACTGACGGCCGAGCGTTACAGCAGCCTGTGCGGCCGCGACGGCTGCGCGGTTTTGCTGCAACGTGAACTGTGCATTGCGAACTTCGATGCGAATCTGATTTTCGATCTGTTGTTCACGCATCTGCGCTTGACGATATTCCAGTTGTGCGCGAACTTGCAGAGCATCGGCGTTACGGTTACGAATCGGAATGTTTAGCGTCAGGCCGACGCCCTTGTCAGGGGCGGTCGAATTGACTAATTGATTCAAGGCACTGCTGTAACCAACCGAACCAACTGGGGGGATTACAGTACCGCCCAAAACAGGATTGAAGCCTGAGCAGAAGCCTTCCGCTTGTTCCGCGGGCGGTTGATTCGCGCAAAGGTTGGCAGGGTTTTGCGAACCTGCTAGGCCGGAGCCGCCATAATATGCGAATAGATCAAGAGTTGGCAGCATCGCATTGCGAACCGCCTTGTTATTTATCTGACGGTTGGTCAGGTCAATCCTGGACTCAGCCAATTCGGGCCGATGCCCAAGGGCGTCATTGACCAAGTCTTGGACCGGCGTAATCGGCTCTTGTTCCGGCAAGGCGATGGTCGACGTTGGAATGACGTCGGCATCGGCGAGTACGGGATCCACTAACGTCCGGCTGAGGGCGTTCTTCATCAGCAGTTCTTGTAACTGGAGGTTGTTCTGAGCCTGGATCAGTTGTTGCTGGTCGGAGGAAACTGTGCTCTGGGAGCGAACCACTTCAATCGGAGCCAGGCTGCCGATCTGCACTTGCTTCTGCGTGTCGGATAGGGTTTTCTGCGCGAAGGCCAGCGACTCCTGCTGCACTCTTACGTTCTCGTAGGCGAACACCAGATCCCAATACATGTTTTCGATCTGATCGACGGTGGTAATAATCTGCAGCCGGAAGGCGACGTCTGAGATTTCACGGTTGTTTTTGGTCAAGCGGATCAAGCGCGTGTTCGGCAAAAAACCGAAGCCTTGCAGCAGATGCTGCGTGAGCCGGAACTGAAAAGCAGGGCTAATCTGTGGGCTATAAGTATTAAATACGTTGTTGGTCGTGATCCGCGAGTTGGTGAATCCCACCGACATATTTGTTCCCCATTGGAAACCTTGTCCGTAGGAAAAATTGTAGGTTCCTGTATTTTGCGCTACCGTAGGCGCTCCAGTGAACACGTTGCTGGAGATCACATTGTTGTGGTCCTCTTGAAACGTGCCGGAGATTATGGGGTCGAAACTCGTGATCAGGGTTCCCAGGCCAAGGGTGGAGCTTACCAATCCAAAAGTGCCAGCGCCGATCCCGCCGGGAGCCGGCGCGGTACCGCCCGTACCCGACCCGACGGTTCCTCCAAGTCCGCCCACACCGCCGCCCTGAGTGTTTTGCACTACTCCGAAATTTACTCCAAGGAACGTGTTGGCGCCGGATTTTGCGCGCAAAATATCGGTGTCGGCAATATTCAGGTTGTAGCGCGCAATTCCAATATCGAGATTATTCTCCAGCGCCAGCGCAACCGCATCATCGATCGAAAGCAAGATCTTGCCTTCATGAAAAAGCTGATTGATGCGCGATGTATTGCTCAGATTCGGCGGCGGAACCTGTTGTGGCATATAGGGCCGCGTTATATTGGGGAACGCGGGAACCGGCTTGGAATAGTCTTTCAACACAAACTGCTGCGGGGTTGCGGTCTGCACCGCTCTGGGTTCAGCCCCGGATGACGGGGCTGGGGTTGCTTGGGTTGAGTCCTGCGCCCAACCGCTAACAGCAATCACACAGATGAGAACCATTACCGCAATCAACCGGCAAACAGATTTCAAAGCAGACAAAGACATTCGCGTATCTCCATGCATAAGAGCTGGTCGTAATGACGACAAGGCTTTTCTAATTCAACTGTTATTACGCAAAACACCCTGCCCTGGTTTCATTTTTGTGTTGCCTTTATATTTTGTGGGCAAGCGCGCCGCATTTCGTGCTAAACCGCTGCGTGGAATGAAATAGTATAGCTGACGCACGATCCGCGACTCAGGCGCGGATCGTCAGACTGCACCAACTTTGCTAATTCTTGGAAACTGTTTCCTTCAGAGTTGAGGAGCAAGCTGCAAGCAATCTTCATGCGTAACATCAGGCTCCTTCTGGCATATGACGGCTCGGAGTTTTCTGGTTGGCAAATACAGCCGGACGCGTCGACGGTCCAGGGCACTCTGGCCTCGGCTATTGGACGAGTCACATGCGAAAAGGTTTTGCCCCAGGGTTCGGGCCGAACCGATGCTGGGGTACACGCCCTCGGCCAGGTTGCCACTTTTCCTACTCAATCACCGATTCCGGCGGCGAATTTGGTGAAAGCATTGAACGACGTTCTGCCCCCATCGATTCGCGTGCTCGAAGCCTGTGAAGCCGCAGCGGAATTTCACGCCCGCAAGTCGGCTCGCGCGAAAACTTACCGCTATCGCCTGTATCGGGACCCCATCTGTCCGCCTTTTTTGTCGCGCTACGTATGGCATTATCCTTTCCCGCTCGACGAAAATGCCATGCAACAAGCGGCGAGTTTAGTGATTGGGGAGCACGACTTCACCTCGTTCGCTGCAGCCGATCCGGAGCGTGGGCGCGATGACGAAATAATTTCCAACGTGCGACGGATCTTCGTTTCGACGTGGAAAAGGGCTGGCGAAGAATTGATCTACACGGTCCAAGGCAGCGGGTTTCTGCACCACATGGTTCGGAATCTGGTAGGAGCATTTGTGCTGGCTGGAAAAGCCACATTGAAGCCGGAGAACATCAGCGAAATTCTGCAGGCACGCAATCGCGCCGCTGCAGGTGCAACAGCTCCAGCCAGCGGCTTATATTTGGTAAATGTAGATTACTAAGTACTCGTGTGACGCCGGTACTGCCGCCCGCGTAAACTTTCAGCAGAGCATGGCCACAGACCTCCACGTAGCGCGAAAGATTGTTTCGGTGAATCCCGCGACCGGCGAAATCCTGCGCCAATTCGACGCGGCGACCGACGCCGATGTGGACGCTGCCGTCGCTCGCGCGCGAGCGGGGCAACCTCCGTGGAATGCCCTCGGGGTACAAAAGCGCGTTTCTGTCCTGCGCGAGTTTCAGCGGCTACTTCACGATCAGAAATCGGAAGTTGCCGCCGTCATTACCCGCGAAGCCGGCAAGCCTGTGGTCGAAGCTTTGCTGACGGAAGTCGTGGTGGTGCTCGATGCCGCTCGCTTCTGCATCGAGAATGTCTTCGACTTTTTGCGCGAACGGCCGGTTCCACACGGCAACCTGGCGATGAAAACCAAGACGGGCCGCATCCTGCGGGAGCCGCATGGTGTCATCGGAATTATCTCGCCGTGGAATTATCCTTTCTCTATCCCGGCGACGGAATCGCTGTCCGCCCTCGTGACGGGAAATGCGGTACTGCTGAAACCCTCCGAGCTGACCTCTCTGAATGCGTTGCAATTGGCGTCATTGCTACACCAGGCCGGTGTGCCCGAAGACGTTTTCCAGGTCGTTATCGGTGACGGAAGCGCGGGTACGGCGCTTTTGAACGCACCAATCGACAAACTAATTTTTACGGGAAGCGTGGCGACAGGGAAGCGCATTGCACAGGCCGCTGCAGCGCGCCTGCTTCCAGTGGTTCTCGAGCTTGGTGGAAAAGATCCCATGCTCGTGCTCGATGACGCAGACGTGGACGTGACTTCGAGCGGTGCTGTCTGGGGCTCGTTCGTGAACTGCGGGCAGGCATGCCTTTCGGTTGAGCGCTGCTATGTTCATCGCAGTTTGTATGAGTCGTTCCTCGAAGCTTGTGTGGAAAAAGCCAAACGCCTGCGCGTGGGCGACGGGAGTGATCCGCAGACTGATGTCGGGCCGATGATCCACGAACAGCAATTGCGGAATGTTGAGGCGCATGTCGAAGAGGCGCGAATGCGGGGAGCGCGAGTGCTCGCCGGCGGTTCGCGGCTGCCAAATCTCGGTCCGAATTTTTATGCTCCTACCGTGCTTGGCGACGTTACCCACGAAATGCGCATCATGCGCGAGGAGACCTTCGGCCCCGTTCTGCCGATAATGCCATTCGACAGCGACGACGAGGCCATCCGGTTGGCTAACGATTCCGATTACGGCCTCGCCGCCAGCATCTGGACGCGAGATCGTTCGCGCGGAGAAGCGTTGGCGACGCGCATTCACGCTGGGACAATTATGATCAACGACGCAGTCGCGTGTTTCGGCATCAGCGAGGCTCCGCACGGCGGAGTTAAGGCAAGCGGCATGGGTCACACCCACGGGTATTTCGGGCTGGAGGAAATGGTGCGAATCAAGCACGTGGATTCCGACCGCTTGCCCCGAATGAAACAGGTTTGGTGGTATGGATATGGCGATGCTTTCACGCGCCAGATGGAGGGCTTTGTCGACCTGATGTTTGCCCGCGGACTTAGCCGCAAATTGCGTGGAGCGATAGATTCGCTAGGAGCATTTCGGCGAAAAGGGCGTTTGTAATCGCAGGTCGACTTCTAACACGAGCGAGGACACTCGCGTCAAGATATGCATCCTAGGCTTCTCCTTTAAGAAGCCTTTGTAACATTTGCAGCCTGCGGCCCTTTCGGTCCTTGGGTTATCTCAAATTCAACCTGATCACCCTCCTGCAGGCTTTTATAACCCTCTGAGGTGATTGCGCTATAGTGAACGAAAACGTCAGCGCCATCGTCTCGTCCGATGAATCCGTATCCTTTGGCATTGTTGAACCACTTTACCGTGCCTTTCAAGCGTTCCACTTACGCCCCCTTGGGGCACGGAAGCAGTCTTTCCATGCCTCCCGATTACTGCCATTTTCCGGCCACCGAGGAAACACTGTCAAGAGAGGAAATTGAGAAAAATACCTTATTTTGGCTTGGTTCGACACCCCAGTTTTTGACTGAGCCAGAGAACGCCAGAGATGGTCTTGCCGTCATGAATGCGTCCAGTCATTACCATGCGGAGGGCTGTGCTCAGCGGGAAGAATTTGATCTCAATGACTTCGTCTTCCTCAGGCTGCGCGGTTCCCGCTCGCAATCCCCGCGCCAGATAGATAGACATGGTTTCGGCAACAAATTCTGGGCTGGCATAGAAGTTTAGTATCTTCTTCCACTTCGTCGCCCTGTAGCCGGTTTCCTCAATCAGTTCACGTTTGGCCGCGGCCAGTTCGTTTTCGCCTTTATCGATGCGGCCCGCGCAGAGCTCCCACAAAAACTGCTGCGCGGCATGACGATACTGGCGTACCAGAAGAACACGCGGCTCAGCATGACTTTCATCAACCGCGAGGATCACGACTGAACCTGTGTGACGGACGATATCGCGACGTCCGCGCACGCCGGTAGGCTCGAGCACTTGATCGGTTGTGACCCAAAAGGCCGGGCCCCGGTAAGCCTCGACCGAGGAAAGCACACGAGCTTTGTTTTTTGCATGAGATGATTTCGGCATATCAGCAATATTAAGGCATTAATTGCTGCCTCGTTACAAAAGCGCTGGTGCGGCGATTTGGTTGATGCCAAGACGCCTGATATGCTGCCCGCGATGGCAGCGAAGCCCAGCATTGCGATTGTCGGTCCGGGAAGACTCGGCTCCGCGTTGGCCGTGGAATTGAAGCGCGCGGGATATGAAATCTCGGGAATTGTTTCCCGCAACACTATCGCCTCAAAACGAAAGGCAGCTACCTTGGCGCGAAAGACCCGTGCACAGGCTTCTGCGGCTGACGACGCCTGCCTTAATGCCGACGTCATCTGGTTCTGTGTGCCCGATCGTAAAATAAAAAACGCGGCGCGACAGCTTGCTTCGACAATTGCCTGGAAGAGAAAAATTGCGTTTCACTCTAGCGGTGCATTGCTCAGCGATGAACTGAATATCCTGCGGGAGCGGGGAGCCGCAGTCGGTGCGATTCATCCCATGATGACGTTTGTTACTGGTGCAATCCCATCCCTCAAAGGTGTTCCGTTTGCAATGGAGGGTGATGCTGCGGCGATCCGCGCCGCGTGGCACATTGTGCGCGATTTGGGCGGGGAAGCGTTCACTATTCGCAAACAGCACAAGACGGCTTACCACGCGTGGGGGTCGTTTGCTTCGCCATTGCTGATCGCGCTGTTCGTAACTGCTGAACAAGTAGCACGCGCTGCCGGACTATCCGTGCAGCAAGCGCGGCGGAAGATGCTTCCGATCATAAGGCAGACCCTCGCGAACTATGAGACGCTCGGTCCAGCGGCTGCCTTCAGCGGACCGATCGTGCGCGGCGATGCCCAAATTGTGCGCAAACATCTCCAGATGCTACGAACAATTCCAGAAGCGCGCGAAGCATATCTGGCATTGGCGCGAGCGGCTATGCGACATCTGCCCGTGCGAAATCGTGTGCAGTTGAAAAGCGCTCTCGAAGGCTAGAATCGCGACCGAAGCTAAAGCAATCATTGCGAACACTGCGATGTTCCTAATACTGACCATTTGAAACAGGGCTCCAGCCGCGCTTCGCGTAGCCTCACAGACTAGGACTGCCAGGACGGCAACTGCTGTCCTCCTCGCAACTGCGGTAGGTGCCCTCAGCGCAGGTGCGGATGACGAGCCGCTCATCCACATTGCAGACGCATTCCGGCGGGCCGCCGCACGGACTGACATCTTTGAACTGGCACTTAGTCCATTTCTGCACATTAGCTGGCGAGGGGAACACCACCGCGCACGTCTTTGGATTTGGGCTCGACGGGCTTGGGCTCGATTTGCCCTGCTGAGAGTCAGCACGAATCGAAAAAAGAATGGGCTCGCGGAGAAATGGCGCCTGATCTGCGCGGTCCTGCGCAATTTGCAGCGGCTTGGGACCGAGCAGAAATATTATGGCGAAAAGAATCTTTTTCATGCGCCTCATTTCAAATCAAACCGCGACGAAGCACGTTCCTGTCATTCCGAACGAAGTCGAGGAACCTTGTGTTTGGCGGCGCGAGCTGAAAAGCAGGTTTCTCGACTCCGCGGGATCATCCGCATTCGCGGATAAACCTGCGGCACTCGAAATGAGAGACATTGATCGAGTCGGCTATTGGCCAGTTCCGTTGACCACGCCGACCTGAGGCTGCGCCGTATCATTATCGCTGATAATCACAGCACTTGCCGACCTTTGTTTCTCGGTGGGCGCAAACGTAACTTCGATCTTACAACCGGCGTGCACCTTCAGCGTTGACGGACAGTTGTTGGTCTGGCTGAAGGCCCCCTTGGCAAGGGAAATCTCGATGGTCGACAGGTCGGACGTTCCTTCGTTAGTCAGGCTCATGGGTTTCGTTACCTTGCTGCCGACCTTTACATTGCCGAATGGCATAATGTAAGGCCTAAGTATGGCGATGGGTCCTGGCGCTGGGCACTTCCGCGTTTTCAAAATCACCGGAGGCAAAGGGGTCTGATTAAAATTAAAGACGCATTGCCCTGCTGTGCATGACGGATCCCACGGATCGTTGGCATTCTTGTCGTGATCCGACATCGGTGGCAATCCCCAGTTGTCCTCGATAAACTTCAAGATCGAAGACAGCTCATACTGGGTATGAATGACCGTTCCTGCCACAACGTAAGGAGAAATCACCAGCATCGGCACGCGTATGCCGAGGCCGTAGGCATCGATTTGGGGCGGAGGCACATGGTCGTAGAATCCGCCGAAGTCATCCCAAACCAGAAAGATCGCCGTCGAATCCCAGTTGGGGCCTTTCATGATGGCGTTGATTTGCTCTACGCTCCAGTTCTCGCCGCTGCAGGTATCCGCGCTCGGGTGTTCGCTGGTCGGATTCGTGGTCACAAGCCAACTGACCTCCGGAAGATTCCCTTTCAATGCGTCGGTCGCGAATTGCGTATAGCTGACCACATTGGTCTTCCACAGTCCGCTGTTTCGAATGTCGGAGAACGCGTCCAAAGTGGACCAGACATAACCGGTCTCGGATCGACTGGGAGCATAGAACCGCCAGGTGACGCCTGCGGCTTGCATTTCGTCGGCCAGGTTGGGAAAGGTAAAACAGGGAAAAACGAAACCCATCTTTCCGGTGGTGGTCATCGTCTGTGCGAGCGTGTCCTTGGGAGAATCGCATCCCCACGCGTTTGAGCTTGGAGGACTGTTGATAACTGCCCAGCCTTCCTTTTCCACCGGCCCGCTCTTGGCCGCCACAGTAAACAAGTGGTTTGGAAAACTTCCGGTTTCCGCCGAAGAAAACAAATTGTCCGCCAGCACGAAGTCCTGCGCGTAAGTGAAGTAGTTGGGAATATCCTGCTGCCAGAGCTGCGAACAGGACATGTAGTCGCCCTTCCAGTTTCCTCCCGACACCAAATCGAAACGGTCCATCAACCCGCCATCTACGGCGACGTGAGCGTCCGCCCAACCGTGGCCCATGCTCCGCACCCGATTAGGAGTATGCCCTAAATTAATGATGTCCCCGTTGGAAACCTTGCAGGTGCTGGCGCCGTTGGCTCCGGGAAAGGTGCCGAACATTTCGTCAAAACTGCGGTTTTCTTTGACGATAAAAACGACATGCTTGATGGGAGTGTTCTGAGCTGTCGCGGTCAGAGCGACCAGCAACCACAAAAAGGAGAGACGTTTCATCACGGATACTCCTTGCTCCGCACTTTAGCCGGAGTTTCCTGCTTAACTTCAAAAAACCCACACAGTGTATCCGACTTGGCGCGCCACTAACACTGCTAAAAGGTTTTCACCTGCCCGGCATCCGGCTATCAATCGCCATCAGCGTCAGAAGACGGTACCGCCAACTGCGCTTTCTTTGGACAGTGTCGCGTACTCAGAATCAAGGGCGGCAATGGAGCTTGTTTGAAGTCGAAGGCCTTCATCATGTCATCGGCCTTCGCATCGCGTTCGGTCAGGGCCGGCAAACCAAACAACTTCTCGGTAAATTTCAATAACGAGGAGAACTCAAACTGAGTATGGTGTACTGATCCGGCTTTCACATATGGAGAGAGAATGAGCAAAGGAACGCGGATCCCCAGTCCAAAATAATCGATGTTGGGCGGTGGAACGTGGTCATAGAAACCACCGAAATCATCCCAAGTGACAAAGATTGCGGTCGAATCCCAGAACTGCGATTGCATGATGGCATTAATGATCTGCACCGACCAGTTTTCCCCCACGCAGACGTTAGCCGGAGGATGATCGGAGTTCAAATAGCTGGGAGTGATCCAGGTCACGTCCGCCAATTGTCCGCTTCCCACGTCTTTTATGAAAGTGTTTCCATCCAGAACGTTAGTGGCCCACTGGTCGCCGTAGCGGATGTGGCTGATCGAGTCGAGAATTGACCAGATGAAACCGTAGTCGGGATAGGGCGTCGAGTAATAACGCCAAGTGTGTCCGGTGGCATTCAGTTCATCGGGCAAAGTCGGAATGTCGAAGCAGGGAGCAATCAGGGTTCTTTGCCCAGTAAGTGGATCTACCTGCTGAGCCCTGGCGCGTGGATCCGAATCACATCCCCAGGCCAGCGAGCGCTTGTGCGTGGGATCATCGGGGTCGCTTACGATGTCGTCCGAACTCGCAGCCGCAAAATATAAATGCTGAGGATAGCTTGGGCCGTTCATGGAAGAGAAGAAATTATCCGCTAAAGCGAAGGTCTTAGCATACTTCCAGTAGTTTGGAATGTCCTTCTCATGAAATTGAACGTAGGCGGCAAACTTTGGCGCGTTGCGATAGAAGCCGTTCATTTCCCCGTCGTTGATGGCTGTAAGCGAAGCTCTCCAATCATGCGGTAGATCGGGCGACGTTAACTTTGCTTGACGCAATGGAACACGTTTCGAGCCTGCCCTCCCCGAAGTTGCTCCATTGGCTCCGGGGAAGGTGCCGAAATAATTATCAAACGAGCGGTTCTCTTTGATGATGATTACGACATGCTTGATGGGGATGTCCCCCGCCG
Source organism: uncultured Acidobacteriota bacterium (assembly GCA_963743375.1). GTDB lineage: Bacteria > Acidobacteriota > Terriglobia > Terriglobales > Acidobacteriaceae > JABDBE01. Next base: position 150,848 of record CAVUQA010000011.1, on the reverse strand, counting down.
AGCATTCTGGCGGTTGCGCCATGCAAACACAGATCGCAAAGCTGAGGACGGTGAGCGCGAACCCGCGTGTGCGAACTACTCCGGGGAGACAAGGCTGGGCTAGGTTCGACAATATATTTGGCAAAAGAAAACTCCAACGATGCGAGGCACTGTGGACGTTGCGAACCGCAGCTTAGTAGTTCGCGAGCCGCGTCAGTTACGACCCCAGACTAATCCCCGTCATCGTCTGGCAACTCTTTAAACTTCTGCGCCTTTTCGGTGGGACACTGTCGGGGGTTGAGAATCAAGGGCGGCAAAGGCTTTTGGTTGAAGTCAAAAGCTTTCATCATATTGTCGGCGTCCTTATCCCGGTTGGTGAGGGAAGGCAAGCCGAACACTTTTTCAGCAAAACTCAGCATCGAGGAAAACTCAAACACTGTGTGATGGATACTCCCGGCCTTCACATAAGGGGAGATGATGATCGCGGGAACACGTATCCCCAGACCAAAATAATCGACGCTGGGCGGGTTAACGTGGTCATAAAAGCCACCAAAATCGTCCCAAGTAACGAAGATTGCCGTGGAATCCCAAAACTGAGAATTCATGATGGCGTTGATGATCTGGACCGACCAACCCTCTCCTACGCAAACGCTCTGCGGCGGATGATCGGAGACTGGACCGGTGGGGGTAATCCAGGTTACGTCCGCCAATTGTCCGTTCTGCACATCGTTGGCGAAGTTGTTCACGTTCAGAACATTAGTGTCCCACTGGCTGCTGTAGCGGATGTGGCTGATGGAATCCAGCACTGACCAGATGAAGCCGTACGCGGTACGAGTGGCCGAGTAGTAACGCCAGGTGTGCCCCGCTGCATTGAGTTCGTCGGGCAAGGTCGGAATATCCACACAAGGAAATATGTCGTTCCTCTGTCCATTGTTGGGGTCGACTTGGATTACATACGTTCCTGGCAGAGAATCACACCCCCAAGCCTGAGGATGTTGTTTTTGCCCGCTGGGATTGCCCACAATGTCGTCCGAACTGGCAGCCGCGTAGTACATATGGTTGGGAAAGCTGCCGCCGTACATCGACGAAAAGAAATTATCCGCCAAGGCAAACTTCTGGGCATATTTCCAGTAGTTCGGAATATCCTCTTGGTGAAATTGCACGTAGCTGGCATCGTGTGCGGCGATTTTATAGAAGCCGTCCATCTTTCCCCCGTCGATAGACGTAAGCGATTCCTTAAAACCGTGGGGCAAATCCTGCGAAATTAATTTGGCATGACCCAAAGGAATTCGCTTCGAACCGGCCATTCCGTAGCTCGCGCCATTGGCTCCGGGGAAAAGTCCGAACATGGTGTCAAAAGAGCGGTTCTCTTTGATGATGATGACAATATGTTTGATGGGGATATTCTGTGCGGAGCAACTTAACGCCAACAGCAGCACGGCTAAAAATCTACGCAAGTCCCGCCTCCTGAAAAATAGTGCTTACAATCCCGCGCTGGGGTAGCGAGTGCTTTTACAGTCTTTCCGCGTTACGCTAAACAACTGCCGTCTACCGCATGATTTCTTCGTTGGGGGATCCACAAGGTGCGACCGTCGCGGAGTTCTTCTTCTGCTTTGCACGAGCAAAGACAATGCATCACATACTAGAGTCGGTTGCCGCACACCGTCAAGAAGTCTTTCTACCCACAGGCATTGGCATACGGCGATCGTTTTCAACGGCAGCTGCACTTCGTGAAGCTTGTGCTGGGCTGACAGGTGATTTCCAACCCGGAAAAGTCTCTCCGCGATATGCAATAGTTTGCATATTGAGGCCACTCTGGTTCAGTTAAGTGATGGGGATGAAAGGGCGAGATTCTTGTCTACTTTGGTCCCCCATGTGCGTTAAACGCGGCCACAAGGCCCGATGGGCTATAAGGATCGCGGCAGAGCGATTACTTTCGACTTCGGTAACACTTACTTTTCATGTTGATGCGGTTCGTTCATAAAAATTGCAACCGGGTTTCAATCTGATGTACCAACTCGCGCAACCGCCCCACTTTGCTTTGGGTGTATTTTCATGATCAGTTCAGCAGGCACCCCATGGGAAAAGTGTTGCCGCCCTGGTGCAAACCAGGACGCGGTTGAATGGTCGCCGCAGACCGAGCAAGTCACAAACTTAAGGAGATTTCGAAGTGACGATTAAACCAAGGATTCTTCCGCTGCTCGTCTGCATGGCAACGATCTCGGCACTTGTTGGATGCGGTGGTGGCTCCAGCTCGGTTACGACAACGCCGCCGCCGGCGATTTCTGTTGCCTTTAGTTCGGCGCCACCAACGTCGCTGCAGACGAGCGCGACCAGCCCGGTCACAGCCTTGGTTACCAATGATTCGTCGAACGCTGGCGTGGACTGGTCGGCAACGTGTGGCGGCGCTGCATGCGGATCATTTGCGCCAACTCACACCGCCAGCGGTAGCGCTACAACGTACACTGCTCCCACGGCCGTGCCCTCCGGAAGCACGGTAAAAATCACGGCGACCTCAACAACTGACCAGACTAAATCAATTTCGGCCAACATCAGCATCACAGCCACGCCTCCGCCGATCAGCGTTTCTTTCAGTCCTGCGCCACCTACGACGATGCAGACAACTGCCAACAGCCCATTCACAGCTATCGTCAAAAACGATTTGGTGGACGCTGGCGTGGACTGGACGGTGACGTGTGGCAGCGTTGGTGCTTGCGGAACCTTCGCTCCCGCTCACACGGCCAGCGGCAGCGCCAGTACATACACCGCACCGTCCGCAGTTCCAAGCGGTGGGAAGGTAACAGTCACAGCGACCTCAACTGCCGATAAGACGAAATCGATCTCCGCTGCTGTTACCATCACAGTTCCAGCGATTGCCGTTTCCTTCAATCCCGCGCCGCCCACATCCGTGGACGTGAGTTCCAATAATCCGCTTACCGCGGTGGTGGCGAATGACCCGTCCAATGCTGGGGTCGACTGGACGGTGACCTGCGGCAGTGCCGGTGCTTGCGGGTCGTTCAATGCCGCCCACACTGCCAGCGGGAGTGCGACTACGTACACCGCACCACCCTCCGTACCATCCGGGGGCTCGGTGACGGTCACTGCTACTTCAACAGCTGATAAAACTAAAACGGCCTCGGCCAATATTGCAATCACTGCGCCCATCGTATTCTTTGATCCGCAGCCAACGCCTTTCTTGTTGGTGAACGATGTCAGCTCAATCACCGCTGTGGTTACGAATGACCCACAGAATCAAGGCGTAGACTGGAGTTGCGCTCCGATTGGCGCTTGCGGTTCGCTTAATCCCGCGCACACCGCGAGCGGGAGTCCGACTTCGTACACTGCTCCCGCCTCCGCCGGCACGGTAACCATCACGGCAAGTTCAACCGCGGACCCTCTCAAGACCAACAAGGTGACAATCAGCGTCGCGACTCAGTTCGGCAACCCCGCCCTGAACGGCAACTACGTTTTCGAAGCCAGCGGAAGAGATGCTTTCGCAAAGGTGACTCCAGGCGCTTATCAAGTAGCGGGAGTTCTACAAGCCAATGGGAGTGGAAATATTACGGGTGGAGAGTTGATTTACGAAGACCAACCCAACAATGGCAACGCTCTCGATTCCATCAACTCCGGCAGTTACTCGATTGGGACAGATGGGCGCGGAATCATCACGCTCACAACTGGCGACACCAGCATAGGCGTGAATGGAGTGCTGACTCTCAGCGTCGCTATGTTCTCTGGCGTACAAGGCCGGATCACACAGTTTGATACCTCGGCCACTTCTAACGGAACCCTGGATCTGCAAACCCCGTTCAGCATAAATCCACTTTCTGGCGGCTATGCTTTCGTAACCAACGGTGTCGACTTGGCCAACATCGCGCCGCTCGGCATGGGAGGGGTCCTCAACGTAAGCTCTGGCACGGTCTCTGTGAGCGGCTCCGTGATGGACGCGAACGACAACGGTACTGTGACCCTGAACGCCGCCCTGACTCAAGCAGGATCTGCCGCGGCTCCTGATCAAATGGGTAAAGTTGTGATTAACGTTAGTCCGACATTCCCATCGAGCCCTTCTCTGACACTCGTCGGCTTCATTGTTGACGATACCCACATGAAGTTGATTGAGAGAGATCACGGTTTTGGCATCACGGCGGGCACCGCAATCGCGCAGGGCAAAGCAACGGGATCTTTCACCGCAAACGCCTCGTTCAGCGGGACCATGGTTTTCGCGACCAGCGGTTTCAGCCAGAACACTCCCGTGCCGTCCGTATACGCGGGCCAGTTTACGGCGGATGGCGGAGGCAATCTCAAGAACGGATACGCCGACGAGAACTTGGGCGGCGCTACCACGTTCAACGACACGCTAACCGGCACGTACACCGTTGATTCGACCGGAACCGGTCGCGTTCAGGCGAACACAACTTATGGCAGTCATGGTGCCGGCCCGTCGTTAGATTTCTACCTAACCGGAAATCTCACCACTCCTGCACTAATTCTGCAGGTGGACAACACTCCTATGGAGACGGTTGGAGTGGCGTACACGCAGGCTCCGGGACCGCCTGGCGTGTCTTCCTTCAGCGGCTCCTACGGCATCGGGTTCACGGCTTTCCCGAGCGGCGGGGAAGACGATGGCACAGGACAACTGAATGCGGATGGAACCGGCGCTTTTTCCGGAAATGGGGACATCAACATTTCTCCGTTCACGCCTACGCCGAACGTTGGAATGGCAGGCACTTTCACCGCCAGCAGCACGCCTGGCCGATTCACCGGCACGTTAACTGCAAGCAGTGTATTCAGCACATCTCCTCTAGCGTTCTACATCGTCGATGGTACGCGGTTAGTGTTTATTGAAACCGACACACAACCTTCGATGGGAGTGCTCCGCCAACAACTGAGCAGCGGACCTCCGGTGATCAGCGTCTTTTTCAATCCGACGCCACCTCCTTCGGTACAGATCAGCAGCATGACTGCGCTGACAGCGGTGGTTGCGAACGATCCAACCAACGCGGGGGTTGACTGGACCTGCGCTCCGGTTGGCGCTTGCGGATCGTTCACTCCCACTCACACTGCGAGTGGCAGTGCGACTACATACACCGCTCCGGCCACTGTACCAACTGGAGGCACAGTGACGGTTACGGCCACCTCAACTGCCGACAAGACCAAGTCTGCCTCGGCGATCATCAGTATTACGCTTGCTGCCATCACCGTCAGCTTCAATCCAGCGCCACCCACCTCTGTAGTGATCAATAGCATGACCGCGATCACGGCAGTCACAAATGATTCCCTGGGTGTGAACTGGACAGTAACTTGCGGCAGCGCGAATTGCGGATCATTTAATCCCACGCAAACGCTCAGCGGTAGTCCGACTACTTATACGGCACCCTCCACGATTCCAAGCGGCGGCACGGTCACGGTTACAGCTACTTCAGTCACCGACCCCGCGGTTAATGCTTCGGTGGGAATCAATATCACTGGCTCTACGTCTGTTACAGTGGCTTTTGATCCCCAGCCAACGCCCTTCCTCTTGATCAATGCGGCCTCACCCGTCACTGCCGTGGTGGCGAATGATTCGCAGAATCTGGGAGTGGACTGGTCGGTGAACTGCAACGGTTCCGCGTGCGGCTCGTTCAATCCAGCGCACACCGCGAGTGGAAGTCCAACGGTTTACACAGCTCCCAGCACTTTACCCAGTGGCAGCACAGTCGTAATCACAGCCAGCTCAACCGCAAATCCCAGCAAGACCGCCAGGGTCACGACCACGATTGCCACCGCGTTTAACAATGCAGTCTTGAATGGCAACTATGTATTTGGCGCAAGTGGAATAGATAAATTTGCGCACGTAGCCCCAAGTGTGTATGAAGTGGCTGGAGTTCTACAAGCGGACGGGAACGGAAACATCACGGGCGGAGAGTTGCTCTATGAAGATCAACCGGGCAACGGAAACGCTCTTGATCCCATCGGTCCCGGCACCTATTCGATTGGCGCCGACGGACGCGGAACTATCACACTTACCACCAGCGACACTAGCATCGGCGTGAATGGTGTACTGACTTTCAGCGTTGCCATGCTTTCCGGGACGCAGGGCCGGGTCACGCAGTTCGATGCGACGGCAAGCTCAAGGGGAGCGCTCGATCTGCAAACTCCGTTCAGCATTAATCCTCTCGCCGGAGGCTATGCCTTCGTGACCCATGGAGTCGACACCGCTAACGAAGCCCCGATCGGCGTTGGAGGAATTCTCAACGTTAGCAGTCCAGGCACGATCTCGGTAAGTGGCTCGGTCGTGGATGCGAACGATAACGGAACGGTAACCACCGCCGCTGCCCTGACTCAGCCTGGATCTGTGGCAGCTCCCGATCAATTCGGTAAGGTCGTGATCAACGTCAGTCCGGCATTGTCCGCGAATCCTGCGCTGACATTCGTTGGGTTCATTGTTGACGACACGCACGTAAAGCTGATCGAGAGAGATCGCATCCTCGGCATCACCAGCGGAACCGCGTTTGCGCAAGGCGCCACAACAGGAACGTTCACCACCAACAACAAGTTCGCGGGAACCTTCGTTTACAGCACAGAAGGATTCAGCACGGTAGGCACCAACCCTCTACTGCCCACGGTTTACGCCGGGCTCTTCACCGCCGACGGTTCCGGGGATATCACCAACGGATACACCGACCTCAATCAATTTGGAATGGTGATCGACGACACGCTCACCGGCCAATACGCGGTCGATTCGAGCGGTACTGGTCGCGTAACCACGAACGCAATGTTCTACGGCAGCAATGGAGAGGGACCAGCGTGGATACTCTATCTGACCGGGAATAGCAAAGTACCGGCGCTGATATTGCAAGTGAACGCTTCACCGTTCATAGAAACTGTTGGGGCTGTCTATACCCAAGCGGCGGGACCGTTCACGGCTTCGTCCTTCCGCGGTGCCTACGGCCTTAACTTTACTGCCTTTCTGCCAAGCGGCGGCGAGGACGATGGCACTGGCCAGATCACTGCCGACGGAGTGGGTACCCTGAGCCCCGGGACTGTGGACTTCAACGTATGTAATTTTTCCAACAGCCTGTGCCCGTCTTTTAGCCCGACTCCAGGAGTGTCGTTGAACGGCACTTTCAGCGCCAACGCAGACGGACGCTTCATCGGCACGTTAACCGACGGCGACGGTACAATTTTCGATGTTGATCCCATAGTGTTCTACATCATCGACAGCACTCGAGTTTTGTTCATCGATGCGGGTGCGCAGCCGGCGCTGGGAGTGTTCGAGCAACAGCTTCAGTGAGGTTGCAGCAAAGAACTATGAATCAGTACGAAGAGGCAGTAAGGCAGTGGTTGATTGGCATAGGGCATTATTTCCACGGAGACTTTTGCCTCTATTGCAGAGAATTGGTGGCATGGTATGGTTAACGGACTCCCCTCTGGACGCCCGAATGCGCTTATCCGAGGTATCTCGCAATGATCAAATCAAAATGGCTCGCTGTGGTTATTTTCTTTTCGCCCTGGTTCATGCAGGCGCAGACCGTCACATCGTTTGAGGGTATCGACGCCTCGCAACAACAAAACAACGTAGTCAAAAGAGACGTGGATCCCAACGGCTCGGTTGGTACGAAACAATACATGGAATGGGTCAACATATCGCTGCAGGCTTGGGACAAAACTACCTTCCAGCCGGTGTGGCCTAATCCAATTCTTGCCGGCACACTGTGGGCGAACAATCAGAACACTCCTGACTGTGCCGGTAACGGAATTCGCGGAGACGGCGAAGTTAACTTTGATCGTCTGGCGTCACGCTGGGTCGTTTCCGGGCACTCGACGCCGGCAACCCCGACCGGAAAATATTACTTTTGCATCGCGGTATCCAGCACTGACGATCTGACCGCAAGCAATCTTCAGTGGTACACCTACGAATTTCTGCTCAATCCATATCTGGGAGTGACCGACGGCAAGCCCAATTTCCCAGACTGGCCGAAGCTGGGTACCTGGCCCGACGCTTATTACATGGGTCTGGATATTCTGAATCCGGTCAACTTCAAGTACGCCGGTGTTTTGGCGTGTGCGCTTGATCGAACCAACATTCTCACCAATTCCGCTGCGCGGCCCATCCAGTGCGTTGCAACAACTAACGGACTAACTTATCTCTACCACAGCTTGGAGCCCTCCGACGTCGACGGCACGACTGCGCCGCTTGCGGGTCAAGACAATATTTTTGTGAGCACGCAGGCTCCCGTGCGCACCAATAAGAACACCAAGTCCACGTTGATGAACTTGTGGGATTTTCAACTCGATCCAAACTGGTCTGGCAACTCGAAGTTCGTCCGGTCGATGCGGACGGTACCATCCTTCACTCCGGGCTGTTATGTAGTTTCGAGCCCGGACAATACCGTGTGTGTTCCCCAACCTGGGCTGAAGACCGGAGGCGGCCACTATCTCATCGATTCTCTCGGAGACCGGCTGATGTGGCGTCTCGCATACAGGAATTTCGGCTCGTATCAGTCTTGGCTGGTCAGTCATACAGTGCGAGTCGGGACCGGCACCAGCCAGCGAACCGGAATCCGCTGGTACGAATTGCGTAACACCGGCGCCGGCGTTCCCAGCATTCACCAGAGCGGCACGATTAATCCGGACACAGTTATTTATCGCTTCATGCCGGGCATCGCACAGGATCACGACGGCAATGCAGCCATCGGCTACAGCGTGGGAAACACAACTACTCATCCCGGCATTCGAGGCTCGTCGTGGAGCCTTACCAAGCAAACCAAGCCTGTTGAATTCGATATTCTCGACGGCGGCGGAGATCAAGAGAATAGCGTGAAGTGGGGTTCTTACGTGAGTATGACGGTTGACCCAGAAGACGATTGTACGTTCTGGTATGTGAATCAGTATTTAACTGCGAATCAGACCCAGCAAAACGTCATTTGGAAAACGAAGATATCAAATTTCAAGGTCGCAACCTGTACCGGGCGCTGACAATTGGCGTTAGCCCAGACGGTTCCCTGGTCTGGCTCGCCATGTGGAATGGTTGCGATTCAGGAAATTTTTGAGAGGAACATATGTCAAGGTTCAGACTCGTAGCATTCGTTATTTCACTCCTCCTACTGCTTGGGGCAAGTAGCCTCTCCAGTGCGCAGCAGCCGATTTCACCCTACTTCTTCGGCATGTCCATGACTCAAGGTATGGTCGGCACCGAGCCCTGGCCGGTGGACAACTTCAGCGGGGCCCGTTTGTGGGACAGCGGTACCGTTTCCTGGGCGCAGATTAACACCGGGCCTGGACAATACGACTGGAGACAGCTCAACATATGGATGAACCACGCCGCCCAGAATGGCGTCGACTTGATGTATTGTTTCGGGCGAACCCCGACTTGGGCTTCTTCCCACCCTTTCGATACAACGTGCGGCAACGAGCGCGGCTCCTGCGACGCCCCCGATGATCTCAATGCCGATGGCACTGGCTCGAATCAGCACTGGAAAGATTTTGTGCGAGCCATTGCCGAGCATTCCGCAGGCCGCATTCACTACTGGGAGCTTTGGGATGAATTTCCCAACCCCTATCGCTGGAATTGGACGCAGAAGACAAAACCCAACACCGTGCAGCAACTGGTACGCATGGCCGCGGATGCGCGAACTATCATTAAATCGATTGACCCGACCGCCATAATCGTGAGTGATTCGGGTGGCATCAGGTACCCCCTAGATGTGCCGAAGTACACCGCACTTGCCCAGGCTGGTGGGTTTAACTATGCGGACGTCATCGCCTTCCACGGATACACGCAGCCGGCAGGCGCGGGTCTTCCCGAGCCAGAGACACTGGTAGGTTTGTTGGACGGTTCGAGTCAGCTCCCATGGGGGACACAAGGTTTCATCGGTTTTATTGATTCGTATGGGTATAGCGGTGTGCCGTTGTGGGATACGGAAGGCAGTTGGGCTGCCGTCGCCGCCGGCTTACATGATGCAGATGAGCAAGCTGGCTTCGCTTCGCGTTTCAACATAATCCACCAATCCTTGGGAGTGCAGCGCTTCTATTGGTACGAGTGGGACAACATCAGTGCCGGCACACTGTGGGTTCCGACCACGCGGTACGATCTGGCTTTGCCCAACGGCAACGGCAACGTAAGCACTATGCTCGGTTTCGGGGATGGCAGCTACCAACAGGCAGTGAACCACGGAGCTGGCAGCAATCCCGTGGCCTCCGCAGTGGGTGATTTCAATAATGACACTTGGGCAGACATCGCGGTGGCCAACCAAGCCAGCGATAACGTCACCATATTGCCAGGGAACGGGAACGGAACTTTTGCGGCAGGCCTAAGTTCCAGCGCGGGCAACAGCCCAATTGCCATCGCGGCGGCGGATTTCAACAAAGACGGTAATCTCGACCTGGCCGTAGTCAACGGCGGTGGTACCAATACCGTGAGCGTGCTGTTAGGCAAGGGTACCGGCCACTTCGGATCACCCGCGCCTTACAAGGTCGGCAGCAATCCGGTGTCGGTCGCGGTCGGAGATTTCAATCAGGATGGCTACCCGGATATTGCCGTAGCGAACTCGGGAAGCGGCAATGTGAGCGTGCTCTTGAACAACGGAAAGGGTGGGTTCCTGGCTGCAGTCAACTATCCAGTTGGGAACGGCCCGTCCTCCGTCGCTGTAGGAAATTTCGTCACCAAAAGCAAGTATCCCAGTTTAGCCGTGACCAATGCCACGGATGGCACGGTGAGCGTGCTCTTGAATAAAGGGGATGGTACCTTCGGAACGCAAACGACCTACGCGGTTGGTTTGAATCCGTCAGGAGTAGCAGCTGGAGCTTTCACCGGTCAGGCGCTGACGATCGATTTAGCGGTAGCCAATGCTGGCAGCAACAACGTCAGCATATTGATCGGAAGCGGCACGGGTACTTTCACTGCAGCCGTGAACTACAACGTCGGTACTCAACCGGTTGCAATCGCGCTGGACGATATCAACGGTGATGGCGCAATGGACATCGTGACTGCCAACCAGGGTAACAATACCGTTAGCACGTTACTGGGCACGACCAAGAAAGGTAAGCAGGGAACCTTCTCGCAACCGTCAACAGACACCATGGTGGGTAGCAGTCCGCTTGCCCTTGCCATTGGCGGTTTCAGCGTCCGGGGCACACACGATCCCGGAACACTTCTGAAAGGTGGTTTTGGCTATCAGGCCTCTTGGGACTGGACCGTCGGAAACACTTTGACCGCGCCGTGCAACGGCGTGCCTTACGGACAACATGGAATGTGGACCTGCAACTACACCGGTCCTAATGGCTACCAGGCGCAAGCGGTGTGGGATTCGTCGCAAAGCTGCGCCCACAATGTGTGTACCACGAGCCAATACACTGCGCCTTCGCAGTACACGCAATATAGAAACGTATACTGTCATATTTTCCCCATTCAAAATCACACGGTACAGATCGGATATCTTCCGATCTTGTTGGAGAACCAGAATGGGGCAAATCAATATTGCCCTAATCCGAGCAATTAGAAAGTCGCTGACACTGCAAAACGAGGTGGAAGGATGAAGTACCGATTCGTACTTACGTTGCTGGCACTGGGGATCGTGCCGGCTTATGCCCAAGTTCCGGTTACCAGCAAAGCCGTTGCCCCATCCGCAGCGAATGAGTCAAATTTGCCAGCCGACGCCCAGGCTGCCATCTCATCTGCTATGGGACGAGACGATCATAGCTATGAGGTGAGTTCTCGTGCCGGCAAGTTCGAAGCCCAGAACACATCTCAGCAGCTTAGTACAGTGTTCAAGACTGGCAGTGTGCAGATTCGCACCGGAGACGCGGACTGGGGCATGGCGCTCGTGGCTTACGGCTATGGCGATACTCTGCGATCGTTGTCGGAAGCGACCCCGCACGTGAGTTCCAATCGCGTGGAGTACAAGCGTGGATCGCTGTCAGAATGGTATGTGAACGGTCCCGCGGGCTTGGAGCAAGGGTTCACATTGGCTGAGCCTCCCGCGCACAAGCGCAGTGGGCCCCTGACTATCGCGTTGGCGCTTTCAGGAGATTTGGCAGCGGCGACAGAAAATAGCAACACCGAGCTGACGCTGAAAGATCGCAATCACGCGGAAAGACTGCGCTATGCCGGATTGACGAGCTATGACGCGAACGGCAAACAACTGCGGTCCTGGATGGAAGTTCGCGGTGGCCAGTTGCGGCTTCGAGTGGAAGATGCGGGCGCAGTGTATCCCGTGGTGGTAGACCCTTGGATCTATGCTGCTCAAGTTTCCGCCGCGGGTGGCAAGGCTTATGACTACTTCGGCAACTCGGTCTCCGTCAGCAGCAATGGCCAAATCGTCGCCATCGGAGCATTTCAAAGCACTGTTGGCTCCAGTTACGAGCAGGGATCCGTGTATGTATTTGTAGAGCCGAAAACGGGATGGAAAAGTACGACGACATTTACCGCGAAGCTGACTGCGTCTGACGGCGCGCCGGGGGACAGTTTCGGAACTTCGGTTGCCATCAGCGCCGACGCCACCGCTATCGTGGTGGGCGCTCCTGAAGCGACCATTGGCAGCAATCAAGAGCAGGGGGCGGTGTATGTGTACGTCGAACCTGCTAGCGGAGGCTGGGTAACGACAAATCAATTCGCCGCCAAGCTGACTGCTTCGAATGGAAACGCTGGCGACTGGCTTGGCTTTTCCGTCACTTTTAGGGGCTCGACGGTAATGGCCGGAGCTCCGAATGCCACCGTTGGATCTAACGAATTCCAGGGTGCAGCCTACGCGTGGGTCAAGCCGACGAACGGATGGGTAAGCGCTACGGAGAATGCCGATCTGACTTCTTCCGACGGGGCGGTTGGCGATCAGTTTGGCTGTGCCATCAGCAACACCAACAACGTTGTCGTGATCGGTGCGCTTCAGGCGACGGTGGGTGTCAATGAACAACAGGGAGCCGCTTATGTGTTCGTGGAGCCGTCGGGCGGATGGACCGGGTCGCTGCAGCAGAATGCCAAGCTGACTGCTCAGCACGGCCTGGCGGAAGATCTTTTCGGCTCCTCAGTCGTGGTCAGTTCGGATGCAAGCACAATTGCAATCGGTGCGGAGGCCGCAAACGTTAACGGCGACGGCGGTCAGGGTGCCGTCTATGTGTTTGTCAAGCCCAGCGGAGGTTGGAGCGGATCCTTGAATGAGACTGCGGAGCTGACTGCTTCGGACGGTCTTCAGGAAGATAACTTCGGCGCTTCCGTCGCCATGAATTTTACGGCGAACACCATTGTAGTTGGAGCTAGTCTGGCGCCGAAACCGGTGAAGGGGCCCGGACCCGGCAAGGTTTACATCTATGCCAAGCCGAAGACGGGGGGCTGGGTCACAACCTCAACTTACGGCCAGGAACTCAAACCTTCTAACGGAAGAGTCGGTGATCAGATCGGAGTTTCCGTGGCTGTAAATAGCAATACGTTAGTCGCCGGAGCCATGGGCACATGCCTTCCGATTGCCTGTGTCATCAACAAGACCCACACCGCCAACCTGGACCAAGGTGTCAGCTTTATCTGGCACTTGCCTTAGACTTGTCGCTAATCGGTCCAATCAGTAACCAAGGGCGGATGCCTTATTCGAGGCTCCGCCCTTCGTATTTCTCCAAGGCGTCAGCGCACGCTCTCAATATGCTATCTTGGCTCGTTTGCAGAAAAGCTGATTCTAAGAGTCTTGTGGACTCGGCCCGCGCGCACTTCGCCCCCAGAGGAACGCGATTAATGACAAAGTTGAGGAGATTACACTCGCTGCTGCTCGCCGCATCAATGCTCGGTCTGTTCTCAGGGGCTCCTGTTGCTCTGGCTCAAGTCGCTGGCCAGTTCCCGCGAACACCCGCGAGCGAGAGCGTCTACGAACGACAGCCCGCTGCTCCGACTCAAGCCGCTCTGCTTCTCGATCCGCAAGGCTTCGGCCGCCGCTGGCAGAGAAATAGAAATCCCAAACCGCAGCAGGTTCCAATTCACGTGGGAACTATTCCCGCCTCATTTTTCGGACTCCAGGTGAATCAACTTTCGAGTTATCCACTCAAGGTCCCGTACGGCAACTTTCGCGGCTGGGATAGTGGACAGGCCAACTGGCCCGATCTGGAAACTTGCAAGGCGACCACCGGAGATCCCGCAAATCCGTGCTTCAATTGGGCGCATCTGGACGAAGAATTGGCGAACGTCAAGAAAGCCGGCGTCACCGAAGCTTTCTACACACTCTCGCGAACTCCGCCTTGGGGATCACCAAACGCAGACGAACCCGGCTGCGTCTATTATCGCCTGGGGCCGCAATATCACGGAGCCTGCCATCCTCCGAGCGACCTCAAGGAGGACGGCTCGGGCGACAATCTGATTTGGAAGAACTGGGTTACAGCAATTGCCCGGCACGTCAACGACCCCGCCTATCTTCAAACCCATGCACACATCAACGCCTGGGAAGTGTGGAATGAGTTCAACCAGGCGCCGTCATTCCGCGGAAGTTTCAACCAGCTAGTCCGTCTAGCCGAGGACACGCGCTGCATCATCACCGGAAAAGGCACAATTCATAACATTCCCAGCCCAGGGAAATCCATGCCGTGTACCGCGAAGGCCATCGACCCCGATGCACTGATGGTGTCACCGTCAGTGACTAATCCCATGGCAGTTTTCGCCTTGGGCAATTTTCTCTATTGCGACCATAAGCCGCAGACCGCTTGCACTACCGGCGACGCCGGAGCCCAGGCCATCGACGTAATCAATGTCCACATCTATACGCGCAACGGAACGCCTGAGGGTGTCGTCGAACGGCAGCTTCCCAAACTGCGCTCCATACTTCGCCCGGCGGAACTGGCAAAGCCAGTGTGGAACGGCGAAGGCAGTTGGGGGCCAGAGATTCCGAGCACGCTGTGGGGCACGGATGCCTACGCATGCGCCGGATACATCCCGCGATACTTCGTCCTACTGTGGTCATCAGGAGTGACAGAAAGCTTCTGGTATGGCTACGACTTTCCCACGGGCCAGCTCTACGACCGTAACAAAGGCCAACTCGTGCAACCGGAGGCCAATGCCTGGACGCAAACTTATAACTGGCTAAACGGCGCCATCCCCGGGCAAGAACCATTCTGCCAAAATAACGACAATGTCTACTGGTGCGATTTTACGAAAGACAACGGCGCAGCGTACCGCATGGTCTGGGATGCGAAGCACGATCAGAATTGTTCGCCGACCACCAATCCAATTGTCTGCGGCGAAACCAGCTACCCGGTCCCAGCCAAGTTCGATAAAGACTGGATCGATCTCAACGGCGGAACTCACGCCGCAGCCCCTACGGTCGCCATCGGAGCCAATCCCATCCTATTAGAAGGCAATGCGCCCCATGCCGCGCGCCAGAAAAAATGAGACCCAACGCGGGGGCGAGCGTGCCTGCTTTCGATCATTGTCCGCTCAGTCAGCATCTGCGGCCGACTGGACACTTTGAGGGTGAAGTCGGGGCGAACCATCTTCAGGCCTGAATTTGGAAGTAGGCCCTGATTTTGCCCGACCTCATGATTGTCCCTTTCACTCCGAGATCAGCCTCCGGGAATCCGCGCCCTTTGCTTGTTTATTTCGGAGTCAACTGGAACACCGTTCCGTAGCCGCCAGTGCCGCCGGATAACGTGGTGCCCTGAAGGGCGTGAGTCTGGTTGCCACGGTACCCTGTTGGGTCGCGGAGCACGCCTGCGTTAGGACTACATCCGTCTGTCGCGCACGCAAAGCTGTGTAGCACGGTCTCGGTGCCGGTGCTGCTTATCTCGAACACCGTTCCGTCGCCGTTGGTGCCGCCCGCCAAGGTGGTGCCGAAATAGTTGCCCGAGCCATCCGGTGCCAGGCCGCCGTAGGGAGTTGCCCCGTCTGCGCCTCCGGAGAAGCTGTAGATCACAGTCTCGACGCCTTTCTTACTGACCTCGAACACCGTTCCGAAGCCGTTGGGGCCACCCTTCGTGGTTGTGCCCCAGAGGTTGTTTTTCTTGTCCAGGACCACGGCGCCATAGGGGTATCCACCATCCGCTCCCCCGGTAAAGCTCCACAAGATCTTATACGCACCGGTCTTCGGATTGACCGCAAATACGGTTCCCGCATCGCTGGCGCCGCCAGCCTCGGTGGTGCCATACAGTATGCCCTCACGGGCCAAATAGCCCCGCTTTTCCAAAGTTCCATAGAAAGGATATGCTCCATCCGTCGGAGCTCCGGCGAAGTCGTGGAGCACGGTTTCTACTCCGCTTGGATCCAGCTCGAACACGTTTCCGAAGCCGTTAGCGCCTCCCGTCTCCGTTGTACCGAAGAGGTACACGTAACCACCGCCGCCGTCACTTAGAAAGTCGATACCAGCCACGGGAGACGCTCCGTCCGATTGCGCGAAGCTGTGCACCAGATCGAAGTTACTGTCACTCAGATTCAAGTAGAATACCGTTCCATACCCGGAGGTCCCGCCTCCCTCTGTCGTGCCGAAAAGGATGTCGAATTGTTGGCCCCCCCGAAGCCATTGCTAGCCCAGGACAGAGCTCCGACGGGATTGGCTCCGTCTGAGCCCGAGAAGTTGTAGAGCACGGTCTGGTTTCCGCTGGTGTCCACCTGAAATATCGTCCCCAGGTTGGACGAACCGCCTTGGTAAGTGGTGCCGTAGACAACGTTGTTGAACCAATGATTATTCCGGTGGCCAGGAAGCAAACTCGAATAGGGATATCCCCCGTCCGCGCCGCCGGTGAAGTTGTGGAGCACATTGAAACTGTAAGTCTGCGCTTGCGCCGGTTGAGTTGTGAAGATCGTTAACGCTAGCAGAATCGCTAACGCGATTGCTGCACCTGACGCTCGCAGGCTTATTGGTGAAATCCAGTCCTGAAGTTGCCGTGACCTTGTCATGAACTTCCTCTCAGTCTGCTTATGCAAGTCCTAGTCAGAATCGTTCTGGCCTTCACGGCCGATTTGAATAGCGCCTTTCCGTCCTACTTCAGGCCGAAGGCGTAAAAGGTGCCGCCATTGTCGCCGACGTAAACCACTCCATCTGATACCGCAGGGGAGGGATTCTCAGAGTAGTGGGTGCTGTGCTGCCAGAGATAGGCGCCAGTCTTGGCATTCACTGCATAGATAGCCCAATTGTTGGTGCCAAAATAAACTACGCCGTTCGCCACGGCGGGCGAGGTTTCTACGATATTGCCGGTGTTGTAGCTCCAGAGGTAGGCACCGGTTTTGGCGTTCAGCGCGTACAGATTGCCATCACCCGATCCGATATACACCACTCCATACGCTACCGCAGACGAGGATTTCGGTATATAGCCCCCACCAATGTTGTAGCTCCAGACCTCGGCGCCGGTGCTGGCGTTCAGGGCGTACACGTTGTCGGTGTCGCCCATTTCGACATAGACCAGCCCATTCGCCAGTGCGGGTGACGGAGCCCAAACTTCGTAATTCCCGCCGCCGTAGTAGCTCCAGACCTTGGTACCGGTGCTGGCATTCAGCGCGTAAACGTTGCCGTCGATGGAGCTGGCATAGACCATTCCATTCTCTACTGCAGGCGAGGAGGTCACCTCGCCACCGGTGGTGTAACTCCACAGCAGCGCACCGGTGCTGGCTTTCAACGCGTATACTTTGCCGTCGTTCGAGCCGATATAGACCACTCCATTGGCAACCGAGGGCGAGGACCTGACCTCGGCGCCGGTTTGGTAGCTCCATAGCTTGGCCCCGGTTCTGGCATTCAGCGCGTACACCAGGCCGTCGATGGAGCCGAAATAAACCACTCCATTCGCTATCGCCGGGGAGGCATAATTCTGGCCGTTCTTCGCGGTTTGGTAGCTCCACAGCAAGGCGCCGGTGCTGGCCTTCAGTGCGTACAAGGTTCCGCTGAACGAGCCGGTATAAACCACCCCATCGTCTACTATGGGCGAGGAAGCCGTGCCACCGGTGGCATAGCTCCACTTCAGTTGGAGCTTTCCGACATTGTGGACGCTGAGCACGTGCTCACAAGGGTTCCAGCGCTCCATGTTGTATCTGTGGAACTCTTCCCACGGGGTGTGTGCGGTGCACGCTTGCTGCTGCTGAGCCCATGCCGCGGATACGAAGCACGCACAGAGAATCAAAACCAAGATACGGATTCGTTTCATTTCGAGCCTCCTGCGGACAAATTTGACCGACGTAGATCCGTTTCCCGACGACCAGCACCGGTACCGGTTACCGTCCGGTTAATCGATGCTCGCCGACGTCGCGCCCGGAAGGGCGGGACGGTTGGAGGCCGCCCGCCTTCTCCCGGATTACGTCACTTCCATCCCTACTTCAGGCCGAAGGCGTACACCTTGTGGTCGTCCGAGCCGATATAAACCACCCCATTGGCCACCGCAGGCGAGGAATACACGGGGCCGCCGGTCTTGTAGCTCCACAGCACGGCGCCGGTGCTGGCGTTCAGCGCGTACAGGTTCTTGTCCGCCGAGCCCACGTAAACCACGCCGTTGGCCACGGCGGGCGAGGAGCCCACAACGCCGCCGGTGGTGTAACTCCACAGCAGGGCACCCGTATCGGCGTTCAGCGCGTACAGGTTGCTGTCCGCCGACCCAACGTAGACAACGCCATTGGCCACAGCGGGCGAGGAGTCCACAACGCCGCCGGTGGTGTAGCTCCACATCAGGGCGCCGGTGCTGGCGTTCAGCGCGTACAGGTTCTTGTCCGCCGAGCCCACGTAAACAACGCCGTTGGCCACGGCGGGCGAGGAGTCCACACCGCCGCCGGTGGCGTAGCTCCACAGCAGGGTCCCCGTACTGGCATCCAAGGCGTACACCTTGTTGTCGAGGGAACCGACGTAAACCACCCCATTCACCACGGCAGGCGAGGAGTCCACGCCGCCTTCGGTGGTGTAGCTCCACAGCTTTCCGCGTCTCGTATGAAATGCGTACACGTTGTCGTCGTCCGAGCCAATGTACACGACTCCATCGACCACTGTGGGCGAGCAGCTCACAGGACCGCCGGTGCGGTAGCCCCATACGTCCCAGCCCGCGCTGGCCCTCCGGGCAATCACGCTGCCTTCCTCTGAGCCCACAAGCACCAACGGTCGCTCTCCGATTCGCAGCGCCACGGCGGGCGAGGAGTAAAGGCGGCGCTTTTCGCGAAGAACACGCCACAGCCTCTGGCCGCTGCTGGCGTTCAGCCCGTACAAGTGGCCATCGTATGAGCCGAAATAGAGCATCCCGAGCGCCACGGCGGGCGAAGAGCGGACAGACCCGCCGGCCAGGTAGCTCCACTTTAGCGTGAGCCCCCCAACATTGTTGACAGTGAGCACATGCTCATAGGAGTTCCAGCGCATCATGTTAGTGAAATGGAACTCGCTCCAGCTTTGGACTTTGGCTGCAGGCTGCTGGGCCCACGCCATGGACACGAAGCACGCGCAGAGAATCAAAACCAAGATACCGATCCGTTTCATGAGTAGCCTCCGGAAGATGAACCTTGTCTGACGTATATGTTCCCAGGGAATTTAGGTCATTCGCCTCAGGGGGAGCTGCGTCCTGGTGGGGACGGCTCTTCGGGACGCGGACGCGATAACACTGCGCCCACGGGGGCGCATTGTCAATGACACAGATCACATCTTGATGTGAGGTGCTAGCCACGAGCCACAAAACGAAGGCAGAGATTCCTGTCGACGCGTCACGTCGCACCAATGAGAGTTCGGACAATCCACTTGTGAGATGCGTAGCAAGTGCCGGCGAGGGCGGCGTAGTCTGTCCGCCGCAATTGCTTTTTACTGCAGCCCCGACCGAGTCAGCTTCAGCGCATAAGGGCAACGCACCCGCTTTTGTGTGGTAGAACCCTGAGCCAGGCTGTCACCGCGCATCGAGCTTATTGACCCTCGAGCAGGATCGGGTTCGAGCCGATCATCACCGAACTCGTCACCGTGTGAATTACCGCGCTCAGATCCACCCAGTCTTTATTGAACTGCGCGGGCACGTTGTAGTTGGTCGTACCACAGACGATGGGAACACTCATGCTGGAGCAGGCCTGACCCGCGCCGCTGTCCCAAACCAGGCGTGCCTTAACGCCGTTGGCTTCGGTGAAATCACAATGGTAGACGGTTCCGCTGCTTTGGCAGAACGGAGTCTGGCTGGGCACGGCGCCACTTAGCCAATTGTAAGTCAGGATCCATGCGTTAGCTTCGGGTTGTACCAGTGTGTTGCTGGTCGGGTCGAAAAGCTGCCCGATATCGGTGAAATCGTATCCGTACCAAAAGTTTTCGGTTACGCCCGACGACCAGTAGAGTGCGAAATAGCGCGGAATCACCCCCGCCCTGGCGTAGGGGTCCTGCCAGATATCGGTCGAGTCCGATGTGTCTCCCCAGCTACCTTCGCCGTTCCAAAGGGGCTTCAGTAACTCCGGAGGTTGCAGCAGGGCCTTCAGCGCGGGAAGGCCCACGGTAACTACCTTCTCCGGCGTCTGCTGATTGATGTACAGGTGCACGTCGATCACGTCCACCGCGGCAGCTCCGGCGCTCCCAACCGTACATGTTGGATCGCCGGTGCAGTACAGAAAAGTTTGGACCTGTGCGGGATGAATTCCCGCCGCCGAAGGTGCGACCATTACAGCCTGGGAATCAATCGGGCCTGTAAGTCCGACTGTACTCCAAACATGCTGGCAAGATTCGTTAAGGTTCGCAACGATTGCGGTGACCTTGCCGGTGATGATACAGTTCGCGTCTTCGGCCAGCCGCACCAGTTCATTATTGGTTCCCTGCCAGGACGTGGGGCGGGTAAACTCGTTCCAGGTTTCCCAATATTTCACGTGGGCATGAGTCTGCAAATATGTCGCATCATTCACCCGCGTGGCAATGGCCGTCACCCAGTTTCTCCAGATCTGGTTGGTTCCGGTTCCGTCCGCGTTCAGATCGACCGGAGGCCAGCATTCTCCATACAATCCCTGCTTGGAATAGTTGCAGTTAGTATCCGTCGGGTTCTGTGAGCCCCATGCCGGAGTTCGCGAGAGAGTGTAGAAAATGTCAGTTCTGCCCTGTTGTTTCAGATTCGTCAACTCGGAGTCGAGGTTCGTCCAGGTGAAGCACGGATCCGTTTCGCTACTGCTGAGCGCCTGGCAGGTTTCAATGTTTGGCCAATTGGCGTCGGCGCTGTCCCAGCTTCTGAATTGTCCATAAGGTATCTGTACGGGATAACTGGTCAGCAATTTGACTTGAAGGCCCCAATAAGTGCAAGGAATGCCGGAGCCTCCCGCTACACACGGAGTAAAAGGTACGGGCTGCGTTGTCGGTGGTGCTGGATTCGCTGGCTGCGTGTTACCACCTCCGCAGCCGGAGAGAGTGAGCCCGGCCATCAGAACCAGCACCGCCGTAAGAAATCTTCTCATAGGACTTAACACCTCCGAGAGAACTTGTCCACACGCGTTCTCTGCATCCCCGTTTCAAATGCGAGGAATCGGCTCTTTACAAAAGTGAAACGAAACAATGGCGTGATTCGCGTTAGTCATACATTCTAACCCGATAACACGCAAGAAGTTGTGATGCGTCGTATTGCCTTCCACGCGATCTTAGTGAAAGTAGAGCTTCCAGGACGTTCGCTAACTTAGAGGATAACCCAAGCAGGCAGGTTACCCGCTGCCATCAGGATTGATGGTCGGCATACATCGCAACGCTTTGCTAGGTGTCTGCTTTTCAGAAGCAGTAGCGTTTCCGCCTGACTGGCGTCGCTGTGGCAGCACCGCGGAACTGATTTCAATTCAGTTCCGCCGGAGCTGCCATTGTGACCAGTCAGTCCGATGCGTGCCCTTTACGGTTACTGCACGGTCAGCGTAAGCTGCGGAGGGTTTCCACCCTGCGTAAACCCTGTCTCCGTGCCTGTCACCGTAATCGTGTAGGCCCCCGCAGGCGTGCCCAGGTTACCGCCGCCACTTCCGCTTGGCGAACCGCCGCCACTGCAGGATGCCAGGAACACCAGCCCCGAAACCACCATGCAGATGAGCAGGACCCCCAGCAGTTTCTTCTTGCTCGATTTCCCACCAAGTCCCACGCCCAGGAATGCCATGCCGCCAATTGGTAGGAACATGGCGTAGAACAACCCCGAGTGATGCAACTGAGATGGCGTCAACAAACTCGAAGGCCCAGTAGTACTGACCGTGAGTGTGGATTTGCCACCAGCGATCGCACCCAACTTGCAAGTCGGCCCGAGAGTTACGGCTGGAGTGACAGCGCACGCAAGGGTCACGCTATTCACGTTGAAGTTACCGCTGCCCGTGATCGTAGCCGTGGACGCGGCCGATCCTCCCGGCGCCACCGAAGACGGCGAAAGTGCCGTGGCCGCAATCGTGAAACCCTGGAAAGTCGCGTTGACTGCCTGATTAGCGTTCACAGTCATGGCGCAGGTTCCAGTGCCCGAGCAACCACCTCCGCTCCATCCGGTAAAGGTAATCTTCGAACCTGGAGACGCTGCGAGTGTGACTTTTGTGCCCAGCGAGAAAGCGGCGGTGCACGTCCCCGGACAGGTGATTCCAGCGGGATTGCTGGTTACTGTACCCGAACCCACCACGGTTACGGCCACGTTGGCTGCGGTTTGTGTAAACGTCGCAGTCACAAATTGATTCGAATTCAGGATCGCCACGCACGTCCCCGTGCCCGAACAGTTATCTCCACTCCAGCCGTCCATCGGCCCGGTGAACACAGAATTCGGATTCGCCGTGGCGGTGAGCGTCACAGTTGTGCCGGTGGGAAAGTTGCCCGCACAGGGATTGCCAGTGCAGTTCATACCTGTTGGATAACTCGTCACCGAACCAGAGCCGGTGCCTGCGTAGGTCACAACGATTCCTTCCGTATTCGAGCCGAACATGGCGACGAACGAATCTGTGCAGGCCACGGTGATGAGCTGCCCCTGCAGATTCTTGGCCTGGCATTGGGGCCCCGTGCCCTGCCCCGCGTTGAGCGCTGCGTCAATCACGGTACCGCCAGAAAAAGGCTGGACAGGAAAATTGAGGGAATTGGTATCACCAATAACGTAGATATTCTCGTTGCTGTCGATACCGATGAAGCCACCGAAGATGTCTTCGTCGCCAGAGCCTCCCAAGTAAGTCGAGAAGACCAGGCTCAGGGTTGGTGAGCTCCAATTCAACTCGGTCACAAAGGCATCGCTGTCGAACTGACCGGGATTTCCGCCACCGAAGGTTTGCTGGGATGGGTCTTGGGTCGGAAAATTCGTAGACGTAGTCGAACCGGTAACGTAAGCGTCGCTATTCGTGTCGACCACGATGCCTAAACCTTCATCAAAGCCGTTCCCGCCCAGGTAAGTCGAGTAGACCAACGCGGAACCAGCCGGATTTAGTACCGTGACAAACGCGTTTTGCACTCCGTTGAGGGCACCCTGGCCAGGCAGCGAATTTGCCACCGGGAAAGACTGGGATTGAGTTTTGCCCGTGATGTATGCGTTGCCGGCCGCATCCGTCGTGATCGCGGTGGCATCGTCAAAGAATTCACCGCCGACGTAGGTCAGGAAAACGTACTGTGAAGTGTTGCTGGGATTGAAGGCGGCGACGAAGGCATCATCCTTCGGTCCGACTGGCACAGTCGCGGTGTTGCAAGTGCCATCCGTGCCGCACATATTCTGAAAGGCACCCGCCGTGACTGGAAGGTTCGTGGATTGCGTCGAGCCTCCGACGTAGACGGTCCCTCCATTTATCGCATTCCAGCTTATGCCGGTAGCTAAATCTAAACCGCTGCCCCCGATGTAACTGGAAACCAGGAATTGGCTGCCGTCGGCTGAAACTTCGGTTACGAATGCGTCGCCGGCAAGATTATAGGTACCTCCCTGCGGCAGAGCGTGCGCCACGGGGAAGTCCGAGGAAGTAGTTTGGCCGGCTACAAACACGTCGCCCGAAGAATCCAGGCTGATACCAAATGCTTCGTCGCCACTGCTGCCGCCGACATACGTTACCCAGTTGATGTTCTGGCCATCGACTGTCAGACTAGCCACAAAGCCATCCGTATTGCCGCCTCCATAAGTCCCCTGCGCCGAGCCCGTGGTGGCAAAACTGCTTTGGCAACTGGTCGCGCCGGCAATAAATAGGCTTTGGGTATTGATGGCAATCGCCTGATCGTAGACGTTCCCCGTCGGCGCAAGGCAGCCAAGGATCGTCGTAAATCCTAAAGTCCCGTCAGCTGTGATTTGGGTGATGTAGGCCTGGAGGCTGCCGGTCAGGTAGCTTAGGCATTTCTGCGTGACGCAACCCGGAATCGGGAAGGCTTTGACCGAGCTAGTCCCGCCCGTTACATAAGCATTCCCTGCGGAGTCAACATTGATACCCGTGGCCGCTTCTTCACCGGTGCCCGTCGTCCCATTGCCACCGCCGCCGAGGTACGTAGCGTAGCTAACTGAAATAGGAGGATCGATTACCAGTTGCCGGCTGCGGTCATAACGGCCCAGCGCGAATGCAACTTGCTTTGCGTTCTTCATCACGAAGCGCGCGTCCACCGGTTTGCGGACGCCGTTTTTCTCCTGATACGCCACCGGATGCTGCATTCGAACCTCGCCAGCCTCAGAGGTCAGCACGAGATCGCCTGAACCATCGATTGCCATGTGCTGCGCGCCGTCAAAACTCAATTCGACGTTGTCTGGATTCGCGCCGGCACTCACCACCACATCAAATTCCAACTGCCGTGCGCCGTGGTAAACGACATCCACTCCCGGATAGACATCGCGATAATGCACGCGCGCAAACCCCGGAATCCCGGTGTGCCAATTCTTGGGATCGTTGCCGATAAAATAATTTGTCTTGCCCGGCTGCTGATCTTCCGCTGTGATGACCGGCTGCGGATTCGCGCCCAGCATCGTCATTCGCATCACGGCATCGGCCGGATCGGTGGCGCTCGCGCCAGACTTTCCAGTCAGATCCATTTGCTTCTGCTTCGCCAAATCGAGTAGTGCAGAGTTCTTCGACGCCAAAGGCATCGTGAACACAGCTTCCTTGGAGGTAAGAAACAAATTGTAGCCATGCCCACGGCTCAGGTATTTAACCTGCGAGTCGGTCTGCCCCTGATTGGGTTCGAAAGTTAGCGGCAGATTGCCGAAGGCAACCATGGCTCGTTGCTTGACCGCTGTCGAGGGCTGCTGAGACGCAGAACCATTAGCTTTGCTGGGGGCTGGCCTATCAATCGACAAAGCCGGAGCACACAAAGCAAACAGTAGAGATAAGGTGAGGGCGGCGAACAGGGACAATCCCAGATTGCAGACGGGGCGCTTCACGACCATTGATATTCCTCCAAAGTGATGACACGGCGGTGGACTCTCCAGCCACGCAGATTGGTTTTCAAACCAGTCCGGGCAGGGGGATCCCACTAGTTAAACTTGAAATCAGTAATTTAAAAAGTATCGGGGGGGATACTAACGGTGGTCAATGTACCGAAGGGTACATCCGATATTGACCTTAAGATAGCACGATAAATCCCCAGAATCCAAGCTTAATCTCGAACCGGAAGTGGCGCACCCATAGCAGCCAACCTCAAAGCCAGCACTCTGCTGCCGGGTGCCCCGCTCCTTGCGCTTTTTGCAAGGGGCGGGAGGGTCAACCGTCCCATTCAAAGCTTGAGATTGCTCGTAGCATAGCGAAATGCCAAAAGTCTGAGGCGATACTACGGAACTGGCGAACTGCATTACATCACGTGCAGCGGTTATCGGAGAGGTGGGACGAGTTCGCATCGATGATTGTGATGTGATGCGGATGACTCTAAAGAAACCCGCTGTCTGAACGGCCTCATTCACCCGCCCCTTGCAAAAAGCGCAAGGAGCGGGGCACCCCAATCTTCTTTGGGTAAGGTCCGGGCCACCCGTCCTTGCGCTCATCGCACTCTACGGCCTGAGCTTGAAGACCACGCCACAGCCATAGCCGCCCCCGCAGTTCATGTCGCCCCCACTCCCAGTGGTCCCATAAAGATCTCCCTTTGCGTCGCGGATTAAACCTCCGCTTGGGCCGTGGCCGTCGCTACCCGTCCCGAAGCGGTGTAAAACCGTTTCCTTGCCCGTGGTGTCCAGTTTAAAAACTGCTCCAGAATCGCAGCAGCGGCTGCCACCTCCGGACGTCGTCCCGTAGAAGTTACCCTGAGCATCCTGGATCAACACAGCCTCGGGGCCAGCGCCGTCCGGCCCCCCTTTGAAGCTGTAGAGAACAGTTTCAGTGCCTGTCGTATCCACCTTGAAGACGACTCCACACCCCTGCGCGTCGCAGGCGTAACCGGAAATACCACCGTATATGGTCGTGCCATAAAGGTTTCCCGCCGCGTCCAATGTCAAACCTGCGTAGGGATATGCTCCGTCCGGCTTGCCCGTAAAACTGTACAGGACGGATTCTGTACCGCTCGTATCCACTTTGAATACCGTCCCGCAGCCGAAGCCGTTGTTGCAGCTGAGATCGCCGCCGTTTGCGGTTGTCCCATAGAGATTACCCGCCGCGTCCAGAATCACACCTGCTTGGGGATCTCCGCCATCGGTCCCTCCAGCGAAGCTATACAGCACGCTCTCGGTGCCGCTCGTATCCAACTTGAACACGGTCCCGCAGCCGTAGGGATAAGAGTCACAGGCTGAGCCGCTGCCACTGCCGCCTTGACTAGTTGTGCCGTAAAAATTTCCCGCCGAGTCCTGGACCAAGCCCGCTGCTGGCAACGCCCCGTCCGACGGGTATCCAGTGAAACTGTGCAGCACGGTCTCCTTACCACCCTTACTCAGCTTGAACGCCGTTCCCAGGCCGCCCCTGCCCCCTGAGCTAGTGGTCCCGTAGAGATTGCTTTCGGCATCCCGAATCAATCCAGCTGACGGGTTCCCGCCGTGGTTCGTCCCATTGAACCTGTACAGCACGGTCTCTATGCCATTTTCCTTCACCTTGAACACCGTTCCGTAGCCGTTCTGGGAATGGCCGCCTCCCCCGCCTTCGACGGTGGTGCCATAGAGGGTGCCTGCCGTGTCCCAGACTAAACCTGCTGTCGGCCCTTGCCCATCCGAATTTCCAGTAAAGCTGTAAAGCACTGTGTAAGTCTGTGCTAGCGCCGGTTGGGCTGCGACTACCGCTAGCACCAGCACGACTGCCAACGCCACGGTGCCGCCCGCAGACGCGTCCTTGGGGGGCCGGGCGCGATGTTGCTCTAAGTTTGTCATGAGCCGCCTCCTAAATCTGGTTTAACGCCAAACTATCCTAACCCTCCGGCGAGATGTCAACGAACAATCTCTGCCGCCCACGGGTTTTGGTTCTGCAACAAAATCGGCAGATACCCGATATCCACGCTAGACCCCTGCAGCTTTTCGACTTTGCCGTAAAGGGTCGCGTACTGCGTATAGGTTGGGTTGAACGTGTAGCTGCTGTGCGTGCAAACGCCATTGTTGCAGGTCTGAGAGGTATCCCACACAATCTGTCCGAGGTAGCCTCCCGACCCGCTTAAATTGCAGACCCAGACGGTCTTGGTTGTAGTGCATGATTGATTCACATTGAACCCGACCATCCAGTTATAAATCTGCTGGTAGGCAATGCCGGGTTTCAGCAAGGTTCCCTTGCCAGTAAAATTCTTGCTCGGAGTCCAGAGTGTCCCCGCAGTTGAATCCCACTGATACCAGTAAAACCGCTTCGTCTGTTCCAGCCAATGCATAAGTACAAAGCGAGCCACGAACCCTGCCTGCAGATCTGCGTCGGTAAAATCGCAGCAGGATGCAATCCCCCAACTGCCTTCGGTGTCAAACTCCGGTTTGCCCAACTGACCGTTAGGCTTCAGGTAGTTCGTCTGAAAGTTCTGCACAGCGCTCACGAGATTTTCCGGCACAGGTTGGAAGCCGCTCCTCTGTACGTAGCCGTGATAAGCGATCACGTCAGCCACATCCCCGCCGCCCGCGGCCAGAAACTGGCCCCACCACTGCAACTCATTCTTAGCCATAATTCCGCCCGAAGGGCTGAGAATGACGGCGCTGGAATCAATCGAGCGGATGATGGTGCTGGCATCGCTGTCCATGCGTATGATCTGCGCAATAGTTCCGTTCCAGCGCAGTGGGTTGGCCGCCTCGTCCCACAATTCCCAGTAGTGAATGCGGCCTGCGGCACGAGTGGCCACAGCGGTTACGAAATCCTTGAAATGTTTGTCCGAGCCCGTGCCGTCGGCATTCAGGTCATTCGGAGCGTCGCACTGCCCAGGCCCGCCGCCCGCGGCACACGCCAGATCGTTAGGTTTCGACGACGCCCACTGCGGCACTCGCCCAAAGCAGTAAATCACATCAATATTGTGCTTCTGAGCTGCTTTGAGCCAGCTATCGAACGTGCTCCAATCGTATTGCCCGGGAGCAAAATTGATTAACGGCCAGGATGTGCCCGAGTCCCACAGGCGCGTAGTTGCGAACGAATCCACCGGCCACGGTTCACCCGCAGCTATTCCTTTTCCCATCTGCATCCCGAAAAAGCTGGTAGGCACAGTCTGCGCCCCGCTGATCAAGCATGTCCCCAGGGCGACAAGCGCAACCGCAGCGAGCATGGCAAGCTTCAACTTCGTAATGAAGAACCCCGGCCCGCGGCCATGAGTCTCGTCAGAAAACATAAGCCGCACCTTGCCCAATACTCGAGCCCACTTCGTGATAAGGCGCACCACTGGCAATAACCGTCGTGCCTTCGCTGACGTTCACGCCGACCGCCCAGCCAAACTGATCGCCGACCGCGCCGTCGCCGGCCGTAAGCTTCGCCCTCTGCTTGATCGAGCCCTTCCATCCGCCAGCAGGCTGCACATAAACATAAGCCGCACCCTGCTCGATGTTCGAACCGACACTTCCATTAGCAGCGCCAACCACCACCGTGGTACCGCTCATACTGACAGCACTTCCGAAGTATGAATACTTCTGCCCATCCGACGCATAGAGCCTGGCGCTCTGAGTCATGTTGACCCATCCGCTCTTCGGCGCAACGAAGACGTAGGCTTCTCCCGCTCCTGTGTACGAGTCTGCCTGCGATGCCCCGACTACCGCGACGCCGCCCGCGACAGAGACGGCAGCACCGAAATTGTCTCCCGGTTGGCCATTCGAAACCGTCAACTCGGCAGTCTGCGTCATGTCAGCCCAGCCATTCTTCGGCTGCACAAAAACATAAGCAGCTCCCTGCAAGAAATGACATCCCTGGGCCGGACAAACTTTGCCAATGCGCTTATCGGGCGCGCCAGCCACGACCGTCCCGCCGTCAATCGCCACAGAGACGCCCATGCGATCATCCGCCAGGCCGCCCTGGGCTTTCAGCTTGGCGGTCTGGCTCAGAGAGCCACTCCAGCCGCCGCTCGGTTCGACAAAAACATAAGCAGCCCCAGTCTGCGATGCGACTCCCTTCGCCGTGGGCGATCCCGCCACCACTGTGCCGCCACTGATGGCCACATTCGTCAGCACCGCTCCATCGGATGCGGTCAGCTTGGCGTTCTCAGTCGCATTGACCCAGCCGCCCGTAGGCATGACAAACACATACGCCGTGCCCGAAGAACTGGTAGCCACAATGGTCGTGCCATTAATCGCGACAAAATTCAACGCACTCTTATCCGACGTGCTGAGCACCGCCGTCGGCTGACTCATGTTTCCCCAGCCGCCGGTTGGTTCGACAAAAATCAGAACAGACCCCACCGCCGATTGAGAACCAGTGACGGTGACCGTGTTGCCGTTTGTCGCCACAGAAAAACCAACATAGTCAAACTGCGCCGACCCCCCTTCAGTCAATTCAGCCAGCTGCCCATATTGCGCGTCAGCGCAAACAGAAAACATTCCAAGCAGCGCGATGACCAGAAGTTTGTTACGCATCATTTCTTTACGTCGCCTTCACGCCTTCGCCCGTTCAGTGCGGGTTCTGCAGGCAGATGAGGCGTCTCGCCTGAAAGCTACATTATAGGGCTGATAAGAGAAGATAGAGCATATTTACTCAGGCGAACATTTAGCCGCGACTCGAGCGCCGAAGACAGCAATGGCTTGCGATCGTGATTACGGGACCAGCTTCCACACAATACCGTCGGCCCGGTCGCCGCCTTCCCACGCTGTGCCATAGAGATTGCCCTTCGCGTCCCGGATCAAATTCGCGGTGAAATTAATTCCTGAGTCATCGAGACTGTACAGCACGGTCACTGCGCCTTTCCTGTTCAGTTTGTATACTGTTCCGTCCCCGTAGGTGCCGCCCCCAACGGTGTCGCCGTAGAGATTGCCCTCTGAATCCATGATCACACCTGCGTAGGGGAGTCCTCCATCGGATGGGTACCCGACGAAGTTGTGCAACACGGTTTCGGTACCGTTTTTGCTGACCTTGAACACTATGCCGCAGCCGTCCCCGAGGGGGTTGGCGCACGATCCACTGCCCCCAGACTGCGTAGTGCCGTAGAGGCTGCTCGTCTTATCCATCGTGAGGCCTGATGCAGGATTCGACCCATCCAATGGGTACCCGACGAAGTTGTGCAACACAGTTTCGGCACCGCTCTTGTTAACCTTGAACACCACGCCGCAGCCCTCGCCGAACCTGTTATTGCACGATCCGGTTCCACCGGTTTCGGTGGTGCCGTAAAGATTGCCAGTCGCATCCAGAACTAGATTCCCAGTGGGCATTCCGCCGTCGGCCTTACCAGTGAAGCTGTACAGCACTGTCTCCCTGCCGTTCTCGCTCATCTTGAATACCGTGCCCCAGCCATGAGTTCCCCCGCAGCAAGTCGTCCCGTAGAAGTTGCCCTTGTCGTCACGAACCAAGCCCCCGTAAGGACCTGCCCCATCCGATGGGTATCCAGTGAAGCTGTACAGCACAGTTTCCCTGCCGTTGTTGCTCACCTTGAATACGGTTCCCCAGCCGTAAGCCCCGCCGCCGTCGGTAGTCCCGTAGAAGTCCCCGTTCTCGCTCGTGATCAAACTCGCTAAGGGAGTCCCTCCGTCGGCACAGCTCGAGGTAGAGGCAAGGCCGCCGCAGGGCGGGTCTCCTTCAAGGCCCCCAGTGAAGTTGTGCAGCACGGCCTCCGATCCGGTGTTAGTCACGATGAACACCGTGCCGTTCTGGTATAGCCCACCCCACATGGTGGTGCCGTAAAGATTTCCCTTCGCGTCTATACTCACACCCGCGTAGGGACCTGCCCCGTCTGGGTCCCCGCTGAAGTTATGGAGCACAGTGAAAGTCTGTGCTTGCACCGATTGGGTCGCAGCTAACCCGAGCACAATCAGGACTGTTAAAGTTAGTGCTGCGGATTCCGCTCGCCGACGAATTCCCCAACCGCGACGTAGTGCTATGGCTGTCATGGGGCGCCTCCCGTAAAACGCCAATCATCCTATCCCTCAACCGCAAAATGTCAACGGAGCCTTTTGGCCTACTACTTGGCAAGTCATGCGCAATAACGCTACCTATCGGCTAATAGGCTCCGCGAAGGGTCAGCAGCCCCTCTTGCGAGCAAGTGCTGAAGATCTTCCAGTGTCCGGTTGATCGCCCCCGCACTGAACAGGTCGGGATTATATTGCGCCCGGCCAATCATTCCCTCGGCCCGATCGCTCATCTCCAGATACAAATCCCATCTCGCTCCACCGCTCTCGACGTCCATGTACGTCATGCTCCAACCTTCGGGCAGTTTGGGCACATCGGGCGCTACCGAAAGTGCGACGGTGAACAAAGGGCTGCGGCTCGGATCTGGCTTGATCTGAAGTTTCTCGGCAATCAGTTCGAGCGGCACGTCGTCATTCGAAATGGCGCCGAGCGTCGCGGTGCGCATCTGCAACAGCAACGAGCGAAACGTAGGATTGCCAGACAGATTTGCCCGCAAGGCCACGGGATTAAGGAAGTATCCAAGCAGCCGCTCAAACGCTGCTTGCTTGCGCCCCGAAGGGGCGAGAGTGCCCACGATGATATCTCGCTGGCCGGTGTAGCGATGCAGCAACGCCACCAGTCCCGAGAGCAGAACCATGAACCGGGTCACGCTTTCACGCCGCGCCAGGTTTCGGAGAGATCGAGTCAGCTCTTCGCTCAACTTGAAAGAATGTATCGCGCCACGATATGTTTGCTGAGCCGGCCTGGGGAATTCGTTGGGCCACTCGAGCACAGGCAAGTCGCCCGCAAGATTCTGCTCCCAATACGCCAACTGCTTTGCCAGCGCTTCTCCCGCGACGGTTTGACGCTGCCAGCACGCGAAGTCGGCATACTGCGCCGTCAACTCAGGCAGCGGCGAAGGCTGGCCAGATGCGAAGCTCTCATACAGCGCCGTCAGCTCGGAAGGGAAGACGTCGAAAACCGTGATGCCGTCGACAATGCTCTGATGGGCGGTGAGGAACAGGCGATGCTCGACATCATGCAGCGTCACCAACCTAACTCGGAGCAACGGCCCACGCTCCAGATCGAATCCCAGCGCGGCGTCCCGAGTAGCCAGATCCAGCGCAGCTTTTACTCTCTGGTCCTCCGGAAGCGTTCTGAGATCGACCACCGGGAGCTTGAATATGGTGGGGTCGTGGATGATCTGGACCGGTTTTCCGGCAACCATCGCAAAAGTGGTCCGCCAAATCTGGTGTCGCCGGATAATCTCCGTCAAGCTTCTCTCCAACGCCTGAATGTCGCAAGGGCCACGGCGATGAACAGTGATGGATTCGTTGTGCAGAGGCGCGAGCTTGCCCGCAGTTTGGTCGAGCCGCCAAACTTGCTCCTGTGCGAACGCGAGCGGCACCGGACCTTCTCGCGACCCGCGCTGCGGGTTCGAACCAGAAGATGGCGCGGAGAAGAGATTGCCCCGCCGTTGCATCTCGAGCAGTCTCTGCTTGGCCTCCGAGAGGCGAGGTTCCTTGGGCATGCGTAGATGTTTAGAAGCTTACAGGAAGCGCAGTGAGACCTCTGAGCCCGAGGTTGTTCCGCCAAACCAACGGGCCTGGTTCCAATTGAAGATTGGGAATCCTTTGCACGATTGCCTGCAGAGCCTCTTGCCCTTCGACGCGTGCCAGTGCCGCACCAAAACAAAAATGAGCGGCGTATCCAAAAGCAAGATGCCGGTTGTCTTGCCTGCTGACATCGAAACGGTCAGGATCGGGGAAGCGGTCGGGATCTCGGTTTGCCGCTGCCATCACCGCCATCACCGCCTGCCCTTTTTTTATGACCTTCCCGCCCAGTTCGACGTCTTCGGGCGCCAGTCGCCCCGTATGCTGGCTGGGACTTTCGTAGCGCAACATTTCTTCGACCGCCGAAGGAATCAGTGTCAGGTCATCACGCAATCTTTTGTGTTCTTCAGGATTGCGCAACAGGCTCAGCACGCCGTTGCCAATAAGATTAGTCGTAGTCTCCTGACCGCCGACCATGGTCACGATACTATTGGCCACGACCTCTTCTTCGGTCAAGCGGTCCCCGTCCACCTCCGCCACCGTGAGCGAATGAACGAGTCCTTCTCGGGGATTGTCCTGTTGCTGGCGAATTGCATTTCGAAAATAGGTGGTCATCTCGTGGACCGTGCGCACCATGCGGGGAGCGTGCTCGGGATTGTGTTGAAAATTGCCCAGCATTTCCGCGAAGTCGGCAGACCATGCTTTCAGTTGATCTCGATCGCTCAAGGGAACCCCCAACATCTCAGCGGTCACGATGCCGGGTAGAGGCTCGGCCAAATCGGCGATCAGGTCCATGCGGCTTTTATCCTGCACCGCATCCAAGAGGCGGTTTACGATTTCTCGAATGTGCGATCGCAAAACCGCAACCCGCGCCGGACTGAATGCCTGCGACGCCAGGCTGCGCAGCCGCGTATGCGCCGGCGGATCCATGAACAGCATCTGTTTTACCATCAACTGCGCAATGGGACCCATTTCAGCCAGTCCCATGGCCTTCAGCTTTTCCGGTGTATGCGTCCGCTCGGCCGAAAAGTTATGCAACACCTCGAGCACATCCGCATAACGCGTCACGACCCAGGTGTGGAGAAAATGATCCCAGTGAACCGGGTCCTCGGTGCGCAGACGGTGAAACAAGGGATAAGGATTCGCTAGAACCGCCGGGTCAAGCAGATGGTAAAGACTTAGCGCACTCGCGCCCGTACTTCTGGAAATAGCGCCGTCGGTGGATGTACTCATACGTCCAGTTGTTCGGCGCTCGAAGCCAGCAGGCGCTTAACATCGTCTTCGCTCATGGTGTCGAGCTTCTCGACCATCAACCGTTCAACCTCTCCGGCACATTCCGCAACTGTCGGATGATCGAATAGTGCCAACAGCGAAACCTCGACATTAAACGCATCTCGCAGACGCGCGATCACCTGCGTGCCAAAGAGTGAATTGCCACCGAGAAAGAAAAAATTGTCGTTGACACCAACATTGTCCAAACCGAGGAGAGATCCCACAATCGCAGCGATGCGCTGTTCGGTAGGAGTACGCGGGCCGACCGAGGCTCCATCTCGCAACATGTTCTCGTCGCTTGGAGCCGGCAACATGGCGCGATCCACTTTGCCGTTGGGTCCAATGGGGAGGGCTTCTAACGTCACAAACGCAGCCGGGACCATATAATCCGGCAGCGTCTGTCCCAAAAACTCTCGCAATTCGCCGACGGTTGGAGAAGCGTTCTCAGGAACGATGTAGGCTACCAAACGCTTCTCTCCATCATCATCCTCACTTGCCACAACTGTGCTCTCCGCAATTGCTGGATGCCGTAGCAGAGCGACGGTAACTTCATTCAGTTCGATCCGATAACCTCGGATCTTTACCTGGTCGTCCACGCGGCCGTGAAACTCGATTGAGCCATCTGGAGCATAGCAACCCAAATCGCCGGTGCGATAAAGCCGCGCGCCTGCCATAGCGCTGAACGGATGCGGGACGAAGCGTTCCGCGGTCAACACAGGATCGTTGAGATATCCCAGAGCCAGGCAGTCGCCGCCTATGCATACCTCGCCAATCTGTCCGGCGGGCACTTGCTTCATGTTCCCGTTGAGAATGTACACGTCCACGTTATCGATCGGCTTGCCGATGGAGGGAAGCCGGCCCGCAGCTTTCTCCGCGACGACAGTTCCGGAAGTCGCCACCACCGT
The DNA here is from genome assembly GCA_963743375.1 of uncultured Acidobacteriota bacterium. Taxonomy (GTDB): domain Bacteria; phylum Acidobacteriota; class Terriglobia; order Terriglobales; family Acidobacteriaceae; genus JABDBE01. The sequence goes on along the minus strand of CAVUQA010000011.1, from coordinate 115,938 downwards.
GCACTCTGTGGGACCGTAATTGTTGACCAGAGCGAAGGGCAAATTTGACGCTGGATACCGATGCAAAATATCAGCGCCGGTGAGTAGAACCCGCAAAGCGCCTTCCGCGGGCCACGGCAATTGCATCATTCGCTCGGCCAGCGGAGTGGGAACAAAACTGATAGTGATTCGCTCGCGCACCAGCCAATCGCGAAGTTTCTCCGGTTGAGCCCGAGTCTCATCATCCACTACATGCACGCTAGCCCCGGCAACCAGATGCGGCCACAGCTCCCATACCGCAGCATCGAAACCGATCGAGGCCAGCTGCGTTGCACGATCGTCAGACGACACTTGAAATGCCCGGTTATGCCACTCGATCAAATTCAGCAAACCGCCGTGCCCGACCTGTACAGCCTTGGGCGTTCCGGTTGAACCTGAAGTGTAGATCACGTAAGCCGGATGCTCTGGAGTTACGAGAACCAGAATTGGCTCGGCAGGGCAGCGACCTACTTCAGCAGCGAAACGATCAAGCGCAACCAACCGCCGCGCCTCTCCTGCCAAAGATTCAAGCATCAACGAGTTGGTCAACACCTCGGAGACATGGGCAGTCTCCAGCATAAACTTCAAGCGCTCGACCGGGGTCTTGGTATCAAGCGGCAAGTACGCGGCGCCAGCTTTGAGAATCGCCAAGGCAGCGACGGGAAAATCCACAGACCGTTCCAGGCACACTGCCACCGCGCTTCCCGGGACCACACCCAGATTGAGCAAGTAATGCGCCAACTGGTTCGAACGACGATCCAATTCTCCGTAAGTGAGGCGATCCGAACCAACCCTCACTGCTAAAGCTTCTGGCGAAGCAATCGCTCGATGTCGCACTAACTCGGGCACACACGCGGTCATCGGATTTCCTCGACCGCGTTCGATGCCGGATTCAGTTGGTGCGCTGCTTTCCATACGTCATTACCCCGTTTGGGACCAAGCACTTCGTGGACACAAGAGAAGCATAACTTGAGAGGATTGGACCGATTTTTCACTCCTTGTCCGGCTCCGATTGTTGCCTGATCGCCGTAACGGAGGACTCTATAACGCTGCCTTTGACCGGCATTATAGACGAGTTCGGATGGAAGCTATCCCATCAAGTAAGTAGTGATTAGAAGCACGCACATGAAAGGAGAATGAAAATGTTTTCATACTAGGCGTCGCGGCAACATCGGCATACAATTGGGTCCGTTTTTGAGGCAAATCAATGTCAGCTTACGGGCCGCCTAACCTCGCACTAACGCACCGTCAGAAAACGAACAGTGCATTGGAAACGCAACTATCGCAGATCGCCTTCATCGTTGCATTCTGCACCATAGTGGCGATTGCCTCGCCCGCCACCGACCTCAAAACTCTCGCAAGCTTTTATGGAGCCAACGGCTATGCCCCTTCGGGGCGTCTCGTCCAAGGTATCGACGGGAATTTCTACGGGACAACTTGGTCTGGCGGTACCAGCTTCTATAGCGCCGGTACGATCTTCAAAATTACTCCTGTGGGCAAGCTGACCATCCTCTACAACTTTTGCTCCGTGAAGTACTGCCGTGATGGGGAGGGGCCTAACGGAGGGCTGGTGCAAGCCGCTGATGGTGACTTTTATGGGACGACCAACTACGGCGGCGCTAACATTCGGTGCGATGGCCACGGCTGCGGCACTGTCTTCAAACTCACCCCGGCGGGAAAGCTGACTACCCTCCACAATTTCTGTTCAAAGCGGAATTGCGAGGACGGCGCCGCTCCGTATGCAGGGTTGGTGCAAGGCGCCGACGGAAACTTTTACGGCACGACATTCAGCGGAGGCGGCGTAAGAGGAGGCGCTGGCACAGTGTTCAAAATCACCCCGGAAGGCAAGCTGACCACGCTGTACAGGTTTAGCGAGTCAAAGTACCGTCATGGCACCAATGTTATTGCAGGGTTGGTACAGGGCACTGACGGAAATTTCTACGGAACAACTTCCGCAGGCGGGACCAAAGCCAACTTCGCTGGCACAGTTTTCAAAATCACCCCGGCGGGCAAGTTGACCACCCTATACAGTTTTGCCGGGTATCCGACCGAGGGCGCTAGTCCTCAGGCCGCGCTGGTGCAGGCCAGCGACGGGAGCTTTTACGGGACAACCTACATCGGCGGGACCAGTGGCGATTGCTCTTATTTTGGCTGCGGCACCGTCTTCAAAATCACACCTACAGGTAAGCTGACTACACTCTATAGCTTTTGCGCCCACGCAAACTGCACTGACGGCGCTAACCCTATCGCGGCGTTGATACAAGCCATCGACGGCAAACTGTATGGAACGACGGTCGCAGGTGGCGTAGGCTTTGGTGGCGGCATCGGGGACTGCTATGGGTACGAAAGCGAAGGCTGTGGCACGCTCTTCGCAATCACCGGCAAGGGTAAACTTACGACTCTTCACCGCTTTTGCTACCTGGTGGCCAGCGAATGCCCTGACGGCGCCAATCCAATCAACGGTCTGATGCAAGGTACTAACGGAATTTTCTACGGGACGACCGACGCGTTTCCCGGCGGCACAGTCTTTAGCCTTACCGTCGAGCGTGGCCGCTTGAGACGAAGTCCGCATCCGGCGTCGGAGTAGGCACGAAAGCTGTCATCCCAGGACACGGTCTTAAAAGTTGCTGACGACAGGGCAGTTCCCTGTGATATAGTTTTGGCTCGCCGGGGAGTGCGAATCCCCCCTCCGATCTCTTCGTCTTGCTCCGGCCGCATTTTTAAGGGAAGGTCTCGCATGCCGGGTACGACTTCCAACAAACTGGAATTGCAGTTTCTGGTATTGCGGAAGCTAACCGTTCGCGAGAGGTTTTTTCGGAATGATCCCCGTGGCAGCGGTGCCACAGTGATGAGTGCGGAACCCCAGGCTCAACCTGCCCCTATCCGGACCTCGGTGAAACCGCCGAAATTGCGAGAAGCGACATTCAAAGATTATTCCCGCGTGGCGGCGCTTGAGTCGAAATTCCAACTGGTCTCGAAGACGTATGAGGACTGGACGCATCTGTGGATGGACAATCCGGCTTACCGTGAAACCAAGAATCAGGTTCCCATTGGATGGGTGTTGGAACGTGCCGACGGCACCATTTCTGGTTACCTCGGCAATATTCCGTTGCATTACGAATTCCAAGGTAAGAGGCTGCTGGCGACGACAACCCGATCCTGGGTGGTCGACACGGACTATCGCACGCATTCGCCTGTTCTTTTGGCAACATACTTCAAGCAGCCGAACGTGGATCTCTTTCTGAACACGACCGTGAACGCTCAGGCCGCGTCAGCCTACGCCACTTTTGAGGGACTGCCAGTGCCAGTGGGCGCCTGGGATCGCTCGCTGTTTTGGATTACGCACTACCGGGGTTTCACCGAGAGTGTTCTGCGAAAGCGCGGCACATCCTTTGCAAAGTCGGTGAGTTATCCACTTTCCGCCGGCCTGTTCTTGAGAGATCTGTCGACCCGTAGACTTTTTGCCAAAAACGGGAGCCGAATCGGAGTGACCGCCTGCGCCAGTTTCGATGATCGCTTCGATGCATTTTGGGAGGCTCTGAAGAAAAAGAAATTCGATGTGCTTTTAGCGGTTCGCACGCGGGAAGCCCTGGAGTGGCATTTCAAGTTTGCTTTGCAGCAAAATGCCGCATGGATTTACATCGTAGAAAGCAGTTCCGGTCTGTCGGCGTATTCAGTGTTCGTTCGTCAGGACAGTCTGCAGCCAGGGCTCACACGCGTGCGCCTGGCTGATTTCCAATGTCTGGATGGGAGCGTTGCCCCATCGGTGCTGATGGCAATGCTGCAGGCGGCGATCGATCGATGCCGGCAAGAGTCTATCCATATGCTCGAATTGATTGGCCTCACGCCGCCACTGGAAAGAGAAGTTGAACGGGCTTGTCCGCATCGGCGTCAACTGCCGAACTGGATGTACTTCTATAAAGCGAATCGGCGCTCATTAGCAGAGCGGCTGAAAAGCTCAAGCGTCTGGGAGCCGTCGCTCTTTGACGGGGATTCCACCTTGTGAGGCACATGTAAAGCGGGAGGTAGTTCCTATGGTAACCGTCTGCCCGTCCGTATTCGACCGGCTGGTTTCGACGATCACGTAATATAGAAAATCGGATTAGTTTCTTGAGGGGGGCAATAATGTCAAACGACCGAGACCAATCGTCGCAAGCCGGTTCGGGTCGGGCCACAATCTTCTTACGCCGTCTCAGGCATAAAATCACATCTACCAAGGTCCGCGCGCCGATTGTCTGGTGGCGTCATATCGGGCTCAAAAGTGAAGATATAATTCTTGGCAGCTATCCGCGTTCTGGCAGCACCTGGCTGCGCTTTACTCTTTTTGAAATTCTGACGGGAAAGCCTTCCAGCTTTGGCGACGTGAACTCGGCTTTTCGCGGCCTGAAAGACCACCGGCAGGGATGGCATTTGCTGCCCGGTGGCGGCCGATTCATTGGCACCCATGAACCCTACCAGTCGAGCTACCGAAAAGCGGTTTACCTGGTGCGCGACGTCCGTGATGTCGTGCTTTCAGAATTCGCCTTCGAGCAAAACCTGGGCATCGGACGCCAAAGTTTGGATGAGTACTTGAAGGACTTTGTGGGTGGACGTAAGAGACACGGTTCGTGGCATAAACACGTGCAATCCTGGCTCGATTCGCCTCTGGCGGTGAATGGCGACTTGTTGGTCATCCGATATGAGGACCTGCGCCAGGACACGGTGGAAACGTTCGTGAGGGTCGCGGACTTCCTGGGAATGAGTAGGGACCGAAGCACGATAGAGAGAGCCATCTATAATAACAGTTTGAAGAAAATGCGCGAAAAGGAAGACCGCCTCTACCAGCAAGATAATTACGCGGCGGTACCGAGTCGCCCGGTTAAGAGCATTCAGCCCGGCGGACGCTTTATTCGCTCGGGCAAAATGGGCGGCTGGCAGGAGAAACTTAGCCAGGAACAACTGCAGATTATCGAGCAACACTGCGGGGATGTACTGCTGCGGTTGCAGTATCCCGTGGTCGCGATGGGCTCTGGCGCGAACCTGGCGGCGAACGCCACCGCCGTCTCTCAGATTAGCTGAGGGCGATATGTTCACCGCGTCTCGCCAACCCAACCAAAGTTGGGGAAGATTGCGGAAAGTAGCAAGCAGGAGCGAGAAATGAAGAAGTTTTTTCTTACGCGATGTCATGCCGCACTAATATCGACGGCGATGCTCGGCGTCCTATTGACTGCGGCGACCTCTCGGGCCCAAGTGAATGTAACGACCTGGCACAACGACATCGGCCGCACCGGGCAGAATACCGAGGAAAAGACACTGACTTCGAGCAATGTCAGTAAGAATACTTTTGGCAAGATCTGCTCAGCGGCGGTTGATGGCCAGATTTACGCGCAGCCATTGACGGTGTGGAACGCCACTGCCGGGAAGAACACTGTTTATGTGGTGACCGAGAACGACACCATTTACGCGTTCGACGGCACCAACTGCTCCCTGATTCAAAAAGCGTCGCTCCTTCCAAGCAGTGGAACGGAGTATCCAGCGGATTGCTGCTTCATCGGTGGCGGGCAGTGCAAGACAGTGGCCCCGTCGGTCGGTGTCCTAAGCACGCCGGTGATAGATGTGTCGACGAATACCTTATACGTAGTAGCAGAATCGCAGATCGGCTCAACTGGCAACGAGGGCCAGGATTGTCAGACGAAGCAACCTCCGAGCGGATGGGTGCACCGCTTGCATGCGCTGGACCTGACCAGCGGGCAGACTTTTCTAAATGAGAAAAATGGTGGTCCGGTGCAGATTCAGGGAAGCGTCTCTACGGGAAAAAGTTTTAACACCAGGAACCAGATTCAACGTCCGGGTCTGCTGTGGCTGCCGGGCAACCCCAACCAGGTCTACGTTGCCTTTTCCATGATGGATGGCGCTGCGCCGCCGTTTCCTCCGGGATGGGTGTTTGCCTACAACGCTCAGAATCTGGCTGCGTCAGGTTATCCCAAGATTTTCGCTACGACGCCTACAAATGGGCCGGACACCAACGGAGGCGGTATCTGGCAAGGCGGCGCAGGGCTGGCAGCGGGAGTTGACTCGAATGGTGGAAATACCTACATCTACCTTGCCACTGGCAACGGCACTTTCGACGCTTTCAAATCTAAACCTCCAAATACTGACTACGGGCAAAGCTTTGTTAAATTAAAAACGGACTTGAGTGGAGTTGCGGATTACTTTGCCGATTACGATGCGCTGTCCGACGGTTGCGAGTGTGTGGATCGCGATTTCGGTTCGGGCGGGGTGGCATTGATCCCCGACAATACTTTGTCTAATCATCCCTACATCGCGATTTCTGCCGGGAAAGAAAAAGAGATTTACGTCATGGATCGTGCCAAACCGGGCAAATACCATGGTTCATGTACCGGCAAGTGCCCTGGTATCAACGCGCAGGGCGGCTGTGACGGGCCAGCCCCAGTCTGTAAGGGAAGCAACGAGAACCTCGAGACCTTACCCACCGGAACCAAGAACTACCGCGTCACTCCAGCTTTCTGGAACTCCAGCCTTTACTATACGGCCTCGCAGGATTCGATGAAGCGATATCCGGTCGCGGCGGTTTGTCAGCACGGACACCCGGGTCCGGTGTGCCCTCACGCCGCAACTTCCAATGACGGAAAAGGACACCAAGTCTTTTTCGAGTATGGGAACACGCCCTCGATTTCGGCTAATGGCACGGCGGAGGGCATCGTTTGGGCCATTCGCAATTACCGCAATGTCCAAGGCGGCAAGCCCGCAACCCTGTTCGCGTTTACGGGTGACAACCTGGTCGAGTTGTACGACAGCACACAGTGCGTAATCGGGGGAAAACCAGTGGACGAGCCCGGACCGGCGACGAAATTCTCCTTACCTACAATCGCCAACGGCTACGTGTACGTCGGCACTCAGACGGATCTCGACATTTATGGTCCGATGACTAGAACGTGTAACTGATGCCGTTGATGCGACCTGCAGGCTCGATTTGAATTTAGCACCTTCGGGTTTCTTCCACGCTGTCCCTTCACCCTGTCTGTACTGATCACTGGAAAACGACCTTCTTCCAGCCAAGAACCTAGCCTACCTGCAGTGTGCCTTGAGGGCGGATTCATCTAGAGCTAATCGACCCGGGACTTTCTACCTCATCCCCAATTCGGTAATGTGATGTATACTTCCCGCTCTGAGCACGGCTTTGGCGGTAACTTCCGTGCTTTTAGTTCTGACTTAAAGAAGGTGAGGCTCATGCGCTGCAACAAGTTTTCACTCCTCCGGGGCATGGCTCTGGCGATTTTGATGGCCACTCTGATGTCGGGAACAGTCGCTTCGGCTGCCAGCGAAAAAGTGCTGTATTCCTTTGGGAATGGTACGGATGCGGCTTATCCCTTTGATACTCCAGTCTTCGACGCGGCGGGCAATCTCTATGGCACGACTTGGGAAGGCGGGACGGCGAATCATGGTACTGTGTTCGAGCTGTCGCCAAACGGCAGCGGCGGCTGGACCGAGACTGTACTTTATAGCTTTCAAGGAGGTCCGACCGATGGCGGAAAGGCCAGCGGCTCGCTGATCTTCGACGCTTCAGGGAATATCTATGGCACGACCCGGGACGGCGGCTCCACGACTTGCAGCTCTTGCGGGACTGTTTTCAAACTAACCTTTGCGAACGGCACATGGACCGAAACCGTGCTTTACGCATTCAGCGGCGGAAAAGACGGAGAGTACCCCTACGCTGGGGTTATTATGGACGCTTCAGGCAACCTCTACGGTATGACCAACAGAGGCGGTACCCATCACCTGGGTACGGTTTTCGAGCTGTCGCCCTCCAATGGCGGATGGACAAAAACTACGCTCCTCAATTTTAGCGGCAAGGATGGAAACGGGCCCGTCGTGGGATTGACTCTGGACGCTAAAGGAAATCTCTACGGCACTACGGAGAACGGAGGCACTGCCAATAAGGGGGTTGTTTTCGAACTGTCGCCCTTGAAACATGGTTGGAAGGAAACCGTGCTGCACAGCTTTACTGGCGGCACTTCCGACGGGGCCGGACCAGGCGCTACTGTGATTTTCGATACGACCGGCAACCTTTACGGTACTACATATTCCGGTGGCACAGGCACCTGCTCGAACGGTTGTGGAACGGTTTTTGAATTGTCGCCTTCTTCCAATGGCTGGACGGAAACTATTATCCAATCCCTCAGCGATCTCAACCAGAGTCGTCCCAACAGCATAGTTTTCGATGCGGCCGGCAATCTCTACGGCACGACCCGACGCGGCGGGACAGGGAAGCAGTGTAAAGGGGGTGGCTGCGGTACTGTGTTTGAGCTGGCGAATGCAAACGGCACCTGGACGGAGACTGTGCTGTATTCTTTCCGCGGCATCCCCGACGGAGCGGTTCCTTTTTCCGGCCCAATCGTCGATGCCAATGGCAATGTGTATGGCACTACGGTATTTGGTGGCAAATATCATCCAGGCGTTCTCTATGAAATTCTGCCGTAGTGGCAACACATACTTGTAAAGATTTCGTCAACTTTTCAATTCGCAGGATTTTACATTCGCAAAGTCTGGGCACTATGGCATACTTGGGTCGACCGTAAGTTGATCGCTGCAACAAAGTGAATCAGCTAGCTCGCTTGTTGCGGCCTGAGCTCAAAAAGATAACCGCCTTGTTCCCGTCGGCATCAAATCAGCGAAGCGACCGGAACCGTAAGCGAAGGTTCTCCGGTCTTTGCCGTCTAGTTTTGAATGATATACATGGAGTCGGCTCAGGAGGAGTGAGTCCACAGATGAGTAAGTCTACGGCGTTAAATCATCTTGCTTTCGTAACCATAAGCGTCGATGACGGACACCCGAGCGATCTGAGAACGGCAGAGCTTCTCCACAAATACGGCCTCAAGGCAACCTTTTACACCCCCGCCGCGAATGCTGAGCGGGCCCTCATGTCGGCTGGCGATTTGCGGCAGCTTTCCGAAACGTTTGAATTGGGCGGACACACCATCAACCACGTTTCACTGCCGTCGTTACCAAGGCAGCGGGCGTGGGCGGAAATCGTCGATTGCAAAAATTGGCTGGAAGATCTCACTGGCAAGGCTGCGATTTCGTTCTGTTATCCCAAAGGCAAGTTTGACCGCGCTACCGCCGGATTGGTGAAGAAAGCGGGTTTCCTGGCCGCTCGCACATGTTTATTCAATCTTCATGAGTTCCCTGAAGACCCGTTCCGCTGGGGCGTAAGCACGCATGCTTATTCTCATAGCCATCTGGTACAGATGCGCCATGCGCTAATAGAGGGGAATTTCGTCGGCGCATGGAACTACTGGAATGTCTACAAAGGAACCACACTCTGGCAGGAGCAATTTCTGCGTGCCCTTGATCATGTGGTCGAGCACGGAGGCATCGCGCACTTAGGCATGCATAGTTGGGAGATTGATGCCTACGGACACTGGGAAATCCTGGAGTTCGTTTTCAAATCGATTGCGGAGAGACGATCGCTGACTAAGATCACTAACGGTGGTTTGTTCCAACTGTCGAGTGATCAGAGAATTCCTGCCGAACAACCCAGTGTACTTACAATTGCAAGTTGAAGCCACGCTTCGTATGTAAGCTCGCTTACATGGACAAGCGGCCTTGCCAGTTTTACTTTTCTCCAGTCCACTCGTACGGCCCCACTAAGCGTCAATCGGCATCCGCATCGGTTGGCGGCGTCCGGTCATTCAAAAAATAGACTGCGTCGTACGGCGCCGCAATCGCGTGGAAAACGGAATTCGTCTGATCGAAGTTGAAGCAATCCGACAGATCGTCGGCGCGCGAATCCGCATATCCCAGCGAAGGCAGGCCGTAGAGCTCTTCGATGAATTTCAGAATGCTGCCGAAGTCATGGTTAACATGAGAAATATAACCGCGCTTTGCATACTGAGAGACGACGATCAGGGGAACACGAAAACCATACTCATAAGAATTGTAGATTGATGATGGTGCGACATGGTCGTACCACCCTCCCCAATCGTCCCAGGTGACAAAGATCGCAGTATTGGCCCAATATTGACTAGTGCCGACGGCGTTGACAATGGAGGCTACCCAGGACGGTCCTAAACCCGTGTTCATCCAGGGATGATCGGAAGTCTGCCCGCTCGGCGTCACCCAGCTGACATTGGCGAGTTGATGGTTGTCGATGTCAGTCAATATCCGTGTCTGGGGACGAATTACGTTCCCCCAATCCGCTCCGAAACGGATATGTTTGATCGAATTCGGAGCAGTCCAGATACTGTTCGCGGCCGTTGCGTAGTAGCGCCAGGTAAGACTCTGGTTATCGAGCAGATCGGTCAACGTAGGGTGTTCGAAGCATGGAAACATCTTAAGCGACTCGTCGCCTGCGGGATCAATCATCCGTACCAACACCTGGGGAGGACCGGCGCACCCCATGTCCCAATTCGCATGGAGGAAGCCGGTTACATCTTCTGCGGCGAATAAATCGCTGACGGCGGTGGGCGCAGACGTCCCCGCAAGAAGAAACTGGTGCGCCGGAAAGCTCGCTCCCTGGTTGGTCTGGAACATTCGATCCGCAAAGCTGTACTGCTCGGCCATCTGAAAGTAGGGCACGACGTTGGAGACCTTTACGTACTTGAACTGCGGATTTGGGGGACAAACCTTGCCGCAGGCCACAGGGATGAGATTTGCGCCGTCCATTTTGCCGCCATCGTACATGGCCTTGAATGAATGATGCGAGTGATCCAGATCATAGCCAGCCGATAAAGCCACTGGCTCAAGCGCAATGCGTTGGCCCTTCGAGTTCATACCGCTGCTGGCGATGTCCGCGCCCTCGGCAATCAGCTTTTTATCGTGAAACAAGTTGTCAGTGCTGCGATTTTCCTGCACGATGATAATCACATGTTGAATGACTTGCGCTCCTGCAGGCAGCGCTCGTGCGCTCCCCGGATGGTGTGACTGTGCCCCGGCAAACTGGTTCGTTGCCAACGCTGCCACCAGCACCATAGCTGACACCATCGCTGCGCTTGCGATTTGTACGAGGACCCGGCCTTGTGGCTGCAATGAGTCGGTCACGATTCGTCTCCTTGCTGGGCGGCCACGATCTTAACCTCGCTCCGGCCGAACGTCAACGAGCACAATTCAGCGGCCGCCCTGCCTGTCCATGTTACTTTCAAGACCCAAAACTATAGTTTGTAATAGGCCTGACCGGACACCTCCCGAATAGTACCGTCGTTACCTTTCCTCCAACCGCAGAACCCTGCAAAATCCGAGATGTTATGCAACTATCCCCCGAAACCTGTCGATCCCGGTTTTTCTCGACCCCTCACCGTCGCAATTTTTCTCGGCTTAATCAAAAGCGCTTACGTCGTCTGAAGCATTCGCTACTGCACCAAAACGGCAAAGCGACGCTGGACCCTGCACCCCAATACAACGGTCGGTCAGAGCATAACCATTCCACTAAATTCCTGCACCTTCCCTCGGAGGAATCAATGAACTGGCGAAAATGGCTCGTTGCTATTGCTCTGCTGATCGCAGCCCTGGTAACTCCCACAGCAAGCTCAGCGGCGTCCACCTTAACCGTGGTATCAGCCCGGATGCCGGTGGCCCGGCAAGATGCCGCCTATGATTTTCAGATCTACGCTTCAGGAGGCGTCGCTCCTTACACCTGGTCCGTGGATGGCCTCTCAGGGTCCGGGCTCAGAGCCGGTTCAGATGGGACCATTTCCGGAATCGCGAGAACTGTTGGTTCATACAATCTGAACGTGACCGTCGAAGATTCCTCCGTGCCTCCGCTGAAAGCTCATGGGACTTTGATTCTTTCCATCTATTCGCGCGGTTTTGACGGAGCCATCGGGCGAACCTTCTTTGGTCTCCACGCCCACAATCCGAACACTGAATGGCCAAGCGTTTCTTCTGAAGCCAATCCTTTTGGTGTGATCAGACTCTGGGATACAGGCACATCGTGGTGTGATGTGGAGCGGTCTGAGGGAAATTTTGACTGGAATCTCCTGGACCAATACATGGCGGTTGCTCAAGCCAACGGCGTGCACGTTCTTTACGAGGTCGCGCAGACTCCGACTTGGGCTTCGTCAGATCCGACAGACACGTCGTGCAGAAACGTGGTAGGAAGTTGCGACGCTCCCGCCGATTGGCAAACCTTCGACGATTTCATGAACGCATTGGTTTCGCGTTACACGTCGACCGGAGTGCAACCGGGTTGCACGGTTTCAGATCCGCAGTGCCATGGTGTGATCAGTACCTATGAACTGTGGAATGAACCCTTCAACCCTGCGATGTGGCGGCCGCAACAGAAGAAATACAATTACGATCAGAAACTAACCATGCAGGGTTTCGTGCAAATGACGCAAGATGCGCGCCGCATTATTAAAAGTATCGACCCTAATGCTTTGGTTTCTTCGCCCTCGGCGAATCCTACTTTTATGGCGCAGTATTGGGCCACCGAAGGAGCGATAACCAATTTCGACCGCGTGGCGGTTCACGCTTATCCGATGCCCAGTTTTCCCGTGCCTGAGAGCATGGTTTTCCCCACCATGAAAATGAGGCAACTGATGGCAAGCTACAACGTCACAAGTCCTCTGATCAACACCGAAGGCTCCTGGGGCGCGTTCACCCCGCCCACCGCTGAGGCGCAAGCCGCCTATACTGCCCGATTCGCTCTTCTACATGTAGCCACGCAAATGAGAAAGTTCATGTGGTACCTGTGGACGGGAATGGCTGCATTGTGGGACACGAATCTCACTCCAGGTGGTCGAGGGTATCAAGAGGTTTCAACCTGGCTGCTGGGAGCGAAGATGGAATCCTCGGGATGTTTGACGAATTCGGGAACATTTCAGTCTGACATCTACAAGTGCTACAAGCTCGACGGGACATACGTCGTCAATCTGGTGCGCCCCGATGATTATTCAGGGCAGGCCGTTTGGTTCGTGAAAACAACCAGCAGCGGTGTGGATTGGACAGCTACGTCGACCTACAACGTTCCCCAGGGATTTACGCAATACATAGACCTCAACGGAAAGGTTCACCAGGTCGCCAATTCGCAAGTAACCATTGGCGCATCTCCGATCCTGCTCGAGACGAAATCACTGCCTGGCAACTAATCCTCAGGGTACGAACAACGACTGGCCGGGACCGTGACGGGTGTCACGGTCCCGGTCATTTTGAGCACAATCACATCTCTGACCAAGTCTTCAAATCCATCGAGGTTAGCATCCCTTTAATAACTGATGGCAGTTCTCTCCATGCTTTCTATATCTCTTCCGCAATCCGGTCTCCGTAATAACACCTCGCCACGCCCCGCAAACTTGGCGCACGAAATGTGAAAATCGTTTCACACTGTCGCGAACGCAGACTATCGGTGTAGAATTGGTCCCGTTTTTCGAAGTCGCCAGGGAAGTCGTGCTGACGTATTCCCCTACCAGCGCGAGTTTCATGCGCCACTGGTTCAAAGCGGGAGAGTTCTCGCGTACGTCACAATCGCTCTAAGGAGTAGCCATGAAGTCGATCCACGCGTTATCGTTTCTCGTCCTCGGCAGCGCTCTGCTCTTCTCGCAGACCCAATCAGTTCGCGGTAGCTTCGCCAAGTCTGATGCACTTCACGCTGCGCATTCCTGGAAAGGCCCCGGATTTTCTAACGCTACTCTCAACGGAGCGTACGTATTCCATGTCAATGGACGAGACACCTTTGCCAAAGTTGCCCCCGGCGCCTACGGGATAGTCGGAGTTCTGGACGCAGATGGAAACGGCAATATTACGGACGGCGAACAACTCTACTCCGACCAGCCCTACAGCAAGTTGGATAGCATTACCGGCACTTACTCCATCGGAAACGATGGCCGAGGGACGATAACTCTGAACACTCAGGATTCGCATATCGGGGTGAACGGCGTGGAAACCTTCAGCGTCGCGCTGCTATCCGGCGTGCATGGACTCATGGCCCAGTTCGATTCATCCGCAACATCCAGCGGAGCGCTGGATCTCCAAAACACCCAGGCTTCCAAGGCTATCCTTGCCAATGGCTATGCTTTCGTCACTTCGGGCGTGGACGTGAATGATCCCAGAGGTGCAATGGGCTTCGGCGGCGTCTTTAACGTGGATAGTCCTGGGAAAATTTCTGGTAGTGGCAGCGTGGCCGACGTAAACGACAACGGTACCGTAATGACAGCGGCAACCCTGAGTGGGACTGTCGCGGCTCCCGATCCCTTCGGAAAAGTTGTCATCAATCTAACCATTAATTCGACCAACTTCGCTACGTTGATAGGCTTCATTCTTGACGCAACCCATGTGCGGTTAATCGAGAACGACACCACTTTCGGGACCACGACTGGCGTAGCCTACGCGCAGGGTAATAGCACGGGGACATTCACATCCAACAGCGCATTCAACGGTACGTTCGTTTATGGCACGGAAGGTTACGGCACTCAGGGTGGCACTCCGCTGCTTCCTACGGTTTACGGTGGACTGTTTACCGCTGACGGCTCAGGCAATATCGCCAATGGTTACACCGATCAAAACGAATTTGGCAGCGTCATCGACGATACGCTTACCGGGACCTATGCAGTCGATGCCAGCGGAACGGGGCGGGCCACGAGTAGCACGTTCTATGGCAGCAGTGGCGCTGGTCCTTCTTTGAACTTTTATCTGACCGGGGCTGCGGATGTCCCGGCGCTCGCCCTGCAGATGGACGCATCGCCCTTTATCGAAACCGCCGGAAACGTCTATTCTCAGGCCTCCGGACCTTTCACCGCATCCTCGTTTCAAGGTCCGTACTCCTCGGAATTCACTGCGTTCCCCGCTGCGGGCGGCGAAGACGACGGATCGGGCGAGATTTCCTCTGACGGAGTCAGCAGTCTTTCGGGTACGGTCGATGTCAACTACAACTTCTCTCCGGTTTCCGGCCAGGCTTTGAGCGGCAGCTACGCAGTAAATTCAGACGGGCGCTTTACCGGCAACCTCACCGCAGGAACGGTCTTCAGCTCCGATGCGGAGGCGTTTTACATTATCAGCAGCACCCAAGGGTTGTTCGTTGAAACCGATGCCCAGCCCGCCCTGGGGATCTTTGAAACTTCGAGCGCAGGCGGGCCGTTCGCGACACTTTCTCCCACTAGTCTTACCTTCCCCGATCAGGTAATTCTCACCACCAGTCCCATCCAGACCGTGAAGTTGACTAACACGGGTGGCAGTGTGATGAGCATCAGCGGGATCTCGATCGTTGGTCCCTTCAGCGAGACGAACAATTGCCCAAAAATGCTCGACGCGGCGAAGTTCTGCACTATCAAGATCGACTTTCACCCCAAAGTCAAAGGACTCTCACATGGCACGCTGAGTGTCGCCGATAACGCGCCCGGCAGCCCGCAAAAGGTGGCCCTGAAAGGCATCGGGACCTATGTGCAACTCGTGCCCGCAAAATTGAGCTTTGGGAATGAGAAAGTAGGCACGAAAAGCAAGCCTCAGAAAGTAACACTGACCAACAAAGGCGCTGTAACCTTGCACGTTACAAGTCTAGGAATAACCGGGGCCAATGCGGGCGATTTCTCCGAAACCAACAACTGCGGCAAGTCGGTGGCATCGGGAAAAAGCTGTACCATCACGGTTCGTTTTGCTCCGCTGGTCAAGGGAAAGCGCGCGGCAGATGTTTCCGTCTACGACGATGGTGGCGGCAGCCCGCAACAGGTTCCGCTAACGGGTACCGGCACTTAAAGTAAATCTCGGCTGACTGGGGGTGCAGGTCCCGTCGCCACGGGAGCGCCCGCTTGTGGTTGGGGACGGCGTTCTTCGTAAAGGTGGCCCGTCGCCACGCTCAGGAAAAACTAAGGAAAACAAAAATGCGAACTATGAGGGTGTTAATCGCAGTAGCCGCGGTTCTCTCGCTGACCACGTTCAGCCAGACAAAAGACTTCAAGTTCCAGGCGTTTGAGGGATCAAACGGCGCACAGCCGGGTCCGACCCTTGTTACTGACGGTGCTGGCAACATTTATGGCTCAACGGTAAGTGGTGGGCAGTACAACGAAGGCTTGATTTTCCAAGTCGTGAATGGCGAAACGGTAACTCTCTACACTTTCACCGATCAAAGCGATGGAGGCCACCCCGTTCAGTTGACCATGTATGAGGGAAGTTTGTATGGCACAACGATGTACACTGGCTATCAGCAGCCCACGATCTTTCGCTATAACCCAAAAACGAACACATTCACGACTCTCGTCGTACTGGACATAGTGAATGTGCCACAGGTCCTGCTATTCGACCCCCAAGGAAACATCTATGGCGTGTGCATTATAGGTGGCAACCCCAGCTATGGCACCATTGTTAAGTTTGATCGAAACATGAATGAAACAGTACTCTACAACTTCACCGGTGGATCGGATGGGAAGAACCCAACTGGGCCACTTTTACTTATTAGCGGCATCCTGTACGGGGTAACGGAGGGAGGCGGAGACGCAGGCTACGGGGTTGTTTTCTCCTTTGACCTTGCAACCGGGGTGGAATCGGTGCTTCATACATTTGCAGGAACCGATGGCGCAGAGCCTTTGTCTGGGGTAATTGCCGATTCGGAAGGTAATTTGTACGGCACAACCCTAGCAGGTTGCGGAAAAACTCTGGTTCGAGCGCATGGCGGGATGCCATTGTTGACGGGGTGTAGGCAACTGTCTCCAGCTAACGATGTAAAGCGATATAGGCGATGTAAAAGAAGAGCGTGCCACCTGCGATTACAATCGTGCCCGCCAGACGTAGGCCCCAATCAGGCATCTTGTAGGGATGCCAGCTACCCTGTTTCCAGCTGTCGGCGAAACGATCCAAGTTTGCTCTGACCGAGCCAGGTCGCAGAATCATAGTCAGCCCGAACGCTAAGAAACCTGCCCCCATAACGAGTGCTGCAGGCGCGTCACTTGGGCCCATGCTTGGCACGGCAGCAGAGTACCAGAAAACTCTCTTGTTTCCACAACACAACCTGATAAGAAGAAGGCATGCGCGGAAAAGACGAGCAGCAGTTGGACGTGTTCAGTTACATCAGTCCCGAACAGCGAGTTCCGCAGGACCATCCGTTACGCTCGTTGCGGGCCATGACCGACGAAGCACTACACCAGTTGCAACCTCGGTTCAACCGCTTGTACGCCAAAACCGGGCGACCGTCGATTGCGCCGGAAAAGTTGTTGCGAGCCCTCTTGCTGCAAGCGCTGTACTCGGTTCGCAGCGAACGAATGCTAATGGAACAGCTCGACTACAACCTGCTGTTCCGCTGGTTTGTAGGCTTGAACATGGATGACTCCGTCTGGGACGTGACCGTGTTCACCAAGAACCGCGAGCGCCTCCTCGATGGGGACATTGCCGACGCTTTCTTCCAAGCAGTGCTCCAGCAGGCACGTGAGCGGGATCTGCTCTCGGACGAACACTTCACGGTGGATGGAACACTCCTGGAAGCGTGGGCGAGTGTGAAGAGTTATCAACGCAAGGATGCCAAGAACGACGTTCCGCCGGACGATCCCGGCAATGCGACGGTGGACTTCCACGGGGAGAAGCGGTCGAATCAGACGCACGCATCGAAGACGGACCCGGATGCGAAGATGGCCCGCAAAGGCAAGGGCAAGGAAGCCAAGCTGAGTTACAACGGGAATCTGCTGGTGGAGAACCGCCACGGGCTGATCGTGAACAGTGAGGTGTTCGAGGCCAACGGAACGGCGGAGCGCGATGCCGCGTTGGTGATGCTGGAACAGATTCCGGGCACGAAACAAGTAACGGTGGGCGGTGACAAGGGATACGACACGGCGGATTTCGTGGCCGAGTGCAGAAACCTAAAGGTCACGCCGCACGTGGCCCAGAACCTGGAGCGGCCCGGTGGGAGTGCCATTGATGCTCGTACGACGCACCACGCTGGATATGCCATCAGTCAGAGGAAAAGGAAACGCGTTGAAGAGTGCTTCGGCTGGCTGAAGACGATCGCTCTGTTGCGGAAGGTTCGGCATCGTGGGGTCTTGAAGGTGGGATGGGTCTTTACCTTCGCGGCCGCGGCCTACAACTTAGTCCGTATGAGGAATCTGGCGATTCAATCGACGTAAGCCGAGGTCGCAGTGGGTTCGCAGGCCCGAAACGAATCCACGGGACACCAGCGGATGTAGCCAGAACCCTTCAAGAATCAGAAAATCACTGGGACCGGAGAGAACCTAAGTCGCGGAGTCCATTTTTCCGCAGCCTGCTAGGGGGCGGCAGCGGAAAATGTGGAGGTGGCTGCGGCACAGTGTTTGAACTTGCCGCAGGAACCTGGGACGAAACTGTGCTCTCCAATTTTGGTCACAAGGAGGAGGAACGTCCGTGGGGCGGAGTTATCTTGGACTCCCACGGAAATCTCTATGGCACAACGGCGGGCGACCGGGAGCGAAGGGAGGGTGGCACGGTTTACCAGCTTACTTCCGGGGGAAAAGAAATAATCTTGTACACCTTCCAGGAAGGAAAATATGAGGCAATAATATACTTGCGTCATCAAGCAATTCGGTGCAAGATGGGGGTGACAGGGCAGCGGGCGAGAGTGCGTCCGACAATCGTGGAAGTGGTGCGCTCCGTGATGGAGGTGTACTATGAGCCAAGTCATCGAATCCCTACGACTGGCCATCAGTGGAGGACGCACAATAATGGATAGAGTATCCGAATCCCTTTTGACTGAGTTTTCAACTGAACGGCAGATTTTGCACTTACCGGAAGATTTACGTTTTGAGCAATTCGCAGCCTTTATAACCGTAGGGCAGCATTATAGCGATACGTTCGATCCAGCCGATATTCTTGTCGGCACCGCTACAGGCATTGACGGCATTGCGATATTGGTAAACGGCAATCTGATCTCAGATGTGGAAAGTGTTGAAGAACTGGACGGCGTTAGTGAACTTGATGTCACTTTTGTATTTCTTCAAGCCGACCGTGGCCCTTCCTTTGATGCGTCCAAAATCGGCAATTTCGGCTTCGCAGTTATGGATTTTTTCAAGGAACAGCCAACCTTGCCAATGAACGACAAAGTTCTCGCTGCCGCGAACATAATGTCGGCCGTTTACAAGCGGAGTAGTAAGTTTAAGCGAGGAAATCCGACGTGCCGGCTTTATTACGCAACGACCGGCAAATGGTTGGACGATTCCATATTAGACGGGCGGCGGAAGACAGTCATCAGTGACCTCGAAAGCACTACCCTCTTTCGAGACGTAAGGTTTATTCCTCTTGGTGCTGAGGGAATACAAAAGCTATATCGGCAAATGAAAAATGCGATTTCCCGTGAATTCATTTTCGAGAATCGCGTGGTGACGCCAGACGTACCGGGAGTGACGCAGGCATATCTAGGGTATTTGCCCGTTCCTGAGTTTAGAAAGATCGTTGCAGATGATAATGGCGACATGATCGGGAGTCTGTTCTATAGCAATCCACGTGATTGGCAGGATTACAACGATGTAAACGCGGAGATCAGGGACACCCTAGCATCAGACGCAAAAACTAGATTCGTATTGATGAACAACGGGATAACGATAATTGCCCGCGACGTTCGGCCAACCGGCAACAAATTTGTGATCGAGGATTACCAAATTGTTAACGGTTGCCAAACCAGCAACGTTCTCTTCGAGCAGGCCGACCCGAAGGATGACACAGTTATGGTGCCTGTTCGCCTAATTGGTACGCAGGATGAAAAGGTTATTAACTCCATCATTCGGGCAACGAATCGTCAGACACCAGTCTCCGAAGACCAGTTCTTTGCCTTGCAGGAATTCCCGAAACAACTGGAAGAGTATTTTCAGACTTTTCCACCACTGCAAAAACTCTATTATGAACGTCGTTCGCGGCAATATGAGAGTAATCAAGCAATCGAGAAAACGCGCATCTTTACACAGTCAAACGTGATAAAGGCTTTTGCGGCTATGTTTCTCGATGAAGCCCACCGAACCACTCGTAACTATGCCTCATTAAAGGCTAAGGTAGGGAAAGACATTTTTGGGAAGGGAGACAGGCTAGAGCCTTATTACACGGCGGCATTTGCGCTATACAGACTAGAATATTTGTTCCGCAACGGGAAATTGGATGCGAAGTACAAAGCCGCTCGATTCCACATTCTCATGGCGACTAGGCTTCTTGGCGGCGAGGGCGATCTTCCGCGCATGAACTCTTACGCAATGGAAGCGTACTGCAAGAAAATTATGGATATTCTCTGGGATGCAAACGCAGCCGATGAACTACTGATAAAGGCGGTGGCTGTAGTGGATACTGTCGCTAAAGATAACTTCGACAGAGACAATATCAGAACTGAGCCGTTTACTAAGAGCGTAATAGCCCAGTGCGCCATTTTAAGGGAACTGGAAAGGGTTGCTGCCGAGAGTTAGACTTTGGTAAATGATGAAACATTCCGCCGAGTACCGTCGATTCACGAGCCTGGTGGACAATTTACTCACCGTCTCCCACGAAGAAATACAGAGACGCGAAGCAGAGTATCGAAAACAGGTAGACGCCAATCCTCACAGACGCGGGCCGAAACGCGGCTCAAAAAGAAAGCGGAAAGCAGTTACGCCTTCCGCTTCCGACCCCGGGGCAAACGAAACTTAGAATACCTCTCCCGGTTTTTCTTCCCCCTTCGCCGTCAGTTCTGCGTAAGTCAATCGCTTGCCTACGATCTGCATACAGAGCAGACTAAAACGGTCGGCATCGTTCAGGGGATTATCCTTGGTTGCCCGATTGTTGTAGCGGAACACTTGCTCATCGACATATCGCTCAAGGTGAAACGGCTCGACTGCAACGTACGTGCCATTCAATCCGCGCTTGAGCAAACTCCAAAAGTTTTCTACACCATTGACGTGAACTCGACCACGGACGTAAGTCTCCGTCTTGTTGACGAACTCGTGCACGAAACGCCATTGCATTCCCTGTTCGTAGGCAACGGCATCATCGGTGTAGACCTTGGTTCCATACTTAACCTGTCTGAGAATTTCCTTTTGCAAGGTTTCGCGCTTCACGTTCGGCATAACCTTCGCACGCACTTGTCGAGCAGTGCGGTCAAGAATTCCTTGCACAATAGCCTTACCGAATGCTCCGCCCTTGGCTTCGTATCGAACCTTCTTGTCTGCGTGCATGTTTTGCTTGCGACCGCCGACGAAAGTCTCATCCACTTCGACTTCGCTCTCAGGACCGCCGACCTTCGTCAACGGGCCGTAACCGAAATCTTCCTTCATACCAAGTCTGATTCTGTGCAGCATGAACCATGCGGTCTTTTGCGTGACGCCCAGAGCGCGGTGAATCTCCCAAGAACTGACGCCGTTCTTGCAGTTCGCAACCATCCACATTACAGGCAACCACTTGTCCAAACCGAGAGGCGAATCCTCAAGGATGGTGCCGATCTTGATGGAGAATTGCGCCTTGGGATGCCGCGTCTTGCACTGCCAGAAACGGCGCGAAGGCACGAAAGAAACGTCCGTCCGTCCGCATGTCGGGCAGGCCACGTTTCCGTCAGGCCAGCGTCGCGCCTTGAGGTAATTGAGGCAGTTGTCGGCATCCGTAAAGTATTGAATCGCTTCCTGTAAGGTCTTTGGTTCGGTTGCCATGAAGCGATATTAGCAAAGGATTGTTGATGAGTCAAGGATATTATTGCCAAATATGACGATTACCCGTATGGAGAGATGCCCGAAGGTCAATTATTGCTCGTTAAAGGCAGACTCTTTGGAACTACGTACCGAGGTGGAGGATACTACGACGGGGTGGTATTCAGCCTAGCCCCGTAAGAGCGATTTAAAAAGGCTGGCCCAACTTTATTTTTTTTAAAGGCGGGCAACAGCGAGCTCAGGTCTCACGCTTTTTATTTGCCGCAAGTAGGCTCGTGTGCAACTATCCCCGATGCTATTACGGCGATGGACGGCCGCATTTTGTCACGCAACTGCCCCACTCAAGCCAGAAGACGATCTGGGCAGAGTAGAGGCCCACCGCTCCTGCGCTTGAAGTGCAATAAGTGCGCCCCCCGATGGACTCAATTCGACATGGTTAACTTGAGCATCGTTGCCCCGTAGCCTCCCACCGATACCTGATGGTTGTTCCTGATGATTCCCAAATCTTTCTGGTTCCACAGGTCAACCGCACTCACCGTCCCCTTGACCCCGACCACACCGAAGGGCAGTGCAATATTGGCGCTGCCGGCTACCCGATTGAACAATCCAACTACGACGCTGCCGTCCGCCATTGGCTTAACCCAAATCTCCTCCGGACCTTCCTGCCAGACACGCTTTCCTTGCTTGCCCAGCGAGTCTTGGTCGACGGCGATAATGCCCGGGTTGGTGAGCAAACCCACAGTAGTACTTGTCATTTTGGTCAGATCGTTTCCCGCGATCAAGGGTGCTGCCTGAATGGCCCATATGCTCATCTGGGTCTGATACTGGCTGGTTGTCTCCCCTCCGTTGCCAACCTCCAGCATGTCGGGATCGTTCCAACCCCCGTTGCCGTTTTGCACGGTTGGCCCGGCATACTGTTCGAGTCCGTTATTACCGAAGGCTAGGTCCGCCATATGCCAGTATTCGTCTCTCATGTCAAAGCCGGTTCCCCAGAGGTTAACCCCAACCGAGGCCGCCCACAACCACGGCTTAAACATTCCATAAGTGGAAATCTTGAACACCATGGGACGGCCGGCCGCTAGGATCGCTTTATACATTCTCGATTCAACCTGCTGGGCCGGTCCACACAGCTTCGTCGAACAGGTGCACCAGTCGTATTTCAGGTAGTCCATTCCCCATGCCGCGAAGGTTGCAGCGTCCTGGGTTTCATGCGCAAAACTTCCAAGGTTGCCGCCACATGTTTTTGGACCTGGAGACGAGTAGATCCCGATCTTCAATCCCAAGCCGTGCACATAGGAAGCGAGTCCAACCATGTCGGGAAAATTGGAATTGGACTGGATATTACCGTTGGAATCGCGTTGGCCTTGCCAGCCGTCGTCGATGTTCACGTAGGTATAACCTGCAGCTTGCATCCCGCTGCTCACCATAGCGGCGGCTTGAGCCCGAATAATCGTATCTGAAATCTGCAATCCAAATGGGTTCCAACTATCCCACCCCATTGGCGGTGTTTGAGCAATCTGACCAGCAGCACAAACCGGAAGAGCCAGTAGTACCAAAGCGGCTACCACAACTCCGAAAACTCCGAACGCCTTCATTAATCCCCCTCTGATAAACCCTTGGATATGGTTTGCAAAACCCCGGGAAGTTCGCTCTACCACAGTCTCAGTCACACCCGTCAACAAATGTGATCTGTTTTCGGACTGTGAAAAGCGGTGCCATTTTACATCAGTTTCGCGGTTCTGCCCAGATGCAAATTGGCTCAAAAAGCCTGCTCCGAGCGGTTTTTCGGGACTCCACGATTAAAAAACCTGTGCAAAACATGGCCTGAAGGCAGCTCTCTCCCGCGTTCATGACGGACGTGCTACGGGTCCGCAGTGCCGCCGGGATCGTAATGGGATGACACCTGCTTGCGTGTACTAGTCAGACCTTCCGTCCCTGAGCCGAACACTGCACAATCCGTGATGCAAGCTAGTTTTCCCCCGAAAATTTGAAGGTTAGGTCCGCTCATGGCCCGTCGTGGTGCCTTTTCCGTTAATGGAAAACGGGCACGGCGGAAAGCGATCGAGATTGTGGGGGAATCTGCGTGCCAAAACCATGATCGGTTATAGGGTAAACATGCGATCAAATGCCTGCCCGCTTCTGTTATCAATGAAGGGGCGAACATGCCTCGGTGCTATTGGCCTGCTGCTTGGTATCTTGGCATTTTCGATGCCAAGCGCGTCCGCGTCCACATTGGCGGTGGTATCGACGCGAATGCCAATGGCCCAGCAGAATGCTGCGTATCGTTTCAAAATATACGCTTCGGGAGGCACTGCTCCTTATATATGGTCTGTGAATGGCCTTGCGGGGTCGGGACTCACTGCCAGCCCAGCGGGGATTATCTCAGGAGTTCCAAGATCCGTTCGCTCTTATAAACTGACCGTGACGGTTGAAGACTCGTCCGTGCCCCGCCGGAAGGCTCGCAGCACCTTAGTTCTAACAACTTATGCGCAGGGTATTCGCGGCGCCGTGGGACCGGGATTGTTTGGCCTTCATGCTCATAATGCAAACACTGACTGGCCAAGCGTTTCTTCTCAAACCAATCCTTTTGCCGTGGTCAGGCTCTGGGATACAGGCACATCGTGGTGTGATGTGGAGCGGTCTGAGGGAAATTTTGACTGGAATCTCCTGGACCAATACATGGCGGTTGCCCAAGCCAACGGCGTGCACGTTCTTTACGAGGTCGCGCAGACTCCGACTTGGGCTTCGTCAGATCCGACAGACACGTCGTGCAGAAACGTTGTAGGAAGTTGTGACGCTCCAGCCGATTGGCAAACCTTCGACGATTTCATGAACGCATTGGTTTCGCGGTATACGTCGACCGGAGTGCAAGCGGGTTGCACGGCATCAGATCCGCAGTGCCATGGCGTGATCAGTACCTATGAACTGTGGAACGAGCCTTTCAACCCCGCCGAGTGGCGCCCGCAACAGAGGAAATATAATTATAATCCGAAACTGACGATGCAAGGTTTCGTGCAGATGACGCGCGATGCGCAGCGCATCATAAGGAGTATCGATCCTCGTGCTCTGGTTTCTTCCCCCTCAGGTAATTCGACTTTCATGTCGCAATATTGGGCTACGGAAGGAGCGATTACCGACTTCGACCAAGTGGCGGTTCACGCTTACCCCATGCCCAGTTTTCCCGTGCCTGAGAGCATGGTTTTCCCCACCATGAAAATGAGACAGCTAATGTCGAGCAACCACGTCACCAGTCCTTTGGTGAACACCGAAGGCTCATGGGGTGGATACACACCTCCCACCGCTGAGGCGCAAGCAGCCTACACCGCCCGATTCATAATGTTGCAGGTTGCCACGCAAATAAGAGAAATGATGTGGTACCTGTGGACAGGAATGGCTGCATTGTGGGATACGAATCTCACTCCAGGTGGTCGAGGGTATCAAGAGGTTTCAACCTGGCTGCTGGGAGCGAAGATGGAATCCTCGGGATGTTTGACAGAGTCGGGAACGTTTCAGCCGGACATCTATAAGTGCTACAAACTGGATGGGACGTATGTGGTCAATCTGGTGCGCCCTAACAACTATGCGGGACAGGCCGTCTGGTACGTGAAAACAAACAACACGGGAGTGGATTGGACAGCCACTTCAACCTACGGCGTCCCCCATGGCTTTAGGCAATACCGGGACCTGAATGGAAAGGTTCATCCCGTCGTCCATTCGCAAGTAAGGATTGGCGCATCTCCGATCCTGCTCGAGACGAGATCACTTCCCGGCAACTAGCTTCCGGGCAGTTGCATCGCCGAATCCCGGAAAACTTGGGCGCAGCGGAGTCCCCTTTGGTCGAGGACTCTTGAGTCCTCTGATAATTCGTGCGATTAGCGAGAGTACCTCCTATGCCCACAACCAGAGCCAGCAAACAAAATAGGACCGAGTGGAAATAAGCAGGAACGGGTTCATAATCTCTTTAAACCAGATAAATGGGGGGACGATGACCCGGCCGAACATGTCGCTGGTGTGCCTTGTCAGCGTGGCACTATCTCTGGCAAGTCTTAACGGTTGTGGGGGTGGCGGTTCTTCGGATCCGGGGTCGCCGACGGCTTCTCTAAGTGCCAATCCTGCAGCCATTCAGAAAGGCAAGTCAAGCACCCTCGTATGGAACACGACCAATGCTGTTGCGGTGAGCATTTCCGGCATCGGAAGTGTCGCTGCGAACGGCTCCCAGCAAGTGACGCCGGCCAGTGATACCACCTACACGCTGACGGCAACCGGAGTGGGTGGAACCCAGACCACCGCACAAGCCGCTGTCGCCATTCAAAAGATTCAGCACGTGGTGGTAATAGTCCAGGAGAATCGCACCCCCGACAACCTGTTTCAGGATCCAAACCTCATCGCGAGGGGCGCGGATATCCAGAATTATGGATACAATTCGCAGGGCACGAAAATCACCCTCTCACCTCTAACGCTCCAAACTAGCTACGATCTGTCTCATTCGCATTCTTCGTTCTTGGCGATGTATGACGGTGGAAAAATGGATGGAGCCAACAAAATTCCAGTGATTTGCGACAATTGCGGGCCTCCGCCTCCGCCCCCCAATCCGCAGTTCCAATATGTGATCGCTTCGGATGTGGCGCCCTACTTCCAAATGGCCGAGACCTACACTTTTGGCGATCGCATGTTTCAAACCAATCAAGGGCCTAGCTTTCCCTCGCATCAGTTTATTATTTCGGGCACTTCTGCGCCGACCCCGCCCGGCGATCAGTATAGCGATTGGTTTGCAGCGGAGAATCCACAAGGCGTCCCGAGCGCCGGTGGCAACACCGGATGCACCGCTCCTCTGCAGGAGTTTGTCGAGCTAATCGATCCTTCTGGTAATGAGTCCACGGCCTATAACCAAGGATTCCCGTGCTACGACCATCCCACCCTCACAGACCTGTTCGACAGCAACCAGATCAGTTGGCGGTATTACGCTCCGACGGCGGGCTCGCTGTGGACCGCGCCAAACGCCATTAAGCATATCTGCGTTCCTAATTCGACTGGCACACTGTGTACGGGCACCGATTGGACCAAGAACGTCGTGCTGAATCGGACCCAAGTGTTGACCGACATTGCCAACAATCAGCTGGCCAGCGTGAGCTGGGTCATTCCCGATGGGAAGCATTCTGACCACGCTCAGGAAAACGACGGTTCCGGGCCGTCCTGGGTAGCTTCGGTTGTTAATGCAGTCGGCAACAGCCCGTATTGGGCTAACACCGCGATTATTATTACTTGGGATGATTGGGGAGGCTGGTATGACCACGTGGCGCCAAACATCCTTAATTATTACGAATTCGGCTTTCGTGTGCCCTTGATCGTTGTCTCTCCGTACGCAAAGCCGGCCCACATTTCGCACCAGGTAAATGATTTCGGAAGCATTCTGAAATTTATCGAAGAGACTTTCGCTTTGCCCACAGTCGCGCCGGGAGCATCGCCTCCATACGTGGATGCACTCGAGAGCAGTATTAGCGGAGACCTTTCTGATTGTTTCGACTTTAGCCAGACTCCGCTGACTTTTCAGACGATCATTGCTCCACTGGACGCAAAGCATTTTCTCGAAGACAAGAGCCCGCCAAGTCCGCCTGACAATGATTGAGTCCATTCACGTTGTCAGGACGCGACGGGCTTCCATGACACGAATTCGACTCGTATTTGAGAACACTTGTTGGCTCGCGCAGCGTGGGTTACGCCGCCATTACGATCCGCGATCAAGGGATGAGCTCAAACACGGTTCCAAAGCCATTGGCAAGGATCCCGGAGAATTGGGTGGTTCCGTAGAGGTTGCCAGCTTGGTCGCGGATCAGACCTGCGTACGGTCCAAATCCATTCGCGTCTCCGTTAAAGTTATACAGGACCGTCTCCTTGCCCGTCTTATCCAATTCGAAAATAACCCCACACGGCGCTCCGTGGCAATCGCCGCTGCCACCGTCGGTAGTGGTGCCGTAAATATTCCCGGCAGCGTCGCGGACCAAACCGCCGTTGGGATACCCGCCATCCGACCCGTCAGTAAACGTGTACAGCACGGTCTCTTTGCCTGCCTTGTCCACCATGAACACTGCTCCAGAGCCAGGAAGGACAGCGCTACCGTAAAGGCTGCCCGCTTCGTCTAGCGCTAAACCTGTAAGGGGTTCACCGCCATCCGATTCGCCAGTAAAGGTATACAAGACCGTCTCCTTTCCGGTTTGGTCCAGCTTAAACACAACCCCGCAACCGTCGTTCTGGCCGTTGCAATTACCAGTGCCGCCCTGCACGGTCGTCCCATAAAGACTGCCCGCCTTGTCGCGAATCAAAGCTCCCGGTCCTTGCGGTTCCCCGCCGTCCGATCCCCCGGTAAAGGCGTGCAAAACCGTCTCTTTACCAGTCTTGTCCAATTTAAATACGACTCCGCATCCCTTGCCCATGAAACAGTTGCCAACTCCACCCGCGAAGGTAGCGCCGTAGAGATTACCTGTCCCGTCTCGGACGAGAGACCCCAACGGATACGCTCCGTCGGTTCCTTTGAAGTTGTGCAAGACCGTTTCCTTGCCGCTCTTATCCAGTTTGAACACAACCCCCACACCGTAGGTCCCGCCACCGGGGGTCGTCCCGTAAAGGTTGCCTGCCTCGTCCAGCAACAACGATCCCGACGGGAATTCTCCATCCGGCCCCTTGAAGCTATGCAAAACGGTTTCTTTGTCGTTCCTCGTATCCACTTTGAAGGCGACCCCGCACCTTGATCCATGACAATCGCGAAGACCGCCAAGAGAGGTGGTGCCGTACAGGTTCCCCCTTCCGTCGCGAATTACGCCCCCCTGGGGAACCCCTCCGTCCGATTTGCCCGTGAACCCATAAAGCAAAGTGAAAGTCTGCGCTCGTGCGGACTGAATCGCCATAGCTGCGACGCCGAGCACTAACGCCAGGGCAGCACTTGTTCCCCACCGTATCCTCGAAGTCCAGTTTCGGTTGTCGGATTTGTTGGCCATGGAAACCTCCAAAATAAAAACGAGAAACATACTAACCTTACGTGGCCAGACCAGAAAGAGACTTTCAGCCTCCAATAATGACTTGATATCGGAATGCGCAAGACTTTGCAGATTGACTTGCGCCGCAAGGGATTGCATAATGCGCCTCTGGTACGTAGTGGAAACCTGAGCGCGTTGCGGTATCCCCCCATCGCCCGCTCACCCGCTGAGGTTACGCAGAGCCCATCGGTCCAGTTAGGACCGGATCAAGCAATCTGTTTTAGTTCAGGGAGGATTTTGTGAGAAGTCTCGTGGGACGCAGGGCAATAATCACGGGAAGTGGCGCGGTGGCGTTGGCAGTCAGCGTTTTGTTGGGCCTGACCATCGTTCAAGCCGCACAAGCGCAGACGTTCACCACGCTTTATAACTTTACCGGCAGTAAGGATGGGGGATATCCCTACGTGGGTTTGATCCAGGGCCCGACTGGTTTCTACGGCACCACTTTCTACGGCGGCGCTTATGATGCTGGAACGGTGTTTGAGGTGACCCGTGCCGGCACCGAAACCGTTCTATACAACTTCTCCGGAGGAGCGGATGGAGGACAACCTTACGCAGCTCTAGTGCGGGATTCTTTGGGAAATCTCTACGGTACAACGGCGGATGGTGGTGCCCACGGCAACGGAACATTATTCGAAGTGAGTCCCACCGGCACTGAAACCGTGCTGCACAGTTTCGCCTACACCGACGGCGCTTACCCCTCCGGCGGTCTGATTCGCGACAAGGCCGGCAACCTCTATGGCACAACCACCCGCGGCGGATCGTCCGGTGAAGGAACGGTGTTCAAGGTGGACACGGCGGGTACGGAAACCGTGCTTCATAGTTTCGCGGGAGGCACCACTGACGGCGCATTTCCCTACCTGACCCGTCTGCATCAGGACGCGTCCGGCAACTTGTACGGTGTCACTGAAGAGGGAGGAGCTTCCAATCTTGGAGTGGTGTTCGAGGTGACCGCGGGTGGCGCCTTCAGCGTGCTACACAGTTTCGCGGGTGCGCCCACCGACGGCGCTTTTCCCTCTGGTCCTTTGATGAGAGACTCGGAAGGGAATCTTCGCGGAACCACCCAAGCGGGTGGCGGTTTTAGCCTGGGAACCGTCTATGAGCTGAGTTCGACCGGAACCCTGACCCTGCTACACAGCTTCGCAGGCGGGCTCACGGATGGCTCTTACCCCTACGGAGGTTTGGTGCAGGACTCTTTAGGGAATCTCTACGGCACTACTACAGGAGGCGGCGTTTCCGGCGCGCGGAACCGTCTACGAAGTGTCGACAACCGGCACTTTCACCCTGCTGCAGAGTCTTCAGAGCAAGAGTCAAGGCGCGTATCCATATGGCGGCCTGGTGATTGATGCGAAGGGCCATCTTTTCGGCACAGCTCTGCAAGGCGGCAAGGGGCACTATGGAACGGTGTTCGAACTGACGCCATAGTCGGGATGTCACAGTCGACCGATTAATTCAACCTTTACAACGCGGATTACGCTGGGTTCAAACCTGAGACGATAAGCCATTCAGGCGCGGCCGATACAACCCGCGAGACATATTTTTCATCGAAGCTGGCCGTCTGGAGACAAATAACATGTCAAAAGCCTGCTTCGTCTTTGCGGTTCTTCTGGGTAGTGTGCTCGCCGGCTCGGCCAATGCCAGCGGACCTGCTCAAGTGGCAAACAGCGCCGACAGTGCTAAAAATGGTCAGGACATCACTGTTATCAATCACGTTGTGATCCTGATGCAGGAAAACCGCTCCCTCGATCATTATTTCGGCGAGCTGCGTCAGTACTGGGCCGACAACGGTTATAAAGATCAGTCGTTTGATGGACTGCCGCAATTTAATCCAAAAAAGGGAATTAAGCCACTTTACGAGCCCCCGCCCACCAACCCAGGGTGCAACCCCGCGTATCAGAAACCACACCGCTGCGTCTTCGATACTTCCAATCCGGTCACCTCGTACCATCTGATCACCCAATGTCTGGAGACTCCGAGCGCTTCCTGGAATCAGGCTCACGAGGACTGGAATGCCCACGATCCCATCGGCGGTCATCCGGCGCAGAACGGGTTTGTGTGGACGACCGCAAATTATAAGCGTGATTCGTTCTATGACACTGACGGCATTCGCGCTATGGGGTATTACGACGGCGGCACGCCAAGCGTGACCGGTGACCTCAATTACTACTACTTCATGGCCTCCAAGTTCGGCACATCCGACCGATTCTTCCAGCCGGTGATGACCCGAACCGCGTCCAACCGCGATTACCTCCTCGCGGCCACGTCGCAAGGATATATTTATCCGGTCGGAACGAATCAAAACGACAAAAGCCTTCTAACGGCGACCAACATTTTCCAGGCGCTGCAAGCCGCCGGAATCACCTGGAAGATCTATGTCAATCCCGGAACTGTGTGCTCCGGACCGCCCTACGATCCCAGCTGTTTGTTAGGGCTAAGCTACATTCAGTTTTTTGTCTGGGGACATACCATTCCGACCGACTATCCCAAAAATATCGATGTGGTCGACGGCTATCTCAGCGATTTGCAGAATGGCACTCTGCCCCAGGTAGTACTGCTCGAGCCCGCATCGGATGTGGGGATGGACGAGCATCCTTCTGATCTCGACGAGTATCCCATTAACAGCCAGCTCGGTGCTCGCTACGCTTCTAACCTCATTAACGCTTTGATGGCCAGCAGTTCGTGGAAAGACTCTGCATTATTCCTCACCTATGACGAATCCGGCGGATTTTACGATCACCGTGCCGGCCCGGAAGGCCGTCAATCCGGATGGCATCAAACCGGTGGATCTGGCGCCGGGCGATATCTGCACAACCAAAGAGGGTGTGAATTGCGACTTTAACTACACCGGTAATCGCATACCCCTGATCGTAATTTCTCCTTATTCGAAAGAGAACTACGTTTCGCATACCGTAGCGGATACCACCGCGATTCTGAAGTTCATTGAAACTCGCTTCGGTCTCTCGAGTCTGACCAAGCGCGATGCCGCGCAAATGGATATGACCGAATTCTTCAACTTTAACGATGGCGTCTGGCTAACCCCGCCAACTCCACCCACGCAGAACACCAGCGGTCAATGCTATCTGAATAAGCTCCCCTGAGGCTGGCTTGTAGCGATGAAATGATGAGAGGAGAGGCATGAGGGGCCTCTCCTCTTTTTTGCTGTCTCGAGAACGGGTTTACGGCTTGATTTCAAAAGCGATACCACCGCCATGAGCGCCGCCATCAACCGTCGTCCCGACGAGATCACCCTTCACCAGAGTCACTCCACCGTAGGGATAATATCCATCGGAGGATCCGGCAGTGAATGAATAAAGGACGCTTTCCTTAAATTTGCCCTTTGTATTCTTCAGTTCGAAAACGGTTCCATAGTTGCCCGTTCCCCCTTGGTAGGTCGTGCCGTAAAGATTTCCGCTCGCGTCGATGGCGAGACCACCTGTGTAGGGATACTGGCCGTCTTTGTCAGCGCCGGTGAAGCTATGGAGAACGGTCTGACTCCAGGTCTTGTTCTTGGCCTCTTTCAACCTGAAAACGGTCCCGAGGCTATCAGCACCGCCATAGTAGGTTGTGCCGTACAGGTCGCCAGCGGCATCCATAACCAAACCAGCATAGGAGTAGGTTCCCGAATTGAATTGGCTGAAAGAGAAAATTACCTGTTCCACCCAGCCGACTCGGGTTGGATATATTCTGTAAACCGTACCGTAGCCATTGGCGCCGCCTTGGTAAGTCGTGCCATAGAAATAGCCGTTCTTTCCCACCAGCAGCGGCGAATAAACATAAGCTCCGTTGGTGCTTCCGAAGCTAATGATCGTCGCTTCCTCGCTCCACTTGCCTTTTGACGGCTTCATCTGAAAAACGGATCCCACGTTGTTGGTTCCGCCGTACAGGGTCGTTCCATAGAGATTGCCTTTCGAGTCGAAGACCACCGCAGCCGATGGATAGCTCCCATCATTCGGGTACCCGGCGAAGCTGTGAATGATGCTCTCGGTCCATTTGCCTTTGGAAGCCTTCAATTCAAAGACGATGCCAATGTTGCCAGTACCACCCTGGTAGGTCGTTCCGTAAAGATTCCCTGCACTGTCAAATGCCAGAGGAGCCTTAGGGTAGGCACCGTCCGTTGTGCCCGCAGTGAAGCTGTGAAGCACGGTTTCGGTCCAAACCCCACCCGAAAGCTTTAATTCAAAAACTGTGCCGTATCCGTTAGCGCCGCCTTGATAGGTGGTGCCATAAAAGTTGCCCGCCTTGTCGGCAATCAACCCCG
Source organism: uncultured Acidobacteriota bacterium (assembly GCA_963743375.1). GTDB lineage: Bacteria > Acidobacteriota > Terriglobia > Terriglobales > Acidobacteriaceae > JABDBE01. The sequence continues at coordinate 83,095 of CAVUQA010000011.1, read as the reverse complement.
CATAGGGATAGTAACCGTCGCCGGTTCCGCCGTTGAAGTTATAGAGTACAGTTTCAGAACTGGCCCAGGCACTACTTGCCAAGAGTACAGTCAGTGCGAGCATCGCTAGCGCTTTGTCGCGCATAAATCTCCTCCTGAATTTTGATTGTTCGAACATGTAACCCACGGAATTACCCTTGCCTGGGGGACGGCGATAGGGAAAGGAACTTTCTACAACCGACTACTCGGATGTCTTGGAATCCCGCACATTGTCGGCTGGGGGGAAGGCGCTGTCAAGATGAAAGATTTTGCAGTGTCGTCAAGCAGCTTGTGTAATGGTGACGCGGTGGGACGGCAGTGGAGAATCTTTAAGGCCTGGCATCGCCGAAACCGGCTGCCACGCTCGTCGCGGTGTTCGACGAGTGGGCACTTCGGACCCCAACGGTTTTACTCTGAGCCTTATGATCACAGGAGAACAACCCACTCAAGTCAAAAGTCGGCTTGAGTGAGCTATTCGCTTTAATCCTGTTATTCCAGCACCGTTTGCCTAATCATTGTCGGGTGGCTCTGGCGGCCTGGGGTCGTGAATGAAGAAGTTCGCGTCTTTCGGTGCAGGGATGGTTGTAAAACTCCGCGGCGCCTGACCCAGATTGAAAAACTGTGTGAGGTCGGTGTTGGCACGGTCATCCGCAAAACCGAGTTCTCCTTCGGTGAGGCCCAGACTGGCAAAGTTATGCTCGATGAAGCGAAGGATGGTGCCAAAATCATGCCGGAAGTTGTTCACATAACCTTGGCTCGTATATGCGGAAACCACGATCATAGGAACACGGAACCCATACTGATAATCCCCCTCCACGCCCTGCAGGATTGTCGGTTTCTCGTGATCGTACCAGCCTCCCCAGTCGTCCCACACAATGACGATCGCCGTATCCTGCCAATAAGTGAGCTGTTTATTGTTCACGGTATCGATGCAGGGGCTATTACCTATGGCATTCACGACGGAAGCCACCCAGGAGGGCCCGCCGCCATCGTTGATGCTGGCGTGATCCGAGTTCGCTCCTGTCGGAGTGACCCAAGTCAGGGCGTGAAAATCGCAGTTCCCGAGATCGGTGAGTACCTGCGACGGATTGTTGGCAACGACGTGCGTACCCCAGCCGGTGCATTTTCCGCCGCTGGGCACACAGATGTGGTCAATCGCATTCGGAGCCGTCCAGATGGAGCCCGCGCCGGCCGCATAGTACATCCAGTCGGACACGAGATCCGCCATGGTCTGATGTTCGAAACAGGGGTAGGTCGTGGAATTTTCGATACCATAAGGCGGCGGCGTAGGATTCGGAGAAATAACTTTCACGGTTGTCGTGGATAAAGCATTGCACCCGGCGATCGCATGACTCCCACTCATATTCTCGGACGCGAAAATTCCCTGACCGTCGTCCGACTGACTAGGTGCCGAAGTGCCACCGAAAATAAACTGATGCGCCGGGAAACTCGGCCCCTGGTTGGTTTGGAACATATAGTTCGCCCAGCCGTACTGCGTGGCCAGAGTGAGGTACGGATTCAGAATCCCGGTCGAATTGTCCACATACTTGAACTGCGGGTTAGGGGGACAAGTGGTGCCTTGCTGCGGATCGCAGGTAATGCCAGCTGCGCCGTCCATCTGGCAATGTGCGGGAGTGCCGGCGACAATGTCGCACATCGCATTGAAGGCGGAATGTGCATGGCTCAGATCGTAGGTGTTGGCCAAAGCGATGGTCGTCGGCTGAATGCTGCCGCCCTTGGTCTTCCAATTCGAAGTTTGAATGTCGTAAGGCGCGGCCGTAGTCGGGGGTACGGCACAAGCTCCGTAAGGAGCGGAGCAAAGTCCTTGAAAAAGATTGTCCGGGGTACGGTTTTCCTGCACGATAACCACGACGTGTTGAAAGCTTTTAATCTGAGCATGAGCGGGCATGGCCGCGACCCACACCAAAACCAACAGCAACCTGGAAGCAGCTTTCACGAGAGTCCTCCTCAGTCAGTTGTGACGGTCAGAGTTGGATAACGAGGCGGGGCGCCACTCCCAGAGCTAACGCGTAAACCAGCCATGAGAGCGAACTCTCACAATATCCCCCCGACAGCAGACGCTGTCAAGGCGCAAATGTGGACAGCGCTAAGCCGAGCGACTTGAATGCGTGTGTCCCTGCAAATATCGCAATACACCCTCTAAATGCAATCTTTTCGCAGTATCGCTAATGCCGAGCCAGGCTTATAATCGTGGCCGCTTTTGAAGTCCACGAGGAGACGCCTGCTTTCATTCCTTCCCCCGCCACGCCGCCACTTAGTCTAGGTCGTCAGCGTCATTGTCGGGATCCTGCGGCGGGCTGGAATCATTCAGGAAATGTTGAGCGCCTGCAGGAGCCGGAATGCGATGAAACTGCCGCGGCTGCTGTCTAAAGTTGAAGAAATCAGCCAGAGCATAGGGCAGGCCCTCGCCGAGTTCAGGTGCGAAGTGATCTGCGTAAGGATAGCCGTATTGGTAATCTACCTCCGGCAGACCGAAAACGTGCTCAATGAACGCGAGAATGCTGCCGAAGTCATGAGTATGGGTCGAAACGAAACCAGGGTTGCCCGCCACTGGGGAGTATGCCGAAACCACCAGCAGGGGAACGCGGAAACCGTAGACATATTGCTTGCCATTGCCGCCTCCTCCGAGGTAGCCGGAGGTCCTAAAAGGCGGGACGTGGTCATACCAACCACCCCAATCGTCCCATGTAACCAGGATGACAGTATTGGGCCAATAGCCGCAATGGTTCGGGTCCTCACCGACGGCGTTCACAATTGAGGCCACCCAGGATGGTCCCAGTCCTTTGTTCCCGCCAGCATGGTCGGAATACTTTCCATCGGGGATCACCCAGCTGACGTTGGCGAGATTGCACTGTCGATGTTTAGGGTCAGCTCCCAGATCCGTCAGCACCTGTTTTGGGTTTACGACTACGTGCCGTTGCCAATCGGGGCCCTGGCAGATCTTGTCTCCCGCGTGGGGTTGGCAGATGTGCTTGATCATCGAGGGTGTAGTCCAGGCAAAATTGGCGGTGGGTGTGTACCATCTCCAGCTGAGATCGCTGGCATTGATCAGGTCGGACAAAGTGGGATGGTCGAAGCACGAAAATTGACAGTGCTGGCCATCGATCCTGTGGCAGTTGCCCTCCGATCTCCTGGGATCGACCAATCTCACGAATTCGGCGGGCGGTGCAAGACAAGAAGGCGATGCGGGATCCGGCCGTCCACCGCCATCGGCAATGAACCAGTCGTAATACTTATCGGGGTAGTAGACCGGAGCAGAGGTGCCAGAGAAGAGGAACATGTGTGCCGGCACACTCGAACCCTGATTGGTCTGGAACATGCGGTTAGCGAAACCGTACCAGGTGGCAATGTCGAAATAGGGTTGAACCGTCCCTTGGGAATTGTCCACGAACCGGTATGCGGGGTGGTCTGGCTTCCGGGAACACTTGTCGTACAGCTTCACGGTGCACGCACCGTCCATCCTGCAAAGCTTGGTCTGAGGGTCGAGGTCGCAGCTGTCCACAAAGCCGCCGCGCCCGTGGCCTATGTCATAGCAATAGGCTAGAGGAACCGGGGTCAGTGGCGTCGATTTGCCGAAGCATGTGATCTTTGGATCTCTTGGGGAAACAATATCCACTCCCGGCTCAAACCTGGGGTTGCTGCCGAACAGATTATCGGTTGTGCGATTCTCCTGGACCACCACAATCACGTGTTGAATTTGTGCTTGCGCGTGAACAAGAGTGCTCAGTGAAACGAATAAGAGCAGAGTGGTGAGTCTCAGTCGCATGATGGAACTCCTTTGTGAGTGACGGCAACACCGCTTCGCGTTGTCAGAGAGAGGAGTGGGGGAGCCATGACAAATGCGTGCTCGTTCCTCTCGTCGCTTTAGAACTGTCTGACGGAAAGCCGCAAATGAGCGGACACCATCTTGTTCGCGTTCCTCTGGTTTGTCAAATTTCGCGAAGGTCAGGGCCATGTAGCCGGCGGTGCCCAAAATCGATACCTCGGTGTGACATTCATGTTTGCTGGCGAGGTTCATTACGGCTGGGCGCGAATGAGCGTCACTTGTAACAACGGCTATTCAATTCTATTAACTGGCTACGCCTACGAGACTATTCCGAACAAGCCCATCATCGCAGGCAAGACCAAAGGCGAGGACGACATTGATCCCGGCCCCGGCGCTTCGTTGACCGGTCCCACTCCTGATATTCCGCACACCGCTATGCTGGGCGCATTGGCGTTGGGAGCACCGGGAGTGTCGGTCTGGAGGCGAAAGGAGCCGGTGGGCGATCGGGAGTAATCTACTTCCGGACAGGAAGCAGTTTTTCTTTCGGCTCGGCGGCGTGAAGAAACTGGGGTACGTCCCGTCTGTCCCGGCATTCTTCCGATGCGATCGCCGCTGGTCGTCTCATCTGCCAATGCCATTGCAGATCGGAGCGTTGTTCGCAGAGAGAATGTGACTTTCGCATTGCAATCCCTCCTGCGTTATGCTAGCTTGCCGTCGAAGTTGCAGTCGGGCCCCTCGCGCCGCTCCCGAACTCGGCAACCGTTAACCCAGCCAAGCTCCCCGCCTAGGGAGGAAAACCAGGGAGATTTGACATGAAAGCCAGCAAGATTCCATTACTGATCTTCCTCACACTTACAGCGACGTTCACCGTTGCCCAACAAGGGCCTTTCAAACACATCATTATCGTCGTGCAAGAAAACCGAACGCCGGACAATCTATTCGGGGCCCTGCCGGCGCAGGCAAACTGCAGCCAGGAGAGCCCCTTCGAGACGGGCGTCGACATTGTCGATGGAGGCAACGTAGCGGTCGCTGGCCAGAACGGCTACCAGGACGTGCTGATTTGCAACACTCCCCTGCCCTTAAACGGATGGGACGCAGCCCTCAACGGTGGCAAGGGCGCGATGGTGGATCCCGATCACGGTCACGGGGGCTGGAGAACGGACTACACCACTCAGCTAGCCAATGACAATACGGGGTATATGGACGGCTTTTGCCATACTTGGGACGGCTGGTCATACCCCACCTGCCCGCCGTATTCCTATGTACCGAAGTCCGAGGTTCAACCGTACTTCGACATTGCCACCAACTACGGTTTCGCCAACTATATGTTCCAGTCCAACCAAGGACCCAGCATGCCGGCACACCAGTTCCTGTTCACCGGAACCTCGGCCCCGGTGGCGCCCAGCAGCGCGTGCTCGAGCGGCAATAACAACCAGTTCCTTTGCCGCGACGACTACGTCCCCAATAACGACAACAGCTACCCCGTCGGCTGCAAGGACACGGACGGTCACCCAGCCTGGGTCCAGCCCGATGGCACGACATGGCAGGACGAAACTGGCATTGGCGAGTGCTACGCGCACGACAGCCTGGTGACCGACTACAAGCACTGCAGCAACGGCGGGCCCGACTATTGCGATCGGGGGATCGCGACTTGGGCCTACTACGTCGAGCCCAGAAAAAATACGGATAGCCCCAGCCCCGGCTACTCCATCTGGGACGCCCCGGCCATGATTCCGGAGGTTTGTTACGGGCAGGATAGCCAGTGGGGCAGCGGCAACCCATGCGGTACCGGACCCTCCGGCAACAGCAAGGAGTGGTCAGACCACGTGCGCATCCCCAAGGCTGGGATCTATAGCAACAGCTACGCGCCCATCTTCGATGACATTATGGCTTGCAACCTGCCAGCCATAAATTGGGTCATTCCCGATGGATCGTACTCCGACCACCCTGATCCCCTGAACTATAACAGTGGCCCAAACACCGTTGCCATTGGGCCGTCCTGGGTGGGAGACATCGTTGACGCGATTGGCCAAAGCGCTCAGAACAGCAACAACTTGTGCGATTACTGGGGAAAAAGCACCACGGCGCAACGGGTCGAGCCGACCGCCATCTTCGTCGTCTGGGACGACTGGGGCGGCTGGTACGACCATGTGCAGCCGCTGCAACAGCTAGTGCGCATAGACCAGAACCCGCCTCCGACCGGATACACCGTCTGCGACCCAACGAAAGACCAGTGGGGCTGCGGCTACACCGACGGCTTCCGCGTGCCCTTGCTGGTGGTTTCCGAGTACACCAATTCGGGCAACGTCTCCGGCAAATGCGGCGCGGGAACGCAGTACACCTGCCCAAACTTCGGCACGCTGGGCAGTCCCTACCTGTACGTGCACGACTTCGGTAGCATCCTGAAGTACACCGAGGTGAACTTCGGGATGCCGCCCATTGATGATTACGACAGCTGGGAATACGCGGACCTAAACGCGCCAGACAGCCAAAACGGGAACGTTCCGCTGTCGGACTTCTTTCCCCTGCCTATCGGGCAGGGCCGATCATTCACAAGAATCGACACGCCATACCTCTACACGTGCTTAACCAAGCCAAGATACGGGCGACGGATGTCCCTTGGCGAATGGCTGGGTCGCCACTGACCCGGACTCGGATTGATTGGGAAACGGCAGCGGGGATTTTCTCCGCTGCCGTCTTTCAAGGGCCGACGGCCCCTAAGGCGGTACGAAATGCAATCGAAGATTCGTGAGACGTTCGGCAAGGCGATTGTGCTAGCGGCGTGTCTTTTCCTGGCCACTGCCGCCTCGGGTGCTACCACGTACGAAGTCCTGTACAATTTCGGCTCCGGCAACGACGGCCAGTACCCCGCAGGCGGGCTCGCGATGGACGGCCAGGGCACCTTCTATGGCGCAACCATGGGCGGAGACCTGGGATGCAAAGGACAGGGGAGCGGCGGGACCTTGTTTCGGCTCAAAGCGTCGGGCGGGAGATGGAAGGAGAGTATCCTGTACTGCTTTGCCGGCCAGTATATCGACGGCTTCCCGAACAGCGGCCTGATCGTGGATGGAGGCGGCGACCTGTTCGGGACTGCGTATGGGGGGCCTGGCGGCGTGGGCGACATCTTCGAGCTAACCCCGAGCGGAGGGGGCTGGGACTTCAGCATCATTTACGCCCGCCACGGCGGTGGCTGCTTGGTCCTCGACCAAGTTGGTGACCTTTACGGCTGCATCCCTCCTGGGGGCATCGGGGAACTGTCGCGGGGTTCGAACGGCTGGACCTACACCGACCTGTCCGACGAAACCACTGCTGAATCCCCTCTCAGCTGGGATGTGAAAGGCAACCTCTACGGCACTGATTTGTCCGGTGGCAACCGGCGCTGCAGTGGAGGCTGCGGCACGGCCTTCCGGATGACCCCGAACAGCGATGGCACCTGGACCTACGGTGTGATTCACTACTTCGGCAGCTCCCAGTACGACGGCATCCTTCCGGTTGCTGGCCTAGTGGTGGATGCCGCTGGAAACGCCTATGGCGTCACCTGGGCAGGTGGCAAGTACAACTGCGGCATAGCATTCAGACTTGAGCCCTCGGGCGGCGCACTTTGGAAGGAGACAGTGCTACACGAATTTCTCGGCGAGGCCGGATGCGGGCCGCTTTACACGTTGGCGCTGGATAGCGCAGGCGCCCTATACGGCATGGCGCAAGGCGGCGACAAGAAGTGCGGCCCCTGCGGAGTGATTTTCAAACTCGCGCCGCAAAAAAGCGGCAAGTGGAAATACAGCGTATTGCATACCTTCCACGGCCCCGAAGGCGCCGACCCCTTCGGCGTAATCCTGGACAGTAAAGGCAACGTCTTCGGCACCACGTTCGACGGCGGCAAGTACGGCTACGGCGTCGCCTTCGAAATCACGCCCTAGAAACCGCGCGGTATATCGGAGGTCGGCGGACCGGCTTGTCGCCGCCCTCCTCTAGATGGGCCAGTCGGCCCAAGAAAATGGTGGCTGGCCCACCTTTACGTTCTTTGTAAAGGTGGGAACGGCAAACTTTAAGTCAACGACCGGCGCTGCAATAAACTGCCAGATCCTCTCCCATTTCGGCACAGCCTCACGCTTTTTCTCCACATTTCTCTTGACTTCACTATCAGATATACACGATAACAAATATATATCTCATCAGCCGAAATGCCTTCTCCCATCTCCAAATGGTTTTGACAAGTTGATTTGGCCCCACCCCGATACTTACATTTGGCCCCACCCATAGTAATAAGGATGCCGGTCTGGTTCGTAAAGTTCATGTCTCCAGCCGGGATGGAGTGCAGAGGAAGGGGCGGCGCTTGAGCCCCTTCCTTTGCACCAGCAATGTAGCAGCTACTCCGTCGATTGCTACGATGCTTTCTTTTTCTGCCGCACCTCCAGGGTTCTGCGAAAGCGATAAGACTCGACGCCAGTCTCGATGATGTGCGCTCGGTCGGTGATTCGATCCAGCAGCGCCTTGCACAAGCGCGGATTGGGAAACACCTGCGTCCATTCGGAAAACGGCAGATTTGTAGTCACGATCAGCGTCGCTCGCTCGGCGCGTTCGGCGATCACTTGGAACAAGAACTCGGCTCCGATGTCAGCCAACGGCACGTAGCCGACTTCATCGAGAACGATCACGTCATAGCGCAACCAGCGCGCCAGCACTCGCTTCACCGCGTTGTGTTGCCGGGCTTCTACCAACTCGTTGACCAGGTTGGCGGCGGTGGTGAATCGCGCCCTTCGTTTCTGTCGGCACGCGGCCACGCACAGGCCCGTCGCCAGGTGCGTCTTGCCCGTACCGCATTCGCCCATCAATACCACCGGTTCGGCGCGTTCGATGTAGCCGCCTTCGGCCAGTTCGCGAATCTTCGCCGCCGGAATCTGCCGCGCCTGGTTGAAGTCGAACTCTTCCAGTGTCTTCAGCCGCGGCAGTTTGGCATCGCGCAACCGTTGCTGAATGGCGTGCCGGTCGCGTTCTTCCGACTCCATCGTGAGCAGCGCTTCCAGATACCCGATGTGGCTGCGCTGTTCTTTGATGGCCTGCTCTGCCAGTTGCACGAAGTGCGCTCCGATCATCGGGACGCGCAGCGCTTTGCAATACTGCTTTACGCTGGCGTGTTCGAGAGCCTGGGTTTGCTCTTTCATCGCGCCACCTCCGGCGTGCTGGCAGCGAGGCTGAGTAACTGGTCATACTCGTTCATCAGCGGTAACGGTCGCTCGTAGCGTTCCAGTCCATTCAGTTCGAGTAACTCAGCTCGCGGACGACCCAGTTCCGTTGCCGTCAGCAGATGCCGCACTGCGGCCGAATCCGTGCAACCCAAAGCCAGCGATTGCTCCACAACTTGCTGCAGCCGATCCCACCCGTAACGCTTGCCGAGCCTGAGTAACTCGATCATCTCCCGCGTGCCCGAGTGTTTGCCGTGTCGTTCCTGCAAGCTCTGCCACAAGCGATCGAAACTCTCCGGCCAGCGTCCGCGTTCCCGCCACTGCCGCAGCGGACTCGATCCCGCCAGCGCTCCCGGTTTCTTCTCCAGCACGTCGATATAGTGCTCCAGATCGAGCACCTGCTCATAGCGGCCGAAACTGCGCTCGTGCCGCGCCACGCACTCCCGTTCCTGCCAGATCTCAACATAGGCCGGCAGCAGTTTCGCTTGCGGGCGCGTCCCCGGCCGCAAGGGCGTGGAGTAGAAGTTGGTGCGCACCTTCACGCAACCCTTACCATCCACCGTCGGGAAACTGCTCTCCGCCAGTTCGAATCCTTCCGCCGCCAGGGGCAGCAGATGCTCGCGTTCGATCCGCATCGCCTCCCCGACTGGCATTGCTTTGCCTGCAATCCGCCGCTGTTCGTCTTGCTGACATCCGCGCAGTAACAGCACGTTTAACTCCGCCAAATCCGCGACGCGCGGAACCGGCACCAGATGATTCCGGCGGAAGTAACCTACTTCGCCTTCTACTCCGCCCTTCTCGTTGCCCCGCGCCGGATTGCAAAACTCCGTCTGAAAGCCCCAGTGCGAGCGGAAAGCGATCAAGCGCTCCGTTTCCTCCCGCTGATGCCCGCGTAGAATCTTCTTCACCGCGCTCTTCAGGTTGTCGTAGCGAAGGCGTCGGAACACGCCGCCAAAATATCCAAACGCCAGCTCGTGCGCTTCCAGAAATGCCTGCTGCGTGGCGTGATAGTAAGCCACATGAAACGCTCCGCCGCTCGCCATCGACCGCATCGCGAAGTGGTGAACCGACTGGCGTTCGCCCCCGATCTCGGCCACAGCTTCGTACCAATCCACCTGCGCCTCGCCGCCCCAGTCGTAGACCTGTGGCACGAACGTCTCGCGCGCCGTGAGTCCGAACTCGTGCTTGCGCTCCCGCACGTAACGGCGCACCGTCGTTTCCGCCACTCGCTCCCTGCGCTCTTTCCGGATTCGTTCCCAGATGCGATGCGCCGTGTGCCGCTGTTTGCGCGGAGCCATCTCATCCGTGCGCAGAATCTCGTCGATGAACTCCATCACCGGACCCAGCTTGGGCTTGTTCCGCACCGCCAGTTTGCGCTCCGGCGGAATCGCACTGTCCAGCGCTTGGCGGACCATCCGCCGATGCACCCCCAGCTTCTTCGCGACTGCACGAATCGAACCGGCTCCATGCGTGTGCTCCCGCCTGATCTCTTCGAATAGCTCCACCTTGTGTCTCCTGTCCATCGCCCTCCCCGTCCTGGCTGGCAGAAATCAGGGTAGGCCGATCTATCGCTTGGGGTGGGGCCAAATGTGTAATGATCGAAGTGGGACCACTTCAGAGTAGCGAAATCACCAAACCGTTTGTTTCCAAGATTTTCCGCATAAGTCTTTTCAACTCAAAGATTTTGATCGCAGTCTCCCGGCATCATGCTGATTCCAAAAGATCAGGGGGAGGGGGGTAGACACACGGCTGGAGAAGAATCGGTTCCCGGGCAAAGCACACGCCAAGCCCAACGAGGACTTCCATCCTCGTCAGTGTTCAGTAAGCGGAGTTACTTGTCAGGGAATTCGTGGTGCGCAGGAAGGAATGAGATGAAACGAGGAGGCGAAGTCAGGAAATGGCGGGATTAATCGGCAGCTAAGTTGACTCTGAAGCGTGCCTTCTAAACGTAGCCCAAACCAGCCAGGCGGTCGTGAATGATCTTTTCGTTCTCAGCGTCGGTGCCGTCGCCGGGAGTTCGTTTTTCCATGCCGGCGACCAGTGACCGTCCTTGCATCGACTCGGGAATTTCGTATCCGGCAAGATCGAGCAGCGTAGGAGCGATGTCGAGCAGCTTCGCGCCCTCGTATTCGCCATTGATCGGGCAATTCGGCGCAGCGAGTAAAAACATTCCGTACTGGGCGTGATTGCAACCGTCGGGGCCGGTGTCATTTTCCTGCACAAAAATATTGGGATACCCGACGGTGCCAATCGAGCGCCAATCCAACCCGCCGAAGTGCACGATGAGATCGGGCGCGACATTGCGAGTGTTCTGGTAAATCTCTTTCGGCTTGAAGACGAGATTTTTGAGCGGATTGCCCTTTTCGTCTTCCATTGCCTCGAATTTGGCTTTGATTTCGTTCTGGAATTTTTCGTAGTCGGCGGCCGGAATGACGCCTTTAGGTTCGCGTCCCTGCACATTGAAGAAAACTCGAGCGTAGTATCCGCCTTCGCTCCAGACTTTAGTTTTCTCCCAGTTGACTTTGAGTTCGTTGAAAGCCGTGACTTGTTTCGGATACTCATGCAGCACCAGCAGCCCTTCATTGATCAGCCACTGGTTGACCGCGATGCCGCCGTCGAGGCGTTGCGCACCATGATCCGAAACCACCAGTAGAACGGTTTCGTTGTCCAGCAGTTCGAGAACGCTGCCGATTTGTTCGTCGAGCCAGAGATAGTAATCGGGAATTACGTTTTCATACGGATTCCCAGGCTCGTACTGGACGTGCTTCTTATCGAAGTAATTCCAAAACCCGTGATGCACGCGGTCCAGGCCAATATCGACGAAGTGGAAATAATCCCACTCTTGCTCAGACAGCAGCCACTTCACAACTTTCCACTGCTTGCGGCTCATGGCAAAGATTTCGTCGCGCAGCCAGTCTTTGCGATCGGTGCGAAAGTTTTTAACGTCAACCGGATATTCGCCAACCAATTCGTTAATCTTCGCCTTGATATTTGTCGGATAAGTGAACTCGTCTTTAGTCGTGGTCGGAGTCAGAAAGCAGCCAACGCTGATTCCATTGATTCGCCGCGGCGGAAAATTCGGCGGCACGCCAACGATGATCGACTTTCTTCCTTCACGAGCCAGGTGGTCCCACATGGCATACGATTTGATCGAATTGGAATTGGCAAAGCCCAGCTTCTCGTAGGAGTAATCCATACGGTTGCGGAATCCATAAATTCCAAGCGACCCCGGATCCTGGCTGGTGCTCATGCACATCCACGCCGGAACTGTAATCGGAGGCACGACGCTTTGCAGCCGGCCGTACAGCCCCGCGTCCATCAAACGGCGAATATTCACCAGGCGCTCGTCGCCGAAGATTACTTCGGGAGCGCAACAGTCCAGTCCTAGAATGCAGATTTTCATTGGCTAAAGCAGGGCTTTTCCTTCCATCGATGCATGATCGGCAACGCCCAAGTAGCTCAAGATCGTCGGAGCCAGATCGATGATTTGTGCGTGGTTGTGCAGCGCGGGCCGGTTCATGAACAGTATTCCCGGCACCGCATCGGGATCAATGATGTGGTCACCGCTCCATCGCCGGTTGTTGTTTTCAAACAGCGAATTGGAGAAGCCTCCGAGAGAACTCGCCCAAGATACGCGATACCCGGAATGAAAATTCACCAGCAAATCGGGCGATTCTTTCACATATGCTCCGGAATAAAGTTCTTCCCGCCGGGAAACGCTGCGCACTGCAGGGCAACCCGTCTCTCGATCCGGCAACGCGGCCATGCCATGTTGGATCGCGCCACGAACCTTGTCGGCCTCGCCGCTGCCGTCTTCGAGGATACCACTGCGCTCGCGTCCCTTGATGTTCAGGTAGATTCCACCGAGTCCGACTGCGTAGGCATACGTCTTCGACCAATCGACGTGCGAGCTATCGCTCATGCCTTCGCTGGGCTTCTTGCCATCCTTGAGCGCGAGCAGATTGTTTTCCCACAACCAGGAATTTGTGTCGAAGGCGCGGCGGAACGTATTAAACCCATGGTCAGACAGGACAATCAACAATGTGTTTTCGTCAACCTTAGCTAGGACGCGACCCAGTAGAGCATCGCACTGGCGATAAAGGTCGTCTACCTGCGCACCCAGCTTCGAAGCCATGTCCTGATTGAAGTTCGGATGGCTGGGATCGATGAAGCGCCAGAACATGTGCTGCAGCCGGTCCGGAGTGTCGAACACGGTGAATAACAAACCCTCGGTGAACCGGTCCAGTTCGTGCATCATCATGCGCTCGCGTTCCTGGAACACCAGTTCGCATTGCGCTTTGTATGCCATCTCATCGAAGCGGCCGTTGTTGTGACCGGTATGATCCTCCGCCATGCCCAAGGTGGAGAACAGGCCAATGCTTTCGGAAAGAGTCTTACCGTAATCTGCAGGGAAGGAAACAGGGAACAACGGAGCCGCAGGATCGAAGTTCACCGGCGAAGCATAAAATTCCACGTGCGGATCAATGTGGCGGCAAAAGAAACGCACGATGCCAGTTACAGACTGCAGCATCGAAAGCTTAAACTTCAGCCGCACCCACGGACTCCAACCGTTCTCCGCAGCCTCGATGGGGGGATTCGATCCGGCACTAATGATGACCTTGCGCGCGACGCGATCGACTTGAACTTTGAGGTCGGCAGTGAAGTCCGAAATTGGGTTCGTACGAGGATTGCGCGGGCCGGCCACGCGCGTGGAGATCACCGGGCCGTCATCGAGGTAGACGACCTGCTCGTGCTCTTTCGGTTGGACCGTGCGGTCCTGCGTGTAGAAGGTTCCGGTGCCCTGGCTGCCGCGAATATCAGGCACACCAACACCTGACAACATTTTGCCCAGAAGATTTTCTGCGGGAAAGGTAACCGGACAGCGCAACACGATACTGGGAATACCAGCTTTGGTGAGGTGCTGCCAAACCGGTACGCCGTTGCGCTTATTGACCGCCCGTGGCTGCGCCAGCATGCCCTTGGGTCGCTCGAAGCGGTTTAGCGCGATATCAGGTAGGTAGGTTTGTGGATCTCTGCAGATGAAATCGAAGATTCCGTGACCGCCGGGATTGGTCCCGGTAACAAAAGATGACCATGCTACAGGAGTCTGCGCCGGATACGTGGTGCCGAGACGACTATAGTACCCGGTGCTGCGGAGCTTTTGAAAATTGGGGAGCTCGTTGCGCTGAAGCAGACGCTCGACAATGGTAGGTTCAAGCCCATCCAGGCCCAGGACGATGACCTTCTTCATCAATTAATCCTGTCCCGGCGCGTCCTTTGGAGTTGGCTGGGGAGGGGTGGAGGATGGATGAAATTTGTTGGCGATTTTGCCAAAGAAAACCAAAATCTTGTTCCAGAACATCATTGCCAGGCCAACGATGGTGGCGATACCGGAGGTTACTCCCATAATCTGATCGGGACCGCCGTACAATGCGAGCAATTCGTGGTGCATTACGTTCTCCTTAATGATAGTAAAGTCAGTTAATTGTAGGAAGCAAATCTATTTGCCAACCGTGGCAACTTTTGTTTCGTCGCGTGGATTACTTATGTCAGCTTGGTTGCGATTATCAGGGCGTGCTTGATTCCACAACTGCAGCTCGACACTATGGATGGCAGACTTGCCTTTAGACGTATCCGCCAGATTCTGGGATTCAATTGGATCCTTCACATAATCGTAAAGTTCCTCTGGGTCGGCTTGAGCAACAATCAAATGCCATTGCGGATCGGTAATAGACTTTAGCCAGCCTCTGTAGCCGGGAAACTGTTTCGGAATGAAAAGGTCCTGGGCCATCTCGGACAGCGGGTAAGGCCAGTCTGGATTAACCCCGGGGTGCTCCCACAGTTGCGTCAGCGAGGGAACAGGAAAATCTTTTTGATTGCCATCTCCCAGCAGGTCGAGGATGGTTGCCGGCAGCGACGCGCCACTGATGGCGCGGTCGATCTTCATCCCGGCAGGAATGTGACCAGGCCACCAATAGATCAACGGAACCCAAAGCTGCTCCCGATACAGAGAAGTGCCGTGGCTGACCAGTCCGTGCTCGCCGAATGATTCCCCATGATCGGAGGTGATAACGACCAGAGTATTTTTGTCGAGCCCACGCTGCGCAAGTTCTGAAAACACCGAAGCGATCTGATCGTCGACGTACGAGATGGCGCCGTCGTAGGCGTCAACCTGCAACTGAAAACACGGTGGGCTCAGCTCCAGCAATCGTCCTATGTCGTCGGGGCGATGAAGCGGATTCAGCTTGGCAAAAAATGTGGGTGAACACTGAGCGGCGGATGCGCCCTTAGCGAATTTGTACCTATATGGCTGCTCCGGAATATAAGGACCGTGCACATCGAGATAATTGAGGAATGCGAAGAATGGTTTATCGTGGTCGCGATCCAGCCAGTGAAAGAGTGACCGGTTGACGTCTGCGGCCTTCTTGCGTCCGGGTATCTCATCGAGCCCAATAAGGTTGGCCACATAGTTGTGAAAGACCAGCCGTCCCCAAAAGGTTCTGTAAACGGAGTCGGCAACGGAGTAGAAATAATCTTCAAAGTGCAGAAACCCCCGGTCGAATCCGGCCCGGCGGTTGAAGAAATCCGTGTTGGCCGAGAAAGCCGCGGTACGGTAGCCACGCTTATCGAGTACCTGGGCTAACGTGGGAAAGCTACGCTTCAGCGGCTGCTCGCGCAACGGACCGTGCTCGTGCGGATATCTCCCGGTCAGCAAGCCTTGATGAGCTGGCAGCGTCCAGGAGGAAGTCGAAATCGCATCCTCAAAGAGAACGCCCTGCTGGGCAATACCATCCAAGTGCGGGCTGGTCGGACGTGCGTACCCATAAGTGGACAAATGATCGGCGCGTAAAGTGTCGACCAGAATCACCAGGACGTTTGGCGACGACTTCGCTGCCAGTGGCAAGTGGCTGGTAGCAATCCGCTCACGCAGCCTTATCCCGCCCTCTACCGACAAAAGCGCAACCAGCGTCGCTAGCGCTGCCCATCGGACTGCGATAGGAGCGCGGCGTAGCAGCGCGGCCCGCTTCTCATACAGGCGGCCACTCACCACGGTTCCGAGGCCGATGGCCAGCACCAGCACGGCGATGGGACCGATGCGGCCAGTCAATCCAGCCCAGTCCGCGACCGCCATGAAAGAAAAAAGAAAGAGCGAAACTCTTAACCAGGACAGTCGAGGAAACAAGCGGCTGAGCGCAACAATGATCAGCCCTAGAAGTAGAAACAGGAACAAGTTGACGACGGGTGAAATCCAGAGGATCTCGACCGAGACTCCCTCGGGAATTCTCGAATTCAGAGTGAACCAGGGAAGACCGTGAAATGCCAGCAGTCCCAGACCCTCCACCAGACCGGTGATCAGTCCGAAGAGGGCCGACAGCAACAGCATGCTTCTGGCGGACAAGCTAGACGTCGAGTTATTTTGCACTACGTTTCTCACGCTCGACGACATTCATCAGTGATTTTCGTAAAATCCTTAGGCATCCTATCTGCTTTCACTTTCGGCGCTACGCCAACTCGTATTTCCTCAGTCCAAGCAGTTGCGAAGTGATACGCACGATGAAGCGAGGATTGTTATACAGATAACGCTTCCAGAGTCGACGAGGTTCCTGCAGCATTCGATGGACCCACTGCAGCCCCATCGCCTGCAGCCAGTCGGGTGAGTCTTTGATGCGTCCGGTGTGAATGTCGAAAGCAGCACCCACGCCGATCATCAATTTAGTATCGAGCTTGGGAAGGTATTCGGACATGAAGCGCTCCTGCTTTGGAGTGCTCAGGCCCACCCAGAACATATCTGGCTTGAGCCGCGTGACTAGTTCCTGCAATTCTTTTTCTTCCGCGGAATTGAGCGGGCGGAACGGCGGAGTATAAGTACCGACCACCTGAAGCCCGGGGAACTTGGCCTCGAGGTTGGTCTTGAGTTGGTCCGCCACTCCGATATCTCCTCCGTAGAAGAAATGTGTGTACCTCTTTTTTACTGATTCTTCGCACACATGCAGCATCAGATCCGGCCCCGTGATCTGCATCATTTTGTGAAAACCCTGCAACCACCCGACCCAAACGGTCGGCCGGCCATCGGCAGTAGTTAACATGGAGTGGTTAATGATGGTGCGAAGGTTGCTGTCGGTCTGCGCCTCCATGACGCCGTGCACACCGGTTATGCAGATGTATCCCTTCGCACTTTCTGCGATCGCCGTTCCGATGCGTTGCAGCGCATCTTGTGTTCTCAGAGGCGTGATTCCGACTCCCAGAACGTTGACACGGCGGTTATCGGATGATGCTGTCATGATCGTCTCGGCCAACCTATCCAACTTCGACTGGTACGGCTTTATTCTTGACTTCGCCTTCAATCCACTTGTAGGTCTTGGCCAATCCGGTTTTCAGGTCGATCGATGGCTCCCAGCCAAGCACTTTGCGTAACAGATCGTTGTTGCTGTTGCGACCGCGCACTCCCTGAGGCTTGGATAGATCGTGTACCTTCACCAGTTTCTTGCCGGCGATTTCGCTGATCATATCCACCAAGCCGTCGATGGAAACAAGTTCGTCGGTTCCAAGATTGAGCGCGTCATGGTAATCCGACTTCATAATTCGCAGCAAACCTTCGACGCAATCGTCCACATACATGAATGAGCGCGTCTGTAGCCCATCGCCCCAGATCTCGATCTTGTCTCCACTGTTCGCCAATGCGACTTTGCGGGAGATGGCTGCAGGCGCTTTCTCTTTTCCACCCTCGTACGTTCCCAGCGGACCATACACATTGTGGAATCGCACGATGCGAGTCTCGAGCTTGTAGTCTTTGCGATAGTAGTGGCACATTTCTTCGGTGTAGAGCTTTTCCCATCCGTAACCAGGCTCGGGATCGGCAGGATACGCGTCCTCTTCTTTCAACGGCTCGACGTTGGCCTCTTTTTGCTTGTAGCCCGCATAAACGCAGGCGGAAGAAGAGAACAGGAAGCGCTTCACGCCATTCTGGCGGCTGGCTTCGAGCATGTGCACATTGATGAGAATGTTATTGCGCGCGATGCCGGCGAGGAACGCTGTGATGTAACCGATGCCACCCATATCCGCCGCCAGGTTGTAAACGCGATCGATATTGCGGGTTGCGCGTTCACAATTGGAGTACTCGCGCAGGTCGAGAACCTCAAACTCGTCCGCGTCCGAGGCCGCGTATTCCGGCTCCTTGATATCGACTCCGCGTACCCAGTAGCCCTCTTTCTTCAGGCGGGTCACTAAGTGGTGCCCGATGAACCCTCCGGCTCCAGTTACAAGAATGCGTTCAGAATTTGCCATTGTTATTGCTCTCCTTCGTGAAGTGATTAGTTGGATTTGACTACTGAGGTCTTCAGGACACGCGAATTGGATTGCTCACTGAGGGTACGACGCAAGTCGAACTCTCAAATTCAAACCGTTGGGGAAGGTACGGAGAAGGGATCTCGCCAAGCTGCCACAGGGCGCGTCGCGGGTTGGGTCTTCTCGTCCACTTTTTCAGCACACCTTCGCAGCGCCATGCTTAAGCCCAACAACAAAAGAAAAACCATAAAATGAACCGTGGCACGTCCACCAAAGGCGGGGGTGAACAGTCCATAAATAAGCAGATCAAGATATAAAGCAAAGCAGCCGACAATCAGAGTATTGGCTTCCCGCGAGCCACCGGCGCGCTGGTACTTATGGACGGTTTTCTTGGCGTAAAAGAGATTTGCCAGGATGGTGACATGGATTGCGAGCAGAAGAACTAAGCCAACCAGTCCGTTGTTATACAGAGCTTCCAGAAATCCATTGTGAAGGTGCGCGACATCCGGGACTGCTCCGCCTCTTTGCGTCGTCCACATGAACTTCGTGGCCAGATACCCGTGACCCACCCAGGGCCGTTGCTTGATGGATTCGATTCCAGTTTTCCAGATTTCGGTTCGGCCCGTCAGGTTGGTGCCGCCGCGATAGGTGCTGGCGTAGTTTGCCAGCGGAGTGACTGTGGCCAGGAGGATCGCAGCCACCAGCGCTACACCCGCGAGCAAACCGAGGCTAGATGCCAGCTTCTTCTGGAACAGGAGGAAAATGGTGGCGCCAATCACACCCGCGATGATTCCCGTTTTACCGAACGAGATGATCATAATCAGGACGCTGAGTAGTGCGATCAACTTCAGCCAGATACGCGACTGAAGTGAATTCAAGGTTAGCGCGCAGATCAACAACAAGCCTGCGGTTCCTGACAATACAACCGGATCAGCATTGAATCGCCCGCCGATTCCTTGAAACATATTCGTGGGATCGGATACGGCCTCAGCCACCGCGAGAATGCAGGTGAACAACAACCCCCACATCGTGCTCCATAGCATGGCTCGCACATCGCGAAGTCGTTCCATATAGCTGGTGCAGAGCCCAAGCACCACGGCGACGACGAAGAGTTTGAACCCCCAGCCCAGCGAGTATGCCGGACTCGGAGAGTAGGTGGCCGCAGCCAGGCACGACACTACAAACAGGGAAAGCCACTTGAAAGAACCAGAAAAGAACTTGCTCAAGTAATCGGGTTTAGCTACAGAAATCAGGGCCAGCACCACGAAAGCGACCATCCAGACAAAAACCTCTCCGTACGCGTCGACGGAGTACTGTCCTTCAAAGGTGTTTTGCACATCACTGATGCGATCGAAGAACTTATCCGAGATAAGCAGAAACCACCAGACGAGCAGCCCCAATGCGAAGCTGGTTTGAGTCGGGCTGAGCCCTCTCGCTTTGGCTACCGCCAACACCAGACACAGGGGCACCAGGAACATGACCACCGCGCCCATCGTCTTAAGCGTCCCGTCGGAGATCAGCCAAATCGGTCCCAACCCCAAGATGAGAGCAACCAGGATGGCCACACTCGCAGCCGGAAGAAGCGTTCGCAGGCGCGATCGGCTAGGGACGTATAGTACTTCGTTCTGAATCATGATGCTGGCTGAAGTTACAGCGTTAGGCGGGTTCTGGCGCAGACGTCAACTTGCTCCGCATCAGGAACATCAGGACCACAAACGAAGCTATCTCGGCCGCATTGCTGGCCCACACCGCTCCTTTGAGTCCGAAAGCACGAGTTGCTGGAACACCAACAAGCAACGATATCAGCGTCGTTGCGGAGTACGCAGCAAAGATGGATTTAGGCGACTCGATTGCGCGTAGTGCAATGGCCGGACCGTAACCTGCGGTCCAAAAAATAGATCCTAAGGCAAGCACTGGAAGCAAGTAGGCAACGTTGGTGTATTTGCCAGCATAGAGTAGGCGGAAGATCGGGCCTCGGAATCCGACGACCAATCCCCAGTAGACTGCCGCACCAATCACCGACAGGACCATCAAATTGCGAGTCAGCAAGACCAGGCCTCGATTTCCGTGCTCCGCCTGCATCCGCGCAGCATATGGAAGAAACAAGAGAGAAAGTGCGCTCAGCGTCTGATCCAGAGGGGAGAAGAAGTTCATCAGCGCCCTGAGCTCACCTGACTGAGCGATACCGGAGAACGTGCTGAGCAGAGGGTAGAAGATATAAGTCGGCATCCAGGAAGCAATACAACTCGCCAGCGCCCACCGACCATACCGCCAATGCCGTTGCCAGCTTTCTCTCAGAACCGGAGCGGGCTCTCCCATCGGCAGCTCTGACCGGAGACGGATTAACAGGAGGACATCCGCAACCAGTGCTGCAATGCCCATCAGCAAAAAAACCTTGAATGGGGAAAGCAGGCTGTAGCGAAATCCCAGGTACAAGCCTCCCAGCAAGAAGACGCAATACAGGAACGATCCGGTTGCGGCTCGTCCGGGAGACATCTCCAGGTAGAACGCGCGCCGGGCGAACCAAAGCAGTAAGAGACAGGGCGAGGCGAGAGCGACTCCGAGCAGCGCTCCGGAAAGTCCGCCCGCCCATCCCAAAGCATGCGCTACCGCTGCGGAACTGCCAACGATCAGGCAGATCGCCACGCTGATGCCGAGGTGAACCCACAGCATGGAACCGCAATATTCACGAAGGCAGCGCCGGTATGCGGCACCGCCAAAAACAGCCATCGGCTCCAGTATCAGAGCGCCATAAATCAGCTGCAGTAAAACGTAGATTCCGAAAGCTACGGCGTACGCACCATAGAACTCCGGCGTCAACCACCGAGCCAGCAGAATGCTAATGATGAAGTTTGATCCGGAAATGAGCCCCTGATCAAGGAGCGCAAGCCCACCTTTGTGAATCCAGCGCGTAAGCGTACCCAGCGCGCCATCCGAAGCCGAGGGCGCGGAAACGTTACTCTGCTCACCCAGATCGGCGTTAACCGAGTACGAAAGAGCCTCATCCCCTTCAACAACGGTGAGAAGACGATCTTGAGGATTGGAATTCAGCAAAGCATTCTTCCTACAGAGTTGGCTGCAGCTTGGAGGAATCCAACGGTCCGCGCAGCGCAGCGAGATGTGATTCCGTGGGCGAGACCGCTGTCCCGCTGGCAGCACCTTCATCGATGCAAGCTTTCAGCTTGGCCGCCAATTGATCGACTTGAGGCTCTACCAAAATGCCTTTGTGGTTGCCGCTGATTTTTTGTACTTCCAGGCCCCCACCGGCCAAACTCGTCCAGGTGGAATAGAGATCCTCGAAGCTCCTGAGTGACGCTTCAGTTGCACGAAAGAGGGTTATCTTTCCGCCATACGGTCGCAACACGTAGCGATCGCCAGCAGCCTGATTGGTTCGCTGGACATGCTTCAGAACGCGAGAAGTCGTCAGACTCCTAAATCTGCGCTGAATCGTTTCGCCGACGATTATAGGCAAGTCGCTAAAAATAGTTTGGCGGGATGGGCGCAGCAACAGTCGCAGGATCGTGCTCGAGATGGAACTTAGATTACTGGCGTACGTGTCAAGAAGCGCCAACAGCCCGACGTGCTCGCCGCTGTCCCGCAGTTGCTGCGCCATTTCGTAAGCGACAACACCGCCCAACGAATATCCACCGATGAAATACGGGCCTCGCGGCTGAACCGTTTTCATTTCCGCAATGTAATGCCGCGCAATTTCTTCGATGCTAGTGAAACACGGACGCTTGCCGTCCAAGCCTTGCGCCTGCATTCCGTAGAACGGATAGTCGGGCCCCATGAGCCGGGCCAATTCACGAAAGTTCAGCACATTGCCACCAACTCCGTGGACGCAGAAAAATGGCGGGTGGGGCCCGGCGGGCTGCATGGGAACAATGGAAGACCAATGATGCGACCATCCATCCTGCTTCAAGAGCGGCGCCAATTGCTCAATCGTCGGAGCTTGCAACAGCATCGCCAGCGGTACAGTGTTGCCAGTCATCTGCCCAAGGCGGTGCATGAGCCGGGCCGCCAGCAGGGAATGGCCGCCCAAGTCAAAAAAGCTATCTCTGATACCGATCGGCTTCTTACCCAGGATCTCTTCCCAGACTTTTACCAGTTGCGCCTGGAAAGCGTCTGTGGCGGCCGCGGTTTCGCCGGACAGGACATCGCCTTCTGGTTCTGGCAAGCCGCGTCGATCGATCTTGCCGTTAGGCGTCAAAGGCATGGTGTCGAGGACGACAAACTCCGATGGCACCATATAATCCGGGAGCGTCTGCTGCAAATAGCGACGCAGTTCTACCGTGGCGGGCTTCGCGTTTTGTGCAGACGTTAGATACGCTAGCAAGCGTTTCTCGCCAGAAGTATCCTGCCTCGCGATTACAGCCACGTCAGCGACAGCTGGATGTTTGGCCAGCGCGGATTCAATCTCTCCCAATTCCACGCGAAAGCCTCGAATCTTCACCTGGTCATCTGCTCGACCCAGATATTCGATTGCGCCGGAAGGAAGATAGCGGGCGAGATCACCGGTCTTGTACAAGCGGGCTGCTGGTTCGGATGAGAAAGGATCAGGGATGAATTTTTCAGCCGTCAGTTCCGGACGATTGAGATAGCCTTGAGCCACACACACACCACCGGCGTGCAGTTCGCCTGGAACTCCGACAGGAACTGGATTAAGGCACCGGTCAAGCAAGTAGATGCGGCAGTTCGGCCAAGGCCGGCCAATGGGAAGGTTCCCCGGGATCGAATCGCTGGATGCGAATTTTGGCTCGTACCATGTAACCGAGATACTCGCCTCGGTTGGACCGTAGCTGTTGATCCAACGCACGCGATGACTTACGGAAGCCCGCCACATGGCGTATGCAGTTGAAGAAGCTTTCTCGCCTCCCACCACCACCAGCCGAACGTTGCGCGGTACCGGATTCTTTAACTCCGAAAAGTGATGTACCCATTCGTGCCAATAGGCCGTAGGCAGGTCCAGAATAGTGACTCGTTGCTCTGCGATCCACTCCAGAAAATCAGGGATAGCCAAGGGCATATCCGACCTGAGCACGACCGTGGCCCCGCTGAGCCAGCTTGCAAAGGTCTCTTCTACTGCGATATCGAAACTGATCGAACAAAACTGCAGAACCCGATCCTCCGGCCCTGCAGCATAGATTCGAGCGGCAGCCGCGTTGTAGTTGACGAGTCCGGCATGCGGGAGAAGCACACCGCGCGGTTTACCAGTAGAACCGGAGGTGTAAATGACGTATGCAATATCGCCTGGATTAACCCCACTGTTTGGATTTGTGCGCGGTTGGCGCCCAAGAACGTCCCCTTTGTCGACCAGGAAAAACGCTTCACATCCGGTGGGAACAGTCTCCGGCAACAGCCCTTGCGCTGTAATCAACACTCGCGCCTGCACGTCTTCTAGCATGTATGCGAGACGTTCCGCCGGGTAATGGGGATCAAGCGGAACACAGGCTCCGCCAGCCTTGAGCACTGCCAAAATTGCCACGGCGAAATCTACCCCAGGCTCGAGGCAGATTCCTACGCGGACGTTGGCTCCGACGCCGCGACTTCTGAGGTAATGCGCTAATTGATTGGCCCTGGAGTTGAACTCCGCATACGTTAGTTGAACACTCCCACAAATGACTGCGAGTTGATCGGGAAGCCGTTCCACCTGCGCTTCCACGAGCTGATGCAAGCACTTGTCGACCGGGTATTCGCTATCAGTCTGGTTCCACTCGATGAGAATCTGCCGTTGTTCGTCTGCGTCGAGGATCGGCAGTTTCGATAATCGCTGGTCTGGATTTTCAACCGCGCCACGCAGCAACGTTTGCAAGTTTCTGAGCGTCCGGTCAATGCTCTCGGTCGCGAACAATTCTGCGTCGTAGAACAGCTGCAGGTAGATATCTTCCCCGCGCTCCTGAACATCCAACTGCCAGTCGAGGGAAAGTTCCGCCATTAGCGGCTGCAACAGGTTAGGCTCCTGCCTCGCTACGGAACCGGGAGAGCAATAGGAGAACGCAACACGGAAGATGGCGCCATCGGCACCGGAACTGGTGTGCTGCTGGGCCAATTGACGAAGCGAAATGTCATCGTAGGCTGCGGCTTCGATTACCTGAGCGTTGATATCTTCCAGCAGACTACGAAATGCGGGATCGCCGGAGAGATGGGTGCGCACGATGAGGTGGTGCTGAAGATGCCCCGAGTTATTGTCGGCCCGCGGTTCAGTACTAGAAAGCGAGCAACCGATGAGGATCGTGTCTTGGGAGGTGTAGCGATGAAGCAAGACACCGAACGCACTCAAGACAACTGCTGAGAGCGGGGTTTTCTCTTCCGTACAGAAGTGGCGAACCGAATCCTTCAGACCCTCAGGCACACACAATGAACGCGACGCAAAGCGGGATGCTGGTTGGGCTGGTCGAGGATTGTCGGTGGGTAGGTTTAATGCGGGGACTGCGGCGAGCTGACGTTTCCAGTAATCTGTGCGCTGCTGTGGCTCGATAGTCTCAGCCCTTTTCGCTTCCGCCGTCCCTGGATGGCTAGGACCCTGTGCCACGGGTCCTGACGGTGAGGGGGTGCGTGTAAGCGTATTCTTCATTGGGTCAAAACATTCATGGCAGGCTTATCACTCGCGCTAGGGAGATAAAGCTTCGAAACCACGAAGCAGCTATGAGCTCAAGCGGCTCCGGACCCGCGGAGCACTGCCGGAATCGTCCGGGCCAGTATCTGCAGATCAAGCCATAAGGACCAGTTGTTGACATATTGCAGGTCGAGTTCCATCCACTGGTGAAAAGGAAGTGAACTGCGGCCGTTAACCTGCCACAGACACGTAATTCCCGGACGGACGCTAAAGCGGCAGCGCTGCCAATCCTCGCCAGTCTCGGTCAGTAACTCGTAGTCGCGCAACTGCAGTGGACGCGGCCCCACCAGGCTCATGTCACCAGCAAGCACATTAAAAAGTTGAGGTAGCTCATCGATACTGGTCTTACGCAAAAAGCTTCCGATAGGCGTTAGGCGCGGATCATTTTTGATCTTAAATACGGGTGTTCCCGAGAGCTCGTTCAGATGTTCGATCTCATGTAGTTTCTGCTCCGCGTGCGCGACCATGGTGCGGAACTTGTAAATGCTAAACACTCGCTTGTTCAGCCCAATGCGTTTTTGCACGAAGAACACTGGGCCCGTTGAAGTGAGCCTGATCAATATGGCGGAGAGCAACAGCACAGGTGCGACGCAAATCAGAAGTAACAGTGACAGCAAAAGGTCGAGCCCACGTTTGATCACGGTTGGCCAGCCTTCGGTGATTCCCGTAGCCTGCGTAATCATCGTGGCGCCCTCGAAATCATCCGCGAGGGGGCGCGCATTCTTTAAATTGAATAGATCGGATAGAACGCGAAGAAGGATGCCCTGCTGTTCGCACATGGCAGCAACATCGGAGGCCAGATCGTGAAACGATCGTAGCGGCACGGTAAGTACGACTTCGTCCACCACACTGCGTCGCAAGAACGTGCGAAGTTCTTCCTGGTTACAGACCAGCGACCAACCGTGGCTTCGGAGTTCTTCTGTTCCCGCCCACTCTTCATCCGCGAAACCGATGATCCGGTAACCCAGCTCAGGTTTGGACTGTACCATCTTTGCGAACTCAAGGGCACGCTTGTTGGAGCCGACGATCAGCATGTTGCGCGAGTCGCGCCCGTGGCTACGAAGTCTCCGCTGCCAGGTTCTGAGCGTAACTCTTGTCACTACTGCCACGGCCGTGCTAAAAGCCCAAAAAATCGCGACAAAGCGCGGAGTTACCATCTGAAACTGCAGCAGGAAAGAGCTGATGAGGAGAAACACACCTGCCAAAGAGGTAGCTTTGACAACGTCAACCACCTCTGCCCTACGGCTAGTCAACCGTTTGGAACCATACAGTCCAAGTATTGAGAAGATGAAATGCCAGAAACCCAGCAAGACAAAAAAGACGATAAAGTTCTCAAGCTTGATTCTCATTTGGAGGAACTGTTCAAACGAAACCGGTCCAATTTTTGCTAGAACTGGTAAAGTGGCAGCTCCAAATGAGACCACCATCAGTACCATGTCAAACAGCTTCATGGCTCCAGTCATCATTCGCCGTCGGGCAACGCGCATTCGTGGCTCCCTGAGGAAGAAAGTTTGGACTTGATGCTAGTGTGCGGACATTAAGACTAACTGAAGGATGGTTTTGCGGCGCTGTTAACCCTGCGCAGCAACCGCGCTCGGGCGGTTAGAGATGTTTATAAATCGCTTCGGGAATTGGGAACGTACGTCGGTTGAGTACGACACCGCGGACCGGTACGTTGGCGCTGTGAAGCTCCTGCAAGGCTTTTCCAGCCGTATCTCGACGGGAAGAATTTGCTTTCAAAACGAGCACGACGCCATTAGAAAGACCGCCTAGGACGATACTGTCAGTTCCCGCGTCCAAGGGAGCCGCATCTACGATGATGTAGTCGAACTCCTCGCGCAATTCCTGGACGAGCACTCGCATGCGATCCGATCCCAGAAGAGCCTGCCCATTTTCCACGGGCGAACCGCAACTGAACAGCCAAAAGTTCGGCCGCGACAACGGTCTAAGGTAGGGTTGAATTCCGTCACTCCGGCGCAACGCGTCAGAAAGCCCGTAGTGGTTCGGCAGCCCGAACTCCTGATGCAAGCTTGGGCTGCGAAAATTACAATCCAGCAAACAGACCGACCCACTTACCTGACTTGCCAAAAACTCGCCCACGCGGGCGCATAGCCAGCTGCAGCCGTTGCCTTTTTCTGTTCCCGCGAATACGACCATCCGCGGCGCCTCCGCTCCCGGAATCTGAAACAGTCGCCGCCCCAGTTTGGTTATCTCATCCCGAGCCGCTTCTCCGATTTCCAAAGGCGGGGCGCAGGCCACACTTTCGATCGGCAGACTCGGTCTGCTCTGGTTCAGATTCGAGATGTCATGCAGCTTGTCGGCTTGCTGTAACAGTTCAAAATTCTTGCTCATGCACCACTCCCTAGAACACCCTCTGCTTGAAGCCGGCCGTTTTCTTTCAACCGGGGAGACCTTGTCAGCGGAATCAGCTTAAAAATCATAATGTAAAAATAATGCAGAACCGGCCGCCGTCAGGTTACTCGGGTTCCGGAGATTGGAATGGCGGACTGAGGACGTTGGACCCGCCGTAGACTTGAAGGGGAGTGCCACCCTGGTCAGGAACGGCGGCCAGTACAGGCCGATTAAAGAATGCTTCCACTTCAGCGGGAGTGTGGAACGAGGGATCAAAATACTCGAGTGTAAAGACCACGCCCGCACTCACCGTAAATGCCAGGAAAACCCCAACCAGCGCATACATCAGAAGAGATTCTCGCGGCAGGCTGGGGACGCTGGGCCTCTCTGCAACGGCCACGTTTAATATGCGCTGAGCGTCGAGAGCATCCGAAATCCGAGCCTCTTCGCGCTTGTGAAGATACAACAGATAATTCGATTCTGCAGCTTTGGCGGTTCGGACCAGGTCTCCCTGTTCAACACCCTCGGTATCCAGTTTTCCTGCGGCTGCCAAAGTCTCATTTACGAGCTTCTTAGTTTCTGCAGCTTTAGCTTCGAAGCCTCGCACTTCTGCCTTGGTTTTCACCAGTTCGGCGTTGATCCAGGCTGAGGCCGGATTCTGATCCGTGGTTACGTCACTGAGCGGCTTTTCTCCCGCGATCGCAAGCCGCGTGTTGGCGATTTCCTTGTCCAGTTCCTGCAACGGCGGATAATCGGGCTGATACTTCGAGGCCATATCGCTGCGCTTCAATTCGAGGGCGAGCAAAGTCGACTTCATCTGCTGCAGCACCGGAGCATCGTCCTGCTGTCGCATCTGTGTGGTCAGCCGCGTCGGTGTCGTTTGGGACAACTGTTCCATTGCTGCGATCTTCTGCTTGGACTCTGCGAGCGCAGCTTCGGTCTGTCCCAAACTCAGATTGAACTCATTTACTTTTTGCAGAGTGATATCGCGAGCTAAATTCGGATTGGCAGTGCCCGTTTCCTGCGGAAAGGCCTTCAATTTTTCTTCCGCAGCGTCCAGCTCCGCCTTTGCCCGCTGCGTCTGTTGATCGAAAAACGCAAATTGGCCTGGAGTTCGTTGTACTTCCTGATTCTTCTGCAAATAAACGTCGTCGAGCACGCTTAGAACCTGGGACGCCATCCGAGGATTGCTAGAGGCGTAAGTAACCCGAATCATGTTCGTCTTTGGAAGCGAGTCTACGGCCAAGCCGTTGCGCAGGTTCTTGATTGCTTTTCCGATGCGGCGCTCAGGATCGCTTGACGCAAGCTTGGATCCTAGCCACGAGTGCGGCTTGTCGAGCCCGCATTCCAACACCACTTTGCGAAGGACATCTTCGCTTGTAATGAGCTCGACCTCCGAGTTGATTTCCTCCTCGGTCACCGTGCCACTCACGACCATGGGGCTATTTTGCTCGGCCGTCACCACCGGATCGACGCGCTGGCGGCGCACCAGGATTTCGGTCTGCGCCCGATAGGTCGGCCACACCACTGCCGCAATCAGCGAGCCCAGCAGAATTCCGAAGAAACAATAGAGCAACGTCCGGCTGCGGCGAAAAGCCACGGCGGCAAAATCCCGCACCGTGAACCGAGCGAGTCGATTCGCATTCTGAAGAATTATTTCCTGACCTTCCATGTTCAATCTCCTTACTTCTCGTTGGAGGAGTCTCGGGCCTCGATTCCAGCCACCGTCTTTAGGGGGTCCGCGGAACCATGCTCAAGTTAGCAGTCGGTATAAACGGCGCCACCTTGGAAAACCGGTTCTTGGGGACAAACAGCATATCTCCGGGCCGCAGATGTACGTCCTCTGACAAGTTGTGCTCACTCTCCATCTTCTTGACGTCAATCAGGGTGGCTTGCGTCCATTGGTCGGATACGCGCCGGTAGAGCACAACCTGTGAGTGTTTGGCGCTGGACAGAAAACCGCCAGCCATCGCGACCGCCTGCGTCAGCGTCGTGTCGTCCCGCAACTCATACTTGCCAGGGTGGCCCACCTGGCCGTCGGCGATGAAGTATGGCTTCTGAAAATCCTTGAGCACAATCGACACCAAAGGGTGGTTCAAGGTCTTCCCGTAAGCGTCGCGTATCTTCTCCGTCACTTGGGGCACGGTTAGCCCCACAACACTGACATCGCCGGCGTCGCGCAGCGAAACATATCCATCGGGCTGCACCGTGACCGTCTGATTGTATTCAGGGGTGTATGCAAAATTCACATCAAAGATGTCACTCGGACGAATTTCGTATCGAGGATAGCGCTGCGAAAACCATGGTGTATTGCCCGAACTCGCCGACGCAGTGACTGCTCCCTGTGCCGGTGCAGCATTGGGAACAACGGGAGTCTTATCGTCCTGACCGAGAGCGAACAGAGACGCAACCAAAAAGAAAGTCGTGCAGATGAGGATTTTTTTCATGAACATTCTCCCAAAAAGGAAATGCAGAACCACGGAAGCCGGATGCGGAAAATACCTGCTCTTACGCAACTTACATGGCGTGGTTTCGGATGCGAGTACACAATGCGGAGATCTGATGGCGACGAACGTCAAGGGGTTGGAGTAATTATGCGGCGATGGCGATTGAAGGCGCACCGGAGCAACGCTGTCTACAGCTTCGCCCTCTGAGTCACATATCGTGACCCCGATCGCCTCTTGGCCACAAAAGGCAGCATTAACGTGGTGCTTTCCGCACCTTGGAGAACATCATGCTTAAAGGGGGAGAGCTAACGTATTGCGCGAGCATTTGCGGCCAATACAGCTTGAGCGCTAGAATACGCAGCGACAGAGACTTCTTCAAGAGCCAAAAAACCTCCTGCCCAAAGACTTGCGGCGTCCAACACTCACTAGAGACTAAAGACTCTATTTCCACTTTAAGCCTATGAAAATAGGTTACTTGCTATCTGGTAAACTCTCCGTAGAGTCCTGCCCAGGCACCAGGCCGAAGGGCTCACAGCTTCAACCCCTAATGTACCGGAAAAGTCTCTGTCAAAAATGAAAGGCTGATGAAAAGATGGCAGCCAGAGATTGGTTAGCTTGGTTCCGCTACTGATTCCCGAGTGTGACAAACTCCAGCTCCACTCGTCGCAGAAAATCTGCATTTTGGGTTCGCCCTGTCCGCGAAAAAACTCAGATGCCGGGCGTGCAAGTGCGGTTGTTCATCTGGAGCATCCGGTGTTATAGTTCTGCTGCCAGCATCTGGCACCCCCGCGATTCCTCTCCGAATTCGCTGTCGAGGTACCTGCCTATGCATTCGACTAATCTGCAAGCCGCATTTGTTTTTTGTTTTTCCGCAGCAATCCCTCCGAAAAGCTCCGATTTAACGGCACGCCAGCGCGACTGTTCGTCCGGAGTAATTGGTGCTATAGTCCCGTTGCGAGTAGCGTGGCCGGAAGCTCCAAAGCCGCCTCGAGTTCCTCGTGGAGGAACGCCGATATGAAACCGAGAAACGTGCAAGCCACATTGAAGTGGACCCTTGCCGCAATCGCGGTCACCCTGATCTTGCTGAACAGCGCCCAAGCGGCTAGCAAGTACGAAGTCCTCCATTTCTTCCACGACAAACCCGCTTGGTTTCCTCAAGCGGCACTGGTCGCGGACTCGACGGGCAACCTTTACGGAACCGCCTCCGAGTCCGACAACAAGTGCAGTTGTGGCGTGGTTTTCAAACTCGTCCCGGGCTCGGGCCATAAGTGGACCTACGAAGTTATTCACTACTTCGAAGGCCCTGACGGCGCAGATCCGCAGGGAAGTTTGATCTTCGACTCATCGGGCAATCTTTACGGTACGACGGGCCTGGGTGGTGCCTACAAGCTGGGCACAGTGTTCGAGCTCTCTCCTGCCGGCAGCAAGTGGAGGGAAAAAGTTCTGTACAGCTTCGGCGCAACCCATGGCGAGTTAATATTTCCCCTCAACGCCTTGACCTTTGACGCAAAAGGAAATCTGTACGGCACCGCTGATGGAGGGCAGGATGCCGCAGGCGGAGTATTTGAGTTGGAGCGCTCCGGCAATGGCTGGAACGAGAAGGCCCTATACACCTTCATCACAACGAGTGGGGCTCTGCCAAGTGGCAATCTAGTCTTTGACTCGGTAGGAAACCTTTACAGCACGACATGGGAGGGCGGAAGGTTCAACGATGGTGTGGTTTTTGAACTGTCACCCTCGTCGGGAGGAAGCTGGAGAGAAACCGTGGTTTACAATTTTTGCCCTGAGGAATATTGCGCTGACGGCTTCGCACCTATGGGCGGAGTGATTTTTGACAGTGCTGGGAACTTATATGGAACGACCTCGTCGGGCGGCCTTCGCTCCTGTTTCTGCGGCACCGTCTTTGAACTCACTCCGTCAATGGGCAACTGGACCTTCACCGTGCTGCACAACTTTGACGGTTCAGACGGGGCCGGTCCAGCTGCCGGCATGATCTTTGATTCGGCCGAGAATCTCTACGGAACGACTGGCGGCGGCGGTGAATACGGTTATGGTACCGTTTTCAAGCTGGTTCAAGCGGGCGGGAACTGGTCCGAGACGGTGGTTCATTCCTTTGACGAAAAGGACGGAGCAATCCCTACCGCAGGGCTAATCCTCGATCAACAAGGAGTCCTCTACGGTACTACGCGAGACGGCGGTTTCAAACGATTCGGGGTGGCTTTCGAACTAGCGCCCGAGACCTAGGTTCATCTCCGACCGCGACACGTCGGCAGCCTCCACATCGATCAGCACACAAATTTGCTGTTTCATAAAGCGCTGCAGACCGCGCTATTGGTTGCGCAGCAATGCCGGCTTGAAGCCGATGTTGACTCTCCCGCTAGTTATAGTGCTCGTGTTCCCGCTTAAATCGTCCAGCTTCTTGAAGCGCGCGTTCGGCGCATAAGATTTATCGCCGTTCACGCTCCACACAACCAGCGCCTCATAACCGCCAGGCCGAGTCAAGCCGCAGGTCCAGATTCCATCTTCGCTCACCGAGCACTGAGAGTTCATCGTGGCTCCCACCATCCAGTTATAGATTTCCTTGTAAGCCGTGGCGGCGGCATGCACATGACCCGGACGAGATGGATCGCTCGGATCCGGACTCCACAGCGTGCCAAACTGTTCGTTGTTCCACGCATACCAGTAGAAGCGAGAAACACCGGCGGACCATTGCAGGAGGTAAAGCTGCGCCAAGAATCCCGATTCGAAATCGTCGTTGCCTTCAAAACCCATAGTGCTGGCGCGTCCCCAACTGGCCTCCGTGTCGAAAATCACTTTTTCCCCCTTCATCATTTTGCGGAGAGTCTCAACCGCGGGGACGATTTCGGCTGCGTTCGGGTAAACGCCGGGCTTACCGTTGTTGACGTAGCCGTGAAACGCAATGATGTCCGCGCTTTCTTCCCCGCCGTCGCGCAGATAACCTTCCATCCAGTCCTGAGCTTTCGCAGTTTTCATATATGAGCTCGGGCTCACGATAACTGCGCTAGAATCCGCGGTAAGGAGAATGCTGCGTGCATCCCGAGCCATCCGCAAAAGTTGGGCATTGGTTCCGGTCCACTGCCCATGGTTATAAGGCTCATTCCAGATCTCCCAATAACGGATGTGGGCGGCCATGCCGGTCTTGTTGTGGGTAGCGAGGGCCGTGACAAAATCCTTCCAATGCTGGTTCGGTCCGGTGCCGTCCGTCTTCAGGTCTTCGGGCGGATCGCAAGAACCACGTTCCGGGAATGCACAGTTGGAGTCATCAGGCCTCGAAGATGCCCACTGCGGTACGCGGCCAAACGTGTACAGAAGATCGTCAACGCCGTGCTCGTGATACTTGATTAACCATTTGTCGAGTATCTGCCAGTCATAAACTCCCTGCGCCTTATTAAGTTCTGCCCACGAAACTCCGCTATCCCACAGACGACCAGCTCCGAAAGGTACGGTCGGCCACGGCTGACCGTCTGTGATCATGGGCTTGTGCATTTGTAATCCAAAGAAGGTCGCAGGAATTGGGCCGCTCGGACCGGTTGGAGCAGTTGACGATCGCAAGGCGAGCCACATCAGCGCTCCGAAAATTATGCAGCCCAAGAAAAGCCACCTGCCCAGCTTACGTTTGGAGTGAACAGCCGAATTTCGCCTGCCGGCGAATGTAGCGGAGAAAGCCGGCATTTCAGTCTTGACCCAGGACTTGGCCATAGATATCCATCAGCAGTTTGTAATTTATCTCCGCCGTGTACTTGGTTTCGTACTCCCGGCGCGCGTCACATCCCATCGCCTTCATACGCTCAGGATTTTCCCAGGCCCAATCCATCTTGGCGGCGAGATCGTCGGTTTGCCCTGGGGCGAAGTGTAGCCCGGTGCAGCCATCGGCTACGATCTCCTCCATCGCTCCCATCTTCGCGCAGATCACGGGTGTGCCGCAGGCGAAGGCCTCGGCAATCGTGACTGGGAAATTCTCGTAAACCTCACTTGAAAAAATCAGAAATCGAGCTTTGCGAATCCTGGTGATGACCTCCGCGCGCGGAACCTGCCCCGTAAAGTGGATTCCAGAAAGGCGGCGTTGCTTCGCCTTGTCTTCCAGGTTAGCCCGCTCCGGTCCATCGCCCAGAATGAAAAGTGGAAAACGCGCCGTGCCCCGCTCCCACGCCTCGAGCAAGCTATCGACACGTTTTTCAGGAGAGAGCCGCCCTGCGAAGATAGCAAAGTCTTCTTTCTCGGCAGATATGCCGGGATCCGGATACACGAAATTCGGTTTCACGAAGATCCGGTCTTCGGGCAATCCCGAGTCGACAAACTTCCGCCGAGCAAACTTACAGAGCGCGATATAAAAATGCGAAGGCCGCGTCCACGTATGCAGCCCGCGATGAACAGCAATCATCGTTGCCACAACTGCGGTCGCTACTTTGGAATCATGGTAACAGCCGTGGCGAATGCCTGACCAAAGGCTCTTTTCGACGCAGTCCTCACAAACATGACCATCCCTGTAGAAGACCCCGGCCGCGCACATCAGACGATAATTGTGCAGAGTCTGAACCACGGGAATCCCCGCCTCTTCACACGCGGAGAAAATAGATGGCGAAATCATGACAAAAGTATTGTGTACATGCACGAGACTGGGCTTCTCGCGCGCCAGCAAAGCGCTAATTTCTTTCCGGGAGTCGGTGGCCCAAACGGTGCGTGGGATTAGCGCAAGCCGCCGAAGGCCGGCGTACCGGTCCACTTCATCATTATTCCGAAGATAGGTCACCACCTCGTGGCCAGTGTTCTGCAGCATCCTGCGCTCTTGCTGGAAGACAAAGTCCTCCCCGCCCGCCTGCTGATATGGGTTGTGCACCATCAGAATTTTCACTTTTAGCGGGATTCTCCGTCGAGTGTCGAACCGTTGATCAGCGCCTCCGACACGTTGTTTCTATGCACGGCCTTCCGCCGTTCCTCCCGGCGCGTAATACTCCGCTGGAACTGGTGCCAGCCGCCGTCCCTTGGCGCTGAAGATTCGGAAGTGGCCGAGCCCGAATCTCTGCAACGCAAATTGCAGGGTAGTGCTCAGCACGCCCATTCCGTACTTGACGCTGCGCCCGAAACTGATGGAAGAGGCATCGTCAAAATACTTGGTCGGACACGACACTTCGCCAATGCGAAAACCGAAGTGTACGCATTGGGCTAACATCTGATTATCAAAGACGAAGTCGTCGGAGTTTTCGAGCAGGGGTAACCGGGTGAGCACTTCGCGACTGAAGGCGCGATAGCCGCTGTGATATTCGGAAAGTTTGACGCCTAAGAAAAAGTTCTCGAATGCAGTCAAAAAGCGGTTTGAAATGTACTTCCAGATAGGCATGCCGCCACGCAAAGCCTGTCCCCCAAGAATGCGCGAACCCAACACCACATCATAGACGTCGTATGCCACCATGCTGGCCATGGCCGTGACCAGAAGCGGGGTGTATTGATAGTCCGGGTGCACCATAATTATCACGTCCGCGCCCGCAGTTACGGCCTCGCGATAGCATGTCTGCTGATTGCGTCCATAACCGTAATTTGCGTCGTGCACGAAAAACTTCAGCCCGAGTTGCTTTGCTACCTCGACGGTACGATCGGAACTGTGATCGTCCACCAGGATCCTGATATCCACCAGATCCGGCAGCTCATGCACCGTCGCCTCCAAGGTCTTCTCTGCGTTGTAGGCGGGCAGGACTACAGCGATGCGTCTACCGTTTATCATTTTTTACGATTACTCCGACGGGCACCGTACCAACCAACCATGATAACCTGCGCGAAGGTGGACGTGGGTCCTTACAACAGTATCAACGCCTGCCAGTGGTTTGGACAGACGAAAAACAGTATGAAGGACATGGAATTTGGGGCCGCTGACTCTTAGCATCGTCCTGCCTGCCTACAACGAGGCGGGTCGCATTGGCGCGTCGCTCGACAAAATAACCGACTATGCCCAGCAGCACGCCTGGACCGTCGAAGTCATTGTGGTGAACGACGGTTCTACAGACAACACGGCCAATATCGTCCGCCAGTACGCCAAGCGCTACCCATGGCTTGGTCTGATCGAGAACCCTGGCAATCGCGGGAAAGGATTCAGCGTGCGTAACGGGATGTTACGTGCGCGAG
Source organism: uncultured Acidobacteriota bacterium (assembly GCA_963743375.1). Classification (GTDB taxonomy): domain Bacteria; phylum Acidobacteriota; class Terriglobia; order Terriglobales; family Acidobacteriaceae; genus JABDBE01. Next base: position 47,269 of record CAVUQA010000011.1, on the reverse strand, counting down.
GCGATATCTTGCTGTTTAGTGACGCAGATCTGTCCTCGCCGATCCAGGAAGCTGACAAGTTGATCGCTGCCCTGCAAGCCGGAGCGGACATAGCCATTGGTTCGCGATGGGTTAGGAAAGAATTGCAGGTCGTTCCGCAACCGCTGCGGCGGCAGATTCTCGGACGCTTATTTAATCTGGCTTTGCGCCTGGTATTAGGCTTGAATTACAAGGACACGCAATGCGGGTTCAAGGCTTTTCGCCGACCTGCGGCTGAGTCAGTATTCGCGCCACAGCAAGTTGAAACCTGGGGATTTGACCCGGAATTATTGTATTTGGCGAAAAGAGCCGGCTTGCGGACTGTCGAGGTTCCGGTTTGTTGGGCCCACTCGGAAGGTACGCGCCTTCATCCGATACGCGATGGGATGCGCATGTTTGCTCAGCTTTTTCAGATTCGATGGAACGCGATCAGCGGTAAGTATCATCCGCGACCTGCAATTTCCCAGCAGCTATAACGGTCGGTTCTTTCTTTACAAAGGCGAAAGTTCGTCCTGCCGGTGTTCCTGCTTTTCTTTCAGGAACCTTCTTTCCAGAAATTGCCTTGCTAGTTCGCGTCCACCCATGCCAAAGGCGAGCGCTAAGCCGAGCATCAACCCGCCAAAGGCGATTGCAAAAGCTACGAGGATCGTTCTTTCTCCGATGCCGAGCTGTTCGAAAGCCATGGTCACGGTGAAAAGTACAATGATGGTTCGAATCAGTGTTGCCAGGATACGAGGCGAAGGCGAATCAGCATTAACCGCTGCCAACAGCGCCGCCCGGGCAAAGAAACTGGCTGCCACCAATCCGAAAAAGACAATGAACAACGCGGCAAACAACCGAGGCAGGAAGAGGAAAAATCTGGAGATATATTCCTGCAAGAAGACAATGCCGAGTACCTGCACTCCCAGCAGGATGAATCCCAGCCACACCACCCAAAACACGACCCGGCTTAACAATTCACTGGACGAGGGCAGGGCCAGTTTATTGAGCAATTCAGTCGTGCCAGCGTTGTCAGACAGACGGTCGAACTTCACTACGCGCAGAATTCCACGCAGCGCCGCCTTGAAAACGTACGCGACCATCCAGCCCAAAAGTGCAATGATCAGCATCGCCAAGACACGAGGCAGAAGGTGTGCGAAACCGCGGGCAAGCTCCTGCATCGCGTGATCGAGTTCTCCGATAATCATTTCCCACATAGTGACCTCACTCCTTCGCATTCCATCCATCAAGTAAATATGGCTTCAGGCGCTCAAATGTCAGGCAGAGTTCTTCGACATTTGCTTCCACTTCGGGTCCCGACGCGTCGCGGTTTTCGAGGAGAAAGGTATAAACCTTCCCGCGATAAAGGGGAGCCAAAGCCTGGATAATGTGGTCTCGATTGATTACGGATTTGTGGTATGAAGACGCGAATTCATAGGCGGTTCTAACCCAGAGTTCATGCGAATAGCGAAACTCGTCCTCGGGGAGTGTGGCAATGTTTTGAACATCTGCCAAGGTCTGAGGCGACAGGATCGACCGCAAGACCGGTTCAAGTTCCGCGACACCGGAATTGAACAATTGGTAAAGCCGTTTGCGGTTGACACGAATGGGCTCTGTAGTGAGGTCATACTCGGCGCCGCACGAGGGCACACTTTCGGGCGCGCCCGTCGCGCTCCAATATTGGAAGTTCGCATCGAGTGACCAGAACAATGTACCGACTGTCTGGCGCAGGGCAGCCACCAGATCCGCGCCCGTACGATCCACATGCGGCTTGGTTCCCAGGAATGTCTGATATAGCCGGAAGCCACCGGCCATGGCGGTGATGCTCATGTTCATCTCGGCGGCCAAGCCTCTGGATTCGTGGTCCCAAATTTGCTTTTCCAGAAGATGTCCCCCGAACCGATCAGAAAATGCAAACTCCAGCGCGTAGGGTTCGCGCACTCGCTTTGCATACAGAGCGCGCGTCATTGGGTAAATGAGGTTTCGCAGAAGCAATCCGTCGAATTTATGCCTGCGATATACGGGCATCACCAAGTCGAAATTTTCGCGATACACCGGGCGCAGCAATCGTTCGATCCAGTCGGGGGTGATGCTGGTCGAGTCGGGAGAAACAACTGCACACGCTTTGGCATGCAGCAAGTCTGCCGCTGCCAGAACCGTGCGCAAAGCAACATCAGTCTCGGGGCTGTCACCATACACCGTGCTGATGCAGGGCAAAGTGCGCAGAGCGTAAAGGTTTGCGGAGCGCTGCAGATCATCACTTGCGGCTGCGGCTATTACCTCGCGCGTTCCGTCCTTCGACCCCGCATCCGCATTCAGGATAACGGCACGCTCCCTGGGAAAATATTTCAGCAGTCCGACGCGAATGCGCTGCACCGTTTCACCGACGGTCTGGGCGCTGTTATGCGTAGGCACACTAACCAGCAGGTCTACCTCGCCTACGCTCATCAGTTGGCGAAGAAAATCATCCGTAAGAATGCTGCTATCGTCCAGTTGAAGCCCCTGCTTCTGGTTGAGTCGTTATCCCAGCTCTTTATATTTTCATATTCGCCGCAATCGGAACCAAAAGAACTGATAAGGACCCATGGTTAACAGATAGGGCAAGTCGCCGATACGAGGAAAAATATTTCTGCCAAACATCTCTACCAGAATATTGCCTTTGTAGCGCCGAAGATCGAGTTCCACCGCTTGCGCAGAACTCGAAAGATTATTTACCACCAGCACGGTTTCGTTCTTGAATTGTCTTACATAAGCAAGCACGCGGTGGTTTGCGGGATGCAGAAATTCTATCGAGCCTCTGCCAAAAACTTGCGTGGACTTGCGCGTTGCTATGAGACGTTTCATCCACGCAAGAAGCGAATGTCCCGAGCGGCTTTGAGCATAAACATTGACGGCGGGATAGCCGTAAACGGGATCCATGATCAGTGGTGAATACAGATTCTCGGGATCAGCCTTGGAAAAGCCGGCGTCCCATCCTCCATCCCACTGCATGGGCGTACGCACCCCATTGCGATCGCCGAGGTGGACGTTGTCGCCCATGCCGATCTCATCGCCATAGTAAATGATCGGAGTGCCAGGAAAAGACATCAGCATGCCGTTCATCAATTCCACTCGCCGCCGGTCATTATCGAGGAGTGGAGCAAGCCGCCGGCGAATCCCCAGATTTAATCGCATGGCTTTGTCGCCAGCGTAAGTGTCGTACATGTAATCGCGTTCGATGTCCGTCACCATCTCGAGCGTGAGTTCGTCGTGATTGCGCAGGAATAAACACCACTGGCAGGGGTCGGGAATATTGGGAGTTTGCTGGAGAATGTCCATGATCGGCTTGCGATCTTCGAGTTTCACGCTCATGAACATTCGCGGCATCACCGGAAAATGGAAGGCCATGTGAAATTCATCGCCGTCGCCGAAATAAGGTCTGAGGTCAGCAGGCCATTGGTTGGCTTCGGCGAGCAGCATCCTTCCGGGAAAATGCTCGTCCAATCTCTTGCGAAAGTCTTTGAGAACTACGTGAGTCTCGGGCAAGTTTTCGCAGGACGTCCCTTCGCGTTCGACGAGGTAAGGAACGGCGTCCAGGCGAAATGCATCAACGCCCATTTCCAGCCAGAACTGCATCACCGACCACATTTCTTCTCGCACCGCCGGATTGTCGTAGTTCAGATCGGGCTGGTGGCTGAAAAAGCGATGCCAATAATATGACTTGGAAACCGGGTCCCTGGCCCAATTCGAAGTTTCGGTATCAAGGAAAATGATGCGGGCACCGCGATAGCGAGTATCCGTATCGCTCCACACATACCAGTCGCGCCGCGGATTATCGCGCGAGCTCCGCGATTCCTGGAACCACGGATGCTGATCCGAGGTGTGGTTTAGCACCATCTCCATAATCACGCGTATACCGCGGTCATGCGCGATGGCAAGAAAGTGTTTGAAATCGTCGAGCGTGCCGTAACTGGGATGCACTGAGCGGTAATCGGCGATGTCGTATCCGTCATCGCGCAACGGCGAAGGGAAAAACGGCATCAGCCATATAGCCGTGACGCCCAGCTCCTGCAGGTAATCGAGCTTTTCTGCGAGACCGCGAAAGTCTCCAATTCCGTCACCGTTGCTATCCTGGAAAGTACGAACGTGAACTTGGTAGATTATCGCGTCTTTGTACCAAAGCGCGTCTTGCGGCAATGTCACTTACGCTGCTCCTTAACTGATCCAGCGGAGATTATAAGATGGCGCGTCATCGGCGCGCCCCACCCGTAAGAACGACATGAGCCGAAAGCCTTGCAGAATTGAACTCACCTTAATTATGCACCGTCAGATAGTCTGCGTTAGCTGCGCTCATCGTCTACAATGAGCCGACTTTGAGGATTCCAAAATGCGCTTCCGCCACTTACTGATTTTATGCGTATTCGTGATTCTCTCTTCTTATACCAGAGCCCAACAGGCTACATCTGCCTCGCCGACGGTGCAGAAATATGTGCGAGTCAGCTCGCCCAGGGTAGTGCTGGAGCACGTGCGAGTAATTGACGGAACCGGGCAGCCGCCGGTGGAAAACCAGAATGTGGTTATCGAAGGCGGCAAGATCACCGCAGTGCAGCCAGGCTCCGATCTTGCGGCTGGCAGTGGCATAACCATCCTTGACTTGCACGGGTACACGGTAATGCCGGGAATCGTCGGCATGCACAACCATCTTTTTTACGTCGCGCGCCCGGACGAAGACAGTGAGTGGAAATTCGAACCGCCAGTGCTAGTGCCGCAGATGACGTTCTCCGCTCCACGCCTCTACCTGGCTGGCGGCGTCACTACCATGCGCACCACCGGCAGCGTTGAGACCTATGCGGACCTGAACCTCAAGCGAGCCATCGATGAGGGCAAGCTTCCTGGTCCGCACATGGATGTGACTGGCCCCTACCTTGAAGGACCCAACAGCTACTTCCTGCAAATGCATCAGCTGAGCGGACCCGACGAAGCTCGGCAGATGGTCGAGTATTGGGCAGACCGCGGCGTGACTTCATTCAAGGCGTACATGAACATCACCCGCGCTGAACTGAAGGCCGCCATTGATGCCGCTCACAAGCGAGGCATCAAGGTTACGGGCCACCTGTGCTCCGTAACATATAAGGAAGCAGCCGAACTTGGCATCGATGATCTGGAGCACGGTTTCTTTGTGAACACGCAACTTGACCCCGACAAAAAGCCCGATCTCTGCAGTGAAAGTCAGGGCGCGTACACCATGGAACACATGCCCGCAAATGGTCCCGAGGCGAAAGATCTTATCGAGACTCTGACTAAGCATCACGTGGCGATTACGTCTACGCTGCCGGTGTTTGAGAGCGGCGGAATTCCCGGAAGGCCGCCCCTGCAACAGCGAGTCCTCGATGTAATGACGCCCCAAGCTCGTGAGGCATATCTTTACAACCGTGAGCGGCCCGCAACCATGAAGCCGCCGAAAACGGATTGGCCTATGCTGTTCAAACGCGACATAGAATTGGAACGCGAATTTGCCCAGGCCGGAGGTTTGCTTCTGGCCGGGCCGGATCCGACCGGCAACGGCGGAGTGGTTCCGGGATTCGGCGATCAGCGTGAGATCGAGCTGCTGGCAGAGGCCGGATTTACGCCAGTCGAGGCCATCAAGATCGCAACTCTCAACGGCGCTATTTACCTGGGGAAACAAGATCAGATCGGAACAATTGCCGCCGGCAAGAATGCTGATCTCCTGGTCATCAAGGGTGACCCGGCGAGCCACATTTCTGACATCGAGAACGTCGAAATCGTTTTTAAAGACGGCATTGGCTTCGACTCGCAGAAGCTGATCGATTCCGTGAAAGGACGTTATGGCGAGTACTGACCAGCGTCGTGCACGAGATGAGTGATGCCGCACGCGCACGAAAACGTAAGAACGGTGTTCATCCGCTTGCCGAAACTGGCGTCAATCGATTATTTTCACCCTCAATGTTGCGGTACCGCTGACGTGTTCGTGGGAGCAGGTGGCGGCGGGGGAGGTGGCGTAATATCCCCGCTTTGGTTGTTTATTATAGGCTCGCTTAACGGTGCGCCATTTTTTACCAACTCGGTTTTAATTTCAACCTTCTGATGGGCGATTGGATTAATCACAGTTTCAAAAGTCTGGTAACCGGGCAGAGCGATCCTGATCTGATGCTGCCCCGGCGCCACTAGCATGCCTCGGCCGACGCCCTCGAACTCGCCTACGTGTCCCACGAAAAGTCCATCGAGAAAAACAGCCGCCCTCGATGGATTGACAGCAATCTTGACTTCGGCCTTCTCGCGGGGAAGAACGCCGGTAGGGGCCTTATCCATGACTACGCGAACCACTTGCTTTTGGCCCGGCTCAAGCACGACGCGTTGGGTGAAATCCTGATAACCATCCTGACGGACGGTGATTGTGTGCTCCCCGGGTAAGAGCAGAACTTTCTTCGATCCCTTCAGCTCTTTCAGGTATCCCACGTATTGCCCATCGATCCACACGCCGGAAGTTTTCTCCACATGGGATTTTCCTTCAAATTGAATCTCTCCCATGACTTGATTTTCCGCGTGCAGAGTTACGGTTACGGCCGAAACTAAAAGTAAAACTGCACCAAAAGGAAATATTCTGCGAAACATTGGGGGCTCCTTCTCATTGCTTATTATTCGATGCACGAAGCGTGCCACTCGCACAACTCTTTATTTTATGAATATGTACAAGCAAGAGCCCTCACAAAACAGGAAAATTCGACGTGCTACCCACGAAAACTTCTCGACGTTGGTTAGCGTCGCCGTCTAGGTCCACGCCCCAATGCCACGGGCAAGAACCAAGCAGCAATTGTTACAAAGTGGTTAAAAGTTGGCGTCGCCTGCGCGAGATCACTGACCAAACCGAGTCTTCCGCTTACAATTGCCCTGCAGCAGTCGCTCGCAACCACCAATGGCGAAAACGATTTCCTCACGCACTCAAGAATCTACTGCGGCTCGTAGCAGCCTTAAGAACGTTGATGACCGTCGCAACGGGCGAAGTCGTCACGCCGCAAATGAAACAGCCAGTTCTTCGCCGGGTATTTCTGCGCTGGATGATCCCAAGCTCTTCGTCAATCGCGAGCTAAGTCTTCTCGAGTTCCAAAGGCGAGTTTTAGAAGAAGCCCAGGATGACACGGTACCGTTGCTGGAACGCGTCAAGTTTCTGTCGATTGTCGGCTCCAACCTCGATGAACTCTTTATGGTGCGCGTGGCGGGTCTTAAGCGGCAGGTCGAAAAGGGAGTGGTGGAGTGCGGCGCGGATGGCATGAGCCCCTCAGCTCAACTAGTTGCCATACGTGAGCGCGTGACTGCCTTATTTCAGGCAGCGCATGATTGCTGGCAGAGCCAAGTTCAGCCGTCGCTCAGCAAAGCCGGGATCGAGGTCGTTGAGTATTCCCAACTGAGCAGCCGACAGCGATCGGCCTTGAACAAATATTTCCGCGAAACTCTTTTCCCGACTTTGACTCCACTGGCTTTCGATCCGGGCCGGCCATTTCCTCACATTTCGAACCTCAGTCTGAACCTGGCGGTGCTGATCCGCGACAAAGAAGGCGTACAACATTTTGCCCGCGTCAAAATACCGAACTCGATTCCCCAGTTAGTTGCCGTGGAGGCCGCCAAGCCGAACTCCGCTGCACGCAAGCGCCCCGCCGGGCAATGCTTTGTCTGGCTGGAGCAGTTGATTGTCGCCAACCTCGGGATGCTATTCCCTGGCATGAAGATCCTGGAAGCTCATCCTTTCCACGTAACCCGCGACGCTGACACCGCCATCCAGGAACTTGAGGCAGCGGATTTGTTGGAGTCGGTGGAAGAAGGAGTCTGGCAGCGCCGTTTTGCCGATGTCATTCGATTGGAAGTCAATGAAGCCATGCCGCCGTCGGTGCTTGAAATCCTTATGGAGCACCTTGAAGTCAAACGCGACGATGTATACCAGCTAAGCGGCCCCCTGGCTCTGAGCCGGCTGCGTTTTCTTTCGCCGCCTGATCGTCCTGAGCTCAAGGATCCCGTCTTCCTGCCGGCAATTCCCGCAGCATTGCAAACGGAAGACGATCGCGAGGATATTTTCGCTGCGATTCGCCGGCAAGACATTCTTCTTCACCACCCTTTCAATTCCTTCCAGCCTGTTGTTTCTTTCCTGCAGAAAGCTGCGCGCGATCCGGCTGTTCTGGCTATCAAAATCACTCTTTACCGGGTAGGAAAAAATTCGCCCGTGGTCGAAGCTTTGCTCGAAGCAGTGGAAAACGACAAGCAAGTTGCGGTTCTGGTTGAACTGAAGGCGCGCTTCGATGAGGAAAGCAATATTGAATGGGCGCGTGCGCTAGAGAGAGAAGGCGTGCACGTGGTCTACGGATTGCAGGGTCTGAAGGTCCACTGCAAAACAGCTCTGGTTGTGCGCCAGGAAGGAAACGTGATTCGTCGTTACGCCCACCTCTCGACCGGCAACTACAATACCGTCACGTCACAGCTTTACACCGATTTCGGAATGTTCACCTGCAACGAAGAGATTGGCGCCGACTGCACCGATCTATTCAACTACCTCACGGGCTACTCTGCCAAGGCCGAATACAGAAAACTGCTGGTTGCACCAATCGGCCTGAGAGAACATCTGGAACGGATGATCGAGCGAGAGATCGAGCATCAGCGCGCAGGCGAGCGCGGACACCTGATTTTCAAAATGAATGCACTGGTAGACAAACACGCCATCCAGTTGCTCTACCAGGCATCGAAGGCTGGCGTTCAGGTGGATCTGCTGGTACGCGGAGTATGCTGCCTGCGCCCCGGCCTCAAGAGCGTGAGTGAAAACATTCGTGTAATTAGTATTGTGGGACGCTTCCTGGAACATAGCCGAATTTACTACTTCAGGAATGCGGGCGAGGAAGAGGTTTATCTGGGAAGCGCCGATTTGATGCCGCGGAACTTAAACCGCAGGGTCGAAGTTGTGTTTCCAGTGCGTGACCCGCAATTGATACGGCACTTCCGCGACGAGGTGCTCGCTACTTACCTGTCTGACACGGTTAAGGGGCGGCACATGCAATCGAACGGAAGCTACTTGCGAAACTCGCGTCGCGCCGGTCAAGAAACGGTCCACAGTCAGCAATTCTTTATTGACCGCGCTGCCAGTCAGTTACTCGAGAAGCTGGCTTAGCGTCCTGCACCGGGTACACGTTTGCCGCATCCGCTTTCCGCTAAATGGCGGGCAAATACACTTTTGAGCTGCTCCCGTAATTTTTCCGGTTTGGGTTCTTCCCAGTTATCCAGGCGGGCTATCATGACTGCATTGCAGGCAGAGCACCTGCCTGAAATATCGCGCTCGCTCTTAGGGCCAATTTGGCGAACGTCCACCAATCGAGGCTGACGGTCCTCAGTCATTGAGCCTCTCCAAGGGGTGCGGTTCTTTTGTTTCGACGGGGTGGTTTTCCCTACAGGTTCTTCCGCCGAGTGAGTAGCGGCAATACAGTGCACCCTGTAGGATCGGTTCCTGTCCCATGTAGGATGTTTTCCTCTGTGAGTGTGAGAAACACCGATTTAGAGGCTCATAACTGTGCAAAATGCAAAATTCTTTAGCGTCGACGAGAGCGAGGCCAGCCGCAGGATTTCGGGAAAGCGTTATGCGGAGTTCCTCCGCGTTCCCGCCATGAGCGCTGGCATCTACGTGTTGCCCGCGGGCGGTGCTGATACCCAATCGCCGCATCAGCAAGACGAAATGTACTACGTTGTGCGAGGCCGAGCGCGTATGCACGCAGGTTCGGAGGATCAACCGGTAAGCGCAGGCAGCATCATCTTTGTTGCAGCCCGAGTCGAACACCGCTTCTACGAGATTACAGAAGAACTCGTATTACTTGTATTCTTCGCGCCAGCAGAAACGGAATAGCCTGTTTTGATTTCCGCGACCGTTCCGGGCATTCCGAAATCAAACAGAACATGTCCAACGTTGACGTCAGAGGCATGCGAAGCGACGATTGGTCCGCAATACGAACTATTTACTCCGAAGGTATAGCGACCGGCAACGCAACCTTCGAAACCGAAACTCCCGACTGGCCGGAATGGAATAAACGTCATCTTCAAGAATGCCGTCTGGTTGCCCAGGATGGCCGGCAAATCGTCGGGTGGGTCGCATTAAGTCCCGTTTCTAGCCGGCGCGTGCATGCAGGTGTCGCAGAGGTTTCTGTGTACGTCGCTACCGAGACGCAGGGCCGTGGAGTTGGTAAGATCCTGCTGCAGTCGCTGATCGAACACTCGGAAAATTGCGGTATATGGACGCTGCAGGCCGGCATTTTTCCGGAGAACGTTCGCAGTATCGCCTTGCACAAATCTTGCGGATTTCGCGAAGTCGGATTTCGACAAAAAATTGGCCAGCGCGGCGGCGTTTGGCGGGACGTTCTTCTTCTGGAACATCGGAGTTCAAGGGTGGGCCTCTAAGCTAAAGTTGTTGAAGCGGACGAAACAGATTTGGCCTTCGACGGCACCCAATAGATTTCTTCCTTCAAGCCTTCTTTGGTGAAGCCGATACGTTTTAGAATTCCCTTGCTGCTTTCGACCATCGAAGGATGACCGCATAAATAGGCCGTAGCATTCGTCCCCAGGCCCCACAGGTCGGTGTATTTTCGCAGAATGTCATCCACGCGCCCGGTCTCCCCTGTCCATTTTTCGTCCTCCCACGGACGGCTGACTGTAGGCACATACTCCAGCCACGGGACTTCACGCGCGAAGTTCTGCAATTCTTCCAGGTATCCGAACTCCCAGGAGCGGCTGGCGCCGTTCAGCAAAAACAATTTATGTTCTCCGGCAAACTTCCCCTCTTTCCAGTCCCGATACAGCGTGCGTATGAAGCTGACGAAGGGAGCCACGCCGGTTACGGTGCAAATTAAAAGATGATTAGTGCGGCCGCTTTGGGTATCGAGCACGAACCGTCCCTTTGGAACCTTCCGCATGAAAACTTCATCGCCGGGCAGCAGCCGGTATAACAGCGGTGTTAGATCTCCGGGCGGAACGAGTTCGAAAAAGAACTCCAGTTCGTTCTCGTAAGGCGACGACACAATGGAGTAGGGCCGTTCTCTGTGCTTGTCCGGAGCTTCGAGGCCTAGAGTCGCATATTGTCCGGGAGCGAACTTGAACTCGGCGTTTGGCTTGACGCGGATCATCCACAGCTCAGGTGCGATGTCCACTCGTTTGGTGATAGTGGCGCGATGAAATTTGCCTGCGTTGCTGCCGCTCATAGGGAATTCCCCGGCCATCGATAGGCCCGGGGCTGGCATAGTTTACAGTAGCAATCGGTTGCGCGACTTCTCTTCAACGATCTATTTAACTGATATCGTCAATCGTTTTTTTGAATCTTTCTTCGCTCAACTCGAAGCCGCGGCTATTTTCCAAGCACGAGGACGACGAAAGTGTCCGGCAGAATCGAATGCCGAGGATGTGGATGATCGGGAGTAGCCGGTGGAGGCGGCCCGAATTTGGCCGTGACCACGTAAACGTTGTGAGTCTTATCATCGAGCGCGAGAGTCCGTGCACCCTCTTGCGTTTTAACATTTTCCGCCACGCTGAATTTGCTCGGTGATTCTTCGCGCACCACTGTCAGAACGCCGCTTTCACCGCAAGATGCGAATGCAAGGCTTGTGCCTTCATCGAAGGCGGTGGCATCTACTCCTTCGCCAATGGCTGGTGTGGCAAGTACTTTACCGCTGTCGGCATCAACCACGGCCATCATCTTATTGTCGCAACCAACAAACAGACGGCGGTTCTTGCGGTCTATGGAAAGGCCGCTCGGTTCCTGGCAAGGCGCAAGTGGCCAGCGCGATTTTACTTCCAGTTTGTTGGGATCGATGGCGTCCAACTGGCTCTTGTCTTCAATGTTGACAAAAATCTCTCCCTTGGCATCGCTCGCGGCAAATTCAGGTTTGCCTTCAAGTTTGATGGTGCCAAGTACCGTGCCTTTGCCCGCGTCAATGGCCGTCGAGTCCTGACTCTTGCCGTTGAAAGTAAAGACGCGTTTGGTCGCGGGGTCATAGAGTATCGCATCGGGATTGTCGCCGACCTTCACCTTAGTGATTGGCTTCAGCGTCTGAATGTCGAAAATTGTGACTGTACCCTCACGCCCGTTGCTGACAAAGCCGCGCCCTAGTTCCGGGGCCAACGCAATACCGTGAACGCCCGGAGTATCAGGAATGTCGCCCACAGGTTTGCCCGAATCCGCGTCGATCACGAGGACGTGGGTAGCACGCGAAATGTAAAGCCGCCGCGCAGAACTGTCCATAGTTAGGTAATCCCATCCGCCCTCGCCGCCCAACTTATAAGTCTTAATCACGTGATAGCCGGTGTCTGCAGCGAATGAAAAGGTTGCCAGCAAAATGAAAATTGCCACACGCCGCCATTTTGAAAACAAATAATTCATAGTTGATTATCCTCGTTTGAAGATGGTCTTCGCTGCACTGCTTATATTAATGCCATCGTGCTGAAGGCAACCTTAAGACGCGAATTACGCTTTGCGGACCCCGTTAATAGAGCAGCGTCATTCGCAGCTTCTGCAAAAGCTCATAATGCAAGGATCATAATGCAAGGATCATAATTGCAGGGATTTAGTGCAACAGCTTCACTCACTCGAAGCCCACCGATGTTCTGCAGCAGAGTGCAGAGACTTGCTGGGTTTCTTTGAGTTACCCTCTGCCACGCCCAAGAAAGTTACCCAATGCGCGCCCTGCATATGTCTCCGCATTCAACGTCAACATTCCCGGAAGAACCAGCCACGCAAAAGGCATCCAGAATAAAAGAAGGACAACATTTGCCAGGCAGCCGTTGTTCAAATTCCAGTGCGGCCATTTGCTCTTAAATCCGCACACAATGAATCCGCTGATGGCCTCGAGCACAAAAATTATTTTAGAACCGTACAGATTGCGTACGAATCCATATTCTGCGCCATGTTTATCGACTAATGCGCAGCCATCGCAATGGCGCAAGAACTCTTTCACCTCTCGAAATGCGTCCATAATCTTGCGGTCCGCCATCAGGGGCGATTCGCATTCTTCTTCGAGCGACATCAGCCTTATTCCGAATCTATGCAGAACTGCCAGTCGAATTCTGTTCTTTTGATCCATGCTCAGATGCGAATCGCGAATTCGACAGAAGCGAGTGGACGGAAGCCCTCCGCGTTTTCCCCAGAATTTTTTGCCGTAGCGAACTCCCCGATCCCTGAAGAACATGGAAGCCAAATAAATTAAAGCGAACGCCACCAGACTGGATCCTGCGAGTTGAAGCGGATTGGCCAGCAATTCTGGGAAAAAGTAGTAAACAGTGCAGAACAGCGGCAAGAGCAAGATGCCGGTGGGGATCAGGCGAGCCTTCCAGTCGTATCCGTCTACAAATTCCTGCCACCGCATTTCGTACCTTCCTTACTGCCGAGCCGGCCAACGGGAATCAATTTTTGCCATGATTCTTTCCGCCAACGTAATCGCATCACCCATGGCACTCTCCGATGCCGGGGAGTGTTTTCCGTCCCATCGCGTTAAATTGCGGGCCGCGAGAATGCAGGCAGCAATTAAGAGCACGCGCTTTCTGCCTTCATCCACCGGAGAAGTGTAGTCGATTCGCCTTTTGTTCGCCATAAATAAATGTCCCTCGCTGTCAGTAACTTCCCAAATTTGCACAGCACGGCGGCTCAGAAGATCCAGCAGAAATCTTTGATCAAGTTTTGCTCAGGCCACTCATCTGCGCCAACAGAGCCGGTCAATGTAAGATGTTAGTAGAAATTCGTGCTGCTCTTTAATCTTCTCAACCAATTGATCCTTGAAAGGAATTGCCCATGGCGCGTCAGCCCGGAATGTATGCCATTTTTGACACCAGCGAAGGACAAATCGTCTGCCGTCTTTTTGAAAAAGATGCCCCTAAGACCGTTTCTAACTTTGTGGAACTAGCCGAAGGTAAACGCGAATGGACGCATCCTGTCTCCCGCAAGAAAGGCAAAGACCGGCTGTACGATGGCACCATTTTCCATCGCGTGATTCCTGAGTTCATGATCCAGGGCGGCGATCCCGCGGGCACTGGCATGGGTGGACCGGGCTACCAGTTCGAGGACGAAACCAAAGGCTCGCCACACAAATTCGACAAGCCGGGCAAACTGGCAATGGCGAATGCCGGCCCGAATACTAACGGGAGCCAATTCTTCATCACGCTCGCGCCGACGCAATGGCTAACTGGGAAGCACACGATCTTCGGTGAAGTCGTGGAAGGACAAGATGTCGTGGAGAAAATCGTGAGTGCGCCTCGCAACAAGCAGGATAAGCCAGTCAAGGATGTCACTTTAAAGTCGGTCACGATTGAACAGGCGAAGTGATCAAATCGGCAGCCAACTTCAGAGCCGCGAGGGCAAGATGCCCTCGCGACAGCCGGCGGGACGCCGGCGCTACTTGGGTTACTCCGCGCCGCTGATTGTGATGTGGTTGATCTTTACCGGCTTATAGGGACGATCGTTAGAGTCGCGGCCGGCGCGCGCAATCTGCTTTACTAGCGTCACGCTGGCGTCGTCGCACTGGCCAAAAATGGTGTACCCGCCGTTTAAGCTTGGGTAAGCAATTTCGGTAATAAAAAATTGCGAGCCGTTTGTTCCCGGTCCTGCATTGGCATAGGCCATGCGCCCCGGACGATCGAATTTCAAGTCCGAAGATGTTTCATTCTTGAAGGCATAGCCGGGATCGCCGGTTCCCGTTCCCATGGGATCGCCGCCCTGAATCATGAAATTGGGGATTACGCGATGGAATATAGTCCCGTCGTAAAGCGGCACTCCATGTTTTTTCTGATGGGTGATGGGGCTGGTCCAGTCCTTGGTTCCAGTTGCTAATCCGATAAAGTTCGCTACGCCAATCGGAGCTTTGTCCGGGAAGAGCGTGCAAGTCAGCTTACCGGCAGTCGTGTCGATCACAGCCGTGGGGTGGTTCGAAGCGGCGGACGATTTCGCTTGTCCCCACAATCCCAGAGAAGATAGAAAAACAATTGAAATGAGAATCAAGTATTTGCGCATGCGTGACTCCTTGGAGTTATGTAAATCCGAATCTTGAATTGTACGACAGCGGGACCGTAATTACGGGTTAGAAGAAAGCTTCTGAGCCTGCATTTGCCGACTCACGCGCTCCACTTCCTTGAACACACGTACAATATTCCCGCCCAGAATCTTGTGAATGTCACCGGCGCTATAGCCGCGATCGAGCAATGCCTGCGTAATTCTTGGCAAGTCGGCGGCGGAATCGATGCCCTGCGGCGTTGCGCCGGCAACCCCATCGAAATCCGAGCCCAATCCAACGTGGTCAATCCCCGCAACTTTAGCGATATGATCGATATGATCGATCAGAGACTTCAGTGGAGGGCGCGGAATTTTGGCTGCCCACTCGCGGTCGATGCGGTCAACCTCAATGTAGGTTACGGTCTTGCCATCCGCTCTTTGCTTTTGCAGATAGGCCTTCACCGCTTCTGCCGCCTGTTTGCCAATCGACTCGTACGCCTTGCGATAGTCCTCGTCAACAAAGCCGGAATAAAAATTCACATCGACCACGCCGCCGTTCTTGGCAACCGCGCGCAACATGTCGTCAGTCATATTGCGGGGAGCGTCGGTCAAGGCGCGCGCCGAAGAGTGCGACGCGATCACCGGAGCCTTTGTGGTGGCAATTGTGTCCCAGAACGTTTTGTCAGCCACGTGGGAAATATCGATCATCATGCCGAGACGATTCATTTCCAGCACCACTTGCTTGCCGAAATCGGTGAGCCCGTTGTGATGTTGGATCTTCGGGTCATCAATATCGCCCGACGAGTCGGCCCATTCGTTGGTGTTCGACCAGGAGAGCGTCATGTAGCGCACGCCCAGCCGGTAATAATCGCGCAGCAGATGAATGTCGTTCTCAATCGAGTGGCCGCCTTCGATGCCCATCAAGGCGGCAAGTTTCTTCTGCTTGTGGGCGCGCTCAATATCCTCGACCGAAAATGCCATCATCATGCGATCAGGATGACGCGCCGCCTGTTCGTATACCGAATCGATCAAGTCAAGCGTGTGCTTGGCGAAGTGGCCTTGGTTAGTCTCCGGATCAACCCAGATGGAAAAGAACTCGGCGCCAAGATTGCCGGCACGAGTTTTCTCGAGGCTGATGTGTCCATTGTCCTTGGGATCGGTCGAGCCGATATCGAAGTTCTCATCCAGAAAACGCTGTGGCGTATCGGCATGTGTATCAACCACGATTGCCGAATCGTGGATGGCGCGAGCACGTGCACTGATGTCCGGGGTATTATTCGTCTGCGCAGAACCTAATGCTGAAAAAACAACGAACGCAGATAAAAGCAGAGCCTTTGCTGAAAGAAACCGCTTTAGATTTTTCATGGGTCGTGAGGGAATGATTGTATACGGTTGAAGGCCGCGGATGAAACGGGCGCAACCGATAGGCTCCGCCCTGGCTTAACTCACTTCTGCGAGATGTTTATTTAAACGAGGCAGGCGACAGATCGAAAGTGCTGTCGTGGTCGCTGACGGACAAAAGGCTAGGCGTCTGCTCGCTCTGGTCTGCCTGAACAGCTTCCTGCTGATCGCCGGATACATCCTTGGGTTGGTGCAAGTCCGCGTAGCGGCCCGAGACCGCGACGTGGAATACCCACTGATGCCGTTCTTCTTCCGGTTCCACCAGGCCTTGCTCCTTCAGCGGCATCATGTAGTTCTCCATCCACGCGACCTGCTGTTTGGACATACCGCGCCGTTGGATATCGACCGTAATGCCAGCCAAGTGAGACGAAGCGGTCTCGCCCTTTTCCGGCGCCGCATTGCGATTGTGGCGGCGAAGTTTTTTCTGCCCCTGCACGGTTCGCACCGCCGAATTTACCTGAATCGAATCGTGAAATTGTTTGTAATAAGCCTGGCTCAGATCATCAAGAAAATCGCGCGTCCAAGGACGGCAATACCGGCGGTCAGGATCAAGCCGCGGATCGAAGCGCAGAGTCTGGCTGGCAATGATCGGAACCAGTTCCTGACGGCCAATCAATTCTTCGAGCTCGGCTTCATTCTGAATGCGCGGCAATTCCAACCGGTCAATTTCCTGATTTTGGCGCAATAGCGAATCGTGAGAGGGACGGAAGACCGGGTTCCAAAGAATACGACGGATACGAGCTCGGCGTTTGCCGGTGCGATGCACGTGCCGGGCGGGCACGACCTGATGCAGACCAAAAGCCTGTCCGCAGATGACGACGGCCAGAAATGCCACCAGAAAAGCTTGCCCTTTTTTACTGTTCACGAAGTGTGCCTCAAATCTTCGACCGCTCTTGCGCCAACCAGGCGGCCATTTTAAACCAGAGATCCCGTAACCCGCTCCAGCTTTCGGTACCGAGGTTACCAAAGAGTACTTGGCCAGATTACCTAATCCTTCGGCGGCAATCTCCGCCCTAACTATGACTGCAGGTAAGATGCCGTTTCCCCAGCGCCAGACTGCCTGAGCTAAGTAGTCAAAAAACAGAGGTTATGGTTTCAAGGCTCGGGAACGGAGCGGGCACTATAACAGAGATTGGCACCGCATGGCCCAGAAAAGGGCAATTTGGCTCATACCGGGCCTCGCCTCCATACTCAATCGATCAGACGGCTGGTAATCGGGGCGTAACTGTCAATCCGGCGGTCGCGAAGAAACGGCCAGTTGCGGCGGATGTCCTCCAATGCTTTCAGATCAACTTCGCCTACCAGGACCTCTTCTTTATTATGTGAGCCTTCGACAATTACTTTGCCGAATGGATCGCATAAGAATGAACCACCCCAGAACTCCAACCCAGCGCCGGGAGCGATGTTCCCGCGAACGTCGCCAGTTTCAAAGCCGACGCGATTCACCACCGCCACGTAGACTCCGTTAGCGATAGCGTGCGCCCGTTGAATAGTCCGCCAGGCATCGTGCTGAGTCGCACCGAACTCGGCTTTCTCTGCGGGATGCCAGCCAATCGCTGTGGGATAGAAAAGCACATGCGCGCCCTGCAAAGCGGTTAGCCGCGCGCCCTCCGGATACCACTGATCCCAGCAAACCAACGTGCCCACGCGGCCTACGTTGGTATCGAAGGCGCGAAATCCCAGATCGCCGGGCGTGAAGTAATATTTTTCGTAGTACAGAGGATCGTCCGGGATGTGCATTTTGCGGTAAAGCCCGCGCAAAGTGCCATCGGCGTCAAACATGGCCGCAGTGTTGTGGTAAACGCCAGCCGCGCGCTTTTCAAACAGCGATGCGATGAGAACAATTCCCAGTCGCTTCGCAGTTTCGGAAAGCTTCGTCGAAGTCGGTCCCGGAATCGGCTCGGCGAGATCAAACAGGGAAGTATCTTCGCGCTGACAAAAATATTGCGTCTGAAAAAGTTCCGGCAGGCAGACGATCTTCGCGCCTCGCGAAGCAGCGTCGGCGACTAGATCGATGGCGTGCTGCAGATTCCGGTCAGGGTCGGACGTCATCGACATCTGAATCAATCCGACGCGAAATTTATCAGGCGGCAAAGCGCAGACTCCTTGGGACAAATAGAATATCAGCTCCCAATTTTTACTTCCTGTTCACAACCGCGGTAGCAGGAGTCCGCTGGCTTCTAGTAGAGTATTCCTTCGACATAAAAGCATTTGGGGGTGGCCATGAAAAACGGTAATCACGACGGCGCGGGAATTGATCGCAAACTGCATAGCCCGATTGAAGATCGATTGATTCCGCTGGAATCTCTCGACCTCAGCTCTGTGCGGACGGTCAACGACCTCGTGCAGGCCATGGGCAAGACCGCATTCACCGGCCGCCAGGTGGGCGAAGCCGCTGACGTACTCGAAGCCATGGCCCGCGACACCGAATGTTTTGTGGTGATGACTTTGTCTGGCGCCATGACCGTGGCCAAGCAGAGTTTGATCATTGCCGACCTGATTGATCGCGGGATCGTGAATGCCATCGTTTCTACCGGCGCGCTGATGGCACACGGCCTGGTCGAGGCTACCGGCCGCGCCCACTTCCGCTACAACCCCGATGTTTCCGACACCGAGCTTTACGAGCAGGGCTACAACCGCGTCTACGACACGTTAGAACCCGAGCAGAACCTTGATGACGTAGAAGAAGTAATGTCCCATGTGCTAGAAAGCTGGGATCACAGCGAAGTGCTTTGCTCCTACAAGCTGAATCATGCGATCGGCGAATACCTGGCCAAACACGCCAAAGGGCAGCGTGGAATTTTGAAATCCGCATATGAGAACGGCGTTCCGGTATTTGTGCCGGCATTTACGGATTCAGAGTTAGGTTTGGACGTAGCCTTGAACAACCGGCTGCGCGAGTCAACAGGAAGACACAAGCTGCGTTTCGATCCATTCGAGGATCTGGAGCATTTCGCCGCTACGCTGTTGCGGCAGACGCGGCTTGGGATTTTCACCATCGGCGGAGGCGTTCCCCGCAACTGGGCACAGCAGTTCGGGCCTTTCTGTGAACTGCGCCACCGGCGGCTCGGAGAAAACGTTCCCCTCAAGCGCTATCACTATGGCGTGCGAATCTGTCCGGAACCGGTCCATTGGGGCGGGTTATCGGGTAGTCCCTACAGCGAAGCGATTTCGTGGGGCAAGTTTGTCCCTCCGGCTGAGGGCGGAAAGTTTGGTGAGTTATTCGTAGACGCGACGGTTGGGCTGCCGCTGGTTGTGGCCGCAGTGCTGGAACGATTAGGCAAAGGAAAAGCTGCAGGGAAGAAAAAAGCGGTAGCAAAGAAATAGCCAGGATTCGGCCGGGTCAAGACCCGGCCCCTCTCGACTAATCAAATATCAGTACCGCCGAAGCAATCACCGTGCTCCACAGCCCGCGCTTATCCCCAACAGCAGACTGCGTAATGTTAGCGGTGCGCACGATCTTATTCGAAATCCGGTAAATCTCTTTTTTCTCATCCCAGGAACGGTCGGGATCGAATTCCACGTTGAGCGTTGTCGCCAGCATTTCGGCGGCAAGCTCCTCCGCATACTCGCCCGCCGAATCATCAGTCTCACCGAAAGAGTGATGCTCGCTGAGGTAGCCGTAGGTGTTGTGATCAGCGGGTATGGCGACGCCAATGCTGGCCGCCAGCAACCGATGCGGCTCGCGCGTAGAATTTTCCGCCACCACGGCAAAAACAACTTCGCCCGGACTGAGATACTTCAATCCCTGTGATCGCGGCACCAGCTTGCATTGTGGCGGGAAGATAGATGAGACGCGAACCAGATTCTGCGCGGCAATGCCGGCGTCCCGCAACGCCAGCTCAAACGAAGTAAGACGTTCGCGATGTTTTCCGACCCCCTTAGTAAAAAATATCTTCTTGGGGACCATGTCTTTTCCCAATTCTCGTTCCTCCCGCGTTTAGATGAGGGTCAAATCTACCATAGCGAATTGTAAAGGGAATATGAAAATTGATTCGTCGGACAAAAAAATCGGCGGCAGCCTGGATGCCGATTTTGCATTGCCTGAATCGAGGATCGCTACTTGGCTGCTGTGACCGACGCGACTTTAATGGTGTCTCCGTCGGCTTCGCCCTTTACGGTCGCTTTAGCCGCAGCCAACCTGTCGAGTGTTTCGAGCGTGGCTTTATCGCTGGTATCGAGCGTGTAAACTTTATCGCCTACGACCAAGGCGTATTGTGAACCCTTCTTTACGCAAGCGCGCAGGCAGGCAGCATCGTCGCCCGGCATCATGTGTTTGGCTCCGCACATGGCGTCGCTGACAGTGCCGGTGAATGTCTGGACCTTGGCCGCAAAGGAGGCTGGAATTAGTGCTGCGCCCAGCAAAACGCTACTAAGTGAAACTGCAACTCTTCTAACAACTGTCATGAAATCCTCTTTCCTTAGGAGGTAAAAATGCCACTGCCAATTGGATGTTTCCATTTGAAATGCGGTAGCAGAAAGCGTCAACACTTTTTGCGCGGTGCTGTCATGGCTTCGATTTAAAAAGCACGCTTCAATGAGCCCGCCTATTCGACAAAACGTTTGCGATGAAGGTCTGGGATGCAGATCTGGCGCGGTGTCCGGGGTTGGGGTAAGTCCGCTCCCGGTGCCATCAGGTGCCAGGCTTCGCGAAAGGCTTCGAAGTAACCGCCTCTACCCCTGCAGCCTGAAGGATACAAGCGCAGGGAGCGCCGGGATGCGAGCTGGTTTACCGGGATTACGTACCAAGTGTCGACAGGAACGATATGAGCTGCGAAAAAGTCAATCTCATCCGCCTGGTAACTCCTGACCTTGTATCTCTTGCAGCCGTGCCACGCGGTGACCGCATAACCGCGGTGGCCGCCGAAAGGCCCACAGTAAGTTGACTTGACTTGCACCCGCCAGAAACGCTCCCCAGAGTCGAGGATGAAGTCGTAGTGTTCTTTGTCTCCATAGGGCTTGGCCACGCCGAAGCCGAGACTCGAGGCCTTGTGCATGAAGGCGAGTTCTGCCAGATCACCCTTCGCTTTATTGCTTCGCGGACCGCGCACGAGTGGTTCGATCTGCGGTAATCGCTCGTGTGAATTGCCTGATTTCTTTTTCATTAGACTCCAATAAAAAAGGCGCGAGCCGGATTTCCGGTCGCGCCTGTTTGCTTCGAGATTTAGTCTCTATTTAAAGAATAGCAAATTGAAAAGGGGTAAACCCGCCAAATTTTGAGATTTATATTTCCATCCGAATCAGCGGATTGGGAAGAAATGGACTGTCCAGGGGGCTTGACAAGATTTGGTCGTAAAGGCGCTTCTTGAGTTTTTGTGGGTTAGACAATACCTGCGGCGACATTTAGTAATCTAAAAGATCAAGATACCTCGGTGATGTAGCCTCAACCAGGCTTGCCGAGTAGGCTACACTGTATATGAGCAGCAAGGGCACAGGCTCGAAGAAAGGTTCTTACGTGGCGACGTCGGCTGAGAAACCAAAATCTGCGATGGCAGCTCTTACGGAGAGCTTCGAGAATTTGGTTGAATCCCAGCGCAAGAAACTCAGCAAAGAAGAATTCAAGAAGGCCGAGCAAAATTTCGAGCGCATCGTTAGTAAAGCCCGCGCTTCTCGCGCACGGCGGCGCGAAACAGCATAACCCACTCTTGCAATTCTTTCTTCGTGATGTCCGGCTTGTAACCCTTAACTGCCGATACAAAATCGTCCTCGCCGAGATATTCCGCGATCAGTTCCAACTTGTCAGCGAATTCCCTCCGACGCCTTTCTGTATCGCGCTGATCGTCGGTCTTGGGAGGTTTAGGGTCTTTGTCATCGAGTTCTGCCCTGCCCATGCCTCCTCCGCTTTGGAGCAACAGCGCGGGAATTTTCGCCTTGATAGTGACCGAACGGCCCTCGCAACAAGCGCGACCCGCCCTTAAATCTCATTTCATAGATTTCAATAATTCTGTCAGTTGCCGGACCTTTGTCTCGCGCCATCCCGCCTCCCTCAACGTCGCAGCGAAATCGGGCGTCACTTGAATTGCACCACCCCCCGGCACCATCCCGGCGGCAATAGCTCGTTTGGTCATGTTGCTTATCTGTTTACGGCTGAAAATTCCGCTACGCCATTTCCTATAGCCAGCCAGGATCGGTTTGGTGGCTCTTGCTTTCTGGCCTTGGCGGTTAACGACATTTTCACGGATCGCAAATGCCAAATAATCCGCTGGGTCAAGACAAACGGTAGTTTCGTGATTCACGAGAAGGATATCTTTGAAACGCGGATCGACCCTCGCCCACTTGAATACGATTTCATGTAGCCGCTCGATTGCCTCAGCTCGACGGCCTTCCTGTCGATCAAAAATAAACAGCACTTCATCTTCGGGACCGGCCACGAATTTTAGGACTGTGCTGATGCAGGCTTGGGCACACGTCATGTAGGGATTCGTGTACTTTTCGCGAACCCTGCCCTTCATGATCTCTTCATAGTCACGGTGCCTTATGCCGCTAAGGACCGGGATTAGATTGAATTTACGTGGAATCCTGCCGAGTCCCTTCAGGTCCGAAGCGATACGTTTATAGTGTTGTTTCCAGCGGAGCTTACGCACGTGCAGATTCCTTCGCTGGCCCAAGGCTGGAATCCAATCTGCCGCAAATGAAGTCCACTGCGCGTCGTTACCGACAAACCCAGCCACGACGCATAATTTCTCATCGCTGCTTAGCCCAGTCTCGTCGAAATATGCGGTAAGCGTAGCCATACTGTGCTTCAAGTGTTAGTGCCCTTGAGCGTCCGGATTTATTTCCTCAGCATTGTTGCCGTCGAAAATGAACATTCCGCCTCTGCCTTTCACCATCATGAGTTGAGGCGACTCATTAGCCGAGGTCTCGCTGAAAAGGTCGACCCAACGCTGGTGCAGGTCTCTGAAGGTTCCAGCGGCAAGTTTCCTGACGCCATACCACAAATAGAGCTCCTCCCAAGTGATATGCGCGCACCCGTTGTATAGAGCGTCCTCTAGGCGAGCGGTCAGCAAGTAGTCGTGTCTCCTCTCCATCGGTATGCCTCCACTTAAACAAACTATGGATAGTAGTATATCACGGGAATTTGTTTAATCATGAGCGTTTGTTTCAAATGATACTGTTGTTTAGATTACTACGCAAATCTATCGGTAACAAAAAAAACCTATGTACACAAGGGAAGAGGGACGTGGCTCGGCCTTTCGCTTTTTTGTGAAGGTTGGAGCAGTTCCAGCGCTCATTCGGGTGAACAGCCTCGCCCTGCAGAAGGCAAGCGATACGGGAGTCCTGCCTTCTCGCGCCCACCCTTCCCCAAAAAACGCGGAAAGGGTGGGCGTTCATCACAACGGGTTCAGGCTTTTCCTGATGCCATGGCATCCGCGCCTTTGATTTTTACTGCGATATCGATGAAGGCTAGCGCGGCGCGGCTCAGGGCTTTGTCTTTGCGGAAGACGAGCGCGAGATCGCGGCGAACCGTTGCGTCTGAGATGGGGATGGCAACCAGCGCGTTGGCGCGCATATCCTCGAGCACGTTGGAGCGGGCGATGAAGCCCACGCCTGCGTCCGCGGCTACGAAGCGCTTTAGCAGTTCGCTGGAATCAAGTTCCATGGTGTAACGCGGCTTGAGCTTGCGCTCGTAGAAAAGATTTTCCAGAGCGTCGCGGGTGTGTCCAATCTTGGGCACGACAAGGGGAAACTTCGCGGCTTGCGCGATGGTGGCCGATTTCATCTTTGCCAGCGGATGTTGCGGCGGCGCGATGATCACCAATTCGTCGCGATGGATCAGCACGACAGACAGCCGCGTATCGGTCACCGGTAGGGAAACGACGCCGAAGTCAACGGAGTTGTCGACCACCGATTCCAGAATTTTCGCATAATCCGCCCGCTTGATGTTCACTCCCACGTTCGGGTATTGCTTTTTGAACTCAGCAAAAACCTCGGGCAGAATGTGCAGGCACGTGCCTTCATTGGCGCCGACGACGATCTCTCCGCGAGGCACACGTTCAGTTTCGGCGATGGCGGTCAGCATCCCTTTGCGCGCTGCCACCGTTTGTTCGGCAAACTTCTGAAAAAGCTTTCCTGAGGCTGTAACTGAAACTTTTCCGCCCGACCGGTCTAGCAATTTTGCACCCACTTCTTCTTCGAGAGAACGAATTTGCGACGAGATCGCAGGCTGGGTGCGGAAACGCCGCTCGGCAGCGCGAGAGAAAGAGTTGAGCCGCGCGACTTCGAGAAAAGTTTCGAGCTGGTCAAAGTCCATAGAAAATTGGATAGCTCGGATGCGTGGAGATTGTAGCAGGATGGGAAAATGTTCGCGGGTTGAAGAATCGGGCCAAGGTTGAAATGATCCCCGCGGGATTCCTCGGCCCGCCGGAAAAAGCTCGGGCCTTCGGAATGACGCACTTCCAGATTCCCGGCTGCAAAACTTCGTGCGGTACAATGCCCTCTCCTCCAAATTGGAATCAGGAAGAAGCTGGGCGGGAGGCTCCGGGAATTATCTGCGATAGCCGGAGGTCTGGCGAACCGTAGATCGAGATTTTTCCGAACCATACAAGAAAATTCCGTCTGGAGGCTTCATGAAGCACCTGCTGCTGTGGACCGTCCTATGCCTCGCATTCACTGGAGCATTGCATGCGCAGAACGACTCTGTGACCGGCCCATCGGATCGCATGTTCTTTCCGCACGATACGTTTTGGGGCTATGCGCAGTTTGACTTGGCGCCTCCGCATAACGAAATCGACCCAAACCTTTGTGCCGGGAATGCCGGTACTTATGGCGGGGTGAATGCTCCATGCAGCATGTTCGCACGCTATATGCTCTCGGGACTTTTGGAGGTGCGTCCTTTCGGCAGAGGTCAGTTGCGCAGGTTCATGTTGTTTGGGCAGCCTTCATTTTTATTCGGCAAGAACATTCCGCAGACGCTCTACACCTGGTCGCCGGACGCCATTGGCATCGAGCATTCCTGGGGATTGGGAGTCTATTTGGCTAAAGGATTCGAATTTCGCGTGACCCAGCATTTCCTGTTCGACCGGCTAGGCGCGCGCGATCGCAACCTTGGCCCAGCCGATCTTGGGAACAACGGTCCGTGGGGAAGGTACAACGCAATCGGAGTAAGAAAATATTTCGGAACGCGGAGGTGGTAAATCGCGGTGACCAGATTACGCCGCGATTCGGCGAAGGTCGTCGTCGCAGGCGTGTGATTAACCAAACGATGAACGCGAAAAACCCACCGACGAACGCCAGCGGCAAGAACACGATAAGGACGGCCCATCCGGCTCCGCCGAGTGATGTGACGTCTCCGCTGATCGTGGCTTGTGGCGCTCTCCACGCCGTTCAACCAACCACAGTTGCGTCGCCTTGGACCTGGGCGCCGCTTTGGACGCGCAGGTCTCCAAGCACCGCGGTCACATCGCCAGTCACTTTCGCCCCTGGCTCGATTACCGCATTCCCCGTGCACCACGGTCACGTCTCCGGTTACTTCACCGCGCACAAAGACGGAGCAATTCACGCATTCGATATCGCCTGAGGTCTGTCCCGGATCGAGAATAATGTCATGGTTGTACTGGACGCGGTCAGATTTGTGCTGTCCCAGCGCTGGCACGGCTAAGAGTACGGGAAATGGCAAGAATGCGGAATATAGTGTGACCGGTTTGTTGGAGCATACACGTCTCCCTTGGCATGGGTGGGGTGCGATTGATAGTACGTTCGCGTTGACCGACCGGTTCCATTGAGAAATCGCCCGTATTTGTGAGGTTCTGACGGTATAAGTGGCAGGCCAGTCTGATCTGTCAAATGCCGTCAAACAAGTTGAGCTTAGGGATCAGTTGATGGCGCACGCCGCCTGGTTTTAAGCGAATAGTTGCGGATGTCGCCGAAGGCAGTCACGCCGATGTGGCCAATCGACACCCACCGTTCCAGCGTGTGGTGGCCAGTACGGTGCAGTAAGTACGAGATGCCGATGGAAGTCATGGTTGCCGCCGCTTCCAGGCTGGCGAATCCTGCCGAATTGTTGACCACCTCATCAGGAAGCAGAATTTCCTGTCTTCCACGCGCCTGGAAGTTGCGGGTGGAAGCATAGTCAAATGCTCGCGTCACGGCGATTCCAGAGAACAGCGCAAGATTCGTGCGATCCCAAAAAGCGTGCGGCGCAGGCTTAGTTGTGTTGGAGGATTCGGGCTTAAGCGGCATGGCCGCATCACTTTGGTGATACATTGCCGCATCATGCTCAGCCACGCACTGCGCTCTGGCAGGCTGCACCAGACAAAAGCTGGGTAAGATAATGATGGCACTAAAAAATAAGGCACAAGAAGGCCAGATCATCCGTGCCCAAGGCATTTCAGCATTGTAATGGCAAGATCAAGGAGTTGTGCGCGCAATCACATTCCCATGTGACGAGTGACCAATAACGTTAATCCGTGAAAGCCTTATAATTATGGATTCCTAAAAGCTTCGGAGGATATCTGATGACGGTCTCATATAACGGGCTACCAGTGCCTGCAAACGGCGAACGGATCACTTACAGCAGTGGGCGG
Source organism: uncultured Acidobacteriota bacterium (assembly GCA_963743375.1). GTDB lineage: Bacteria > Acidobacteriota > Terriglobia > Terriglobales > Acidobacteriaceae > JABDBE01. Next base: position 20,356 of record CAVUQA010000011.1, on the reverse strand, counting down.
TACCGCGTGCCCGATAATCCAATTATTCCCTTCATCGAAGGCGACGGCACTGGGCGGGATATTTGGAAAGCATCGGTGCGCGTGTTCGATGGGGCGGTGCAGAAGGCTTATGCAGGCAAACGGCGCGTGGCGTGGTATGAAGTCTTCGCTGGCGAAAAAGCTAAGGCGGAATTTAACAATTGGCTGCCCGATGACACAGTGAATGCTATTCGCGAGTTTCGCGTCGCTATCAAAGGACCGTTGACTACGCCCGTCGGCGGCGGCATGCGCTCGCTCAATGTCGCTCTGCGCCAGACCCTCGATCTTTATGCGTGCGTGCGGCCGGTGAGATATTACAAGGGAACGCCCTCGCCGGTGAAGCATCCGGAACGCATGGATTTGGTTATCTATCGCGAGAATACGGAAGACGTATACGCTGGCATTGAGTGGGAACAAGGCACGCCGGAAGCCGCGAAGCTCATCGAATATCTCAACAAAGATATGCTGAAGGGTGGCAAGAAACAGATTCGGCTGGATTCGGGTGTTGGCATCAAGCCAATTTCGGTGACGGGCAGCAAGCGCTTGGTGCGCATGGCAATCCAGTTCGCGCTGGAAAGCGGCCGCAAAATCGTTACCTTGATGCACAAAGGCAACATCCAGAAATTTACCGAAGGCGCTTTCCGGCGCTGGGGGTATGAACTGGCCACGGAAGAATTTCGCGATAAGGTTGTCACCGAGCGCGAGAGCTGGATTCTCGATAATAAGGATAAGAATCCTAACATCAGCATCGAAGAAAACGCCAACCTCACTGAGCCTGATCTGGAGTTTGCGACGGAAGAATTCCGGCAATCGATTTATCACGAGGTGCGTGAGGTTCTCGATTCGATTTACGCCACTCACGGAAAAGGTGCGTGGAAGAAAAAGCTGATGATCAACGACCGCATCGCGGATTCGATCTTCCAACAGGTCGTGACTCGCGCGGATGAATATTCAGTAATCGCGACCACCAACTTGAACGGCGACTACATTTCTGATGCATGCGCTGCGCAAGTCGGGGGACTCGGCATCGCGCCGGGCGCAAATATCGGAGATGGCTATGCGATTTTCGAAGCCACGCACGGCACTGCTCCAAAATACGCCGATAAAGATGTCATCAATCCCGGCTCGGTAATTTTGTCGGGCGTTATGATGTTCCGGCTCATGGGATGGACGGAAGCAGCTGACCTGATCGAGCACGGAATGGAGCAGACGATCGAACAAAAGAAAGTCACATATGACTTCGAGCGGTTGATGGAAGGCGCGACCAAGGTAAAGACCAGCGAGTTCGCTGGGCACATCATCGAGAACATGGATGCCGCGGTGCTGAGCGCAACGCGTTAGCAGCAAAAAGCAATAACCACAGAGGTCACAAAGGTAGACAAAGGAAGAAGAGCCATCATTCTTAATCTTGCTGTTCCTTTGTGAACCTTGGTGTCCTTTGTGGTTATGAGTTTGGATCTTATTTTGAAAGGAACTTATGCGTAAGAAAGTTACGGTTGTTGGCTCGGGAAACGTGGGCGCCACAGCTGCGCATTGGATCGCTGCCAAAGAATTGGCGGATGTAGTGTTAATCGACATCATCGATGGTGTCCCGCAAGGCAAAGGGCTCGATCTGCTCGAAGCCATGCCGATTGAGAAACGCGACTCCCACGTCATCGGCACGAACGATTACGCCGACACCGCTAATTCCGATATCGTCGTGATCACCGCCGGAATCCCTCGCAAACCGGGTATGAGCCGTGATGATCTGCTCAATACGAACCATAAAATCATGAATGACGTAGTTGGCAAGGCAGTGCAGCACTCGCCCAACTGTATTCTGATTATCGTTTCGAATCCTCTGGACGCCATGGCCCAAGCCGCTTACAAGATGAGCAAATTTCCCCGCGAACGCGTGATCGGCATGGCGGGAGTTTTGGATTCCGCCCGCTTCCGCGCGTTCATCTCCGAGGAATTAAGAGTCAGCGTGGAGAACGTGACTGCGTTCGTTCTCGGCGGACACGGCGACACCATGGTTCCGCTGCCGCGCTATTCCACTGTTGCCGGAATTCCCATCACTGAATTAATGGATGCGGCGACCGTAGCTCGTCTGGTGCAGCGCACGCGCGATGGCGGCGCTGAGATTGTGAAATACCTGAAAACGGGAAGCGCTTATTACGCGCCCTCGGCCGCAGTAGCCGAAATGGTCGAGGCGATTTTAAAAGACAAGAAAAAAATCTTGCCCTGCGCCGCATACCTCGAAGGCGAGTACGGAATCAAGGGTCTTTATGTCGGCGTGCCGGTGAAGCTGGGCGAGAAGGGAATCGAGCAGATTATCGAGATTAAGCTCACGGCTGAAGAAAAAGCCGGACTCGACAAGAGCGCTGCTGCCGTTAAGGAATTGGTGGGAGTGATCGGGGTGTAATCGTCCGGTGGGTCCTTTGTTTCAGTTCGAGGCGCGGATGTAACCATGAGTGCCCCGTTACAGTTGAACAGCTCGGGCCCTGACGTCGTGGCTCTGCAGCAAGCGCTTCAAGCAGCTGGATTCAGCCCGGGCGCGATCGATGGATCCTTCGGACCGGGCACCGAAGCCGCAGTCCTTGCCTTTCAGCGGAGTGAAGCGCTAGCCGCGGACGGGATCGTTGGCCCAAACACCGCTACCACACTCGGTCTGGCTACAGTCCCATCAATCCCCTCGGCAGTTGCGGGCGTCACTGTCCGGGTCGTCTCCTTAATGTTTCCCGTAACCCCGATTGGAAATATCAAGGCAAACTTGCCGCTGGTTCTCGATGCTCTGATAGCCGCCGAGTTACCTGACAGGGCCATGGTTCTTATGGCGCTGGGAACGATTCGAGCCGAGACGGAGTCGTTTGTCCCGATCAGCGAAGGGCAATCGCGTTTCAACACTTCTCCGTCGGGCCACCCTTTCGATCTGTACGACCATCGCCGTGACCTTGGCAATACGGGCGCTCCTGACGGTGCGAATTTTCGTGGACGCGGGTTCGTCCAGCTGACCGGTCGCGCGAATTACAGTCGATATGGGGGCGAAATCAAGCTGGATCTGTTAGTCAATCCCGAACTGGCGAACAATCCTCAAATCGCTGCGACACTGCTGGCAAAATTTCTCGGCGACCGGGAAAATCCAATTCGCGAGGCATTGGCGGGAAACGATCTAGCAATCGCGCGCCACCTGGTGAATGGCGGCAAGCATGGGTTGGACAAATTCACCGATACTTTCAATAAAGGTATGCAGCTTATCCCTGTGTAGGGATGCGGTTTTCATTCCCTCGAATGAGCGAATAGACCACCACGCCGCCTGCCACATCGCTTTAACAATGGTCTAAACAACCGTGGACATCTGGCCCTGGTAACGGTCGACCAGGGAAGCGCGGTCTTGCGCGCCGGTCTTGCGCAGGATTCGGTGAACGTGGTTTTTCACCGTGTGCTCGGAGAGGTTCAGCCGGCTGGCAATTTCTTTGTTAGTCTGCCCCCAGCAAATTAACTCAACAAGCTGCTGTTCGCGGCGGCTGAGTTCGGAGCGGGTGCGTGCCTGCAGGTTCTGACGATTCAGAAGATGCTGAGAGGCGTAGCGGACGAGTGTCGCGGAAAAGCACGGAGGGTACACCGCTTCTCCGGCAGCGACTGCGCGGATCGCATTGAGCACTTCGGCGGCGGGAGCTTCGCTGAGCACATAACCAGCGGCTCCCTCGCGTACGGCAAAGAGAAAGTTCTCCTCTTTTGACTCCATTCCCATCATGACCGTGGCAGTCTGGGGCAGATTCTCGCGAATAAAACGCAAGACCGAGTGCGGGGCGGGAGCGACTCCAAAAGAATCAAGAAGGATAACTTGAGGCTGGCATGCGATCAGCTCTTTTAGAGTTTCTGGGGAATATCCGCAGACTCCGACTACCGAGACGCTGCCTCGCTTGCCGAGAATCCGAATTAGAGCCTCGCGCAGCAGACGGTTCACACAAAGCAGGAACACATTTATCTGATCTATCTGATCGCTGGACATGAAAAACTTTCTCCCTCAGCAATCAATTGTTGAGTAGAACGGCCAGAGATGTCAGTGACCCCTCAACCTCGCTTACCTGTGCAAATCACCCTAGAGCGTGGCTGGTTCCCGATTTAGTTCTTTGCACTGAAACGCGCACGCTCGATCAACCCTCTTCCCAGAACGGACCTTCTATTTTGTATTCGTGCCCTGAAGTAATGCTTCACGACTGAAATCACGTGTTAGTTAAGAGGAGGACGCTGCGGATTTTCGAGTTGCAGACTGTGATGCTCGAAATAGATCGGCTTAGTGCTGACATTAGTTCCGGGAACACAATGTGATGAATCAATCCAGTGCAGAAGAAATGAGAGATGCACAGGGGTCTTTTTTGAACCTTGCGCAATTTCCTGCGCCCCAGATAATACGCACACGAGGCGAGCTGCGTGAAACATCTGCGGGTATTGGTCGCCAACCGGCCACGTCTGATGCGGGAAATGGTGATCACCACGATCGCCGACCAACCGGACATCGAGATCGTCGGGGATGTCGAGCCAGCCGCAAATCTTGCGGATCTGGTCGATCAGATGCAGCCGGATGTTCTCATCGTGGCTCTGGATGAACAGCAGAAACGGTCGGAAGAATGCGGATTTCTGCTGGGGCGTTATCCGCGCATGAGGATTCTTGCGCTGGCTCCGGAACGCAACTGCGGCATTTTTTACTGGTCGATTGTCGACATTCGCAGCCGGCAGGTAGAGAGTTCCCAAGCCGGGATCCTGAGCGCGCTGCGCGATGCCCCGTCGGTGGTGGGGGCCGCGCGGAACTGAAGGAGCGCTGTTGGTTTCTGGGCTTTCGCCGATAGTACGAGAACCGCGAATTAGAAAAGCTGGATGCGGCAGTTTCTCCATTTGAAGACTATTGATGAAAAGAAACTGTTCGTACCGCTTGTAAGCGAGGTGGCGAAGCTGCACCCGAACCAAGAACCGTTGGAACAAATTAGCGCAATTCCGAACGTGGTTTCGACGAGGCGTCCCGAAGTGCAAGGGGATGAAAAGTGGTACGCAGTTTATACCTGGGCGCATCACGAGAAACGGGTAGCCGAACAATTGGAGCAACGCCAGTTTCGCAACTTTCTTCCGCTCTATCGCGCCATGCATCGCTGGAAAGACCGCCGCAAGGAAGTGGAACTGGCGCTGTTTCCCAGCTACGTCTTCGTGCAGCTTTCGCTGCAGCATCGATTGCGTGTGCTCGAGATCCCAAGTGTGGTGAATCTGGTCAGTTTTCAAGGCAAGCCGGCGCCGTTGCCGGAACATGAAATTGAGCAGTTGCGCCAGGGAGTGAATGGACGGGTGCGCATGGGCCCGCACCCATATCTCCAGGCCGGCCAGCGGGTGCGAGTGCGTAGTGGGCCGGTAGCCGGTCTTGAAGGCATTCTGGTGCGCCGCAAGGAAGGAGCGCGCCTGGTGGTGTCAATTGAGATTCTGATGCGCGCCGTTGCGCTGGAAATTGACGAAGCGGATGTGCAACCGCTGATCGAGACCCGACCCACGAATAGCTAGACGCTGAACGGCGTTGCGTGCTTGGGCGATGCAGCCGAGTATCAAGGGATCTTTCGAATGATGCGAATCACAAGCAACGCGCAAAAGAGATGGCTCTCGCTGGTCTCCGTTCTGATTGTTTGTGCGTCTTGTCGTACGGCTTTGCGTGCGCAAGAGGTCGCTTCGCCTCCGAGGTTGAGTTCGGAACTGGGCCATCAGAATCTCAGCCGGGTCGCAGCGTCGGCCGCCGACATCAAGGCAATCCTAGTCAAGGATGCTGGCTTGATGGTGGAAATAAAGCGCTGGCTGGCAAAAGATGCGACCGGGCATGGCCAGATCGTCAGCGACTCTGACTTGAACGACGACGCCATTTTTGATCGGCTGGAAACGGATATTCAGTTCCGGTCCGTAGCCACAACGCTTCTGCAAAGATACGGATACCTTGTTCCCACGGTAAACCCCAACTCCCAGGCCGCCAAAGCGCAGGAGTTCTTATTTCAGGAGCGAACCAGGTTAATGGCGGCAAATCAAGACGAGGAGCTGGCGGCGCGGCGACAGCGAAAGGCGCAGTACTTGCAGAGCCAACCTGCATGCGACTCGCAGCTTGGTGCGGACTGTATGGTCGCGCCGGCACCGGATGAAGTGCCGCCTCCCGGCCCTCAACGTCGGCAGGCAGTTCCGTCCATGGTGATCCCTCCCGACGAATCGACACCGCAAAACAACCCACGGGACAATCGGGAGAATCAGCTTCTGCTGAGCCAGGCCGACGAGGAGTCAGCTGGAACCTTCCCTCCACTCCCGCTCGGAGTCGCATATCTCGCGGGCAATGGGAACGCCGAGGATCTGTTGACCGCATCCGCCGTCGACAAACAGAACCCCGGCGATACCTTTTCGACTCATGAAGCGAACCAGAGCCAGCAGAATGGGGCTGGCTTAGATTCACCCAATTCAAATCAATACAACCTCAGGCTGGGTGCTTCACCCTCTGAAATAAGTGGTGACACGTCGGATGGGGCCACTGTGAACGCGAGCCTCAATCGACGCGAGATGAGTCCGCGCATCAGCTCACGATTGGTTCCCGTCACGCCGATGCGGCCTCCACAGCCCGATCTGGTCCGGGCGTCGAACCCCTACAAGGAAATTCCGTCGCTCTACGACATGTATGTGCAGGCCATTCCGCGGCCGGCGCAGCCCGAACGCTTTGGCGCGGAGGTTTTTGAAAACGGAATTCGTGATGCGCAATTGATTCCCATGGATCTTCCCGCCGGGCCGGACTATGTAGTGGGGCCGGGCGACGGCTTGTCGATCGATCTGTGGGGTGGAGTCACGCAGCGGATTTACCGCGTGGTTGACCGCGAGGGCAGAGTGAGCCTTCCTGAAGTCGGCCCACTCTTGGTAAGTGGCAAGAGTCTGGCGGACGTGCAGGAAAATCTACAGCAGATTCTGCGATTGCAATTCCGTCATGTGTCCGCCGATGTTTCACTGGCGCGGCTGCGTACCATTCGCATCTACGAGGTCGGCGATGTGGCGAAGCCTGGCGCATACGATATCAGTTCGCTATCTACGCCATTAAATGCGCTGTTTGCGGGAGGCGGGCCGACGCCGCGAGGCTCACTGCGAACCGTTAGACACCTTCGTGGCAACCAATTGATCGAAGTCGTGGATTTGTACGATCTCCTGCTGCATGGGGTGAAATCCGATCTGCAACGTTTGGAGAACGGCGATACAGTTCTCATTCCTTCCATCGGGCCGCAAGTGACGGTTGAAGGCATGGTGCGCCGTCCTGCGATCTATGAGCTCAAAGACGAGAAAGACCTCGCCTCCGTTTTGGAGTTGGCGGGCGGCCTTCTTCCCACAGCGACTCTGCGGCACATCGAGGTGCAGCGGCTGGTTGCCCACGACAAACAGACGATGTTGAGCCTGGATGTTCCCAAGGCGGACGACGATTCGCAGATAACGAAAACGTTGCAGTCGTTTGAGATTCGGGATGGCGACAGAATACGGGTTTTTCCCATTGCCCCTTATAACCAGGACGTGGTCTATCTCGAAGGGCATGTCATTCGTCCGGGCCGTTACGCCTATCGCTCTGACATGCGAATCACGGACGTAATCGCATCATACAAAGACCTTCTGCCGGAGCCGGCGAATCGATACGCAGAGATCATTCGTCTTAACCCGCCCGATTTTCATCCCAGCGTGCAGGGTTTTAATCTCGCCGATGCTTTGGCAAATCCCTCGCAAGCCCCGGTTCTTCATTCGCTGGATACGATTCGAGTTTTCAGCCGGTTTGACTTTGAGAATCCGCCGATGGTTTCGGTTTGGGGCGCAGTGCGCGGGCCTGGGACCTACCCCACATCGGGCCAGGTGCATTTGAGCGACGCCGTGCATCTGGCCGGAGGACTTTCGCCGGAGGCAAAAACTGATGACGCGCAAGTGTTTCGTTATTCGCCTGACGGCAAAACCAAGATCTTCAGTGTGGATCTGAGCGCGGCATTGGAAGGCGATGCGGCCGCCAACATTGTGCTCCTGCCCCGGGACCGGTTGCTGATTCATCGCAACCCGGAGGCGGTCGAGCCGCCCAACGTGCAGTTGCAGGGCGAAGTGGGCAAACCCGGCCGCTATCCTTACACCGCAAATATGACAGTGGCGGATTTAATTCGCGTAGGCGGCGGACTGGCGCCAAGTGCGGATACGCAGACGGCTGACCTCACTCATTATTCCTGGGCCACACCCGGGAAGTTGACCGGGCAGCATCAAGCGGTGGCAATCTCCGCGGCCCTCGCAGGCGATGCAGAATCCAACCTGAGGCTTAATAACGGTGACGTGCTTACGGTACGCCAGCTTCCCGGGTGGAACGATCTGGGCGCATCCATCACGGTAAAAGGTGAAGTTAAGCACCCGGGAGCATACGGGATTCGCCCGGGTGAGCGGCTCAGTTCCGTCATCAAGCGCGCCGGAGGCTTCCAGCCAGACGCCTATGTATATGGCGCTGTTCTGCAACGAGTGCAAGTGCGTGAACTGGAGGGAAAAGAACAAATCCAGATGATCCTGCGGGTGAAGGCGCTGGAGAATAACCTCGAGCTCGCGCCCGACACCGATCCGCAACAGAAAAAAGCCAAAGAAATGAGCTTGCAGCAATATCAGACCACCGTGACCCAATTGACTTCCAACCCTCCCGTGGGCCGTATCGCAATTTTGATTTCGCCCGACATCAATCGCTGGAAGGAGACGCCGGCGGATGTCGAAGTCAGAGCCGGAGACACTCTTGTGATTCCGAAACGGCCGGGCTTTGTCATGGTGTCGGGCCAGGTTTTCAATCCGACGGCGGTCTCCTACCGGTCGGGCAAGAGCGCGAGATGGTATCTCGGGCAGTCGGGCGGACCCACCCCTTTAGCCAACAAGAAAGCCATTTTTGTAGTCCGGGCCGACGGCTCCCTGATCGGAGGACAAGAAAGGTTGTGGTCGGGAAGTTCGTTGAGCGCGGTGCTGCAGCCGGGCGATACCGTGTTTGTACCGGAAAAGGCGATTGGTGGCGGCGTCCAGTGGCAGGCGGTGCTTCTGGCTGCACAGGTGGCCAGTTCGGTTGCCAGTTCCGTATTCATTGCGGCACATTACTAAGAAGAACGTGAATGACTCGAGGTTGGAGTTTATTGGTGGTCGCTGCCAGTTTTCTTACGGCAGGGATTTTCACAACGAACTGCCACGCCAGTGCTCAAGACCAGCCGCCAAGCGAGACAACGGCGAAAAGCGCGGATTCCGGCAAAAGTTCAAAGCGGAATATCAACGAATCTGAAAGCTTCACCGTTCCGCCAGAGTTGCCCGTCGACCGCGAGAATCAGTTGGGTCCGCAGTTGCTGAAAAATATCTTGAGCGACCAAAAAGCCATCTGGACGAGCCCCAAGAATCTGCGTGTGGTTGACGTCGACTGGTTGTTGCCGCTAGGTGTCGCCACGGGTGCGATGCTGGCTACGGACACGGAATACAGTAAACATCTATCGAATTCCCCCAGCCGAATGAACTTCAGCGAAAATGTTTCCAATTATGGTATCGGCTCGCTGGTGGGCATCGAAGGAGGATTGTATCTCTGGGGCAGAATGACCCACGACGACCACGAAGAGGAAACCAGCATTCTCGGCGGGGAAGCGGCTCTCGACAGCCTTGCCGTGACTTGCGTGCTCAAGAACGTTTTCCGCCGCGAGCGGCCATTGGTGAACAATTACCGTGGAAGTTTCTGGGCGGGCGGTAATTCCTTTCCCTCCGAGCACGCCGCAGCAGCGTGGTCAATTGCCAGCATCATTGCCCACGAATATCCTGGCCCGCTCACTTCACTCTTTACGTATGGGGTGGCGTCCGTGGTGAGTGCGTCCCGCATCAACGCCAAACAGCATTTTCCTTCCGATGTTCTGATTGGCAGCACGATTGGATGGTTTGCCGGGCAACATGTCTATCGCAGCCATCACAATCCCATCCTCGGGGGAGGCGAGTGGGAAACCTACGCTGAGCGCAACGACAACAATTCCGACCGCAACTTGAGCAGCCAGGGATCGCCCTATGTCGAACTCGAGAGCTGGATTTACCCGGCACTCGAACGTTTGGCCGCACTGGGTTACATCAGCAACCAATTCTTAGGCATGCGTCCCTGGACCCGAGTCGAGTGCGCCGAACTGGTGGAAGAGGCGGGTGATAAGCTGCGAGCCGAACGGGTCGATCCCTTGGAGGCAAATCAATTGTACGATGCCCTCTTACGAGAATTTCGCAGCGATGCAGAAGTTTCATCTGCCGGGGTGGAGCCGTTCCTGCATTTGGAATCGGTCTATGCGGGCGCAACCAACATCACTGGCCAACCCCTGAATGACAGCTACCACTTTGGTCAAACCATCATTAACAACTTCGGCCGTCCCTACGAGCAGGGCTTCAACAGTATCAACGGCTTTTCCGGTTGGAGCACAGCCGGCCGTTTTACGATTTACAGTCGCGGCGAATTTCAGCATGCGCCGGCTACGCCCGGTTATCCCGGCTCGGTCGAAAATCTGATGGCCTCGCTCGACGGCACGGCGGTGCAGTCAAGCGCAGCGCCGGCGACAAATCAATTCCGCTTGCTCGATACCTATGTTGCGGCCAGAGTTGCGGATTGGGATCTGGCCTTTGGCAAGCAAAGCCTGTGGTGGGGCCCGGCTGAAGGTAGCGCTCTGCTATTCAGCGACAATGCCGAACCCATCTACATGTTTCGCGGCAGCCGGATCGCTCCGTTCACCTTGCCCTGGATTTTTCACTGGCTGGGGCCGATGAAATTGGACTTGTTCTTCGGCAAACTTTCCGGGAACGTATTTCCCCCACGGCCTCTGATCCATGGAGAAAAAATCAGTTTCAAGCCAACTCCGAATCTGGAGCTGGGTTTCAGCCGAACCGTGGAACTCGGAGGAGTGGGCCGCGCACTCACCCTCGGACACGTGGCACTCAGCTACTTCAGCCTGACTGCTCCGAAGAATGAAACGCCCAATACAGATCCAGGCAAGCGCACTGGTGGCTTCGATCTAACCTACCGTGTCCCATTTGTACGCGACTGGTTGACGTTTTACATCGATTCGCTCGCGGATGACGATCCCTCGCCGCTCGCCAATCCCCGGCGGGCCGGAATCAATCCGGGACTCTACCTGACGCGATTTCCCAAACTGGCAAAATTAGATCTGCGCTGCGAGGGCGTGAACACGGATACGCCGGTGTCAAGCAACGGGGGCAACTATATTTACTGGGATAGCTTCTATCGGCAACTTTACACCAACAAAAACAACCTTATCGGCAGCTGGATTGGCAGGGAAGGCCAAGGCTTACAGGCTTCGAGCACGTACTGGTTCAGCCCGCAAAGCACGCTGCAGTTTGGATATCGCCACGCCAAAGTAGCCAAAACCTTCATTCCCCAGGGCGAGACTGTGAACGACGCCTCGCTAACCGCCAATTGGCGGCTGCGCCGCGGTGTCAGCTTTTCCGTCTTGGTGCAGTACGAAAAATGGCTGGCGCCGGTGCTAGCTCAAATTCCGCAGTCCAATTGGACATCGTCGATCCAGCTCAGCTTTCAGCCACACAGGTTCAATGTGCCACTGCGCTCCGTTCGCCAACTCCGCATCAGCGATACGACCGCTCAGGACGGCAAGCCATGAGTCTTCAGGTTGCCACGGAGAGTCCGGAAAGACCGGATGCGGTTCTCGCGCCATCGATCATCGCTGATACCCTCGACGATCCGCATCAGCGGCAGACGGAACAGCTGCGTTTGCTGTGGGAGCACCGGCAGTTTCTGCGGCGTGCGGCTGCCGCCGGTTTGTTGGCGTCCACCCTGATTGCATTCTTGATCCCGAAAACCTATGTCTCGACTACCCAGCTGATGCCACCCGACGCCCAGTCGACTTCCGGCATGGCGCTGATGGCGGCGTTTGCGGCCAAAGGCGGCAGCGGACTTGGGTCAATGGCGGGCGATCTGCTGGGCGTGAAGACTACCGGCGCGCTGTTTATCGGCGTGCTCAGAAGCCAGACGTCGCAAGAACGAATCACCGAGCAATTCGATCTGCAGAAGGTCTACGGCATTCGGTTGATCACAGATACACGCGTGAAGTTAGACGAGAACACATCGATTTCAGAAGACCGGAAGAGCGGCATTATCACTATTAGTGTGGCCGATCACAGCCCTGCAGAAGCCGCCGCCCTGGCCAATGCGTATGTGAAGCAGCTGAATTCCATGGTGGTTCAATTGTCAAGTTCTTCCGCCCGCCGCGAGCGCGAATTCCTGGAAGAGCGGCTGAAGGCGGTCAAGCCGGATCTGGATGACGCTTCCAATCAGCTGGCTCAGTTTTCCAGCAAAAACAATACCCTCGACATTCAGCAGGAAGGAAGAGCCATGCTGGACGCGGCTGCCAATCTGTCCGGGCAGATGATCGCCGCACAATCGCAACTCGAAGGATTGCGGCAAATCTATACCGATGGCAACCCACGGGTGCAATCCTTGAATGCGCGCGTGACCGAACTTCGCAAGCAACTCCAACGGCTCAGTGGGGCTAACCGTGGGCCGGCGGACAGCGCGGCTTCCGGCGCAACGGGCGGATTACCGTATCCCTCGATCCAGAATCTGCCGCTGCTGGGGGTGAAGTACGCCGACTACTACCGCCGTTCGAAGATGGAAGAGACAGTTTACGAGTTGCTGACCGAGCAATATGAACTCGCCAAAGTGGAAGAAGCGAAGGAAACACCCAGCGTCAAGGTGCTAGATCCGGCCAAGCCTCCGGAACGGAAATCGTTTCCCCCTCGCCTGACCATTATGTTCATCGGCACCAGTCTCTGCGTAATTTTTGCCATGCTGTGGCTGTTCATAAGAGCGCGCTGGAACCAAATGGATTCCCGCGACACTCGCAAGCACCTCGCGCGGGAGATCTTTCACACGATGAACGCCGCCATGCCCTGGTCGCGGACAAACGGTTCCCGCCGGCAAGCTGTCATCCATCAGTTGTGGCAACGGTTGACTTTTCGCACGGAAAACATCGCCAAGCAACCGCAAAGCTAATCAATACAAGAGTCGATAGCTAGATGGGTAATGTGGATGAGGACAAGGGACGCGAAGCGCAGGGGCCGCGTTTAATGGTAACTGTTGATACACCGAAACTGAGCGTGGCCGGGCATTGTGGCGCTGGCAGTTGCCGCCCTGCAGCGCCGTCCTCTGCTCTAAGAACCGCTCCAGAGTATGTTGCGGTCGGGTCGAAGAAATAGAGTTTTCGCTGGGCAGATGGTTTGGGGGGAAGGCACCGCGGGCTGTTTGAGATGGAACAGGTGAAACCAAATCACAACCGACACTTGACCAGCGGTCGTCTGCTGGCGCGGAACACCGTGTGGAACCTGATCGGCAGCAGCGCGTCGATGACAGCAGCGGTGTTCTGCATTCCAGTACTCATTCGCGGATTGGGCGCGGAGCGCTTTGGAGTGCTGACTCTGGTTTGGGTGCTGGTCGGCTACGCCAGCCTGTTCGACCTTGGCCTAGGCCGTGCGCTGACCCAACTCGTGGCACGGAAATTGGGGGCAGGCAAGCAACAGGAGATTCCCCCCCTGGCTTGGACTTCTCTGCTTCTGATGTTGTTGCTGGGATGCGTGGGAACGGTGTCCACATTACTGCTATCGCCCTGGCTGGCCGGGCGGGGATTAAATGTCTCGGCTGGGTTGCAGAGGGAGACGCTGCAATCGTTCCGCTTGCTGGGGGTTTCCATCCCTTTCGTGATTACCACCTCCGGCCTGCGCGGCTTGCTGGAGGCGCACCAGCGTTTTGACTTGGTCAATTCACTGCTGATTCCGATGGGGGTGTTCACGGTTGGCGGGCCGCTGCTGGTCTTGCCGTTTTCAAAAAGCCTGGTGCCGGTGGTCGGCATACTGGTTGCCGGGCGAATCGTCGCGTGGGCCGCTCATCTACTATTTTGCCTGCGTGTAATACCGGCGCTGGGTTATCGCATCGCCTGGCAGCACACCGCGGTAAGTCCTTTGCTGCGATTCGGGGGCTGGATCACGATCGCGAACGTGGTGAACCCCATGCTGGTCTCAATGGACCGCTTCCTCATCGGCGCAGCGCTTCCGGTAGCCATGGTTGGTTATTACACAGCTCCGTTCGAGGCGATCACCAAACTCTGGGTGATCCCACGTAGCTTGACAACGACCGTATTCCCGGCTTGCAGCGCTCTCGGCACCGAACGAAGAAAAGAGATGGAGATCCTTTACTCCAGGTCGATCAAATATGTTTTCTTGGTTTTGGCTCCCATCAGTTTGGTTCTGTTCATTTTTGCGGGGCAAATTATGCAATTTTGGCTGGGCCCTGACTTTGCCGAAAAGAGCACCCTGGTCCTCCGGATTCTCACGGTTGGCGTTTTTGTCAACTGCTTTGCGCACGTGCCATGTTGTTTTTTACAGGGGATGGGACGCCCGGACACAACCGCGAAACTCTTTCTAGTTGAGCTGGTCCCCTACGCAGCATTCGCCTCGTCGATGATCCGCCACCGTGGGATTGTTGGAGCAGCTACGGCTTGGTCCATCCGGGTCGCCATCGAAGTTTTACTGCTGATTTTGCTGGCCTGGCGGGTCTTCTCGCTCTCTCCGTGCTCGATGTTGGGCCGGGGGACACTGAGGGGCCTCGCAGCTTTGTGCATTTTAGGACTCGCGATGCTTGGCACCAAGATAGCATTGCAAAATTCCCTCCAGATGGTGATTGGCTTGACCGGCATCTGGCTGGTCGTGTTCGCGCTGGCTATTTGGAAGTACGTTTTTGATGATTCTGATCGGCGATCCATTCTGACCCTCATCGATCCTTTAGGGTCACTGCGAAACGCCGCGGTGCCGCATGGCAATATCTGACGGATATACGGAGAGTCCGGTGTCAGATGTACCCGGTTCTGCCATGCCGGCGAAAAGCTCCGGCCATGGAAACTTGGACGGCGTCCTTACGCTCCCGACTCTTTGCTTCACGGGTGAGCGCATTGTGCCGGGGCAGGTTTCAGAATCTTTATTTCGTGCGCATGAAGCACGGTATGTTTTCGCGGGCAGCTTTGTAAAAGACAAGGTGGTCTTGGATGTGGCCTGCGGAACGGGAATTGGCACGCACTACCTCCTGAAGGTAGGGGCACGCAGCTGCCTTGGGCTCGACATTGACCGCGCAGCCACGGACTACGCTAGCGCTGCATACGACGGTTGCCAGTTTGCTCAGTGTGACGCCATGAATCTTTGCGTTCCTGACAGTTCAATCGATGTCGTCGTCTCCTTTGAAACGATCGAACACCTGAGGGATCAGTTGAGATTCTTGTCGGAATGCCACCGGGTGTTGAGGCTTGGTGGGATCCTGGTTTGCTCGACACCGAATCACACTATGAGCCGATGGGCGCGAGAAAACATATATCATGAGCACGAATTTACAGTGGCCGAGTTCACGCGTGTGCTCGAGACCCTCTTTGTCGAGGTGCGGCTCCTGGGGCAGAAGAGCACGAACCGGTTGCTGTGCGCGAGTCGAGGCCTGCTTTCACGCGCCCTGCACAGGCTCCAATTGTTGGAGATAGCCAAAAGCCTTTTCAGCTGGAGTTCCCCTCCGCTGGCCGTGCGGACTGAGTTTGGGGGGATGCCGGCAGGCTCCGACAACGAAATACAGCCCTATCACGCAACTCCACTGATGCAGCCTAACTACGTTATTGCTGTCGCGCGAAGATCGTCCTGAGCCCGGAAACGGCCAACTATTATGTCTCGTTCACACTTAGCCCGGGCGAACAATAACTCCTGAAGGCTGCGAGGCGATGAAACGGGTTCGTTCAGTCCCGGTCTGCAGACGCGCTGCGCATGACTTTTTATCTTGATCATGAATGACATACTCTCATCTCCTTGGATACCCACCGGTTTCTTTGGTTATCTAGTCCTGGCTGCTCATATCCGGCAGGAAAGCTGGATTGCGCCCAGTGTGTTCGCCCCTCTGGCATGGTTGTTCTATATTCTTGTTCCGCTGGTGGTGGCCCCCGAATATCGGATTTCCGCGCTTGCCGTCTGGCTGGTTTTGTTGTTGATTGCAAGCGTGACCTTGGGAGCCATAATCGCGGAAGGCGGGCGCAGTGACGGACTCCCGGTGTCGGCGGACCATTTGTCGCGCCTCTCGGTTCCCCGGCTATTACGCTGGACTTTCCTGCTGAACGCGCTGAGTTTCGCGGGTGCTCTGTATGCCGCGGCAATAGCGGTGAACGACTATGGACTAGGACTCTCTTTCCCCGAGCTGATGTCTGTGGGGCATTTGCTGTCGGTCGAGCGCTATGGGGGAGAGCAGACACCGCTGCTGGTCAGATTGCTGGTCACATGGACGTTTCCGGCTGCATTGCTTGCGGGCATAAGCTACGTGCTGGCGCGCTCGCGCCGCGAGCGGATTCTTTGCTTTTCCGTGCTCCTCCCTGCGCTCACCTTCAGCGTCGTGCAGGCTGCCAAGGCGAACACGTTGATTGCCGCTGCTTTGGCGACCGGCGGATACCTGGCTACCCGTGTCATGCTCGGGATCGACCGCTTCCGGCCGGTGAGTAAGAGGACTCTGTTATTACTGGCGACCGCAATCGTGGCTTCGCTGTCGCTGTTTCTCACGGTTGACCTGTTTCGCACGTACCGCGAAAACGATCAGCCGGCGGCAGCAATGGAAGTGGACTGGGGACGGGTAAAATCGGCAACCGTGGGCTATCTCGCGGTATTCAGTCATTGGGTAGATAAACCTGAAGGTTTGAGTTCTGCGCACCTTGATATGGGGGTGTATACATTCGGAGGGTTGTTTGATGCGGTTGGTCTGCACCCGCGCCAAATCGGAGTCTATGACGAAATGGTCACCCTTGACGCCGATGATCATTATTCCAATATCTACACCGCGTTTCGTGGCCTTATTCAAGACTTCTCCTTGCCTGGAGCAGTCGCGATTTGCGTCCTGATCGGCTACATATCTGGTTTTGCTTATAGCATGGGCCGCCGAGGCCACGCTTGGGCGCTTGTCACCCTCGCGGCCTTCTATTCCTTCATGATTTGGTCGCCCATAGTTTCGGTATTCGTTTACAACGGTCCGATCTTGGCCATTGGAGTCGCAGCGGTCTTGTTGAAGAAGGCAACGAAAAAACTCGCCCGCCGCGAGCCGAACCGGGCATTTTGCAGTTCGAGTATTTTATGATCCGCCGCCAGAACTGAAAGGCAATTGAAATATGCGAGAACAAAATCCTCAGATTTCATCCGCCAGGACCGCGAGTGGGAAATCACTCCAATCGCCCCCAAACTCTTCGCAGGGACGGCATCCCAGGGCGTTGCTGATTACGATTAACACCGGCCACGAAGATTACACCAAGGCGCTGGTGGTCAGTCTCTCGAGACTGAGCGGTTTCTCCGATTTGAGTGTACTCATCGTCGACAATGCTTCTGGCGCCGCTTCTGTGGCCATCCTGCAGAAGGAAATCGCAGAGTTGACGAATGTGCGGCTGCTCGCAGCATCGGCCAATCTTGGGTATTTTGGCGCAGCCAGATTGGGGGCCGAACACTATCTTTCTCGAGGGAATGCGATTCCTGACTGGCTCATCGTTTGCAACAACGATGTGGTGATAGACGACAAGGAATTCCTGCAAAAGTTGTTTCGCCACGATCCTTTGAAGGTTGGCGTAATCGGGCCGCGCATTCAGACGCCCCTCCAAACTGAGCAAAACCCCTACATGCAGCAGCGGCCGGGATGGAAAAAACGGCTCGGCTACCGCCTCTGCAGCTCCAACTATCGGGCGGCAATGGCGCGCGACTGGCTCCACTACAAGAAGCGCTCATTGAAATGGTGGCTTGGCGGAACCGTCCCGCGGGCGCATCCGGCAGAAAAGGCAGAACTGCGGCCTATTTATGCTGCCCACGGATCGTTCCTGATTTTTAGCCGCAGGTTTTTCGACGCCGGGGGGTATATCGATGAAAACATTTTCTTGAATGGCGAGGAGATATCGGTCGCCGAGATTTGCCGCTCACTTCGCCTGCCGGTGGTGTACGACTCTGCCCTATCCGTGCAACACCACGAGCACGTAACCGTCGGCGCTCACATGACTCGATCTATGTTTGAAATTCACAAAAAGTCGATGCGCTATATCCTCTCAACGTATCTGTCTCGTCGCGAGTGTCAATGAGCCTAGGCGAGAGCTGACTGACGTCACACACTTGAGCCAGGAAAATGTTTCTCCCCGGTTTAAGCAGCAGTATTCGGTCTCCGAACTGGCGATTCGGGATGCTCCGATGGTCGTGCGGGCGGCGGCGTCTTGAGTCCTCATCCCATTAGTTCATGCGCGAAAGTTATGTCACCTGCTGCGGCCAAGGCACCTCAGGTAGTCGGGCAAGACTGGTATCGAGAGTATTACGACACCAAGGGTGCAGACCGGAATAGTCTTCTGCACAACCCGGAAGTTCTGTATCAGAGCCTGGCGCAGGAGGCGGCGCTGGTGCGTGCCTTGCAATCCATTCATCCCGTCGAGGAAACGGCGTGCGTGCTCGATGTGGGCTGCGGAGGCGGAACCACGTTGCTCACCTTTCTGCAGCTGGGATTTGCTTCTCAGAACCTTTACGGAATCGACTTTCAGGGAGAACGGATTGCACAGGCCAGAGAGAGATGCCCGAGCATCCACTTTGCTTGCAGCGATGCAACTGCACTGGAGTTTGCCAACGACACTTTCGACCTGGTGCATGAGGCGACCATGTTCATCCACAGCGTAGACGAGGTACTGGCGCACAAGGTTGCCGAGGAGATGCTGCGGGTGACGAAGCCGGGCGGTCACATCGTTTTGTGCGACTGGCGATATGCAAAGCCGGGAGGCGCCGCGCATCGTGCGGTCACACAGAAGAGAATTGCCGGGCTGTTCGAAGTAGGGCGGCAGACCAGCCGAATCGGAGTTCTTGCCGGACCGTTGCTGCCGCCCATCGGACGCTTCTTGTCGCGGCGACTGCCAGGAGCGTATTTCCTGGTGAGCGCGCTGCTACCCTTCCTGGTGGGACAAGTGACCACCGTGTTGCGCAAGCATCCTTGAGAAAAAAGTGAAATCGCAAATGGTGCGTGAACTGATTTCGGACACCGAAACAATGCCCTGCTGCCAGTGATGAAGGCAGAGACGCTGCCGTTTGTCACCGTGGTCGTCCCGTGCCGCAACGAAGAGAAGCACATCGGGCGATGCCTGGAGTCAATTCTGGATAATGATTATCCGAATGAGCGGATGGAAATTCTGGTCGTGGACGGCATGAGCGAAGACCGCACCCGCGAGATCGTCGCGGGCTACAGTGCGCGTTATCCCATGATTCGTGTGGTGGACAACTTAAAAAAGAACATTCCGGCAGCGATGAATGTTGGAATCTCAGCCGCCCGGGGCGAACGAATACTTAAGATGGACGCTCATTCCACCTATCAGCGAGAGTACATCTCGCGCTGTGTGCGCTATCAAGACCAATATGACGCGGAAAATTCTGGCGGCATAGCGAAAATCGTGCCGGGAGCGGACACCTTGACGGCGCGAGCCATTGTGCTCGGATTGGCCAGTCGCTTCGGCTCCGGAAATGCCAATGTGAAGGTGGGCGTGAGCCAACCAACCTGGTCAGACTCAACTGCGTTTGGCTGCTTTAAGAAGGATCTTTTCGACAGAATCGGAATGTATGACGAAAAGTTGCTGAGCAGCTCGGATCTGGATGTGAATCAGCGCATTCAGGCAGCGGGCGGACGAATCTTAGTCATGCCTGACATCGTGGTGAACTACGCGGCTGACGGGAATCTGCGAACCCTGCGCCGTCACGTTTTTGCTGACGGGGTGTGGGTGAGCTACGTGATGAAATTCGGCAAACGGGCGTGGTCGTGGAGACACTGGGTACCGGCGGTATTTGTGTTGACCTTGTTTGGGGCGTTAGCGCTGGACGTGGTGAGTCGAGTGTTTTTGTGGATCGGTTTAGGCGTTGCGGGACTGTATGTGGCCGTGAGTCTTGGGGTGTCGGTGCAAATCGCGGTACCCTGCGATGTCCGCGCCCCAGTCGGGGGGTGGCGGCTGGATGCCGAAGCCGAGGAAGGACAGCGTGGCCACCGCGAAGACCGCGTAGCCCAGCCGGACCGTGAACTCGACCACGATGGCGGGCATGACGTTGGGCAGGATCTCGGCGAACATGACCCGGCCCGCGCTCTCGCCGAGCAGCCGGGAACCGGACACGTAATCCTGATGCCGCTCGACCTGCACCGCCGCCCGGACCGTGCGCGCGATCAGCGGCGTGAACACCAGGCCGATGATGATGGTGATCCCCGCAACGGACGGGCCGAGGG
>CAVUQA010000010.1:0-213774 GCA_963743375.1 uncultured Acidobacteriota bacterium | reverse complement strand
CGAATACGATTGAGCGACCGCCTTTCGTGCCAGCGTGCCAATAACGTCGTCGGCTTCGTAGCCTCCGAGTTCGAGGATAGGAATTCTGTAGGCTTCGAGCGCTCGGCGAATATACGGCAATTGCTGCGCCAAGTCCCCGGGCATCTCCTTGCGATTGGCTTTGTAGCCCTGGTATTTGATTTCCTGAAAGGTCTGGGTCTTGAGGTCAAAGCGGCGCACGCTGGTTAAGCCTTCCGCCTGCTGATCGCGGAAGGTGGGCGCAGCGACGTCAAAAACGGCGGCGAGGTAAGCCGGAGAAAAATCATCGCGCAATTTGCGCAACATGTTGACGAAGACGTACGTTGCCGCGGTGGGCAAACCGGTCTTTGTCGACATGCCGCGCTGCCGCGCCATGGCGTGATAGGCGCGGAAGATGAACGACATGGTGTCAATCAGGTAGATGCAGCCTGCTTCGGATGCGACCAATTTTGGCTTCCGGGCGGAAGACGGCGTCTCCGGAATTGCCACAATGGTGGCGCTCTCGGCCGCAGCGGACGGGGATTTCTTTCGAGGAGGCAATCACCTAGTTTATCAGGAGGCTGCGTGAATGCTGTGCACACGAGCAGCATCAAAAGCCGAACTCACTTTCGACGACCACGGTATGCCTGAACAGCTTGCGGAAAAAACGCGTGGCGTCGGAGTTTTCGAGGCACGGCGTCCGAGCCGTGCCGTAAGTCTTTGAAAACGATGTAAGGCGCTTCCGGCTCGAAGCCGCGCCCCTTCAAAACCCCAGTCGCCGAAGCGAAATTTCTTCCGCAAACTATGAAGGCACACGCTGATACGAACCGGAGGTTCTCAGGAACCGATGAGGCCACCCCGTCAATTTTTATTCAAAAGTGAGGGTAAAATCGGCCTGAACAAACTTGAGTTTTACATCGTCAGCAGAATTGATGAAAACCAGATGATAAGTTTTTGCCTCTGCACGTGTGGCGGGCACCCACCAATCGACCATCTGATTATGAGCGGAATTCAGTTCGTAGGTAACGCTTTGCGGCTGGCCGTTCTGAAACTGATTGAATTCCTCGTCAGTCAATAATAGCAAGTCGATGTCGGCGCGTCGTACTGGAGTCGGGATCGTTGCGCTTAGTAAAAGAACGAAAAGTGCCGTGCAGCCTGGCATTATTCTGGTGTGCCGGAATCAGGAAAGCGAATCGCGCGCGGCGATTCAAGGAGAAGACATTGTGCAAGAAATGCTTGGGCTTTCCAGGCTCGATAGAGACAGTATGATCGATTGGAAGTGGCTCATTTACCGGCTGTTCTCGCCAGGGCGCCGGTTTGGTTTCAGATACGTCTGCTTGTTTCTTCAAAACATCTAAAGGGGCGACGACAGTAGCGATCGGTCCGGGGTCTTCGGGAGTCGCTGCTTTGATTACCGGGTTCTTCTACTTGTCCTTGCCGGGGCGAATCTGCCTTGGGCCATTTTGCTTGGAGAATGGTGTTTTTCCGGAAGCCAAAGATCAATAAGGCCACACCAATTATTAGCAGGGCGGGGTATTTCTTCATTACTTCTCCTTCAGTGTTGTCCGCACCTCCTGATTTTCTTATGGCCTCCGTCCCGGTGCAACAATACACCGAAGTCACTGTCGCTGTTTTCCGTACTCAGTCGTGTAATGGAGCTTGATCTCGCCGCAAGTGTGTTGCTCGGGCGAATACACGACACAGGTATCGAACGGCCGGGAGTAAATGTGCAGGCTGACCGCTCTTTGATTAAACTCGCGCGGATTGTAGACGCGATGCACAGGTTCCTGGGGATCGACGGCACAGGGATGAATTTGGTTCATCTCCACAGTGTCGGCCGTTTCAAGGTCACACGTACCGGCATCGAGCTTCTGCGAAATCAGACGATAGTTTTCTACCAGCAATCGGCCAATGGGTACCGCCATCCAGCAATTCTGGTCGCGGTGGTTATGCACCGAGCTTCCTTGTCCCACCTCCCAGCAGACGGCGATCAGCTCGTAGAGCGTAGTTTTGTCGATCAGGTTGCGGGTGTAATGTTGTCGATCCCAAATTAAATAAGGAGCAAGCGTATCGGGCACGCACCTGATGTGCTCGCGAGAAATTTGAGGATTGCATCCGTCCGATCGAAGGCCGGCTCGGGAAACTTCCGCAACTCGGATACGAAATCCTCGATTGAAACCTGTTTCGAAACTACCGGTGTTTGCATGATCACTCCTGATGCGTGGATCAGTATATAGCGCCTTGAACAAAGAGCACGGGCTCCGACGCCCGCGCCTACATTCACTCTATGAACATGCAGTCCCCGTACGAATAGAACCTGTACTTTTGTTCGACTGCGTGCCGGTAGGCCTGCATCACGGGTTCGAATCCCCCGAAGGCGCATACCAGCATAAGAAGGCTGGACTTCGGAAGATGAAAGTTTGTCAGCAGAGCACTGACGATGCGGAACTGGTATCCGGGATAGATAAATAAATCGGCCTCCCCCCGGCCAGCCTGAACTTTCCCGTCTCTGGATTGAGGTGGCCGGCCATATTCCAGAGTGCGCCGGTAGTGGTTCCGACCGCGACCAGTCGACGTCCGGCGTCCAGAGCTCGGTTGATCGTTTTCGCGGCTTCCGGGGAAATCTCACACGCTACGGCTCGGTGTGCAATCGATGATCTTCGACCCGGTCTACGTGGACTGGTTGAAATGTCCCAAGGCCTACATGCAGCGTGATTTCCGCCATCTCAACGCCACGATCTCGTATGCGGGCCAGAATTTCGGGGGTGAAGTGCAGTCCCGCCGTGGGGGCCGCAACTGAGCCCCTCGCCTGTGCGTAAACTGTCTGATAGCGTTCCCGATCGCTTGCGAGGTCGCTCCGGCTGATGTAGGGCGGAAGAGGAATATGTCCCAGTCGCTCCACCACGCCAAAGAAATTGTCTATGGAAGCGAACCGGATGCAGCGTTCGCCGAAGCTGCCCCTGGTTATCACCTCCGCTTCGAGTTCGTTGTTTTCGCCGAAGAACAGGCGCTCTCCTATTCCGATCTTGCGGCCTGGGCGAACCAGGCATTCCCATTCGTTCGGAACTTGCGATACCTGCCGTGTAAGCAGGACCTCAATTTGGCCCTTCAGGAAATCGCGGGCAGCCGGGTTTTGCCGGCTTACCGGCTGCGACCTGGCACCGCTTCTCCTGCCGAACAGGCGTGCGGGAAACACTCGCGTGTTATTTAGCACAAGCAGGTCGTCAGCCCGTAGCATTGCGGGAAGGTCACGAAAACTGCCATCCCGAAGAAGGCCTTCCTTAAAGCGGTGCATACCTAGTAAACGGGACGCAGCCCGGTCTGCAAGCGGCTCCTGGGCTATCAATTCGTCGGGAAGCTGATAATTGAATTCTGAAACTAGCACCGCTGTTGATTATAAATTCGACCGGCTTCGACAACATTTCCTAACAAACGCGGTTGTGTTCCACTAAGTTTCTGCGATACCATACGCAAACTAGCTCGGGTCAGCTTCCGCCGGCAGTCCCACACACGAATGCCTAACGAACGCCAATATCGCCGCGAAATGGTTGAGTTCGGCCACATGCTGCATCAGCGCGGCTATGTGGCTGCCACCGACGGTAATCTTTCCGCTCGTCTGGATGACGAGCGCATCATGATTACTCCGACCTGCATGAGCAAGAGCATGCTGCGAGTGTCGGATATGGTGGTGGTCGATTTGGACGGCCGCCGTCTTGCAGGTAATCGCAATGTGTCCAGCGAGCTTGCCATGCACTTGTTGATTTACAAGTTGCGTCCGGATGTGAAGGGAATTGTGCACGCCCATCCGCCCACAGCAACCGGATTTGCCGCTGCCGGCCTGCCACTCAGCCAGCCGCTGGTGTGCGAGGTGGTGATCGGGCTGGGATCAATTCCGCTGGCTAAATATGGGACGCCGGGAACGCCGGAACTTTCGGATGCGCTGGAGCCGCTGATTCCGCAGTACGATGCCATCCTTATGTCGAATCACGGAGTCGTCGCTTACGCCGACACTCTTCATCACGCTTACATGAAGATGGAAACGGTCGAGCACTTTGCCCAGATCGCGCTGGTAACGCATCTTTTGGGACGCCAGCAGCCATTGGCCGGCGAGGATCTCGAAAAGCTGAAACTCGCGCGCACGAAGTACCAAGTAGCCAGCTCCGTACTGCCTCTGCCCTGCAGTGCTGTTCGCGGCCATAACGGCGGGCGTTCGCAGGGAAACGGGAATTCATCGTCGGGTGAAAACTCTCGAACGCGAAACAAGGATTTGCGCGGCCCTCTAAAAGCTAAGGGCTAGGCCCCATCGGTCCGTCCGCACTTCTTCTACTTCTAACCCTGCAATATTTCGCCAAGAGAACATCAAGCCCCGACGTGCGGAGCTTGATGTCATGAACCTGGCAGTTGGGTTAAAGGGTCACGTTGTCATGGGAAACTCACCACAGTGACTGGGGTGTCTGGGTTGGCGATGGTCGACGACCCGCCGGTATTGTCGATGACATTCAGGATTCCACCGAACCCGGACGTTGACAGGAAGATGGTGAGCAGATCATTGAAGCTTCCCTTTGGGAGGCTCTCGGGAACCTCAAAGGCGTTTGCCGCGTAGATGTTGACGCCCTGGTTGAAGAAGCTGTAACTGCCCATACCGTAACCGTTGAAGCTGGACACGTTGTCAGCGACCTTGAAAGCGGCCCATCCGTCAACGCCGGGAGTCTCCATCCACGCGGCCTGGCTAGGCGGGTCGTAGGGCATCTCGTTTTGAAGGAAGATGTCCGTGCCGTCATTGCCGTTCCAGATCACTTCGTACTGCTGATAATGTTCGACAAAAAGGCCATACGCGGTTACGTTGTCACCGTTCACGATGAGGCCTGTATTGGCGGTGTTGCTCGTCCAACCCACGCCGTTGCCGTGGTCGGCCCGCCATGCCCAGATGTCATCGAGGATGGCATTATCGCTGTTCACCACTAGGCTGACGGTCGCGCTTCCCGCCTCAGCGCCGCCGATACGGAAGAATACATCGTAAATACCCGACGGGTCAGAGCCTTTATTACGATGGCGGCCATGGCAATGCCAACCTTCACACCCAACTTGTAGTAACACCGGAGAGTTTCTCGGCCCCGCGTCGAAAATGATTCCGGAAATTAATACTCCGTTGTCGCTGGCGACAGTCATTGACGGGTTTCCGTTTTGAGGAATCAGGGTTGGGAAACCCAAGCCGAGCACCAGCGTATCAGGACGCACGACCTTGATGCTTCGATCCAGATTGTAGATGCCTGGGGTCAGGATGAGGTTCATGCCGAAAAATAATGCTCGATTGATCGTTTCTGCTGAGTCCGTCGGATGGGCAACGAAAAATCTTTGGATTGGAATAGAAGAGCCGCGCGTCGCGCCGCTGGACCATGTTGTGCCCGAAGAATTACGCTGCACCGCGGGCACGAAGACGTTGTAGTTCCCATGAGAGTCCATATAGAGGTATGGAGCTTCCCGGGTTACGGGGCTCGTCGCAAGCGTAGTGTATGGACCGCCGCATGACCCTTGTGGGAAACATTGGGCCGGCGCGCCCACTACGCCAGAAAACACCTGGTTCCAGACGCCGTTACTCCAGCCGTCGAGAATGCTGTTTCTGGTCAGCCATTGCTGCTGCGAGCCATTGGTCACGCTGCTGTTTTCGAACTGCGAATCAGCAACGAAACCGCCGCTGGCATACGAGGGCCCGGTGCAATAATCCATAAAAGTGGTGAGCCCATTGACCAGGACGCGACGAAGTGGCGCCGCCTGCGACACCGCCCAGAATTCGCCGGCGTAGCAACCAAAGCTCGAGTTGGTGACGTTGATAGTTAGGTTCGACAGCGATCGCCAGAAATTAATCAGGGCGATGCAACTGCTTCCCGTGCACTGGTTGTAGACGTCGATCGACCCATTGATGACGACGTCGCCTGGGGACTGGCCCAACCCGGCTACGCTGGTGTAATACCCGACCTGAAAGTTGAGAGGGTTGGTGCTGGTTCCGTAGGTGCCAGGCTCAAATAGCAAGGCGTAGCGCTGGGTCCCAAACTGGTTGGAGACTTGTTGAGTTGCTATCGAGTCGACAGTCGTTTGGATCTGGCTCAGTGGCATGCTGGGATTGAAAATGTAGACGTTTGGGCCGAAATTGGGTGAGTGGGAGGTATTTGTGGCCTGGGCGGGAGGAGCCAGGACAAAGGATGCTGCCATAAGAGTGAACAACGCGAATCCGGTTAGCGATATTGTTCTCGAATTGGACGTGCTAAACATGGCGTGTCTCTCCTTTCTCATCGGGGTTTTGATACGGGCCGCAGGTAAACTACCCAGGCTCTGGTTAGGAATACTCGGAACTTTCCTTGCGACTTTGAAGTGTTTGCGATCATACACCCAGTTTCTGTCGCCATGTTTGTAAAAAATTCTTGTCCGAAAAAACGAAACTGGCATACAAAAGCTGCTCTGGTTCCAACAAATTGAGCTGGCTACTTGAAGCTGATACTCTCACTCCCCTCCGATTCTGAATCGCATCCCAGCCCGGAAGTTCGCGCCCAGCGCCGGGTATCCGACTACTTCCTGGTACTGTTTGTCGAGCGCGTTTTGCAGAGTCACGTATGCCGTAACTCTCGATGTGATCGCGTACCAGCCGCCCATATCGACGCGCACGTAGCCGGCGGCATGATTGATTCCAAATCCGAGGAAGTCGGAGTCCTTTCTCCGGCCTACAAAACTTCCTCCCAGATTTGCCCCCCAACGTTTGCCTAAATAGGTCAGTAAAGTGGTGGCTGAATGTTTAGGCCGGCGCAATAAGGGCTGGCCCACGCCTAGCACTGTGGGATCGCAAAAATTGGCTGGCGTACACTCCGGAGCCTGCAGAATTTCCGTAGAAGTGTAAGTGTAAGCGGTGTTGAGGAACAGCCTCGGTAGGATCTTGCCCTGCAACTCGATCTCAGCTCCCTGCGCGAAAGACTTATCCACATTCACGTACTGCCCGATGAAGGTTACGGGATTCGAGGCGTAGTCAATTCGGTCGTAATAAAGGTTGTTGAAGTACGTCGCGGTAAATGAGTATTTGTTCCCCATTAGATTTTGCAGGAGTCCCGCTTCGAACGCGCGGTTGCGCTCCGGCTTCAAGGCGGTATTAGGAATGCTGAAAGGCGGACCGGCGAAGGTTTCTTCCAGCCTGGGTTCTTTGAATCCCGTTGCGTAGGAAAAGCGCAGCCGCGTGCCGGAAAAAACTTCGCCGCCGCGCAATGCCAGCAAAGTCAGTGCGACTCGGGGCACTCCAGTATTGCCAAACGCTCCGTTGTGAACGAAACGTGCGCCAGCTATTACTGACAGCCGGCCTAGAGTAAGTTGCTGCTGCCCGTAAACATCGTCGTTCAGCCGCTGGCCGTGCGTCAGCGGCGGAAAATTCAGATCACCAACAAAGCCGTTTTCGTCTTCGAAGCGGTAACCCACGGTGGTGCGCGCCCAGCTGCGCTCGATGTAATCGCCCTGATATTCAAAGCCGGCGCGATTGATATCGTCGTAACCGTGGGCTGCAAAGTCGTCGACGCGTGCGGGATCGCCCGTCAGATTCACATCGTTGTAGCGATAGTTATAGTCGAAGCCGGTGAAGCGATGCTGCCAGCCAGAGGGCGCGGCTACGGTCAACTCCACGCTGCCAATCAGATTATTGAGCTGCGACCACTCATGCGGATCCGGCGGTTCCAGGGGGTCGCCGTTAAAGTTCCATTCCCCGGACAAGCCGGTGTGGCTGTTCGAGTGGCGCAGGCGCACCCGGAGCGACACTTGATCGTTAAACGCAACGCCAATATTTCCGCCCTGCAAGGAGTCGGAATACGCATTGTTCACGCCTTGCCCGTTGGTGTTGAATTGGTCGGCGAAGACGTTGTAATCGAAGACGCCCGTGCGCCCCGGCCAGAGACGCGTAGCCATTCGCTGTGCTAAGATTTCCGCCATCAGCACCGAAACGCAGCTCCGGAGTCGGCGTCGTCCCGCTGACGCGTCCAAACCTGCACTACGCTGGTCATGGCGTCGGAACCGTACAGCGTGCTCTGCGCGCCGCGCACAAATTCCAGACGATCGGCTTCCGTCAGCGGAAGCGTGCCAAAATCAAACGTCCCGCCCGGCTCATTTACGGTGACCCCGTCAACGATCACTTTGTTGTAGGTCGAATCGCCGCCGCGCACGAAGAGAGATGCCAGGCCGCCGCGCTGTCCGGCAGTGTTGATCACGGCGCCCGGCAGGAACCGTAACGCATCGTCGGCGGCGACCGGCTTCATGGTCTGCAGTTGCTCGCCGTTCAAAGTGTCGACGTCGGCCCGGCGGCCTCGGTCGGTACCGGAGTACGAGTTGCCGTCACAACCACGGTTTCTGCGGCGGCGGCCAGCCTCAACTTTATCGTAACCGTTTCAGTATCGGCCGAGAGATCCGTCGTCGCAGGCGCAAATCCGGGGGCCAAGACCTGCATGTGATACGAGCCCGCAGCAACATTCTGAAAGACGACCAGCCCTTCGGCCGACGTAGTCGCAATCGCCGGCGTCGAGCCGTCCTTGAGAGTCAAGACGACCTGTGCTCCGGCAACCACCGCCGATTGGGGATCGACCACTTTGATTTTGATTTCGGCGGCGGAAGCTGCCGCCAGCAGGCAAATTACACTCGCAAGAATACGAAAGAACCGCATGCACTCCTCCTTTGTTTCGCGAAAGGGGTTGGTGTCGACGGTTCGCGCCAGTCTCCTGGCTTTGCGAGTGAGGACAGCTTTCGCTGTCCGACTAATGCAACCGGCCTTCCCAGGGTTACCCAGTGACCGGTTGCGAATTTCCTCGCTTACAGTTGCGCGGCAGCGCGGGATTCTCACCCGCTTCCCTCCTCAAATCGATTGATGAGGACGCGCGAACCAAAGAAGGTTGAGAAAGAACGAAAAGCCACTTCCCGGATTCTGAACAGATAACCAGAACCAGGGAAGTGGCATTGTAACCCAACCGCAGTTATTTCCCTACTGCACGGTAACGTTGACCGGAGCAGAAGGGATACCATTGGCGACGACCACCAGACTGCTGGCGCCGGTCTCGCATATCCGGCGGACATCGAAGCTGGTCGACACAATCTTTCTTGCCGGTAGCGACGCCCATCGTGCTGGGTCGTGAGTGCGCGCGTAGAAGACGTGACCGCTCGCCTTATTGGTAATGCGCACCAGCGGATAACTGCTGTTCATCTGCGCGTCGTCTCCGTAAGCCGCGCCATGGGTCAGGCCATTGAACTGCGTTCCCGAGATTTTGTAAGTGTCACCACGGGTAACGTCGTCGGGAGCTGTCGTAATCGTCGGCGCCCATGACGATTTGTGATCGTTCCCTTGGCGGTGTAAATTTCGGCATCCTTGGTGAAGCCATCCGCCAAGGTGTAGAAGATCTGGCCCGTAGGCAACACCAGCAATCGGCCTACGTAGGAGGTATT
Source organism: uncultured Acidobacteriota bacterium (assembly GCA_963743375.1). Taxonomy (GTDB): domain Bacteria; phylum Acidobacteriota; class Terriglobia; order Terriglobales; family Acidobacteriaceae; genus JABDBE01. The sequence continues at coordinate 204,321 of CAVUQA010000010.1, read as the reverse complement.
GGATTTCTGTTTCTTGTTGCCCGTGTACTTCGGGTTGGGAACCGAATTGAACTTGGTTCCGTCGAACTCATAGAAGGAAACCGGGGTTTTGAACACCAGCGGGCTGGTCTCGCACAGAATGTTTCCATCCGGCAGGACGGCAGCGGGAGCATCGGCCATGTCGTCCGTTGGGAAAATCGGGGCCAGCGGCCCATTTCCCCGGTGTTCGTGTCGAAGATCGCGGTGTGCCCGGCTTCCGTCTCCCGTTGGCTCCCATCGCAAAAACCGTGCCGTCGGGCCGCAACAGGGCAGGTCCAGTTTCTTCTCCAGCGTTTTCCGATAGATTGACCATCGCGCTGCCCGCGCTGGTCCAGGCGAATGGTCTTCGGATTGAAGATTTCCGTGTTCGGCGTGTCCTGCGTGTCAGCGAGCAGGACCTTGCCATCGGGCAGCAACTCCATTCCTTCTTCGGCGTACGCGTCCGCTTTGCCAGAGCCTTTAAGGGTCCAGCCCAAGGTCTTCGGATTGAAGAAAGCGCTGGCGGTGCTCTCGTTCTGACCCAGCATGAAAATACCGTTGGGCAGAACAATCGACGGAGAATCGCCGATTTCGTCCCATCCATCAGGCGGGTTCACCTTCGTCCACTTGTTCGCCAACGGATCGTAGATGGCTCCCAGACTGACCTCCAAAGGGCCGGGGCAACCCGCGCCGTTGTATTCGCCGCCTTCGACCAGAACTCGCCCGTCCGGCAACACCTGGGAAGCAAAATAGAGTGGTGCGTAATCCGAAGGCATGGAGCCTATTCGCTTCCACGTCCCATTCGACGTAGCTTCCCGTTTGATCGGGCGTGAGCCGATGCCAGTTCGGCGAGCAGACTTCATGCACGATGACCGTGCCGTCCGTGAGCAGCAAAGCTGTATCGGTGAAGAATGTTGGCGGATGCTTCAAGGATTGCCACTTTTGTGCGCCCGCGATACCGGGCAGGGCCAAACAAACGACGAGTGCGATTCCTAACATTTTCGATATGTTCATTCGTGTAGCCTCACGATTACTTTCTTAAAAGCGGCTGAGAGCCATCAGAACGGCCGCCACAGCTGGGATTTGGCGAGTCGGACAACTGACTCGCCGCAAAACGTTATCCCGGGAAAAGGTCTAAGTCAACGACGAAGATGTAAAGAATTTGACTCTTCGCGGAAACCGATGCGGCCAGCCCGCAGGCAATGGCTGACATAACAAATCCACTCGTCTTTTTTCCCGGTAGCGGCCGGGCAGGTCGACGGCGCCCGCGCACATAAGAGTTAGAACGGTCGGGGTGGAAAGGCTCCAATGGAGAGCAGCCCCGGACTGTTTGGGTCTGGCGATGGGCGACTTGGACGACTCGGTCAGCAGTACATTTACCGCCGGACGAGGTCACCTCTATCTGCCCGATCGAGGACGGCGCGCCAAACTCGGCGACGTATACCATTCCGCCCGTTCCTGTGGTCTTTTCCAAAGCCAAAGACGCCGTGTAGGACCAGTCGGTCACAAATCCCTTAAGCGCCCGGGAGACGCAACCTTTGGAAAGTTTGCCCGTAGTCTTGTCGAAAAAAGCAGCGGTGAGTTTGCCCGATTGATTGTTGCTGATGTAAAGAAGCGTCTCGTCGGGGCTTAGCAGGACGTTACTGGAATTAATTGCATTCCCCAAACGATAGACGACCGTCGGGGTCAGCTTGCCGGAGGAAATGTCAGAAACTTCAACGATGGTGAAGGGCGAGGTATCGCCAAAGATGGCGTAGTGGCCATCCTGGGTGATATCAATGCCGCTGGGATAAGTGTTGCCCCTGCGCGAGCCAGTGGAGTTCTGCTCATCGCCATTCGACACCGGAACGCCCGCCGATATATTGAAAGATTCGATCGAGCCATCGCCATAGGTGACAACCATCATGTCACCGTGGATCACCATGCCATCGACAATTCCGCGTTGCAGTCCGGCGACGGTGATGTCGCTAACGAATTTGAGTTTGCAACCAGGCAGAACCTGAAAGGTTCCGATGGTGCTGAAGTCAGTGAAGCTGGCATAGAGGTATTGGGCGTTCATGGCAAGGCCGATGCCGTTGGAGGCGCCGGTGTCTTTCTTGGAGCCATTCGCGTGGCCACCAACCTTTAAAGTCTTGGCCCCGATGCCCCAAATCTCGCCGCTCTGAGCCACGGAAGCGTAGACGCACTCCGCATTCCCACTATTGACCACAGTCACGCGGTTGGCCGCGAAATAGCCCCCGGCAATGCCGCCTCCGCCGGTGAGAACTTTGGCTCTCATGGTTAACAGGCCGTCCGCCCCGACGGTGTAGAAGCTGACGCTGGTAGCCAGAGCCGGCGGAATATCGTCGTTGGCAATGACGTAATGAGGGTTGCTCGCAGCAACAGCAACCCCGCAGGCCACGCAAACGGCAGCCAAAACCGCTGCCCCGCGCGATAACCGTGGAGAATTCGATTTTAGGTGGCGTGCCGCGATCAAGGCCATCGAACTAGCGAAGGCCATAGCCGCCGAGGGAGCGGAATCGAGTACCTCGGCAAAATTCTTAGCTGCCGAAGCAAGTCGGGAGTCCCAAACGGAGTTCTTAAGCCCTCTAGCCCTCATATTTCCAATCAATTCCAAGAAATCGAAAAAATCCACCCGTCTGATATCCAAGTAGGACAATCAGGCGAGTGGATTCAAATCACCGCTCCTAGTTTACCGTCACCGCTTTGGCAGCCGATGGGATGCCATTTGTGACTACAACCAACTCGCTGTCGCCAGTTTCGATGCCCGCCGGCACAGTGAAATTGGTCGATTCCGCCAACGTACCGGTCTGAACCGCGTACGTGCTCGGATTGGTTGTCTTGGCGTAGAAGACGTGCTTGGTTGCATTATTCGTGATGCGCACCAGCGCGTAGTTGGTGGAATCCTGGAAATCATCGCCGTACGCAGCTCCATTGGAGAAGCCGCCGAACTGCGTTCCTTTGACCACATAGGTTTGACCGTGAGTAATCGTGGTCGGAACCGAGGTGATCGTCGGTTGCCAGGCTGCCTTGTAGGTGCCTTTCGGGGTGAAGAACTCGATATCGTTGCTGTAATCGGTAAACATCAGCTGACCGGTTGGCAACTCGAGGAATTTTCCGACGAACGCCGGATCATTGGGGGTGTTAGGAGGGCCAGGGATCTTTGTCAGTGTCTTTCCATTCCACTCGAAAAAAGCGCCAGGCGGATTGAAAACTGGGGCGCTGGCCATCACGATGACATTGCCGTTAGTTTCCAACGCTGCAGGAGCGTCATCGCAGGCCATAGCCACGCCGTTAACCTTCGGGAAATCCGGTCCCGGCTTCCACTTCTTTGTCGCCGTGTTGTAGATCGAGGTGTGGCCGGCGGTGCCGGAGGGTGCAGCTCCGGCAGCGAAAACAGTGCCGTCAGGCCGCAACACGAACGGTCCAACCTCCTGGGAGGAGGGGTCTTCCAGGCGGACAATCGTGCTTCCGGCGCTGGTCCACTTCTTGGTCGTCGGATTGTAGACCTCAGAGTTGGGAGCATCGATTGCGTCCACCGTCAGGACATCGCCATTGGGCAGCAGTCCCCATCCTTCTTCGTCAAAGCGATCAACCTTCCCTGTGTTAGTGATGTTGGTCCACTTGAGTGTCTTGGGATTAAAATAGGCCTGGTCCACCCCATTGCAGCAGTTCGCCTGCATGTAGGTCCCATTGTTCAACAGAATGGCCTGGGCATCGCCGATCTGGCCCACCCGGGTGGAGGATTGACAGCGTCCATTTATTCTTCACCGGATCGTAAATTGCCCCCAGGTATTGGTCCAGCAGCCGAATTGGGGCCGCCATGTTGTACTCCCCGCCCTCCACAATGTATCGACCGTCGGGCAATACCACGGAGCCGAAGAAAAACGGACCGTAATTGCCGGCGCCTCGTGGCGATCGGGCTTAAGGTTCCGTTAATGTAGCTTCCGGTGTTGTCCGGCGTCAGCTTGTACCAGGTCTGATAGTTACTGTCCTGCTCCTCATGGATAAGCACCGTCCCATCGGTGAGCAGAATCATTGCGCCTGCCGGGAATTTGCCTGGGTGTTTGATCTTCGTCCATTTCTGTGCGCTGGCAATACCAACCAATGCCAACACGGCAAGCAGTGAAATTCCAAACTTTCGCAACCTCTTCATATTTTGTTTTCTCCTGGGTTTGGGGTCCTCTATAGACGGTTCGGACGGGGGAGCTGCAGAACGTCGCCGCTACAGATGAGACTTTGGTAAATCAATTAAACAATCGCCGCAAGAATCTATCCGCAGAGGACGACAAGTCAACGTGGCCTTTCTTCTCCTAACCATCGACTATAAAACCACGCCGGCGCGGCTTTCTAGCGTGCGTCCGAACCGTCGCGAAGGCGTACAATGGCTGGCATGATTCCTCAGGACCTGCTGGACATCCTGGTCTGCCCAGCCTGCAAAAAACCGCTGCAGCTCAAGGAAACTGGCGAAAGCTTGAAGTGTACCGAGTGCCGCCGCGTTTACCCGGTTCGAGACAATATCCCGATTCTGCTGATCGACCAGGCCGTTACCGATCCGTCCTGAAGCTGAACCTTCTTGAAGCATGATTTTTGGTTCGGCAAAGCATGGGCGACTTTTTGACCCGTCTTGGGGCAGGTTGCGCCCTTTTCCCGTGCCAGAACGACATCTTGTGTCAACCTGAGGACGCGAAACCCAGCGTTTTGCTGACGATGCGACCTGTCCCTAAATCTGGCTCGGGCACCGCAACTTATTGCACCCACACGGGTTTGAACAGTTAGAGCATGTGGGTGCCAGAAGTTTAAAAGATGGTGGCGGAGCGGCATCAAAATTGCATACAACGTAGGTGGCACAAGCGGAGTCTAATAGGTAGTGCAGTCGCAAGGTCGGAGGTGAGACGACCATGAATGACAGATATAAAGAGAGATTTTCGGTGACCGAACTGACGGCCTTGAGAAACGATCTGCTGCAGGGCGGCCTGATCGATTCGCGCGAAGCCGCCGAACTCCTGCAGGTTTTCCTCATGGGAAGAGGCTACGGCGTTTCACCCCAAGCGGCGTTTGATGCCGCTGGCAGAGTGGAAATGTCGGGCTGCTCGATTCCCGTACTGCAAACGGAGCTGGAGAATCTGGCGCTGGTGATGTAAACGCGCGACGAAATTTTAAAAGATCTGAGGGGAGTCTCAAAACCAAGTCAGTCCCCACAGGGTGATGAAAGAGAAAAGCCGGGCTAACCAGCCCGGCTTCGCTTTTTGACGAGTTTTCCACCAGGCGACACCAAATCCCGATTCGTATCAGGGTATGCCTTCAGGCATACCGCAAATGGCCGAAATTTTGGTTCAGAAGCAGCGGGAACGCTGCTCACGCGAGGAACATCGAGCCTCAGCGCCTGAAGGCGCGACCCGATTTAAGCAATTACGGCATCGCTAAAGCGATGCCCTGATACGAACCGGCCTGGAAATGGGAATTAAAAGCTAGGAGGCTAGAAGCCAAAAAGCTCGAAGCTAAAAGCTCGAAGCAAAAAGCAAAAAGCAAAAAGCTAGCAGCGGTGTTCCTCACTCGTACCGCAAACTCTCCACCGGATCCAGCTTAGCCGCTCGCGTCGCGGGAACGGTTCCGAACAAAATCCCAACCAGCGATGAAACCACGATGGCCACGATCGCCGACAATCCTGAAATCGGAATGCGATACTCGGTCAGAAAGCGCACCGAAAAAGGTAGCGCCAGCCCAATGATGACGCCGGCAAAACCTCCGATCAGAGAGATCAGGATCGCTTCCGACAAAAACTGAAAACGGATCTCACGATTGGTCGCGCCGATAGCCTTGCGAATGCCAATCTCGCGGATGCGGGCGCTCACCGTAGCCAGCATGATATTCATAATGCCGATTCCGCTCACCAGCAGTGTTACAGTTGCGACCAGCAGCAACACCAGCGTGAGTGCGTTAGCGGTCCGATCCGCTACGGCGACTAATTCGGTGAGATTATCGACTTCATAAACCGATTCTGGCCGGTGGCGCGACTGCAACACCTTCCGCACCTGTTCTGTAATCGGAACCACCATGGAAGGCTCGATGGCGGAAAAGTAAAGCTGGTTCACTTCGGCTGTGTCGGTGAAATAGTGGCTCACGGTATATGGAATTACCATGGTATTGGCGGTTACTTCTGACTGCCCGAAGGTATCCACGCGCTCCTTGAAGGTCCCGATGACGGTGAAAGGCAATCCGCTCAGCTTTAGAATTTTTCCCACCGCCTGATCCGTGGATCCGTACAGCTGTTCCGCTAGCTTTTGCGTGATCACTCCGACTTTGTTGTGCGCCTGTTCGTCCTCCGAGTCAAAGAATCTTCCGGAAAGGATTACCAGGTTTCGCACCGCACTGTATTGCGGCATCACTCCGAGGACGCGAACGTCACGCTCTTTGCCATTTCCGACTGGAACTCGCTCATTGATCGGAACCACCGGGGAGGAGGCCGCAATTCCCGGCACCTGCGCCAATACCGCGTGCATGTCCTCAATGGTAAGGAAGTCAGGATTGAGGTTGGTCGCCCCACCCTGGTACTCGGCATAGACCATGTTCGCGCCGATCGACTGAATCTGATTCAGAACGTATTGTTTTCCAGTCATTCCGATAGTTACCACCAGAATGAGTGAAGCGGTGCCGATAACCATCCCTAACGCGGTCAGCGCAAATCGCACTTTATTACTGCAGAAGGTGTCATAGGCGAAGCTGAAGATTTCGCCCAGGACGAACTGGGGAGGATGAGTGGGCGCCGCACACGTAGGGGCAGTTGTCGGCATGCTGTTTAGATGTTACGCGGTGCCGCTAGGAGGCGCAATTAACGCCTCTGCGGCATCTCTGGCGTGAAGAGTTTGGGCTCGCAGTTCGACGGTGCGCGTAAAAGCGGAGTTTGAATAGCGGACGAGTTCCGTCGCAATGAGTAATCAAGCCGCAGCGATCGGCTGCGGCTTGATCCCGCGTGTGCGGTTTGACTCGACTATCGTCGACGGCGTGCGGACTTTTTGCCAGCCTTCTTGGCAGCTTTCTTTTTGCCCGACTTCTTTTTCGCAGCTTTTTTCGGTGCAGACTTTTTCTTGGCTGCCTTTTTCGGCGCGCTCTTCTTCTTAGCCGCTTTTTTCGCAGCGGCTTTTTTAGGAGCCGGCCGTTTGGCTGGGGGCTTGGACGAGCCGCCCCCACCGCCTCCGCCCATGGGCGGTTGCGCAGGCCTCGGCATCTCACTTTCCCCTTCCGAACCAGTCACGCCTGGCAGTTCTGCTTCCTCTTCTTCCTCTTCTTCTTCAAAATCTTCTTCCAGCGATTCGCCATAAGCGCCGCTGTCGCCAAATTCGTCTATTTCGTCGTCTCGTAGGTAGAGGGTTTCGTTAGCGTTCATTGCTCCTCCTGTGAAATTTGTCCGGCTGCGGATGGCGCCGGGTGCTGCTCGCACTGCGTTCGCTGAGAATTAAAAAGACCACCGAAAATTACTCATTGAAGTGGAACGGCCCGCGATTATAGCACAGCAGTTTTTTGCGAGCAGTGACGAAAAACTGATTGCGCTCCAGCTTTCCCCTGCATATTACACCGAAGTCAGAATGTGCGTTTTTTGTTTTGTAATCGTGAAGTAAGAAATGGACCGTGGAGTGTCGTTCGAGTTCTACCGGCTGGGATTGGCAATCACCAAAACCATGCCCGGTCTGAGATTGGCCAGATTGCGGTTGTTTTCTTTCAATGCGTCAACGGTCGTGTTGTGCGACTTGGCGATCGATGACAGCGTCTCTCCGCGCTGTACTTTGTGATGGACAACAGGTTTGGAAGTTGACGCTCGTAAACTATTCTTGGACTTAGGTTTGGACGCAATCTGCTGCTTCGCGTTAGGGTCAGGAGCTAGTGGCAGGTGAACGTACAAGACATGCCGCCCCGCTACGCTGTCGCCCTTTAAATGGTTCCAGCGGCGGATCATTGCCGGGGGTACACCGAAATTATCAGCCACGGTTTCAACCGTATCCCCCTTGCGCACTCTGTAGGTTGTTGCCCGGTGAGAGTAGCTGGCCACTTCGTCGGACGGATGCTTGCCCGGCGCGACCGGAATAATCAGCTCGCTTTCGGCTTTGAGATCATTATCGCCGTCGAGGTTGTTCGCCTGAACAATTGCCTGCCGGCTGGTATGGAAAGCGCTGGCGACTGAGGCCAGCGTGTCTCCCGGCGCGACTTTGTGATAACGCCACCACACTCGCATGTCAGGAGGGATCGCGGTGATCGCGGTCAGATAACGATCCTTCGTTCCCGCCGGAAGATGCAATTCAAACTCCCGATCCTTGGGCGTGGTCAGCCGCAGAAGGCTTGGGTTCAAATCCTGAAGGTCGCTGGCCGATGCATCGACGCATTCCGCCACCAGACGAAGGTCCACGGGGTAATCGATCTTGACCGCGTCATAAGGCACGGGCTTGTCGGTGACCACTGTGTCCAAGCCGTACTGCTGAGGATTCTTGGCCATAATGGTTACGGCCAGAATAATGGGCACGTAGTTTCGCGTTTCCTTGGGCAACACGTTGCGCTTGTAGAGCTCCCAATAATCCGCGTAGCCGGTACGCTTCACCGCGTTCTGAACTGTGCCCGGTCCGGAGTTGTAGGCGGCCATGGCGAGATACCAATCGCCAAACTCGTTGTACAGATCTTTCAAGTGATGGGCGGCGGCTCGCGTCGACTTCTCCGGATCCTGCCGTTCGTCCACCCACCAGTCACGCTCCAAGCCGTATCCCTTGGCGCGGCTCGCCATGAATTGCCACATGCCGCGAGCTCCCGCGCGGGATAGCGCCAGAGGATGGAATCCAGATTCCGCCTGCGCCAGGTAGATCAAATCCTGCGGAACGCCTTCTTCCTTGAGAACCCTCTGGATCATCTCCTGATAACGTCCACTACGAGCCAGCGCGTGTTCAAGCGTTGGGCGTCCCCGACTGGAGAAGTAGCTGATGTATCCGGCTACCGGATCAGTCATCATCAGGGGCATGTCAGAATGCGTAGCTGCGACTTCGGCCTCGGCTTTCGCTTTCAGATTGGGATCGACCGGATACGTTACCTCGTTTGCCTCATCGATTGGAGCCGGCTCAGACTTCTGCTGGGCGAAGCCATCGCCCTCCTGCAGAGCCTGCACCTCAAGTCCGTTTACGCCGTCGAGTACGCGATCAAACTCCTGCTGCAGACGCTCGTCGGTGCGGACATCCAATGAACTGCTTAGCAAAAGATTGAAGCCGCGATCGAAGTTCTCTTTAGCAGCTTCCAAGTGGCCGGCTTTGTAGTTCTCCTCGCCGAGTTTGTATTCCTTCTCCACCTGCGCAATGAGTTCTGCGACGGGGTCAGGCTTTGCTTCACTCTCAGTTTGCGGAGCCGGAGCAGCCTTGGCTTGAGCGTTCGATTGTGCGGTGGTTGAATTGGCGTTCAGCGGAGGAGCAGAGGATTTGACCGAAGGCACGAGCGCAGCCGGCCGTTGCGCCGTCTGACACGCGTTGCCCGATGCCAGGACAGCAACGGCAGCGATCAGAAAATAGAGTTTCTGAATCCTCATATGTCTCTATGACTTACCGCGCTGAATCTGGCTCCAGAACGCCATTTCATGCTACTACCCACGTTTTGATGGGTCAATCTGCAAGTCGGTTGGATCACATTACTTTAGGAACCGTGCCGAATATTACTTCGTCGGGCGTCGCGGTTGCAACCATTGATCTCTGGGACCGTTTTGACATCGGGCCATTCTTAGAGATCCGCCGTCCCGAGCACCATTCTGTCGTCCCGAGCAGCGCGAGGGATCTAGGTTTTTGCTTGCGCACCAATAACGTTCAACACCCAGATCCCTCGCTTCGCTCGGGATGACATCACTAAAAGTGGCAACCTCCGCAGTTCTGAATCTCCCACAGCCCACAACGAATCGAAGTCAAACATGAAAGCGATACAAGTGAAGCAAACCGGTGGACCTGAAGTTTTGCAACTAGCGGATTTGCCCATTCCGCAGCCCAAGCCCAATGAAGCCGTAGTGAAGATCGCCGCGTCGGGAGTCAACTTTATCGATGTTTACCAGCGCGAAGGCAGATACAGCGTTCCGCTTCCATTTGTGCTGGGGCAGGAGGGCGCGGGTGTAGTCACTGATGTCGGCCCCGAGGTGAAGTCGGTTAAGCCTGGAGACCGCGTCGCCTGGTGCGGCGTGCTGGGCTCATATGCGGAGTATGCGGCCGGCTCCGGCGAACGCCTGGTGCAGGTTCCGCAAGGCGTCAGCGATCAGCAGGCGGCCGCCGCCATGCTCCAAGGCATGACAGCTCAGTACTTGATCTACGACACTTTTCCGCTGAAGCGCGGCCAAACCGCATTAATCCATGCTGCAGCTGGCGGCGTGGGAGCCCTGCTGGTGCAGATGGCACACAATATTGGCGCCCGCGTGATCGGCACAGTTTCAACCGATGAGAAAGCTAACATAGCCCGCCAGGCCGGCGCCGACGAAGTAATTTTATATACAAAAACCGACTTCGAAATTGAGACCAAGCGACTGACCGGCGGCAAAGGCGTGGACGTCGTCTACGACGGAGTCGGCAAAACCACTTTTTGATAAAGGCCTGAACGTTTTGCGTCCCCGTGGCATGATGGTCTTGTTCGGCGGCTCCAGCGGCCCCGTCCCCCCGTTCGATCCGATTCAACTCTCGCAAAAGGGTTCGCTCTATTTAACCCGTCCAGCCCTGGTGCATTACATCGCATCGACAGAGGAGTTGCGCTCGCGCTCAAGTGCCGTCTTCAAAATGATCGCCGACGCCAAGCTCAAAATCCGAATTGCGCACACTTATCCGCTGGCAGAAGCACAACAGGCGCATCGCGATCTCGAAGGTCGAAAAACAACCGGAAAGTTCCTGCTGATCCCGTAATGTAGCGTTCGTAATAACGATCGCTCGGATTTCGCAGCAGCTAAGCAAGCCTGCGGGCAGTGGACTCGTTACCTCGTTCCGCAGTTTGCGGGCGCTCACCATCGTCCACTTGCCAGACCCCATCAAACTTCACGAAGTAAGGCTCGACCACAATGCTTGGGAAGTTTGCCGTAAGAAGGTCTCTGGCACGCAGCAGTTCGGCACGATGATGTTCGGCCTCGGCTTCGTGATCGCCCTTGAAATGAGCCAGGCCGCCGTAGGTTGCGCAGTCGGAATGGCTCATGACCAGCACGCGTTTGGTTCCGTGCAAGCGTATCGACATTCTGACTTGCTCGAGAATGAAATCCTGCTCGAAGTCATTGCGCGGCGAAGCCAGCGTCTTGGCCCCCCCGGCGACGACAATCATATCGGCGCGCTCGATCCCTTGCTTCTTCAGGAACTTTCGCACAGCCAGGCTGATGCGATGATCGAAGCAGCAGAGCACGGCGGCATCCGCCACATATTGGTCGCTTGGGGAATCGAAATCGAAGACTTTGCGCATCGGGCTGTTCGATTCTACCCCTTTGCGTTTTACGAAGGCGCTCAACCGATTCTACGACCGGTTCCGCGAATATGTGCTCACGTACTGCGGAACCTCCCGCCCAGGGCCGAGTCTAGGATCATTTATCGGCTTCCCCGGAACCATTTCCAGCGGAATGACCCCAGCCCAGGTCGGAAAACCATAATCCTCCTCATCATCAATCGGGGGGCCTTGCCGCACCTTCGCCGAAAACTCCTCGATCGGCAATCGCATTACCAGCGTCGCTTTCAGTTCTTTCTCAGTCGGCTGGCGTGATTCCACCCAGCGTCCCGGCAGAATGTGTTCCGATAACAAACGCAAAGCCTGCAGCTTCTCCTCAGCGTCCCTCACAGCCACCGCCGTGCCTAAAATCATCACCGAGCGGTAGTTCATGGAGTGATTGAAAATCGAGCGCGCCAGCACGAGGCCATCCAGCAGCGTCACCGTCACGCATACCGCGACTCCCTCGTCGATTCGGCGCAGCATGCGGCTCGCAGCCGATCCGTGAATGTACAGGCTGTCGCCCGCTCGTCCGTAACCCGTCGGAATCACAAAGGGTTGGCCATCCACCACGAATCCAACATGGCAGATGAAGCCTTCGTCCAGAATCTGATAAGCCGTTTTTCGATCGTAGACGCCGCGGTGAGGTTCGCGCACTACCTGCGTGCGCGCGGTAGGATTCTTGTCTTCAGGCATTCCAAGCGGAACTCCGGCAATCGCCAAGGATGAACAAAGTGTAGCATCCGCGCTCCTTCGTCTATACTTTACGTCTCGTTGAGGGCACCAATGTCAGATCAGGCATTTGGACTGAGCGCGAATCAGATAATGGCCTACGCGTCAGTCGCCAACGCGCTCCTCGTCTTGATTCTTGCCGCCATCAACATCAACTACGCCTGGCATGCCAAGCGGCAAGCCGACGCCAGTCTGGAGCAGGTCGCAGCCGCAACCCGGCAGGCGGAAATCGCCGCCGAGACTCTATCGATTCTCCGCAAGCAGCTTGACCAGCAACGCACCGCGGACTTTGCTACCGTAAACCTGCAGCTCAAGGTGGCCATGCACACGTTGGAGGACTGGCTCAATCGCATCGGTTCGGAAGCGTACCCGCAATTACCGGACGAAATCAGCATTCTTCCGCAAGACTTCAGTCTGGCGATCCAACGGGCCAATGCTATCGATGAAATTGTTGCCGAGAACATGGGCGCCGCTTCGCTCTATGCCGGAGAGGCGGAGCACAACATCAGAATCCTGCGCAGTGGAAACCCAGCTGAACCTCAGAGCTGGAAGGAGATGCAGGAGAAAGCCAAGAAAAACCTGAGTATCGCCAAATATAAGCTCAGCGTGGCCAGAACGCGCTGGGAATCCATGACCGGATAATCCTCGGCGAGGAGATAGCCATCGATCGCAAGACCTTATCCTCTTAGAATCTAGCGTTTCTTTTCCCGCAATCAAATTCACATCTGTCCGTCGGGCGTGCCGACACTTGGCTCTCCTCGGGCGACTGTAGGGGCTTCTCAGCAGAATTTGTTTTTGGCTTACAGGAATTACCTGCTATTTATCGATGCCGCGTTCTGTCATGGTTTCAATGGCGAAGTGACGAACGATTGCTTATTCTCTACCGCCGCTACCTAAGGAAGTTTCTCGTGTTTTCAAGTTTTTCCAACTCTCTCGATCTAGGGAAATCTATGAAAAATCGATTTTTATCATCAATGCCATTGGTGCGCATCCGCTGGACCAGTTTCGCAGCGGCAATGGTGATGACTGCTTTTCTGGCACCGTTGGCGTTGTCCCAAACCTACAAAGTCCTTCACACATTCACCGGTGGCACGGACGGCGCCAGTCCGGGATGGGTGCTACTGGTTCGCGACTCCTCTGGCAACCTTTATGGTACCGCTGGCCGCGGCGGTGCTTACACCTACGGAAACGTTTTCAAGCTGAATAAGAACGGCAAAGAGACAGTGCTTTACAGCTTCACGGGCGGAAGCGACGGAAGGTATCCAGATACCGGCGTGGTGCGAGATAGTACCGGGAACCTCTATAGCACAACCAACAACGGAGGAAACCCAAAATGCAAACTTCGTTATGCCTACCAAACCGCTGGCTGCGGAGTTATCTTTAAGCTCAACCCGGCGCGAAAGCTTACGGTGATTCATACCTTCATGGGGCCAGATGGCGGATATCCTGACGCCAGCCCGCTCCTGGTCGTGAACGGCGAGTTCTACGGGACCACGGGAGGGGGTGGAGTGAATTCCAGTTGCCAAGACATCAACGATGGCTGCGGCACGGTTTACAAATTGACTAATTCATCCTCCGGTTGGACCGAGAAAGCGTTGTATAGCTTCGGCTGGAATAAAGGCTGGCAGCCGTTTTCGGGTGTGGTTGCCGACAGCGCGGGTAACCTGTACGGCACAACCGAAGGCTGCAACAACGGCACCCAACATCCTTGCGGCGCTGTTTTCCGTTTGGCGCCAGGCGCGGATGGCTGGAAGTACACCATGCTTCACGGTTTTACCGGCGGCCTCAACGGCGGCTCCGACGGAGCATACCCGTGGGCCGGACTGGTTCGCGATTCCGCGGGCGATTTCTACGGCGCAACCCAATACGGCGGTGCGCATAACTTCGGGACAATTTTCAAGTTGACCCCAACCGGCAAGAAAACAGAACTATACAGCTTCACCGGCGCAGATGGAGCCTATCCTCTGTCGACTCTGACTCTGGACGCATCCGGCAACCTTTACGGCACAACCGCCGAAGGCGGATCTTCCGGCACAGGTTGCGGCGGTTCGGGCTGCGGCACTATTTTCAAACTCGACACCGCACACCATCTGACGGTCCTGCATAACTTCACTGGCGGGACCGATGGAGGAATTCCCCTGGGCGCTTTGCTTCTTGACGGCGGAAAACTCTACGGCACAGCCAATGGTGGCGGAGCCTATAACAACGGAACCGTTTTCGAGCTGACTCCTTAAGCCCCGAAAACCGACAGCACATGTATCAGGGCGGCCAGTCGGTCGCCCTTTTCAACATTTTCGCAAATTTAAGTCGCGAAATTCCTCGAAAACCTTGACCTAAGGCCCATTGCGACGGATAATTGCGCCCGCTTTACTTTCCGTAAATCATAGTTTCGATTGCGGCAAGCAGACGAGGAGTCAGTTATATGCCAGAAGAAACCGGCAAACGGGTTGGTGACTACCAGATTCTTAACGAGCTTGGCAGCGGCGGCATGGGCCGAGTGTACAAGGTGCGAAACGTTCTTTCCGATCGCATCGAAGCTATGAAGATTCTGCTTCCCAATCTCGCGGGACGGGAAGACATCGCCGCTCGCTTTCTGCGCGAGATCAAGCTGATGGCGAACCTCAACCACCCAAATATTGCCGCGCTTCGAACCGCTTTCACCGCCGACAACCAGTTGGTCATGATTATGGAGTACGTCGAAGGCACCGATCTGGCCGCGCGCCTCGAGCATGGGCCGATACCGCCGCCCGACGCCGTGAATTATATCCAGCAAGTGCTGAGCGCACTAAGTTACGCCCACCAGCAGCACGTGATTCACCGTGACATCAAGCCTTCCAACATGATGCTGACGCCTCAGGGCGTAGTGAAACTCATGGATTTCGGCATTGCGCGGGCTGGCGAAGAACGCAGTATCACCATGACCGGCACCACGCTGGGATCGCTAGGCTACATGTCTCCCGAACAGGTGAAAGGCGAGCCTACCGATGCGCGATCCGATCTGTATTCCGTGGGCGTCTCGTTGTATGAAATGGTGACCGGGCAACGTCCATTTCAAGCCAGCAGCGACTACTCAATTATGGCAGCGCACGTTAAAGAAACGCCGAAGCCACCCGTCGAACTACATCCGGGACTGCCGGCAGCGATGAATGAAATCATTATTATGTCGATTGCCAAGGACCCGGCGCAGCGCTTCCAGACAGCGGACGCCTTTCGCAATGCGCTCAGCAGCGTGCAATTCACAGCAGAAGAATCGAAACCCATTCTGCAGGGCAAGCCTGACGATGCGACCGTCGATACGATTCTGCCGCCCGTACCCCAACCCGCAGCGGCCGTTCCGCAACAAACATTTGTCGCACCGGCTAAAACACCCCCGGCACCCGTCATTCCCCCTGCGTCGTCTGTTCCCGTTCCGCTTTCGCAGCACGGGGGTCATCGCGGTCTATACATGACACTGGGAGCCTTGATCGTCCTGGCTGTTCTGGTGGTTGCCGGAATTTACATACCACGCCGCAGTAAGACAGAAGCCGGGCCCAAGCCAGCATCGTCTGAAGCGAACGGCACGAATGCCAGTTCGGAAACTGCACCAACGTCCAACCCGGCATCTGCAAGTCCTTCGCAACCCGACGCGGCATCTGCTCCTAACCCGGTCGGCCAGACAGCGGCGCAACCTCAAACTTCGAACCCGCCCGCGCCTGGAGCTGAAAATCCGAGTCCAGTTCGAAACGCTGCTGAAGTCGAAAAGTTGCCGATTGTTCATACGCACAAAATTCCGGGGAGCAGCAGTAGCCAGGATGCATCCACGCCTGCGCAAAGCATCGACTCCAGCGCCAATACGGCCCCTGCCGCGAACGACGCGGCGAATTTGGACGCCGCAGAGCGCGATGTCGATCAGCTTTCGAACCGCGCGGTTGCGATCAACAGCAGTCTGGACCATCTGCAGCAGCAACAAAGCGCGGCCGGTTACGGCCTCCGTGGCGACATCGCTGCCCGCCAGGCGAGTATGAAAAACAACTTGGCAAAAGCGCAGAACGCGCTTCAGAGCGGCGACCTGCAGAGGGCCAGGAAGTACACGGACCTGGCGCAGAGCGATGTCGAAACGCTGGAACGCTTCCTCGGACGCTGATCGCGGGACACGGATCGCAACGAAAGTTCTCAGTGCGCTCGGGAGCGAACAAGCTCAACACTGCGACCAATCTCTTACCGAGCTTCTTCCCGCACGTCCGCGGTTCACGACGTTTCCAAAGATGACGAAGACTCCGTTTCTGTGTGGCCGCCAAAAGCGAAATGAAATTCTGATATCAGGGAGACCGCTTTGAAAAGAACTTTACGAAACAAAACCAACCGAGCGGACACTATGTAAATGAGTGCGGCTCTCCACTCGGTTGACATTGGCGCCGGGTGAGGCTACCGTATTGCCCAAGGTTTTGGGCTCCACTTTCCTGGGGGCTGCTTGTCGCAAGTTCCTTCCAAAACTGTCACTGAGCTGCTGGCGAGCCTCCGCGCCGGTGACGACGGTGCCCTGTCCGCTGCGTTGCCCCTGGTTTACGGCGAGCTGCGCCGGGTAGCGCATCATTACTTGCGGAACGAACGTCCCGGCCATACTCTCCAAAGCACCGCCCTGGTGCACGAAACTTATTTGCGTCTGCAGAAACATGGAGCGGCGCAGTTGCAGAACCGCGAACACTTCTTAGCCATCTGTGCGCGGCTGATGCGCCAGATTCTGGTCGAATACGCCCGCAAACGCAACGCGGCCAAACGGGACGGGGGCTGCCGCTTGACGCTGGATGACAACTTAGCATTCAAGGCCCCAAGCGTGCATATGGTGGCTCTTGATGATGCTCTGAATGAACTGGCTAAACTTGATCCGCAACAGAGCCGCATCGTCGAGCTGAGATTTTTCGGCGGCCTCTCCATCGAAGAAACCGCCTGTGTATTAAATCTTTCGCCAGCCACTGTTAAAAGACACTGGGCGACTGCCCGGCTTTGGCTGCATCACCAGATCAGCAAGGCTAGTGACGCATGACTCCGGAACGGTGGGAGCAGATTCGGGCTGTGTTGGAGAAAGCGCTTGACCTGGCGCCGGCGCAGCGCCCCGCTTTTCTCAGTCAAGCCTGTTCATCCGATCAATCTCTGCGGCGGGAAGTCGAGACTCTACTGGCTTCGAGCGACGACGTACGTTCGAGCTTTCTCCAGTCTCTTCCGGTACAAGAAAAGCTCAAGCCGAATACGAAACTGGGCGAGTACGAAGTCAAGTCGCTGCTCGGCTCAGGCGGCATGGGCGAGGTGTATCGGGCTAGGGATTCCCGGCTGGGACGTGACGTTGCCATAAAGGTGTTGCCATCGTCGCTATCCGCTCATTCCGGCCGATTGCGCCGCTTCGAGCAGGAAGCACGCGCGGCTGCAGCGCTGAATCATCCCAATATTTTAGCTGTGTTTCAGATGGGCACCTACGAAGGCGCTCCATATTTGGTGTCGGAGTTGCTGGAGGGAGACACGCTGCGGGAGTGTATCAACCGCGGCCGGCTGGCGGTTCGAAAAGCGATCGAGTACGGAGTGCAAATCGCGCGCGGGCTCGCGGCTGCCCATGAAAAAAACATCGTTCATCGTGATCTGAAGCCGGAGAATTTATTCGTCACCAAAGACGGCAGGGTCAAGATTCTGGACTTTGGTTTGGCCAAGCTTACACAACCGCAGTCTGGTTCCGAGGACTGCGCGCCTACTTTGGGCGATGGCACTGAGCCCGGTGTCGTAATGGGCACTGCGGGTTATATGGCTCCGGAGCAGGTGCGAGCGCAAGCCACCGATCCTCGAACTGACATTTTTGCTTTCGGAGCCATTCTGTACGAAATGGTCTCGGGGCGGCGGGCATTTCAAAAGCCTACCTCGGTGGAAACGATGACGGCAATCCTGAACGAAGATCCGCCGAGCATTTCGCAAGTCACGACAAACGTTCCTCCAGCCCTGCATCGCATCGTCCATCACTGTCTGGAAAAGAATGCCGAACAACGCTTTCAGTCGGCGTCCGACTTATCTTTTGCCCTGGATGCGCTAGCGGATGAACTGCGTCTTCAGGAAGTGTCTGACCAGCGTCCCACTCCATCTGAGCCCGAGCCTCGCTCAAAAAGCGGTCGCAGTGCTGTGGTGGAAAATCCTCCGTCAGGGGTTAAGCGCTGGAAAATTCTGGCTTCGGTTTTGACGATCTCCTTGCTTCTATCGGTCTGGCTTTACAACCGCTGGCGCCAGAGAAGCATACGCTTGACCGAGGCAGATACCATCGTTCTTGGTGACTTTGCCAATAGTACAGGCGACGCGGTATTTGATGACTCGCTGAAGGCCGCGCTCAATGTGGCGTTGAGGCAATCCCCTTTTCTGAATGTAGTTTCCGCCAGCAAAGCCTCGAGAATCCTGAAGCAGATGGCGGTTGCACCCGGCACCAAACTCACAACAGATATCGCCCAAAAGCTGTGCCAGCGGGCCGGCAGCAAGGCTTACATTGCCGGGGCGATCGGCAGTCTGGGCAGCGATTATGTAGTGGCATTGAAGGCCGTGAGTTGCCGGAACGGAGACATACTGGCGCAGCAGCAGATCACCACTTCGTCAAAGCAGAAGGTTTTGAATTCATTGGGCGAAGCGGCTTCCAAGCTGCGCGAGGAACTGGGCGAATCTCTGCCCACGGTGCAGAGATTCGATGTTCCGCTGTCCACCGCCACCACCTCCTCGCTCGAAGCTTTGCAAGCATTCGCCTTGGGCAGAAATGCCGTCTCCGTGAAAGGAGTTGCCGCAACTCTGACTTACGATCAACGCGCCATCGCGATTGATCCAAACTTCGCCATGGCGTACAACGCTGTGGGCACGGACTACACCAATTTAGGAGAGATGGGGCGGGCGAACCAATACATCGCCAAAGCGTTCCAGTTGCGGGAGCATACCAGCGAACGGGAGAAGCTGACGATCACGGCCCGTTACTATTCGGATGTCACTGGGGAACTTGAAAAAGCGATTGAGGCCTTCAACCAAATACTCGAGACTTATTCCCATGAAACTGTGGTTCGAACGAATATAGGAATACTGTATGCAAGACTGGGTCAGTATGAGAAGGCCAGAGAGATGGCATGGCAGGCCTTACGACTCTTTCCGGACAGTGTTGGGCTCTATGAAAATGTCGCCAATGACGATCTTGCGTTGCAAAACTTTGATGAAGCCCAGCAGACATTGCGTGACGCGCAGGCCAAGAAGTTGGATGATGTCGCCATGCACAATGCGCTCTACGCTCTTGCCTTTCTCGCAGCGGACCCTGCCGCGATGGCGGAACAGCAGCAGTGGTTCTCCAGCCACGCTCCGTTTGAGAGCTGGGGCCTCGCTCTTGCCTCGGACACGGAGACCTACGGCGGTCGTCTGACAAAAGGACGGGAGTTGACCAAGCGAGCCGTGGAATCTGCCATAGGGAGCGACAGCAAGGAAAACGCCGCAGTGTTTCAGGCGATTGCCGCTCAGCGGGAAGCAGTGTTCGGTAATGCGGCGCAGGCGCGGCAGTTGGCGCTGGGCGCTCTGAAACTCTTTCCCGAAAGTGAAGGCACGGAGAGTGAATCCGCTCTCGCGCTTGCGATGGCGGGAGACGTGGCCCAGGCCGAGTCCCTGGCACAAGATTTAGCCAAACGATTTCCCGTCAACACCCAGATGCAGCAGGCTTGGTTGCCTGCCATTCGGACGCAACTGGCATTGGATAGAAACAAACCAGCCTTGGCCCTGAGCGCGGCGCAAGAGGATTCACCGGTTGCCTTGGGGCAGCTCGGGTTCGTCCTCAACCTCTCCTGCATGTACCCGATTTACGTTCGCGGACAAGCCTATTTGGCTGCCGGGCAAGGCAGTGCTGCCGCTGCCCAGTTTCAGCAGATTCTCAACCACAGCGGCATAGTGTGGAATTGCTGGACTGGAGCGCTGGCGCATCTCGGGCTGGCTCGTGCCAACGCTCTAGCATCAAGAACATCGCAGGGCGCGGATGCCGATGCCGCCCGTGTTCGCGCGCTCGCCGCTTACAAGGACTTTTTTACACTCTGGAAAGATGCCGATCCCGATCTCCCGATTCTGAAGCAAGCCAAGTCGGAATACGCGAAGCTGCAGTGATTGCGCGCGCCTCGCTGCAGTCCCCTTGCCAGGCGCGCCTCATTTCATCCCTTCCAAAATCGAGCCCACAATTCCTCCGACTACGCCACCTTCTACAGTTTGTCTTTGAGCTTGATGCGGTAGATATCTCTCAATGACGTGAGCCAGCTTTGAGATCGGCAGCGTTTGCAGCCAGATTTTTCCTGGACCCGTCAGCGAGGCAAGGAAAATTCCGTCACCGCCGAAGATCATATTCTTAATGCCAGGCACAGTCGTGATCTGGAATGACACGCTGGACTGAAACGCGCCAACATGCCCAGGATGTACCCGCAAATTCTCTCCGGGCGCCAAATCCCTCGCGACGAGTTCTCCCGATAGTTCGAGCCAAGCGGTTCCTTCTCCGCTGAGCTTTTGCAGCAGGAAACCGTCACCACCAAAGACGCCCGCGCCAAGCGATTGCTGAAAGCCAACGCTGATTTGTATCTTCGGAGTAGCACAGAGAAAACCGTGGCGGTGAATCATGTACTCGTGTCCCGGAGATACTTCCACTGGAACGATGTGTCCTGGCAGTTTGGTGGCGAATGCCAACTCACCCGCGGAACCCACGGCGCGGTATTCCGTCATGAAAAGGGATCCGCCACCAGCCACACGTTTGAGCACGCCGAATAATCCTCCGCCTCCGGCGAATTGGGTGTGCGTGGTCATCTGGATCGTGCTGCCCATCCATGACAGCTCTCCCGCCTCGGAAATAATCGTCTCGTTGGGTTCGAGAGCGAACTCGAGGACGGGCATGGTAGTACCGGTGACGCGGCTCTGCATAATTGGTCTCCTAATAAAATTAAGTCCTACCGTAAACCATGCTCTTAACTAATGCCACTGCGGCCGTCGGGTCGGCTACTTCTACAATCAGTTCGTTATAGCGCTCGTCTTTCAATTCAATCACAACCGTGTTCTCTGGATTGTGAACATCCCAGAACACGCGCTTGCCGTCCTGATAGAACGTTCCCGCAGTGATAACTCCGGGAACATTTGTCCCTGGAACTCTGATCCCGTGGTACCAGCCTCGTGCTATAGCCGAGTCGGCTCTGATCTCCACAATATGTGCCAATGGGATTTCAAGCGAACTCTTGAACGCCCACAACTTGTCGGCTCCTTTTACGTGCAACACGAGATTACCTTCACTTATCGATAACTCGACCATGTGTCACTCCACAATCGTTAGAATTCTACATCGCTGCCCATATCACAGGCGTAATGCGGCAGTTGACGTCTTGCCTCGGTGAAAGGCAAACTTGCGGATGCACGCCATGAACAGATTCCGATTTGCCGCCATGGCTTCGCTAATTGCGCTCTGCGTAGCGCTGTTGACACGGGGCCAGCCGCCAACAACTTCTTCAACGCTTCCGGCAGCAAACGCCACGGCTGCCAAAGGACCGGCAACTTCAACCGCAAAAATTACGGCTTACACCTTGCCACCCGACCTTTACAAGAAAGCCCATGACCGCAGCCGTATCCATTTTCAGTTGGCTTTAATCGGTTTCGCTTATGGATTGCTGGTTCTGTGGCTGATCTTGCGCTGGAAACTGGCGGCAAGATATGGCGACTGGGCGGAGCGCGCGACGTCCCGGCGTTTTGTGCAGAGCATGATTTTCTCTCCTCTACTGTTGCTGACGATCGCTGTGTTGACCTTGCCTCTGGACATCTACGGCGAAGTAATCGAGAAGCGTTATGGTATCTCCGTGCAAAACTGGGCTTCGTGGAGCTGGGATTGGCTTAAAGCCGAACTGATCGCAATAGTGATCGGGACTGTCCTGATCTGGTTACTGTACATGGTCATTCGGCGCAGCCCGCATCGGGCGTGGTTTTACTTCTGGCTGGTGGCTCTTCCTATCGGAGTGTTTCTATTTTTCCTGAACCCGTGGGTGATCGATCCCATGTTTCATAAGTTCGAACCATTGCAAGTAAAAGATCCCGCTCTGACCGCCCGCCTGGAACAGATGGTACAACGGGCCGGCGAGAACATTCCTCCAGAGCGCATGTACTGGATGGGCGCTGGAGAAAAAACTACGGGAT
Organism: uncultured Acidobacteriota bacterium; assembly: GCA_963743375.1. Classification (GTDB taxonomy): domain Bacteria; phylum Acidobacteriota; class Terriglobia; order Terriglobales; family Acidobacteriaceae; genus JABDBE01. Next base: position 181,959 of record CAVUQA010000010.1, on the reverse strand, counting down.
TGGACGCATACGTAACGGGTATCGGCGCTTCCAAGCGAATGGTAGTTTTCGATACCACCATCGCCAAAATGACCGATAGCCAGATTGTCTATGTAGCGGGACATGAAACCGGTCATTATGTCTTACAGCACATTCCGAAAGGATTAGCGTTCTTCGCCGCGCTGCTGCTGCTTTTGTTCTACGTTGTCCATCGACTTATTGGATGGGTGCTGGCTCGTTGGGGCGCGGGCTGGGGAGTTCGCGGCTTGGACGATTGGGCGTCGTTGCCAGCTCTTCTGTTCTTGTTGTCGCTGTTTTTCTTCCTGGCCACTCCAGTCGCAAGCGCGTTCAGCCGGCATCTTGAGCATCAGGCCGATCAGTACGGATTGGAAGTTACTCACGGACTTACAGCCGACTCATCGCAAATAGCAGCGCAAGCTTTCCAGGTTCTGGGAGAAGTCGATTTGGCTGACCCCGATCCAAATCCGCTGGATGTGTTTCTCTATTACGACCATCCCACAATTTCGGATCGTGTGCATTTTGCGCTGACTTACAACCCGTGGGAGCAAGGAGGGACCGGAGAGTTCGTCAAGTAGAACGAACACCCGCACACCGGAGCACAAGCTCTTCGCTTTCTCCGGGACGCAAACCGGTGAATGCAATCTCAACTTCATTCTCGGGAATTCCGGATAGCTTGACCAGCGTGTTTGCCAGATCCACGATCTGTACCGGTTTCCCCATATCAAGTACCAGCAGGTCGCGATGCTCTCCTGCCGCGAAGGCTTGTAGCACCAGGGCTACTGCTTCAGGGATGGTCATGAAATAGCGCGTAATCTCTGGGTGAGTAACTGTGATGCGGCGCGTAGTCCGTATTTGCTGCTGAAAGAGAGGGACTACGCTGCCCTGTGATCCCAGCACATTACCGAAGCGGACGGTAACACAACGCATATTCGAAGTCGGACGTGCCGCCAGAATCAGTTCTCCGAGCCGCTTCGTGCTCCCCATGAAACTCGATGGATTCACAGCCTTGTCGCTCGAAATAAGAACAAAGCTACTGCAATGGCAGGTGTCGGCGGCATCTAACATCCACCCTACGCTAACGGCTGATGCGTTCGATCTGGGCTAGGGCTTTGGCTTGGCGGTGGTGGCGGATTTCGATTACGCTGGCCGAGATTAAAGCTACGCTGCCGATCACCACTGCCACGGGGAACGCGATGTGGCGATACGCGATCGTCAGGTTGGGATGGAGTCCGCGAAAACGGGCTACGATCACGATTCCTGTGATGCCTAACAGCAGGCTGACGGCAAACGACAGCAGAGTGACAAGGAATGTGATTAGCAGAATCCGTGCCGGGACGATGTACCATTTGGGCTCATTGGCGGGATTTTTGCTGGGCGGCATTTCTGTTGATTGTAACGCCGCCGTAGTGGCTGGGCTTGGGGCGCTGCGTAGCGGGCGTTCGATGCTCCATGCGAGATTCCCCTCGGGGCAGGCTCTCGCCCCGCTGGTGAAAGCGCGGGGCTTCGGAATGTCTCACATCAAAAACGCCAACTGACCAGTTGATCCGGTCCGCATTCTAGCGAGGGTTGTTCGGGAGTGCGCTAGAATACTTGCTATGTCGCAAGCTGCACCTGCATTTACGCGTTCTCCGGACGAGGTTGTCCGGCAGAGCCCCGTCTCGCAAGCATCTAATGGAATCTGTTATGCGATTGTCGGTGAGGTCACCGTGGCCAGCTCCGATCTTGAGCGAATGGTCGCAGGGGTGCCTGATTCTGCTGCCGCTGCCTTACAGCGCAAGGCGTATTACTTTGTGCCGCTCACGGTGAATCATGGCGATGAGACGGTGATCGCCGATCGCTACGACGTTGCGCTTAGCGACAATGCGGTTTGCCATCGCAATATCGATCTCGGCGATTCGCAATGCGTTTTCATTTCTACGCGGCTGATGGACGATAAGTTTTCCGTCGCTTTCGAGTTCTACATCAACGTCGGACACGCGATCGTCGACAAGGTGGGAGTCTCGAAGGAGTTTGCCGATCTGGCATGGAAGCAGGTCGAGGCCGGAGCTAAAGGCGAGACTTCGCTGGATGCGTGGGAGTCGCGCAAAGCCGCGACCAGTCCGGGAGCGGACGCGGAGAAGCATAAGAACGAATATCTGGCGGCGACGTTCTCGGATGCGATTTCGATTTACCTGCTGTCGTTGTTTATCGATGTCGATTACTACGATTTGCGGGAGCGCGATTATCCTCTGCTGGCTCCGGCGCAGATGGCGGAGCGGCTGCGCAAGGTGGCCGAACTTTTTCCAGCCAACCCGGGATTCGAGTTTGCGATCTACTACAAGCGGCGCAGCTAGGGTACTCCTTCATTCACCACAGAGGCACAGAGACACAGAAAAAATCGAGGATCTTATTTTCTTCTAGCATCTTCTCTGTGCCTCTGTGGTGAAAGCCTGCTGAAACCGGACGGTTGCGCGCGTCATCTACTACTGACGACCGATCGGGGGATCGAAACTCATGTCTACTACACTGCCTTGGCCTGTGCCCAGTGCCCTTGATGCCCGCACTCAATCTTTTCCCACCTTAACTCAAGCGCAAATTAATCGCCTTCGCCCCTTAGGAAAAGTGCGGAAAGTTGAGCAGGGCGAAATTCTGTTTCGGCCTGATGACATGGGAAGTCCATTTTTCGTTGTGCTCTCTGGCCGGATGGAAATTGTGCAGCCTGATCTTTCGGGCGAGCGTCCGGTCGCGGTGCATGGTCCCGGCGAGTTTACGGGCGAGATCACGATGATTTCGGGGCAGCGCAATCTGGTACTCGGCCGGGTTACGGAGGCTGGCGAATTTCTCGAGATCAGCGCGGATGCGCTGCGGACAATTATTGCCAAAGATGCCGAACTGAGCGAGATTTTCATGCGGGCGTTTATTTTGCGGCGTCTGGCTCTCATTAGCAGTGGGCAGGGAAACGTCATATTGATGGGATCGCGGCACTGCGCGAATACTTTGCGTATCCGCGAGTTTCTGGTGCGTAATGCATACCCGTTTACTTACGTGGATCTCGATTCTGACAAAGCTTCGCAGGAACTGCTTGACCGGTTTCATGTGAAAACGCAGGAAGTGCCGGTGGTGATTTGTCACGGGAACAAAGTCTTGCGCAATCCGTCGGTTCAAGAATTGGCAGACTGCCTGGGTTTCAACGCCGACATTGATGCGGGGCAGATGCGTGATTTGGTCATTGTGGGGGCTGGGCCTGCGGGGCTCGCGGCTGCGGTTTATGGAGCATCGGAGGGCCTGGACACTTTGGTTATTGAGAAAGAAGCGCCAGGCGGGCAGGCGGGTTCGAGCTCGAAGATAGAAAATTATCTGGGGTTTCCTACTGGAATTTCTGGCCAGGAGCTTGCTGCACGGTCGATTACGCAGGCGCAGAAGTTCGGCGCAAAAATGATGGTGGGACATGATGTTGTGCAATTGGACTGTAAGCAACGTCCGTATCACTTAGTTTTAGATAACGGCGATAAGATTGCGGCGCATGCCGTGCTTATTTCGACTGGGGCGCAGTACAACAAGCCGCCCATCGCCAATCTGCAGCGGTTCGAAGGTCAGGGAATTTATTACGGCGCGACTTATATCGAGTCACAGTTATGCGGCGACGATGATGTAATTGTGGTTGGCGGCGGAAACTCCGCGGGGCAAGCTGCTGTGTTTCTGTCGCAGGATGGACGACGCAAAGTTCACATGCTGGTGCGGCGTGAAGGATTGTCGGAGACGATGTCCCGCTACTTGATCCAGCGCATCACTGATAATCCTGCGATTGAGCTGCATTACAAAACGGAGATTGTCGCGCTCGAAGGTGAGACGCAACTTGAGCAGGTCACGTGGCGTGACAACTCCACTGGGGAAACTTCTACTCACAAGATTCGCCACGTTTTTATTATGGCTGGAGCGTCTCCGCGGACGGACTGGTTGCAGGGCTGTGTAGCTCTCGACGACAAGGGATTTATTCTGACCGGGCGTGATGTGAGCAAACGCGACGGCAACGGCTCGACTAAGGCTTGGACCTTAAACCGGTCTCCGCAGATGCTGGAGACGAGTTTGCCGAGTGTGTTCGCGGTGGGCGATGTGCGCTCGGGCAATGTGAAGCGCGTCGCTTCGGCGGTCGGCGAGGGAGCGATTGCTGTCCACCTGGTGCATCGGGCATTGGCAGAACCATGAAGAGCTCTAATTCTTGAGCTTGGCTTTGGGCGTGAGCCGGCGCAGGACGAACTCTTGGGCCAGGTTAGCGGCTGCGCGCTGGCCAGTTCCGATCAGGAAATTTCCCAAGAATAATCCCACGCCGCGATTCGACGCCGGATAGTAGGCGTTCGAGATCGCAGCCGACGCAAGGTCGCCGCCTACGGTCGAGTAGTTCGCCTGCCATTGTCCGTTGTCTCCCTTACAGACGAATGGGCTGGTGATTGCGTGCAAGGCGCGGGATTTATTTGTGCCCGTGCCTTGATAGAAGTAGCGGGGGTCCTGGTGAAGAAGCACTGGCAGGATCGCGCCACCAATCATGACGTCGGTGAAGCCGTTCCCGTAGGCAGCGCCGTAGCGCTCACCATAGCCCTTCGCACCTTGCGGGTAATTGGGGTGGTCTCCTGCCTGTTCACTCGCCGCAACCAAACCTACCCCGACAAAGGTGACAGGATCCAATAGTACTTTGGCGGCGACTTGGAACTTGAGCTTTGGCGTAAGCGGTGCGGCATCTTGTTCGTAAGACACGTAGAAATTGGGAATGATTCCGAAGATGCGCTGCTGTTCTTCTTTCTTGACTTGTTCGGTGGCGATCTCCTCGGGAGAAGCAATTGCGGAAGCTACATTGATTGTGGTCAGCGCCTGAGCGATCTGGAGCTTGGGGACGCTCAGAATCACATAGTGACTTGGCTTGACGAAGACGTCGGATGAGGTCCAGTTTGCAAATCCCTGCGCACTGATGGACACACGATAGGTGTCAGGTTCAAGTTCGCTGAATTGAAAAAATCCGCTGTCGTTCGACACAACCGCGCGAGGGCTACTGAGGTTAGGGCTCTGCAGAACCACGCTGGCGCCAGGAATGGTGTCGTTGTTCACGTCGACAACAGTGCCCACGATCACTCCCGCCCCCGACTTGCGCGCATCCGGAGCCGACTTCTCCTGCGCCTTCGAAAACCCGCAAAGGCAGAGCACGAGTGCAAAAGCAAGAACAGGCGACTTCATGTCACGCTCTCCTTTTAAATTTGGATGATGGAAAGCTCAACATAGATGACAAAAAACCTCAACGTGAATGCCTGTATCGAAGCAACTGAGCGACCATCGGAACCGCTTTATGGGTTGTCGTAAATGGCTGACTTTATTGGAGAGAAAAAGATCACAGAACGTGGTGTCGGAAAGTGTCGAAAGAGGGTCTTGACAAATGTCAAATTATTCGTCAGTGAGAGCAAGGTCGTAGATTAACCGTGCTAGGAAAAAATAGGTATTAGTTTGGCCCGTGACGATGAGGCACAAGTATTTGTTCGACGGCACAATACGGATTTGATGACCACGACTATGCCGACACTGGCAATTTATAGTAGTGATGCGGTTTGAAACTGCACCACTACCCAATTTATCTGGAGATTGACAACCCCCCTGCTACGGTACATAATCCCGCCTGCGGTTTTGGGCATATCCCCCACTGTTCGTTGCCTGAGATCCTCACCTCCATACCGGCTTTTTAGTTAACGGGTTCGGTGGGTGCGGGCTTGGTAGTCGCGACCGTCCCGATCATTCACTATTCCCAAAGGCGATCGATTACGGGCTGTGTCGACTCTGCAGAGAACGGGTTGATCGTCACCGATCAAAAAGACAAGCAAACGTACGCGTTGTCTGGCGAGACGGCGGGTATTAAGCCAGGCGATCGGATGAGGCTGCAGGGTAAAAGAATCAAGCCCAAAAATCACGACAAGACGATTGTGTGGGAAGTGAAAGAGGTGAGGAGGGACTTTCGGTGTCTGTCAGCCCTAACTGTGATCGCCGGGTGTGGCCAGGTTACGGGCTGTTTTGCAGGGTTCGAAGCATCACTTCTCTTTCAAGTTACCGCTTCAAAATGTGTGAGGAGAAAATCGATGAAAAACTCCAAGTCCACGCTCTTCGTTCTGGCGCTTGCGTGTACGGTCGTCGCCACGGCAGCGGATGCGCCGAAGTTAACCTTCACATTCACCAAGACCGGCATACCGGGAGCAGTGCAGACTGGCCCGAGCGGAATCAATAATGCTGGCGTGATGGTCGGCGGATACGTAGACAAGAACTCGGTATCGCACGGATATATTCTCCAAGGCAAAAAGTTGACCACGCTGGACGATCCGAAAGGAGTAGCGGGCAGCACCGGCGCCGAGAATCTCAATCCCGATGGGCCGATTTGGGTTGTCGGCGCTTACAACAATTCGAGTGGAAACCCAGTGGGATTTCTGTACAAGAATGGCAAATATACGGACATTCCGGGTCCCACCGGCGCTGTCTCTTCGGTTGCTTCCGGGATAAACGATCAGGCATCGATTGTCGGCGATTACGTGGACAGTAATGGGAAAACCCATGGATTTCTCTTGAAGGGTAAGAAATATAAAACCCTCGACGTGCCCGCGGCCTTTGGCACTACTGCCGCTGCGGGGATCAATAACGCTGGCTGGATCGTTTTGTGGTGGGTGGATCAGCAGGGCCAGGTTGAGTCATCGATTACAAAAGACAACGGCAACACCTATGACACGATTGACGTTCCCGCGGCAGCCGACTCTTATGCTTCCGACCTCAATAGTGCGGGCGATGTTACTTACTTCTGGTTGGATTCCTCTGGCGCAGGTCACGGCGCGTTATTGCACGACGGGAAATATTATAAGTTCCACTATCCCACGGCGATTTTCACTTACGCTGGCGGAATTAACGACCGTCGCACTCTCGTCGGTGGCTACCAGTTCAAAGGCAAGAATGGGCAGCCTCCTCTTTTAGGCTTCAAAGCGACTTACAAGTAAAGTCTTGGGATAGCTGCTAGAAGGTGAACGCCACGCCGCCGCTCACGGTTTTCGCGGCTTGCACTAGATAAACCGTGTGGCCATCGTGGCCCATCACTGGAACGTAGCCTTGCGCGAGAAGGTTGCGTAGGTCGACGATAGCTTCGATGTGGCCGGGGAAAAATCCCAGGCCGGGAATGGGTTGGCGGAAGAAGAGATTCAGATAGGGATCGGCGCGTCCTGCGGACGCGTTAAACATATCAATGGGAGTGAGCGCCTGGCCGTTGATCAGGCGATACGATGCCATCCAATGCGTCCCCGTCTTCGGAACTGTGCCCGTTAACTTGCCAGCGACGCTTTGCCGCTTGCGCGACACGGTGTACTGCGAAACATTCTGCAACGCTGTGCCTGGAGAGGTTAAATCCACCACACCGCCGTATTCGTAATCGAAGGTGCCGGTTAAATTCGACTTGAACTGGCGTTCCACCACGACTCGCGTGCCTTGCGTATGGAAATTGCTTCCCTGATAGGTAAAGATTCCTGAAAACAAGTCAGGCAGTACATTCCCGTTGTCGGTCGTATATTCGCCAACCCCAAGCAGGGCTGGATCGGAGATGCGATCGGTATAGGCTGCCAACTGGACATTGGTTTTGCCCATGCGATGCGAAACCGAAAGCTCCTGGTGATGGGCGTGCTCAACCGTGGTTGCGTATCCAACCATGGTGACGTGCGGCGCCGACTGGTTCACATCTTCCGGATCAGACTCGAAGCCTTTATCCATCCGGTTGCCGGGCTCGGAAGTGGCATAACGATACTCAACCACGGTGTCCGGCGAGAGATGGAAATCGGTGGTTGCGAACGGGCGGAAAGTTGTTACCCGGCCCATGAACTGGATAGTTTGCAGTTCGCTGCCAAACTTGAGTTCGAGAACGTCGCCCAGCCTAAGATCATCTGAGGTGCTCAGTGCCAGCGCTTGAAGATTGTGCAGCGTCAGGTCGGGCGCGGGCGAATTCCACATGGAGACCGAAAACGATGGCTCTGATCCGTCAGCCATTTTGTGGCGCAACGACGCAGAGACTACCGACGATGAACCGCTGCCGTATCCCACATTGCCGCGCAGACCCAGCGTGTCTGAGGAGAAAAGTGATTTCTCCATGGAGAAGCCAGTGTTCATGTCGGCTACACTGCCATATCCTTCGGAAGGCGATCCGGCAAGGAATGATAGCGTTCCCTTCAGGTCACGATCACCGTTCGCAGCCTCGGCTGCCATGGCTGGAGATTGATTATTGGCGGTTGGATCGTCGACCAGGCGCAAAATCGGGCGATTGGATACCGAGCGCAGCACCCACTTCCAGTCATCGCTGTTTTCGATAGAGTTTCTAGCGGGCGCGATTTGAATGGCCTCGAACAGAGTGTTCAAGGTGACATTGACTCTGGTGTTGCCGCCAGGATGTAGTCCGATATGCTCGCGCAATGCGGGGAGAAAAGCAGGAGCCGAAACTTTGAGATTGTATATTCCAGGTAACAGTCCGGCAGCGGAGTAGAAGCCGTTCTCGTCGGTAAATACTTTTAGACTTTGGGCGGCTGCGCCCAAAATTTCAACCACGGCTCCCATCTGCGGGGTGCCGCTGGCGCCGCGAACATATCCGGAAATCCGACCCGAGCTTTCAGCCCACGCTGGGAGCGCCAGGCATAACAGCAAAATCGAAAACCCGAACTTGCGGAGAATCAGCAACCCACCACCTCAAGAGACCGAGTGTTCCAGTTTACTCCACGGCGAAAGTTACAGTAGGGTCTACCGTCTGTTTAGAGATGTTGTCATTTACCTTGATCTGAATGCGATACACCCCCGGATCAAGGTTGGCGGCCGAAAGCGTCTTCTGCAGGGTTACCTGATCGCCGATGTTGCCCATTGTGTCCGTGGACTCTACGGTGTGAACCACGGGCTTGTTCGTCGATGCGTTGACAATATTGTACTCAACCGTCGCCGAGGGTTTATGGGTTTTGTCGTCGATACCAAGATTGTAAACCTGCATCCAGAAATTCATTTTCTGGCCGCGTTTAAACATCATTGGCTTACCGTCCGCGGGTGGAACCCGGGGACGCACTTTGGTTGCGCCGATTACGAAGCTTCCTGTACCCACGTTCTTGGCCGCCACCGGTTCCATGAGGTCCGCCACGATTAGAGAGGAAGCTTCCAGACGATCATCGGCGAAATCGGGTACCTGCACGCCTTTACTCCACGTTCCTACCCGGTCACCATTTACGTCCTTCACTACGATGTCGACGCGATAGCGGCCCGGACGAAGGGGAATCGCCTTCCAATAAACCTGGGAATTCTCCGCAGACTTGGCAAGGAGCTCGGCGGGAATATCGGCTTGGACGGTATCCTCGAAAGTCTGAGCGATGTGACCCGTCAGGGTCGTTACCCGGCCGAAGATGTTGACTACACCGCGCTGCACTCCGTCCTTGTTTACGAAGGTGATGTCGCGGTTCTTCATTTGTACGGTGAAAGGAACAAGCACGGTTTCAGCCGTGACCTTAACGAAATCCGCGCGCACGTCGAATGGCATCAGGTTGATGCTGATCTTATGGCTGACTACTTCCTCAAGATCTTTGAACTTGACCGGAGGGGGCGCCTGCAACTTGGCAAACTGCTCCAGGCGATCGAACTCTTTGCTGGCCTGACTGGCGCTGTCCGGGCCCGGACCTAAGGTTTCCAAGCCTCCATTGAAGCGGCTTGCTTTGCTCGCCATGCCCATCTGCTCGTAAAGCGTAGCTCCTCCGTTGGGGGTGTGAAGCAACGCATCTTTTTCGCCGCGGTCGATAGTCATGTGATAATCGCCGCACATGCAGGTGTCGACGAACTCGATCATCACTTCCTGGCCGATACCCTCAAGATAGCGATAGCGCCAATCCTCGAACGGGAAGGTAGAAGTCTCGCCGCCGCCTTCTTCGATGGGACGCTCGTAAGAGCCGCCGCTGGGATGAGAATCAATCTCGTCTGCCGGTCCGTACATGATGTAGATCCGGCCGCGATCAGTTTTCCAGCCAGGGATTCCGGCGGCGAAGTGTTCATTTGCGTATTCGATGCGGCGGTAATGCTCTTCTTTGAATTCGTTTTCTTCGGTATCAGGCGTTGGGTCGCGGCGCTGCCAGAAGGCCTCGATGAACTGGTCGCGCTCTTCGTCGTTGGAAAGCTGTTTGAAGGCTTTGCGTTCTTCGTCGGAAATAATGTAGACGACGTCCTCGTCCAGCCACTTCTTGTAGGTTTTGCTGAGCTCTTGCTTCAGGGCTTTGGCGTTTTCCTTCTTCTGCTTTTCGCTCATCGGGCGCTTCAATGGGTCGGTCGCCTGCCCAGTTTGCGCTGCGGAGGATGAAGGAGTGGCCTGAGTACTGCTTGATGGCTTGGCATCCTGGGCGAAGACAGATGCACTAAGACCCAATACAAATACTGATAATGACGCGGTAAGAAGGTAGCGTCGTAAACCTACCTGCAACATAGAAGGGGTACTCCTCGCACACACTGGTGTGGCTATCATTCTATGTCCATTGGATACGCGAAGGCAAGGCTAGCCTACCGGTATTCGGATTGTAGGATGCAGGCAAACTTGCAGGAGGTGCCTGTGAATCGATGATGGCGGAAACATTTTGGATTTGGGGTCCATCAGGTAAAGCCAATCGCCCAAGGCGGCTGACTGCAACAAGTTGCACACTTTATCAGATGAGTTGACGGCCAGCCTTCGTTCCAATCATTCGACGGGCCGATCACTACGGTTATTGCTTATCTGCTTCTTAATTCTGTGCTGGCTGAATGGCGGACCAACTCAATCATTGCTGTATTTGAAACGAAGTTTCGCAGCCCGGCATCCAACCTCCTGGATGCGCTACAAAGTCTTGGCCACCGATTACGATGGAACGCTGGCCGCCCATGGAAAAGTCACCGAGAGCACATTGGAAGCGCTGCGGCAAGTGCGCCTTTCCGGGCGGAAACTGTTGATGGTCACCGGACGCCATCTTCCTGACCTGAAGTCAGTATTTCCGCGGTTGGATCTTTTTGATCTGGTTGTAGCCGAGAACGGAGCGCTGCTCTATTGGCCTGCGACCCACGAGGAAAAATTGCTTTGTGATCCTCCCGACCCTCGCTTTGTCAAGTTGCTCGAACAACGAGGAGTGCCGAGCTCTGTCGGTCGAGGCATTGTTGCAACGTGGGAACCGCATCAAACCGCGGTTCTGGAATGCATTCGAGATCTGGGACTCGAACTTCACGTCATCTTTAACAAAGGCTCGGTAATGGTTTTACCTTCGGGAGTGAACAAAGCGACCGGCATGCTAGCCGCTCTGAAGCATCTGGGGCTATCGGCGCCAGATGTAGTTGGAGTCGGTGATGCGGAAAACGATCATGCTTTTCTAACTGAGTGCGAATGCGCGGTAGCTGTGGCAAACGCATTGAACACACTCAAAGACCGAGCCGACGTGGTTACTCAGGGAAAGCAGGGAGAAGGCGTTGAAGAACTGATTGAGCAATTACTCAAAAATGACCTTGCGGGCTACGGCAGCAAAACGAGATCGCATGGGGCTGCCCACGTGGAGAGTTAGCTCTGCTTATTGAAACTCAAGCATTACAATCTCTGGATTCGATCCCAGGCGCAGCGGAGGTCCCCAGGTTCCCGCGCCGCTCGAAGTGAACACCTGCATTTTTCCGATGCGGCTCAAACCATAAACAAACTGGCGGTAAATTCGCCGTGCCATCCAGCTCCAGGGAATGAATTGCCCGAGGTGAGTGTGTCCAGAAAGCTGCAGCGAAACGCCCGCAGCCTCGGCGATTTCTGGATTGTCAGGTGCGTGAGTCAGCAAGATGCTGGCGCGGTCGCGATCCAAACATACGCCTTGCAGCACGGATGCTAAGCGCCCATGGGCTGCGTTGCGGTAGGGTACGCCGACGATCTGCAAGCCGTCGACTTCCACTTTCTCGTTGCTCAGCACGCGCACGCCCGCGGCAGAGATGGCGCTCAGGTATTTACTGTCGTCTCCAAACTGCTCGTGATTTCCCGCGACGAAATAAACGCCGTGTGGAGCTGTTAACCCGTTCAATGGCTCTGCGGCTCGATTGGCGTCAATGGCGGTTCCGTCGTATAAATCACCCGCAATAAAAATCGCGTCCGGCTCTTCCTTAAGAATCTTGGCGACCATGCGGCGCAGAAAACCGCCGTTCCGCACGTGTCCGAGATGTACGTCGCTGATGAGCGCCGCTTTTCGGCCGCGCCATGCCTCAGGCAAATTGGCAAGTTGAACGGTTGTTCGCGTGATTCGCGTCCAGTTCGCGTTGAAAACACCGTAGAGCCCGGCAGCTATCGCAATACCGAAAAGCACTTCGACGAGCCGATGGAAGTTTACGTTTAGTCCGGCGACGCGGGCCACTCCGAAAATGAACCACGCGGAAAGCGCGGCGAAAAAAAGAAAAGTGAACAGTCCCACCCAGATGGCTGCGGTGCGATAAAACGTTCGGACCAGCGTGTTGGTGTAGCGGAAGGCGAGCAGTGAAGCGGCTACAAAACTTACCGACAAGAACACGAGAAGCGGCTTGAGCCACATCGCCAGAGGAGTTCCGCTTCCTGCCGGGTAGGTCCAGGTTTCATACAACAGAAAATGAGTCAAAAAAAGAACAGATTGAAGAACTACGATGAAACCGATTAAGCGACTTCGCACTCGCATGGAACATTAGATTCCGAAGCTAAGCATTTCGATTGTTGGCTCTGGGTAGCGAAGGTTAGATCCAGAGGAGACATGGGTTTAGCGGCTGACGGACACGGGTTTGCGCAACCGAGAGATGCGGCTGACTGCCCGATCGACCACGCCAGCCAATTCGGCGGCAAACTCAGCGGTGCGATCCTCGCACAACCGCCGCTTTGCTTTTCTGGCCGAAAACCAGGTGGGATTTCGGTACTCGTCCTGGGGTGCCTCGAGTCGCGAGACCTCACAAAGATGAGCTTGAATAGCGATCTCTTTTTCGATGGCTTTGTCTGCTCGCGCCAGATCTCGCATGCCGCTACGTTTGCGGCGGATGTATCTGGCGAACGATGCTTCCTCCATGCGGCCGTGAACTCCTGCTTCTTCGAACGCTTCGAGCGCAGCGGCTTGGGCGTGGGTCAATCCCGGTTCGGCTTTGCCTTTGGGAAAAGTCCAGTGACCACTGTTGGTTCGAACCAGGAGGAATTCAATTTCTCCGCCACGAATGCGATAGCAAACCGCCGCCACCTGTTCGCACTCCCGCAAACGTCGCAATTGCGACAGCCGAAGATTTTTGACTGGAGGCAGACTTGGGCGCAATACAACTGATATTCCGTTACCTGCGCCAGCGGTCATAGCAGCAGAGTGCACGATCCTATCCGTTTCTGACTAGAGCACACCTTGGTTCGGGCTCATTTTCCTGCGCGGAGTGGATACGGGGGTTCGATATCAAGACGAATCCCTTTGCATACTTGCGATGTTGACCGGTCCGCGACAGTATTTCTTCTTGGCGCTGAACGGCAGGAGGCGCATTTGGAAAACTTGTATTGTCTTCGCTGTAATCGAGAGCTCGACACCGGGCACAAATCTGTCGCCGTATATATGTTTGCGCAGACAGTGGGAATCCGGCCGCGGCAAAAGTCTACGGCGCAGCGCATCTGTTTTTGCCCGCAGTGCTCAGTGTCGCTCGCAATGGGACCTCCTCCAGAAGGCGCGCTCAATATTGCCGCTTGGAATATGATCCGTGATCTAGTCAGCTCAGACCCGGCATTGAATCAGGCGGCTTGGGAAAACCTGCGCGGAGTTGCAGGGCTGCTTTCAGCTACCGGCACGGAAGGTGTTCGTCGAGCGTCCGGCGATGGTTACTTCGAGTTCTAAATAGGCTTCTGTTCAAAATGCAGACGGTAGCAAGATTAAGCGCTTTCCGAAATCCATCTATCAAGCCGGCAGCCATCCTCTTCCAACCAAAAATTTCCCACGCCGAAGCACTCGCCGAAGATGCGATGCGATTCAGGATCGCGTGCAGCACGGGTGATCCATTGCTTCCCAACCTGATATTTATCGGCGGTGAACCATTTCTGCGGAAGTACCTCTACCAATCCCGCCTGCGGGTAAAAAACATATAAGGCAAACGCCGGATCATCTTTCTCTTTCGCCGGATAACTAGTGGGCACAATCAACTCGTCGACCGACTGCAATTCTGATGGTACTTCGATTTTGTGCATGCCCGCACCGAGTCCAAGCGGGACCTCAAAATCAGCTAGCGGCTCAGTGGCGGCATAGATGCGGTCCGCTGACTGCTTAAACCATCCGGCAATTTCCGAGAGATCGAAACTTTTGAGTTGCGCGGGATCGAAACATGTCAGACGAATACTGCGTCCCTCCGGACACCAAATGCCTAGATGCGAGGGCGGCACAAAGAATGGACAGCAATAGGTATTGAGAGCCAGACAAGCTTCATTCGGTTCCTCTATCAGACCGAGCGAGACTACGTAACCCAATGGGCCTTCGCTTCCGTGATGAGTCCACGCGAAACGCCGAGATGAGATGGAATCGACGCGTGGGAAGGTCTTCCAATACCAGGGAGCGGGACCGATGGTGCGGGAGAGAAGGTTGAGTAAACGCGAGGCGCTGATCTCGCTCATCAGCCCGCCGTGGGAACTGAACGCGGCTTGATGTTGCTGCGAATGAATTGAACGATGGTGTCCATGGCGGTCCCCGGCTGAAAAATTGCGGCCACACCAATTTCTTTAAGGTGGGCCACGTCCTGATCGGGAATAATTCCCCCGACGATTACGATTACATCGTCCATTTTGTTTTGCTTCAGCAGATCCATCACCCGCGGCACGATGGCGTTATGCGCACCGGAAAGAATGGAAAGCCCGATAACGTTCACGTCTTCCTGCACCGCGGCGCTGACGATCATTTCCGGAGTCTGACGCAGGCCGGTGTAGATAACTTCCATCCCCGCGTCGCGCAAAGCTCGGGCGATCACTTTTGCGCCTCGATCATGGCCGTCCAAGCCGGGCTTGGCGACCAGCACGCGAATTTTCTCTTCGGTTGGCATTTGAGTGCGGAGGACGCCGCTCCCCGCAAAGCGGACGCTCTAGGATACAACAGGTACGCGAACCGTGCAGTGATGACGGCTCCTACATCGTCTTTACATCCAGACTTCGCCACAAATACCAGCAGGCGATGCTGCGGTAGGGCTCCCAGCATTTTGCGATCTTTTCCATCTGTAACGGCTTCGGCAGCTTGCGCTTTTTGTAATGCTTCTTAATCGCAGTTTGAACGCCAAAGTCGCCGGTCGGTAATATGTTGGGCCGCCTCAGGCTGAACATCAGAAACATATGCGCAGTCCAAACCCCGACGCCTTTGACCTGCGTCAGATGTTTAATAACCTCGACGTCGGTCATGTCTGCCAAGCGGCTGAAATCCAATTCCCCACGGATTGCGCGCTCCGCCATGTCACGCAGATAAGAAGATTTCTGTTTTGAAAGACCGGATGCCCGCAACTGCTCGTCGGTAAGCTTGTTGATGCCCTCGGGAGTGACGGGTTCACCGGTGAGCGCGGCGAATCGGTTGAAGATCTTTGCCGCAGCTTTGCCATTCAACTGCTGATAGACAATCGCCTCAGCCAGACTATGAAACGCAGGCTCGTCAAACTCCATGCAGAAGGGACCGACTCTTTCAATGATGTCGCGGAGTACGGGATCGGATTTCTTTAAGTGATGGATGGCTTTCCGCATACCAACCTTTGACGACAATTACATCAAGCAGGATAGCAAAATCGAGGATAAGACAGACGTAGTTTGTGTTCGCCATGCTGCGAGAGTCTACGTAACGCTTGCCTCTGTATAAGTTCCGTACACCTCGCGCAGGGCATCGCAGATCTCGCCGACAGTGGCGTAGGCGCGCACCGCATCCACAATATAGGGCATAGTGTTGGCGGATGAAACATTCCCATTTACGCCGCTCTTAGGTTCTTCGGCTGCGGCTTTTTTCAGCGCCTCTAATCGTCGCTTTACTTCCTCATTCGACCTTCGCGCGCGAAGCGCTCTCAACTTCACGCTTTGATGGTGAGCCACGCTCTCATCGATATAAAGGATGTGAGGAGATTCTTCTTCAATTACGAAATCATTCGCTCCAACAATAATCTTTTCTTTTGCCTCGGCGGCGCGCTGAAACTGGTAAGAGGCCTCGGCGACTTCTTTTTGTGGATATCCGCGCTCGATTGCTTTGACCATCCCACCCATTGCATCAAGTTTGCCAAAGTAGTCGAAGGCGCCCTTTTCCATTTCCAGCGTCAAGTTTTCGAGGAAATAAGACCCACCCAGCGGATCGACAGTCTGCACCACCCCCGACTCATAGGCAATAATTTGCTGGGTCCGCAAGGCGATGCGCGCGGCTTCTTCGGTGGGCAACGCCAGCGCTTCGTCATAGCCATCGACGTGCAACGATTGGGTTCCACCCAGCACCGCGGCCAGTGCCTGGATGGCAGCACGGGCGATGTTATTCATGGGCTGCTGTGCGGTCAGCGAAACACCTGCTGTTTGCGTATGGAATCGCATCAACCAGGTGCGCTGGTTCTTCGCCTTGAACCGGTCTTTCATCACCTGGTACCAGATCTTGCGGGCAGCCCGATATTTGGCAATCTCCTCGAAGAAATCATTGTGCGCGTTAAAGAAAAAACTGAGCCGTGGGCCGAACTCATCGACGTCCAATCCGCGCCTCCGCGCCCATTCCACATATTCCAAGCCGTCGTAGAGGGTGAACGCCAATTCCTGCAGGGCTGTCGAGCCGGCCTCGCGAATGTGGTATCCGCTGATCGAGATGGTATTGAAACGCGGTGTGAACTTCGCGCCGAATTCGAAAGTATCAACTACCAGCCGCATTGACGGCGCTGGAGGATAGATGTATTCCTTCTGCGCAATATATTCCTTGAGAATGTCGTTTTGAATGGTGCCAGAAATTTTCTTCCAGTCAGCTCCCTGCTTTTCTGCAACCACCAAATACATCGCCCAGAGCACCGACGCAGGGGAGTTAATGGTCATGGAAACCGTGGTCTTTTCGAGGTCAATTCCACCGAAGAGAATTTCCATATCCTCGAGCGAATCGATCGCCACACCACACTTCCCGACCTCGCCTTCACTGGCGGGATGATCGGAATCGTAGCCCATGAGCGTAGGCAGGTCGAAGGCAACGGAAAGCCCTCCGCCACCGTGTTCGAGCAGATACTTGTAGCGTTGGTTAGTTTCCTCGGGCGATGCAAAGCCGGAAAACTGGCGCATGGTAAAAAGTTTGCCGCGATACCCGGTGGCGTGAATGCCGCGCGTATAAGGCGGTTGGCCAGGGTAGCCGAGATACTGGTCATGGTTCCAGTCTTCCGGCAAATCAGCCTGTGTGTATAAACGGCGAATGGGAACGTTGGAGATGGTGGAAAAGCGGGCGTGGCCGCTTTCGTCGCGGTTCGTACCTGTGGGCGCACCTATGGGCCGCTCAGGCGCCTTTTCCAGCGTGGGCGCGAGCGTTTTTTCTGCCCAGCGTTTTTCTTCCTGCGAAGGATGGCGCGCCTCGAACACGTCTGCGATCGGACTGTCGGCCACTTGCGGCTTGGAAGGTTTTTCGTTAGCCATGAATACCCCGTCTTAGCTTTGATGATAGAAGAGGGTGCAGAGACCCGCAAGGCGTGCATTTCGCCGCGCATAAACGTCGACAGAATATAAGGTTAGATCACTTCAAGATCGTGGGCCGGAGACACGCGTGCGCGCTTCCGCACGATGCCGACTTCATGAGAATGATAATGACGGCGTGAACACGGGTGCATGGCAGCTATCACGCAGAGTACGTAAAACAGCAGGGCATTCGCTGGAATCTGTAAGTTGAAATCTACCAGACTGTGCACCAGAATTCCGCTGATGCCAAGCAGAGCAGCCAGACTCGCTGCGGCATTGGTGGCAGATGAAGTGTGGTTTATCGTTCGAAGGGCCGAACGAAACAGTGCTACCAGAAACCACAGCACAATAACAAAGCCGAATGCTCCCATTTCAACCAGCAATTGCAGATAGTCGTTATGAGCCATCCCCACTTTCAGATTAGTTGAGAGACTGCTATAGCCGGGATAAATTACGCCAAACACACCCAGTCCCCAACCTGTAAGTGGCCTTTGTGCGAAGATTTTCAGCGCATCGCGGTCGATGGTGAGTCGCGTGGCTGTAGACAAGTCTGCATGCGTACCGGTGTTTACACTGGCCAGGCGCTTGGCCAAGTCGCCTCCGCCGAGCCATAGGAGCAATATGAGTGAAAGAGCCAGGAATCCGGTAAATGCAACGGTGGTTGTCCGGTTTTTTCGTTTTTTGAACAGAAAAGCCGCAAGCAGGATCATTTGCACAGCGAAGGCTGCCATGCCCCCTCGCGATCCAGAAAGAAAAATTGTACTGGCCAGCACCGCAGCCGCCGAGAGCGCCAACGCCCTGCTCCGGCCGGTCAGCCCGCCGATCAACGCCAAAACTAGCGGAATCGGAGTCAGCATTTCCATCAATCCGGCGTAGTGGTTGTGGTTTACGTAGGGGCCATAAATCCAGCCGTCGGATTGAGGAGCTCTTAGCCAATAGAGCTTGCCGTTCCCCGCAATGCTCTGAACTAAGGCAAACGCGGCGAGCGCAAAACCGTATCCGGAAAGAGCCCAGGCCAACTTCTTAAGCTGCGATGTTCGGCGCAGGCACTGAACTGCCAGAAACGACAGAACTCCGTATGTGCAATAAAGCAGGGCTGCGGAGAAGGTTGCGGCGTGATAAGCGGTGCGCCTAGTTACGAGCTGCAACAGAATCAGAGCGCCAAAAAGCGACATCGGTCCAAACAACGGGTTGCTTCTGATTTCCAATTCGCCCGCTAAGATTTGCCGCATGCCCCACAGAGCGAAAAGCAGGGCGGTCCCTACCTCCATGATCGCAATCGACCACGATTCGACCGCGCCGAAAGCCAACGGGCCGAACAGAACAAGCGCAACCACCCCGTGTAAGCAAACTGGATCCAGGAGTGAACTGGAAGACGGCTGGGTCAAGCTCGACTCGTTCCTCAGCGGAACCACCACAGAAGAGGTCACTGGGCACCTGCGATGATCTGCTGCTGAGCAAGGGAGTGCGGCGTGAGGCGCACATCCGCAATCCACAATTTCCCCCGAATCGCGTTTCCGGCAGGTACTCGCTGAACTCGAAGCGCCAGCAGTTTCGTATCAGGTCCGGTGCTGAATGTTCCTTCAACCTGTTTCCAAATATCCGCGTCTTTAAGCTCGTCGCTGGCGAGGTAGTTCGTGCCGGTGAATTGATCTTCGAGCACGAAGCGTGGTCCACCGGCGCCTTCTATAGCTTGAGATTTGAAATACGCGGAGAACTCATACTTCGTGCTTGGCTCGACGGGAATCAGTTGGCGAATACCAGCGTCTTCGATCCCATGACTATCAAAAACCATCGACAGCGAACGGTGGCCGGCATGCGATTCATTCGGGTCGAGCGCCAGCGAGACGTCCGCTAATTTTTCGTAGGTCCAGTCAAAGCCGCCGTTCAATACGGGCGAGCTAAAATCCCCGTTAACCACGCGATTCTCCGACGAAGGTTGGTATTCAGAGAGATCGCACAGGTCGGCCGATTGTCCCCAAACCCGCAGAGCTTGTCCAACCTGCCTGCCACTGATCAGGTATCGGACATACTCGAAAACATAACGCCGATCCACACGCTGATGCAGTTCCACCATTTGGTTCCAAACTGTCGCCGCGGCATCAGGTTCGCTTTTTGAAATGAAGAAATCCAGGAATATCGAATAAGTGTCGGGATTACGCGGCACGACATTCTGCAGCAAAAATTTGACATCAGGTCTAATTCTCCAGCAAGCGGCCAAAGCCGCAGGCGGCAGGTAGGAATCGTTCTGTAGAACTATACGAAATTCACGCAACGCTTCATCTGTTTCGCCCATGGACCAATAGAAATTTGCCGCGTCCCAGGCAACATCGGGATTGGATGGATCAGCAGTGGTCGCGTGTTGCAAGGCATCTTTCTGATGATCTCGTTCGTTTAGTCTTCGGTAAATTCTAGAGAGCTCAAGCCAATACCTGGCGTCGTACGGGTTCAGCCCGGTCGCGGATTTGATGAAAGGTATCGCAATCGCTGGACTGTTCATTGTCTGCAATAGATAGCTGCCAAGCCGGTATTGGTAATACGCATTCTCAGGTTCCAGTTTCGCCGCCGTCTGCAGACTTGAGAGACCAAGCTTCTCTGAAAAATGATCGGCAACAAACCCGCGGACAACGAACCCGATATAAACCGTGGTGAGCGTCAGGCAGGTAGCTAGGAAGATGGTTTTCCGGGCTGGGCTTCGAATCGCAATCGTCATGCGATGGTCTTCGAACATGCACGTTTTTCGCGAATGCTCCACACGCTAAGCTCCGCTGGAAGTGGCTTCAGGCATCACCGCCTCCGCCTGGCTCGAAGCATCTTCCTGGTAGTAGCCGTGGCCGTATTTTCCCTGATATTCGTAGTGGTAATAGTAGTCAGGTGAATTGAGATTGACTGCATTCACCAAAACTCCGCACACTCGCGCGTTCACTTGCAGGAGAATATCGCGGGCGCGTCTTAAGGCGGGCTTGGTTGTGTGTCCAGAGCGAATGACGAGAACAACCGCGTCGGCCGCGGTAGACATGACCACGGCGTCGGTCACCGAGAGAGTCGGCGGCGAATCGATGACGATGTGGTCGTAATGTTTCCGCAGTTCGTCAAGAACATTCTTCATTTTGGTGGAGGCTAGAAGTTCGGCTGGATTCGGCGGGGGCGTACCGGCTGGCAGGAGAAATAAATCGGGCAAAATCGTCGATGGAATAATCGCCTGTTGAAGGCTCGCGGTTCCCGTCAGGACATGGCTCAGGCCGACGGTCGGGCCCATTCCGAGTGTCTTGTGTATGCTGGGGCGGCGAAGGTCGGCATCAATCAGCAGAACCCGCGTGCCCTTCTGAGCGAGCACAATCGCTGAGTTGACGCTGGTAGTAGTTTTGCCTTCTTCAGGCAGAGCGCTGGTGATGAGAATAATTTTTGGCGGCCCTCCAGGAAATGTGAGGAGTAAGGAAGTACGCAGCGCGCGATAAGATTCCGCCATCTGTGACCTGGGCCGCGATTTCGTCACCAGTTCGACGGCCTCTTTGGACGAAGCGAGCGCCAGCTTCGCGCCTCCGCGCAGTTCGCGTGTGCTTCGTGACCCGAGAGGAATCATTCCTAACGACGGCAGTGCTGAAATAGTCTGCGCCTGCTCCGGAGTTCGCACCGTGTTGTCCATGCTTTCAAGCAAGAATGCCAAGCCGATTCCGGTGGAGAACCCTAGCGCCAATGCAAAGGCCAGGTTTCGCAAAATGTTAGGTGCTGAAGGCGAGGTGGGAACACGCGCCGCGTCGACGATGCGGAAGTTATTAGAACGCAAGCCTGCCGTCACCCCGGCTTCTTTCAGTTTCTCCAACAATCCTTCAGAGAGCGTACGGTTGGCGTCCACGTCGCGCTTGAGCAGGCTGTATTCGATGGCGCTCTCGTTCAACTTGTTGGCTTGCTGCTTCTGCTGCTCGAGTGCGCTACGCAGCATGCTTTCACGCTGCACGGCGGCCAAGTAATCGCCGCGCAAACGAGCTGCTACTTTGCGCATTTCACTCTGGATTTGTGCATCTACTTCCTTGAGTTGGCTGTTGAGCTGCGCCAATTTTGGATAAGAGGGCCCGAACTGCGTGCTCAGTTGCGCGACCTGGATTTTCAGATCGGCCTGCTGCTCTCGCAGTTTTTCCAACAGCGCCGAATTCGCACTCGAACCTCTGGCAGCGCCGTCAACGTTGGCGGCGGCTACTATCGAATCGGTATCTCCAGACTGTACCAGGTGATAAATCGATTCCTTTTCCATCCGGACGGATTCAGCTGTGGTCAACTCGCGGTTCAATTCATCCAGCTTGGCGGTAGTTATATTTTGTTTTTCATCAATGCCAAGAATTTCATGCTCTTTCTGGTACTTGACCAGTTTTTCCTGTGAGGTCTCAACTTTAATTTGCAGATCGACTAACTGTTTGGAAAGCCAATCCGACGCCTGCATGGTCGACTCGAACCGCGTTTTGAAATTCTGTTCCACATAAGTACTGGCTAGCGTGTTTACCGCGCGGGCTGCGAGATTCTTGTCCGCGCTCCGATAACGGATTTCGATGATTCTGGTATTCGGAACGAGCGAAACCTGGAGGCTGTTTTTGAACTCGCTGAGGGCGGCGGAAGTCTTTGCCGAATCGGGCTGCATACTATCCGTGGGCAATTCCAGAGATGAAGAGGTTTTGCCCTTTGCCCCTTCCGGTTGGTTATCAAGATTCAACTGCCGGATTACCTGAAGGGCCAGCAAGTCGCTCTTCAGGATTCGAACCTCAGTGTCCAAATCGGCAGGATCGTAGTAGTCAACGCTGCTGGAGGAATCCTTCAAGTTAAAAGTAACGGGATCCATCTTGTTGATGGCGATGCTGCCCACCGCTTCGTAGATGGGTGTTGTGCGAAGAGTAGAAATTGTGACCACGCTTACGAACAGCAATACGGTCGTAATCACAACCCACTTGCTTTTAATCAGGACCCGTAGGTAGTCGCGAAGAAGAGAATCTTGTGAGGGAACGCCATAACCGGCGACTGCATTGCGGTTGAACTCCATCGGGAACGATGGCGATTCGCGCAAAGGCTTGGCGTTCAACGGTACAAGTGATCCCGAGTCCATCGATGTTCACAAAAACAAGAGGTATTCACCCACACTTCAAGCCGCAGCTTGACCTCAGCTCAGTTCTCGCTATCAACGCAATTGCGCACAGTCTAGCACCGTGAGGTCGGGACCAACTCACGCTAAATCACCCGGGTTCCTTAGTGTTAACGGGGGTTCCTGGGGGCTCGATCGCTGGTTTTCTCCGCTATACTGGCGCAGGAAAATAACATTTTTTTACGGTGCGCTCGCAGGCGCAGCTTCGTTTTTGCAAGCGCATTCTATTTTCGGGGATTGCATTGATGAACTGGTCCGAACAGGCTGTATTGGTGACTGGCGGTACGGGTTCTTTCGGCAGAAAGTTCGTCGAAGTGATGCTGCGCGAATATCATCCGCAAAAGCTGATCATCTTCAGCCGGGACGAACTCAAACAGCACGATATGCGCGTCTCCGGATTTGACCATCCTAC
Organism: uncultured Acidobacteriota bacterium; assembly: GCA_963743375.1. Classification (GTDB taxonomy): domain Bacteria; phylum Acidobacteriota; class Terriglobia; order Terriglobales; family Acidobacteriaceae; genus JABDBE01. Next base: position 158,763 of record CAVUQA010000010.1, on the reverse strand, counting down.
CCTGCGTTATTTCATAGGCGACGTGCGTGACGCGCAGCGGCTGGAACGCGCCTTTTCAGGGGCAACCGTCGTGATTCACGCGGCCGCCTTGAAGCAAGTTCCTGCCTGTGAATACAACCCGTTCGAAGCCATCCAAACCAACATCATGGGCGGACGGAATGTCATCGATGCTGCGATTAATCGCGGTGTTCGCCGCGTCCTGGCCCTCAGCACCGACAAAGCAGTAAACCCGATTAACTTGTATGGCGCGACCAAACTCTGCGCTGAAAAAATGTTCATTCAAGCCAATTCCTACGCCGGAGCGCAAGACACTCGCTTCAGTTGCGTGCGGTATGGCAACGTACTGGGAAGCCGCGGCAGCGTGATTACAGTGTTTCGCGAGCAGAGCAAGCGCGGCAAAATCACCATTACCGATCCGCGCATGACCCGCTTCTGGATCACCCTTGAGCAAGGCGTCAGGCTGGTTATTCGCGGTATCGAACAGATGCATGGCGGGGAAATTTTCGTTCCCAAGATACCGAGTATGAACCTGATGGAAATGGCCGGGGTAATGGCCCCCGGTTGTGATGTGGAGTCAATTGGAATCCGTCCGGGCGAAAAGCTGCACGAGGTCCTGATTTCTGAAGATGAAGCCCGTCAAACAATCGAGACCGAAGATATGTACGTGATTCAACCAGCGCATCCTTGGTGGCGCAAAGAAAATTGGAATCAAGCGCGCGCGCTTCCCGAGGGATTCCGCTACAGCAGCGATAACAATCCTCAGTGGCTGAGCGCGGATGAACTTTACGAACTTATGGCTGAGAATTTTCCCGGCTTAGTCCCTTTGCCGGAGGAAAATGAGTTGCGCGTCCGCGCATAAAGCACACGCATGAAGGTTGCTGCCATCATCCAGGCTCGAATGGGTAGCACTCGCTTACCCGGCAAGGTCCTGATAGATATTGGAGGTGAAAGCGCACTGGCGCGGGTTGTGCGACGCTTACAGCGTGCCGACCGCATTGACGAAATCGTGGTGGCGACCACTACTTCACCCGCCGACAACGCGATTGTGGCCGAGTGTGAACGTCTCTCTGTGCGAGTTTTTCGCGGCGAAGAGAATGACGTTCTGGATCGTTACTACCATGCGGCGAAGTGGGTCGGGGCAGACACGATTGTTCGCATTACTTCCGACTGCCCCCTCATAGACGCGGAAGTCGCGAACCATACGATTCGCGCATTCCTTAGCTGCAAGCCTGATTACGCCAGCAACGCTCTACAGCGCACTTACCCTCGCGGGCTTGATACGGAAGTCATGACTGGCGATGCTTTGACACGCGTGTGGGAGGAAGCGCAATTTTCTTATCAGCGAGCACACGTTACGCCTTACATTTACGAGAATCCAGATCGTTTCGACATTCTTACCGTTAGAGGTAAGGCTGATTACAGCGATTACCGGTGGACGCTCGATACGCCGGAGGATCTGACTTTCATCCGTGCAATTTACGAACGCATGGACAACGATGACAGTTTTTCCTGGCGTGATGTGCTGGCGCTCTTGGAGCGGGAACCTCAATTGACCGAATTAAACCGTGACGTAAGGCAAAAAGCGCTACAAGAGGGATGACGCTGCGATTCGGCGATCGAGTCGATTTCTTACTCAGGTTTAGATGAATGGCTTCGCTGAAATTGGGGACAAAAATCGTAGGCTCGGATAATCCCACATATTTCGTGGCCGATATTTCGGCGAATCATGACGGGGATCTGGAACGCGCTAAACGGCTCATCAGACTTTGTGCCGAAGCGGGTGCGAATGCGGCTAAGTTCCAGAACTTCCGGGCGTCAAGAATCGTGAGCGAAAAAGGGTTTCAAGCCTTGGGGCGTCAGCTCTCGCATCAATCCCAATGGAAAAAATCTGTATTTCAGGTGTACCAGGAAGCCGCTTTGCCCTGGGAGTGGACACCGGTTCTCAAACGCGAATGCGAAGCGTGCGGCATTGATTACTTTTCAGCCCCATATGATCTCGACGCAGTCGATATGCTGGATGCTCATGTGGAACTCTTCAAGATTGGCTCTGGAGATATTACCTGGCCGGAAATGCTACGCAAGATTGCCAGCAAGCAGAAACCGGTATTGCTGGCCACGGGCGCTTCGGATGTTGCGGATGTACAGCGCGCCGTACGGGAAATTCTGAAGATCAACCCACAGCTTGTGCTTATGCAGTGCAACACGGACTATACGGGAAGTGGCGCAGCCTTCCGGCACATCCATTTGAGAGTTCTGGAAACGTACCGGGCAATGTTTCCCGGCGTCATTCTCGGTTTGTCCGATCACACCCCGGGGCACGCCACTGCTCTCGGTGCGATAACGCTTGGTGCGCGAGTGATCGAGAAGCACTTCACCGACGATAATCAACGGGAAGGACCGGATCACCCGTTCTCGATGACTCCACGAAGCTGGCGCGATATGGTGGACCGCACTCGCGAACTGGAAGCAGCGCTGGGATCGCCGATAAAAATTGTCGAAGAAAATGAGCGTGAAACTGTGGTGGTGCAGCGGCGCTGTTTACGCGCGGCGACAGATCTCAGCCCTGGTACGGTGCTGCAGCGTAAGATGCTTGACGCGCTTCGTCCTGCGCCACGCGATGCGGTGATGCCTTTTGATTTGTGTCGCGTGGTCGGGAAAGTCCTCATCCATAATTTGCCGGCTGGTGAGTATCTCAAATGGACAATGCTTACCGATGCTGAGGTCCATTAGTGCGCGTCCTATATCTTTCGGACAACATCTCGGATCACAATCGCAGATTTCTCCAAGCATTGGCCGCATCCGGTCACGAAGTTTACTTCCTCGACGTGACGCAGCAAGTGTTGGCGGAACAATGGCTGCCGGCCGGGGTACAAAACTTAGAATTAGAACGAGATATTCAACGAGGCGCGGATCCACGTCAGTTTGCGGAAGTTTTGCCACAGTTCCAGTCTCTTTTGAGACAAATCCGCCCCGACGTTTTGCATGCGGGCCCGGTTCAGACTTGTGGTTATGTTGCGGCTCTTTCCGGCTTCCACCCGCTCGTGGTGATGTCGTGGGGCTCGGACATTCTGGTCGATGCGGAGCGAGATGCTGAGTGGCGCGACGCTACAAGAGTCGCCCTTAGTGCCGCGGATGGTTTCTTCTGCGACTGCGACACGGTGCGGGTTGCGGCTCAGTGCTACGCGTCGATCTCGAACCAGCGAATCGTGCAGTTTCCTTGGGGAATCGAGCGTGGCTCGTTTACTCCGCATGGCCAAAGTGAAGGCAGGGAGAAATTAGGATTCGGCCCTGACTCGTTCGTGTTCATCAGCACGCGATCCTGGGAACCGCTGTACGACACTGAAGTTCTGCTTCGCGCCTTCCACCTCGCTTATCAACAGAACGAGCGGTTGCGGTTGCTTTTGCTGGGTAATGGTTCGATGGCAAGTCGAATTCGGAATCTCATCATCGAGCATGAGTTGGACCGAGTCGTAATTGTTCCGGGAATGATCGCAAGGAAAGACATGCCTCGCTGGTTCCGGAGTGCGGATGCATACCTGAGCTGCGCCAAGTCAGACGGCACGTCAGTTTCGCTGCTGGAGGCGATGGCCACAGAGCTGCCTGCCGTGGTCACCGACATCTTGTCGAATCGCGAATGGATCGTCGAAGGGGAAAACGGCTGGCTTGCGCGAGCTGGCTCATTCGAAGATTTTTCGGAGAAGATTCTCCTCGCAGCGAGTATGCCGCAGCGCGAGATCGCAGTAATGGCAGAGCGGAACCAACGAATCGTTGCTGAACGAGCGGACTGGGATAAAAACTTCCCGGCGTTACTGAGCTTATATGAATGCCTCGTCAACAGCGCAATGGCGATGAAAGCATGAGAGTGGTTAGTCCATTATTGAAGCACGTTATTTATCCTGGCTTGTCCAAGGCTGGATATCTTCGCCGTGCTGCGCAGGCCGCGCCAACAGTTTTGACTTATCACGGCGTATTGCCCGCAGGATACAAGATCATCGATCCGCAACTCGATGGCAATCTGGTGCCGCCGGAATCTTTTCGAGCGCAGCTCCAATTTCTCAAAGACCGATACAACGTTATTTCTCCCGAAGAATTTCTGGGGTGGTGTGAAGGCTTGCATCAGTTGCCGGCACGTTCTGTGCTATTAACCTGCGATGACGGCTTGCAAAATTGCTTACACGACATGCTACCGTTGCTCCAGGAATTCGATATCGAGTGCCTATTCTTTGTCACTGGCGCCAGTCTCGGCCAGACGCCCACAATGCTCTGGTACGAGGAGCTTTATCTGATGCTCCTCGCGGCTCACGTGGAGTTCAGCGTGGAGCTGCCCGAAATTGGAGAGCGCATTCGAGCAACTTCGTTGACGAGACATTCTGCGTGGTGGAAGTTGGTAAAAAAGCTTTCGCAGCACGATCCGGAGCTGCGAAAACGACTCCTGGAAACAATAGGAACGCAGTTGGGGCTTGAAAAAGATTGGAATGCCAAATACCGCGAGGATCCAGTGTTGAGCCGCCGATTTTTACTGTTAAGCGAGGCCGAAGTGAAACAGCTTGCTGTTTCGGGAGCGAGTGTCGGATCCCACACTCTCTCTCATCCAGTACTGTCGCAGTCATCGACGGAGGCGGCGTGGAAGGAAATTTCTGAGAGCAAACACCAACTTGACCAGATGCTAGGACAAGAAACGTGGGCCTTCGCTTATCCTTTTGGTGATTCCACTTCGGTTACCGCACGTGAAGTGGAGATGGCAGAACGCGCGGGGTTCAAGACTTCATTCCTGAATGTCGATGAAGGCGCGACAGGCGTTTCAAGGTTCTTTTTTCCACGCGTGCACATCACCGCCGGGATGACGCTTACCGATTTGGAAGCGCGCATTTCAGGCTTGCATCGGTCACTACGACAGTTGTTCGGTTCGTTGAACCTAAGCGTTGTGGGGTTCGGAGCATGATTACGGAGACATTGCCTGCGCAGGAAGAGGCGGTTAATCTTCGGACCTACGGTACTCCAGACGTCGCTTCTTATTATGCCGCGCTCAATTATTTGACTCCGTGCGAAAAGCTGCTGTTTCAAACCTATATCAAGCCAGGAATGCAAGTTCTCGACCTTGGGGTGGGCGGAGGAAGAACCACAGCCTATCTTTCGAGAATTGCATTACGTTATGTGGGAGTCGATTATTCGGAAGAGATGGTGCAAGCGTGCAGGAAAAAGTTCCCGCACCTGGATTTTCGCTTGGTGGATGCGTCCGAATTATCTTTGTTCACAGACGAATCGTTTGATGCGATCGTATTCTCTTTCAACGGGCTCGATTCCGTTACTCCAGATGAAAAAAGGTCGCAATGCCTGCACGAATGTTGGCGGGTGCTTCGCCCCAAGGGAACATTCATTTTTTCTTCGCACAATCCGCGTTCTGTTCTCGTTCGCGTGGATTGGGATCGCGGAAGATTAAAAGCCTTTGCGCGAAGATTCAAGTCGCAGGCACAGGTCTGCTTTCCTCTAATCGTAGCTGTGCTCACAGCAGCCAAAGCGACTCAAGCCTTTTTCTCCGCGGCAATCAGATCATTGGTGAAGACAATCCGCTACGTTTCAAGCAGCGCCTTTTGGTGCGGTCAAGGCAATCTTTATGATCCGAGCCACGGCGGCCTGACCATTCACTGTGCAATACCGGAACGAGTTATCGCTGAGTTATCAGAATTCGACTTTCAATTAGTTACCTTCATGGGAGATGACTATCCGCGAACCAGTCGTGCGTTTTTCACCGATTGGTATTACTACGTGTTCTCAAAATCTGAAAAGTCGACGATCGGCAGGAAATCGTGCGCCTAGTTCTGCATCGAGAGATTCCTGAGGACAACATTTTGGCTGGCCAGTGGAACCAACTGGTACAGCAAATGGAGTATCCCGAAGTTTTCTACACTTACGAATGGTCGCTGGCGGTAAGCCGCGCCTATCAGGATTCGATCACACCTCTGTTGATGCTCGCTTACGAGGAAGACTCATTGGTGGGTGTGGCCGCCTTGGCAGCTGATAAAACGCGATCCGGCACATTTTTTCTAGCGGGCACAACTGCGGACTACTGCGATTTTGTTTCCTCGCCTGAACTCCGGCAGAAACTTGTGGAATGTTTTCTGTCCAAACTTCGTATGCTGGGAACGTCGATGCTGGTGCTACCGAACCTGCCAGCCGATTCTGCTACCGCCCGCGGGATTGCGCTTTCAGCCGACCTTGAAGCGTACAACTTGTTTTCTCAACCGGCATTTCAATGTGCCCAAGTCTCCCTGCGAACTGCGGATGAGCGAGCATTGGTCGCGCATTCTCTCCGGCACAAACGGGAGCGCCGTTACCTGAAGTCTTTAGCTGCAAAAGTTCCGGTCGTGCTCGATCATTTGCGGTCCCGGGAAGAGATTGCTTCTGCATTGCCATCATTCACCAAGGCACATGTCGCCAGGTTCTCGGCCATTGGCCGCAACAGCAACCTCGACAATCCGCAGCGGGTTGTTTTTCTCGCCGAATTGGCGAAGTTGCTTGCGCCGCACGGCTGGATTACTTTGAGCCAACTTCGCGCGGGCGAACGTCCTATAGCGTGGCAATATGCTTTTCGATTCGCTCGCCATCACTGTTTTTACCAGACAACCTTTGATGATAGTTTTCGCGAATATTCTCCGGGCTTTTTTCTGCTTATCAAGCTTGTTGAAGAGGCTTGTGATTCTGGCGAGGTTGACTTCATCGACCTTGGTCTAGGTAGTGAAGACTACAAAAAACGACTAGCCACAAATAACCGCGAAACTCTGCAGTTCACGCTGGCAAGGTCCGCAGTGACCTATTGGAAGGTCGCAGCACGTTATCATGCGGCCGCCGCGATCAAGACTTCGCCTCGCCTGGAACATTACGTTCGTCGAGTCTTGAGGCGAGATTCTACGAGAAACATTCAAGCATGAAGATATTGCTGCTCCATCCAGAAGACGCATTCGCGTGCGAGTATTCGAAGGAACGCTGGGATCGGGTGGTCGATCTCGGACGGGCGCCTTGCGTAACTTACGAGGACTGGGGCAAGCAGACTGGATGCCCAGTAATCAGCATCTACGATTATGCCGAGGAGATTGACGATCTTTATTATCTTAAGCGTTTGTTGCAACTTGGAATCGGGCGTGTAGTCGATCGACTGGGGATTGATTGGTGGGACATATTCTCGCTCGAAATCGCCTCAGGCATTCAGCGCGCTGTGTTGGTCGAGCGGTTGTCAAGGAGTCTTCCTCAGAATTGCGATTTGTATTCTACTCGCGTCGATCCTGTTGCCATCGCTCTGCACCGGCTGCTCGGAGGACGAGTAACTTTCTTAGGCAGTCGGATGCGATTTATGGGTCGCCGCCTCCGCCGCCGTTATGAAACTTTGTCTCAGCTCCGCGGAACCGAACTCCTGCAACTCTTCGAAGACAAATTTGACGCGGACCACGCGATTCGCCGTCGCTTTGCAGCTCGCAGGCCCGAGTCCGGGCAGCCCGTAGTGCTATTGCCCTCTGCCTACGAGAATGTGACCCGGACGGCGCTCGCATACGCGAGATCACTGCCATATCAGCAATTCATGTTGGTTGTTGCACGGCGGAATGGGACTCCAGCGTCCCTGCCGGCTAACGTTATCGCGGCACCGTTAGCTCCATATTTTGGCGCCACAGATAAGCGCGAACTTGCGTCTTTACGTGAGTCGTGGGAAAGATTGAAGGCTTGGCTAGTCGGACGCGCGCCGGAATTTAAGACAGCCGAATCAGCAGGCTTCTTTGGCTCGGGTAGCGCCCCTTTTCGTTGGGGTCTCGCACTTCGCGATGCGTGGCTGCGTGTGTTTGCATCGGAGAGCGTGACCGCATGTCTGAGTGCGGATGACAGCAATCCCAACACTCGAATTCCTCTGATCATAGCGAAGAACCGCGGAATTCCAACATTAGCCTGTCACCACGGCGCGCTCGACTATCGCATGGCGATCAAAGTGAACCATGCCGACACTTATCTCGCCAAGTGTCAAATGGAACTGGATTATTTGAAGCGCGTCTGCCAGTTACCTGCGGAGAAAATAGCCGTCGCGTCACCACTCCCATCAACCTTACGACGCGCGACTTCACACTCTTCCCGCTGGCTCGTTTTCTTTACTGAGCCTTATCTCGGCTACGGATGGCGTGCCGACGAAGTCTATCGCGATCTTTTCCCGCGTTTGCTTTCTCTCGCTGAAGACTGCGGATTGAAACTTGTTTTCAAGCTTCATCCTTTTGAAAGCATCAAGCGACACCGCGAGATGTTGCGTCGACTTGTCCTGGATAATGCGAGCCAGGTCGAAGTGCTTGAGGGCGCGCCAACGGAGCAGTTGTGGAATAACACGCGGCTGGCCTTGACCGTGCAATCTTCCACCGCTCTGGAATGCACTGCATTGGGGATCCCAGTTTTCCTGTGCGAGTGGCTGCGCGATGCCTATACGGGATATGTTCAGCAATACGCACGATTCGGTGCAGGCCACATATTGAAGTCTCCACAGCAAATTGCAGAGGTTCCGCGACTGCTTGCGAATCGTGACAAATCTTTGCAGCAGCGAGCCGATAGTACGGCGGTCGGTCCTGATGAATTTGCACAACCGTTGTCCGGGGCTTGTTCATTGCCGCTGGTCAGCAACGCGTAAGAAAGCTGCGCGCGAAAACTTTGATTCAGCAAGAAACGCAGTGATGAAAACCAAGTCACGGACTCGACCCATCACGATTTTCACGCCTTCGTCGGCCGGCGAAGACAACACAAACGCTCAAAATCTTACCGTGAAAGAGATCGTGGCCCGCCTGCCTGCGGAGCAATTTCGCGTGATCATGATTTCCGAAGGTAAGCCTGACCCTCGCATCGCCGCGCGAAAAAATACCGAGTTGATCCCGTGGACCGAACATTGGAATACTGTACGGCTCTTCAAGCGCTGCCTTTTCCGCAGGCCGGATATCTATTTTTTCCCGCGATACGGTCCCCTTGACCGCGCACTTTTCGACTCGAGAAAGTGTCTGGGAAAAAGAACTGCGCTGGTGAGTTACGTTGTAACGATGATGAATGATCACACGAGCAGAGGCTTGCTTGCCCGCTCGATCCTAGAGGCGGACAGAGTTTGCGTGAACTCAAAGTACGTAGGCGAAACGGTGCGTCAGAAGTTCGGCCTTGAGTCGACCACAATCTACGATGGAATCGACCGCCGATTTTTCTTCGCAAGTCCGAGGGAGGTTCGCGGCTCCAATTCGTTGGTGGTCCTTTATGCCGGCTCTTTGAAACCGCTGAAGCGAGTCGAATTGGTGATCCGAGAAGCCACCCGCTGGCCAGGGGTGCGGTTTCGTTTGGCAGGTCGCGGCGAAACCGAGGAACGGTGCCGTGCGTTGTGCCGGGAGCACAATTGCCGCAATGTCTCTTTCCTGGGCCACTTGCCGTCTTCGCAACTGGGAGAAGAAATGCGTAACGCGGACGTTTTCTTTTTCCCGAGCATTCTTGAGGGCCACCCTCAGGTGCTTGGACAAGCCGCTGCATGCGGCTTGCCGGCGGTTGCCATGGATGTTTACCGGCCAGATTACCTGCTGCATGGAGAGACCGGCTTTCTGGCGGAGTCGGATGCTGAGTTATCCCAGAAGTTGGATGTTCTACTACGCGATTCGGAACTACGGCAGTCGATGGCGTCGGCCGCCGCCCGCCATTCACGGAAATTTGATTGGGATCAGATTACCGGGCAATGGATTCAGGTTTTTCAAGATGTAGTCGCGGAACGAGAGAGCGCTTAGCATGCGCAGAATATTGCGCAGGCCTATTCGATTGGCCTGGTAAAAACCTTGCCACTGCATTATGAATGCGACCACCCAAGTTGCGCCGGATCAGGCTTCTCCACAAGCAGTGGGTCTGCCGCGCGTCATCAACAACTCCGCTGCTTTAGTCCTGCTTGACTTGCTGAACAAGGCAATTCCCCTGATCGTGTTTCCGCGAGTTGTTCGCATGCTTGGACCTGCGGTGTACGGACAGCTGGGCTTCGCTGGCGCGGTTGCTGGATTTTTCGGCTTGCTGGCTTCTCCGGGATTTTCCACGTATGCGCTGCGAGAGGCAGCCAAGAACAGTGAACGTGTTTCATTCCTGGTCAAACATGTTCTTGGAGCGCGGATTGTGTTTGCAGCTGGCGCTTACGCGCTACTTGCGCTCTTTACTTTTTTCTTTGCGCCGCACGATGGCCAGACGCGTCTTTTGATCCTGCTCTCGGGTTTGGCTTTCGTAGCAGGCAGTCTTGACACACAATGGATTTTTGCCGCCCGCTCGCGAATGTCCATGATCGCGGTGCAGGGCGCGCTGGCACAACTTGCGTATGCTGGCCTGATTCTCGCGCTGGTTCGCGGTTCCGGCGATGCTTGGATTATTCCGACAGCGACGTTGATCTCCCTGGCTCTGAGCACTCTGTTTATTTGGCTTCCCGCCCGGCGCGAATATCACATTCCTCTTCCGGCTATCTCACCGCAGACCTGGAGAATGTTCCTGCCGATCTGCCTTGTCATGGGATTCTCCAGTCTCATGTCAATGATCTATGACCAGATTGACGTGGTTATGCTGAAGTATTTTCGAGCCGACGCAGAACTTGGGACCTACGTTGCGAGCTACGCCCTGATGACCATGGCGATGGGTTTTCTGCCGATCCTGAGTCAGGTTTTTCTGCCACTGCTTTCTGAAACAGGGAGCAAGCGGGATACTCAGAAAAAATACCTGCGTTGGTTGGGCAACGCGACCATCGGGCTGGCCCTGCCGATCGCGGCTGGCGGCTTTATCTTAGCGTCGCCCCTTACCCAGCTAATTTTTGGAAGCCAGTATTCGGGCTCGGCGGTTCTATTCCGCTGGCTGATGCTCACGATCATTACCGGATCAGCAGCGAGCTATTGCGGAGCGCAACTCATACCGAACGGCCGGGAAAAGAAATATCTACTCGCTGTACTTGCCGGGGCGGCAGCGAACGTTGTGTTGAATCTCCTTTTTATTCCGAAATACGGGGCGCTTGCCGCAGCGTTTACAACCGCGCTGAGTCAGGGGCTGGTGGCAATCATGAACTACCTTTTCGGCAGGGATCTGCATAGGCCGCCATTGCTTGCGGCGGCGGCCATGTCGCTTCCCGCAACCTGCGTGATGGTGCTTGGCCTTCTCTTTATGCAGCTGCGATTTCCGGTTCATGTCTTGGTACTAGTCACTTTTGGAGCCTTGACATACCTTGGTGTTTACACGCTGACGCTGCTTGTTTGGAATCGAATCAGCGATCCTTTAAATGCATCGCGAGAATAGTTGCCGATGAATAGCTTGTTCGCGATATGTGAATCCGATTCGTCCACGCAGAAAGATCGGGCCTCGATTTGCGACCCTGCGGGAGACGCGGCCGGTCGAAACTACTGGAATGCGGTCTGGGAAAAGTTGCCCCCTGTAACGCTCTACGATGGACCGGCTTACGAGTATCACTCGGTGCTGTCGGGATTTCTCGGCAAATCTGGTGGGGGCGATGCCATCGAAATTGGCTGCGCAACTGCCAACTACATGATTTATCTAAACAAGGAGTTCGGATACCGCGTGGACGGGATCGATTACTCAAACAACATGGAATATGTTCGGGCGAACCTGTCTTACAACGGCATCCCCCATGCGAATCTTTTTAGACAGGATTTTTTTGAATTCCCGCCACCGAAGAAATACGACCTGGTTTTCTCCGCGGGCTTCGTCGAACATTTTGATGACTATGAGTTAGTGCTTAGAAAGCATGCGGAATGGGCGAAGCCCGGCGGGCTGGTTGTCATAATCGTCCCTAATTTAACTCACATTCACAAGTTACTCTGCGGCTGGTTTGCTCCCGATACCTTGCGCGTTCACCGCTTTGCGCTTATGCACCGCCATGTGATGCGGCAGACCCTGGAGAAAGCCGGTTTACAGGTGTTGCATTGCGAATACCAGAAGACCTTCCGCCCCACTTACGAACTGCCGACGATTATGGACTTTTTTGCCAGAGCAGTTGGCAAATTTTTGCGTATTTCGGGGCTGGCCGACATAGGCAATCGTTTTGGCAGCCCATACCTCATCTCAGTCTCCAGGAAGGACTGAGCCCATGCTTGGGTTGGAAGCCGGTACGCAAGCGGGTACAGAGTTGGTCAACGGCGGATCAAGAAAACAAATACCACTGCCAGCAATTCGAGTCTTGATTCTTACTCCCTTTTATCCCAACGCTTCCAACTCTGCGGAAGGGTGCTTTATCGCGGAGCCATTGCGCGCAATGCAAGAATTCGGTGTCACCTCTTCGGTTTTAGCCGTGCAGCCTTTGCATCGTATTGACACTCGATTGGATGCCGTGACTCCTGGTACAACATGGGTTCGTTATGCCTCTATCCCGGGTGCGATCGGTCTTGCTTCCGCTGGAAGATTCCTTTATGCGAGCCTGATCTCGAGAGTGCGCAAGCTACATCGCTCGCAACGGATCGCCTTGATCCATGCTCATGCTGCTTTGCCGTGCGGGCATGCCGCCATGCTATTGAGTCGGGAACTGAAAATTCCTTTTGTCGTCACGGTTCACGGTCTCGATGCATTCTTTGACAATCAGGTTCCAGGTTACTTGTCCCTCGGCCGCAGCAGGGTTGCTCAATCTGTTTACCGACTGGCATCGCGGGTTATTTGTATCAGCGACAAGGTGGCGAACAAAGTAGTCGATAACACTGCGGCCCCGTTCAATACGCGGGTAATTTACAACAGTGTCGATGCGAAAATGTTTTCTCCGGGGCCGATCGATCCTCTGCCGAGCACGATTCTCAGCGTCGGTAATCTGATTCCCATCAAAGGCCACGAACTGCTGTTGCGAGCTCTGTCGTCCATACTTCGCGTTTATCCGAATCTCTCATGTGAAATTATTGGCGACGGCCCTGAACGGAACCGGCTGATCAAATTAGCGCGTGATTTCAACATTAGCGACAACGTTCACTTTCTCGGGCGGCAAAATCGAATACAGGTTGCGGACGCTATGCGCCGGTGCACACTCTTCGCACTGCCCAGCCGGTATGAAGGTTTGGGATGTGTCTACCTCGAGGCGATGGCAACGGGAAAACCCGCAATTGCCTGCCGCGGACAAGGGATCGATGAAATTATCCTGCACGGACACAATGGCTGGCTCATCGATCCGGATAACCTGCCGGAACTGACTGCAGCTCTGACCACCTTCTTGGGTGACGTCGAGCTCCGTCGTCAAATCGGTGAAGCTGCCCGGCGAACCGTTCTCGAACGCTTTACCTCGAGTCATCAAGCCAGCGAACTTGCCGCGCTCTATCGAGAGTGTGTGGCATGAGCCGCCGCGTTGTGATAATCACCGAGATCATTGCCCCTTACCGGATTCCGGTTTTCAATGCGCTCGCTCGGCGCAGCGGAATCGAGCTGCACGTAATCTTTCTTTCGGAAACCGATTACAGCCTGTGGCAGTGGCGGGTTTACAAAGATGAAATCCGGTTTTCCTACGAGGTGCTTTCGTCGTGGCGGCGCAGACTAGGCAGGCAGAATGTTTTGCTTAATTGGGGCGCGGAAAGCGCACTGCGGAGAGCATGTCCGGATTCCATTGTCTGTGGCGGCTATAACTATGTTGCCTCTTGGCAATCGATGTCATGGGCGCGGCGGAACGGAGTTCCTTTTAGTTTATGGTGCGAGAGCACAAGTCGAGACCTTCGCCGAGGCTTTCCCCTGATAGAGTTTTGCAAGAAACAATTCTTGCGGCATTGTGACGCATTTGTCGTTCCAGGGAAATCGTCGTTCGAGTATTTGAGAGATTCCGGCGTTTTGGAAGAAATGATTTTTACCGCCCCAAACGCCGTTGACACACAATTCTTTGCAAGCCGAGCCGAAGTCATCCGCCGGGACGCTGCGACACATCGTGAGGCATTGGGCTTGCCTCCACGCTTTTTTCTCTATGTGGGGCGTCTAGTGCGGGAAAAAGGGATCTTCGATCTGCTCCACGCCTATCTCGCACTGCAGACCGAGGTCAGAAAAAATGTGGGCCTGGTGTTCGTAGGAGACGGTCCCGAATGGTCCACACTTCTTCAGGACGCAGTAGCAACGAATCCAGGGTCTGTTCATCTCGTCGGATTTGCCCAACGAGAAGAATTAGCGGCTTATTATGCGCTCGCAGACGTGTTTGTATTTCCCACGCACACGGACCCGTGGGGACTGGTTGTCAACGAAGCGATGGCATGCGGGTTACCAGTTATCGCCTCCCACGCCGCAGGCTGTGTGGCCGACCTGGCTGATGACGGATGGAACGGCCGCGTGGTCCAGGTCGGAAGCGTCCAACAATTGGCTTGCGCCATGGGAGAACTTGCTCATGATGCAGAACTGCGGGCGCTCATGGGGCGGCGCAGCAGGGAACGCATTCAGCAATATTCACCCGAGGCATGGGCGGCTGGCATGGCCAATGCGGTGATGGCACTGCGGAGTGAAGCAGCGTGAGCGATCGTGTTTCGGCATTCTTGCTTCCGCTCGTCGTTCTTATTTCCTGCTTGTGTGCCTTGTACGCCGTGGTTCTGCGGCCGGCCTACTTCAGCAATTCCGATGGGCTGGCGACCCTACTGTTTATAGAAGTGCTGGTGGCGGCGATTTGGAATTACCGCGCTCGATTCTTCCCGCTTTTGCTTGCTATGTTCCTGTGGGCTGGCATGGTTCTGCCGTTGAGCGAGGCATGGACCACCGGGCGATGGGTGGTTCTGGCTGTAGGTGCGTTGGCTGGACTGATCGTTTATGCGCGCGATCAGCGCTACTCATTCGGGACATTTCATCTGGTGGCATTGTTTTGCGTGATCGCGGCCATGGTGTCCGCGGCCGTGTCTGCTTATCCAAGCCTGGCGTTTCTCAAGGGGACGAGCCTGCTACTGCTTTTTCTTTACGGCTCGACAGGAGCGCGCCTCGCGGCTCTAGATAGGACGGCGGTTTTCTTCCCGTCATTATTAATGGGCTGTGAGTTGCTGGTATACGTTTCAGCAATTTCATATTTCCTCGTTCGCTCCGAGATCTTCGGCAATCCAAACTCCATGGGCGCTGTGATGGGCGTGGCAGTCATCCCGCTGTTGTTGTGGGGAATCCTTGTGAGCGAACGGCCAACTACTCGCTGGCGCCGTACCCTGGCTTTGGCGCTCGCGTCAATATTGCTCTTCAGCAGTTATGCGCGGGCGGGCATCGCTGCGGCGGCAATCTCGTGTATGTTGCTTTGTCTTTCTCTGCGGCGCTATGGGCTCCTGCTGGCTGGAACATGTATTGCTCTGCTGCTAGCGGGGCTTGTCGCTCTCATCGTTCCCTTGCATCAGCAACCATCTGATTCGTTGACATCTGTATTTGTGTACAAAGGCCATAGTGAAGGTGGTCTTCTCGCCTCCCGGAGATCCATCTGGGACGATACAGTTTCCGCCATCAAGAGCCACCCGTGGCTGGGCAGCGGCTTTGGGACCAGTCCAACGAGCAGCGACCTGGTACAGCAACCCGGAAGCTTCGAATCGCTGCGCGAGGCCACGCGAGAACATGGCAACAGCTATTTGGCAATTACGGAGTGGGTGGGAGTGGTCGGAGACATCCCGTTTTTCGCGTTAGTCATTTTGATCGCTGTAAATGTCGGACGGGGTTTGCTCCGCACGCGACGGACGGGTAACGCTTCCTCACCTGTGCTTGCGTTGGCAGGTGTGCTCGCAGCTGGATTGGTCCATGCTGCTTTTGAAGATTGGCTCTTCGCGGTCGGTTATTACCTGTGTATATTTTTCTGGAGTCTAGCGTTCATCATGGTCGATGCGCTCCGCCCCGCTACAAGTCACGCTTCCTGATAGTACAATTCGGCCAAACTCGGTTCGGAGCGAACACCGCCGTATCCGTCCATAAGATGAGATTGCAATGGCAAACCCATCGTCAGCGAACGATACAGAAGTTTTAATCGTCGGCGCCGGCCCCACTGGGCTGGTTTTGGCTCTCTGGCTGACGCGGCTCGGGATCAGAGTAAGAATCCTGGACAAGACCGCGGAACCGGGAACAACATCACGCGCTCTAGCGGTTCAGGCTCGGACTTTGGAGTTTTACAGCCAATTAGGTTTCGCGAATATGGTTGTGGAACAAGGACGCTGGGCCTCTAAGGCGAATATTTGGGTCAATGGTAAACCGGCAGCCCGCGTTGACTTTACTGGCATGGGCACAGGACTCAGTCCGTATCCCTATCCTCTGATTTATCCTCAGGACGAGCACGAACGCTTGCTGGTTGAGCGTTTGAAAGAGGCCGGCGTCACGGTTGCGCGAGATACAGAGATGGTGGTCTTTGAAGAGGCGGAAGACCGTATACGAGCGAAGATCAAAATGCCCGACGACACCGAGGAAATCTGCACTGCTGCCTATGTTGCGGGATGTGATGGCGCTCGCTCTCGGGTGCGCGAAATGCTGGACATCGGGTTCCCGGGTGGGACCTATGAGCATCTGTTTTACGTAGCTGATGTGGAGGCTAGCGGACCGGTGCTGAACGGCGACCTGAACATCGCTCTCGATCGATCCGATTTCCTCGTGGTTTTTCGGATGAAAGATGAGGGTCGAGCACGATTCATTGGCACGGTGCGCGCCTCCAAACAGCCTGACGAAAAACTCACATGGGATGACGTGAATAAGAATGTCATTGAACATTTGCGCACTTCAGTGCGCAGCGTGAATTGGTTTTCGACCTATCACGTTCATCATCGCGTAGCCGACCATTTTCGCAAAGGCCGAGCTTTTCTACTTGGCGATGCAGCCCATATTCACAGCCCCGTCGGAGGTCAGGGGATGAATACGGGCATCGGGGATGCGGCAAATCTGGCGTGGAAACTCGCTGCTGTAATACGCGGGCGAGCCAATTCCTCCCTACTCGATAGCTATGAACCCGAGCGCATCGCCTTCGCGCGGAAGTTGGTGGCGACGACCGATCGGGCGTTCACGGCGGTTACGAGCTCTAGCCCGCTCGCGCGGATGATCCGGTTGCGAATTGCCCCTATTCTGGCTGCTTTGATGCTTTCGTTTCGAATCACGCGGCGGCGTTTGTTCCGCACCGTTTCGCAGATAGCTGTGAATTACCGAGGAAGCCGCCTGAGCCAGGGTCGCGCTGGCGCCGTCCATGGCGGTGACCGTTTGCCGTGGGTGAAGGTGGATGGTGATGCCGACTGCCCGGGCAACTTTGCACCGCTGGCTTCGCTGAATTGGCAGATCCACGTATATGGCGAGGGCACCGCGAATGTGAGGGCTCTGTGCTCAGAACGAAAATTACCGGTTCATGCCTTTCCCTGGCAATTGCAGATGAAGAGGGCGGGCTTCCAGCGCGACGCTCTCTACCTTGTGCGGCCTGATGGCTATATCGCGCTGGCGGATCCACAAGGCAAGGCTACGACAATTGCATCCTACCTCGATGAGCGTGGCATTGTTTTGAAATAAAAACGGAATCGCCGTTTCGTCTGCTTCCCCCGCGGCTTCGCGGAGAAGTTAGAACAACTTTACTTCGGGAGTGGCAGGCTGACTGTCTTGCCGGTCTCGGCGGCCTGGCGAGCCGCATCCAGAATCTCGGTTACGGCCACGTTGGTCTTTAGAGACGACAGGCTGTTCCCTTCCGCAATCTCTCCGTTTAGCACCGCAGCCATGTAATGCAGCGGATCGTCGTATGGTGCGGCGAGACTCGCTTCGTTCAGCATCTGTCCTTCGGACTCGTTTGCCTTACGTACCTCGATTCGCTCCGAGTCGATTGCCTTGGCATAGCCAGTGCGCCCGTAAACATCCATCTGCTTCAGTGCGAAAGGCCAGTTCCAGGACGCCTGCACGATCGCGACGGCATGTTTATAGTTGAGAATGATTTCCGCCTCATCGTCGACGTGCGGATACAAACTCGGCTGCAATTGCTTGGTTACTGCACTCACGGAGAGCGGAATCTCGCCGTCCATGAGCCAAGTCATGAGATTCGGTCCGTAGCAGCCAAAATCGAAGAGCGCTCCCGCGCCATTCTGTTTGGGATCAATCAAGAACGACAGGAACTCAGGTGAGACTCCAATCAACTTGGGACCCTGATGGCCGTCGCGAAAAACTGCTTTTACCATCGGCCCCAGCGCATTCTGCTTCAGCAAATGGAAGGCTGCCGTATTGCTTGTGTACCAGGACGTCTCCAGGTTGACGAGCACGTGAATCTTGCCACGTTCGGCAGTGTTCTGAATGGCCAGCGCATCGTTGTAGCTGATGGTCAGCGGCTTTTCCACCATTACGTGAATGCCCAATGCGGCGCACTCCTCAACCACTCGCCGGTGCTCGCTCGGGGCGGTGAAAACGAGCACTGCCCGAGGATGCGCTTGCGAAACCATTTCTTGAATGTTGTGGAAGTGCAAGCTCGCCGAGAGATGAAAGCGCTGCGCGTATGAATCGAAGAGCTTCTGGTCGGGCTCAACAATCCCGACGAGCTGAACATCAGGACGATTTAGAATTCCTCCGGCTGGCGTAAGCGCGCCGCCCTTCAAAAAGCCTTCGACATGTCCGTGAACCAGGCCGACAATGCCAGCTCTCATCGGCGCACCGGAAGTTGCGTCAACAGTAGCGTTCGCTTGAACAGCGAGGAAGGTGAGCATCACGAGAATCAGTTTCATGGTCCTTCTTTATTGAGGCAGAAGCACAGAATGGTCACTGCAGCGTAAATGCGTGCATCTCCAAAAAGCAATGCCAGGTGAACTTTGGCAGCCGAGGTTACCAAACACAAAGAGCTTGGAGTATCCTGCGAAGTTCGATGCTATGCCTCGTTGCGGTATGCAGAGCAGGAAAATACTGAGGAGAAACAACGCTATATGCACTCTCTAACACGTCGCAGTTTTATGCGAATCGGCGCAGGCTCAATGGCCGCCGGTGCGGCAAAGATCACGCTGCTGGAACCAGCGGCGCTAGGGGGCGAAGGCCAAGCTGTGGCCCCGAGCGATCGGATCCGTTTTGCATCGATCGGCACGGGCACTCGCGGGTGCGAGTTGCTGGCAGCATCGATCGCGGTGCCGGGCGTCGAATGTGTCGCGGTTTGTGACCTTTACGACAGCAGGCACGAAGCGGCTCAGGAGGCCGTGCAGAAGCAGGTTCCGGCGACGCGCAATTACAAAGAAATTCTCGACCGCAAGGATGTTGACGCTGTGATTGTGGCCGTCCCCGACCATCAGCATCGCCGCATGGTCGTGGACGCCTGCGCCGCGGGCAAGGACGTGTACTGCGAAAAGCCGATGTCGCACACCGTAGAAGACGGCTTCGCCATGGTGGACGCGGTGCGCAAAGGCAATCGCATTCTGCAGGTTGGCAGCCAGCGAGTGAGTTCCATCGTCTACGAGAAGGCGCGCGAACTCTATGCATCGGGCGCGCTCGGCGAAGTGTTCTTCATCGAAGGCTCATCGGATCGCAACTCGCCGAGCGGCGCCTGGGTATATCCGATTCCACCCGACGCGAGCGAGCAGACCATCGACTGGAATGAGTTTCTGGTGGGCGCGCCCAAGCGGCCCTTCGATGCAGCGCGCTTCTTCCGCTGGCGCTGCTTCTCCGACTACGGCGAGGGACTGGCCGGCGATCTGTTCGTCCATCTGCTCTCGGGAATTTATTTCATCTCCGGCATCAATGAGGCGCCAAAGCGGGCGCAGTCGAGCGGCGGACTATTTCGCTGGAAAGATGGCCGCGATTTTCCGGATGTGATCGAGACGCTCTACGACTATCCGAAGTTTCGCGTACTGCTGCGCTGCAATCTGAACAATGCGGGCGGTGAGCCGATTAAATTCCACGGCACGAAAGGCACGATGGAAATCATCGGGCAAACACTGACCTTCACTCCGCAGGACATAAGTCCGAAGCCCGAAACATATTCGACCAAGGGCTGGCCGGAACGGCTGCGCAAGGAATATCTGGCGCAATGGGCAGCGGAACATCCGCAGCCCGGGCCGCTCGACTACCAGGTGGAGGAGGCGGAAACTTTCACCGCGCCGTTCGGTTACAGCGACGTATCGGCGCATGAGGCGAACTTCTTCAACGCGGTTCGAACCCGCAAGCCAGTCCGTCGAGAACGAGGAATTCGGCAACCATGCGGCGATCGGCTGCCACCTGGCCAATTATGCTTATTTCAAGAACACGATTGCGACTTGGGACGCTAGCGGCGAAGACGATTCGCGGTTAAATCACAAGATTGCGGGTAAATCGAGGGATTAATTATGCATAGAATTTCGCGAAGAACTTTTTTGAAGACCGCCTCGGCGTCAGCCGCATGCGCGGCACTAGGGAACGCCGTACCTGACCTGATGGCTAATCCTCTGGGCCTGCCGCTCGGATTGCAGTTATACTCGGTGCGAGACCTGCTGCCCAAAGATTATGAAGGAACGCTGCGGCAGTTGGGTGCGATGGGCTATCGCGAAGTGGAAGCCGCGGGCTTCTTCGATCACACCCCGAGCCAGGTAAAGCAGGCGATGGATCACGCGGGCTTGCACTGTGTGAGCGCGCACTATGCCATGAAGGATCTGTTGCCGAAGCTGGATGAAATAATTCAGTTCGGAAAAGATTTGGGGCTCAAGTACATCGTCTGCGCATCACCGATGTTAAAGGATCCATCGCGCATGAAGGACCCCCAGTCCCGCGCGGCGAGAGAAGCCATGACGCTCGACGACTGGCGGTGGAATGCCGAACAATTCAATCGCATCGGAGAGCGCGTGAACGCAGCAGGCATGCGCTTCGCATACCACAATCATACGACCGAATTCCGCACCGAAAACGGCGTGATGTTCTATGACGAACTGTTGCGCCTGACCGATCCGGCAAAAGTGACGATGGAACTGGATTGCGGCTGGGTGGTGGTGGCAGGAAAGAATCCCGCGGATTACCTGACTCGCTACCCATCGCGTTTTGCCATGTTGCACGTGAAGGATTTCAAGCTGACCGGATTTACGCCTGGATCAACGCCTCCGCCTTCGACGGAATTGGGACGAGGCAACATCGACTATCGTCCCATTTTCGAAGCGGCAAAGAAGTCCAACATCGAGCACGCCTTTGTGGAGCAGGAAGAGTTTGACATGCCACCGATGGAAGCGCTGAAGGTCGACGCGGACTATATGCACGCGCTGAAAGTGTAGGGCACGAGTGGTCGCGTCGCGAGCCGGGCGTTTGCTGTTCACCACAGAGGCACAGAGAAATCCCTTGGGTTTTCTGTCCCACAAGCCTTCTCTGTGTCTCTGTGACTCTGTGTTATTAAACCGGTTTTCTAGGGCAGCATACTCCGGATCGCGAGGTCCAAGCCCACCATCAGGACCGCAGCCGCGGGGATGACCAGCAGAGCCTTCTTCAGCCGCCGTGGATCGCCGCCGGCGATGACTCCGATAATCCTCGAACTGACGGCGAGGCCAATCCATCCACAGGTTATGACGAAGCCGATTGCGGTACCGGTCATGCGTGGAAAAGCATCACCGACGATGGCGATTGTAGTTGGAAAGACCGGCGCCATCGAGAGGCCGGCCAGAAAAACCAGCACGAAAGCGGCTTGTGGGCGGCTGGTCCGGAGCATGAGAAAGGTCGTAATCGCCATCGCAACAGATCCGACCAGGGTGACGGTGATGGCGGGCGCGCGAGTGAGAATCGGGCAAGACGCCGGCGCGGCCTATCAGCAGACCGAGCGCGAATCCTAGGGAAAGAATGTTTAGAGCTCGCGATTCAGGAATTCCCTGCGCAATGAGGTGCCGGGGCAACCAGTTCCAGATGCCAACCTCACAGCTGATGTAAAGAAAGAGGAAGAGTCCGATCAGAAGGAGCAACGGACGTCCGAGCACAGGAGCCGCTCTGCGAGAACGAACCCGGCGCCGGACGGCCCGGGCATTTTGGTAAAAGCTTGAAGGACGAGTGTGACGACGGTGAGTGCCGCGATGGTGTAGCAGAGGCGGACCCAGTTCCGGCCGAAAAAATTTGCGGCGATGAATGGCGTGGCCAGCGCGCCGAGTCCGAAGAAAAGATTGACCAGGTTTAGCGCGGTGCCACGATGCGCCTCGCTCACATCGCTAACCAGAGAATTCGCGGCAGTTACCACGATGCCGCCGCCCACTCCGAGCAGAAATAACAGGAGCAGAATGCTGCGATAGCCCGGCGAGCGCGGGAGAGCGAAAAGCGCGATCGCTATGAGTGCGAGGCCGAGTACCAGGCCAAGCTTTTTGCCTTCATTGTCGAGCAGCGGACCGACGCCGAGCGAGGCGACGATTAGCCCTAGCGCTTGCGCAAAGGCGATGGTCCCGTTCTGGCTGGGCGAGAGATGAAAACGATCAGACAGGTCGGGAAGGATAGTTCCCAACATGGCAGCGATCATCCCGTAAATAAAGATGGCGACAATAGCGGCGAACATCAACACGCGGCAACGTTCCTTTCAATGGGCAGCGTCATGTGTGGGAACATCAACCCAGCCTCTGCTCTGATGACTCTGAAGTGCGGCGTCGAGGATAACCAGTTGCCGCAGCCCATCGGAAAACTGCGGATATTCGGGCCCAGTCAGCGGTGAGGCGAACGAAGCATAGAAGCGGCGGAACAGTTGCTTGAAAGTGTCGTCGTAGCCTTCGCTGTGTCCGCCGGGAAGATCGGCGTAGTTGCGTGCCTCGGGTTTTAGCAAAGACGGATCCTTAATCAAGATCTCGTTTCCGGCGTCGCGATGACCCACCCAAAGTTCGTCGGGACGCTCCTGGTTCCACGCGACCGAACAGCTTGTGCCGTAGATCTCAATGCTGAGGCGATTCTTGCGTCCAGCAGAAACCTGACTGGCGCTGACGCTGCCACGCGTGCGCGCGCCCATGCGGAATAGAACAGCTCCGAAATCCTCTGTATCGACAGCGGTTTCAACATAGTCTTCCGGTCGAAGTGACTTGTTGGCGAAGGTCTCGACCGAATGTTTCGGCCGCCTACGGGTCGTGTGGAAGGTTTGCAGGTCGGCACAGAGAGAGGTTACGCGCAGGCCGGTTTCGTGCTCGGCAATATCAAACCAGTGCGAGCCAATATCGGCCATGCAGCGCGAAGGGCCGCCAGCTTTTGCGTCGACCCGCCAGTTCCAGTCCGTGTCATATAGCAACCAGTCCTGGAAATATGTGCCGTGCACAACCAGGATTTCGCCCAGCTCTCCGGCTTCGCGCATGCAGCGCATCTGCCGCACCATGGGGTAAAAGCGCAAATTGTGACAGACGCAGTTGCGCACTCTTTGCTTTGCGGCGAGAGCGACTAGTTCTTCGCCCTCGGCCACACTCGTGGCCAGCGGCTTTTCGCAGAGCACATGTTTGCCCGCTTGGAGCGCATCTTTGGCCATGGCAAAGTGCTGCGTGTTCGGTGTGCAGATGTGAACGGCATCGATGGCAGGATCGCGCAAAATATCACGATAATCCGTCGCAATCGTCGGGACGAAGAATCCCGCCCCCAAACGTTGCGCCGCTTCCGCCTTTCTTCCTGCGATTGCGGCGACCTCGACGAACTCCACGCGCCGCAGGGCTTCGAGGTGCACACGGCCCATGAAGCCGGTACCGATGATCGCGGTTCTGATCGCTCTTTTCTTGTCGCCCATTTTTTTTATACCCACCACGCTGCGGCAGGCTGGTCGCGAATCACGATGCGGTTGAGAAACCTCGCAGCCTTGGTCAAGCCTTCTTCTGGCGAGAGCAGGCTATCTTCGTGCTCGATCGACAGTACGGAATCGTATCCGAACATTTGCAGCGTGGAAATAAACTCCTTCCACCATTCAGCACCATGACCGTAGCCGCAGGTGCGGAAGATCCAGCTACGCTCGCGCTCTTCGGTGTAGCGCTTGGTATCGAGCACGCCCGCGCGGGGCAGGTTAGTGGAGAAGATTTGCGTGTCTTTCGCGTGGACGTGGAAAATTGCACCCTCGAGTACGCGCACGGCGGCGATGGGGTCGATGTTCTGCCAGAACAAATGACTTGGATCGAAATTACAGCCCACATTGGTTCCAGCGACGGAGCGCAGCCTAAGCATCGTCTCGGGGTTATAGACCACGAATCCCGGATGCATTTCGATAGCGATCTTTACTCCGTGCTCGGCGGCAAACTTCGCGTGTTCGACCCAATACGGTGCGACCACTTCGTTCCATTGCCAGTCGAGAACCTTGAGGTAATCGGGAGGCCACGGACAGGTAACCCAGTTGGGAGCGGTGGCGTGAAGCGAATCGCCAGGGCATCCCGAGAAGTCGACCACTACGGAGATGCCGAGTTTTTCTGCGAGCAGAATGGTTTTGCGGCTCACTTCGCGGTCGTGTCGTGCTCGAGCTTTGTCGGGATGCAGGGCATTGCCATGACAACTCAACGCGCTGATGGTCGCGCCGTGATCGGACAGAACTTTCTTGAACTCGGCGAGTGCGGATGCATCTTCAAGCATCGCCAGCTTGCAGTGCGCATCGCCGGGGTAGTTGCCGGTGCCAAGCTCGACGGTGTCGATATCGAGGGTCTTGAGTTTCTTGAGAACCGCAGGCAGTGGAAGCTGCGACAGCAGTGGTGTAAAAACTCCAACGCGCATAACGATTGGCATCTCCTCACAAATTTCGGTTTACTACTCTACGTGACCCGGCATTTGGAATTCGAGGGTGAGTTGCTCCTAATCTAAGAATTAGTTCCTTAGTGGCTCGGTTCCGATATTCGTCTGAAGCCATCAGGACTCCATTCTTCACTTCCCACTCCGTTGTGGACGAAGAACAGACCCTCCGGATCATACTTCGCTTTTACCGCACGCAGTTTCGGGTAATTCTCCCCCCAGTAGGATTGCTGCCATGAGGGTTCGAAGAAGTTGCTCTCCGACACGTAGGATCCGCCATTCGGCGCCAGCTTCCGCAGTTCCTCCATTGATTGGGCGACGGCGGTGGCCTCTTTGGCAGCCGCCGTGAGGTCGGGCTCATGTCCGCGAAGCCCCGGGTACGCGTGTCCTTCGCCCGAGGCAATGATGGCGAGAGCGAAAGCATCGAGCACCGCAGGATTCGTTGCCGTGTCGCGCGCACCAGCTATGGCATCGGCCGGAGCACCAGCGAGTCCTTTGTTGAAGTGCAGTTCGACTTGCCAGTGACGGGAGGCGGTGAATAATGCATTGACGAGGCGATCGTGCGAATCGTCCTCAAGAAGAGAAGCGGGCAGCCAGAGTGATTCGTAGGCGTAAAGAAATTGGCCAACTTGACCGGCATCGCCCGTCCACCACACATCGTTCGGGCTCGCGCCGGGTCGCGAGTCGGCGACGAAAACTGGATAGTGATGCTGTTGCATCCATCCGGCATCCCACCAGCTTCGCGCGGGTAAGCTCGCAATAATTGGCTGAGCTTTCAGCGTATAAACGCCCGGCGAACTCGTCACCCAGTCCAGGAATGGCTGCCAGAGCTTCTTGGCCTGCTCGCCATCCAGTCCGTACGAGACCATTGAAATCGTCAGCGAATTGTCAGTATTTATGTGAGCTTGTTCGCCCCAATGATCATTGAACAGGATGGCGCGATACAGGCTGAAGAACTGGTGGAGAAGGCGGCGAAAGGCTTCATCCGATGCCGCCTTGACAGTGAAGATGGCGGCCCCGAAAAACTCGGGTAGCTCGCGAACGCGCAGCGTCACTTTACTGACAACGCCAAAGCTCCCGCCTCCTCCGCCTTTCAGTGCCCAGAAAAGGTCTGGATTCGTACATGCGTTTGCAATGCGAATCTTGCCGTCGGCTGTTACAACTTCGGCCTCCAGTAGACCCGCTGCAGCGAGGCCATAATGCTTGGAGAAACTTCCGAAACCGCCGCTTTGAATCAGGCCGGCGACTCCAACCGTCGTGCAACCTCCCCCTTGAACGTAATGACCGCTTTTGGTTGTGACAGCATCATATGCGTGAACCCAGATCGCTCCTGCGCCCAACGTCACTGCGCTTTGTGGCGGTTGTTTGCTCTCGCATCCCTGCGCGACAAACGCATCATGCATCGTAATGTCATTCATGTGGCGGGTCCAAATCAACAGCGAATCGGGCGCGTTCGAAGTTCCCTGATAGCTATGCCCGCCGCCTTTAACGACCAGACGCAAACGGTTTTCACGAGCAAAGTTCACGGCTGCAGCAATGTCGTCCGCGTTTCTTGCCGCCACTGCATAAACACTGGGCTTGGTCGTCCATGCATTCGCCCAACCCAGAGTCTGTGTCAGTCCAGGCTGGTCTCCGATGTAGAAAGGGTTATCCAAGTTCTTCAAAACATCCTCACACGCGGCGCCCTCGGATGTGCCTTCACACGCAGCCAGCGGTAACTGAACAGGGATGAAGTTCCCTCCGACCTGTCGTTTCAGCTGGTCCCAGCTTGCGGCACTTGGCCAATCGGGATCGCCGAAGCGAACTCGGCGGAATGCAGACTTCGTCGGCCGAGAGGTCTGTTCAAAAAAAGACGAATAAGGCCAGAAAGGAGCCAGCAGCGGCATTGCAGCTAAGCGTTTGAGCAACGTTCGTCGATCCATAGGTAGCCCGTCCAAAATCGTGAAACTGGTGAAGCAAGAATATGTTCGGGTCGCGCAATGATAACCTCTGCTGCAAATCCTGAAAAGAAGACTGTCGCCCCAAGCATGAACAAAAGAACAGTGAATTCGCCTAATTTAACGTGTGGCGCTGGGAGTGGCGCCAGGGTGAGGGCCTCTAGAACTGATCCTGCGGCTGATTGACTTGCCGCAGCGTGGCCCATAACATGATGCTCCAAGGACGGGCCAACCGCGTGATTGGCGTAACCATCTCGCACTATCGCATCATCGAGAAACTTGGTGGTGGGGGAATGGGTGTGGTCTACAAAGCCGAGGATGTAAAGCTCGGCCGCTTTGTCGCGCTGAAGTTTCTTCCCGACAATGTTGCGCATAGCCCGCAGGCACTGGAACGATTCCAACGCGAGGCTCGAGCTGCGTCTTTCTTGAACCATCCCAATATCTGCACCGTCTACGAAATCGATGAACAAAACGGTGAATGGTTCATCGCCATGGAGTTCCTGGAGGGGATGACACTAAAACATCGTATCGCGGGACGGCCGCTGGAAACCGAAGTTCTCATCCCGTTCGCCATCGAGATCGCCGACGCCTTGGACGCCGCTCACTCCGCTGGCATCGTGCATCGCGATATCAAACCCGGCAACATTTTCATCAGCAAGCGAGGGCACGCCAAAATACTGGACTTTGGATTGGCAAAAGTAACGTCCACAGCCCGCAGCGGTGGCCAGTCGAACGATACGGCAGCGCCAACCGTCACCATGGAAGAGCATCTGACCAGCCCCGGAACTGCCATGGGCACCATCGCCTACATGTCGCCCGAACAGATTCGCGCTAAGGAATTAGATGCTCGAACTGATCTGTTCTCTTTCGGCGGCTTGCTGTACGAAATGGCAACAGGTACGTTGCCTTTCCGCGGGGAAAGCACTGGTGTCATCTTAGAGTCCATCTTGAACCGAATCCCTGTGCCGCCAGTGCGGCTGAATCCGGATGTTCCTGCCGACCTGGAGCGGATCATCGCCAAGTGTCTGGAGAAGGACCGCAACCTGCGCTACCAGCATGCTTCGGATATCCTCACGGACCTGCAACGGCTGAAGCGTGATACCGAGTCGTCACGGTTGCCGATTCCCGCCCAAATCCAAGCTGCATCCAGTTCCGGCTCGCGCTCCAAGGCGATCATTGCGCTTGTTGTCGCGCTAGTCGTAATGGCGGTGGGAGCTTACTTCTATTTTCATCGTCCGCCGCGCCTCTCGGACAAAGATGTAGTGGTGCTCGCTGATTTCTCTAATTCCACGGGTGACCCGGTTTTCGACGAAACTCTCAAGCAAGCGCTAAGCGTTGCCCTTCGACAGTCGCCATTCCTCAACGTGCTCTCCGACGACAAGGCGGCGGAAACGCTCAAGCTGATGACGCGTCCGCCTAACACCGTACTTACCCCCGACGTGGCTCGGGAAGTCTGCCTGCGCAACAGTAGCAAAGCGTACATCGCCGGAGCCATTGCCAGCCTGGGTTCCGAATATGTATTGGGACTGAAGGCTGTCAATTGCCAGAGTGGAGAAATTCTGGGACAAGAACAAATTACCGCGCCTTCCAAGGAGAAAGTTTTGGTTGGATTAGGTCACATTGCCAGCCAATTGCGTGGCGAGTTGGGCGAGTCGCTGGCGACGGTCCAGAAGTTCGATATTCCCCTCGAGCAGGCTACCACTTCGTCCCTCGAGGCTCTGCGTCAATATAGTGCCGGACTTCGAGCCGCGGACCAGCAAGGCGATGTTGCCGCCATTCCTTTTTGCAAGCGCGCCGTAGAACTCGACCCGAACTTCGTCAAAGCCTACATCTGCCTCGCCAATTCTTATTCCGATCTCGCGGAGTACGGATTGGCCAGCGAGAATATGCAGAAGGCTTACGATCTACGGGACCGCGCCACCGAACCGGAGCGCTACCACATTGCCGCCAATTACTACATGGACGTCTCCGGAGAATTGGACAAGGCTAACCAGGTTCTCGAGCAATGGGCGCGCAGCTATCCTCGTGATACCCATCCCCTGGTTGCTCTGGCCCTTAATCACAATCTGGTGGGGCAGTACGATCAGGCAGTAGCCGAACTCCAGCAAGCGCTGCGCATCAACCCCGATAATTCTTCCTGCTATCTGAACTTGATAGCTAATTACGCCGCTTTGAACCGCGTGGAAGATGCCACTGCCACCTACAATGCCGCGTTAGCGCGCAAACTGGATCATCCTCTACTCCACGTCAATCGCTACGGCGTGGCTTTTCTCAGCGACGACACTGCAGAGATGCAGCGGCAAATGGCATCAGTCGAAGGCAAAGCGGGACTCGAGGACTTTCTGCTTTCCGTCCAGTCGGACACGGAGGCGTACGCCGGACATTTTCGCAACGCTCGCGAACTCTCGCGGCAAGCGGCCGACTCAGCCCGGCGAAATGATAAAAATGAGGCCGCCGCCGAATGGCTGCTGAACGAAGCCTTACGCGAAGCCGAAGTTGGCGCGTCGCCACAGGCGCGGGCGCAAATTACCGCAGCCAGTTCCCTTGCTCCTTCTCGCGATGTCCGCGTGCTGACAGCTCTGGCCCTCGCTCGCTCCGGAGACGCGCCGCGAGCTCAAACCATGGCCGACGAATTGAGCCGGAGTGCTCCGGCGAACATTCTGGCGAATTGCTACTGGCTGCCCACGATTCGTGCGACCGTGGAGCTAAGCCGCCATCGTCCTGAGAATGCCATCCGTCTGCTACAGTCGGCCTCGCCCTGTGAGCTGGGCGAACCCAACCCACAGGCGCAGATTGCCGGTACCCTTTATCCTGCCTATGTGCGCGGAGAAGCTTACCTGGCAAGCAGAAACGCGCAGCCAGCGGTGGCCGAGTTTCAAAAGTTTATTGACCATAGCGGCGTGGTGCAGAATTTCGTGCTGGGATCGTTGGCGCGCCTCCAGTTGGGCAGAGCGTACTTCGCCAGCGGCGATTCTGCAAAAGCCGATGTCCAGTATCAAAATTTCTTCGCGCTCTGGAAAGACGCCGACCCTGACATCCCAATCTTGAAACAAGCCAAGGCGGAGTACAGACGCATTTCCACCGCCAGCGCCAACAAACATAGCCCTACGCAAGCCACGATGGCGCTGAACTGAAGATTTGCATGATCCAATCTTCACGGCTAGCATCGAAATGGATGCTCCGTCGACACCTTCGAGACTGATGGTTCCGCCCAATCTCACGGACAAAGCTATCCTCGTACGATTTTAAAAGCAGAAACAACGAGCGCGCTTTTCTCGGCAAGCGCGCTCATCGTCTTCGGCAACCATCCGTCGTCAGGCAATTCGGACTCAAGGCACTGTGAGATTGATCGTTTGGTCTCCATAAGCTCCGGTGCTATCCCAGGCGCGAACCAGCACATCGTGCCATCCGAAACCGATTGGTAGATTCACGTTTATCGGGTTGCCATCATATTGTTGAAAAGCATTTATTGAGTCTATGTAAACAATCCATCCGGTTATTGCGTTGGCCGATGATGCTGCCGCTTGAATCTTGACAGGTGAACCAATGGAAGCATTGTTCAATGGGGTGCTGATGTTTACGGCAACTGGATAAACTTTCGCAGTCACCACCTGATCACCGTATGCTCCGGAAGTATCCCAAGCGCGAGCCACGATGGTGTGGCTGCCCACGCCGGCAACTATATTCGTGTGGATTGCATTCACTGCGCCCGCCTGATAGACGAGTGTTTCATCAAGATAGACTTGCCAACCGCTGATTGTGTGGCCGGTGGTCGGCGTGGCAGACGCCTGGAAAGTTATTGGAGAAATCACATTGGAAACTGCCGGGGGTGTTGAGATGACCACGGCCGGCTTGTTCACAATCGTAAGGTTCAGAGTTTGATCGCCGTAGGCGCCCGAGGTATCCCATGCGCGCACCAGCACAGAGTGCACACCAAGACTCATGCCAACGTTGGTGTTGATCGCTGTTACGGCACCGGCATTAAAAACTTGAATTCCATCGACATAAATCGCCCATCCGCTGATGCTATGACCAGCAGTCGGCGAAGCTGATGCTTGAACGTTGACCGGCGCGCCTACGTTCGCAGCGTTGTCTGGCGTGAACACGTTAACGAATGGAGCCAGTGTTCCCACGGTCAAAGAAAGCGTTTGATCTCCATAGGCTCCTGAGGTGTCCCATGCACGCACAATCACAGTGTGTGTTCCGCTGGTCATGCTCAGCCTTGGGTTAATCTCAGTAACCGCTCCTGCATGGTAAACGGGCACATTATCGACATAGACGTACCATCCGGATATTGCGTGCCCGGCAGTCGGAACAGCGGAAGATTGGAGCGTGACGGGAGACGTAACAAATGCGCCGTCCGCGGGTGAGCTAATCGTGACTACAGGCTTGCTTGACGTGATAAAAAAATCGGACATGTCGGAAGCTGTAGCTGCGGCTCCCGGATAGGTTGTGATTTGAAGGGCGTCAAGGATCGTACGCAACGTGTTCTCATGCTTGTACAGAATGTTTGAGACCGTGTGCGGCACTACTTTTGGGCCGATTATGCCGGTGTAGACCGCTGATCCGCAACCGTTATCTGTGCCGCCGGCACATTCATCGAAGGTTACGAAAATCAAGCCGTCTCCGCCCGGCTGAAAGTCGGGAGTACTAAGAATCGAGGTCAGCGTGGTTCTCAGGAATTCATCCGTTGCTCCCAATTGCTGACCCTCCGTGCAGCTTGTGTACCCGACCGGGCAATCATGGGCATCGTGATTTCCATCGGGCGCGATGATCATGAATCGAGGCAAAGTGCCATTTGCTTCGTCGATTGCGAGCTGAGAGAAATCGACCACGTTACTTGCGGATCCATCTACATCGTTTAAGACCTCGGCATACCACGTCGCCCCATTGTGACGTCGATAATAAGAAGTGCCATTGGCATTGTCCGGAGTAGTAAGTGTTCCACCGGCGGCGGCGTAAGATTGCGCGTAAACGCGCCAAGAAATTCCGGCAAGGTTCAATTCACGAAAAATGTTGTCATCGGTGATGGGATCGGTAGTGGTCGTGCCCGGGTAGTAACAGTCGTTGCCGTTACAGTTGAAGTCATTGGTTCCAGGAGGCAGTGTGCAATTGGCCGACGATTCGCAACTTCCGGAAGCCAGCCACAAGTAATCCAGTAACGATCCGCCATTGTCTGACTTGAAATTGGCGGCGTAGCCGTTCGCCTTGCCTTCTGAGACGAGCCATGGCATGTTAACCATCACCTCGTCGAAGCTGTGATTCTCCTCGATGATAAGGATTACATGCTGCGACACAGGCACTTGAGCAAACCCTGCGAGGCTAGGAAGCACCAGCATGGTAGCGATGGACAAAACCCATTGCAATTTTTTGAAAACCATAAGCCTCCTCGAAAGCGCAATACTCCCTCCCTGTGCGAACACGCATGCTGCACAGCGTTCCAGGAAACAGGAGTTTTCTTGCGGTTGCCCGATCTTACTGCACGCTCGGTCACGCTCAATGACAATCGGATTAACAAACGATGAAATCTTTAAAGCTCTCCCGAAAAGGAACATGTTTGGTCAACAGGAGAGCAGCAACGATGCGTTCGTTATTGGGAAACTAAGACTTCAAGGTGACTTCAGAAATCGTGCTCGTGACAGTTATCGAGACTCTCCAATGTCAGCGCGTTCCTTGCGGATTCGGTGGAGAAGATATAACACTACTGCGATATTTACCATGAGTACCAAACACTTGATCGCACTTGGATGGCGGTAGATCTCGTAAATCTCGATTGGGATCAGCGAAGTAGTGATGATTACGCTGAACCATTCGGCCCAACGTTCCATCATCCAAAGACCGAGTCCCTCAGTTAGAAATAATCCTGCATAAATAAAACTGACGACTCCCAAGCTCTTTATCTTTTGTGGAGTGAGATCGGCGACCTTCTGAAGCGCCCTGCCAACGTACCGGTTGCCCGGATCCAAGCCAAGCACTGTAACCCAATGTTCTGCTATACCCGCCACATCTTTATGGAGCAGATGGAGAGCGCTCATACCAACCGCTATTAACAGAGTGGCCTTTAGCAGCTTGAACAACGCAATCAGGCGAATCAGCATATTGTCAGCGGATTTCATGTGACGGATATGTCTCTAAGTTCAAGGAGAGATTGTCTGGAACAAAAAACACCGCCTCCGCTTATGTGAGGCGGCGTTGTTAGTCGTAGGATTATTGGCCCATTGAGCTTTCGGTTTTCGTGGGTACATCTTTCGAGGTCATATCAAAAGTCAGCATGAACCCGTTGGTACTTTTGAACTCAAAAGCCTTGTTGCCTTCGCGATAGCTTTCAATCTCATTGGGCATCATTACGAAACCGTCGTTGCGAGGTGTACCCCAGTAGCGAACATTTTTCAACACCGCAGGTTCGTCGGTTATTCCCTGAAAGCGTTTCAGTTTTACCTCCGCGGTGCTGCCGCCGTTAAGAGTTGCATGCGCCATATCCTTGTCAAATGTCCAAGTGTCAATGTTGCCCTCGGCGGTCTGAAACGACTTCCACTTAACGGGGAAAACGTGGCCCAGAATCTCGCCTAACGCCTTACGTTGTTCAGGAGTGGTCGCTTTATCAAATGTGACCAGCGCCCAGTTCACCTGGCCTTGCGAGAAGTCACCCCCGAGATCACCCGTGATCCAAAACTTTGCGCCGTCAAGACTGACGTCGCCGTAATGACCATGATTGACCTTGTAGGCATTGTTGAACTTGCAGTAATGCTCGGCCTGCCCATGATCGTGGTGCGCTGCCGGATGAGTGTTGAAGTAGCAGATGCAAAAGTGGGGACAGCTACAGGCCTCGATCGTCGTAGCGTTAATTGCCCATTCCGAAGCAGGTACGGAGCTGTGACCCGTGATGACGCCCGCAAGCGCGAGCATCGCTACAAATGCAAATCGTCGCATACGTACACCTCCTTCGGAGAGGAATTATGCGCCTATGCGTTACTGGGTGCAATAACAATGTCGCAGACGCGTTAGTTGATTGCTCATGAGACTTTCCTCGCGCCTAAACTAGTACAGCTTGACATCATTCTTCCCCTGCATGAGAATTGTCCGCGCTCGAAGTGTGCGAGGTTCACTGATCGTAGAGATAGACAATCGGGCAGACCCACGGGAGTATTCCACGGTGGGCCCGTTAGTTCCATCGAGGAGACTCCATGTCGTGCAAATCCTTCGCTCAGGTCTGCAGTCTCACCTTTCTTGTTCTCTTCATCGCTGCTTTCAGCGCTTCAGCCCAGGAGATGGGCTCAGCCACCGATTACGATCGCCCGTGGCAACGTTTTGCGCAGCCGAGTGCCGCGGAAGCTCCGCTCGGTGGGCCACTGAGCGCCAACACAATTTCGCAATCTCCCGGTGTAGGCACGGTAAGCTTTCGGAAAGCGGTGCCTTATAAAACGAGCGGATACAACCCCTACTCGGTCGCGATTGCCGACGTGAACGGCGACGGTAACCTCGACCTGATTGTCGCGAACGAGGAGCAGAGCAAGAACGATCCTCAGGGTTCGATAAGCGTCATGCTCGGCGAGGCCGGTGGAAAGTTTCATGCGGCAGTGAATTACAGCTCCGGCGGGGAAAGCGCCTATTCGATAACCGTCGCGGACGTCAATGGCGACGGCAAGCTGGATTTGGTGGTCGCCAATGGTTGCTTCGGAAGCGATTGTTCGACGGGGAGTGTGGGTGTCCTGTTGGGGAATGGCGATGGGACTTTTAAGAAGGCAAAGACTTACAGGTCGGGCGCGGCATCGGTTTTTGGAGCGCACGTCGCGGTCGGTGATTTGAATGGCGATGGCAAACTCGATCTCGCGGTCGCGAACACTGGACCTGGGTGCGGCAGTGGTTGTCCAGAAGGCTTGATCGGCATCTTGTTAGGGAACGGCGATGGAACTTTCAAGAAGGCTAAGACCTATCCCACCGGCGGATTCGATGCCATCGGTTGGGTCGAGATTGCGGATGTGAATGGCGATAAGAAGCCCGATCTGGTGGTGGCGAATTATTGCGCAACGCAGTGCAGTTATCCCCCGGTAGAAGGATCGGTTGGCGTGCTGCTCGGCAAGGGCAACGGCACATTTGAGGCGGTTAAAACTTACCCGTCAGGTGGAGATGGCACGGTTTCCGTAGCGGTTGCGGATTTGAATAAGGATGGCAAACCAGACATTCTCGTAGCGAATTGCGGACCCGAGGCGTGCGGCCCGGGCTCTCCCGGGGGCAACGTCGGAGTATTGATCGGGAACGGCAACGGCACCTTTAAGCCGGTGGTGAATTACCCGGCGGCGAACTCGCCGTTCGACGTGGTTGCCGCTGATATGAACGGCGACGGCAGGCTCGACATCGTGGTCTCAAATTGGGGTACGCCCAACGCGGGCACGAACAATGGCGCGGTTACCGTTTTGCTGGGCAAGGGCAACGGCACATTCCAACCAATGCAAACTTTCCCATCAGGCGGAGCCGAGGCGCCGTCGGTCGCAGTTGCGGATGTGAATAAAGACGGTCGTCCGGATATAGTGCTGGCGTGCGTCGCTGACAGTCTGAATCAAAGTTCGACGGGCGTGGTGAGTGTGCTGATTAACAACACCAAAAGCGCAACAAGTTTAGCCGAAAGTGCGGACAGACCATGATCAGTACGAAAGCCGGATGGCTCGTTGTGGTTCGCGTATGGTGATTGTCGTGCCGCGTCAGTGCCGCGATTTTTCAAGTGGGACGAGCTGCACAATTAATCTTTATCCAGGTATTCCTCCGGCACATCAACTTCCGGTACTTCGTGCGTCCGAACCTCCTGCTCGTCTTCAGCACTTTCGCCGCCCATGACTGCGTCAGCTTCGAAGGCGTTTCCTTCCTCGATCAATTCGTCCACACTCTCCGAATCCGCACGTTCGATGTTCGATAGTCCCTGCAAATCTCCTGATTGCCCCGCTGAGTCCGATCCTATTTCTTGGGATGTAAATGGATCCGCATTCAAGTTCGAACTTGCTCGGGGTGTCCGTTTCGTAGACAAGCCTACAGTCTTCGCGCCGGCTGCTTTCCTCGAAGCGTTGCTGGCTCGCGAAGCCGATCTTTCCAATTTGACTTTCTTCGCGGTAGTTTTCTTGGACGTTGCCTTCTTTGCACCCGGTTTCTTCCTCACAGCTTTGCGGATTGGCTTTCCCTTTTTCGCGGCACTTCTCGCCTGCTTAGTGTTCTTCTTTGATTTTTTTTTGGCGACCATAAACGCAGTCTACCACCGCGGCAACCAAGCACTCAAAGCGTCGGCGTCTACGATCTCCGTCGCCGGGAACTGTTGGTTCGCATAATTTGTAGCAGGCGTACACTGATGAAATTAGTGTAGTCGCGGGCGTGTGCTGTGCGGGCGGCAGAAGAACGTTCCTTGCGAAGTATTTAAATTTGAAAAAACACGACTGACGACGCTCGCGCCTACACGCACAAAGGAAAGTCCCATGAGCAAACAAGAAACACGTCCTCCACTGCCACCATTCACCAGCGAGACCGCGATCCAGAAGGTTCGCCTTGCAGAAGATGCCTGGAATTCCCGTGACCCGGAGAGAGTCTCTCTGGCTTATACTCCCGATTCACGCTGGCGAAACCGTTCAGAATTTATCAATGGAAGACAAGAGATTGTCGCTTTTCTGACGCGCAAGTGGGCAAAGGAACTGGACTATCGACTGATCAAAGAGCTTTGGAGTTTCGGGAATAATCGTTTCGCTGTCCGGTTCGCGTACGAATGGCACGATGACTCGCGAAACTGGTTTCGCTCATATGGCAACGAGAACTGGGAATTCCGCCAGGACGGGTTGATGCAGACACGTCTGGCTAGCATCAATGATTTGCCAATCAAGGAATCCGAGCGAAAGTATCAGTGGGTGTTAGGCCGTCGCCCGGATAATCAGCCAGGATTAACCGACCTTGGTTTGTGAACCTACCGTCCCGAGCTGAGACGGAGCGAACCACACATCTCAAGCCAGCTTCTCATTCGAGATGCGGGGTTCGTGACCCGCAGGACGTCGGGTCTTCTGGCCGGCGCTTGAACCTCGATTTTCCCCGGCTTTTGCGCGTCGCTTTGTGGCAATTTTGGCTGTGATCAGAAGAGCTAACAGGCTCGCGATGATTACAGCCACCGCTTTCCAGCCTCCGATGATCGGATCGTTCTTCATAATAGTGAGCGCGAAAAATACACACAGCAAGTGCACACAAAACACCGGCAGCGAGGCTTGGCCCAGCATCACCAACGGCCTAATCGCCAACGGCTTCAGAAGCGATCGAAACCTGATTGCCAGGATTGCGACGGCGGTGAAGTCGATCATCCTGCCGAATCCAAAATCCCATTTATCGAGCAGCAAACCGAACCTTCCGAACGAGAGAATCCCTTTTAGTTGCGCGTAGCGGAGCACTAGAAAAAAAATCGCTGCTATCGCTGCTGGAATCGTCACTCGCTTAACCCAGTCGAGACGCAAGTCCTCCTTGGCCCAACGCACGCCCAGCCATACGCCGACTAACCACCACAATTGCCACGCCCACAGATCGAATGCCCCCATTTCATTCAACGGAATCCGCATGCCGAAAGCCCGAGTCTGAATGTGGTAGACGAAGCTGCGGAGTCCGAACTGTGCGAGTAACCAGAGGGTGAAGCCGCCAGTAAGGGCGAACTTCCACCCGAATCGCTCCCCTAGAACGATTGCGAAAGGAGTGAGCCCCAGGAGAATAATGTAAATCGGCAGGATGTCCAGCAGTGGCGGCCTGTAGACCATCAACGCCGCATCGATGAAAGCATGGGTGTGACCGGTGGAAAAGTAGAAGTTGAGAAGATTATGAACCGCAGGTCTGTTGCCTCGCGCCGCAATCGGCGCTTCTATCACGAAAGCAAACGCCAGCAGCAACAGTTGGTAGACATACAGTTTTCCTGTTCGTATCCATAACTTGCGCCACATCGCGCCGTAGCCATCGCGCTCGGCAATGCGGAAATAAATGCGGCCTGTGAACAGAGCGGAAAGAAAGATGAAGCCTTCAGTTGCGGCGAAAAATCCGAACGGCTGATTCACGTATGTGCTGAGAATCGTCGGCAAATGGGTGCATGTGATCCACACCAGCATCAGGCCGCGAAGGGCATCGAGTTCTTCTATTCGGTGTGGCATGTAGGCTCGTGATCACTTGTTGTCAAATCGGGCAGCATCTCCGCTGTACGCCTGCAGACCATGGGACTCTACGTACTGCCTCGCTTTTGGATCCTGTTTCAAATATGCATCCCAGAACGCGAGCGTTTCGAGCTTGGCACACTGGAATACTTCAACCCGATGGTTTCCACCCGGAAAAGGGGCAGCGAATCCCATGTGCGTTCCGCCCTCGAGTTCCACCTTATATTTGTTGCCGGCGGGAGCCTTTTCGAACGGCTCACTGCGCCAGATTGGCTCCTGGCCAAAAGGTCCGAAATCGCGCGAACCGTACATAAGCAGCATTGGCACCTTTATCGCATCCCAGGAGTGCGCGCTCAGACCCATGATGCCTTCGCCTTCAGGCGATAACATCACAACCGCGGAAACCCGTTTGTCGGCAAAGCTCTGCGGCGCCGATCTGCCCGGCAGCAGAACTGTGGTACCAGCGATTAGGCCAGCCGTGTAAGCGCCGAACGAGTGTCCACCCACGCCGATATGCTGGAGGTCGAGTTTGCCCCTTAGTTGCGGAGCAAACTTTTCAACATGCGCAAGCGAATCGATAATGAATGAGATGTCTTTCGGGCGGTTCTCCCATGCGTGAGGATCACTGATCGCCTCGCGCAAGCTGCCGCGGAAGCCGGAATCGGCAGCGGAGTCACCGTGAGAAGGATGAATGCTTACATATCCGTAGCTGGCCCAGAATTCACCAAGTGCGGAGTATCGATCTTTCGAAGCTAACGCACCGTGAGAAAAGATGATGACAGGAAAAGGACCTTCACCAGCGGGATAATAGATTTTGAGAGGGATGTCTTTATTGCGCGCGGCGTCGTGAAGCGCAATATTCTCGACCGTAAGTACCTTATAAGGCCCTGAAGTCTGGGCATATTGGCACCAGGCCCTACACGACCAGAGGCAAATTACATTAAACGCAATAATTACGATCCAACTGGGTTTTCGACGACACACTATTTAGATTCCCTCCCCCACTTCCCCGACCGTTTCGCTTCGAAGCTTGGATTGGCTCGCCACAACCTTGATTTCATGGAAACTGTCACAAGCGCGGTGCTTAGATGCAGGTTTTGGCAGGCCCTTCTGTCTTGTACGCTGTTGATTTGTCGGGACCCCGATTTAAACATTTTACCGGCAAAATCGACACCGGTGAGAAAAACACAAATTTGAAGCGGTAATCTCGGAGTCGCTTCAGCTTTTCCGTGCGCTATAATTCGCGCGGATGCCCGCATCTGCACACGATACTGCGCAATTTCGGCCTGCCAGCGATAATTCTCTGCTCATTTACTTCGATGACGACATTTCGCTAACAGCCCATCAGCAAGTCGCAAAGCTACTTCGCTTGCTCGAACTGGAACCTCTCAGCGGCATCGTCAATCTTCATCCTGCGTATTGCTCCGTTTTGCTCAAGTTCGATGCTCTCAAGTTGCGGCATGACGAAGTCGAAACCCGTCTTCGTCCATATCTTGAACGCCTTGACGAAGTCAGGCTGCCCGAGCCTCGGCATCGGGAAATTCCCGTCTGCTATGGCGGAGAGTTTGGCCCTGATCTCGCGGATGTTTGCGAAACGCACAGCCTGTCGGTCCAACGAGCGACCGACCTGCATGTTTCAGCCACTTACATTGTCTATTTCCTCGGCTTCGTCCCGGGCTTCGCTTATCTCGGCGGACTTCCCAAAGCGCTGGTGGCGCCGCGTCTTCCTGTGCCGCGACGCAGTGTCCCGCCCGGGAGCGTTGGTATCGCCGGTCATCAATCAGGCGTCTATCCGTTCGCCACGCCTGGGGGTTGGCGGCTGATTGGACGCACTCCGCTGGCGATGTTTCGTCCCGACCGCGACGATATGAGCTTCTTGTCCATTGGAGACCGAGTGCATTTCACACCGATCTCTGCCGAGCAATTCGCCGCTTTCGAGAACGCATGAAGACGATCGAGGTTCAAGCACCCGGCCTATTCACCACGGTGCAGGATCTTGGTCGCGAAGGCTTTGGTCCCATGGGTGTATCACCAACAGGAGCAGCCGATCCTATTTCTCTGCGTCTCGGAAACCGTTTGGTCGGAAATCCCGAAAGCGCGGTAGCTCTTGAGATGACTCTGCTCGGAGGTGCATTCGTGTTTCCCGAGGGCGCCGTGCTGGCACTCAGCGGCTCTGACTTCGGTGCGACACTTGATAACGTTCCGGTCGATCCATGGATCTCGTTAGAAGCGCGCCCGGGCCGGACGCTCCGCCTTGGCCCGACGCGCTCGGGAGCGCGGAGCTACTTGTGCGTACAAGGCGGCATCGCTGTAAAACCTTTCCTGGGCAGCGCGTCGACGCACGCGCTGAGCGGCCTCGGCGGCTTCGAAGGCAGACCGCTCCGCAAGGGCGATGTGTTGAGCATCGCGAGCGTATCTCAGGCCTACCGCAGCCGAACGGTAGCTCCGCATATCTGGTCGCGCTTGGGGCCTCGCAAAATTCTGCGCTGCACTCCTGGCCCGCAAAGCGAGTGGTTCCCCGAATCCTCGCAAGACCTGTTCTACAACAGCACTTTCGTAGTCGCCGAGGAATCCAATCGCATGGGCCTGCGATTGGAAGGACCTTCCGTTCCTGTGTCCTCCAGCGGCCACATGATCACTGAGGGAGTTTCTCTCGGCGCCATCCAAGTTCCGAGCGGAGGTTCGCCGATCATTCTTTTTGTAGAGCAGCAGACCACGGGCGGTTACCCTAAAGTCGCCAATGTAATTTCGGCCGATCTGCCCAGTGTTGGCCAATTGCGTCCCCGGGATGAGATTCATTTCGAGCGCGTCAGCTGGGAAGTGGCGCGATCTCTTCTGCAGGAACAGGAAGAACTGCTGGCATCGCCAGAACTGATTAAGGAATGAAGTTCATCGATCTCAATTGCGATATGGGCGAACTGCCCGAAGCGATCGCTGACGGAACCCAGGAATCGCTGATGCCCTCGCTCACCTCGGTGAACATCGCGTGCGGTGGGCATGCCGGCGACGAACAAACGATGAAGACAACTATCGCGCAGGCTCTTCGCTGGAAGCTGGCGCTGGGTGCGCATCCTGGGTATCCCGATCGCGCAAATTTTGGCCGGCTGGAACTACAGATGTCCGCAGAAGCGATCGCCGATTCCGTCCTCGAACAGGTTCGCGCTTTGGGTGAAGTGGCCGCCCGCTATGGCGTTAGTTTGGCGCACGTCAAGCCGCACGGCGCACTCTACAATCAGGCGGTTCGCAATCGCGTGATTGCCGAAGCCATTGCGACAGGGGTCGCACGATGGCGCCGCGACGTCGTGCTCATGGGCCTCGCCGGATCGCAGATGCTCGAAGTTTTTCGTGAAGCTGGATTCGCTGTCGCTGCGGAAGCATTCGCCGACCGCCGCTACGAAGTGAACGGCACGCTGCGCTCGCGCAAGTTCGACGACGCGCTGATCCGCGACCCCGAAGAAGCCGGCCGCCAAGCTTTGAACATCGTGCAACGCGGCACGGTGATCGCGTGCGACGGTAGCGAAGTGTCGATCATTGCGCAAACTCTCTGCATTCATGGCGACACTCCTGGCTCTCCCGAAATTGCCGCTGCCGTTGCCAGCACGCTACGCGGGGCCGGCGTTACTCTGAGCGCTCTCGGGCGCTAATGAATTCACCTTTCGTTGTCGTGCCCGCCACAGTGCGTAAATCGGTATGCCCGACGAAACGATCAGCAATCCGGGCCAGGTGTATTGTGGCTTGTAGCGCAGCAGTTGCACCTCGATGAACAACGCGAGCAGAAGATAGACCGCGGGAAGCAGTGGGTAGCCAAAGACTCGATACGGGCGTTCGATGTCTGGGCGCCGTATGCGCAACACGAAGAGTCCAGCCACAGTGAGAATGTAGAACATCACTACTGCGAAGACCACGAAATCGAGCAACTGCCGGTACGTACCGGACAGGCAAAGAGCGCAGGCCCAGATACATTGGAGCCACAACGCTACGCTAGGGGCGTTCTGCCGATTGACGGTGCTCACCTTGCGGAAGAAAAGTCCGTCCCGGGCCATGGCGTAGTAGACGCGTGCTCCACTGAGGATCAGTCCATTGTTGCAGCCGAACGTCGAAATCATAACCGCAATGGCCATCACCACCGCGCCCATTGGCCCCAGAATCGCTTCAGCCGTTGCTGTTCCGACGCGATCTCCCGCCGCAAACTGGATGCCGCGCTCCAGCGTCGATCCGCCAGTCGCGCTTCCTGCTAGTGGAAGCACCTGCAGGTAGGCAAAGTTAGCCAGCACGTAGAGCAACGTCACCATACCCGCGCCCATCAACAGCGAGAGCGGCAGGTTGCGGCTAGGATTTCTCACCTCAGCCGCCGTGAAAGTGACATTGGTCCAGGCGCTCGAAGAAAACAAAGCCCCGACCATTGCCAGTCCGACTAGCGTCAGCGTATGAACCCATACTGTTTCGTGGCCAGCGGCATATGCATGTACGCCGAAGAGATCGGCGTTGCGCCAGAAATGGCTGAAGTTGTCTACCCGAACCGCGCGCGTTCCGAATGCGAAACCAAGAATGATCAGCCCGCCCAGGGCTGCGATCTTTACAAGCGTAAAAATATTCTGGACCTTCGCACCCAGCCGTATGCCACGCGTATTGATCCAGGTGAGGAAAACTAAGGAAAGAATCGCAATTAGATTTTGCGTGTTCAAGCCAGGGCTATACGGACCCAGCACGCCGAACCACATCTTGTAAGGGCCAAAGGTTCCCGGCCTCCAGATCCACGCCGAAGCCGAGACTCGCGGAACCAGCACGCCGGTGAAATTAGCGAACGCGATGGCCACGGCTGCGATCGTCGCGGTCTGGATCACCAGCAGCATTGTCCAGCCATACAAGAAAGCCCACATCAAGCCGAAAGACTCACGCAGGAAAATGTATTCGCCGCCTGCCTTCGGCATCGCCGCCGCAAGCTCTGCGTAGCAGAGGGCCGCCATCATCGTCATCAAACCGGTAAGCAGCCATGCGGCAATGAGCAGTGCGGGGCTCTTCACTTGCCGCGCGATGTCCGCGGACACGATGAAAATTCCGGAGCCTATCATCGAGCCAGCGACGATCATCGTGGCATCAAGCGGGCCCAGGCCTTTGACTAACTGGCCGCCTTGGGTCCCAAGGGCAGCGGTCTTCATAGCAATGTGAATCTGTACCATAACGGCTCCGAAATTGGGCAGAAAAATCAACACAAGGCTTTGCCGGCAATCAGAGATCATGGTGTTCGAACCGAATCCACCCGTTATAATGGCGCATCCATGGCGCTTGCCGCTGGCACAAAGCTTGGTCCTT
Organism: uncultured Acidobacteriota bacterium; assembly: GCA_963743375.1. GTDB lineage: Bacteria > Acidobacteriota > Terriglobia > Terriglobales > Acidobacteriaceae > JABDBE01. The sequence continues at coordinate 115,793 of CAVUQA010000010.1, read as the reverse complement.
ACGAGATTCAATCTGCTCTCGGCGCCGGCGGCATGGGAGAAGTCTATCGCGCTCGCGACAGTCGACTCGATCGGACCGTAGCCATCAAAGTGCTACCGCACCATCTTTCCTCGAATCCTGATCTGAAACAGCGCTTTGAGCGGGAAGCACGCGCGATTTCGTCGCTGAACCATCCGCGGATTTGCACGCTGCATGATGTCGGACGTCAGGACAGCGTCGATTTTCTAGTGATGGAGTACCTGGAAGGCGAGTCCCTGGCCGAGCGATTGCGCAAAGGGCCGCTTTCGCTAAAGGAATCGCTCAGGATTGGAATTGAAGTTTGCGAGGCGCTCGAAGCTGCGCAACGTGCGGGGATCGTTCACCGCGACTTAAAGCCGGGGAACATCATGCTGACTAAGAATGGGGCCAAGCTGATGGACTTCGGGCTGGCAAAGGCGGTGATCACGGGCCTGGGTCCGGCGGGGTCGAGCCCGCCGTTGTTGTCGGCGGCGAAAACCATGTCAGAGGCCACACCGTTGTCGCCGCTAACCAGCGCCGGAATGGTGATTGGCACTATCCAGTACATGGCGCCGGAGCAAATCGAGGGCAAAGATGCGGATGCGCGCTCCGACCTGTTTGCGCTGGGCGCGGTGTTGTATGAAATGGTGACGGGCAAGCGGCCGTTTGAGGGCAAAAGCCAGCTCAGCTTGGCAAGCACAATTCTGGAAAAAGATCCCGAATCGATCAGAACGCTCAATCCGTCGATTCCCGCAGTATTCGAGCGGGTGGTGAATTCGTGTCTGGCAAAGAATCCCGAGGACCGTTTTCAGAATCCGCACGATGTCAGGCTTGCATTGGACTCGGTTGCCAAAGACCTTCCTCAGCTCGCCGTTGCGAGTGCTACGCAAACCACCAGACCCCTGTCTCGATCGCTGCCTTGGATCATCACTGGCATAGTCATGCTGGCGGCGATGGTTGCAATTTTGCTGAGCCGTCGTGAAGCACCCGCGCCGCAATACACGAACATCAGCTATCGTGAGGGAACGCTCCTGGGGGCGCGCTTTTCGCACGACGGTCAAACCATCGTCTTCAGTGGGCGATGGGAGGGAGAGCCGTCGCAGATTTCCGTTGCCCGCATCGGCAGTCCGGAATCACGATCTTTAGGAATCACATCGGCGGAAATCGCGGCGGTTTCGCCTTCCGATGAACTCGCTATATTTCTCGGTTGTGATGAAGTGTACTTTCTAACTTGCGGCGGAACTCTGGCAACCGTAAGCCTGGCCGGAGGATCGCCGCGAACTCTGGCGGAACATGTTGCCGCAGCTGACTGGCATCCGGATGGCAAACGGATGGTCGTTGCGGTTTTGGGGCCGGATGGCGCGCGGCTGGAATTTCCTCCGGGACATGTGCTTTTTCAGCAGAAGGCGGGCTGGATTGGACGCCCGCGATTTTCGCCGGATGGAAACTTGATCGCATTCGAAAGCCATCCGATTCTGGGAAACGACGATGGTTCACTCGACCTGGTGGATTTGAACGGCAAGCACAGCCTACTTTCCAGTTATGCCAGCGTGGAAGGTTTAGCCTGGAGGCCCGACGGTAAAGAGATATGGTGCGGCGCAACCAAATCAGGGGGATGGGCCGACACTATTTTTGCAGTAATGCCCTCAGGAAAAGAACGAACCATCCTGACCTTGCCATCGTTGCGTGTGCACGATATTTCCAAAGACGGACGAGTGCTGTTGTCGCGCGAAACCTGGCGACGGCAAATCAAAGGTCTATTCCCCGGAGACAAATCCGAACATCCTTATTCCTGGCTTGACGACACCGAGGCCACCGGGATCTCCGCCGATGGGCGGATCATCTCGATGTATGAGGCGGGAGAAGTCTATGCTCTGGAAAATGACAGCCTCGCTTACTATCGCTCCACAGACGGTTCGCCGCCCGTGCGCCTGGGAGTCGGCACACCCGCCATTTCTCCCGACGGCAAGTGGGTGCTGGTTGGTTCGAATCACGTCAATCCCAAGTTACCGCTTCAGCTCCAGCCCATCGGCCCGGGTGATGCGCGTGATCTTCCCACGTCTGGCCTTCTAGCGTTCGATCATTACGTCTGGTCCGATGACGGCACGCAGGTTGTCTATGAAGCTCAAACTGAGCAGAACAAGTGGAACGTCTACATCCAGGCGGTGGCTGGAGGCGCTCCGGTCCTGATCGAGACAGAAGGCCGCGGAGCATATCCTGTACCTTCACCAAGCGGCGACCTGGTGGCGGCTCGTGAAAGGCATGGCGGAATTGTGCTTTTCCCCACGAAAGGAGGCAAGGCTGTCCCGCTGAAAGGAGCGTCCGCGAATGAATACCCAATCCGTTTCGTGAAAAGCGGAAAGGCATTGTTAGTAGCGGACCAGACCGATGGAGAATTGGTGCTGACTGTGATCGATTTAGCGGACGGCCATCGCGAGGCGTGGAAGCGTATTCCGGATAACTATAGCTCACGCGCGAATCAGCTCTTTGTCGCTACGCCCGATTTGAAATATTACGCATATCCTTCCCCGAAGTACTCGTCTGTCCTCTATACGGTTGAGAACCTGCACTGACGAGTGCTTGCGCGTGTCTTTGTGCTCAGAGCTAACGTGACCGGTCTATAGTCTCGCGCTGGCGCCACACATCCACGGCGTCGGTGAGGTTGTGTTTGCTGGCGATCTGAAATGCCAATTGGGCAACATTTTTTCGTGTATGTGGTTGAAGTTCGTTCCACGCGGTGGAATGTTGCGCGACAAAGTCATAAAGCGTCTGGGCAGTGGCCAAAGCCTCATCGGTCTTACCGTCCTTATCGTATGCGTCAATCAGCGCATAGAGGAGTTGGTCTTCGTTTACTGGCATCATCCAGGCGGGATTGTCGGAGTCAGGTCGTCCCGCATAGTGAGCAATGAGCTTGTCGCACAGCGCAATACTCGTGAGAAGCGTTTGCTCGAGATGCCCCCAGTCTCTTTGCATCTGGTAGGTTTCGGCAAGCTGCATGTATACCTGAATGATGGCGGGATCGTATTCGTCAGCTGAGGACTGAAGACGGTCGATCAGCTGTTGGGTTGTGTTTACGGCGTCCGGGAAACGACCCATTCGGCGCAAGGTTTCCACCGTCGCCTTATTACACTGGATTAGACGAATCTCTTTGTTGTCTGTTTTGCTGTCGGTTAAGTGCTCGGTGAGTTCTGTGGCGTCCTGATAACGCGCCAAGGCGGATTCCAGTTGGCCCGACTGCAAATGAGCTGCCCCATCGCGAAACGTGGAATCAAGAATGGTTTTGTACACGCCTTCCGCCTCACGATTGCTTCCGGCTGCTGCGTACAGCCCGGCAATGTGCTCGCGGGCATTCTTCAATAAAATATACTGCTCCTCATTCAGCTGAGGCAGCACCTTTTCCGCTTCCCCATAGTTCGCTAGAGCATCAGGATACTCGCCGTTTTGCAAAGCCTTGCTGCCGCTTTCGAATAGAGATCGGAATTTAGCGTCCTGGATGGAATCGTATTTCTGCTGGGTGTTGGCAAGATCGGGTGAGGGAGTGGCCGGAGCGGTCACCAATCGAATGAGGCTCGACGATGCCACCAATATCAGCACGACGAGTAGCAACCACATGCCGCTTTTTTCGAGGATCCTTACGCCCTGCACGCCGTTCTCCCAAACTTACGTAACTTGATGCTGTGAAACTTAATTGGCTTAGATAGCTTCAGGACGCATGCTAGCATCCGGCGCAAAAAGACCGGAGCGCAAAGCGCCGGCCGAAATTACTTCAGTGCAGTCAGTAAGCGGCCATGGTTTCGCCCATGAAAATAAGCATGAGGCTGGGAGTTTCGTTTCTGTGCGGAATCATCGCCATATCGGCAGGAGAAATTCTTTATTGGTACCGATTTGAGAGGCGCGTTCCCAGCTATGCCAGCACAATTCCGCGGACTAAGTGGATTCGCGGGCTGGATCATTTATATGTCATCTCGACTCCGCCGATTGAGGGCCACGATGGCACGCTCTACGTTGCTACGGGCAACGCAATTCATGCCATGGATCCTTCGAGCGCACAGAAGTGGGTATACCGAGTCGATTCCGCCGATACGATCCTATCCGGCACATTAGCCGAGGACGAAGCCGGCAACCTTTACTTTGCCACCGTCAAGTCGGTCTATTCACTCTTACCTTCGGGGCTGAAGCGCTGGCAGGCTGACTGTCCAAACGCAGCACTGGCACGGAATGGCTGGAATGGACCCTTCGATGCCAACTCGGTTTATGCTACCTGCGAAACTCATTTCTCTGCCCTAAGCAAAAGCGACGGGCGAGAAACATGGCGGCTGCCGCAATTCCAGACGCAAGCGCCGCCGCCCTCCATCCGCTTCCGGCCACTAATGCTGAAGAGTGGACGAATTGTCTTTAGTCGTAACCAGCGGATTATCGCCACTGACCGCGAGGGGAATACACTCTGGACCTATCCTGCCGATAACCTCAACGCCGCGTATTTCCTTGGCGCCGGGCCCGATGAAACGATTTACGTGCGGAAGTCCTTCGCCAGCGAATTGGTCGCTCTCGATGTCGACGGTAACGTGAAATGGAAGTTCAACGGCGGCTCCGAGGTTGGATTCAACGAGCCTCCGGTGACGGCGCCGGACGGCACAATCTTCATCACCGGGGTTCGCGGACCGCTTTTTGCCATTACCGCGGATGGAATGCTGAAGTGGAAATTCCGCCTGCCGGCAAACCCAACGGCCGAGGGTTATGCGACACCCGTGCTTGGAAGCGATGGAACCATCTACCAATTGCTCGAAGACCGCGTGATTGCACTCTCTCCGCGAGGCAAGATGATTTGGCAACTGCAAGTCCCGGGTGAACCGCATCATCACGGTTTCCTGTTATCAGCCTCTGACGGAACGTTGTACGCGGTCATGGATGATTCGATGGTTTATGCAATACAGACGAGAGACTAGAGGGGTGTACGAAAACCTGTTGTCTCACGAGGATGCAATATGAAATGGATGAATTCAGAAACCAGCCGGCATTTGCTGTTCTTCGTGTTGCTGGCAACATTGCTCCTGCAAAGCTGCACTCAGAAATCTAATGCACAGCCGGAAGGAGGCAACGCCGGGAGTTGGAAACAGGCGCTCAAGGACAGCACAGTCGGAGACTGGCAGGAAATTGACACCTTGAACGAAATGCTGCACTTCGACGCTGATGGCTCGCTGATTATGAGCAATCCAGCCGAGCATCGCTCCTGTACCTACGACTTTCCGGACTCCAATCACATTCGGCTGGACTGCATGTACCCGCAGGGAACGCGTTACGTCCAAACCTGGGGATTTTCTGTCACAGACGACAAGCTCATGATCAGGGACGAGCACTCGGTGGGAACGTGCCAGCGGAAGTAGGTCTTCGAAACGAATGTTAAATCATCTTCAGCAAGCTTATGTCCTCCATCGATAATTTCGATTGGACTCGGTGTGCGTGCGAACGTAGATTTGCTCAAAGGATGAGGCCCGCGCAAACTTCACGCGATTTTCTCGCGGAAGTGTGCTTAGACGGTTACCACTGCGGTATCGTAGGAGTGTGGTCTGCGGTAGCGAAAACGCCGGACGATAGTTCCCGTCGGCTGGGTTGTGCACTATGCGGATGCTGCATCGGATATGCTGGATAAAATATGGAACCAGAGAGCCTAGGATTGGAAGAGAATCAAAACGAAGTGCAAGACTTGGATATAACCGGTCAGATTCGAGAGATCGCCCACGTCCTCCGTCTGGAGGAAATCGCCAACCTTGCGGCGGAGGAAGGCCAACCTGCTGAGACTCTGATGAACGTCGTCGCCCTGATTGCCAAGCGATTTGAGACCGACGTTTGCTCGGCCTATCTGCTTGAGCCGGACCGAGCCAACCTGGTGCTGGCCGCAACCGTAGGCCTGCGGCGCGAGTGCATCGGCAATCTGCGAATGGCAATCCACGAAGGACTGGCAGGCCTGGTGGCGGAACAGGTGCGGCCGGTGGCCGTGGAGCAGGCGCAGAGTCACCCGCGCTTCAAGTATTTCCGCGAGGCCGGCGAAGATGCCTACCAGTCGTTCCTCGGAGTTCCGCTCATCGACCGAGGAGTTCTGCAGGGCGTTCTGGTAGTTCAAACCATGGAGCCGCGGATTTTCAGCGAAGATGAGATTCACATGCTGACCGAGGCGGCGGCACAGGTGGCGCCGGTGGTGAGCGAAGCGCGGACGCTGGATCGCTTCATCGCTCCGGCGCAGGAACGGCTCTGGGCACTGGCTCGCAACCTGTGGTGGAGTTGGGACCACGATGCCGCAAGCTTGTTCCGCGATCTCGATCCGGTGCGCTGGAGGCAGCTGAACCAGAATCCGGTTTCGCTGCTGGCAGAGTTTCCGCTGGCGAAACTGGAAAGTCGCGCTGCGGAACTCGTGCTGCACAGCCGCATCAACTACGCCTATCGCCGGTTGCAGGAATATCTACAGGCGGACCGTACCTGGGGAACGAGGCACGCCGGGGTTTTGCGGCCTTCGCCCGGTGGCCTATTTCTCCGCGGAGTTCGGAATTGCACGAATCGCTTCCGGTCTATTCCGGCGGTCTCGGCGTCCTTGCTGGTGACCATATTAAGAGCGCATCCGATCTCGCCATTCCGCTGGTCGGCATCGGCTTGTTTTACGGGCAAGGATATTTTCGTCAGCGCCTGGATCGCAACGGCTGGCAGCAGGAAGAGTATCTGGAGACCGACGTCGCCAATTGCCTCTGGAAGCGGCGATCGGCAAGAACGGCCGGCCGGTCACTGGTGCAAATCGAAACCCGCAGCGGTTCAATTCATGCCAAAGTCTGGCGGGTGGAGGTTGGACGCTGCGACTTGTTCCTGCTCGATTCGGATGTGGAAGACAATGCTCCCGACGACCGGGAGCTGACTTCCCGCCTCTACGGCGGAGACGCGCGAACGCGAATCCGGCAGGAGTTGGTGCTTGGCGTGGGAGGCTTCCGCGCGCTCAAAGCCATGGGCATCACGCCAGGCGTTCTTCACTTGAACGAAGGGCACAGCGGATTTGCGGTGCTGGAAGCGATTCGTACGCGCATGGAGGAAGAGGGAGTCGGGTTCGACGTCGCGGTGCCTCGCGTCTCGCGCGAAGTGGTCTTCACCACCCACACGCCGGTGCCTGCCGGTCACGATCGCTTTCGATGCCGATCTGATCGAAGAACATCTTGGGCCTCTGCGCGAAGCGCTGGGTCTTTCCCAAGAAAGCCTGATGGGACTGGGACGCGAGAGATCCGAACAACCAGCACGAAACGTTTTGCATGACCGTGCTGGGCCTGAGGCTCTCGCGTCGCGCCAATGCGGTTTCTGCCCTGCACGGCGAAGTGTCCCGGGCGATGTGGACTGGGCTCTGTCCGGGCAAGCCGGAAGACGAGGTTCCTATCGGACACATCACCAACGGAGTTCATGTTCCTTCGTGGCTTGCTCCGCAGATGTTTCGCCTCTACGACCGCCATCTGGGAACGAACTGGCACCAGCACAGCAGCGAAGCGCGCATCTGGGAAGGCATTGAGAACGTGGATGACGGCGAACTCTGGGAGACGCACCTTAGCCTGAAATCGCAACTGCTCGAGTTTGTGCGCCGCCGCGCCGTGGAACAAGCGGAGCGTCGCGGCGAATCCCGAGAGGTTTTGCAGAGACTCGGCAAGGTGCTCAGTCCGGACGCGCTGACCATCGGATTTGCGCGCCGCTTTGCCACCTACAAGCGAGCTAACCTGATTCTGACCGACATCGAGAGTCTGGCGTCGATGGTGAACGATCCCAAACGTCCGGTGCAGTTCGTCTTTGCCGGCAAAGCGCATCCTCACGATGAACCGGGCAAACGGGTGCTGCAGCAGATTGCCGAATTGATGCGCAATTCCCACTTCGCCGATAAGTTCGTCTTCGTCGAAGACTATGACATCAACGTCGGGCGTCATTTCGTGCAGGGCGTTGATGTCTGGCTGAACAATCCGCGGCGTCCGCTGGAGGCATCGGGCACGAGCGGTCAAAAAGTCGTCTTGAATGGCGGACTGAACCTTTCCGTTCTCGACGGCTGGTGGGCTGAGGCGTACGACGGCATGAATGGATTCGCCATCGGAACGGGCAGAACGCACTCCAACATGAGTGTCCACGACACGCGCGACGGCGAGGATTTGCACCGCGCTCTGCGCGAGGAAGTGATTCCGCTGTACTACCAGCGCGATCGCGACGGTCTGCCGCGCGGCTGGATCAAGCGCATGAAGCGAACCATCCGCACGCTCGGCTGGCGCTTCAACGCCGATCGCATGGTGATGGATTACACGCAGAAATGCTATGTTCCCGCGGCCGGCGGCACATCCAGCGACATGAGATCCGCCTGGTGAGGCCGCTGCGCGGAGCCAGTTCACGGTGAAGCGCATTTAGTCCTTGGATTAGAAGGAGTCGCCAAATGCATAACGCCATCGTAATTCTGCAGAATGATCCTGCGCGTGCCGAGCATTTGGTCTCCAAAGTCAGGTCGGTCTCTGAGGCTGTGTTTATCGTGCAGAACGCTGCCAGAACTTCAGACGCTGGCATCCCAGTTTTCCATTCACATCGGAGTTCTGGACCTGGGTTTAGTAACCTTTCAGGAAATTGTTCGCCTGCGCCATCAACTGGGCATGGAAATCGTTTGCACTCACCGCACTCCAGACGACGTCATGTGGACCGACGCGCTGGATGCGGGCGCGCTCGATTGTTGTTTCGACGATGATGGCCCGGCAATTCGCCGCGCGATACAGCAAGCCTCGAAGGCCGGCAATCGGGACATCTCATAAGCCAGTCACGATATCGGCGGTAAAGAGTTTCGCTTGTCGCAGCAGTCCGGAGAGCCCGTCTGCGCATGAGACGACCGATCTAGGTTCCGAGTTGAACCGTGGCCTTTCCTATCTTCGCAAGCACGCGGCCATGCGAAAGAAGAAGAGAACAGCCTGGTCTCAGCGTTCGGCGATGGACCCGAGTGGGCGCGACGAATTGCGCGACGGATTGGAATGCTTGCGAAGCTGAATGCGAGATATATCTTGCCGCATGTGACGTTGGAATCTCACTTCACGTGAGTACCGTGTCAACATGCGGCGGCTCGGCTACCCTCAGGAGAGTCAGTTCGAGGATGCCAAGTCTGCTCACTTCTGTCCAACGCCTCAATCAGTTCTTGAATCAGCAAACTCAGCCGCGCGGAATTGTTTTCATGTATCACTGCAATACATAGTTCGCGCCAATCCTTTTGGTTGCGTTCAGGCATGCTGCGCCTCCAACGGTGAGCGGATATGTTCCAATATGACTAAGCATGTCCGTTGCCAAATTTGTAAGTGGTTGTGTTACTGGGAGACGGTGTGAGGCCGCTTGTAATTTTGTCCTACCTCATGGAACAAATGCTCTGGTTGGAGAACTACAGCATTCGCAGTATTTATCGAATGCCGTAGTGCTAAATTTGCTTTTGAAATCATTCGTAGAACGCCGGGCTGAACTAGACCTCGCCAAGCAAAGTTAATTCGGCTGAGCCTGTAAGGTTTTTACCAGCCATGGAATAATTACCTGTTTGAAAATCAGCGGATCAGGCCAGACTCCAACTTGCCTGCCAAGATGTCCTCCGTGAGGATTGATCCAGGCTTCTTTCGGCACGTCGCCTTTGCTTAGCAGCAGATATTCATCATCAATGGGAACCTGCGTGTCGAGAACCCCCGCGAGGATTAACATAGGAGCCATCGGCTTGCCCAGCAATCCCTGATGCACCAAAGACAATTTTGGCAGGTAATCGCCCAGCTCATCCAGAGTGTGTACGCCCTCCAGAATATTCATGAGCGCCGGGACCTGGTCGAACAGATACTCGCGATTGCCGAGGAGCGAGTTCATCAGAAAGTCCTTTTGAAAGAATCTGTCGACTGGCGGAGACTGCGCGCTCGCCCCGCGCAGCCGCGCGCGCTCGACGATCGCCATTTTCGTGGCCCAGTAAGCGCCCCAACTAACACCGTGCATCGCGATGCGATTCTTGTCGATCTCCGGCCGTGATTGCGCGTAGTCGAGCACGCGAGAGAGCACACGATCCGCAGTCTCGCTCACCTTGATTGGATTCTGCCCAGTTCCGGGACCGTCGACCGCGAGATAACCAACTCCAAAAGGAAGAATCGCGCCGAAGCTTTCGGCAAGATCTTCTTTGCGGCTGTCCAATCCATTCACCGCGATTACCAGCGGCACCGGTCCTTTCGCATTCTTCGGCAAACGAACGTACGCAATGATTTGCTTGCCTTCGAAAGGGATCTGCACAACCTCAAGCGGAGGGTCGAAGAATTTCGCGTGATCCAGAAATGCTTCGATAGCTTTTTCATACGAGCGCTGCTTTCCCGGCGAGGCGGGAATCGGCCAGCGTCCGAAGGAATAAAGCCGCCACGCGCGAATGTAATCGGCATTTGCCTTCACCGGATCGGTCTTCTCCAATGATTTCGCTTCGTTGAAGTAGCGATCGGCAACGTGCATGAAAGCCGCGGCCCACTCATCCTTGTCGCTGGTATGAATGCTCTCAAAAGCTTCCTTCACGTCTGCGGGATCAAGCCCGATCAGCGGATACTGGCCGACCTCGGCGCGGCGAATCGCCTCGACCCTGATCTCGTCGATGGTGCGCTCGCGCCGCTCTTCATTTTGCTTTTGAGAAAACGCGTTAGCAGAAATGAATGCAATAAACAGCAATAAGAAAACCGGCAAGGGAAAATGATTTTGTTGACTCATAATTTGGCCCATTCTTTCTGACTTGCGAACCGCGCAAGCCATCTACGAAAAAAAGCCGGACGGAATTGCGTCCGGCCTACCTGCATACACAGATCATGCACCGCTAGAACGTGAACTTCAACCCCAGTTGCACGGCACGGCTGCCACCTGAGCCGATGACCGGATTCGCCGCCGCCACATCAGGAGTTGCACAACCGCAGCCGAATGGCTGCACCGAAGGATCGTTCAAGCCAAACCCGTTTTGTCCGCCGTAAGGATTTGCGAAGTTGGGATGATTGAGCACGTTGAAGAACTCGGCGCGGAACTGGGCGTGAACCCGCTCACCCAAGTGCCAGTTTTTGGCAATCGACAGATCGAAGTCCTTGAAACCTGAGTCGGGAAAGAGATTGCGCGGCATGGTTCCGAATTGTCCGAGCGGGGGCGGAATCATGATGGAGTTGCCCTTGGCATAGCAACCGAACGAGGTCAGAGACGCCATTGAATTTCCAGGAGTTCCACCGTCCACGGCCAGCGCTTGAGCTGCACAGGCAGAATTCGATGCGCCCGGGAAAAACGGAATTGGCGTTGGGCCTGACTTAAAGTCGGAAGGCTTGCCATAAAAATCCCAGCGCGCCATCTCGAAAGCCGGCGGACTTACGGGCAGCGGGCCGGTCCCCGCGACGTCAGTTCCCAAATCAATCGGACCCCAGAACTGCGGGCTTTGCAACGTCACAATCGAATTCAGTTCCCAACCTTCCAGCATCTGTGCGTAGCCGCTGCGTCCGGGGATGGCATAGGTAAGCGAGAGCGTGAAACGATGACGCATGTCAAAGTCGCTGTTCCCGTATTCACGTCCGACGTTGTAAGAATCCTGCGGCAGCCCCGCACCGTATCCGAAATCCCAGTTCGCGCTGACGTCATCGAGCGAGTGGGAATACGTGTAACCAGCCACCATGCTCAGGCCGTGAAAGTTTCTCGTGTTCAGCGTGACTTGCAATCCGTCATAATTTGACCGGTAGACGTTGCCCATCTGAAAAATGTTGCTTAGGAAAGGAAACTTTGCATTGTACGGACGGGCATCCTGGTCGCAGTTCGGATCGGTCACGCACGCTGGTGAGTAATCCGTGCCAACCGGCGGCTGGTTGATGTCCCGAATGCCAGTCAGGTTCGAGCCGTGATTGCCAACATAAGCAACTTCCAAAGAAACATTCGACGAGAAAGCATGTTGCAGATTCAATGTCCAGGTCCAGACGTAGGGAGTGGTTATGTTGCGGTCGACGCTCATGATGGGGCAGGGATTGTTGAAGCAATTGGGCGTGCTGGTGCTGACATTGGCGCCGTAAAGAGGCACACCGCTATCCCATTGTGGAAGGATGGGAGGGATTGCCAGATTGCTCGCCGTGATGGTTCCTCCCGCAGTGCCGCCTGCGGCATTGATAATCGCTCCCGTGGGAACGTTGGAGAGGCCGAAAGCGTTGTTGAAGGCGAGAAGCGATTCCCAATTGATGGTTTCGTAGACCATGCCGGCTCCGCCTCTCAGCACAGTGTTTCCTCTTCCCGTCATGTCCCAGGCGAAGCCTAAGCGCGGGGCGAAATTTTTGTGATCAGGATTGTAGGGACCATTCACACCGTTCATTCCTGCCTGAATCAAGCCAGTCGGCGAATTGGGATCGAAATTGCCCGAGCAGGTTATTCGCTTCCTTCATTACTGAACTAAATTCATAGCGCAGCCCGTAGTTGAGCGTGAAATTTCTTGTGACGCGCCAGTCGTCCTGCAAGAAGGCTCCATAGGCCCAGTTGTGGATCTGCCGCGTCGGGATCGCCAACTTGAACCGAGGCCTTGAAAGGATCGCCGGCGAAGAAATCCTCCAACGCCGTGGAGTCCGGCACGCGGCCAGAGCTACGCCGCCCAGGAAAGTAATACTGCCTCTGGCATTGCCGAAAGCGCCGCCGGTCACGTCGTTCCGATGCAGTTCGCCACCGAACTTGAATGCGTGTTTACCGACAGTGTAGGAAACGTGGTCGATAAACTGAGTGATCGAATCCGGGCCCTGGAACTTTGGCCACTTGAAACCGCCCAGTCCGGGGACGAAAGCTCCGGCGAAGCCGATGCGCGGCAGTCCTCCGGTGAAGGGCCCGCTGACGCCGGTGTCGAGACCGTAGCCCGAGCGGGCGTGTTGAGGTCGCCGGGCAGCGTGGGCTGGTAGAGGCGGTTGTAGCCGACCCTGGCTTCATTCACCCATCGCGCATTGGGAGTCCAAATCCAGTTCCCTCCGACGACCTGAGCGCGCGTGTGAATGATCGGATCGCCATTTGGATTGCAACTCGGGAAAATCCTCGACCGTTCCCGTTGTTGTTCCCGATAGAAATACATGCCGCTGATGGTGTTGCGCTGATTGATGCTGAAATCCACTTTGCCGAGCGCGTTGTCGACGCCAACGTTGTTGGGAAATCCCTGCACGATGTTGATGCCTTGCGTGTTGTTCAGGGGAAGCCGGTTCCGTTACAGGTTACCGTACCAGCGGCCGAGACAGTGCAGCCTGAGATCAATTGGCTGGCTGGACTGATACAAGGTCCGCTGCAAGGGCCGTTGGTCCCGACTTTGTAGCCGTTTGCCAGAAGATCGGCAATCGCATTTGGAATGCTGCCATTGCAGTCGAGTCCAGCGAGAGCGGGCGCCGTGCAATTTGGCGCCGCACCGGGCGCCAGTGTCAGCGGCTGCATGGACGGCGTGGTAACGCTGTAAGAGTTTCCAACATCGTAGCGCTGTCCCTCGTAAGCGCCGAAGTAGAAAGCTCTGTCCTTTACGATCGCGCCGCCGAAACTGCCACCAAACTGTTCCAGCGTTCGAGGAGTTTTCGGGGCAGGAGCATCGTTGAAATAGTTGCGCGCGTCCATAGCTCCGTCGCGGCCGAACGCGAATGCGCTGCCATGAATTGTGTTCGTACCGGATTTCAAGCCAACGTTGACAACCGCTCCCGGTTTCCAACCATATTCCGCCGGTGGATTTTCTTGAACGTTGAATTCCTGAATGGCATCGATCGGCAAGAATGGTCGCGGAATCTCCTGCAATGCCGGCTCCATTGATAATGCCTTGTCCGGAAAATGGTTCGCTGTTGAAAAGACCTTCGACGAAGTAGGCATTGTCTTCCGCGCGCAAACCATCGGTGCTCGTTGTCGAGAATCCTCCGCCGGGATAACGCATGACGCCGGGACGCAGCTGCAACAGGTTTTCATAGTTGCGGCCATTCAACGGCAGGTCATTAATCTCTTTATTGCTTAACGTTCCTCCCAGCGTTGCAGAGATCGAGTTGATAAGGGGAACGTCTGCGCTCACCGTTATGACCTCGGAAACGTTGCCAGGTTGGAGGGTCATGTCGGCGCGAACGTCGGTTGCAACCTCGACTGCCACGCTGGGCCGCTCCACGGTCTTGAATCCCTTGGCCTCGACCCGAATCTTGTAGGTTCCCGGGATCAGGTCAGGGGCAACATATTCTCCCGACGAGTCGGTGGTGAGGATTCGCGATGTGCCACGCTGCGTGTCGGTGACCACTACTGTCGCGCCGGCAACGGCCGCGCCACTCGCGTCCGTGACTGTTCCCAGCACGCGTCCGGCAGTGGACTGGGCTGAGGCCGGCATGCTCATCAGACTTACCGCGAGGGTAATCGCTACAAAGAGAAAAATCCGAGTGAACGCAACAACGTGACCCGCGGACATGGGGGTGCTTCGGGATGTCATCGCAACTTCCTCCGTTTTTCTGGTCCGACAGCCATACCATTGCTCAAAGAACGAAGTCAAGTAAATTCTCTATATCTGTCCGTTTCCGCGTCGAGCGACACCAATTGGTAAAACCAGATTTTTTAGATTTGCCCACAAACCGCGTCTAAGTCGTGGACCGCAGCGCTTGCATTCGTTTTCCGCGATATGCTATTGTCCTAGCTGTCATACCACCGTACCTAAGACCACATTATGCTGAATCCGTCCAGCAGAACCGTGAAACGTCGTCCTCAAGCTGTGGCGCTGCGGTATAGTAGCCAGACCATCGAGAGTTCCCGAAAGCAGGAACTTGCGGGAGAAATTCCTGTGTACAAAGTCATTCGGACTTCACGCCTGTACGAACAGATCGTCCAGCAAATCGAGGAGTCCGTTCTCAACGGCTCACTGAAACCCGGCGACCAGCTTCCCGCCGAGCGTGAACTCGCGCAACGTTTGGGCGTGAGTCGCACCGCCGTCCGCGAAGCGGTGAAGGCACTGCGCGAAAAGGGCCTGGTCGAAGCCTACTCGGGCCGGGGAACCTTCATCACCGACGGAACCACGCATGCTGCGCGGCAATCGTTCGACCTGATGGTCAAGATCGGGCAGCAGGAGGGTTCCAGTCATCTCGCGGAGCTGCGCTTGATTCTGGAACCCGGAATCGCCGCTATCGCCGCGGTGCGGGGCGAGCAAGAGCACTTGGCAGCGATGCGGGAAGCGGTCGCAGTTATGGATCGTTCGCAGAAAGATCCCGAAGCCTATATCGAGGCTGATCTGGATTTTCACCTTGCGTTGGCTGAGGCTGCCGCCAATCCGCTGATTCTTTCTTTGATCGACTCCATTGTCGGGTTGTTGCGTGAGCAACGCATAAAGATCTTCAACGTCGAAGGCGGACCAGCAGCGCGGCCAGCTTCATCACAAACGCATCTTGGAAGCGATGGAGCGGCGCGATCCGGAGATGGCACGCGCGGCGATGGCAGCCCACCTCGAGCAGGTACGAGAAGATTCGCAGGTTTCTTCCGGTGCTGATTCTGGAAAGCACTCGCCGATAGCCTCCAGAGTTGATTCATAACTCGGGTCATATTTTTTCTGATATTCGCTCGCATCATTTCGGAAACTAAAGCGGAGGTTGACAGCGGATGGCGAAACTCGGATTTATCGGCCTGGGTGTGATGGGCAGCCAGATGGTCAACCGGTTGCTCAGCAAGGGCCACTCAGTGACTGGTTACAACCGTACCCGCGCCAAGGCTGAATGGCTCGTTGAAAAAGGAATGAAGTGGGCGGACTCGCCGAAGGCTGTTGCCAGCTCTTCCGATTTCGTCTTCGCGATGGTCACCAACGCTGCAGCTACCGCAGCTATCACGGAGGGATCTGACGGACTGTTGGCGGGCCTGACCGCTGGAAAGATTTTCATCGATGTAAGCACGGTGAGTCCTAACGTGAGTCGCGCGCTGGCGGCGAAGGTACGGGAAAAAGGTGCGGACATGCTCGACGCTCCCGTCTCCGGCAGCGTGATTACGTTGCAGGAAGGAAAGTTGTCGGTAATGGTCGGTGGACGCCGCGAGACCTTTGAAAAAGTAAAACCGATATTGCTGGATATTGGGCCCAAAGTAACTTACGTTGGCGACAACGGTCTGGCGCTTTCCATGAAGATCGCCGTCAATCTGAGCCTGGCAGTGCAGATGCTCGCGTTTTCCGAAGGCGTGTTGCTGGCCGAGAAAAGTGGCATCGCACGCGAAACCGCCGTCGATGTGCTCATCCACAGCGCAATCGCCTCTCCGATGATCCAGTACCGTGGCCCCTTCGTTCTGCAACAGCCCGAAGAAGCCTGGTTCGACGTCAACATGATGCAGAAAGACATGGTCCTGGCGATGGATCTGGGACGACAGCTCAACGTTCCTCTGCCTAGCACCGCAATCAGCAACGAATTCTTGACGGCGGCGCGCGGCATGGGTTGGACGAAATACGATTTCGCCTGCATGTTCGATGTGCTCGCCGCCATGTCGGGAGTATCGACGCCAGTTACTCAAGGAGGTAAGAAAGTATGACCACCGCGACCTCCAAACCCCAAGCTGGACGCGACAGCGCCACTGAAAAAGAAAAGTGGCTTCGGGCCTACCAAAAGATGGTGAGCATCCGCCTGTTTGAAGAGCAGGTGAATGAAGTCTACACTCGCGCTCTCATGCCGGGACTTGCTCACCTGTATAGCGGTGAAGAAGCAGTGGCCGTAGGAATCTGCGAAGCTCTACGCATCGACGATTACATTACCAGCACCCACCGTGGTCACGGACATTGCCTAGCCAAGGGCGCATCTCCAGATCGCATGTTCGCCGAGTTGTTGGGGAAAGAAGCTGGCTATTGTCGCGGCAAGGGTGGATCGATGCACATTGCCGATCCCGCCACTGGAAACCTCGGCGCCAATGCTATCGTGGGCGGAAGCGTCGGCATCGCCACGGGCGCGGCGTTTACTGCCAAGACTCTGGGAACGGATCGCGTGGCGGTATGTTTCTTCGGCGAAGGCGCGCTCGGCCAGGGATCCTTGTACGAAGTAATGAACCTGGCGCAGTTATGGAAGCTGCCGGTGATCTACGTCTGTGAAAACAATCAATACAACGAGTACACCCACTATCAGGAAACCACCGCGGGCACGATTCTCGGCCGGGCCACCGCCTTCGGTATAGAAACTGCGCGAGTGGACGGACAAGACGTTCGCGCAGTGAACGAAGTTGCGGCGCGGCTAGTGAGTAGCGCCCGCAGCGGTGGTGGACCTGCATTCCTGCAATGCGATACCTATCGCTACAGCGGCCATCACGTCGGCGATATCAATCGCGAGTACTACCGCTCCAAGCAGGAAGAGAATCTCTGGAAGACGGACCGCGATCCCATCAAAGTTCTAGAAAAGTGGTTGCTTGCTCAAGGGCACGCGGACGGTACCGCACTCGAGCACATTACTTCTGACGTTCGGACCACCATGGAAGCGGCCGTGAAGTTCGCCATCGACGCGCCTTATCCAAACGTTGACGAGGTCGAGAAACACGTCTATGCCTGAGCGCGAACTCACATTTGCGCAGGCAGTACGCGAAGCACTCGCCCAGGAGATGCGCCGCGACTCGCGGGTTTGCATCATTGGCGAAGATGTTGCCGAGGCCGGCACGCCCTTCAAAGTTCTATCCGGATTAGTCGAAGAGTTCGGCTCAAAGCGCGTCGTCGACACTCCAATATCAGAGGCTGGTTTCACCGGCGTCGCCGTCGGCGCGGCCATGACCGGCCTGCGTCCGGTGGTCGACATCATGTTCGGAGATTTCATCACGCTCACCATGGACCAGATGGTCAACCAGGCAGCGAAGGCGCATTACATGTCAGGCGGACACTGGAAAGTTCCGATGGTGATGCGCACTACGCTCGGCGCCACGCGGCGCTCCGCAGCGCAACATTCGCAGTCGCTCCACGCCTGGTTCAGCCATGTGCCAGGATTGAAAGTGGTTTTGCCCTCGACTCCCTATGATGCTAAAGGCCTGCTGAAGACCGCGATCCGCGATGAGAACCCTGTCGTATTCTTCGAAGACAAAATGATGTACAAACTGAAGGGCCCGGTTCCTGAAGACGATTACACGATTCCGCTGGGCGTGGCCGACGTGAAGCGCGAAGGCGATGACATCACTCTTGTTGCCACCAGCAGCATGGTGCAAGTGGCGCTGGGCGCTGCGATTTTGCTTGAGAAAGAAGGCATCAGTGCGGAAGTGGTCGATCCCCGCACCATGTGGCCGCTCGATGAAAAAACTCTGATCGACTCGGCGAAAAAGACGTCGCGAGTCATCGTCCTCGATGAAGGCTACGGCCGCTACGGCGTGACCGCAGAGCTTGCAGCCGTGATCGCCGAAGGCGCATTCTACGATTTGGACGCACCGGTGAAAAGAATGGGAGCGATGCACGTACCCATTCCGTTCTCTCCACCGTTAGAAGACGCGACGGTGCCGACAGAACAAACCGTATTTCACGCTGCACGTCAGATGTGTAGTAAAACGTAGCGCCGGCATCTTGCCGGCTGTCCCGAGGGCGTCTCGCCCTCGGACCGGCGGGCGAGACGCCCGCCAGACAGCCGCCGAGACGGCGGCGCTACAAAAGGCTGGAGGTTGTTATGGGCTTGAAAACTCACGGAACCATGGCCGTCGATTGGGAAAACCGAATCGACTTCGACCGTTTGCGCCGCGAGCGGCTAGCGAAAGCCAAAGCTCTGCTCGCGAAGTCGGAGATGGGCGCGCTGCTTTGTTTTGACATGAACAATGTGCGCTATCTCACCTCCACGCACATCGGCACTTGGGCGCAAGACAAGGCCAACCGCTTCACGCTGCTGCCGCGCAACGATGAGCCCATCCTGTGGGATTTTGGATCAGCCGCCAAGCATCATCAATTGAATTGTCCATGGCTCGGCGAGCGGTCGCGTCCAGGAATTTCCATGCTTCGCGGGGCGATGACGCCAGAGATGGGACGCGCTGAAGACGTCGCTAAAAAGATTCGCGTAGAGCTAGAAATGCGCGGCTTGCACAAAGAGCCGGTAGGCATCGACATTATCGAACTCCCAGTCCTTTTCGCGCTGCAACGCGAAGGCATCAAGGTGGTCGACGGTCAGCAGCTTATGTCGAACGCCCGCGTCATCAAGACGCAGGATGAAATCTCCCTGCTCAATACTTCCGCAATGATGGTCGACGCCGCCTACGACGAACTCTATCGCGCCATGAAACCCGGCCTGCGCGAAAACGAAGCGGTGGGGCTCGTCAGCAAAGTGTTGTACGATCTCGGCTCGGAATATGTTGAAGCGGTGAATGCAATCTCAGGCGAACGTTGCAATCCGCATCCGCACGTGTTCTCTGATCGTGTGTTGCGTCCGGGCGATCCCGTCTACTACGACATTCTCCATTCCTATATGGGATACCGCACCTGCTACTACCGGTGCTTCACGGTGGGCTTCGCTTCGCACGCGATGGTGGACGCCTACAAACGCTGCCGTGAGTATCTCGACGCAGCTATTGAATTGGTGCGCCCGGGCCGCACGACTGCAGAGATCGCCGCGGTTTGGCCGAAAGCGGAAGAGTTCGGATTTCCCAATGAAGAAGCCTGTTTCGCGCTGCAATACGGCCACGGCATCGGCCTCGCGATTTGGGAGAAGCCTGTCATCAGCCGTCTGGTTTCGTTTGAGCATCCAGTGACCATCGAGCCCGGAATGGTGTTCGCGCTCGAAACCTTCTGGCCATCAACCGATGGCTGGAGCGCAGCACGTATTGAAGAAGAAATCGTAGTTACGCCGACGGGGCACGAGGTAATCACGCGTTTCCCCGCGGAAGAGCTTCTGGTAGCCGGCGCGCATTATTTTACGGTCAACGGACCGCTACCCACGACTAGA
The DNA here is from genome assembly GCA_963743375.1 of uncultured Acidobacteriota bacterium. Classification (GTDB taxonomy): domain Bacteria; phylum Acidobacteriota; class Terriglobia; order Terriglobales; family Acidobacteriaceae; genus JABDBE01. The sequence continues at coordinate 95,916 of CAVUQA010000010.1, read as the reverse complement.
GAAACCGAACCTGCACCAAGCGAAAAAGTGCTCGATATGATCGAGGCCAGCGCGAAAACGGAGCGGGTTGGAGTTTCGGACTGAATCGTTTCCTGAAAACTTTAACTTTAGAAATCTCTTGATCCCAAGAAGTTGAACTTTAAGAACCGCTTGATCCAGTCCCGAAGGGACGAAATGTGATAGCCCGGACGTAAGTCCGGGGTAAGTGCGGTAAGAAAGAACGAGTCCCGGAGGGACGGCACCGGTCTTCACTTCAAACATAGCCTAGCCGACCCGTATTCTATGGCCTTCAGCGTTGTCATGCCCGCCCTCGAGATGGCGCAGGAAACCGGCAAGCTCATTGCCTGGCGGAAGCAGGAAGGCGATCGTGTAACCAAGGGCGAGCCGCTTCTCGAAATCGAAACCGATAAAGCGGTGATGGAAATCGAAGCCCCGGCTGACGGCGTGCTCGCGGGAGTTTCAGCGCAAGCCGGTTCCGACATTCCTGTGGGACAGACGATTGCATGGATTGTCGCGCCGGGAGAAAGACCTCCTGCAGCAAGCGACTCCGCGCCTACTGCACGAGCGAAGACAGACACGCATGTCGCACCAGTTGCCCTGAGCGTTCCTGAGCCTTCCGTCGTTGCAAGCGCAAGAATTTCTCCGAAGGCACGCCGTCTTGCTAAAGAACTAGGAGTGGATATCGCGAGCGTGCGCGGTTCCGGCTCCGATGGCGAGATTCTTGCGTCGGACGTGCAAGCTGCAGCCGCTCCGGTTGCATCGAGCGCACCGCCAAAGCAATCAGGCAGCATCAAGGTTCCCAGTGCAATCGGCCGCCTCATGGCCGAACGCACTACGCTGAGCTGGACCACGGTTCCCCACTTCTTCGTTACGCGTGAAATCGAGGCTAGCGCACTCAATGAATACCGCGCGAAGCTGGTCCCGGAGATTGAGCGTACGCACAAGATCCGCGTCAGCCATACTGATCTGCTGGTTGCACTAACATCGCGAGTGCTGCTCAAACATCCGCATCTGAATTCGAGCTGGACCACGGAAGGCATTCATCTTCACGATCACGTGAACATGGCGGTGGCCATCGCAGTTAACGACGGAGTGGTCACCGCAGTGATTCCGAACACGCACGCTGCGAGCCTTCTAGAAATTGCGCAGCAACGTCACGACGTGACCGAGCGAGCAAAGGCAGGGAAGCTGCGCCCCGCCGACATTGCCGATGCCACCTTCACCATCAGCAATCTGGGTATGTATCACGTGGACGAGTTCACAGCGATTATTGTTCCCCCGCAAGCGGCGATTCTCGCGGTTGGCAGCATCGTTGACCGCGTGGTCGCCGTCGACGGCAAGCCAACTGTTCGTCCCATGATGACGTTGACTCTCTCCTGCGATCACCGCGCCGCCGATGGCGCCCGAGCGGCCGCCTTCCTGAATGACCTGGCCCAAGCAGTCTATGAGCCATCGAAGTGGTTGCAGTAACCGTGCCTGTCTCGACTGGTGCATAAGACGCCAAGAAGGTGTAAGGCGATGGCGGAGCGCCGTTTACTTATGCAAAAGTCGCTTGGGAAATCGAGATCTACTGTCAATAATTCCCGCCAATCCGGGCCAGTTTCGGCTATTATTGCGGTGCCGAGATCATGGAACGAAACCCCAGAATCGGCCAGCAATCAGACTTAACAGGAAACGATGCCGCTGGCATACGTACGCCGTCAGAGGGAGGCATTTCTTCGTCTGATGGGACTCCGCCTTCCGATTCTCCAACCCTCGTGGATTTTTCGCCGGATTTCACCAGGGTAATCGACACCTCCGCGAAGTCTCCAGCCACACCGGTAAAGGACAACCGAGAGCAACGACCCAAACTCGTTGTTTCGAACCACCCCGAACTCGAGCCGGACATGCTCCTGGCACAGAGATATCAGATCGTGCAGATTCTCGGACAAGGTGGCATGGGCGCGGTGTACAAAGCGACGGATCTCGAGTTGAACCGTACCGTAGCGGTGAAGGTAATTCGCCGCGACCTTGCGAGCGACAAAGCCATTGTGGATCGCTTCAAACAGGAACTCCTGTTATCGCACCAGGTAACGCATCGCAACGTAATCCGCATTTATGACCTCAGTGAAGCGGATGGGATGAAGTTCATCACCATGGAGTACGTCGAGGGAGAAAACCTGCTAACCCTCCTCCATGAGAAGAAAAAGTTTTCGCCGTCAGAAGCAGTGGAGATCATGCTGCAGGTGTGCAGGGCACTAGAAGCTGCACACAGTGTGGGCGTGATCCACCGCGACTTGAAACCGCAGAACATCATGCGTGATAAGACGGGACGAATCCTGGTGATGGATTTTGGCCTGGCTCGCACCCTCGAAGGCGATGGCATGACCCAGAGCGGAGCTCTAGTGGGGACGATGGAGTACATGTCTCCAGAGCAGGCTTTGGGTAAGCATCTGGATCAGCGTTCGGACATCTTTGCCTTGGGGCTGATCTTCTACGAAATGCTTACCGGGCAGATGCCGTTCAAAGCGGATAGCACAATCGCCAGCCTGATCCGGCGCACGCAGGAGCGAGTCGCGCCGGTTTCGGACCACGATAACACTATCCCTACATCGGTAAGCAACATCGTCACCAAGTGCCTGGAGCGCGATCTGGATCTGCGCTACAAAACCGCTGCCGAGCTCTTGGCTGACCTCGAGACCTGGCAAGGCAAGCGTGCCGGCGCTACGCTGAGCTTTGAGCCGAAGATAGGTCCGTGGGGCCGGACGATTCCTTGGCCAATCATCAGTGCAGGCTTAATCGCGATCATCCTCGCAATCGGAGGGTACCGTTTTCGTGACAGTTTGTTTCCGGCGCACTCCGGGCAAGCCAAGGCGGGTCCAGCTGTTTCGTTGGCAATCCTGCCTTTTAGAAACGCTTCGGGAGACCCGAGCTTCGACTGGTTGGGACCTAGTTTGGCGGATATGCTGAACACAGACGTCGGCCAGTCTGCCCAGTTGCGAACAGTTTCCCCCGACCGCTTACACCAGGTCCTCCAGGATCTGCACATCGCGCCAAATACTTCGTTCGATCCGACCATACTTCAGCGCGTCGCAGAGTTCAGCAATACCGATGTGGTGGTATTTGGCCAGTACGCGCGCTTCGGTAGCCAGGTTCGCATCGATGCGACATTGCAGGATCTGAAAAACAACCGCACCACTTCCATGAAGGCGGATGCCGCGAGCGAGAAAGATATTCCAGCGGCATTCGATAAGCTCGCCGATTCCATCCGGCAAAACCTCGCTCTCTCGCCGGATGTGTTGAAGGAATTGAAAGCCAATTCCTATCAGCCGACCTCAACTTCGATTGAAGCGTTGCGCGACTACAACGAGGGGACCGTCCTGCTTCGCGAAAGTAAGAATCTCGAAGCGAAGAAACATTTCGAAGCTGCCACCAAAAAGGACGTTTTCTTCGCCCTGGCTTATTCCAAGTTGGCCCAATCCTACAGCAATTTGGGTTACGACGCCGAGGCTGAGCGGGCAGCGCAAAGGGCTGTGAGTTTGAGCCAGAACCTGCCGCAGGCAGAGAAATATTTGCTGCTTGCGATTCAGGCTCAGATTACTAAGAATTTCCCAGGCGCGATCAAAGCGTACGAGACCATCGCAAGAGCCGCGCCGGATAATGCAGACGTGCAGTCGGCATTGGCGGCACTTTACGAGCAAGCCGGCGACTTTGCCAAAGCTGGTGAATACAACCAGCAAATTCTCAAAGCGAATCCCAAGGACATTAACGCCACGCTGGCGATGGGGCGCCTCGCAATTAAGAGTGACAATGCGCAAGGAGCCCTTGATTCCTTGAACCGCGCGCTCAGCCTTGCCATTCAACTGGATAACCAGGAACAAAAGGCTGCCACGTTACACGCCATGGCAGTCGCTTACCGGATGTTGAATCGGCCGCTGGACAGTTTGCGCGATGGCGAGGATGCCCTGACTATCTGGCGAAGCATAGGGCAGAAGCGCGGGACTGCCTCAAGCTTGAACGAAATTGCGAGGGCTGAGGTTTTGTTGGGCAAGAATAAGGAGGCGCTGGAGAATTTTAAGGAAGCCTTGCAGATTCGGCGCGACATCGGGGATAAGCGGGGCCTGGGCGACACCCTGATTGATCTGGGGAATTTTTACGATGATCGCGGCGACCATGACCAGGCTCTGAACATGTACAAAGAGTCGCTGCAAATCGAGCGTGATATCGGCAACGAACGTTTGCAGGCGGCTTGTCTGAACAATATCGCGGGTGTCTATTTTGCAAAAGGACAGTATGAAGATGCCCGAACTTATTATCTGCAGGCGTTGCAATTGCGCGAGAAATCCAAGGCCCCTGAAGACATCGTCGAGGCCGTCCATAACCTCGCGGAGACGTCTGTCAGAATGGGCGATTACGATCAGGCTTTCTCCCAATACATGCGCGCTTTGGACCTGCGGCGCAGCGTGAATGACAGCCGGGGCGCGGCAATTGAGTCATATACTTTGGGGATGGTTTTGGACTATCAGGGACGATTCGGCGCCGCTATCACTTCCAAGCAGACAGCACTGAAAACGTTCCAGGACCTGAAAGACAAAACCTACTGGATGGCGGAGATCCTTGGCGGTTATGCTCAGGCGCTCATTCTCGCCGGTCGGGGCGAAGAGTCGAAGAGCTACCTGGATGACGCGCTCAATCTTTCACGCGAACTGAAGAACGATGGCATGGTCTCACAGACTTTATCTTTTCAGGGCGACGCAGCCTTTTATCGCGGAGACTCGAAGGCAGCTGGAATTTTGTATGAACACGCGCTGCAGGCGGCCAATCGTAGTAAAGAACCAGAGAAAATCCTGATTGCCAACATCAGTCTGGCCAAGGTTGCGATCCAGGAGGGACGGGCGCAGCAGGCTATCGCGACGTTACGACCGCTACTGCAGCAAGCCGAGAACCTTGGATTGAAGTACGTGCAAGTGGAATGCTCAGTTTCCATGGCAGAAGCCATGATAAAGATCAAAGACGTCGCCCACGCTCAACAGGAACTCGAGCGGGCGCTTCTGCAAGCCGACAAGCTCGGTCTGAAACCTTTGAGCGCCAAAGCGCATTATCTGCTGGCGGGCATTTTTCGGGCGTCAGACGACCAGGCCGAAGCGCTGCAGCACTATCAGGAGACTCTCCAGTTGATCGACGCCATGCATGATGATCCGGGTGCAGACAAAATCCTGGAACGCTCTGACTTCAAGAACATGGATGAAGAAGCAATCCGATGGTCACAATCAATCAAGAGTTAATCGCAGCAACCGTTGGGTTCTCCGAAGCAGCATGTTGGTTCGTCGACTTAATGTAGTTCTGCCCGTCTGTAATGACCCCTTACTTAAAAAAATGAAGATGCAGGCTGCGATCAGCCTGCATCTTCAGGACATCAGAAAATATATTTGAACTGGGCAGGAACCACGGACAAGCCGGTGTCAAACGTCAACACGACGCTGGTACAGCCGTTCGCATGTCGCGAGGTGTTCCAGAAGAAGAAGTACTCAGTGAGCCCATCCTCTCCTTGCCCGAAATTCAGCAACCGGCTCACCGAGATTGGAGTCGGGTTAGGGGGTACAGGTTGGCCACCCGGACAGGCGATCTGAATCGACGACGGGTATACCCAAGGAGCGTTGCATCCCGTACCCAGAGCGTTGTTGCAAACAGTCAGGTTCGGAGCTTGATAATCCCACGAAAGGGGCGCAGGCAATCCCGCAATAATGTAATTCAAACGAGTATCCGAGAACGGAAATTCGAATCCCTCGAAACTTTTGAAGGTGGTGACGATCTTCTCGCCAGGAGTAAACGCGGCAACAAAGCATGACAGTCCGCCGCCTCCTCCTTGATGAGTCGTGTCTTGCGTATAGAAACTGAGAATATTTTGGTTAAAGAGGTCGGTCGGGCAACTTTGCCCGCTGGCCTTCAAGAATCCGGGACCGCCAATTCCCGGAAAGCCGGTGGGGAAACTGTAATGAGTAGTCGCCGTGTACAGGAATTGCTCGCAATCCGACGCCCCTGAACAAGTCAGTTGGAACTCGACGCATTCCAGGTTTGCGGTGGATTCGTTGAAATCGCCATAGGGGGCGCAACTAAAAGTCGGAAACATTGTGCCCGGATTAAAGGTGTTGTATTGGTTGGAGCCCGGCTCAGACGAGGATTGCAGCACCGGGATCGGAAGCATAGTAATCTGCTCGCCCCCGCTATTATCAATAGCCGCCAGTTCGTAGTCGTCAGTGCCGACAGGGAAGATCGCGGTCCCACCTGCGGTCAGAGTTTGCGTCTGCGGGGCATTGAATCCGCCGCAGTTGCTGCTGTCGGAATTGTACGGGTTCTCGGCGTTGGGGGTGCCCAAAGCTAATGTCACTGACGCGCCCACAGCTAGCCCGCTAGTCCACGTGTCAAGGGCTGCCCCTCCGGTCGCACAGTAAGGCGCTCCCATCCCGGAAGAGTTGCCTGATAAAGTAATCGTCCCGCTGAAACTCGAGGTGCCATTGTTGGTAACTGTCAGAAATCCGGTGTCGGGATTGGCGCAAATCGTCCCGCTGGTATTGCACCCGCCGGTTTGATAGAAAGTCGTTATGTCAAATTTGTATCCACTCCCAGCGAACTCGAACATGCCGGGGGCTTGGGAAGTCTCGTAGGAATCGCCCGGATCGCAACCCATCGCCGACCCTCCTTGCACAACGTAGGCATCGGTTACGAGATTGTTATCACACGGGAAAGAGTGAGAAATACCAGAGTGAATCTGACTGTCGTATACAGCCAGCTTCAAAGACCCATCCGCGCTTTGGATCGAGAGCAGCGCGCCGCTTTGAAGACTCTGCGCAAGAACCATGGTTGGAATAAACACAGCGAGAATTACCACTGCCAGCAGAACGGGGATTTTCATAAGTATTGTCCTTTTGCAAGTTCGCATTGACAGACGGAACTCGCAAAGATTGCCGCCCGAGGGCGGTACTGAGATTTAGGGGGAGAGAGTACCCGTGACGCGCATCCGACAGTCGACCGTCATTTGGTCGCCGCGCTGCACGGCCGCTCCATATAGTGTCGCCTCGGGCGAAACATGTCAACACAATTCATTGCCAACCGCTCGGAATCCTTATGTTCGCTTCATAGCGATGATTTGCCTTATACTCCGCCCGTGCGGAAAATCGTCCAAAGCGTTTCCTGTGTATTGATCCTTGTCCTGGTCGGTGGTGGTAGTGTCGCGCAATCCGATCCCGACTGGACCGAACCGTTCCCAGCTTTTCACATCGCAGGCAACCTGTACTACGTAGGAAGTAAGGGGTTGGCCAATTACTTAATCACGACGCCGCAAGGGAACATCCTGATCAACAGCGATTTGGAAGCCAATGTGCCAATGATTGAGGCGAGTATCGAGAAACTCGGCTTCAGGTTTAAGGACACAAAGATTCTGTTAATCAGTCACGCGCACTGGGACCACGACGCCGGCAGCGCGAAGATCAAGGAAATCACAGGAGCAAGTTATATGGTCATGGATGCCGATGTACCCGTCGTCGAATCCGGAGGCAAACTCGATTTTCAGTATGGCGGCAACCCTGGTTTTCTTTATCCACCAACCAAGGTCGATCGCGTGTTGCACGATGGCGACGAAGTAAGGCTTGGCGGTGCGGTGCTGGTTGCGCATCTTACTCCAGGGCACACAAAAGGCTGCACCACGTGGACCATGAAAGTGACTGAGGGCGGTAAAACCTACGACGTGGTGATCATTGGCAGTCCCAACGTCAACCCCGGCTACAAGCTCATCCACAACAACAATTATCCGCAGATCGCCGAAGACTACGAGCGCATGTGGAGCGTTTTGAAATCATTGCCATGCGACATTTTCCTTGGGGCCCACGGCGGTTACTACGGACTGGAAGAAAAATATCCGCTCATGAAAGACAGGAGCGCAAACCCGTTCATCGACCCGAGTGGTTACAAAAAGTTCGTAGCTCAAAAGGAACAAGATTTCCGTACCGAACTGACAAGGCAAAGACTCGCCAGCAGATAAAAGGCGAAGTCAGCGAGAGCCATCGATCTACGCGCAGGTTCTGCCTTCTTCCGCGCAACCTCATGCTCGGAAGGTCAGTACAAAAGTAATGGAAGGTCACGGTGCGCCAGCTGCACGTGCTGAATGCCGCAGGGCACCGTTTCCATGAGGGTCGCTCTCCCAACGCGACCCCGAGTCACTTACGTTTTGATCGTGATGTTACGGCTTATAGAAAACGGAAAGGTGTTCAATTTTGCACACTTTGCCAAGTGCTATTGGCTAATACGTATGATCTGATCCACGCACACTCGGCGTTTAATGCTATGTGCGACGTTGTGGTCGGCAACCCGCCCACCTGCGTGATCAGGTCCGCCATGGTCTGGTGTTCAAAACAGGGATAGATCTTGGAATTTTCTATGCCGTACGGCGGCGGTGTGGGGTTCGGGGAAACATTTTCGGAGGCACTTCAGCGGCAACAGCACTTGCACCGACACCGTGAAGCCGAAAGCAGCTTACCTATTGACAGGACGTACGATCATTATCACCTCGGATGATTGGGGAGCCTGGTACGATCACGAGAAGGCCGACGATTCTAGAAGGTGTGGAGGGCGACTATCAATACGGATTCCGGATTCCGATGATTGTCGTGTCCGCCTATACACCGGCGCCCTGCGTGAACAATCACCGGCATGATTTTGGTACGATTCTGCGCTTCAACGGAGGTAATTTTGGTATCACCGAAGGCCAGCTTGCCGATAGCCGCGCGACTACTGAGTTGTAATTGTTTTTCCTTCTGAATCAAGCCCTCGGACGTTCACCACCATCCCTACGCCCAAGGATGCGAACTTCTTTATCCATGACCCCAGACCACCGGAGCCCCCGACAACGATTAAGATGAATCCGGTCTAACTCAAGGATCAACTCCGAATCGAATAACATGAAGGGACGCTGGTTGAAAGGCGTGCCTTCACGCTAATATGACCTGCCTGCATCAATGGCTACAGTTGTTCGCGATGAATCATTCGTCCGTTGTGAGGAATGGCGGTTATGCATTCGCTCCGTATCTGTCGACTTGCTCTCGCGCTCTCTGCAATGCTGTGCACCCTGGTGTCCGCACAGGACAAGCCGCAATTCACTTCGCCGCTGCCGACCGGTGTGCGACTCGATCCCGCGGGCGAAATGGTCGACCTCGGCAGTTTGCCGATTAGTCTCGTAGTCGCGCCTGAAACGGACAGAGCCGTAGTCGTGCTCAGCGGCTGGCGTGAGCAGGGTGTTCAAGTCGTCGATCTGAAGACCCGGAAGGTCACGCAGACGCTGCTCCAGGATGGCGCGTTCTACGGCGCCGCCTTCTCGCCCGACGGACAGCGTCTCTACGTTTCCGGCGGCAACACCGACATGCTCTTCGTCTATGCGTGGAAAGATGGTGCCCTCACCCTCGAGACCAAATTCGAACTGGCGAAGGCCAAAACTGCGGACGGGACAGGCACAAGTTATCCGGCGGGAGTGGCGGTTGCGCCCAACGGAAAATTTGTTTATGTCGCCGAGAATGTCGGCGACCGGCTTGCGGTGGTAAACGCCGCGACCGGCAAGATCACGCAACGGTTTTCTACCGATCATTATCCCTATGGCCTCGCGGTCACGGCCGACGGTCAAGTGTTTGTCTCGGCTTGGGGTGGGAGCACAGTGTCGCAGTTCTGCGTTTTGTCAGACGGAACGCTTGCGTATCTTGGCCGCATCGAGGTTGGCCCGCATCCCTCGGCGCTGGCAGTGAGAGGAACGACGATGTACGTCACGCTCGCGGGTAGCGACCGCGTGGCCGTCGTCGATACGAAGATGCGGAGGGTTACGCGCTATCTGCACGATGCCGCGCCCGGTGCCCCACCCGAGGGAAGCACACCCGACGCGGTCGCACTTACTTTGGATGGCAAGCGCTTATTCGTCGCAGAAGCCGACAACAATGCCGTTGCCGTCTTCGACGTGCCCAGCGGCAAGTTGCTCGGGCGCGTTCCTACCGATTGGTATCCCACAGCGATTGCCGAAGTCGGTAATCAACTCCTCGTTCTCTCCGCAAAAGGACACGGCACTTATCCCAACCGCGATGGGCCCGTGCCGCTTACGAACTGGCCGGATGAGAAACCCAAAGCTTACACACTGGGACAGTTGGATGGCACACTGCGCGCGCTTCCCGCATCACTGCCGCAGGCGCAACTGGACAAGTTCACCGAGCGAGTCGTCGCCGCCAATAACTGGCAGCAGAGGCCCGCGGCGCGGCGCTATCCGCCCTTCCGCCACGTCGTCTACATCATAAAAGAGAATCGCACCTACGATCAGGTACTCGGAGACATGAAGGAAGGCGACGGTGACGCGAGCCTCGTCTACTTCCCTGACATCACGATTACGCCAAACCACCATGCTTTGGCGCGGCGCTTTGGACTGTTCGACCGCTTCTTCGTGAATGCCGAGGTCAGTTCGCAGGGACACATCTGGTCCACCGCCGCCTACGTGACCAACTACGGTGAAAAGGTCGTGCCCTCCGCATACGCCGGCAAGCGCGCTGACCCGGACGGCGAAGAGAGCGATGAGCCAGAGCGCGGCTTTCTGTGGACCCTCGCGATCCGCGAGGGCATCACCTTTCGCGACTACGGCGAAATGGTTAAGGGGAATCCCGGTTGGCCGGTGACGCAACGCGACTTGGCCGCCGACGTGAATCCCGACTACATACCTTTCGATCTGACCACGCTCGATCAGAAACGCGCGGACGTATGGATCGCCGAACTCCAGCGCTACGTGCGCGACGGCAATATGCCGCAGCTCGAGGTCATGCATCTGCCCAACGATCACCTGGCAGCGGGGCGGCCGGGGAAGTGCACACCGCGCGCGTGCATGGCCGACAACGACGTCGCCCTCGGGCGGATCGTGCAGGCGCTCTCGCACAGCCCGTATTGGAAAGACACGGTGATCTTCGTCGTCGAGGACGACGCGCAGGCCGGCCCCGACCACACCGATTCGCACCGCGCGCCGTTCTATGCCATCTCCGCCTACAACCGGTCGGGCACAGTGCATCGCTTTATCAACACGACGGACGTGGTCGCGGCGATCGAAGACATCGTCGGTATGGGACGACTCTCGAAGTTCGATTACTTCAGCCGTCCGCTGACGGACATGTTTGCACCGACGAGCGACCTGACGCCTTATGACCCAGTCATCCCGACGCAAGATTTGAATGAAAAGAATCCGCAGAAAACCGCGGCCGCGCGCATGTCAGAGGGACTGGATCTCAGCGCACCGGATCGCGTGGACGATCAGCTCTACAACCGCATTCTTTGGCTGATGCTCAAGGGTGATTTTCCGGCGCCGGTCGCGCGAAGTTACGCGGCCCTGCATGCCCTGCAATCGAGCGAGTGATGATGAGCTCTCGTGCCGCACTATTGAGCCAGCTACTCCACGACGTCGATCCTGCTGGTTGACGAGAGAGTTCGAAGGTATCGTTTCCGGCCGTCCACTTTCCTCGAGCGTCGCGGGAAAGATTTCGGTTGCACACCGCTCGCGGTCCTTTTATAATGATTCTCATCCGATAATTATGAGCCTCACTCATGAACAGTTCCGTGAGCTGGCCGACAAGCACGGTTTGGCGGTAACGCATCAGCGTCAGGTCGTCTATGAGGCTGTGATCGCTTCGCACGGCCACTATTCTCCTGAAGACATTTACGCCGCGGTGCGACGCCGCATTCCATCCATTTCTCTGGCCACGGTCTATAACAATCTGCGGCTGTTCATCGAGTGCGGGATGTTGCGAGAGGTCAGTCCTCATGCGGCCACGTTGCTCGTGGACGGCAATCTCAAACCTCATCACCACGTGGTCTGCTCCCGCTGCAAATCGGTGCAGGACATCGAAGGAGAGTTCATCGATTTCAAACGGCTGTCCCGGCAACTGCCGGACGGCTTTGATCTGACGCAGCCGCTGGTCGAGGTCTTTGGCCTTTGCCGCCGCTGCAGCACTAAGAAATAGTTTTTTCCACGCAGTATTCATTCAAGATTGGAAGGACGGAACATTATGGAAAATACACTCGCAACTTCATCGGGAAGCGTTTCGCCCGAAACTAAAGACAAAAGCACCTTAACTGAAGCAAAGTGCCCCGTAGCGCACGGTGCTCGCCAAACTCGCACGAATGTTGAATGGTGGCCGAATCAGGTGAATGTGAACATCCTCCACCAGCATTCCCCAAAGTCCGACCCGATGGGCAAGGAGTTCAATTACGCGGAAGAGTTCAAGACGCTTGACCTGAATGCCGTGATCAAGGACCTGCAAGCCTTGATGACGGATTCGCAGCCGTGGTGGCCGGCCGACTTTGGCCACTATGGGCCGCTGTTCATTCGTATGGCGTGGCACAGCGCGGGTACGTACCGCATAGGCGACGGCCGCGGTGGGGCCGGATCCGGGCAGCAGCGCTTCGCGCCGCTCAATAGTTGGCCGGACAATGTGAACCTGGACAAGGCGCGCCGGTTGCTCTGGCCGATCAAGCAGAAGTATGGCCGCAAAATCTCCTGGGCCGACCTCATGATTCTTGCCGGCAACGTCGCCCTCGAATTGATGGGCTTCAAGACATTCGGTTTTGGTGGAGGTCGCGCGGACGTGTGGGAGCCTGAAGAGCTGAACTGGGGCCCCGAGGGTACATGGCTTGCCGACGAGCGTTACAGCGGCGATCGTGACCTTCAGAATCCTCTCGGCGCGGTGCAGATGGGTTTGATCTACGTGAATCCGGAAGGGCCGAATGGAAAACCGGATCCACTTGCTGCGGCGCGGGATATCCGTGAAACCTTCGCTCGCATGGCGATGAATGACGAAGAAACCGTTGCGCTCATTGCCGGTGGTCACACCTTCGGCAAGACGCACGGCGCCGCCGTTCCCGCTCAATATGTGGGCAACGAACCAGAAGGTGCCGCCATCGAGGATCAAGGTCTTGGGTGGAAGAATAAATTTGGCAAAGGTTTTGGCGCTGACACCATCGGTAGCGGCCTGGAAGTCACTTGGACCACGACGCCAACGAAGTGGAGCAACAATTTCTTTAACAACCTGTTTAAGTACGAATGGGAGTTGACGAAGAGTCCGGCTGGTGCGCATCAGTGGACACCGAAAAATGGTGCAGGCAACGGTACAGTGCCGGATGCGCACGATTCCTCAAAGCGTCACGCGCCATCCATGTTGACCACTGATCTAGCCTTGCGCTTCGATCCCGCTTACGAAAAGATTTCGCGGCGCTTCTACGAGCATCCGGATCAATTCGCGGACGCCTTCGCGCGGGCGTGGTTCAAGTTGACGCACCGTGACATGGGGCCGATCCCGCGTTACCTTGGCCCATTCGTTCCCAAAGAGCCTCAGATATGGCAAGACCCGGTTCCCGCCGTGGATCATAAATTGATCGGGGAGCAGGACATTGCCGCCCTGAAGGCGAAGATCCTCAAATCCGGACTGTCGATATCTCAACTGGTCACGACCGCCTGGGCATCGGCGGCGTCGTTCCGCGGCTCCGATAAGCGCGGTGGGGCGAACGGGGCGCGCATTCGCCTCACGCCACAAAAGGATTGGGAAGTAAACCAGCCAGCCGAACTGTCGAAGGTCCTACAGAAGCTGGAAGCAATCCAAAAGGAGTTCAACAGCGCACAGACCAATGGCAGTAAGGGAAAGAAGGTCTCGCTTGCGGACCTGATCGTTCTGGCCGGCAATGCAGCCGTTGAAGAAGCCGCGAAGAAGGCCGGACACGAGGTGAAGATTCCCTTCTCACCGGGACGCACGGATGCTTCGCAGGAGCAGACCGACGTGCACTCATTCGCCGTAATGGAGCCGGTCGCCGACGGATTCCGCAACTATCTACGCAGCGGACAGGTCTTCTCGGCTGAGGAATTGCTCGTTGATCGCGCTCAGCTGCTGACGCTGACTGCTCCCGAGATGACGGCACTGATCGGCGGCCTGCGCGCCTTGAATGCGAACTTCGGGCAGACCAAGCAGGGCGTCTTTACCAAGCGGCCCGAGACTTTGACGAATGATTTCTTCGTCAACCTGCTCGACATGCAGACCCAATGGCAGCCCTCCACTACGGCCGAAGGCGTTTCCGAAGGCCTATATGAAGGCCGCGACCGGAAGACGAACGAGGTCAAGTGGACCGCTACCCGCGCAGACCTGATCTTCGGTTCACATTCGCAGCTGCGCGCTGTCGCGGAAGTCTATGCTGGCGCGGACTCCAAGGAGAAGTTTGTGAAGGACTTCGCGGCGGCGTGGAACAAAGTAATGAACCTTGATCGCTACGACCTTGCCTGAGGTCGGCGAAAAAGGAAACTGTCGACGCCGTGCCGATCTTGCTGTTTGCATCGGCTGAAGCGAAGACGTCGCTGTAATTGGCTCGCGGGGCGCATCGCGCCCCCGTTGCCACCTTCAACAATCGCCGCAACAACCCCCGCCCTTCGAAGTCAGGCATTCCGCAAAAGCCGTGAACCACTCGGCTTCAATCTGCTGAACCTGTCAGAAGTGACAGCTTCCGAACAATCGCCTTAGCGATAAACTCCGGTTATCGATGCGTGAGTGGGGGTAGGTGTGCCCAATCCGGTACGTATGTCTGCGCTGTTGAAATGATGATCGAAAAGGAAAGATCACACGATAGCAACTAGCTCACATTTTGCGAGGTGCCTGTGAATCTGAACTGGAATTCCATCCTGCAGAATACTGTTGCGGTCCTTACGAATGTCGGGTTGAAGGTGCTGGGGGCTATCGGCCTATGGATTGCCGGCCGTTGGTTAATTGGCCTTTCTTTGCGCCTGATCGGACGGGCAATGACCCGACAGAAAATTGACCCCACACTGATCCGCTACTTCCAGTCTGCCATAGGCGCGGTTCTCAACATCGCGCTCGTTGTGGCAATCCTGGGCTTCTTCGGCGTGGAAACCACTACTTTCGCCGCCCTGGTCGCCGCCGCCGGAGTCGCCATCGGCATGGCATGGAGCGGTCTCTTGGCCAACTTCGCTGCCGGGGTTTTTCTCGTCGTCCTCCAACCGATGAAGGTCGGCGACTTCGTGACTGCGGGCGGAGTGACCGGAACCGTTAAAGAGATCGGATTATTTGTCACCTCCATCGACACCCCCGATAACGTTCACACCATCGTTGGCAACGGCAAAATTCTCGGCGACACAATCCAGAATTTTTCGCACAACAGCTACCGTCGAGTCGAACTCACCGCACAACTGGCCCACGGGGTTGACGTGCAGGCTGCCGCCGCCACCTTGAAACGAGGCTTGGTGCAGATTCCTAATGTTTTGGAAAACCCCGCCCCGGATGCGGAGATCCTGCAGTTCACACTGGCAGGTCCGGTGCTTGCAGTTCGTCCCTACTGCAACAATCAGCACTACTGGCAAGTGTACTTCGATACCAATCGGCTAATCCGCAATAGCTTTACTCAGGCAGGCTATCCAATTCCAGAACAACATTACTCGATTCGTACCGAGGCGCAACAAGTCACACTAGCGCGGTCCGCGTAAGGCGGATAAAGTTTCGGTTTGCCTGTAATCCAGAAACAGTCCTGAACTGCTTATTAGCCTATCGTGAAGCGTTTGGTCATGCGGGTTGCCACAATTCGATCGGATTTCCCTCGGGATCATGCAGGCGGGCAAACCGTCCGACGTTGGGATAAGATTGCGGGTCAACCTTAATCTCTATCCCTGCAGTTCGTAGCTGGGTTGCCATTTTGTCGAGATCCCGGACTCGAAAATTCACCATCCAGACCTTGTTGGCATCCCCGAAATATTTGGTCGTCTCAGGAAAAGGAGTGAAAGCCGTGGGGCCCGCCTCTTGCTCCCAAGCGTGTTCGCCCTCACTCGATGGTGTGAGCGAGACTCCCAGGTGCTGCTGATACCAACTCGCCAACGCTTTCGGATCGTGCGCTCGGAAGAATAGCCCTCCGATTCCCGTCACTTTTTCCATTTCCGCTCCTGTAGCGACCCCATTCTTAACAACTGCCCCCGGGGCGGGAGGAGAGGTCGTTGGCTGTGTGCCCGTCTGCGCTGCGATGCCTAGTTGGTCTTGGCTCAAGATGAAGCTCGACCCAAAAGCAAATGAGAGGATTCGCAGCAGTTCGCGTCTGTGAAAACGCATCCAATCCTCCTTTGCAAACCAGCCCGACCCCGATGTACTATACCTGCGCAAATCGGGTTCTGGGAAGCGTAAAGATGACGTCCTGGGGGTGACCGCCCAACCGGAAATATATCACCTCAACCGATACGAGGCCACGGACCAAGCGACTTGAAACGAAGTTGCTGAATGTCGGGAGCTAGCGCCTCGCTGACGAGGCGGAGTGGAATCCGTTCTCAACCCGAGCGGCGATTCACGCTCTTTGTGAATTAGCCCACCCAGTCAAATGACTTGCTTACCGCCCGCTTCCACATGCTGTAGATTTCTTTCCGCTTGAGATCTGTCATGCTTGGTTTCCAAATGTGATCGACCACCCAGTTGGCGCGCAGATCTTCGAGGTCCTTGAAATACTTAACTGCAAGACCCGCGGCGTAGGCAGATCCCAGCGCGGTGATGGCATCACCCGTCGCCGGACGAATCACCGGCAAATTAAGAATGTCAGCCTGGAATTGCATGAGAACATCGTTTTCGACCATGCCGCCATCTGTGCGCAATGCGTCTAGCTTGATGTTCGAATCCTTTTCCATCGCCTCTAGAACATCGCGAGTCTGGAAAGCAGTCGCTTCTAGCACAGCGCGGGCCAAGTGCCCCTTGGCCGCATAGCGGGTGAGGCCAGCTATTACTCCTCGTGCATTGTCCTTCCAATAAGGAGCGTAGAGACCCGAGAACGCTGGAACAAAATAGACGCC
Source organism: uncultured Acidobacteriota bacterium (assembly GCA_963743375.1). GTDB lineage: Bacteria > Acidobacteriota > Terriglobia > Terriglobales > Acidobacteriaceae > JABDBE01. The sequence goes on along the minus strand of CAVUQA010000010.1, from coordinate 79,055 downwards.
GCCGTTATCGGAAACCGATCGGGCCAGAGACTCAATATCTGAGCTCTTCTGGATCAAGCCAAGGTTATCCCGCAGCCACTGCACAAGCGCGCCGGTGACCGCGATGCTTCCTTCAAGCGCATATTGAGCAGGTTGCTCGCCAAGTTTGTAGGCGATGGTTGTGAGAAGACCGCAGTTGGAATGAACTAAGAGGTCGCCTGTGTTCATCAGGAGGAAGCATCCCGTACCGTAAGTGTTCTTGGCCTCTCCGGGACGAAAGCAGGTCTGCCCCATCAGGGCCGCTTGCTGATCTCCCAGAATTCCTGCGATCGGCACATCTTTCAACGCGGGCTCTTTTGCGTGCGCGGAGAGCTCGCTGCTGGAGCAGATGCGCGGCAGCATTTCCTCAGGGACACCGAAAGCGTCGAGCATTTCGGGATCCCAGGAGAGAGTTTCCAGATTCATCAATTGGGTGCGACTGGCGTTCGTGACATCAGTGATGTGAACGCCGCCACTCGGCCCCCCGGTCAAGTGCCAGACGAGAAAACTGTCGATGTTGCCAAACAGAACATCTCCAGCTTCAGCCATTTCGCGGACATCTTTCACGTGTTCGAGAATCCAACGGATTTTCAAACCGCTAAAATAGGTAGTAAGCGGCAATCCGGTTTTGCGGCGAAAGCGATTCTGCCCGCCCGCCTTTGCCAGTTCGCTGACGTAATCCGCGACTCGAGTGTCCTGCCAGACGATCGCATTTGTTACAGGCTTGCCCGTCTTGCGATTCCACACCACAGTGGTTTCCCGCTGGTTGGTAATTCCGATCGCCGCCAAGTCGGAGGGGCGAAGCTTTCCCTTGGTCATGGCCTCCACAATCACTTCGCGGGTGCGTTGCCAGATCTCTTCTGGGTTGTGCTCTACCCATCCGGGTTTCGGATAAATCTGCTCATGCTCTTTTTGAGCGCTTGAGATGACGCCCCCGGACCGGTCGAACACTATGAATCGTGTACTCGTCGTCCCTTGATCAATTGCGCCAATATAATTCGCCAAGCACTCCTCCTCGTGTAACCGGTTGCCGGCAAGAGTCTTCGGCGAGTGCTCGACCTCGCAAACATAATTACCACCCGATCACGCAATGAATCCTGGAATTGTGGCGCTAAGCCTACTTTCTATACCGATCTACACAGCGGTACTAATTCTGCATAGCCGATTGCATTGCCGGTCGGTGAGCCCGGTAAAGTTGATATGCAAATGCGCCCAGACCCAGGCAAACCACAGCTAAGCGGACGAGCCCGCCAAGATACGGGATGAACCCAACGATGGTCAGGATCAACAGCCCCACCAGGAGTCCCAGCAACCAATCGCCCGTCGTGGCTCCGGACGGCTTCAGAACTATTCGCCCCAGGAAGGCTCCAACCCAAATTTTCGCCAGGTAGATTGCAGCCAAATACATCGCGAGCAACATTAGCGAGAGCGGGAAGCCAACTAGCGTTACGGCTATCACGACGATGGCTACCGGCACACCCGTCAGGACCCCAACTCCCAACCCCAGACTGCGCCAGCCTGAGCCCACCAGCTGAGTTGTGGCTTGGAAGAAGCCGGGAAACAAAAGCATGCCGAGCCATCCCACCAGTATGTCTCCGGCCAACCAGACAGCTTGGTGAAAGTAGAATCTCGGGCGCGTGAAGCTGCTGTCCCGCACCCTCACCTGGATGTCACGTTTGCCCCCAATGGTCGCGCCATCGGCGATGTGCACCTCGTTCAGTTGGCGCACGCGAGCGCTCAGGTTGCCGCCGACCCGGGCCGTGTTCGTCAGCGTTAGGCTGCGACCGATCATCGTGAGATCCCGGCCGATACTGCCGGTCACATCGACACTGCCACCAGTCACGATGTTCACGCTGCGCTTCACCTCGCCCTCGAGCGTAGCCTCGCCGACGGCAACCACGACACCGTCACCCACGCGGCCACGGTCATCAATATGCAAGGATTGCACCACCCCGTAGATGCTGTGGCCCAATTGCCCTTCCAAGTCGAGCGTGTGGGAAAAGGTGTAGATGTGGCCTTCCACGGTTCCGCTGACCTCGGTCCGCTGAGCGAAACTAATTAAGTCGCCCTTCACCGTACCGCGCACCTCCACCGTCCGGCCAAAAGTCAGCAAATCTCCATTGACCACGCCATCCATGCGCACGATGTTAGCGGTGGCCAAAAGGGTGTCGTCGACAGTCTCGTTCGCCGCCACCGTAACGAAGTCACTGTGACGCCGTTCCAAGGCAAAGCTGGGCAACGACAACGCCAGCAACACGATCAGCAGTCGCATGCCAGGGTAGTGTGGCCGCCCTCGGCGTCCAAGTAGCAGCGCGCTTCCGCCCAACAGTAACACCAAACAAATCCAGCCCACCACAGCGGCGTAATCGGCTAGCATCGAAGTACCTCCGTGTGCAAAGTAGTCAAAAAAATGGAAAATCAGGTTGGTGCGGCCGTTTATGCTGAATGGATTGAACCAGTCCAGCGCTGCCGGAATATACAGCTCATTGAACCAACCGGAAATGATCGAACCCAACATTAGCAACGCGGCCATGATCGCCAGGTCTCCCCACCCCCACGACCAGCGCCGAGGGGAGAATTCACCCGCCAAGCTTGCTGTTTCTTCCGGAAGCTCGTTCAGACTTTCGCTCAGTACGCGATTCTCGGCGCGCAATGCGTCCACTAGCGCCCGGCAGCGCTGGCACGTGGTCAAGTGGTCTCGCAGGCGTTGTGCTTCATCCGCTGCCAGTTCGCCGTCCACGGCGAGGGCGCAGGTCTGTTCCGAATAACATTCCATGATCACTTGCTCCTATGGGGCAACCGCCGGCGCAGCTCCTGCTTTGCCCGAAATATCAGCGCCGCCACGTAGTTCCTTTCCAGATCCAGCTGCTGCGCGATTTCGTCATAGCTCAGTTCGCTGTAATAGCGCAGGACCAGCGGCACGCGATAATTGTCCGGTAGGCGTGCGATAGTATCTCGCACCTTCTCCCTCTCTTCCTTGGTGATGACAACCCCCAGTGGTGAGGGTTCCGAACTGGGTGCCTCGCTGACCGCGGCTGCGTCTTCACCTTCCACAATCGTCAACCGTCCCCGTTTCCGGCGCCGCAAAGCGTCAATGCATTGGTTACCAGCGACTCGCAGCAGCCACCTATGGAAAGGTATCGAGCTGTCGTATCTCTCGATGGAGCGCTGCAGCTTAAGGAAAACCTCGCTGGTGGCATCTTCTGCACTCTCCCGTGAGTCCAGCATGTAACGGCACAGTCCGAATACGCGCCGGACATAACGGCGATATATCTCCGCAAGGGCCTCCTTATCGCGACCCCTAGCGCACTCGATTAAGCTCTCCAAATCCTTCCGCTCGATCTGCTTGGTTCCGCCCTCACGGAGCTGCGGTTCTTTCGACATGTTCCTCTTGGCATCCATAAAGCAGTACGCTGTAGATCGAAGGATGTTACGCATATTTTAAGGAACAAGAGGAGCCCGCAGGTGACGATGCGGGATATACATTGACTCTAAAGGCGTGTACTCCGGCTTCATGATGTGTCAGTTTCGATGGCTGTAAGTTGGATAACTTCGCTTGAGCCACCTAGCCTACTTTCTGGTTCTTACCTAACCATCTGGCGGATGCGCCTCGGGTCCCTATCCTCGATCATGATCTCAGAGGTCAGGAAAGGGGTTTGCTGGATATGGCTAATTCAATACTAGAAACAATTTCAGACGAATTTGCTTCTGTTGCGGAGAAGGTGGGCAACAGTGTGGTTGCGGTCCATGCCCGACGCTGGATGCCGACGAGTGGCATCGAATGGAAGAAAGGCGTGGTTGTTACAGTTCATCACGGCGTGCGACGCGACGAAGACATCAAAGTGCTGCTCGGTTCTGGTCGCGCAGTTCCCGCAAAACTGGCAGGACGGGATCCCAGTACAGACATAGCGGTACTAAGAATCGAGGAAGGATCTTCCGGCACGCCCCAACTCGGCGACTCGACCACTCTGAGGCTCGGCCATCTGGTTCTTGCGCTCGGGCGTACGCGACGCGGAGATGTAGTGGCAAGCAGCGGGATCATTGGCGGCATCAGCGGCGAGTGGAGGAACCGGCGTGGTGGAAACCTCGATCAGCACATCCGGCTCGACCTTGCTTTGTATCCGGGATTTTCCGGCGGGCCGCTCGTGAATTCCAGGGGTGAGGTCGTCGGCATCAACACGCGGGGAGTAGCGCACGGGCGCGCGGTGACCGTGCCGGTCGCAACCGTCAATCGGGTTGTCGAAGAGCTTTTAAGCAAAGGGCATATCGCTCGGCCCTATTTAGGCATTGCCATGCAACCGGTCGAAGTTCCAGACAACATGCGCTCCAAGCTGCCTGCTGAAACTCGAGTCGGGCTGTTAGTCACGCATGTCGAAAATGGTGCGCCCGCAGAAAAGGCCGGAGTCTTGCTGGGAGACGTTGTTTTCGAAGTGGGGGGAAAGATAGTTGAGCACGTGGATGCGATCCAAACCTCGCTAGCCACAGCAAAAATTGCTGATGTTCTGGAGGTGAAGCTAATTCGAGCCGGCAAGATCACGCCGGTTTCAATTACGCTGGGCGAGAGGTCGCGATAACAAATGTCAAAGCGAAGGGCTGGAGGCGCCATCCGGGTCGCGGTTGCGGCGACCTCCGCCGTTCGTCGTGCCGGGCTCGAAAGCATCGTTCGTGGCGACGCTGATTTGCATCTGGCGGGAAGTTTTGGAGCTTTGTCCAGCCTGGCGTCGTTTGCGCGTGGCACCGAACCGGATGTAATTGTCATTGATTCCGATTCGGTTCGCGATTTATTGCGTGTCCCGGCCCCGGACGCCGCTATCGTTCTGCTCACGGAGATCAGCGACGCGCGATCAATCTCGCGCTTATTACGGAGCGGGGTGCGCGCAATCCTTTCCGGTGAGAGCGACCCGGACGACCTTCTCTCCGCGATTTACGCCGCCTATGACGGATTGGTGTTACTGAGCGCACCGACTGCGGAAAGTTTGGCAGCTGTCTACGGCGATCAGCTTGATGTTGGGGATGAACTCTCCGAAGAGATTACTTCTCGCGAAACCGAAGTACTCAGAATGTTAGCGGAGGGACTCGTTAACAAAGATATCGCGGTACGTCTCCGTATCTCCGAGCATACGGTCAAGTTCCATATCAGCTCGATTTTGGACAAGCTGGGTGCTTCCACCCGTACCGAAGCCGTTACGCTGGGAATCCGGCGCGGGCTAATTACGATCTGAAGTCTTCCGGTTTGCCCACTATCCGTTCAGAACTTTAACTTATTGCGGCTATTTTGGTAAGAAGTCGAACTCTGCTGGTGATCCTAGTGAACCGCTCTCGACGTTTACTCCTGACCTGCACCGCCTAATTCACTTGGGCACGATGAGAGCGTCGTTTGTGATGAGTCTCGAATCCACTATGCCGATTTCGACCCGGCGGTTGGCAGCTCTCGCCTGTTCGCTGTCGCCAGCAACGCGCGGGTCGGATTTGCCAAAACCCTTGGTGCTCATGATTGTCGGGGAAATTCCGGTCTGCACCAGGAAGTCGCGGACAGCTTCGGCGCGATGCTGTGACAGTTGCAAGTTGTACGTCGGCGTGCCGACGTCGTCCGTATACCCGTAGACAGCAATCGTATATCCCTTAAGCGTCATCAGGACGCCGGCGATGCGATTAAGGATGTCGCGATATTCCGGTTTAATGTTTGCCTTGTCAAAGTCGAATCGAATCGACTTGCTGTCCAGCGTCATCACCAGGCCCATGGCGGTGCGGCGGGTTTCGGCGATTTGCCCGAGAGCCTGTTGCAGCTGTGCAAGTTGCGCCTCTCGCTCTTGCCGATATTGCTCCGCCTGCTGTGTGGCTTGATCCGCCTTTTGCTGCTCGGCGGCGGCCTGCTGCCGGGCAAGTTGCGCCTGCGCCTCCGAGTTCGATTGATCCTGCTTCGCCAAGTCGCGCTGTTGAGCGGCTGCCTGCGCGTTCGCAGCCGCTTGCGAAGCCTGCTGAGCTGACGTCTGCGATTGCTCCTGTGCGCGCATGACTAGCCGGCTGAAACTTTCCGTTTGCTGGCTGAGCACTGCCATCTCGCGCTGCAGGCGACGGACCGAGATTAGATACATAGACCCAAGAACCATGCTGAGCGCGATTGCGATCACTCCCAGAACCAGCGCTAACTTCCCTTGAGACTTGGCAGGTGCATCCCCAAGTCCACGCTCGTCCGGCTTCAGCGCCTCGCGTGAATAGTCCGTCATTTGGCAATCTTAGCGTGGAATTCTAGATTGAGGCAAAACGAGATAGCTCTGGGATTTTCGGCCAGCCAGAAATTGGAAATCAGGCTGGAGGTGCTCACTACTGCCGCTTCGCGGCGGCCTCGATCTGCCGCGAAATCTGATCGAGCGCCGCACGATCATAAACCTGGCCGTTCGCGACCACGATGCTGATTTTTCGGGTGTTCCGAATGTCTTCGAGCGGGTTTGCACTCAGCAACACTAAATCGGCGACCTTGCCGGGTTCGACCGAACCCAGGCTGGCTTCCCTCCCGAGAAATCTCGCCGGGTTGCTGGTCGCCGTTTGAAGCGATTCCATAGGTGTGAAACCGGCCTCGACAAAATTGGCGAGTTCGTCGTGTAAGCTGAAGCCCGGCACGATGTAAACGCCCGGCGCCGTATCAGTCCCGGCCATGAAAGGCACTCCGGCACTGTGCATCGCGCCGACCATTTGCAGATTGTGCGCGAAGTATTCCTGGCGCAGCGCCAGCGGATCGCGTAGAAGGTCGGGCATCATTTCATCGGTGAAGCGGGGCCAGGTTACATCGCGCCAGTAGGCAGGAACGTATTTGTCGAGCGGATCGTGCTTCGGGTCGCGCTGGTCGAGAAATGTTCCGCCACGTTGCCAGGCCAGCGTGGGTACCTGCCAGGTCTGATTCTGCGCAAGCAACTTGATGAGCGAGTCGCATCTTTGCCGATCCTGGGTGGTGAGCAGGAGTTTCAGGCTGCCTTCGCCTTTGATGAATTTGTCCTCTTCCGTGGAACAGCCTTCAAAAATCCCCATTAGATGCTCGATACTCTTCTGCCCCGCGGCAACGACTTCCCGGATGCGAACCTTATCAGGCACATGGCCGACAATGGGCAAGCCTTGTTTGTGGGCTTCCGCGGCAGCGGCAAGATAGGCATCGTGCGAAATGACGGACTGGACTTTGATGAAGTCCACGCCCTGCGCTTTGAGCGAGTCCACGGCAGCAACCGCACTGGCTGGAGTGCTAACGGCGATGGAACTGGGAAAGCGCAGTTTACCGTTGGGAAGATACCCGTCCAGCATGGGGCCGGAAATGACCATGCGCGGGCCGATGATTTCGCCGGACGCAATCTCTTTGCGCCACTCCATGAGAACCGGAATGTCTCCTCCCATATCGCGCACGCCGGTGACACCGTTGGCGATGAAAAGCGGCAGGATAATGTCGCGTCCGCCGGGAAACCAATCGCCGAAAGCGGAGTGCACATGCATGTCCCAAAGCCCGGGAATAAGATATTGACCCGTAGCGTCGATGACCCGCGCGTTCTTGGGTAACTGGAATTTTTCCGCATCCGAAACCGAGATGATGCGATCGCCGGTGACGACAACCGTCTGATTTCTCTGAACCGATGACGTACCCGGATTGACGACGGTGACGTGCGTGATCGCAGTCGGGCCGGGCGCAGGATTGTATTGCGCCGTGCTGGCCGGCTTTAGCAGCAGACAGAACGCAATCACGACTGAAAAAGAGAAGCTAGTAAGGATGCGCATCGCTCAGAGAGTACTACGAAACCCCGGCGTACATCCTTAGGAGGTCCGCTGAGTGGCAATCTCTAGCCGGATTCGGTTGGAGCCATCAGGCCGCGCGAGAGGTGAGGCAGCTATTTACTGGCCCATCGAAGAGATAAGATCCGCCGCTTTCGAATGGCTGCGGGACTGAAGATCACCATACTGTGCGCGATCCCAGAGAGGTACCCAGAGGCCGCGAGTAACGCTTTCCGAAACGCGCTCATTTCGGAAAACCGCGCTGATGTACTTCGTGACTCGTCATCACGGGCTCGCCACTCGTGCTGTTGCGAAGGCCCGCCAGGCCACCAGTTCCAGTCACCTGCAAGACGAAGGAGCGCGGGACCGATCACAATACGAACGAGTGTGGCGTCAATCAACACAGCGACCGCCAACGTAAATCCGATCATCTTGACCACCAGGAAACTTCCGAAGGTGAATGCCGCAAATACCACGATCATGATCGCGGCAGCGCTCGTAATCAGGCCTGCGGTTCTAGCCAGACCCTCCGGGATTGCATCCATTTCGCTTAGCCCGCTCCTTCTGGCTTCGAGAACGCGTGCAACCAGAAATACCTCGTAGTCCATGCTTAATCCGAAAACGATTGCAAAGGCGACGATCGGAACCAGAGGAAACACGCTGCCGGTTCCCTCAGGAACTCCGAGGAAGCTACTTCCGTGTCCGTTTTGGAAAACGAAAACCAATGCTCCGAAGGACGCCGCGACCGAGAACAGGTTGAGTGCGATGGCCTTCACGGCGACGAAGATAGCTCGGAATCCACAGAGTAGCGCAAGGAGTGTCCCGCCCACGATAAGCGCCATTACCGACGGAAAGCGGTCTCTGATAATCGTTTCATAATCGGCGTTGAGTGCCGGGATGCCCCCAACGAGAAGCGTTGCGCCAGGCACTCCGGTGAGCGCTAGCGCGCCTGTTTTCCGAAGCTCCCGCACCCAGTTGACCTGGTCGCGCAGGGAGACCGAACTCGCGGGTAACACCTCAATCAGCGCCGCTCGTCCGTCACTACTCAGAAATGTTCGACGGGTCTCCCGCGAGAGGTCAAGGAGGGAAGACCGGTTGCCCTCCGCAATCGTAGTGATAGAAATCACGCGGCCACTGCGAGGGTCGCTCGCGAGGCGCTTGGTGACACGATCAAGCACATCCCACCCAGCGTCGGTTTGCGCGATGGAGTCCGTGGGAAGCTCGACAATGATGCGCAACGATTCAACAACGCCTTCCCGATCCATCTGTCTCAGGGTGTGGAGCGCACGGACTGATTCCGCCGCCGGCGGAAGCCAATCTCCCCGAGGGACACTGGTATCCAGTCGTCTGACCTGCCAGGCGAGCAGAAGCAAAGGAGTGCCTGCCACAAAGAGGGCAAGCCAGGGATGCGCGACAATCACTTTCCCCATTGCCGCCAGCGACTTCCCGTACGCGCGGCCCGATGCGCATCCAGCTTTGGAGTAAAGGGCAATCGGCCAAGATTAATCCGCGGGCCGAGCAACGCCAGCACGGCCGGAACGAGGGTATTCGTAAGCAACACACTCATTCCCGCCACCAGGAATCCCGCGATACCGATGGAACGGATTTCGCTGATCGGAACCGTCAAGAGGGCTAGAAATCCGATGGCTACCGTTGAGGCTGAAATCAAGAGCGTGCGACCCGCCTGTCGTGCCGCGATGACCGAGGCCGCGGGTCCGTCGTTGCCGGCGGAAATCGCTTCCCGGAAGCGGCTGACCATGAGGAGCGCGTAGTCGATGCCCAAGCCCAGGCCAAGCATGGTCGCCAAATTCTGAACCAGAATGGACAAGTGCCAGCGCTGCGCCAGGAATCCCGTGATCGCCAGAGTGGTCGCGATGGCAAGCTGGCCAACCGCCAAGGGAATCAGGGCGGCGATCAGGCTTCCAAAAGCCACCAGCAGAAGTGCGAGGGTCGCGGGGATCACCAGACTTTCGCCGCGTCGCACGTCGTCGGCGCTCGCTTTCCGAATGTCGAAATTCAGTGGAATCTCGCCGGTGAGTTCGAGCTTAACCGCCGGATAACGGCCCCGCAGTTGATTTTCAAGCGAGCTTGCCAGCTGGTGAAGCTTGCGGAACCAGCGACTCCACCGGACCGTCGGTCGACATCAGTCCGACGATCACAAACGTTCCCCCTCCCCGGCCCAGAAAGATCGGATCGCGCGAGTCGAGATAGGACACCACTCCCGAAACGCCGGGTTGGTCTCTCAGTCCCCTCACGATGGTTTCTAACGCTTGTCCGCCTTCCGTCCGAACTCGCAGGCGGGAGTCCCTGGATCACCAGGACCACCTGGTCCACGAACGGCGACCGAAAACGATTGGCCAGTTCCTGCCGGACAGTTTCTGCCTGGCTGCCTTCGACCCGGGTTGCGGTCTCCAGGTGGCGCTCCGCGTGAAAAGAGAATGGAAGAAGTGCAATGGTTGCTGCGAGGACGATCCCTGACACCCAAAAACGGCGCACGTGCATTGCACTCATAATCTCATACAAGATCGTCGCCACTGAAACTACACTTGCGCAGGGATCACATAAGTAGCGATGTGAATCTGCTAAACTCTCCCTATCGGCTTGAAAGGATCAATTCCCACCTTACTGTTACTCGGACTGCTTGCCGGACCGCTGTTCGGACTGCTTGCCGCCACCCAATCTGGAGTGACAGACCCTCGCCTTGGCGTCTGGACGCTGATATCAGCGCAGTCTAGTCTCGATCCTCCGAATCGCCTTTCCATTACACATCTGCATAACGGGGTGCATGTGGTCATGTCAGGCGAAAGGCATCTTGATTTCACCGCGAGTCGAAACGGACACGATTCGCCCGCACCCGGCAATCTCGGCTTCAATCAAATTGATCTGCACAGGATCGATAAGAGGCAGGCTGAGGTCACGGAGAAAAAGGACGGAACGATTGTGGCCACGGTTCGCGAACAACTTTCGAAGGATGGAAAGGAACTAATAAGCACGACTGCGACAGCGGGCCATCCCGATCAGGTCACCGTGTGGAAGCGAAGCGGAGGTGTGAAGGTCGCCAGTGACCTGTTCGTAGGCGAGTGGACGGAAGATCTCAGCAAGACCCGTTTGCGGCAAGGTTTGGTGCTGAAGATCGAGGCGGACGGAAACGGTGGGGTCCGTTTTCTGGGTGACTTCAGCTATACCGCCCGTTTTGACGGAAAGCAATACGATCTAAAGAACTCGCGCAACGATACTGTGACGCTTGAACTTGTCGATCCTCACACGGTGGATGCGATTTACCGGCGGGATGAGCAAGTCACTCAAACGGATAGGTGGGTGGTTTCCGCGAATGGGCAGCAGATGACGCTATCCACCACAGGGACGTTGGAATCGGGCCAACGGATAACGGAGAAGCTCGTGTTTAAGAAGTAGCGGAGAGTGAATCTGTGGAGTCCAGAAGCCGATCGTTCCGCGGTCGATGAGTGCAGTGGCCGATTTATCAATAATTACTGAAGACCGAGAGCCTTCCCGGCGTTTATTGAACCTCGAAAACCTCTAGAAAACCATTGCGAATAATAGCGAGCCTGTGTCCATCGGGCGAAAGCGCTGGCGTACTCAAGTAGCCGACATACGGACGTGGGTCCCAGCGCAATTTTAGGAGGGATTTCCCAGAGTCGGTCGATAAGACATTGACACTCTCAAAGTTGAGCGGTCGCGAACTCTCGATGTCATAGAAGTTCAGGATTGAATTGAATCTTGTGTATCCGGCCTCGTGAAAGCAGAATCGAGACCCGGAGGCCGTTGTCGAGATATCTGTTACGTCCCATCTTGCGCTTACGGGTACCCGAAAGCGAATGGAGCCGTCAGTTCTCGCAACGGCAAGCACTTTATCGGATTCAAAATCCGCGATGGTGTTCGGGTTAAGAAAACGAGCCTCGGGCCAAATGCCGAGGCCACCGAACGGCAGTCTTTGGTCTGGTTTCTCCGGCAATCTCATGTACAGCTTATTGTCCTGCCGGATGAGCAAAGCGCTGTCGCCTGGAATTATGGTTGGGTTCGTCCATGAGAAGTGCTCGAGTTCGGTTAATGATGCGCCATCTAGGAGCTTCTGCTGTGTTTGGCCATTGCCACCTACCGCGATTCTCGTTCCTCCGGGAGATACGAAAAGCGGACCACGAGTAGCGATCGGTACCCCGCATTGCAATTCACGCGAGCAGAGACGTACCCCTGACTCATTAAGCAGAACAAATTCTCCGTTGCGAGTAGCCCTCACGGAACCTACATCCTTTTCGACCGGCATTTCGGCGGTGTTGAGGAGGGTGCGTCGCGACGCGTCGAATAAGAGCAACTTTGAAACCGGCTGATCGGAAAGCGATTCCTCAACCCACCCATAAACTCTGCTGTTCACGCTGACCAAAACAAGGTCATCGGTTAGAAAGTTAATGTCTGGGAAATTTCCTACGATGCGACTGTGGGCCTCTGTCAAAAAGCCGAAAGGGTGCAAGTCTTCGCGAAAGAATGGTTCTGGTTCAGAAGGTTTACCGCACGCGAAGGCAATGGTGAGTGTCGCGAGCAATGCTGTAAACCTGAGTGCTCGTTTGCGGGTGCAGCATCTCATTGACGCCAAGTTTAATTCACAAAAGTATTTATTTCACAGGGCGAAATCAGGCCATCTCGCTCATCGACCAGCGACCATCTCACACCTGCTCCGAGGCTTCGACCTTCGGAATCTCCTCGATACACTCAGGATCTCCAGCAGCGGCCATGCATTGGAGGCAATCCGCACCGCAATCGATACCTCTCCGATGGGTCTCGATGTTCAGTTCGCGCTCGCAGATCGGTGACACCGCGTTGACCTCACGAGCCGCGACCGAAATGATCCCCTTGCGATACATAAATTTCAGAATGCCGTTGACCGTATCTTCCAGAGACGGGTCCGGTTTGCCCCACACCGAGGCATCCCGAGCCATTTGATAGGAAGAGTTGTCATACCGTTTGAACTCCATCGCGGAGATGTTGTCGACAGAGCCCACCAGAAAATCCAGCAGGGGAAAGAGAAGATCTTCCTTCCGGCATCTCCGGATCAGCTCGGGAACGAAATCGGGAAGGCTGAATATTTCGAATTGCCGGCCAGTCGCTTTGGTAATAAGCCCGGTAATATCCATCATGTTCGAATAATCGTCGCGAACGACATGGTAAGTCTTATTCGCTGTACCGGGAGTGGTAGAGATCGCAACGATATTGTTCGCCACAATGTCGGCCGGAACAAAGCTGACCTGGTTGAGAGTATCGACGCCAATGCCGTGATTCACCATAAAAGCAACCAGGCGAACCGCGATATCGAAGTTGTTGCCTCCGCCCGTGACGGAAGGACTCACCAGAGCCGGCCGGAAAATCCGCGCGGAAAGTCCGCGGCTGCGCGCGTCGACAACCACCTGTTCCGCTACCCATTTCGATTGACTGTAGCCAAAATCGAGAAGCTCCATATTCTCGTTCAGGTCGGTCTCATACAAGACTGATTTGACCGCCCAGCCAAACACGAAGGTAGTCGAGACATAATTGAACTCTTTGGGCCTTCCCTCGAACGCCAATCTTACGACCTCATTGGTTCCCAGCACGTTCGCGTCACGCATCAGGTCGTAGTTGAACAGGTAGTTCACGGTTGCACCGTTATGGAACACCGTGTCGATTTCACTCGCGAGAAAATCCCACACATCCTGCATCAAGCCAAGCTTTGGCTGCGCGAGATCGCCGGAGATCGGGATCACGCGGGCCTCGAACATCTCCATCAGTCCCGCTCCGCAGGGTCCCATTGACTCCATCGCGGCTCTCAGTCTCTGCCTGCCCTGCTTTTCGTCGGAAGACCTGACGAGAACATAGATCTTCGCCCGTGTCTGTTCCAGCAAGCTTTTGATCAGGAATGGCCCTATGAAGCCTGTCCCGCCCGTGAGCAGCACATGATTCAGCATCGGTATCTCCGGCATGGGCGAAGGCACCGGAGGCTCGAAGATGAGCTTCCTGTCGTTGCTCATCATCTGTTTCTCGGCGGCGCACTGCTCTTCACGGAAAGCCGCCAAGCGAGTGGCGCAGATGAACCAGCGCCTCTTCGGGAGCGCGCTCCAGTTGTTCGGCTAATCCAAACAATTCGGCTACACTGACACGCTGAATGACACCAATATCTACCTGCCTCGCCAGCAACTCGGCGCCTTTATCTTTCAGAAGTTCCTTGAGCTCATGCATGAATACAACAAGATCCAGGGAATCCAGGCCGGCATCGACCAGGTTGTACGATTCCAGACCTGTCAGGTTGTACCTGGCTTTCAATTCGGCGAAAGAGGAATGTATGTCGGAATGGGACTTCCCGGCGTCCTTCTCCCGCGAAAAGTCGGAGAGAACGGTGAACTGACCTTGCAGCCACATCTGCTTGGTCTTATGGCGCATGATCTTACCCGAACTCGTTCTCGGGATCGCACGAGGCGCGATGAGGGAAATCATCGCCACTTCCACGTTGAGATAATTCCGGACCGCAGCGGCAATCTTTCGTGCTTCGGGAAGCGCTCGAGGATTTTTGACTTCGGCGACGATTGCCAGCGCGGGTTCGCTGTCTTCCTGAACCTGGAACGCAGCGACGCAATTGTGCCGGATCAGACTGGATGATTTCTCCACGACGTTCTCAATGTCCTGCGGGTAATAGTTCTGGCCGCGGAGAATAATCATGTCCTTGATGCGGCCGCAGACGTAGAGTTCCCCGTTGTGGATAAATCCCAGGTCGCCGGTCCGAAGGTAGCCGTCGTCATAGGGCGTATCGTCCACGAGGCGCGCACGAAACTGCTTCAGAGTTAATTCAGGATTATTCCAGTACCCCTGGCACTTACCGCTTCCAGCAACCCAAATTTCGCCGATGCGTTCTGGCTTAAGAGGGAAATGTCCTTCCGGATCCACGATCTTAACGTCGAGACCTGGGAGCGAGGACCCACAACTGACAATCTGCGTGGCGGTGCCGATTTCTGAGACCTCGGTAGTCATGCGAGCCTTCCCCAGCGCCAGGCCACGTTTGTTCACGGAAACGATGTTGCGACCGCCCAGTGAGACCGCCAAAGTATTCTCGGCCAGCCCGTAGGCGACATGGAAACTTTCGGACTTCAGTCCATAGGGCTGAAACGTTTCTAGAAACCGGGTGTAAGTATCCGGTTTTACGGGTTCTGCGGCGCACAACAATACGCGAAGCGAGCTGAGATCACAATCCTCCAGGCTTTCTTTGGAAAGCCTCCCGGCGCGCAAGCAATAGTCGTAGGCGAAGTTGGGGGCAGCCCCCGCGGTGGCGTGGTAGGTCGTTATCGTATTGAACCACAGGATCGGCCGCTGAATGAAGTCCATGGGAGCGAACCCATACGTCGTGCCACCTTTCAGTGCTGGATATAGGTAGCACCCGATCAGTCCCATATCGTGATACTGCGGAAGCCAGGAAACGACGACCGGCGCTGAATGGTCGATCACGAGCGGATAGGTATTCAGGATGTTTTCGTGCGTCACGATCACGCCCTTGGGCTCCATTGTCGAACCCGACGTGTACTGGAGAAACAAGATATTCGAAGGATCGACCGGTGGTCGGTCCGAAATCGTGTCAACGAAATCTTCCGTAGCGATCCACGGGAGACCGGAAATGTAATCTACGTCGATGCCCGACGCCGAGACCCCACGTCTGGCGAGATTCGTCTTGAGAGATGCGTGGTAATCACTGCTCGTTAAGATCCCAGCCGCCTGGCAATCCTTTGCGATGTGGACAGTCTTGTATAGGGCGCTCTGGAAGCCGCGCGAACTGGGGGGATAGACCGGCACGGGGATCAATCCGGCGCGCACGCAACCGAAAAATGCGCAGATCATTTCGAGCCCCGGCGGGTAGGCAAGCAGAACCCGATCGCCCGCCGCGAAACGCCCCTCTTTCCGCAAATGTCCGGCGATCGCTTGCGTTCGGCGGAGAAACGACGCGTAGGTGTGGGTTTCGATCGGATCGCCGTTTACGTCAAGGTACGAATAAAGTAGTTTGTTCGGGTGCTCATCTGCCAGCCTATCCAGTTGGTCCAGAATTGACGCCGTCATCAATCAGCGATCCTCCAAGGTCGAATAGAACGCAAGTCAGTAAACGAAACATACCTCGCCAGCGAGCGAGGTGAAACATAATTGAGTCTCGAAATACAGACCTGGAATGTGGGACTGTGAGAATGTACGCGTAATTTTTTTCTCGCCCCAAGCGTCACTCGGTTAGCTGGGGAACGGACGTTCTCCTTTTTGCCGCACAGGACGCGAAGCAGACCTGTGGAGCTCCTATACCACATGCAGGAGACCCCGTTCACTAAGGTTCATTAGTTGGTATATTAGCAAAACGTTTGCACAATACCACGCGTCATCGCTTCCTGGGATGAGGCACCGGCATCTATGCTGCTCTGTCCGTTCTGAATTTTCTTGATTGCCCTTAATGGCTCGCACTAAAATATTGCAGCAAGCCCGTCGACAGCGCAGCAACAATTACGCCGCGGGTCAGGGCCGTTCGTGCATCTTGTGGAACGCGTCGGGTCCAATTTACCATGATCGCGGAGGCGCCGATGACGTTCGAGACCGGAGCGGTGATTGCCGATCAACCGGACATCGCGGATCTAGTACCATCGGAAGCTTCAGCTTCGCCGATTATCGAATCGGCCGGTGCGTCGTCGTTCCCGAAAGTCTTGCGTGGCCGCCTGGATGAGTTTTTTGCCGATCACAGTATTTCTCCCAAAGCCGACCGCGCGATGTGGGTCAAGATCGCTCTGGGTCTGGCGGTTCTCGGGGGGGCATGGATCGCTCTCTATGCGCTCAGGCCCGGCTCATGGAAATTTGTCGCCCTTTACCTTTTAGGCGGCCTCGCGCAGACATTCCTTTTGCTGAACATCGCCCATGACAGCAATCACAACGCCATCTCGTCTCGGTCGCACGTCAACAAAATCCTGAACTATGTCTTCGATCTGTGCGGAATGAGCTCGTACATGTGGCGTATCCTCCATCATCGGGGGCATCACTCCTGCATCAATCTCCACGGTGAAGACGACGCGCTTTCGGGACGCGGCATCTTTCGCTTTACGCCTTATGAACCCCGGGCGCCATGGCACCGCTTCCAGCACATTTACGCGCTGTTCGTTTACGCGATGTTCTCTCTCGATTATGTGTTCTTCAGGGACTTCCAGTGCTTTTTCTTTCCGGACCACGAATATCTGAGACGCACGAAACATTCTCTGCGCGAATATGCCATTCTTTTTGCCGGCAAGGGTTTCTACCTCACTTACATGCTTATCTTGCCGGTGATGGTGCTGGGAAAATCGCCTTTGCTGGTCGCTGCGGCGTTCCTCATGGTCCATTTGATCGTCGGTTTAGCCGTAACCCTCGTATTTCAGTCGACGCACACCGTCGACAGCACCTACTTTCCCTCGGATCGTAGCGAGTTTGAAAACGGCGTGTATCACATCTTCGCGACAACGGCCGATTATGCGACGGAAAACCCGCTTGTTGGTTGGCTCGCCGGCGGGCTCAACCATCACGTCGTCCACCACCTGTGTCCTTTTGTGTGCCATACCCACTATGCTCCGCTGACCAGGATCGTGAAGGAGACTGCCAAAGAGTTTGGGGTTCCCTATCGGCAGCACTCCACCATGACCCTGGCAATCCAGCATCATCTGATACTGTTGAAGCAACTGGGGAACGAAAACTGATTTTGAGCGTCACAATCTTTTCTCGTATGGGCCAGCTAGCACTTCCTTCAAGTGACATGAAAACTCCTCCGGTTCGAGACAAATATCAGGACGCCCGGGTATGAGCTCATCAACGCCTGTCCCCGTTGTTTCCCGGCTTCGCTGCTTTGCGGACTCTCGCGCCATGGCGCGCAATCCGGTGCAGATTTTGTCCCGATACAACGAAATCTTCGGCGACACGTTCTGGATCCGCATAGGCGGTCTCAAGGAGGCGATGGTTACCATCGACCCCGCCGTCATTCAGCACGTGTTGAAGACCAATGCGGAGAATTACCAGAAATCCGAAATTCAAGTGAAGCGAATGGGCCACTTCCTGGGTAAAGGCCTTCTGACGACCCACGGAGAAGCCTGGCGCACGCAGCGCCGTCTCATCCAGACAGGCTTCGATCGAAAGCAACTCGATGCGCTGTCCTCTATCATGCAGGACTCCCTGGCCGAGTCGCTACGCGATTTCGACAGACAGATTCACCGTGGCCCCGTGGATATTTACCCCCAGCTCATGAAAATCACCTTCGCGATGGTCGCTCGATCGCTATTTGGCGCACGGTTGAAGGATGAAGACATCGATCTTGTCAGCCATACCATCTGCACCGTCCAGGAATTCATCGTCCGTCAAACCCTTCAGCCCTATCTGAATCCCTGGTTCGCCGTCTCGGGCGAACTGCGCAGACACGAAGACATGCGAACCCGCGCCGACGCCGTCCTGCTCGAATACATAAGGAAGCGCCGCAACGAACCACCCGGTCACGATCTGCTGCAGACTTTGATGGATGCGCGTTACAGCGATGGCAAAGGCATGCCCGATGAGCTCATCCTGAGCGAGAGCATGCAACTTCTGGTTGCCGGACATGAAACATCGTCGAATGCTCTATCATGGCTTCTTTATCTTTTGAGCTCGCGTCCGGATTGTCTCGAGAGAGTGCGGCGGGAGTTTGATACCGTGCTTGGCGAAGCGCCTCTGAGTTACAGCGACGTACCCAAGTTCGAATTCGCGACTCAGGTAATTATGGAGGCGCTCCGCCTCTACCCGCCGTTTTGGATGGTCGACCGCATGGCTCTCGCAGACGACCGTGTAGGCGACATGGCAATACCGCGCGGATCGATGGTCATTGTGTATGTGTACGGTGCGCACCATGCTCCGCGCTACTGGCCGAATCCTGAGAACTTCGATACGGAGCGTTTCACCAAAGAAAACGACAAGCAGCGCACACCCTTCACCTTCCTTCCCTTCGGAGCCGGACCGCGAGGCTGCATCGGCGGAAATTACGCGATGCTGCAGATCCTCATGATTTTGAGCGATCTGCTCAGAAAATACGATTTTCAGTTGGCTCCGGGCCAAATAATCGAAGCTCGCCCGATGGTCATCCTCCGGCCGAAGCACGGGATCCGCATGACATTCACTAATACCATCGCTCCCACCCCGTGCGTCGCATAAGACGCGATCCGCGCTCAAACGGACTTGAGTTGTGAAGCGCAAACATTAAGACGGCAGTTGTTGAAAAGCCGCTTCCAGTAAAGGCGACGATGGTTGTGCCCAACCAGGTTATTTCCCAGGACTGGGAGCTGCCGGCATGCGTTCCGATGCAGGATGTGTTTTCACACGCGTCCCGAGGCCCAGGGATAGGCTGAAGACGGTACCGCCGTCCGCGTCACCTCCTGCGCTGGTCGTTCCGTAGAAAGGGCCGTCGGCGGCTTGCGCCAACGCCGCATGAGGGAAGGAGCCGTCCGTGCAGTTCGATTGCGAGCAAAAATCGTAAAGTGTGGTCAGCTTTCCGGTGGTAGCGAGTTTGAAGATCACGCCGCTATTGTTTGCCCCTCCAAATGTTGTTGTCCCATAGAAGTGCCCGTCACTGGATTGAATCAACCCACCATAAGGGGTCGCGCCGTCGGCGCCCTGGAAGCTGTGCACTGTGTTCAGTTTGCCTTTGGCGGTGATCCTGAATACCGTGCCGTCTGCGTGGGCTCCGCCTCCGGACGTTGTTCCATAGAAGCTCCCGTCCCTGGCCTCGACCAGCCCGGCTAAAGGTGTGACGCCGTCGGTGCAGTTGTTGCCTCCCTGGGAGCAAAAGTTGTAAAGCGTCGTCAGCTTCCCGTTGGGTGTGATTCTAAAGACCGTGCCACATCCGATCTTCTCTTGGCCTCGTGTCTTGCAGACGTGTGTACCGCCGGCGGCAGTGGTGCCGTAGAAGTTCCCATCCTTGGCTTCTACCAGCACGCCCCAAGGGTTGGCTCCGTCAGTGCAGTTTGTCTTGGAGCAAAACTGGTGAAGTGTGGTGAGTTTGCCTGCAGGGGTGACCTTGAAGACAGTTCCGCTAATGGTGGCGCCGCTTCCATTTCCTCCGGTTGTGCCGTAGAAATTCCCATCAGGAGCTCGAACCAGCCCGGCGTAAGGAGTGAATCCATCGCTGCCGTCGAAGCTGTGCAGCACGCTCAGCGTTCCCGACGGCGTGAGTTTGAAAACTGAGCCAGCGCTAGCAGCCCCGCCGGACTCCGTGGTTCCATAGAAATTGCGGCTGGGAGCTTGTAACAACCCCGCATACGGATCCCTTCCGTCAGCGCAGCCGGTTTGCGAGCAGAAGCTGTAAACCGTTTTGAACCTGCCCTTCAAGTCGATTCTGAATACTGTGCCTCCGTCATTACTTCCGCCGGTGTAGGTCGTCCCAAAGAAACTCCCATCCGTGGCCAGCAGCAGCCCCGCGTATGGCGTAGAGCCGTCAGCGCAGCTAGCCTCCGAGCAAAAGCTGTAAACCGTGGTGAAAGTTTGCGCCCGTGTGAGAGCTGCCAACCCAAGCATGCCTAACAATGTCAGCACGTAGAATCTATTGGCCACATTAACCCCTCTTGATCAACCGAATTGTGTGGCGGGAGATAGCAGCCCCATACACTGCAGTGGCAGCCATACTACCCCCGCTCAGCAAGGGCTTCCCGTGATGAACTTATACGCGCGGACAATGGTAAGCAAGTCAATTTACGAAACCGGGAGATTACACGCTTTGACTGCGGTCAATGAGCGGTAGGCGATTTTTCGCCAAAGATCACGAGACCAATCTTTCGGCAGTGGCCGGGGCCGCCTGGAAACCCTGTAGTGTAGGCTCGAATTGATCGAAGCCGAACTCAGCCAGTTTTCTTTGATTCCGTCGCCGACCCCCGTCCAACCAGAGCAGCGTTGGGACGAAACTGAAATCAAATCGGAAAGATGAAGATGAAAAACTTTTCACGGTAGGAAAAAGGGACGAACGGGATGTGCAGCTGAAGACGCTTTGAAGTCAACGAGGAAATTCCGGTGATAGTGTTGGCCCCCCGGGGCGCGAAATTGAATCCCGGCGAAAATAGAAATCCTGGCTAGGGCTGGCGCGGATGCGAAAGGAGACTCATGAACAAACCCGCGTTGTTGAGAATCGTCTGCATCTTTCTGTCTTGTGGCATGACGGCAATCGGCTCGCGCTGGCAAGTCTTAACCACTCTGCACGACTTCGACCGCCTCCACGGCGAGGGCCGCGACCCTAACGCCGCATTAATCAAAGCCACCGACGGGGACTTCTACGGAACGACCCAGTACGGTGGCACCAGCGAACTGCCTTGATGTCGGCTGCGGCACAGTTTTCAAAATCAGCCGACATGGTACGCTTACCACCCTGCACAGCTTTTCCGGGGCTGACGGCTTGTACCCTAACGCCGCGCTGGTGCAGGCCTTGGACGGGAACTTCTGTGGGACGACAGCGAACGGCGGGCGCTACGACAGGGGAGTTCGATGATGCGCTTCTTGCAGATGGAAGCGGTACAAGTCATGGCGCATGCTGCCCGAGTGTCGCAGCAAATATCTCCACCTGATGATGCAGCGAGGAAGGAAACCGCCAAGGTAGCGATGGCCAACAAACTAGCGGTTCGTTTGTACTGGATGATGCGTCAGGGGTGGAACTATCAGCAGTGGAGCAAGTTCAGTTCGCACGCGGACAGCCCGACGCTTTCTCCTTATTTGGCGACTTCTAAACACGCTGCTCTTAAGGGGGCCTGGCATTTGCTGCGGGGGATTAATGCGGCTGACGGCCGAGCCACAGTCCCCACCCTCACGTCGAAAAGCGCGACGTCAGAATGGGCGAGCCGACTGACTACTGCAAGTCAAAAACGCAACGTGTGGAAGCGCGTCCTTCAAAGCCACGGGATGGTGCAGTTCTCGCAGCCGTAGAGCCGTGGCTGGCTACGTCTCTACGGGATGGTGTCGCGCTGTAATATAGCTCTCGCGCAGCTTCGTGGGCAACACAATGGGCAGCATGACTCCATGAAGGAAACTTGGCGATGGTTTGGGCCGGGTGATCCGGTTACTCTCGATCACATCAAGCAGGCCGGGGCTACGGGGATTGTCTCGGCGCTGCACCATCTTTATCGCGGGGAAGCGTGGCCATTCGATGAGGTGTTGAAGCGGCGCGATGAGATTGTGGCGGCAGGTTTTGCGTGGTCGGTGGTCGAGAGTATACCGGTTCACAATTCGATCAAGCTGCGATCTGGACGTTATCGGCTTTACATCGATGCGTGGAAGGATACGCTGGCCGCGGTCGCTAAGGCGGGCGTGAAAGTCGTTTGCTATAACTTCATGCCGGTGGTGGATTGGACGAGGACGGATTTAGCCTGGCGGCTGCCGACTACCGGGTACGCGCTGCGTTTTGATGCGGTGGATTTTGCGGCATACGATTTGTGCATTTTGAAACGCAAAGGAGCTGCCACGGATTATTCCGAGGAACGGATTCGCGCGGCAGGCGAACGCTACGCATCGATGTCCGAGAAGCGCAAGGACGAACTCGAACGAACGATCATCGCAGGCTTACCCGGGGCCGAGGCCTCTTATACTCGCGAAACGATTAGCGGGCTCATCGCTGAGTACGAGAGTGTGACGCCGGCTGAGCTGCGAGGTAATCTCGTTGCATTTTTACGCGAGATTGCGCCGGTTGCGCAGGAAGTTGGGCTGCGACTGGCGATACATCCGGACGATCCGCCGTGGTCGCTGTTTGGGCTGCCGCGAGTGGTTTCGACCGCAGCGGATGTGAAAGCGATTCTCACTGCCTGCGATATGCCGGCGAATGGTTTGACGTTTTGTGTAGGCTCGTTCGGAGCCAGAGCGGATAACGATTTGCTGGCGATGGCTCGAGAATTCAATTCTCGTATTCACTTCGTGCATCTGCGGCAGGTCACGCGAGAGCCTGACGGATCTTTTCATGAGGCAGAGCATCTCGCTGGCAGTTCGGATATATTGGGCGTGATTCGGGCTTTGCTGGAAGAAGAGGCGCATCGCAGGCGTGCGGGGCGGGCGGATCATGAAATTCCCATGCGTCCCGACCATGGACACTTGCTGGCGGACGATATCGGAAAAAAAGTGAATCCTGGGTATTCCTTGGTTGGGCGGTTAAAGGGCCTGGCCGAATTGCGCGGTGTGATGCAAGGCATGAAGCACGCAATCCCCGAATTGGTGGAGTGAGCGGGTTTGTCAGGTTGGCTTGAGCGAATCCTATGCAAGAGTTTTCAGGAAAAGTGGCTTTGGTTACGGGCACGACGGGAATTGGCCGGGCGATTGCGCTGCGCTTGGCTGCCGGAGGCGCGCAGGTTGTGGCATGCGGCATTGAGCCAGCGGGAAACAAAGCGCTGGCTGACGACGCGGAACAAGCTAGGTTGAACCTGCAGGTCGAAAGCGGCGACGTTACTGATCTTGAGGCGATGCGCTCCATTGTTGGGAGGACGGTTGATCAGTTTGGAGGACTTGACATCATTGTGAACGCGGCTGCGATCCATCCTTTTGGGACGGTCGTGGAAACCGACCTTGCAACTTGGAATCGCTGCATGATGGTGAATGCGGGCAGTATTTATGTGCTGGCGCATCTGGGCGTTCCGGAGATGAAAAAGCGCGGAGGGGGATCGATTATTAATTTGGCGTCGGTGCAGGGACATGCTTGCCAGCGCGGGGTGGTGGCTTATGCGGCTTCGAAGGGAGCGATTCACAGTCTGACGCGGGCGCTGGCGCTCGATCACGCGGCTGATAATATTCGGGTGAACTCGATCAGTCCGGGCTCGGTGCGGACGCCAATGCTGGCGCGTTCTGCCGCGCATTTTGCACCGGGGGTGCCGGCCGAAGAGGCGTTCGCGCGTTTTGGTTCGGCGCATCCGCTGGGGCGCATTGGCACGCCGGAAGAGGTTGCCGAGTTGGCTGCGTTTCTGGCATCAGACAAGGCAGGATTCTGCACCGGAGGCGATTACCTGGTGGACGGCGGTTTGCTTGCGGGCATTGGCGTCCAGTAATCTCGCGTGCAGCAATCTGGAGCGCTGTTGCCGAAACCCATTCCGAGTAATTCTCGCGTGCTGCGCCGGCGATGGCGCATCGCCTTCCTGCTCGCCTTTGGGGTGCTGGTCAACTTTTTCGATCGCATTAATTTGTCGGTGTCACGCGACGCTCTGCATGCTTCGTTTGGCTTGTCACTCGTGGCTTTCGGCTATCTCTCCAGCGCGTTCAGTTGGACTTACGCTCTTATGCAAATGCCTGCCGGCATTTTGCTCGATCGGTGGGGAGTCCGGCGGGTGGGGCGGATCAGCGCGTTTTTGTGGAGTGTTGCGTCGTTCGCAGCGGCGATTGCGCCCGGCATCAATTGGTTCTTCGGAGCGCGGCTCATGCTGGGAGTGAGCGAGTCTCCTACGTTTCCGGCCAATGCGAAAGCTTTGGGATATTGGTTTACCCGCGAGGAAAGAGGGCTGGCGACGGCTATTACGGATGCTGCGGCTAAGTTGGCTACTGCGATTGGGGTTCCGTTCATTGGCGTGTTGCTGTTTTATTTTGGCTGGCGCTGGAGCTTTGCCGCTACTGGCTTCATCAGCTTTTTGTACTTTGTATTATTTTATTTCGTCTACCGCAATCCTAGCGAAGATCCGGAATTGTCGCCTGAGGAGCGCGATTTCATTTTGCGTGGTGGGGCGCAATTAGAGGGTCATGCAAAAGCAGGAAGCGGCAGTTCGCTGAGCTATCTGTTGAGGCAGCGAAAAGTCTACGGGCTTGCGCTGGGCTGGGGCGCCTACAACTACACCTTCTTTCTGCTGCTGGCATGGCTGCCTAGTTATCTCTCCATTATGCTTCGTGTGGATTTGCTGCGCTCGGTTTTCTACACTAGCGCCCCTTGGTTATTTGCAGCTATAACCGATTTGCTGATTGGCGGATGGCTGGTCGACAATTTAATTCAGCACGGCTGGGACGCGAACCGGGTTCGGCAAACTGTGCTGGTAGTGGGAATGATGTTCGGCCTTTGCATTTTTGGTGCGGCGAGCGCGCATAGTCCTGGGGTTGCGATGTTGTGGATAAGCTTTGCGTTAGGCGGTCTTGCTGCGGCTGCGCCGGTGGCTTGGACCGTGCCATCCTTGATCGCGCCGAGGGAGAGCGTTGGGACTCTCGCCAGCGCGGTAAACTTTTGTGGACAGATCGCAGCTATTTCGGCGCCGATTGTTACCGGTTACATCGTCGCGGGAACGCGCTCGTTTGCAGCCGCGTTCGTCACCGCGACCGTAATCTTGTTGCTGGGAATTGTGGGTTATGTTTTCTTGCTGGGACGCATTGAGGCTATTCCGGAAGCAGCGTGAGAACCTTTGCGTCATGTTGTTCTCGCATTTTAAGTTCATCGACCACAAAGGACGCGAAGGTACACAAAGGAAGACAGCACAACAGGAAAGTATGACTTTGCGACAGATTTCAGGTCTGACGGTTCTGCTGTTGATCGCGTTCTCGGGGTTTCTGCTGGCATCTGCACCAGCGGCACAGGAACATCTTCTTTATGTTGGAACCTATACTGACCACGGCAGTAAGGGAATCTACGCTTACCGGTTCGATTCCTCTCGCGGGAAACTTGCTTCGCTTGGACTGGCGGCGGAGACTCCTGAACCGTCTTTTCTGACGGTTGATTCCAGTGGGCGATTTCTCTATACAGTTAATGAGACCCTTACATATAACGGCCGACCCACCGGAGCGGTGAGCGCATTTACCATCCATGAGACCGGCAAATTGTCGCTGCTAAATCAAGTATCCTCGCGCGACCAAGGTCCGGCTCACATTGCGCTTGATCGAACTGGCAAGTATGCGCTGATCTCGAATTACACATTGGGGAGCGTGGCGGTTTTGCCGGTGATGGCGGACGGCCGGCTGGGCGATGCTTCGTGGTTTGTTCAGCACAAGGGTTCGAGCATAAATCGTGAGCGGCAAAAAGGGCCGCACGCACACGCTATCGTGCTGTCGCGGGACAACCGGTTTGCGGTTGTGGCAGATCTCGGGCTCGATCAGTTGCTCATTTACCGCTTCGATGCGACAAAGGGGACTTTGGGAGAAAAGCCTGCGGTCGTGAAAACCAGGCCCGGTGCGGGTCCGCGGCATTTGGTATTCAGTTCGGACGGACGATCTCTTTATGTCATTAATGAGCTGCAGTCGACGGTTGTTATCTACTCTTATAACGTCGAGACGGGCGCGCTGCATGAGTTGCAAACTGTCTCGACACTCCCTCAAGGCTTCAAGGGGAACAGCACAGCTGCAGAAATAGCAGTCGATCCGGCGGGAAAGTTTCTTTTTGCTTCGAACCGCGGTGATGACAGCGTCACGGTTTTTGCGATCAATTCTTCGACAGGCACGCTAGCGCTTGTTGAGACTTTTCCTTCGGGCGGAAAGACTCCTCGCAACTTCGCCATTGATCCAACTGGTGCATGGCTTCTCGTCGCGAATCAGGATTCCGACAACGTCGTCGTCTTTAGCATTGATCACAAGACCGGGCACCTTACCTCGACTGGCGAAGCGCTCACGGTGCCGTCGCCCGCGTGTTTGAAATTCGTGCCTCGGCCATAGCGCTATGCTCTTGCTTTGTCGATCATCTCTTTCCAGATGCCTTTGGATTTAAGAATGAGTTCAACCGCTTCGCGGATGGCTCCGTGTCCGGCGAGGGCTTTGGTGGTGTAATGCGCGACAGCTTTGACCTCGGGCACGGCGTCGCCGACGGCAACAGCAAGTCCGGCGCGGCGAAGCAAGGGGATGTCTGGAAGGTCATCGCCGATGAACGCCAGGGCGGAATCGGAGACGCCCGCCTTCATAAGTATTTCTTCGTAGGCCGGCATTTTTAGAGGTTGTTTCATGTAGATAAATTCCATTTTCATTTCGCGGGCGCGGCGCAGAAGCGCGGAACTTTCGCGGCCGGTGATACAGCCGGTGCGCAGTCCAGCGGTTTGTGCGAGGGTGAGGCCTTGGCCGTCGTGCGCGTCGAACTTTTTTATTTCAAGCGCGCTGCCGTCGGTTTGCGAGAGTAAAATAACGCTTCCATCCGTCATGGTGCCGTCGACGTCCATGAGAAGCACTTTGATTTGTGCGGCGCGTTTCTTTAGCGCGGGAGAAATTGTCAAAAGCCCTCCGGAAACAAGCGACAGTCTAAGTCAATGCATCCAGTTTGCAAAAGAGTTTTCAGCTTCGCTCACCGCGTGATGCGGGCTGAGCCGCCGCGCATCACGGCTTCGACCTCGGGGAGCGTAGCCATGCTCGTGTCGCCGGGTGTTGTCATGGCGAGCGCGCCGTGGGCAACTCCGCACTCCAGGGCCCATTGAGTATCTTTGCAGGCGAGCAATCCGTAGATCAGGCCGGAGGCAAACGAATCGCCGCCGCCAACCCGATCCAGAATTTCCAGCGGACGCTGAGGGACTTGAAACGTGTTGTCCTGATGTAGAGCGATTGCGCCCCAATCATTCTTGGTTGCTGTGTGCGCCGTGCGCAACGTAGTCGCAATGAGTTTGAGGTTCGGGTACTGCTCGGCGACGCGCCGCAGCATCGTGTCATAGCTTGCCATTGACAGGTCGGCGAAATTTTCGCTGACGCCTTCGATCGCGATTCCGAGAGTTGCGGAGAAATCCTCTTCATTGCCAAACAGAACGTCCACAGCGGATACCAGGTCGCGGTTCACTTCCTGCGCCTTGGTCTTGCCACCAATTCCTTTCCAAAGTGATTCACGATAATTCAGATCGTAGGAAACGACTGTGCCTGAGGAACGGGCCGCTTGAATTGCCGCTTTCGCGACCGACGCGGAAGAAGAAGATAGTGCCGCAAAAATGCCGCCCGTGTGCAGCCAGCGAGCACCGCTTTTCGCAAAGATGTGTTGCCAATCGAAATCGTTCGGCTGACTGTTGGCGATCGCGGTATTTCCCCGGTCGGAACAGCCGACTGCAGCGCGCACGCCGAAACCTCGCTCGGTAAAGTTCAGGCCATTGCGCACGGTTCGGCCAATACCATCGTAGGGCACCCAGCGGATTAGCGACGTGTCGACTCCGCCCTGCAGAATCATGTCTTCCAGAAGTTGCCCGATGGAGTTTTTCGCGAACGCAGTGATGACAGCGGTGCGCATGCCAAAGCAGCGCCGCAGCCCGCGCGCCACGTTGTATTCTCCGCCGCCCTCCCACGCGCGAAAGTTTCGAGCGGTATGAATGCGCTCCTCGCCGGGATCGAGCCGCAGCATGACTTCGCCGAGGCTGACGCAGTCCCACCTGCAGCTTTCGGCCGCTTTCAATGCGATCGAGTCCATGCAGCATTCTAGCTGGTTGACTGCGGCCTTCCCAGTTCTGCTGTGCAGCGTGGTGAAACTATGTCAGCGTATAATCGCCCGTCAGGTGTCGCTGATAACTTGAAGATCGTCAGATTAAAAACCGCGGTAGTCGAGGGTAATTTTGATTGGACCTTCGTTCGCATTGAAACGGACGAAGGAATTCGCGGTCTGGGGGAATGCTTCTTCGCTCCTGGACTCACTTCGATTCTGCGCTCTCTCGAGCCGCTGCTGATCGGCGAGGACCCGCGCGACATTCACAGACTCTTTCGCAAATTGCAGATGGCGACTTCAGGCGCTGGTTCGGTTGCGGGCATTATTTACAACGCAATTAGTGGCGTCGAAGCTGCGCTGTGGGATGTGCTCGGGCAATGGCTCGATGTGCCGATCTATCGATTGCTGGGAGGAAAGTTTCGCGATCGGGTTCGCGTTTACGCCGATTGCCATGGGGGCGAAGCGCTGGAGAGTTTGGACGAAGTTTTGCGCTCGCGGCCCGCGTCATGGGAAGCGAACATGACTGCACACACGACCAAAGATTATTTCGGTCAGGCTGGGGACGATTTATCTTCTTCGCCGGAAGATTATCACCGACGGGCGCTGGCAAAAAGGGCAGACGGATTCACCGCTCTGAAATTCGATTTGGATGTGCCGGGTACCGAAGGCCCAGATCCGTACAGTCGAGTGCTGAGCAATCGCGCGATCGATCACATGGTGAGTTTGATCGGTGCGGTTTACGATGCAGTGGGGAAAGATACGGATATCGCAGTCGATTGCCACTGGCGCTATAACGCGAGCGATGTTGTGAAAGTGGCGCGAGAGCTGGAGCCGTTCCGGCTGCTGTGGCTGGAAGATCCGGTTCCGCCCAACAACACCGCTGCGCTTAAGGAAGTGAATTCGAACGTGCGAGTGCCGATTGCAACTGGGGAGAATCTGTTTCTGTTCGAAGGTTTTCAGGAAATCATCGCACAACACGCGCTCAGCATTGTCACTCCCGACCTGCAGAAAGTCGGTGGCTTGTCTGTAGCCCAAAGCATTTCGCAGTTTGCCGATGTGCACAGCATGCCGGTTGCTCCGCATAACATCAGCAGTCCGGTTGGGACATTAGCTTCGGCTCACTTCTGCGCGGCAATTCCGAATTTTCTTGCTCTGGAGTTCCACGCATCAGACGTTCCTTTCTGGAATGATCTGGTGGAAGGTTTGCCAAAGCCGCTTATCAATCGTGGGTTTATCGAATTGCCGGAAAAACCTGGACTTGGAGTGACACTGAACGAAGAAGTTGCGCGGCGTTATGCGCGTCGGGGAGAACCATTTTTTGAGTGAGAATGCGAGTTGCCCAGCGTAGGGCGAGTTAAAGCTGCTGAAATTTATGTCGATCGCCAAAATAGAGGTGTTGGGAAAAATTACGGCGGCAGGTTTGGTGGCCGTGATACGCGCTGAGAGTCCCGACCAGGCTTCGCGTATCGCTGAAGCTTGTGCTAATGGCGGTGTGGCTGCTCTGGAAATCACGTTTACCGTGCCGGGTGCGAGCGGAGTGATTGAGCATCTGGCAAAAAACTTTACCGGCCAGATTTTGTTGGGTGCGGGCACAGTGCTTGATCCAGAAACTGCGCGCATTGCTATTCTCGCGGGAGCCCATTTTGTGGTCAGCCCTGCGCTCAACCCTGAGACTGCGCGTCTTTGTAATCGCTATCAGGTTCCGTACATGCCTGGCGCTGGAACGGTTGGCGAAATCATCGAGGCAATGGAGAGTGGTGCTGACATTGTGAAAGTTTTTCCTGGAGAAATTCTCGGTCCTGCATTCGTGAAAGCCGTGAAGGGACCGCTTCCGCAAGCGAACCTTATGCCGACTGGCGGAGTCAGTCTCGAAAATGTTGACGAATGGATCAACGCTGGTGCGGTTGCGTTAGGGGTGGGCGGCAAACTCACGGCTGGAGCGAAGAACGGCGATTTTGCATCCATCACGCGGATTGCACGACAATTTGTCGACAAAATAAAAGAGGCGCGTGCGCGATGAAGAATAAAACTAGCGCACGGGCGCGGAAACTGTGGAAGGTGGATGATGAGCTTTTCGCCATCGCGCAGCGCGAGCTGTTCACCTGTGTTGTCGGCGATGTGATGGACAAGTTAGGTCTCCAGCATCAGTTTCTCCCGCCGCAGATCCAACCTCTCCGCAAAGATATGGTTGTGATTGGCCGCGCTATGCCGGTTCTCTCTGTGGATGTGTTTGCCGAACAAATTGCCGGCAGCGCGAATAAGTTAATGGAGAAACCGTTCGGACTGATGCTCGAGGCGCTGGACGATTTACGGACAAACGAGGTTTACATCAATACTGGATCTTCGCCTCGCAATGCGCTCTGGGGAGAACTAATGAGCACTCGAGCACGCAGACTCGGCAGCCGGGGCGCGGTCTTGAACGGTTACGTCAGGGATACCAAGGCGATTTTGAGCATGGGTTTTCCGACATTCGGTTTCGGATCTTATGGGCAGGATGCCGCGCCGCGTTATAAGGTGGTCGACTTTCGCATTCCAGTTGAAATTGGATCGGTGCGCATCCGGCCCGGAGATATTTTATTTGGCGATACCGATGGAGTGCTGGTAGTTCCCGCCGAGGCTGAAATTGAAGTATTTACTCTCGCGTTGGAAAAGGCTCGCGGGGAAAAATTGGTCAAGAAGGCGATAGAAGCGGGAAGCAGCGCGGTTGATGCCTTTGCGAAATACGGAATCATGTGAAGAGGAATTGACTGTGAGTACAAGTGTCGTGACTGGATGGCCGCCGTCTCGTCAGGAACAAATTAGGAATTTTCTCCGACTGCACAATCTGCGGGCTTGGATTGCCTGGCGGCCTGATGAACTGCTCATGCTGTCTGGGTATTTTCCCTTCTGGGGTGCTTCGTTGCTGCTTTACTTCGCGGATGCCGAGCCGCTTCTCTTCGTTCCGCAAATCGAGCCGCGCGACCAAATTCCAAGCGATCTGCGAGTTCAGGAATATCGATGGGGCGATTTGAAATGTGACGATCCATATTCCGCGCTGATATCAGCGGTTGGCGAGCAACTAAAGAAGAATGGAGTCGATACTGAACGGGCCGGAATGAATTCCGGTGCCTTCAGAACGTCTCTGCCGATTCAAGCTGCTGAGCAAATTCCCATGCCTGAGGATTTCGCGGGACGTTTGTCCGCGCTTGCTGCGAAACGAAATCCGGCTTTCGCGAATCTTTATCTACGAAAAACCCCAGAGGAAGTCGATGCAATCCGGCTCGCTAACCGGGTTGCGAACATTGGACTGCGGGCCTTCTTCGATGCTTCGCAACCGGGAGCCACCGAAGCGGAGGTTGCGGCAGCGGTGGAATCGATTATTTACCGGCAGATTGGTTGCGACGGAATATTTCATTCGCGAGGCTGGGCTATGGTGCAGTCCGGCCCCAACAGCGCCGATGCTGGCCGATTTAATCGTTCGACTGGGCGACGACTAACCAACGGCGACTTGGTGCTGATCGAACTAGCAACTTGCGTCAATGGATATTGGAGCGACCTGTCGCGCACAATCGCAGTGGGCCATCCGCACGCAGAAGTCGCAGAGATTCTTGATATCGCCAGAGCTGCGCAGCAAGCTGCAATAGATGCTATACGTCCGGGCGTTTCTGCGGGATATGTTGATGCGACGGCGAGAGACAAGATCGCCGCGCACGGACTTTCATCTTTCTTCACTCATCACACCGGTCACCACGTTGGCTTTCGTTATCACGATCCGGGCTTTCTGATCCTACCCCGAGAATCGGCTGTCCTGGAGCCGGGAATGGTAGTGACGATCGAACCCGGAGTCTACGTCCACGAACGTGGCGCGGGTGCGCGAATTGAAGATAACGTGCTGGTGACTGAATCAGGTCATGAAGTGCTTTCGCGAACTGGAGGCGGCCAATCGTGATTACGATCGATCTCTCTGGAAAGACGATTCTGATCACCGGCGCTTTGGGAGCGATTGCGGAGCACATGGTAAGGAAGCTGGCTACGAGCGGTGCGACGCTGGTGCTGACCGACATCAAAGCTGAGGAGCAGGCCGGGCGGACGCTTGCCGGTTGGGGAATTCCGGCTTTGTCATACTTATATTTTTCCGCGGATATCACCGACTCGAGCCAGGTAAATGCCGCAGTAAAAGCGGCGTTTGAGAAATTTCCGGGGATGGACACCGTCATTGGTCATGCTGGTGGCTGCGGGCTGCATCCATTCGCCAGCACATCCGAAACGGAGTACGAACAGATCTTTCGCTTTAACTATTTTGCCCAGACTTATTTGGCGCGCTCTGTGCTTGCGCAATGGGTGGAACGCAACATTGCCGGTCATCTTATCTTCACATCCTCTTACGTGGCGCGCATGCCGCACACGCAAATCTCTTCCTACTCGTCAGCAAAAGCGGCACTTGAAAATTTTGCTCGCAGCCTGGCGCTGGAATATGCACTCACTGGTATTCGAGTGAATGTTGTTTCTCCGGGAAACGTTGCGGCGGGCAGTTCGCTGAAAGTCTTCGACGAAGATCCAGCGTACCGGGAATTTGTGTTGCGAGTTTCACTGGGTAGAAGAAACAGTCCGGAGTCGATCGCGGATGCGTTTGTTTTTCTCTGTTCGCCGTTGGCTAGCGAAATCAATGGACAGATTCTCAACCCCGATTACGGCGCGGGCATCGGGAATCGATTATGAAGATCGGGCTTGGCCTCTACCGGCACATGTTGACGCGCGATTATTATGACTTCGCGCGCCAGGCCGGCTGTACGCATATCGTGGCTCACTTGGTCGATTATTTCAATCAAGGGCCTTCCAATCCGCGGAACAACCAGCCTACGGGCGCCAAGTATGAGCCCTGGGGCTATGCCGGTGATCCCGATAAGCTTTGGACCACGGAAGATCTCAAAACTCTTCGCAAAGAGATTGAAGACGCTGGGTTGATCTTAGCGGCAATCGAGAATCTTGATCCTGCACACTGGCACGATATTCTGCTTGACGGACCGCAACGTTCGCAGCAAATCGAGAAAGTTAAGACTATTATTCGGCGGCTTGGCGAAGCGGGGATTCCGGTGCTCGGCTACAACTTCAGTCTCGCGGGCGTATGCGGGCGTGTGACGGCGCCGCTTGGTCGCGGACGGGCGATCACACTGGGAATGGATGGTCCTGCCGAGGATGTGCCCATCCCGAATGGAATGGCATGGAACATGGTTTACGAGCGCAACGCACCTGCCGGCATGTTGCCTCCGATTTCGCATGAACAACTATGGAATCGTTTGCAAAGATTTCTGGAAGAAGTCATTCCTGTGGCCGAGCAGTCGGGGGTGCAACTGGCCGCGCATCCTGATGATCCTCCCATGCCTACGATGCGCCAGCAGCCGCGCCTGGTTTATCAGCCTTACATGTATCAGAGGCTGATCGATCTTGCTCCGAGCCGCAGCAATGCGCTTGAGCTTTGCGTGGGAACTATGGCGGAAATGACGGAAGGTAATATTTATGACGCGGTCGATCGATACAGCAAACAAGGCAAAATTGCCTACATTCATCTTCGCAATGTCGTGGGCAAGGTGCCGCATTATCGCGAAACGTTCATCGATGAGGGTGATGTGGACATGATTCGTATTCTAGCGATCCTTCAGCGCAATCATTTCGACGGCGTGATCGTTCCCGACCACACTCCGCAAATGACCTGCGCCGCGCCCTGGCATGCGGGAATGGCGCACACTGTAGGATTTATGCTGGCGGCAAAAGC
Source organism: uncultured Acidobacteriota bacterium (assembly GCA_963743375.1). GTDB lineage: Bacteria > Acidobacteriota > Terriglobia > Terriglobales > Acidobacteriaceae > JABDBE01. The sequence continues at coordinate 45,192 of CAVUQA010000010.1, read as the reverse complement.
GGTTCTCGAATCTTCCCAATTACAGGGGCGCAGTACTGTCCCTATTCACGGAGACAAAAGCTGATCTCGTCATCCGGCCGGGCGTATTTGCGCACTCCGCTGGTAATTGCCGCCAGCGTTTCCACTCTCGGCGGTTTTCTGTTTGGCTACGACAATATTGTGATCAGCGGGGCGATCGGATATTTGAGCCGTTTGTTTCACCTCGACGCGCCGGGCGTGGGCTGGGCCGCGGGATGCGCGCTGGTGGGTTGTATTGCCGGGTGTGCGGCGGCGGGAACTGTGGCTGATTACCTTGGGAAGAGAAAAGGTCTGGCGCTCTGTGCGCTGTGTTTCGGTGTTTCCTCCGTGGGCATGCTCTTTGCCGCGAATTTACATCAGTTCGTTCTGTGGCGGTTGATAGGGGGAGTGGGCATTGGGGCGGCGTCGGTGATCTGCCCGAACTACATTGCCGAAATCGCCCCTACTCGGGTTCGAGGCCGGTGTGTGACGCTTTATCAGCTTGGTATTGTGGTGGGAATTCTCGCCGCTGTCTTTGTCAACATGCTCATTCAACGGATGGGCGATGAGGCATGGAACATATCCAGCGGATGGCGCTGGATGTTTTTTGCCGGCGTCGTGCCGGCGATTCTCTTTGGGCTGATGATTTTGCCTGCAGTCGAAAGCCCGCGCTGGCTAATGAAAATGGGGCGCCGCGATCAGGCCATCGAGGTGCTAAGCAGGATCAATGGTACTGACGTCGCGAGGCAAGAAGCGGCTGAAATTGAGAACTCGCTGATTACCGAAGAGGGCCATATTTCGGAACTCTTTACTACCTTTCGGAGGCCTCTGCTGCTGGGTATTATGCTGGCGGGATTGCAGCAGATCAGTGGCATCACTCCGATATTTTCCTTTTTGCCGGAAATTTTTCGGACTGCGGGAACTGCGACCAGCGACGCATTCTTCCAATCGGTATTGGTCAGCCTCATAAATCTTCTATTTACGCTTTTTGCTCTGTGGCTGGTGGATCGCGCTGGACGCAGAACTTTGATTCTTGCAGGAACAGCGGTGCAATTTGTCTCTCTCGCGATGGTTGGCTGGTTCTATCACATTCACGGCAGCGGCCTGGCAGTTTTGATTTTAGTGATGAGCTTCGTTGCTGGGCATGCCTTTGGCAATGGTGTGGCGTGCTGGGTTATCATCTCGGAAATTTATCCCACGAAAGTTCGCGGGCGCGGCATGTCGATCGCGACTACGGCGCTCTGGCTGGTTGGTTACCTGGGGAACCAGACTTTTCCGATTCTGCAGAAGCATCTGGGATCGGACGGTACTTTTTGGATTTTCAGCGCGGGCGCATTGTTGACGATTGTTCTGGTTGGTTGGCTGGTTCCTGAGACCAAAGGCAGGTCGCTCGAGGAGATCACGAAATTCTGGACGGAAGAGAAATCGCTTACTGTCGGATGAAAATGCTGGAAATTTTGGTAGTGTCCCGAAATAAGACACTACCGAAATTTTCGAGGGTATTGACACCGGGTCCGATAATATCTTTGTCGAACCGAGTTAGCACAGATTTCTATTTTATGGATGTTTTGAAGCAACTGTTCGAGGAGCATTTCAATACGCCTGTCGAGCGTTTGCAACCGCTGCAGGGTCAGCTCGGGGGCTCTGGCCGCCGCATTATTCGCGTGTCTGGGAAGGATGTCAGCGCCATTGGTATTTTGTATGACTTGCGCGAAGAGAACGTAGCGTTTCTCGAGTTCTCGAAACACTTTCGACGCCACGGACTTCCAGTGCCTGAAATTTACGCGGAAGATTTGGACCAGGGCGCCTATCTTGAACAAGACTTCGGTGATACGACTCTGTTCGAGTTCCTGTCGCAAAATCGTGACGGCGAGAAAATTGCTCCCGCGGTTATAGATGCGTATCGGCAAGCGCTGGCTATTTTGCCAAGGTTCCAAATCGAGGCTGGGCGAGACTTAAATTACAAGGTCTGTTATCCGCGGGCGAGCTTTGACCGCCAGTCCATCGCCTGGGACATGAATTATTTCAAATATTATTTTTTGCGACTGGCCGAAATCCCCTTCAGCGAACCGGCTCTGGAACGGGATTTCGCTCGCCTCTCGAAGTTTCTGCTCGCCGCCGATCACAAGTATTTTCTCTATCGCGACTTTCAATCTCGCAACATCATGCTAAGCGATGGGCAGACATTTTTCCTGGACTATCAGGGTGGCCGTCAAGGCGCACTGCAATACGATGTTGCCTCGCTTTTGTACGATGCCAAGGCTGATCTGCCGCCACAAATGCGCCAGGGATTGCTGGATCACTATCTTGATCGGCTTCAAGAACACCTTTCCCTCGATCGCAAAGTGTTCATGCGACATTACTACGCGTATGTTTATGTGCGGATTATGCAGGCGTTGGGGGCGTATGGGTTTCGCGGATTTTTCGAGCGCAAGCCACATTTTCTGCAAAGCGTGCCTTATGCGCTAAAGAATGTTCGCTGGCTGCTGCACAACGTCGATTTGCCTGTCGAGCTGCCCACGCTGATGGAAGCATTCACGAACATGCTTGGTTCTGAAAAATTGCAGAACCTGGCTTCTGATTCAGAGTCACCGAAATCGCCAAGCAATAGCCTGGAGACAAAACAACTGGTGGTGCGAATTTTCAGCTTTTCCTTTCACCGCGATGGCATGCCTAAAGATGAAACCGGCAATGGCGGCGGATTCGTATTTGACAGCAGATCGGTTCCAAATCCAGGACGTGAAGACAGATTCAAGCCACTCACCGGGAAAGACGCGCCGGTTATCGAATACCTGGATCAGCAAGAGGGTGTACGCGAATTTCTTGGCCATACCGCGTCACTTGTGGACACCAGCATCGATAACTACCAGAAGCGCGGGTTTAGTAATCTCATGGTTTCCTACGGTTGCACCGGTGGAAGGCATCGGTCGGTTTATTTCGCCGAGCAGTTGGCGAAGCATTTGTCCGACAGGAAGGATGTGAAGGTTCTGTTGCGGCATCTCGAGTTGGAGAAGGTTGGCAAGTGAGGGCGATGATTCTGGCTGCGGGTTTGGGTACGCGCCTGCGTCCACTCACGGAGAATCAGCCGAAAGCCCTGGTGGATGTCGGTGGTCGTACTTTGCTGGAGATTACGCTCGCCCGCCTACGCAGCGTTGGAATCAGCGACGTAATCGTTAACACCCATTATTTCGCAGGCATGGTGCGGGAGTATCTCGAAAGAAACAAGAATTTCGGAATGAACGTTGCGCTCTCCGATGAGGAGGTTTTGCTTGATACCGGCGGTGGCCTGAAGAAAGCAGCTTATTTTTTTCTCGAACAGTCGGCAAGTTCAGAGGAACCATTCCTGCTGCACAACGTCGATGTGATCAGCACGATTGACTTCGGGCAGATGCTGCAATTTCATACAGAACATCACGCTCTGGCAACGCTCGCGGTTCAAGACCGGAAGACTTCGCGCTACCTGCTTTTCCAGCAGGATTCTGAACTATGCGGAAGACGATCCGCATCAGATTCCAGCGTTGAATTGGTGCGGCCTTCACAAAATGTTCGGGCGCTCGCTTTTTGCGGAATCCATGTTATTTCTCCCCGTTTTCTGTCGATGATGACCGAAAAAGATGCGTTTTCCATTATCGCTTCTTACTTGCGCCTGGCAGCGCTGGGACAGAAAGTTATCGGCTTTCGCGCCGACGAATATTACTGGCGCGATCTAGGAACGCCAGAAAACGTGGCGCGAGCAGCAGAGGATCTGCAGCAGAGAATCAGTATTCCCTAGCGGTTTCTCTTAACCGCTTCAAGGATTCGTGACCAGTGGCAGCTCAATGAAGCTTGACTGCCCCGGCGCGTGGTAAATCCGCTGCACGGCCTTGCGATAGTCTGCTGGTTTCGCCCAGAAGATGTTGGGGACGAAAGTCTGAGGATTGCGATCATAAAGCGGGAACCAACTTGATTGGATCTGCACCATGATCTTATGCCCCGGCAGAAAAACGTGATTGGCCGTAGGTAGGGCAAAGCGGTAGAGCGAAGGCTTGTCGGCGGTGATCGCTTTGGCGGTTTCCGGGCTCTCGCGATAGCGGCCACGAAAGATATCAGCCGAGATCATTAACTGGTAGCCGCCCATGGGCGCTTGACTAGCCACTTGATCGGGATAGACGTCGATCAACTTGACCACCCAATCTGAGTCTGTGCCGCTGGTCGACGCGACCAGATTCGCGACTGGCGCTCCACTGATCTTCACCGGCGCTCGCAAAACTTCGGAGGTAAATACGGCAACGTCCGTGCGTCCGGACATCTCGCGCTGATCGTCGACCAGCCACCGCGACCACGAGGCGTCATCGATAGGCCGGGCGCGGAAGGGTACGGGCTTCGCCGGATCGGAAACATATTCGTCGAAAGGCGCATCTCCTGAAGTCGGGGTGGTGAAACTTAACTTTGTTCCGGCGGCGAGATAAAGCGGCGTCGGTCGAGTCGTGCAACCGCTGGCGCACCCTGCTGGCCATGCGGGCAGACGCCGCCAAGTGTTGGTTCCAGTTTCGAATGCAGAGACGGGCGGGACGTCCGCCTTGGGTGCGCCGTCCTTTAGATATTGATTGAGGAAGGGCAGCAAGATTTCTTTGCGGAAATAGAGTGCGGTGTCGCTGTTGAATTTGACTGGGCCGAGTGTGCTGCCATCGCCGATCTCCTGGCCGTGATGCCAGGGGCCCATCACCAGAAACACTTTGTCATTATTCGTGTCTTTGGGCTTGATTGCCTTGTAAACCGCGATCGCGCCGTAAATGTCTTCCTGATCCCACAGGCTATCGACTAGCATTACCGGCACCTTCAGCGGCTGGGTTGCCAGAATTTTGTCGACCGCCTGGTCCTGCCAAAACGAATCGTAGCTGGGATGCGCGACAATCTTTCGCCAGAATCCAACTTGCTCCAAGCCATGTTCTCGACCCAACTCGCCGGCCGAGCCCGCCTGCAGGAACATATCGTAGTCATCGTAGTATCCCGTCCACCACTTGGCTTCGTTTTTTCGCGTGGCCTCTTGCTCATAGATGTAAGGCATTCCCTGTTCGCGAAACGCGCCATTATGAAACCAATCGTCGCCCATCCATCCGTCGACCATGGGATTCATGGGGACCGACACTTTGAGCGCCGGGTGCGGATTGACCAGCGCCATCAGCGGCAAGAAACCGTCGTACGAAATGCCGATGATTCCGACTTTGCCGTTGCTTTCAGAAATATTCTTGACGAGCCAATCGATGGTGTCGTAAGTATCGGTGGCGTGATCGACCGGCGTCGGATTCTGCGGGCCGTGCAGCGGGCGATTCATAATGTAGTCGCCCTCGGAGCCGTACTTGCCGCGCACGTCTTGCACTACCCGGATGTAGCCGCCATCGATGATTACGTCGGTGGCGTTGTCATAGCCATAGAGGCTCGGACCGAGATGAGAACTGTCGATGTGCGTGGTGAGTTTGTTGGCGTCGTAGGGGGTGCGCGTAAGCAGGATTGGAGCGCCTTTCGCGCCCTTCGGCACAAGGATGACGGTGTGCAGTTTCACGCCGTCGCGCATGGGAATCATTACTTCGCGCCGGCTGTAGTCGAAGCTGCCGGTAGCGGGCTGGACTTTGGAGGGCATCTCCGAGGGAAATCCTGGATATTGAGCGGGCGTGGAATCCTGGGCCGCGGAGCGGACAGAACCACCGCAGAGGAACAGGAAACCCGCCATGCCGAGCAGCAAGCATGCTAATGATCTACTTCTCGAATCCAAAATCGCGCTCAACTTTCGCATACACCGTCCTTGTCCTGATAAAAGTGACTTTCTTAAGCATGGGTGCCGCGGAGGTACGAATCGGCACTGGCTGACCGTTCTGTGTGGCTGTGTGCAGAGAGAATACGATAGCAAATAAAATGATTCGCTGTGCGTATTTGAAGCTTGGACCCGGATGAATTGTTTAGCGCGAGAATACTGCTCCGTGGGGCAGGCCAGATCCGGTCCATCCGTGTGGCCATTGGCGATCGGCGAAGCCGAAGCCTACTTTGCCATCGCTGTCACGGAAGGTGTCATCGATCGCGAGGCTGCCGGTTGCAGGATCAAGCTTCATCAGATATAGCCGTTCGACAGCCACGCCCGGGGTCATGCTGGACGTTACTACGATGCGCTGCGTCACGGTATCCCATGCAGTCCAATGGGGCTGGTAGGCATCGGTCAGCTTCAGACGTGAGACTTCTACCGGCTTGGACGCATTGGCGATGTCGAGCACGATCAGACCGTGTGTCGCCCCGGCACTTTGCACGAGATAGTGGCCGACGATGGTGGGAACGCCGCACCAGTTGCCGGGAAAGGTGTACACCAGTTGTGATTTCGGCTGGTCGGTATTTACTCCGGTAATGCGTTCGAGCCCGCAGCCAAGAGTTTGCACAAGAATCGATCCATCCGGAGCAAGACGCGGCTCTTCCGGACTGATCTGCGCATAGCGATTTTCTCCGACATCGAAATAGGCAGTTTTTAGCAGCTTTAGATCCGAGAGTCGCCACAGCTGGTAGGTCACCCCGGCGAAGATTTCGTCTATGTGCATGGAAGAGTTTGTAGACACGACGCGGTCCAGTTCTGGGAGAACGACGAGGCTGTAAGGCGTTAGAAGTGCGCCTGCAAAGGCGGGATCGGCGTTGCTGGCGGAACGAATTACTGTCCCGTGGTCGTCGATTTCCACCAAGCCGCCCGTCATGCCTAAGGGTTCTTCGTTGGCGCCGTGATGAGCGTGCTGAAAGGTGGCGAGCACATGGCCGTTAGGCAGCCGCACGTAGGAGTGCGGATGCATATAGCCCGCCATGCCTGTGAATGAAGTCGCAATCTTCGGATGCAGCGGATCATGCAGGTCGAAGATGAAAGTGCGGCCAGCATCGTGGTCGTTGGCAAATAGCATCGCGCTCGCTGGCATGGTGTATTCCGTGTGATGCACGCGCATGGTTTGCTGGTCGGTCGTGAGAGTTGTGATTAGATGTCCATAGGACGCTGATGAAGGGTCGGCATCGATTACAGCGAGAAAGTCATTACCTTTGCCCGCCAGATCACCGCACCACACAAACAAGTAATGACCTGCGGCTGTTGACTTCTGAACCTGAGAATGCGACGCAACAGCAAGGGCGCAGAATGACAGGACGAAAATGAACAGAACACGTCGCATGTGCCTCCAATCGCCAGCCAGAATTTTCTTTAATACCGCGAAAGTATATTACTCGAAGTACAAAGGTGACACTTCTCACCGGAACATTGCAATGGAGGACGCAAAGGCCGACAGGTACTTCGTAGTATCGGACTGAGTAGATTGAATCGAAACGTAAGTTTGCGGGCGAAGGTGAACTTCTTAACGACCGGATTTTAAACTGGATTAGGCAGTAGAGGCAGTGCGACGACTCTTCCCGGAAATGAAGATTGCGCCGAAAACTGCAATGGCTGACAGGAGCAGGTAGGCTAGTCGGGAACCGCCTTCGGGAACCGACATATAGTTAAAGCCCCCGTAATGGTTCGAATTGGAGATCCCTCCGAAGTCCTGATACTGACCGTTAGCGTAAACCACGATAGCATCCCAGACCCAGTCTGAGCCCACTTGTGTCTGCCAAAAGTATCCGCAAATGCCGTTCGAACAGCTTCCTTGGCCACCGCCATTCGGCGCGTTGACATATCCAAACGTACTACCGGCAAACGACAGGTCGATATTCGAGAAGCTGTGGGTAGAGGAATCAAATGTGAAGCACCCCGACTCCGTGCCAGAGGCTCCGACGAGGGAGCCAGAAAAATTATCGGTCGAACCAGCGGAGGCACAGATCGCGACGGACAGCACAAACACAGCGCAAACCGCCGCGAATTTGGAATAGCGTTTCATGCACACGTCGCAGTCGTTATGAGTCAACTACTGGCGCGAGTTTATACCTATTAGAGGCCTTGTCAAGACTGAGAATTATTGCAACCGGTTGCAAGGCATTGCAACATCTACCCTCAGGCTGAGGGATTGCGATCCGGAAGCTCGCTGATTGTCGAGTTATTGCAGCGCTGGAAAGTATTGCCGCTTCAGATCTTGAGTTCTCTGGAACAGTAAAACTGCTTTATTTTTAAGTGTTTACGCGCGACTAAAGCCGCATCCTTTCAAATCTCGCACTTTCAAAACCGGGTCATGGTCTGGTTTTTTCGAAACTGTAGGCGAGTCCGACACCACAGTCCGGTTTTTCAGCACGGTACAAAGACGGTAAGGTCTTGCTTGGATGCCCGAAAAAGAAATGGAGCAGCCACCAGGTCTTTGCGGCTGCCCCAATCCGGCTAATAATGCGTTAACCTACCAAGTTGTTAGCGACTCTTCGTCGACATATTCTTCGATAGTTACACCCGAAGCCGAGCTATCCAGTTGATGCTGCAGGCCAATGGTGGCACCCCACTCAGGATGCGGAATGGTTGAAAAGGAGAATCCTCCGAGATAAGCAGTGTTCCCGTCGATGGTTAGAGTTCCGAATCGCAGGTTGACGTTGTTGTCGCTGCTTGGGTCGAATTGTCGCGGGATTTCCTGATATCCAGCGGTGGTCACGCGCTGCAGGAAGTACGTAGCGTGGTGCCACATACCGGTGGAGAATTGGCAGGGAGAAACTCCTGCATTTACCCAGCGCAGGCCGCCATTGTCCGGAAGCCAGATCTGGAACTGATTGCTGGCATAGTTGCACTGTGATCCGAACATGAATTCATGTACGCCGTCGCTTAGAGGCACAGCCTGGAAGAAATCGAATTCCAAAGCTTGTACCGTACTGTTGCGAGTTGTGGTTGGAATGTAGAACCAGAAGTCCCACAGAAAATTGGTGGAGCTACTTTGCGGATTCGCGGGATCCTTCCAGTAAAACAGGCTGTCGTCATAGGTGCACTGGCTTTTCACGATGAAGTGTTGGCCGTTTTCATCAAAATCAGGCGAATTCATCGTGTTTGGGTCAGCCGCCGAATCGAACGTCCCGATGCTGCCGTGGTTGCATTGGCCGCCAACTCCATTGTTGTTGTCCACGGTCCAATATGAGGTTGAAGGCTTATCAATCTCCGCCGTGCGGGTCGCTATGTCGGGCGGAGTTGGGGGAGCGGCCCCGGTGACATTGATAGTGTAGGTCGCCGTGCTCAAATGATTCCCGCTTGAATCCCAGGCGGTGATGTACACCGAGTGAGTGCCGCCGGGCGGAAGAACCACCCACGCGTCCATGGACGGGCTGAAGTTGCGAAAGACGTTGACGTGATCAACGTAGACTACGTACCCCGTTATTTCCAGGTCACTCTCCGCCGTAGCTGCGAAGTGTGTGGGGGTAGTAACGTTTGTGCTATTGGTTGTCGATAGTTTCGGAGACTGGACGGACACAGTGTTTACGGTCGCGTGGGCCGCCAGACTGAGACAGATACAAACAGCGAATATAAGAACGAAGTTGAGGGGGATGGCGTTTGAGCGCCCGTCACGGGGGACGGGGGCGAACGACGACGCCCAATGCCGTTGCCTTTCTAAACAATTTTGTGAGGGATTAATCATGAGTTTATGCCACCTTTGAATTAGCAATACAAGAAAACGCCTAAGTAAGTACCTAAAATTGAGCTTACATTCGAAACTTTGGTAATTGTTTGGAAGCGTCGGAAGCTGAAGAAATATCTTGACTTAGCGCCCAGAACGGGACTTTCACGGTAATTCTAGCGGTCGAGGTTTCGAATCGGGAGCAAACTTCGCTTTTCCTACCTGAGTGTCTCTAGGGACCACGAAAAATCTAAATGAAGTTATAGGTCGAACTACAGTTTTTCCCTTCGCGGATACGGTTTGCGGTTGCATCCAAATTCCTTGATGGGAGGCAATCTTGGCAAACGGAGACGTCACTCTTGAAGCACGGCCGGGCCGTCTAGTTCCATTACTGCCTGGCGCTCGTAACGATGCGGCGGGGAAGGCAATTAACAACGTAATTCTGTTGTCGCTTCCAGACGAGGAGTACAACCTGCTGCGTCCTCACCTGGAGCCAGTCGAACTGCCGCAGCACAAAATACTTCATGAACCCGGGGAGAAAATTGATCAGGCATACTTCCTGAATGATGGCATGACCTCGCTGGTTGCGATGAGCGTCGACGGCAGAAGCGTCGAGGTCGGCATAACCGGCAGGGAGGGAATGGTCGGGATGTCGCTCACGGTAGGCTTGCTGCGAGGAACCTTTCGGGCAATTATGCAAATGTCCGGAAGCGGAACGCGGATACCGGCGGAAATGTTTCAAACTATCTTTCCTTGCTGCCCGACATTGCGCTCGCAGCTTAGTCGTTTCGCTCTTATGCAAGGGCTCCAGGTTGCGCAACTCGCCGCCTGCAACCGTCTTCACGATATAGATCAGCGCTTGGCGCGGTGGCTGCTGATGTGCCAGGATCGGGTCGATTCTGAACTTCTGCCTCTCACTCACGAATTCCTGGCGCAAATGCTCGGCACTGGCCGTCCCAGTGTGACCTTGGCCGCCGGCGCTCTCGAAAGCAGTGGATTGATTGAAAACATGCGCGGCACGGTTAAGGTAATAAACCGTAAGAGTCTAGAGCAGGCCGCTTGCGAATGTTATGGAGTCATTCAGCACTTCAATGGCGGGCTTGGCCTGAAATAACCTATCGGCCTCATTGCGTAAGATGTCGAACAGACAAACCCACTATTTCACAATAGCCTACGTGCACTGCCCAACATGTCTGAGGCTTGCGAAAGCTTGCAAGGGAGCGGTGTGGAACGTAAATCTAGAGGGAAAGAACGAAGCGGCATACGGACCGATTCCACGGGCAGAGCAGTCCAAAATTCAATTCTGAATTCGATCCCGGACACCGAATACAACCTTCTTCGAAAACATCTTGAGCCGGTCGATTTGCCGCAAAGGCACATTCTCCACGAAGCCGGCGCCAAGCTGGAATTTGCGTACTTCCTGAACGACGGCATGGCCTCGGTAGTTGTGCTTACCAGCGATGGCAGAACCGTGGAAGTAGCGATTATCGGGCGAGAAGGTATTGTCGGCACACCGTTGGCCGTCGGACTGAGCCGGGGGCCGCACCGCATTGTCATGCAAATCGCGGGAAGTGCGGTGAGGATCAAATCAGCCGTGTTGCGCGAGACGCTGGATACAGTAGCGGAGCTGCGACTCATCTGGAACCGCTACGTTCTTATTCAAGGATTGCAGGTTGCACAAATTGCCGCGTGCAATCGGCTGCATGAAATCGAACAGCGGCTGGCGCGCTGGCTGCTGATGTGCCAGGATCGCGTAGACACAGAGATACTGCTTGTAACTCACGAATTCCTGGCCCAGATGCTGGGCACCGGGCGCCCAAGTGTGAGTCTGGCAGCAGGAATTCTGCATCGTGGCGGACTGATCGAAAATGTACGTGGCGCGGTGACCATTCTCGACCGCCCAGGATTGGAGGCTGCATCGTGCGAGTGCTACTTTGCCCTGCAGCGTTTTGGCGCAGCTTCTGACAGCCAGTGAGTTATCGTGGTCAGAAGGTAGAGTCAGAAAAAACAGTATCCATTGTCATTGTTGAAATTTGGCAGCACGAAAACTCCTGTATTCATTTAAAATTGATGAACTGGTAGACGCCATGAGTAATAATCGCCGGGCGGAATGGCTGGAGGCCTATCAGGCAGCGCTGCTTGAAGTGGATCCGGCGAAGCTGCGTGACCGCATCCTCGCCGCGTACGCCGCTATTCAGACGTACCAGGATGAAGCTGCCAAAAATAACTCTGTCGTCGAACACGAAGCTTTAGCAGACGCACTATCCAACCTGCGTGTGCTGAGGCGAGAAGCCGGACTCACTGTCAACGATCCTAATGAGGATGGTCCGGAATCGTTAGTTCCGGACCATTGACTACAGCACGAGGCTACTACTGTTGCGGTACCGTGCTGGGCTGCCCCGCTGGCACCGGCGTCTGATTTGAGCCAGGTTGGGCGGGCGTGGCCTGAGTCGGACTGTTCGCAGGCGCCATGGACTCGCCGTTGGAATTCATGTTCACATTACTGTTTTGTCCGACTGCCTGCCCGATCGACGAACCCGAAACTACCAGTTCTACTCGCCGATTCTGTTGACGGCCGGATGCGGTTTCATTCGAAGCGATGGGATCGCTCGGGCCAAATCCCTGCGTGGTTATCGTCGACGAGTTCACGCCCTGGCTGCCAAGGTAGCTGCGGACGGCTTCAGCTCTCTGTTGCGAAAGACGCTCGTTAAATTCCAGACTGCCGGTGCTGTCAGTGTAGCCGTCGATCTCAACGTGAATATCTGGATAGGCAATAAGAATGCCAGCGACTTTTGCCAGGCGTTCTCGCGCCGAAGCTTTGAGATCGGATTTGCCAGTATCAAATAAAACATCGGGCATGTTCACAATCAAGCCGCGCGCCGTGTCTCTCGTCTGCAGTACCTGATTCAACTGCTGGAGCATGCGAGCACGCATTTGAGCTTTATCGTTCTCGGCCTGCTGCCGTGCCTGTTCGGCCTGCTGTCGCTGCTGATCGGCCTGCTGTCGCGCTAATTCCGCTTGCTGTGCCTGTTGCGCAGCCTGCTGCTGGGCTAACTCCGCCTGTTGCTGGGCCTGTTGTGCCTGAGCCGCCTGAGCCGCGGATTGTTCCGCCTGAGCCTGTGCCTGAGCTGCTGCAGCTTGCTGTGCTTGCGCTTCAGCTTGTGCCCGCGCTTCGCGGTCAGCAGCCGCCTTTCGCTCGTTCTCGGCCTGCTCTTCCTCCTCGCGCTTGATGGTCATCACGCGTGCTTCTTCCGCCGTCTGAGTTGCCTCGCGCGCGACAGTTCCGATTGGCCCACTGCCTTGCTTGCGGCGATAGTAGTCTTCAGCGCGATTCAAGAGATCCTGCGCCTTCTGCAACTCGGTAGGTGCGTACTGTGCGGCGCCGGCATCCTTGGCGATGCGTACTGCATTTCGGGCTTCAAGGAGATCGATAGGTGTTTTGTTACTTACTTCGTAAACTGATGAATCGATGGGCTGCACCTGGGAGTTGTAAGTCTCACGAGAAATAAGTTGGAAGGTGACATTTACCGGTTCAATTCCGCCTTTGGTGTCATGGCGAATCTCGTTCTGCGCCACAATTAGATCGCTCGGTTGAGCGACGGCGAAGTCTGGTTCGGCGGTCACTATGAGCGCGAATGCCTGCAAATCTGTAGTAGTGCGCACCGAGCTCTTGCCGTCTTTGACGATCATTTCGCCCAGATTCTTTGGCGCGCCCTGCGGTGTGATCGCCCAGAGGACGTAGGTGAGATAAGCCAGGCCGAAACTGTTGGCTAGACGCAAATGCTCAACGTTGGCTTCGATCTTAACGCCTCCGGCTGTGCCTTCTACTTTCGCCTCTCCCTTCACCTCCGGAGCAAGATCAGTGCCTCGTAAATTTACTTTGGTTGAACCTTTGTGGCGATAGTCGACTGCTTCCGTGCTGCGTGAGACTATTCTCATATGGTATCCGGAAGCCTGATCACCGGTTATAGCGGGTCCCTGTTGGCCGAATGCCGGGAAGACCGAGGTCAGGACCAGAGAAATGATGAACGCCGAATACTTACGGAATTTAGTCATTACACGCCTCCAAGCGATAGAGAAACGCGGGCAGATGCCCAATTAAGAATGAACCAGTGCGCGGTTTATCCCAATCAGGGGTTCACCTTAGGTTCTAGAAATTAGTAATGCAGAAGGTTGACACGGATCATGCCAAAACAAAGCGAGGCCGGAGCATCCGGCCTCGCTCGTCCAGAGAGTTATCAACTGGCGCGTGTCTAGCTGGCGCGTGGCATGGGCTTATCGGTCTTTTGCCAGTCCGCACTAGCCTCGCCTGCGGTCGCGACATCCGTGGCGCCGGTGCGCTCGAGGATGTCTTTTCCTTTCTTGCACCAATTGGAATCGTCGCAATGCACGGAGAGCAGGATTCCGCCTTCTTTGATCCGGCCTTCGTATCGCTTAGCTTCGTATTCGGGGATGCCCATACCGATGAGAGCTCCCGCGATTCCGCCAATCGCGCCGCCTACGCCGACTCCGGTGAGAGCAGCGACGATTGGGCCAGCCGCGATGAGCGGGCCGACGCCCGGAATAGCGAGAGCGCCAATACCTGCCAGCCAGCCCAGCGTCCCGCCAACTACAGCGCCAGTTGTGGCGCCGGCAGCCGTTCCTTCTGGTGCTTTGGTGTCTTTCTTAACGGCGAAATCTTTCGTTCCTTGATTTTCAGGAAACAGAACGGAGATGTCCGTATTGCGGAAACCTTCCGCCCTGAGCAGATCAACTGCGTATTCCACGTCGCCTTGTGTGCGATAAATTCCGAATGCTGCCGTGTTTTTTCCAGCCATTATCAAGCTCCTTTTAGAGTGATCGTTTCTAATATGCGTTCTTTTGCAGCATCTAGGATGGCGGGCACAAGATTGGGGATGGCCAGGAATGGCTGGAGGTGAGTTATTGGCAGAGGCCGAACTTAACGTACACGGTTGCCGAAGTTTATCTACTGCGTAGAACCTACTTTGCTTGTTGCAGCAGGTTTGACGCGGTGTTGGCAGGATGTTCGGTGACGCTTGCTTTCAGCTTGTCTAATTGCTCTTGTGTTGTTTTCCAAGCTTTCGCATTTTTCTTGGTAGCGACTTGCGCGTTCGGATCCCCGTAGAAGCTAAGAATGTTCTGCCGCAACTCGGGAGATGCCTGATCGAAGTTGTGGTTGGCCAAATCGTCGAGCAGGTGCGCATAGGTTTTATCCGCTAACGAATATTCGCCGGCCCGCGTTGGCCTTCCGGTATCAAAATCCATATCTGCGAGTTTCAATTCGCCAGCTTTTTCCTCGCGAAGCTGAGCACTGTAGTCATCGACAGTCTTGTTTATGCTTTTGACGTACATATCTTCGGTCTGGGTAGTTGGAACTTTGAAGGCAAGCGCTTTGAAAGGTCCGACCTTCGGAACGATCTTGAGAAAAAATGCCAGCACGCGTGTACCGAAGCCAGGCTTGCGATATCCGTTGCCCCATTCCTTCTGGTAGCTGGCGCGAGAAAGATGGTAGAGAAATTCCTTTTCATTGAAATTCGGCGTGTCGCGCACGATCTCATCGCGCCGCGATACCAGCGCTACGCGAGTCATCTCGGGAACAATTTGACTGATGGCGCGGCGAAACGTTCCAATCGCCAGGTCTTCATTGTGCATGACGTCCTGAAGTTGAATGCCATAGGTTTCTGCAAACGCGCGCTCGAGCAGAGGCTTGGAAACGTTGAAGCCGATAAAATCATGAAAATTGTCTGAAGTGTAGCGATTTTTTGCGACTTGCTCCATATCAAATCCAAATTCCGTGCGTATGTGCGCTTTCGGATCGTCAACGTAAGTTACTTCCGCTCCGTATTTCTTGCGCAATTTTGGAAAACTAATCGCCACCACCTGGTTGATGGTCGGATGGCCGGTATTGTCCGAGGCGTAGTGCGCCAGAGCTCCTAGCGCGAATGCGTATTCGTTTACGTTGGAAGAGTCGCGAACGAGAGCCGTTACGAAATCACCGGTGCGAACGTAGTGAACCAGGTCGCTGAAATACTTGTTGCCGAAAGGATAGTAGCCCATGTCCTGAACTACGCTGCCTCCGTAAGCGTACCCATGAGCTTGTTTTAGTTCATCATCAGTTGCTTGGGGGAAACGGGCCACCAGCATGGGTCGAAGCTGATCCTTCCAGACCAGATCGATTATTTCTTCGTGGGTGAGAACTGAATATCCGTTTCCAATACCTGAGCAGATAAATATGAATAACAAGCTGGCGTTGACTTTGGCGACAAAACCACGAATCGACATAAGTTTTGTTGGATGCATTCAATAGTGCTGACGGGACTGCGAGCCTCCTTGGGCGGAACTTTGAATTCCCGTAATGGAAAATATCTGTTGGACTGTTCCCTATAGGACAGTACCGCGAAATCACCGATAACGTATACAGAGAACGGCAACACGGTAATTCCTGACGAAGCAACCGTGGCAGTTAGCTGCTCATCGTAGAGCCTGGTTTACCTAAGGGAGGATTATATGTCACGTTTTCTTGCCGCTCTAACATTGACGCTTTTTGCAGTAACGGCGTTCGCCAGCGATCCCAGCAAGGAGTTAGACAATGCGGCAGTGGTGATCCGCAACATGACCGCGTCGCACCAGATTCCATCTTCCGTGCTCGCGCAGGCTCAGTGCGTCCTGGTACTTCCAGCGGTAAAGCAGGCTGCCATGATCGTTGGCGGCAAACACGGGGATGGCGTCGTCAGTTGCCGGACAAGTCGTGGTTGGAGCGCGCCCGCTTTCGTGACCATTACCGGCGGCAGTGTAGGGCTGCAGGCCGGTTTCGAGCACCAGGACCTGGTGCTGCTTATGAACAAGCAGGGAGAGCAGGAACTGAGTCGCGGAGAATGGAGTCTTGGATCCGATGCAAGCGCTGCGGGACCGGTCACCTCGTCTACCGGCGGTCCGGAGGCCAACGGCTGGAAAACTCCAGTGCTAGTCTATACGACGTCTACTGGGGCCTATGCAGGCGCGAGCCTTGAAGGATCCAAGATCAGCGTGGATAACGACAATATGCGGAAGCTCTACGGATCAAACGCCAGCTTGCAAGCGGTTCTGAACGGTGAAACGCCAACTCCAGGACCGGCGCAATCATTCCTGGCGACACTCAACGAAGTCACCAAGGAGTAGAACGGTTGCCGAGCTAGCGTATTTACCGCGCGGAACTTCAGGCTGCGGGTGACAGTCCGGCATGCACGCAATTCTTTAAGGCGTGGAGTGCGTAGAGCGCGTCGTCCAGTGCTTCCTCTTCCTGAATGTTGTCGCCCGGAGCTTTGAACAATTCTCGCGCCCGGATCAAGATTGCGTGTTCCGCGTCCGCGATGCGGGAGGCGGTCTTATCTCTGTCCACTTCCATCAAAGCCATGAGATATAAATCTCTCCACGCCCAGACTGAGGGGGGATTCGCAGACGTGGCCATCTTAATCGCTCCGTTACTCACCTAATGGGAACTACGTTGAGTATCAACAAATAATGCAGGATTTCGAGGAGGACAATACAGTAAATACCGTATGCCTCTTGTTGATAAAAAGGTACGAGCCAAGCCGATATTTCGCGGCCTTTGCGACTTTTTCAAAAGATACGCAAGTCAGTTGCCGAATTGCGAAGGCAAAACTGAGGATATTAATTGTCGTAACTAACTGGCTAACACTAATTTAAGAAACATACGAAGCGATGTGGGTAAATCCTGTGGAGAATATCGACCGAGAAATCCGTTTTTAGACGAATGGCTTGTGAGGCGGAATGGTGCCGGCCATCAAGCCCGGCACATAACTAGCTCGGAGTAAACATAACAACTCCGAAGCAGAGCAGGAACAGACTGGTTGCTGCTTTCCCCTATTAGCCTCGGGCTCCCATCCTAGCGTTCCTTCTTCAGCTTATTTGCAAGCTCCCTTATCTCTTTTTCCCGCGCGATATTCACGATACCTTTGGCATCGTCGTAAAGGCTTTCGCGCAACAGGTTGGATAACTTGGCTTTGAGTTTTGCACGCTCCGCGAACGGATGGGGAATGAGCAGTTTCTGCGAATCGGAACATGTCAGAGCGCTCCCCGCAAACGTGGTTGCCGCAAACGTAGTTGCCGGATTAGGCTGCGGATCTCGTAACGTTTGGCCAGTTGCTTGTACAACACAAAAAGTAGAAGCAAGGGCCAGGGTAAGCAGAGCAAAACGATTATTCGCCACATTTCCACCCCTGTGATCGCCATCGGCAGCGGTCAAAGTCATACGCAGCCTGCGAATCGCCTACAAAGATGGTCTTATTTTCATGCAAGGTTGCCGTATACAAGAACGGCGATGCCGCAGCTACTGACTTTGCGGTAATTCGAACGACTCTCTAACGCGTGGTCGGGTGTTAGTGGTGTGATGCTGGGGAACTATTGCCTAAGGCCCATCCAGCGCTCAGAAACGACGATTGAGTTCCCCGGATTGTGAGGATCGTAACGTACTGACGTGGGCAGGCCGAGGCGGCAGGAGTGAAGGTTGATTAACTGTCTGAGATAGGTAACGTCCTGCGAGGCTTCGTACGATACTCCGGCAACATCGTATTGGAAAATCAGGAAGGTCGCGGGCTTTCGTCCCTCGGGATTCATCTCCTGGACGTCGATGACAGTTCCGTCGGTGATGCGGCCCACCCGATCAAGCCATACACGGCGTTCCTTCTCAATTTCATCGGGTCCCTTGGGCTTGCGGCGCAATAACAAATATGCCGCCAGCAACACGCCGGAGCCACCACAGATCGCTGTATACAGACGGAATGAAATCATGACTTGCGGAAGAGCCACGCGGGCAATTTGTCTTAAACAGCATAAGGCTTGCGAGCGAATCGCGGAAGGGCTTTGGAGTTACCAAAGTGACAGTGCAAATGAGGAAGGCTTTTTCAGCAGATCGGGTTGAGTCTTGTCTTGAGTTACTTATTTCGAAGCTCCCTGCTTTCAAGAACGACAAATCTCGGGTTCAAAACCTACTCCTAAGGTTTCCCAAACGTTAACGAGAAGATCGCAATATTTTTCCCAAACCACTTCGCGTTGACGCTTTGAAATTGTGGCAGCTTGCGCTGCAGGTCATTTGATAAATTTACGTCCCAGCCTGCTTGGATCACCCAAACTCGCTCCCCAGGTTTGAGTGAGAGAGCGCGCATCAGTTCGTTCCACCGGGGAAGAAAATTTTCTGCAGTGAAGATGTAGAGGTCGGGACCAGCGGATGCGACGCGATGGTTGCCGCATTGAACCTGCTCAAGGCTTCCAATGGAGGCAGCAAACGGGACCGGTTGCTCGGGGCACACGTAGTAGCCGAGCAGCAGTCGGGTCTGATAATCGACGAAGATCGGCTCTGAGGGCGGAATCTGCGAGCGAATGAACTCGGTCGCGCGCGTCATTTGCATGCGGCTCTGATCTTCCCGAAGGATGTAGGGACGATGCGGATTGCCGAAGGCATTGCAGACGGCGACCACAAGAATGGCAAGCGCGACTCCCCGCCGGATGTTTTCCTTAACCGACCGCGCCATCGCCAAACTTACACCAGCCACCGCGAACATGATGAGGAACGCAGAGTGACGTGTTCCCCCATACGGATAGATTCTGGCAATTGCGGCTGCTGCTCCTACGAGGAATGGCAAGACGAGAAGGATCACTAACTGATGCGAAGTTGCGTCATATTGTCTGGCCGGACGCTTCCCTCGCCAACGCAAAACTACTGCGGCAATGAAGGCTAAGTACGCAATATCTCCGACTGCGAGCTGGCCGAAAACGTACTGAAAGACGCCTCCGGTGCGAGCGATTGCGAAGAGAAACGGGTTTTCATGACTAGGACGAAAAAAAGAGTTGGCCAGCCATCCCTGGATAGTGCCTGTTGCGTAGTCTCCCTTTAACTTTGAAATGTGGGAAGCATATAGAGCGGCGACCAGTCCCACGGCACCCGCTTGTCCCATAATCCAAGTTAGAGTAAGGCTTTTTGATCGTCGAGCAAGAACGCGGAGTAGCGAATAAACTCCCATACCTGCCGCGAAAAGAATCGCCGAGTAGTGAGTGATCAAGGCGAAATTGAGAAATATTGCCGACAGCAACATCATGGCAGCGGAGTTTTCGGCTAGGGCGTGCTCCAGCAAGTAAGCCGCCGCCGACAGAAAAAACAGCAGCAACGCATACTGCCGTACCTCGGCGGAAAGCGCGATCAGGGGTGGGAGAAAACTTACCAGGATCAAACCAATGAATCCCGTTGGCCTGCTGAAAATCCGGCTTAGCCATTTGAAAAATATCCAGCAGAATGCTGTGCCCGCAAGCACCGAGGGCAGGCGAAGCGTAAGCTCCGACGAGCCTAGTTGCCGCCAGAAGTAAAGCACAAAGGTTAAAAACGGAGGGTGCGCATTCGTCAGACTCGCCTTATAAGCCAACAGCCACGTCGATTGATTGGCCAGCAAGTAATGGAGGGCTTCATCAGGATTGAGAAATGTGCTCCGGGCGGTTCGCAAGCGGATTAAGAAGGCTGCCGTCACGACCAGAATTGCGATCAAATCGGAGTGAGTTTCGAGCCAATCGGCGTAGCGTAATCCCAGCACCGGCTCAGATTCGAATTTATCTTCCACATGTTGTGTGTAATTCATGAAAAGGCGAAAGATCAACCTGTCTGAGAGTGCGGCTGTAGCTCAAGCTTATCGCTAGAACGTCTACGCACTTCAGAAAGCACGTACAGTATCAGGATGCCAAGCTCTGGCTCGATGGGATGCCGGTAGCGGGGATGTGGAAAGACAAAGTAATACACCAGCGGATAGCTCAGAACGAGCAAAAAAAACAACCATGCGCCTGGCGTATGCCTCCGCAGGGCACGACCGAGTCCCCAGAAGGCAAGCACTGAAGAGGCTAGGAAAAGAGAATTCCGTAGAAATCCCAGCATCGGATTTTCCGACGGTTTCGGCAGCCCCGCCCAGTAATAAATAAAACGCTTTAGCGAGAGCGCGGCAAATCGGCCGTAGTCGGCGCGAATGAAATCCAGCGCTTCGCGTTTGCGTTCGGCCACATAAGCGAGTTCACCCAACTCCCGATAACGGCGCATCTCGGAAACATTCTTGGTGGGGTGAAGATAATCCATCCAGGTGCCGTCTGCTCCGGGACCGTTTCCCAAACGAAGTTCCGCGCCAAAATTTGAACGGATGAAAACAAATTGCCCAAACGTGCGGTAATTGCGGAACAGCCAGGGTGCGATACACACCGCGAAGATAAGGGATGCCAGAACGATTCCGGCGAGCGAACGCTTGCCAGCTTTCGCGCGGTGGTACCAGATCCACAATCCAGATACCGGCAGAAACGACAGCAATGCTGTGTTGGTTAATGCAGCAATTCCCCAGAGCAAGCCAAACTCCAGCCACGGCTTCAAGCCGTCTCTATCGACCATAGTGAGTGTCAGCCAAAAAATTACCGCCAGTAGCAGTGCGGCCAAACTGGTCTCCCAAACCCAGCGCGTGCACCAGAAAATTACAGAGGGCAGCAGCGTCCAAGTCCAGGCTGACCAAACTGCAACCTTTTCTGTGAAACATTTTTTCGCGATCAAGAAAATCGGGATGCAGGTGAGCCCCGAAAAAATACTGTTAAGACTTAACAGCACCAGCGCCGAAGCTCGACTGTAAACACCGAACAATTTGAAAACACCCGCGATCAAGAAAGGATAGAGCGGCGGTTCCCAAGCCGTCGGCCCAGTAGTCTCATTAAAGGGATTGCTGAACCCTTGGCCATCGGCAAGTGAACGCCCGATGCGGCCCATCTCGAAGCCAAAATCGAAATTCTTTTCGTTAGCAGCGGCGACTACATGCTTACGGGAGGTGAAATCGTAGGTGTGACCGATAATGATGTAGCCAAAGCGCACTCCAAAAGCTACGATCACCATCCAGAAAAAAGAGGAGCGCGCCTTTGCCCACCAGCGTCGGAGGACGCTTAATTTTGCCGGCCTAGGAGTGGTCGTCGTGGCATCCACAGGGGAGTTAAGGCATCAATCAGCAGGGACGGTTCAGTTGTAGCTGATAGAGCCCTTTTCAGCAACTTTCGTGATTCGCAAGCAAAATCTGGTCTTCTTGACACCCCGCTCCTGCGGCCTTTATCCTTTAACTTCGCTCCTTGGAGAACCTACGCCTCTGAGCGTGATTCCGCGTTCTTCGCGGTATGAATTTTGGGCGCGGAGATCTCGATGCTTATCGAAATCAAAGACTTGGAACTCCATCCTATTGATTTTCAGGAGGAGTATCGTCCAGGTGAGCTTGATTTAGGGCCCGACCTTCAGCAAAAGACCCCGCTGCAGGCTGCCGGGCGGGCTCAACTCATCGAAGAGCATCACGGAAAGCATGAGCGGATTAAAGATATACGAGTCAGCGGCGAACTTTCGACGTCGCTGGAATTGCTTTGTGCTCGTTGCCTTGAACCTGTAACTCAGGATGTAAGCCGCAAGTTTGATTTGTTATATCGGCCGCTGGGTGCGGATGCTGGGCGCGAAGAGTTGTCAGTAACCGGTGCGGAAGCCGAGATCAGTTATTATCAAGGGGAAGGTTTGCTGCTCGAAGATGCTATACGCGAGCAGGTTCTGTTAGCCGTCCCTCTGAAAGTGATCTGCCGTGAAAACTGCAAGGGGCTTTGTCCGCATTGCGGAGCAAACCAGAATGTCGAGGGTTGTTCTTGCGCTGAGCCAGTCGAAGATCCCCGCTGGACGCCGCTAAAAGATCTTCGCAGCAAGTTGGGGAATTAATTTAGAAAGTGTGCGAGCGGGACGCTCGCGTCCACAAAAAGGAATCCATAATGCCAAATCCAAAACGGCGACACTCCAAAGCACGCACCGGAAGCCGGCGCGCCCATGATTCGCTGAAAAGTCATGCACTATCTGAATGTCCGAACTGCCATGAGCGCAAGATGCCGCATCGGGCCTGCCCCAAGTGCGGCTACTACAAAGGCCGCGAAGTTCTCGACGTCGAGGAAGCCAGCTAGTCTGCCACTCCCATGCCAAGCGTCATAGCCTTGGACGCGATGGGTTCTGACCGCAGGCCCAAGCCTGAAATCGAAGGCGCAATTCAGGCGGCGCGGCACTACGATGTCCATGTGCTTTTGGTTGGTCCGGAGCCAGCTCTGCGGGCCGAGTTGGCGCGTTATCCCGCCGCAACCGGACTTCCTATTAATGTCGTGCATGCCAGCGAAGTCATCGGCATGGATGACAAAGCGGCGAAGGCTGTCCGAGCCAAGCGCGATTCGTCGATGCGGGTTGGGCTGCGACTGGTTCGGGACGGCCAAGCCTCAGGTTTTATAACCGCAGGCAATACTGGCGCGGCGATGGCTACGGCGAAAATGGTGCTGGGCGCCATCCCTGGCGTAGACCGGCCAGCCCTCGCGGCTATATTTCCCACCGCGATTGGCACCGTCGCCAGCTTGCTCGACGTCGGCGCTAACGTGGACAGCAAGCCACATAATCTTGAACAATTCGCAGTGATGGGCGAAATTTATTTTCGTGCAATGTTTGGAACTAAACGTCCGCGGGTGGGATTACTTTCAATCGGCGAGGAAGAAACCAAGGGCAACGAACTGACCCGAGATGCTTTTCAGCTCCTGCAAAAGCTGCCGCTGAATTTTGTCGGAAATGTGGAAGGCCGCGACTTGTATAACGGCAAAGTCGATGTTATTGTCGCCGACGGATTCGTTGGCAATGTAGCACTGAAGATTTCAGAAGGCGTCGCAAACCTGGTTCGTTCCACGTTGAAGGAATCGCTCAAGGCGACTATCACACGCCAAGTGGGAGCTCTGCTCTCGCGCAGCGCCTTTGCTGATTTCAAGAAACGTCTAGACCATACCGAATACGGCGGAGCACCTCTGCTGGGAGTGAAAGGGGTTTGCTTTATCACTCACGGCTCGTCGAACGCCAATGCGATCAAGAACGCTATCCGTGTGGCGGCAGAGTTCGCCGAGCATCCGATTAATTCCGAGATAGAAAGAACGCTGATTGGAATCCGTGCGGCGAGATCAGCGCGCAACGGAACCGAAGACGTTGCGAGGAACGTTTCTACGGTGGGTTCCACTGTAACCTAAGTTTCACGCCTGCGGCGTGGCTTATCAACTATGACAACTCTCTTGAACACAAATGGTCCCATCGCATTTCTTTTCCCCGGCCAGGGATCGCAAGCCATCGGCATGGGCAAAGAACTCGCAGAAAAATATCCGATCGCCATGCAGACGTTTGAAGAAGCAGATGAACTGCTGGGCTACAAGCTCTCGCAGCTGTGCTTCGAAGGGCCCGAGGATCAACTTCGCCTCACGGAAATTACTCAGCCGGCAATTCTGACCGTATCTGTCGCGGCTTGGCGCGTATTGAACGAAAAAGGTCTCAAGCCCAATTTCGTCGCCGGACACAGCCTGGGCGAATACTCCGCTCATGTTGTAGCGGAAACCTTCAGCTTTGCCGACGCCGTCCGCACGGTGCGCCATCGCGGCAAATACATGCAGGAAGCTGTGCCTGTTGGCGTAGGCACGATGGCGGCAATTCTCGGCATGGAACTCCAGAAAGTTACCGCAGTCTGCAGGGACGCCGCGCAAGGCGAGGTCTGCGAACCTGCAAATATCAACTCGCCGGAACAGATCGTCATCTCGGGTCACACTGCAGCTGTCGAACGAGCAACCAAACTCGCGGACGAACGCGGCGCGAAACGGGCGAAAGTATTGCCGGTCAGCGCTCCATTTCATTGCTCGCTGATGAAGCCGGCGCAGGATCGTCTGGCGATAGACCTTTCATTCATTAACTTTAGCAAGCCATCCGCTGGAGTCGTCGGCAATGCCGATGCGGCTTTGCTGAATGAGGCTGATCCCAGCCGCGACGCGCTGACCCGTCAGGTAACAGGCGCGGTGAAGTGGGAGCAATCCATGCGGGTGCTGATTGCGCAGGGTGTGCAGACTTTTGTGGAAGTGGGGCCAGGAAAAGTGCTCTGCGGCCTGATGCGCCAGATCGATCGCTCGAAGACATGCGTCAATGTAGCCGACGAAGCATCACTGCAAAAAACACTGGAACAGCTTGCAGTCCGAGTCTAGTCGGATTACTCCGTAACCCAGGTCCACCAATTGCCGCACTGTATTTCGTTAGGAGAGAAAGATAGAGTCCGATTGGATTTTTCCACCCACATGTAAGCGTGTTCCATGCGAGAGTTCACCGTGACTTGAACGATGACACCGCTTCCACCTGGAGGGCTCAGCGAACAATCAACCGAATAAGATTTCACCAGTCCCCATTCTCCGCCGGGGCCCCAGTCACGATAAAAATCGTTATATGCGTATTTCGAATATTGGCTGGGGTGTTGCTTCCAATCAGGGTCGCGGAACCATATACCGTAGGCCGCTTCGTAGTCCTGTTTCTGCAGCGCAGCGAAAAACTTGTTCACTGCATTGCGCTCGGGGTAATCGCGATAGTGATAAGCGACCCACGCTGCGAGGAGAATAACGATAATCCCGATGACGATTCGCCTCCGTCGCCGACGGTCGCGCGAGGGGTCGTACTTTTCCGCATCCATGAGTGTCATGCTTCCATAAGCATAACGGAAACCAGATGAGAACAAAAAGCTCCGAACGAATTGGGCAATTTAGTAATCGGGTAATTGGGTAATTAAAAAGGCGGCACGGGAAGCTTCTAAAATCTCTAAATCACACAATCACCAAATTACCCGATGCCGCTACAGAGTTCTCTTGAACAGCGGCGTAGCCACCGCCAGGGTGACGAACGCGAAGAGGGATAGATAAGCCATGTCCGGCCAGATGGCGGCCATTCCCGTTTCCTTCAACAGAACCGACTTGAAGCCGTGCACCGCAAATGTGAATGGATCCACTTTGGCAATGCCGCGCAACCACCAGGGAAAAGCTTGAATCGGATAGATCGCTCCACTCGGGAAAAACAACAGCGTATTCAGAATGCCGAAGATTGCGCGCGGCACGAGGGGATCTTCCACTCGAACCATGAGCAGAAACATCATGGTATTGAAGGCAATCGAGGTCAACAAAATCATGACCATCAACTCCAGCACCGTGGCTGGATTGAACACCGTTCCCACGCCCGCCAAGAGTGAGCCGATCACGGTGATTACCACTCCGGTCATTACAGCCTTGATGGCGCCCGCGGCGTTCAGTCCAAAAACCAGCTCGGTTTTAGTGATGGGTGTAACCAAATATCCTTCGTGCACACCTCTGGCCTTGTCATCGATATAGAGCATGCCGCCGCCGATCATCACCGAAACAAACATTGCCAATGTGATCGAGCCCGGCAAAAGGTACTTCATATATTCGATGTACGGATAAAGTTCCACAATCTGCAGCACCGTTTGCTGCAAGATTCGAGGTTCGACCGTAGGCTGGTTGAGCGCGTTTGTAATGCTGGTGAGTTCGTCCTCAAGAGTTGAACTCATGAAGTTGTCGCTGTTGTCGACCACCAGCGCGATGCGTGGCTGATCCTGCTCGTATACTCGCCGCGAATATTGTGGCGGAATAATTACGGCACCTTGAATCTTGCCGTTGCGTACGTCATCCATCGCAGTTTTGGGATCGTGATAGTAGACCGGCTCGAAAGTTCGCATGTTGGCGCGAACCGAATCAAAAGCTTCGCGAATCTTGAGCGCCTGCGTGCCTCCGTCCTGATCGACAAGACCAAGCTTTGCATCGCGAATCTTTCCCCCGAATGCATTACCCAGCACAATGAGTTGCACCAACGGGAAAATCATCGACGCCATCATTAGCGCCGGAGAGCGAAAGAACTTGCGCATTTCACGTTCGACAATCGCGAGGATATGATTCATGGCTGCAACCCCGGTCTTGGGGGCATCACGAAGGCGTGCGCTTTGACCAGTTCGTCGCGCAGCTGCCGCCCGGTGTAGTACACGAATACGTCGTCGAGCGTTGTGTTCTGCACCGAAAGCGATCGGATCTTGACGCCGCCGTGCACCGCCGCCTCCACCAGTTCGGTTGTTGTCCGCGATCCGTCTCCGGTCAGAATGCGATACATACCTGCGCCCTCGTGTTGGACCGAGGTCACGCCAATTAGCTTCTTTAACCGTACTTCCCAATCCGGGGGTGCGTTATCGAACTGCGCTTCAATCACGTTCGATCCGGGCACGCTGGCTTTCAGGGCTGGCGGCGTATCGAGCGCCACGAGTTTGCCGTGATCCACAATGGCGATGCGGTCGCACAGCCGGTCGGCTTCATCCATGTAGTGAGTGGTGATCAGAATTGTGAGCTTACGATGGCTTTTGATGTTGGTCAGCATCTCCCAGACGGCGACGCGAGATACGGGGTCGAGGCCGGTGGTGGGCTCATCCAAAAAGAAAATTCGTGGACTATGTACCAAACCGCGTGCAATTTCCAGCCGACGCCGCATGCCGCCTGACAACGTTTTTGTCTGCGCCGAGCGCCACTTCGTCAGATCTACCAGTTCCAGTAACTCATCGATCGCCGCTTTGCGCTTTTTCGCCGGGACGTCGTAGAGTTTGGCATAGATATTGAGGTTTTCCTCGACGGTGAGATCAATATCACTGGTAAGAGCCTGTGGAATTACTCCGATTGCGCGCCGAACCCCATCTGGATCCTTTTGCACATCGTGACCAGCTATGCGGGCTGTGCCGGCAGTGATCGGAATCAAGGTGGTCATCATTCGAATGAGAGTGGACTTGCCTGCCCCATTCGGCCCCAGCAATCCAAAAATCTCTTCTTCCTTCACGTTGAAAGAAACGTCGCCGACTGCAGTGAAGTCGCCATATTTCTTGACTATGTGGTCCACCGCGATGGCATTCGATGCAGCAGCATCGCTATTCTCACCATGCCCGTTGCTGCGAGCGCCTGCACCTTGTCCGTTGCCGAGGTCGGTGATCATGGGCGTGTTTCCGCCGATACATTTTCCCGCGCTGTCCCTTTGAGTTGATCCGGCGAAACCAGGACTTCCGCGGTCATTCCTGGGACGTATGCGCCCTTGGGATTGTCCAGGCGAACTTTCAGCACGATGGTTCTGATATCGCGCTTGCGCCGGCCGACGTCTCGTTGAGTGGCAAAGTCAGCTTCCGCGGATTTGAAAAACACCTTGCCCGAAGTAAGCGTTCCACCGGGAAGACGTACGCGCAGCGTGTCTCCCAATCCAATGTGATCCGCATCGGTCTCGGGAATCGCGGCCCGCACCCAGGTGTCGGCGAGGTCAACAATCGTCACAATCGCCTGTCCCGCATTCAGCACTTCGCCTTCGCGGGCGGCGCGTACGGAGACAGTCCCAGTCACCGGAGCGTAAATCTTGGTGTAGCCCAAGCGAACTTCAGCTTCCTTGAGCATGCTCTCCGCATTAGCAACTTGGGCGCGCGTCGATTGGACCGTACTCTGAGCAGCAGTAGCCTGATGAGTGTTCGCAATCGCCGTATTCAAATCAGCCTGGGCAGCGCTGACCTGCTCCTGCAGCGATTGCACCAGCGCTTTCTGCGCCGCCAGATTCGTCTCTGCCTGCACGCGTTCTTGATCGGAGGCGACTCCCTGTTTCGCTAACTCGATCATGCGTCGGCTATCGCTCTCTGTTCTCTCAAGCGTAGCTTCCGCTTGCAGCAATTGCGCGCGCGTGGACTGCAGCCGCGCCTGCGCATTCAGCACACTGCTCGAGGTTGATCCCTTAGTTGCTTGCAAAGTAGATTGGGTCTCGGCCACTTTTGATTTCAAACTATCGATAGTGGCAGCCGCTGCTCGTTCTTCGGCCTCTAGTTCCGAGGGATCAAGAACCGCGATCAGATCGCCCTGTTTTACCTGAGTACCCTCGTCAACCAGCAACTTCGCTAGTCGTCCTCCGATTTGAGGGCTGACAATTACCTGGTTCGAATCCACCGTGCCGATAAGAATAAGATCCTTGTTGCTGGGAGTCGAAACGAGGTAGTACGTCAACGATATGGCGAAGATCACACCCAGAATGATGAGAAATTTATTACGTACGCTCATGGTCGTGCTCCTCGAGGTTTCCCCAAGTTTTGAAACAAGGAGGCTGAAATTAAATCCAATACCGCTGCCCGGCGCGCCGCTACTCGCGCTGGAGACATTGGATCAGTGCCGGTCATAAGCCGCATGACGGGGGCGCTGTTGAAATAGAAGACAATGACCGCGATCATTGATGGAATAAAATGCAGCGGATCAACGGGCCGGAATTCGCCACTCAATTGTCCTTTCTTAAGCACTTCTGCTAGCCGGCCAAACAGCGGACGGAAATACTTTTTCACAATTCGTTCCAGATGGTTCGCCCGGCCACGCCCAACACCCATCATTTCGCCTTGTACAATCCGCGGATAAAGGGGATGGGTCGCGACGTAATCGAAGTGCGCACCCGCGTAAGCGATAATTTGTTCCCGGGGCGGCAGATCGCGCGAAAAAACCTCGGCCAAATGCGCCACTAAACCTCCAAAGACCTGATCAAGCACGGCGCCGTACAAGGCTTCTTTGTCCTTGAAGTAGTAATACAGAAGGGCCTTGTTAACCTTGGCGGCGCGGGCAATGGCGTCGGTTCTGGCCCCGGCTACGCCCTCGCGCGCAAACTCTCGTACCGCAGCTTGCAAAATTGCCGCCCGGCTTTGCTCGGGGCGTCCGCGCGATCCCAACCGTGATTTGGTAACGACGCTTCCCATAAAGTTAATTAACTAGTTAGTTAGATTATACCAATAACAGAAAAGATACACAACTGAAGTGAAAACGGTGGAGGTCAAGGTACGTGTGGAGACGGGCGACTCGCCGGTCGAAGCGAAGCAGCGCTCTGAACTCCCGAGTCGAGAGGCGCTTTAATCTGCCACTCGCATGATCATGCGCTTGCCGTTCTCCAGGCCTGACGCAGCGATGCCGACCAGCGAAGCCTCAACGGTCCTTCGGGAGACGGAATGAGTGAGTACACGGACTTGGTGCTTGGCGGAATCATTTCGCGCCCAGACTGCTGCAGCCCGAGCCACGCCTACTCGGTTTCGCTCCAAAATTGTTGTGATCGGACCGATAGCGGCGGGACTGCTGACCGAGAAGCGAAGATAGTGACTACTCTCGCAGTCACGGGTGGAAGCACTAATCCGACCGCCGGGACTCATGGAAAATCCGCCTTTATGACAAGCGATGTCCACCACGTCGGAAAGCACAGCACTGGCACTGGGCAGAGAACCCGCTCCCTTGCCCGAAAAAAGCATTTCGCCCACAGCATCGCCACGGACCAGCACGGCATTATTCTCATCGCGAATAGCTGCCAATTGATGCGACATAGGCAGCAATACCGGCGCGCAACTTAGGGACACCGTATCCTCGCTTAATTCGGCAGTCGCTACATGCTTGATCACGAAGCCGAGTTCTCTGGCTGCTTGAACGTCGTCTGCGGCGATGTCGCGGATGCCCTCGACTTGAACCGCGCTGGCATTCACTTGCGCGCTGAATGCCAGTTCAGTCAAAATTTTCAGCTTCTGCGCGGCGTCGTGGCCATCGATGTCGAGCGTGGGATCAGCTTCCGCGAAACCTTTTGCCTGCGCCTCGCGAAGCGCATCTTCGAATTCGATCCGCCCCTCCGTCATGCGCGTCAAGATGTAATTGCAGGTTCCGTTCAGAATCCCAGTGAGTCTTTGAAAATTATTTCCGACCAGGCCGTTTCGCAGAGCGCGAATAATCGGAATGCCACCGCACACGCTGGCTTCGAATCCTAAGCGGACTTTCCTAGCTTCCGCCGTCTTCATCAAGCTGAAGCCGTCCAACGCAAGCAGCGCCTTGTTGGCGGTCACGACGTGTTTTCCGCGCGCTAACGAGCGCTCGATAAAACTTCGCGCCGGTTCGATCCCGCCAACCAGTTCGACCACCAGGTCGCAGCCGTTATTCAGAACTTTGTCGGGTT
Source organism: uncultured Acidobacteriota bacterium (assembly GCA_963743375.1). Taxonomy (GTDB): domain Bacteria; phylum Acidobacteriota; class Terriglobia; order Terriglobales; family Acidobacteriaceae; genus JABDBE01. Next base: position 14,799 of record CAVUQA010000010.1, on the reverse strand, counting down.
GCGTCGTCAGCAGCGCATGATCGACGCCCTGACGTTCTTTATCGAGGTCGCGAACCAGAATCTTCGTGATCTGCAATTCGACGCCCGAGCGCTGGCGGATAAGCGCGTCGTTTTTCCCCACCAGTTCGACCAGACCGCGGCCGACCGTACCGCAACCCAGCAATCCGATTTTTAATTTGCGAGACATGACTATTCAATGGAGGTCCGGGCATCCTCGCCCGGGTCTTAGCGTCTAGACCGCCCCGCCTGCAATCGACGGCACTAGCAGCACCTCGTCTCCATCCTGAAACGCGTAAGTGTTACCACCGAGAAAACGGATGTCTTCCTCGTTGACATAGACGTTGAGGAACCGGCGAACCTCGCCAGCTTCATCGCGTAAATGCGATTTCAAATCTGGAAACTGCTGATCGAGCGCAGAAAAAAGTTCTCCCAAGTTTCCAGCTGAACATTTAACTTGTCCGGTTCCTGATGTCAGGCGGCGCAGCGCGGTTGGAATTTGTACGGTGACTGTCATTTTATGCCTCCACGATTTCTGAAATCTTGTTGCCAGCGGTTTCAATAGTTCTCTGCAAATATGTTTCGAACTCGGCGATCTTCGGACGAATCGGCTCTTCGGCTCTCGTACTTGCCAGCGAAAACGTCGGTGGTCTTCAGACCGTTGCCGGTGATGCATAGCACTGTCGTTTCATCCGGCGAGATGCGGCCTTCGCGATAGAGTTTGCGCGCGCATCCTGTGGTTACACCGCCCGCGGTTTCGGTGAAGATGCCTTCCGTCTCCGCCAGAAGCTGAATCGACTCGATCATTTCAGTGTCCGAAACATCCTCCGCCCAGCCTCCACTTTTCGTGATGGCCTTGATGGCATAGTGCCCATCCGCTGGATTGCCGATCGCCAACGACCGAGCCAGGGTCGCCGGCTTCTGAGGTTCTATATCGGCATTTCCGTTTTTTACAGCAGTCGAAATCGGAGAGCATCCGGTCGCCTGCGCTCCCAAAAATTTCACTGCTTTCGCTTCGACCAGTCCCAGCTGAATCAATTCGTCGAACGCCTTTCTGATCTTGGTGATTAACGATCCGCCGGCCATGGGCACCACTACGTTGTCAGGCAATCGCCATCCCAGTTGCTCGACGATTTCAAATCCCACGGTCTTCGAGCCTTCCGCGTAATAGGGACGGAGGTTCACGTTGACGAATCCCCATTGGTGCTCATCCGCGATTTGCGAGCACAGACGATTTACTTGGTCGTAGCTGCCCGCGATACGAACCAGCTTCGCCCCATAAATTTGCGTGTCCGAGAATTTTTGCGGGCTCAAGGTCTGCGGGGACGAAGATCCACGCTTTGAAGCCATTGCGCGCTGCCTGCGCCGCAACTGAATTCGCAAGGTTGCCGGTCGAAGAACACGCCACCGTATCGAAGCCAAAGCTCCGGGCTTGCGCCAGAGCCACTGCTACCACGCGATCTTTAAAACTGAGCGTGGGCAAACAGACGGCGTCATTTTTGATGAAAAGATTCTTGGCACCCAGGCGCGCAGCCAGCTTCGGCGCACGAAGCAGAGGCGTAAATCCCACTGGCAAGCTTGGCTGATAGTTCGCGGGCAAGGGCAGCAACTCCGCGTAGCGCCACATATCGGGAGCGCGGCTGCGCAATGCGCTCATGCGTGAACTTGCCACGCAATGCGTCGTAATCGTAGGAGACTTCCAGCGGAGAGAAACAATCGTCGCAAATCGACTTAGGCTGGTTTCCCCAACTTTTGTGGCACTCCCGGCAGCGCAATACGTACTTTGAAAGGTCCGGTGTAACGGTTAGAACTCGGGCGGCAGCGCTCATCACGTACTCGCTTTCTGTTGCCGAGGGGACGAGCCGCAAACGACCGAACCGAGAATCTCTTTACCGGAAAAATTAATGAGAGGAGGAAGAACGAGATGCTGAACTGCGGGCACCCCGAATCTCATGTCCCCCGTTTCCGGGTGAGAGTTGACACCGGGCGACCGGGAGTTGACTCCCGATCCGGTTGTCGTGGCTTCTCAGGGCTCGTCCCTCAGCCACTCTTCATGAAATCCAAGGTCTGCTCCGAAGAGCAAACTTGATTTTGATACTAACGCCGCGAATCGCTTCCCGTCAAGTTCGGAGTCAAAACACCGATCACTTCGAAGCCAAAGCTGTGGGATGCTTCGGTTGGTAGAGACCTATTTTTCCGCCGCCGGGCAGACTGATCTTGGTGATCGATCCCCAACGCTCGTTGTGAATATCAGAACACGCCACGCCTTTTTTATTTAGCGTGGAGATCTCAGCCTTGAGATCGTCGCACAGGAAGTAAAGTTCGTGGCGATCATTTTCTTCGGCGGGATGGAATGCGGCTTCGGCGGGAGGTAGAGCATAAATCAACCATCCGTGGCCGGCATCAACAGAGGCGAATCCGAGAACGTCACGAAAAAAGGTACGGTCAGCCTCAGCATCTTTGCTGTATACGATGAGATGCGCTCCAGAGATCATCGGAATGTCCTCTCTTTCTTGACGATGCGTGTTTGCTGCGATTTCATCGTAGCACTCAGGAAGTTGGCGGAGACACATCAGTGCGAAGCTTGAGCGTCGGCGTGCCTTGTCCCGCCGTTTTTTGCTGATGATCGTTGAGCGCATCGAGCAACTCGCGCGTGATACGGTCGTCGATCTCTGCTGCATTCTGCAACGTCACGGGATAGCGGATGACCGCTTCGAGGCCATTACCCGTAAAAACCAGTCGAGTTCTGGGATGAAACTCGGCAGTCGATGTTGCCCCGAGCGTGCTCTCCAGTTGGCGGCGCTGGCGTTCAATGTCGTCCTTGTAATCGGCAAAGACCTCGTTCACGACTTCCGCGAGATTCTTCTCTATCTTGTGGTAGTCGCTGTCGCCGGGCACCGTCAATGTGATCTCGTGCCACATGAAACTGGTGCCGGGGATTTGTTTGAACACCCCTGATGTCGGCTGGAAAACGATAGAGTTAGAAAACGCAACCACGCGGCCAGTCGGAATCTCCGCTCCGCTTAGTTCCATAAGTTGCAAGCGGACGAGACCGACGTCGACAACTTCTCCGTTGACTCCCGCAATCTGCACGCGGTCGCCGACTCGGATGCCGAATTTCCCAATGAGAAAGAAGTAGCCCGCAACAGAAAGAATCACATTTTGCAGCGCGACTGCTACTCCCGCCGTGATCAGCCCCGCGAAAGTGGCAACCGAACCGAGCTGGCTGGCGAAGGCAAATGCCACCACCATCAGGACAGCGAACCACATCACGATTCGGCGGATTAATAAAAATTGATAACGGCGGCGGCCTTCGTGCACATAACGGAAGATCGCTCTGCGCCAAACCTCTGCCGCTGCGAAGACGATACCCAGAGCGAACGCAAGCACCAGCAGCCGAGCCAAAAGGCCCTTCAGATCCGAGCGATATCGAGACTTCACGCTGGTCTGCCAGTTCTGCAGGTTTCTTTTGTACAGATCGAGCAGAATGGATTGCTTGCTGAGCGGAAGCACTGCGGCGGATAGCTGCTTAAATTGAGCGGTCAGTGAATCCAATTGTTTTTTCTGCTGAGCTAGCGTTTGGGCATTGGCGCTGTCGGCCTGCTGCGCGATGAGGTCGCTTTGCCTGGTCAGGTCTTTCAGCCGGGAAACCAGCGGATCAAGGAATTGCTTGTTCGCGTCCGTGAGGTCTTGCGTGGCCTTTATGCGACCGTCAACGGTGTGAAGCTTGCCGGATAGGGAAAAAAGATCTGCGGTCAGGCCCCACAGGCCGGTTGGTTCGGGCTTGTTGGCTGCCACGGCGGGAGCAGGCCGAGAGGCCGCAGAAGCCGACGGATTGGACGTTGCGCTATTTGCATAGCCGGCGACCTCCGGCGGCAAGGTACGGGCAAGCGCGTCGATTTGCCCCCGCAGGCTGCTCGTCCCCAGCCCATTGGCACTCGACCCACCGACAAAATCCGCCATTTTCCTGATAATGTCGCGGCGGGCGTTGGCGAGATCGATTTCACTTTGCAACTCAGCGATGGTCGCCGCCATGTCACTGCGCTTCTTGCCAGTCAGATGTTCCAGCTTCTCGCGATCGGATTGCAATTCCGCCTGTGCATCTTTGACCTGCTGATCGAGCTTGTTGGCTAATTGCAGAAGCGACTGGTAGCGTCCGCCTTCGGGGTTTTGCCCCTGACTTGAGCCGTTTGATTCCTGCGTGGAAAAATCAGCTTCGGCCCTGGCAAATTCAAAAGCCTGACGCACAATCTGGTCGGCCAGCGCGCGGTCGTCGCTAACCGCAATGATGTCTTCTGGTTCGGTAGCGATCTGCCGTTCAGCGTCAATCTGCCGGTACCAATTGATAGTCTGATCGAGAAATTGTAGGATCTGTGAGCGGTCGGAGGCCGGAGGGTTGGTTTGGCAAATTGTAAACGGAACGCAGAAAATCAGTAATAAAACCGTGATCCCGATCTGCGGGAGCATTGCGCGTTTCCTAATAGGGGTACGCCCGGCTGTTTTCTTGGGATGAATAAATTGCATGCCTTGAGTGTTCAACAGAAACTTAAGTCTAATTGATTCGACTGGACGATACTGCGGTTGCATCGGCTTCGAAACAATTACGCCCTAGAACTTCTTTCGCAGGAATTCAAACAGCACATAACCGATGAGAGCGGCCGTAATCGCAATGGCAAAATTGGAGGTGGTAAAAACATCTCTAACTGCCCACGCTAATCCTCGTTTATTCCCCATGCCTGAACGCTCAAATTCCCCCATCAACAGGTTCGAATAAAAAAGGAAGACAATAAAACCAACCTCGATCACGGCTGTTAAGACATTTTTCTTCACGCTAACTCCTTCGCGTATAGCCGCAACGACGCGCTTTTCATTCTGCATTTAGTGATAGTCTTCTGGTGACCATGAAAGACGTTACCCGTCGCCGTTTCGCTAAAACTCTGGCCGGTACTGCCGCCGCGACTTTTGCCAGTGCATCTTTGCCGCGAATCGCATTCGCGCAAATGGCCACTGCGAGTTTACAGCTATTTCCCTCAAACTTTCTCTGGGGATGCGCTACCGCTGCTTATCAGATTGAGGGCGCAGTAACTGAAGATGGACGGAAACCATCCGTCTGGGACACTTTCTCGCACACCCCGGGCAAGACCTTCCGAGGCGAAACCGGCGATGTCGCCGATGATTCTTACCATCTCTACAAAGAAGACATACAACTGCTCAAGAATCTGGGTGTCAGCGTCTACCGTTTCTCAATTTCATGGTCACGCATCTTTCCTGATGGCACCGGCCAGCCGAACGAGAAAGGGCTGGCGTACTACCAGCGCGTCGTGGATGAGTTGCTCAAGAACAATATCAGTCCGTACATTACGCTCTTTCACTGGGACCTCCCGCAGGCTTTGCCCGGAGGCTGGCAGTCGCGCGAGACATCAAAAGCATTCGCGGATTACGCAGGTTACGTTTCCAAACAGCTTTCAGATCGCGTCAGCCACTTTTTCACCATTAACGAGTTCAAGTGCTTCACCGACCTAGGTTATAAGACCGGCAAATTTGCTCCGGGCATGAAATTGCCGGACGCACAAGTAAACCAGATCCGGCACAATGCGGTATTGGCGCACGGCATGGCGGTGCAGGCAATCCGGGCCAATGCGAAACGCGGCATGCAGATCGGCCTCGCGGAAAATGCCGCGGTCTATGTTCCTGTAATCGAAGATAGCGAGCAGATCGAAGCGGCCCGGCGCGCGACCCGCGAAGAAAACGCGCAATTTCTTACCGTGGTGATGGAAGGAAAGTATACCGATGGTTATCTTCAGCGCGAAGGCGCAAACGCTCCCAAGGTCGAAGCCGGCGACCTGAAGATCATCGGCAGTCCACTTGATTTCGTCGGCCTCAACGTATATACGCCGGAGTACGTACGCGCAGACTCATCACCAGCCGGATATGCGATAGAGACTCGCCAGTCTTCGTATCCGCGCATGGCTTCGGACTGGCTGTACATTGGCCCGGAAGTGATTTATTGGGCGGTTCGCAATGTCGGCGACATTTGGAAACCGCCAGCGCTTTACATCACGGAGAATGGGTGTTCGGCGGACGATGTGATCACGGCTGACGGCCGCATCGAAGATACCGATCGCGTGATGTACTTGCGCAATCATCTTACGCACTTGCATCGCGCAGCTTCCGAAGGATACCCAATCAAAGGCTACTTCCTGTGGAGCTTGCTCGATAACTACGAGTGGGCCGATGGTTACAGCAAGCGATTCGGCATTCATTACGTCGACTTCAAAACGCAGAAGCGCACTCCTAAACTAAGTGCCGAGTGGTACCGGGAAGTGATTTCGCGCAATGCTGTCGAATGACGGTATGTGATGACAGGCCTTGACGAGCGGACGGGCCTAGTCGCAAGCTAAGTCAGGAAATAATTCGGTGCTGACTTTTTTCTCTATCGTTGCCGTTGGGTTTTTTCTCGGGATGCGGCACGCGACCGATCCTGACCATGTAATTGCGGTCACCACGATTGTCAGCCGTCAGCGCAATCTCTTCAAAGCTGCCATGACTGGCATCTTCTGGGGCATCGGTCACACCCTGACGATTTTTGTCGTTGGCACCATCATCATTCTCTTCGATGTGGTGATACCGGCCCGCATCGGCCTTTCCATGGAGTTTTCTGTTGGGTTGATGTTGATTGTTCTGGGCATAATGAATGTCGTCGCTTTTGTCCGCTCTGCGCGTTCCATCTCTCCCCAGGAAGCTGGTGTGGTTCATCAGCATCCGCACACTCACGGAGACTATGTGCATAGCCATGCCCACGGTCACGCGCCCGAACAGCATTCGCATAATCAAACGCCGTTAACGTGGCTCGATCGATTGTTTGGAAGGATTGGTTTGTATCGGCAGGTTCGTCCATTTGTCGTGGGGATAGTTCATGGGCTAGCTGGTTCTGCCGCTGTCGCTTTGCTGATTTTGACCACTATCCGAAACCCTCACTGGGCCATGGCTTATCTGTTGGTTTTTGGAGTAGGGACGGTCGGCGGCATGATGTTGATCACGATGAGCATCGCTTCAACATTCAACTTTTTTGGAAAAAGGAATCCGCGATTTTCGCAACGCCTGGGGCTGGCGTCAGGCTTGGTCAGTTTAGCCTTCGGAGTCTTCCTTGCCTATCGGATAGGCGTTGCCAATGGGCTATTCACTGGCCATCCGCAGTGGACGCCTCGTTAAGAGCGCGGTTCAGTTCATTCGCTACACTTCCGGGGACGCTTGAATGTACGCTCGCATCATTCGTACTTCATGATCTTTTTCGTTTAGATCGTGGAGCAGAATGTCGCGCAGCGATACGATCCCGCGCAGTTGCTTGCCTTCACAGACTGGTAAATGGCGGAATCCGTGGCGACTCATCAGCAGCATGCAGTTCTCCAAGCTCTCGTCCGGGCTGACGGTGAGCGGATCTTCCGTCATGACTTCTTCGACGCGCGTCGTTCGGCAGTCGCGTCCTTCGACCACGACGCGTCTCATCAGATCGCGCTCGGAAAATATGCCGACGAGAAGACCATCGCGAAGCACTGGCACCGCGCCGATATTTCGATCGACCATCGCTACCGCCACGTCGAACGCGAACTGCTCAGCATCGGCGCGATAAGTATCCTGATTGGTGATTAAATCGTAAACGTGCATCGGGGCTCCCTCCGTGAACTTTCAAAGCAAACCGCGAGAGTATATGCTCAAACGCGACGGATTAAAAGTGCCAGAATCCTGTATTCGCGGCGGTAAAGTGGCTGAGTTTCACTTTGGGCCTATGAAAACAAAGTACGAACATGCCCATAGCGCCGTGGGAATGCCGCCCCGGGGCCGGGTCGTAAGAATAAGGTTGTAGTCGTCGGAAGGCTGGAGACTTTCGACCACGGATGGCAAGGGCTGCGGCTGAGCAACTGCCAGGTGGGCGAGGAAGCGGTAGATATCGGCTCCCCCGCTGTATCCCTGCGAGACGAATGAGATGTCTGTGTTCTCCTGGGCGAAGTGCCAGCTCAGCGATGCCGCCAGCACAATCGCATTCTCGTAGGCGCCTTCCGATACCACATCTTTTCTAGGATTGTCGAAGACAATGCGCAGCTTGCGCTCGTCTTCGCGGCTGAACTCGCGCACTTTAAGCGAACCTGATTTGGCCGTCGCTTTCCAGTCCACATGCCGGGCCGAGTCTTCCGGCATGTACTCTCGGATCAAGTAAAGGTCGTCGCCCCGCCCGCGGACGAAGCTTTCAAATTCGCCGGTGATCATGGGCAGAACTTCAAAGAATTCATCCGCGGGTTCTACGCGAGGATAAACAATGATTTCGCGGGCAAGCGGCACTCGCCTCGTCTTGGTAAGAAATGCAAACGGGAAGCGGGTAGCCAAGCCGAAATTCTTTTGGTGGTAACACCCTCGGCGCTCGAAACGAAGTTCGATGTCGGCGGTCAGTTCAGTGCCTGCGGGCACGTAAGGAAAATACGTTGCTCCCTCAAAGATGGAAGGCAAAACTGCAGCTTTCGAAACCCGCTGCAGCTTGTAATCGCGAAACTGTAACCATTGCCTTTCAGGCGGACGTCCCGGCGGGACCGCGAACTTTGCCGGCACCCACTGCCAATGTTTGCCAGAATTATCTTTCTCGACCGCAACTACGTTCACGGAAAATGACGGCAGCCAGCGCCCCCCATTTCGCAAGGCTATTCTACCAAGCATCGACCGACCTGCGAACACATGCTCAGGAAGGCGGACGTCCAGTTCGAGGTTGCGCAAAACCATCGCCGACGCAATCCCCGAAACCAGGATCGCGGCCAGCATTGCCGCCACCACGATGTAAAGCAGGTTGTTGCCGGTGTTGAGAGCGGCAATCCCAATGAGCAGTACGATGGCCACGTACACGATTCCAACTTTCGTGACGTCGAAATCGAAAGCATCTCGGAGCCCGACTCCCGCTACCCGGCGGGCAAGATACGGCACTGTAGTCAATCCCACGACCACTGCCAGCACTAACGCCGTGGACGCCAACAAAACAGTCGCCCACCGATTTCCTGACTCTCTCGAAACAGTGGAAAAAAGTGCAGCGCCGAAAGCCAGTACTAACCCCACGATCGCCAGCAGGAAACGTACCCACACTTCAGGAATATCGAGGTGCAGGAAACGCGAGACTTTCTGAACGGCGGAATTTTGCGCGATGTTAGCAGGCTTCATCTGCGGATTCTGGCTTCGAGGTTAGCACCCGCCACAGTACGCATCAACCAGACTTTGGTACTAGGAATTTGGTCACCGCGCTATTGAATTCATCGGGTACTTCTTCGTAGGGGAGATGGCCGACTCCCTCGAACATCACCAGTCGGCAATCGCGAAAATTCTTCTGAAGTTGCGTGGCAGATGCGGGATCTACGGCCGTATCCTTTGTGCCCCAGATTAGTAGCGTTGGAATGTCCGCAATGCGTGGCAGGGCCGATTCCAATTCTTCCAAGTCGCGATTCCAGGAACGCACCACCGATAACGCATAGTCGTAAGAACCCGGCATACGCAGGAGCTTCCGGTAGCCTTCAAGGCTGTCCGGTGGAATGCGCTGCGGATCGCCGAACATCCGCCGATGGTAAAACTCATGCACGCTTCGTAAGTGCGGGGTTAAAGTCGAAAGCAGGGGAGCAATGAGTGGGTTACTGAGAAGAACTGTCAATCGCCTTCCGTGCGCAGACCAGGGATTAACGGGATCCACCAAAATCAGCTTGCCAATCCGATCCGGTGCCAGCGAAGCCGCCAGCATTGCCACTGCTCCGCCATGCGACGTGCCCAACAGATCGCACGAGGCGAGGCCGGTCTTATCCATGAACTGCAACACGCGCTGCGCGCTTGCTTTGAAGGAACAGTCAAGGTCCGCCGGTCGATCGGAAAAGCCTGTTCCTAACAGGTCGATCGCATAAACGGTCGCGTGCCGCGCCATGGCCGGGATACAGAAGCGCCAGGAAAATGAGTACCCCAACAAGCCATGGACCAACAATAAGGCTGGTCCCGCACCGGCTTTCAGATACCGCATGTTGGCATTATTAGTGCCACTGCCTAGCGCAATTTTGTATTCCTCAACGGTCAGGCTGCCTGGCGATTTGAAGTCCGCTTTCAATGCGCTGTTCATGGCTATTTTCTTTTGCGCGAGACAACTTTTTATCGGCTGCAGGCTTCTATATAAGAGTATCGCCTCTGTCGCTTATTGAGGGAGGGTTTCGGCTCTCCCTTATTTTTCTTGCGAATGGCTCGATACCAAAGGTTGTCACCGTCACTATGTGCCACTCCCGAACTTCAATGATCGAATCGCATTCTCTACCAGCTTGAGCCCAATGGCCCAACGTTGTCGTGATTGAACTTCATCATCCCCGTACCCAAACAGGTAAAAGGTGATGTAAAAGCCGTCACGAATTCCTTTTTCATCATGGTAATAACAACGGCGGATGAGAAACTCAGCGGCAGCGGGAATCTCAGGAACTTTCGTTAAAAGCCCAGTCAATATTTTTGCGAACTGCTCGTGCTGACCAAATGAAAAGCGGGAACTGTGGTCAGAAAAAAGCAGATCAACGTAGGAGCCAAACTTGTGCGTGGCTCCGTAAATCTCTTCTTCCGGGTTGATTTCCGTGCTGGACCATACATCACACTTGGCAGTTTCGAGAGCGCCTGCCGGAGCATTCGTGGCCAAAAGGAAATCACGAAATTCTGGCGCATTCTGCGCTTCCACAACATTGAGCAGAAGCTCGGGATGGCGTTTTACATCGTGATAGCGTGGGCCGTCGGCTTCGGCGGCCCAAGGCATTTCAAGGGTTTCATCGTCAATGCCGAGTTCGACCGCGAAGTCGGCTTGCACACTACTTCGCGGGTGCAGGCTGCGGAGCTGTCTGCTGTGGTGCGGTCGGCGGGGAGAAGTTCACCTTAGGAACCTGGCGCGACTCTTCGGTAGCAGCAAAATAGGCTTCGTTCGGTTTGAAGCCAGCCCATCTGGCGTAGAGATTATTGGGGAATGTCTGCACGTACGTGTTGTAGTCCTGCAGCGTATCGTTATAGCGCTTGCGTTCGACGGCGATGCGGTTTTCGGTCCCCGCTAATTCATCCTGCAGACGTAGGAAGTTCTCGTTCGATTTCAATTGCGGATAGTTTTCGACCACGGCGAGGAGGCGGCCGATGGCGCCGTCGAGTTGCTGGTTGGCAGCGATCTTGTCGGCGGGAGCGTTGGCTGAGAGCAGTCTGGAACGTGCGGCCGCTATATCGCCGAACACCTTTTGTTCCTGCCCAGCGATGCCCTTCACGGTTTCGACCAGGTTCGGAATCAAGTCTGCCCGCCGCTGCAGCGCGATATCCACCTGTGACCACGCGGTTTTAACCGCCTCATTTTTTGCCACCAGCGTGTTGCGAACGCCTACATATTGTCCGAACGCAACCAGCGCGATCAGCACCAGGACAACAATCACAATCAAAGCTGCCTTCATCGTCAGTCTCCTGTCGAAGCGTTGAACTTATGCACTGCGCGGCTCAGGCGAGTCTAGCATTTTATCTACCGCGTCAGTTACTTGCTGCACCGCTGCCAGATAGCGGGCAAAAACCTCGTTGACATCGGATTGTTTAGTTTCAGCTTTGCGCTCGCGAATGTCGAGCAGTAACAGGAACGCGGATGGATCGAACGGAATGCGGTTGGCCAGCGCCTGAATTACTTCCCGCTTGGGCTTGGGCGGAGCTTCGCCTAAAGCAATCAAAGCGTGGCGGAACAAGGTTGTAAAAGTTGATAACGAACCGAGCATCAACTCCCACAAATGTTTTTTGTTATCCGGCGACGCCAGCAGGCGGCCGCGCAGGAGAATCAGTTTCTCACGCAGCTCATACTCCAGCTGCGCGCGGTGCAGGTGCAAGGGAACGTTAAGGCCGCTGAGGAGATCATCGCCATAGAGAAGGCGATGGCGCTGTTGCATGTCCAAGAGTTCGATCGAGAAAACATCCGTCGAACGCTGCAATTCTTCGCCAGTTAGAAACAGAGGCGCATGATGCTTCTTTTTCGTCCACCATTCGACTGCGGACGCGATTGCAGTAAGCGCCGCAAACGAGCTTTCCCGCAAAATGCAAAGCAGGTTGACATTGGAAAAGTCAGGATGAAATTCTCCGTCCGCGGCGGAACCGTAGAGGATCACGCTTTGGAGGTTTGCTCCGGCCGCCACTCTCAGCCGGCTGACGAATTCGTTAATTTCTTTCTCTGCAACCATAATGCCTCGTTTCGAGCTACCAGCTTCCGCTGGCGCCGCCACCGCCCGAACTGCCACCACCAAATCCACCGAAGCCGCCGCCTCCGCCACCGCCGAAACCTCCGCCACCGCCGAAACCTCCGCCACCGCCGAAACCTCCGCCACGCCCTCCTCCAAGCAGCAAACCCCAGAACAGGAGCCGTCCCAGCGGCGTGAACAAAACAATCAGAATAACAATGATGATGGCGATAATCCCACCAACCGAAAGCCCGGCATGCGGTTGTTGCTCTGGGGCTGCAGGTTCGGGTGCACCAGTTAATTGGATGCCCGCGTCCTGTGCGATGACCTGTGCAACTCGCGTAGTCATCAGCGTGACAGCGCCGTTAAAGTCATTCTGCCTGAGCAGCGGAACGGCTTCACGCCCGATTCCGCCGACTTTCCCATCAGGCAGAATCGGTTCCAGCCCGTAGCCAACTTCAATGCGGTAACGGTGATCTTGCGTCGCCAGCAGGATCAGGACGCCATGGTCGGTGGCTTTGCTGCCGATGCCCCACTTGTGGAAGAGATCGACCGCATAACTTTCGATGTCGGATCCGTCCAGCGATTTAATGGTGACGACAGCAATCTGCGCATGCGCCTTCTGGTCGATCTGCTGACAAATATTGTCGAGCTGTGCGATGGTGTTCTGATCAAGGACGTGAGCAAAGTCGTTGACGTAATCCGTGGGTTTCAGTTGCGATACCGGTTCGGCACGGAGAGCGAACGCCAGCGCGAGCACTACAACCGCAGTTAACGCGACTTTGGCCCGAGGCTTCATTCGAGAAGCTGATTGTATAGGAGAGAAGCTTGCGCCCGATTGGACTGCGGAGGACGGTCGTCCCACGCACTTAGAATTCGCGCAGAAATTCGACTACTCGATGCTCGGCCCAGCGACCATCGTCGCCATCAGGCTTAGCGAGAAATGAGCAGTGGCCGCCGTCCTCGGTTTCGACGAAGGTGATGTTGGGATTAGAAAGAATCTTCTTTCGCGTTTCAGGAAGAATGCGGATGAAGGGATCATTGGCAGCGTGCAGGATCAGGGTCGGTACGGCAATACGGTCAACGACGTTGGCGGCGGCTGAACGTTCATAGTAATCGGACGCGCCGTCGAAGCCGCAATAATAAGCTGTAATTTTGTCGTCAAACTCGCGCAGCGTGCGCACACCTCGTAAGCGCGAAGGGTCGAAAAGATCCGGAAACAGGCGCGCCTTAATTCTGAGGCGTCGACGAAGTTGCCACATAAAGTAATACTCATAAACGCGATTGTGCGTCAGATGTAGGGCGTCGGCCGAGGCAGCAAGATTCATCGATGGGCAAACGGCTACCACTCCCCGGAACTGCGGTGGGGCATCTTTTCCCCATTCCCCGGCGAGCTTCAGCACAAGATTGCCGCCCATGGAGAAACCGGCAAGGGCAAATCGTGAAATTCCATCTTGCCGCAAAAGATTTTGAGCTACGGCGGCGATATCCTGGGAGCGCCCCGAATGATAGAGCGTGGCCGACAACGCGTCGGTTCCGCCGCAATTGCGCTGGTTCATGCGCACCACGTTCATGCCGGCAACCACACCTTTGGCGGCGATGCCGAGCATATATTGCGATTCGCTGGAACCCTCGAGGCCGTGCACAATAATCGCGGTGAGTGCTTTTTCCCGGTCCCGCTGCCAGTGGCAGTGGCACAGTACCTGCACGCCGGATTCGACTTCGATCAAACGGCTTTCAGTTGGAGGCAGCGCAATTCGCCGCGGCAGAAAAAAGCTCGCCAGAGTTTGCAGGTGTCCGCCACGCATACCGCGTCGCCCCACGAATTGTCGTGCTAATGTTTGCGTAGAGCCCACCCTCTGATTTTAAATGGAGAAGAGAAAGCAGGAGTTGTCATGCCCATCTTTGAGTATGTCTGCAAGGAATGCGATCACCAATTTGAGGCGTTGATATACGGCAGCAAGAAAGCCGAATGCCCTAAATGCCAGAGCAAGAAACTGGCGCAACAGCTTTCGGTTTTCGCGATGTCAGCGAAAGCCTCTGCCGGTCCGTCTCCGTCGATGGGCGCTTGCGGAAGTTGCGGCGACCCACGCGGCCCAGGCGCCTGCTCGATGCCAGAGATGGATTAACAGATAGTCTGAGTTAATACTTCGGCAGGGGAAACTTATCGAGTTGCCATTTCCTTGGCGACGAGGTGGTCGATGGCTCGGTCGACCACCGTCTGCATTTCACGGGCGTACTTTACTTCACGACCTTTGGCCAAAATCTTCTTAGCTTCGTCCGGCGTGAACCAGGTTGGATTACGCTCAGGTTCGTGCGACCCATCGATCATATCGACTTCCATCAAGAAAGCCTTGATCACAAACTCGCGTACTCCCGGTGGTTTCCAGAACACGCCCTTGGAATGTAGATAAAGATGAAAATGCCGGGGTTCGATGTGGCCGCGCACTCCAGCTTCTTCCCACGCTTCGCGTTCCGCAGCCTGGCGGTGCGACATCGATGGCCCAGGATCGCCTTTCGGAAATGTCCACTTCCCACCGCCGTTCGTATTGACAAGCAGGAACTCGAT
>CAVUQA010000009.1:0-52168 GCA_963743375.1 uncultured Acidobacteriota bacterium | reverse complement strand
TCTTATTCTTAAAGTTGCCTGCCACCATGTTGCAGACTTCACCCAGCGCGTCGGATACGTCTGCGCCAACCTTATCCAGCGGCACGCCCAGCATCTTGGAGGTCATAAGAGCGGCTGCCTTGCCACCGCAGCGCACGCTCAGCACACCGCATAGCTGCCCCGCCAATCCGACCATTGCTGTAACCTCATTGCTCGGCGCTTCATCGGCCGACGGTAATGTCAGCTGGCTACCCAGCATTAACTCGAATACTTCCCGGGTTGCGGTTTCGAGCAGCGGAATCCAATCCCCGTGCGCGCCGTTGCCCGCCTGCAGCTCACTCGACGACTTCATGATTTCACTCCCAGGACCGGGATCACGTGTTCCTTTACTTGCTCCGCCGTGAACGGCTTGCGGATATAGCCGCGAGCCCCGTGCGACAAAGCCTCCACCACATGAGACTCGCTGCCTTCGGTAGTAATCATGACTACAGGAACGCCCTTGGCATTGGCTACGGTGGGGAGTTGCTTGATGAATTCCAGCCCATCCATGACTGGCATGTTGATGTCGCACAGAATTAAATCGACTGCATTGTCGCGCAGGGTAACCAGCGCTTCCGCCCCGTTACCCGCCTCGAATACCTTCGTCAGGTCAAGCCCCGCCTGGCGCAGCGAACGTTCCACGATCTTTCGCATAACTGAGGAATCGTCAACGATCAGAGCATTTATCGGCATGACGTGGCACTCACCCTCCACTGGAAAAAAAGATTGACTAATTCTCTTTTGTTGCTGTTGGGTATATCGGCAAGACCCAATAAGGACTTTAGGGGTTAAATCAGGCAGAATCGCGAGTCTTCTTAATAAATCAATTTTCTCTGCAGCCTGCGAGAGGGGTTCACATCGTAAACCCATTCCTTTGAGGATGGCCCCACCTCAGGTTCCCGCCAAAAGAAAGTCTATTTTCCTATTGACCACGAGCGTCATATCGGATAATCTAGTGGAATAAATATTATCTATAAGATAATCGTCGATCTTTGACAACCTAATCCGGTGCCAGGCCTTTGACGCTGCCCCACCATGCCCGCTCAGCAGATAGGGCAATCAGTTGCAATGTAACTGCCATGTTGTCTAGATTTTGCCCGTAAGTCCTTCAACCTCTAGATTTTGCATTCGGCCAAAAACGTTTACTCCTTGTGTTTCAATATTATGCGTCACTTGAGGGGGAGGGGGTGGATTACTACTCAATAAACTTTGACCCGAAACGGGAAAGCGCGCGGCTTAAAGTGTGTGCATAAGAACTAGAATTTCAACAGCGGCGGCTAGCTCACTCGCTGGGGCCAGACTTTGCTTGATACCACCACGAAAATGGCTGCCCCACTCGTCGCGGTGTTCGACGAGTGGGCACCACTGCCCCGGACGGTTTACAAGTCCGGGTTTGAGGGAAGGAAATAACGTTCATGAAAGCGGTCCGCATACATGAATTTGGAGGTCCGGAGGTTCTTCGCTACGAAGATGTCGCCGATCCCCAGCCGCGCAAGGATCAGGTTTTGGTCCGGGTGAAAGCATGCGCGTTAAACCATCTCGATATCTGGGTGCGCAAGGGACTGCCAGGCGTGAAGCTGCCGCACATCCTAGGCAGCGATATTGCCGGGGAAATCGTATCCGTGGGCGAGTACGTAACCGGCTTCACTCCGGGGCAGCGCGTGCTGTTGGCGCCGATGCATTTTTGCAATCACTGCGCCAAGTGCGTTGCCGGACTCCAGAACGAATGCCGTGAGTTCACCGCGCTCGGCAACGCGGTCGACGGCGGCTATTGCGAGTTGATCGCCGTCTCGGCAGTAAACGTAATTCCCATTCCCGACAGTTTGGATTTCGACCACGCCGCCAGCTTGCCTTTAGTATTCCTGACTGCCTGGCACATGCTGGTCGGCCGCGCAGGGATACGTTTGGGTCAAACCGTGCTGGTGCTGGGCGCGGGCTCAGGCGTCGGCATCGCCGCCATTCAGATTGCGAAAATGTTTCATGCCCGCGTCATCACCACTGCGGGCGATGAAAAAAAACTGGAAAAGGCCCGGGCGCTGGGCGCCGATTACGGTATTAACCATTACCAGCAGAAAATCTCGCACGAAGTGCGCAAGATTACCAATAAAGAAGGCGTGGACATTGTGGTTGAACACGTCGGCGTCGCGACCTGGGAAGAGAGTATGAAATCTCTGAAGCCAGGAGGCACGATCGTGACGTGCGGCGCAACCACAGGTCCGAACGTGTCGTTCGACCTACGCTTTCTATTTTCCCGCCAACTGAACCTGCTCGGCTCTTACATGGGCACGATGGGAGAGTTGCACGATGTGCTGAACCACGTTTTTGCCGGACGCCTGAAAGCAATTGTTGACCGAACGTTTCCTATGAAAGACGCGCGCGCCGCCCACGAATATCTGGAAGCCAGCCAAATGTTCGGCAAAGTCGTGCTGAACCCGTAGGCGCTTTTTCTTTGTGAACCTCCGTGTCCTTTGTGGTTTAAGCCTTTAAATGCACAAACCACAAAGGACACAAAGGTACACAAAGGAACGCCTGTGCCCTAGACTTTCGTATGGCTCGCCAGATCAATGGTTACCGTGTCGACGCTAGAGTGCGCCGCGCCGATTGGGTTAACCGGATGAAAAGCGATGCTGAGTTGTTTCGCGTTAACCGTGATCAAAAGATATCCATAATCCTTGTCGTCATAATTCTCCAGCACCAAACCGCTGGCTTGTACGACGGGACTCGGATCGAGGTAGCTGACTTTCGCGCCTTTGGCTGGCTCTTGTCCGGCTTGGCCGTTCTTGCCTTGCACGAGAGCATTCGCGTTGTGGCCACCATCGCCGCACACGATGAAAGGCACATCGAAATTGTTTCCGCCGAAGGTCACTGAACGAGTGTAGCGCTGGTAATTATGAGCGTGCCCCGAAAGGAACGCATGAGGATAAACGCCTTGTGCCTTGCAGATGGTGTCGATGTCGCCCAACATCGATGGGTTGCTGCTGTGATTTCCGCCCGCGCCTTTTCCCCCCGCCGGCGGCTTATACGTGAAAGCGGGATGGTGAGTTGCCAGTAGCACCGCACCCTGATAGTTTTCCGTTTTGATGCGCTGAAGTTGAGCGGTAAGGAAATCGAGTTGGACGTTGGGAACGTTGGGCCACTTTTCCCTTCGCTGGAAATCAGTCCCGGATCTTCCAGCGCATTACTAAACAGTCCGACAATGCGCACGAACGGCGCGTCCAGCGTGAAATAGACACCGGGCTGCGTCATGGCAGTACGGTGAAGCGAGCCCGCTTCAGGCGTAACCGTGGGTGTGGTCGCGCAGAAATTGCGCATAAAAGTTGTTAACGGATATTGTGCTACGGGCGTCTTGGGAACAATGAAGGAGTCATGGTTTCCGGGAATTGCGCAGATCGGCGCGGGATAATTGCGGTAGGGTTCGTAAAACTGATCGTAATAATAATTTGATTCTCCAAAATCGTAGACGACATCCCCGAGGTGATAAAGAAAAGCAGGCCGGTTGGCTGCGGCGGCGGCATGGAAGTCGCTGGTTACCTGGTCAGACACTCTAATTTCGTTCGGATACTTGTGAACATCCGAAGCTCCTGTATCGCCAACGACGTGAAAAACAATCTGCTTCGCATTTTGAATCCCCTGGATGATTTCCGCGCCGTGCGGGCCCCAAGCAGTTTGCAGAGCATAAAGATCGCTGGCATTGCCGCGTGAGGAATCGAAGCTGACGGTATCTTTCATCAGCAGATTTTGGATTTGCTTATACAGCGCAGCATCGGACGGTTCGGGTACCTTGAATTGAGTTGGATCAGGAGTGGGAACGCCTTCGCTGAAAACCGGCTCACTGAAGATTGGCTGTGGCAGCGTGAAGTTAGCTTTTCTTGGCATAAAACGTGTTCCTTTCGTCTTGCGGCAGGTCTCCGGTGATAATAGCGATTCCTGCCAGAGACGTGTTTCAACCTTTTACGTAGTTTCCGAAATCACGACCATTTGGAGGGAACTGCGACGTTTAAGTAGAATGTAAACATGAGCGGTGATCTCAACTTCGGCCCATACGTCGCGCTTGAAAACGGCAAGCGAGTGGTCAAAGACCTGACTTACGGGAATCCTACGCCCGAAGGTGTGGTGCTGACCACGATGGACAACGCGGTCAACTGGATGCGCAAGAATTCCATCTGGCCCATGACGTTCGGCTTGGCGTGCTGCGCGATCGAAATGATGTCCATGGGCGCATCCCGCTTCGACATTGCCCGCTTTGGCGCTGAAGTGTTTCGCCCATCGCCGCGGCAATCCGACCTCATTATTATTGCCGGTCGCGTCGCCAACAAAATGGCTCCAGTTATCCGCCAGCTGTGGGAGCAGATGCCCGAACCTAAATGGGTAATCTCCATGGGAGCCTGCGCTACGTCGGGCGGAGTATTCAACAACTACGCGCTGGTGCAAAGCGTAAATCAGGTGATCCCCGTCGACGTTTACGTTCCCGGCTGCCCTCCGCGGCCGGAGCAGTTGATTTACGCCATCACTCTGCTGCAGGAAAAAATTCAAAAAGAGCGCGGAACCATCAAGCGTGCGCTGAACATCCAGTCCCCCTCCAAGTAACGGCGCGTAGTGGCGTCCTTCCCGCCTGAGCGTCGTCTTCAAAAACCTCGCAACGATTCGGGCCAATGGAGCTATAATTCGGTTATTAGTGCTGTAGGTGCCCCGTGAAGCCTTGCCGGTTGCCGGTTCTGCTTTTCCTGGTTTGCAGTTGCCTGACTGCGACTGCTTCTGACCAACAATCGTTGTCTTCGCTGCCTCATCTTTCCAAGCAGACAAGAATGGATTTAATTCGCGGGTTCAACGCCGAACTGGTGTACATTCGCACCCCGTTCCCGATGGGAAAAGTCGGCCTTACGATAAAAGATGGCGCAGTTTCTCCCAACGGCGATGATCTGCAGCGGCTGATGGCGGTGTGGGGTCCGGCGGTAAAGCCGGGCGACGAGGCGCGCATTACGGGTGTGGTGATCAAGTCTGACAGAATCCACTTTGAGCTTAACGGTGGCCCGATCAAAAAGCAGAAATGGTACCAGCATATCGAAGTTGGCGGCACCATGGGAGGCTCGGCGCCCATCGCTCCGAGTGATCAGAATGCGAATCCACGGGGCACCTACGTCGATCTGGTATTTGATCACTACGTCCCCGATCTGACGCCGCAGAAGTTTAAAGACCTGCTTCGTCCGGTTCTCGATTTCGACGCCAAGTCTGCGATGGAGGCTTATCTCGACACTGTCCCGCCGAAAGTCAAGGAAGCCATTCAGAACCATCAGGTGCTTGTCGGCATGAATCGCGAAATGCTGATTTATTCCAAGGGCCGCCCGCCGAAAAAGATTCGCGAAAAAGACGGAGAGATTGATTACGAAGAATGGATTTACGGCGAACCGCCGCAGGACGTGGATTTCGTGCGTATGGTGGGCGATGAAGTGGTGCGCGTCGAGACCATGAAGGTCGATGGCACGAAGACCCTACGCACGGCGAAAGAAGTCAATCTCGAACCGCCGCCCAGCGTTGCCAAAGCATCCGACCAACATCCGGCGAACGCTCCCACGCTTCGCCGTCCCGGAGAAGAGACGCCAGATCGGCCTGGGCCAACCGTTGGCGCGCCGCCTCCGGTAATGCAGGGCCCTCCGCCAACCTCAAGCCCGGGCCCTTCCGGCGGGCCCACTTTTTCCCTGTAGGAAACAGTTGATGGCCTAAGCGCTTGCCATTTCCTTCTGCATTTCCTCCAGCGTGAAGCCTTTGGTTTCCGGATATACAAATAACACCACGAAGAACTGCAGAACCATCATGACTGAGAAGAAGACGAACGGGTACGCGCCTGAAGAGGCGGCCATCAAGGGAAAAATACCAGAGATGAGTGCGTTCATAAACCAGTGCGAGAAACTGCCCAGGCTTTGTCCCTTTGACCGAACCGTGTTGGGAAAAACTTCGGACAGATAAACCCAGATCACGGCGCCTTGCGAAAATGCGAAGAATGCAATGTAGCCGACCAGGAGCCACACGAGAAGACTTTCGTGGCTATGAGAAAAGAAAATCGCGGAAACCCCCGCCAGGCAAATCGCAGTCCCAACCGAACCGACCAGCAACAAAGTTTTGCGGCCGATGCGATCGATCACCGACATTGCAATCATGGTGAAAGCCAGATTGGTGGCTCCGATGGCGACGGCTTGAAGATTGCCGGAGATTCGACTAAAACCGGCGTGAGCAAAAATATCGTTGAGATAATAAAGAATGGCGTTGATGCCCGACAGCTGATTGAACATGCCAATGCTGACGGCCAGAAAAATAGGGAATGCGTATCTTCGGGAAAACAATTTCTCCGCCGCCTGTTTCTGTTCAACATCAATCGATTCGACGATCTCTTGCAGATCCCGCTCGTAATTTTCATCGCCCGTCATCTGCAGAACCGATCTGGCCTCGTCCACACGTCCCTTTTTCACCAGCCAGCGTGGACTTCGAGGAATGCTGAACAGCATTACGAAAAACAAAGCCGCAGGAAACGCAGCCACGCCCAGATCCCAACGCCATTCCGCCGAGCCCAGGCGCGCCAGCGCGATAAGGTAATTGGAAAAATAGGCGAGCAGAATCCCGAACACGACATTGAACTGGAACAGTCCCACCAATCTTCCGCGCCATTTTGCAGGAGCCACTTCGGCAATGTACATGGGAGCCAGCACTGATGACCCGCCAATGCCCAAGCCGCCGATGAAGCGAAAAAACACGAGAGACGACCAGTTCCAGGCCAATGCGCAACCGAGCGCGGAGACTAAATAGAAGAGTGCCATGATACGCAAGCTGTCGCGTCGCCCAAAACGTTCTCCCGGAATTCCGGCGAGCATGGCGCCGACGACGGTTCCCCAAATAGCGATGGAAACGGTAATGCCCAAACTCTTCGAGGAAAGGCCGAAAACCTGCGATAGTTGTCCAGTGGTCCCCGAAATGACGGCCGTATCGAATCCAAAGAGCAGGCCGCCCAAAGCGGCTACCACTGTACTTTTCAACAAAACTGCGTTCAACTTCATGCCGTCTCCAGACGTCCGAGTTTTGTTCCAAGCGCGTCAGCTTCAGCGATTGTCCAGTCCGGAATTGCTCCGCGCCGGCTAGCCACTAACGCTCCTACGCGATTGGCAAAATCAGCAATTGCCGGGGTGGGCCACCCTTTGCCCAATCCGTGAAGAAACGCTGCCGCAAACGCATCACCGGCGCCGACTGTATCCAAAACTTGAACAGGGTAGCCCGAAGCTTCGATAAATTGTCCGTCCATGAGAACCGCGCACCCCAGCGAACCGCGAGTTACGCACACGCCTGCCCATTTGTACAACTCGGAATAATGTCGGCAAAACTCTTCCAGCGAGCCGTGCTGGCTGTCGAATATTTGAGCGATTGCGTCGACCTCTTCGTGATTCAGTTTCACTATGGTCGCGCGCGACATCAGTTGTTTGATCAAAGCTGGAGTGTAGCCATCGACGCGGAGATTAACATCATAAAAGCTGCGCGCCGGAGATGCGCGGTTAAGCAGATCGGCGGTTAATTGCCGGGCCTGGGGATAAATCTGGTGCAACGTTCCGAAATAAATCCAATCTACCGGACGCGAAAACAGTTGATCACTCTGTGTCGCCGTGAGCTGCGGGAAATCGTAGGCGGCTGGCCGGTGAAGGACGAATTTCGGTTGTCCATCGCTAGCCAGCGCGACTGAGGCAGTCCCGGTAGGATGGTCTTTAACTGTACCCAGATAATCAGTGGCCAGGCCAAGACGAGACATGCTATCGATGACCTTCTGACCCAGTTCGTCCGCGCCAACTGCGCTGATGAATGACACCCTGTGCCCAAGTCTGCTGAGGTGCGCTGAAAAATTAAATGTAGCCCCGCCTAAGTGTTCTTCTTGTCCGACAATGTCCCAAAGCACCTCACCGATGCTGATGACGTTCACTTGTAATCCTCGGACCCGCGTCAGGTTGCTGCGTCAACGAGAAATTCTGGCACAGTATACACTTCCGTCCGACGTGGAAGCCGAGCGGATCAGCGGGTGTGGTCAATTTGAAATTCGACCGTTAGCGCCCTCGCCGTAAGAGAACAGAAAGGCGTTGATGTCGTGTCTACTGGACAATCTGTGGACTGGCACGTTCGGCCCGTGAGAAATTCCCATCCCCTCAATGCGCGGGCGGTTGACACCTTCGAAGTTCCAGATGAAAGCGAGTACCTCAGCAAGTTTACCTATCCGGTGATCTCCGCCGCGTTTGAACACGCGGGTGACTGCACGCCAGGAGCACAACAGTCTCGAGCGCTCAAGCCAAATCACCAGGGTTGCGCGAGGTAATCGGATATCGAATGTCGCAACTGCGAAATTGCCGTCGCTGATCCACTCGTCACCTGCATGCAGTTCTTTCATCAACGTTCGAAACGCAGGAACGCCCTTCGGCCCCCAATGCGGCTGCCAGATGGCGTCCAGCGATATAACCGGCGCCCCCGTGAGTTCGCCAAGTTGCCGCGCCAACGTAGTCTTTCCGCTGCCCGCGCAACCCAGGATAACGATTCGCGCCATGATCCATTACTTTGCCGCGTAAGCCTCGGTTAGCGACATAACTTTGATCGCTCCCTTTAGCTGATCGAGCGTGGCCGATGACTTTAGAGTGATGGTGGCGGACTCTCCCGGGAGCAGATCAAAATAATTGTCCGAGTTTTCGACATTGAGATCGCCGAAAGAAAAATAAACGCCGCGAGCGAGTTGTGGCGATTGGAGCGTCAAGGTATAGTCGGAGCCAGTTTTGTTAAGAATAGTTTCAATTTTGGGTGCGACCGGCAGATCGAGGTTGTGAGTAACATCGAAGAAAATAAGATTTCGCGATATTCTTTTTCCGCCAACTTCCAGATCGAATACTAGGAAACTCCGCTCAGGATCGGCCTTGGCCGCCAGGTCTGCTTTATTAAGAGTGAAGTAAATTGCGCTCGACTGTGCAGGAATCTGAATATCTTTTCTTTCATCAACCGCTGCCTTTCCAGAAAAATCGAGAAGACGGGTGTGGACTGTCGCCGAAAGCGGCTGCAACTTGTCAGAAACAACGTAAACGTCGATTTTATCCTCGTGCAAAAAGGGCGAGATGAGCACGTCGTCATAGAAGCGCCGAGCGTAGTAATGAAGAGCCTTCCATCGACCGTAATAATCGATGCTCGCCCACGAGGCCACCGGCCAGCAGTCGTTCAACTGCCAATAAAGCCCGCCCATGGTGCGCGGCCGATCTCTGCGCAAATGCTCCGCCCCAATCTTAATGATCTCCGCCTGCTGCACCTGGCTCAAATACACGAACGATTCGAAATCATTCGGCTGCCGGTATTCGCGCAGCATGTACGTCAGAATGCGTTCATTGCCGCCTTTATTTTTTTGATGCGCCTGCATAACAGTTGAATGGATATCGAAGTCTTCTGGCTTATTTGCGAATGTACGAATGGTCCGCATCTCGGGAAAAGATTGGAATCCGTATTCGGTCATGAAGCGGGGAAATTGCAGCGTGTAATCTGATGCCGGCGCCTGAGCGTGCCAAACCTGCCAGTAGTGCATATCGCCGTTGTGTTGATTGTCAGGCACCTCCTCAAAATTGGCGCTCGGCGAGCTGGGCCAGTAAGGCACAGGGTCGGTATATTGCGCGACCGTGCTTTTGAGGATGTCCGCAAACATAATGATGTAATCCTGCCAGACACGATCGCGGGCTTCCGGTGAAATGGATTCTTTGAACTCCTGTCGGTTGCCCCAGTGATACCAGCCGGTTTCAACCTCATTGTTTCCGCACCAGACCACGATGCTGGGATGATCGCGCAGCCGCTTGATCTGGTCGATCGCCTCCTGTCGCACATTTTCCTGGAATGCAACATCGCCAGGAATCATATCGCCTCCGAAGGCGAATTCTTGCCAGACCATAATGCCCAGTACATCGCAGATGTCGTAGAAATCGTCAGATTCGTAATAGCCGCCGCCCCATTCGCGAACCATGTTCATGTGGGCATCGCGAGCGTCCTGAAGGATTTTGCGATGAATCTGCGGTGTGACGCGGTCGGGAAAACTATCGAACGGAATAACGTCCGCGCCTTTGGAGTAAACTTCGATTCCGTTTACGACGAATTCGAAACTTTTTCCCCACTGATCGGGAACGCGCCGCAACTCGACCGAGCGCAATCCGGTTTTTGATTCCGCGTGGGCCGCAACACTGCGGCCAATTCGAATTACTGCAGAAAAGCGGTAGCGGTTTTGCGGGCCATATCCGACGGGATACCACAATTTAGGCGCAGCAATGCGAATGGGAAACGAAACGTGATTCATGCCAGCATCGAGCTGCAAAGTTTGAGTTCCATCTGCCGTCTGCGCGCCCGACATTTCATCGTGAGCCAGGGCGAGGCTCGCAGTCATGGGCTTGCTGGCTTCGATGTCCAGTTCGGCCGCGAGACTGGCAACGTCCGAGCCAACTTTCCGCTGGTGAATATGAAAATTATCAATGCGCAACGCATCCCATGTCTCGAGCCGTACTGGCTGCCAGATGCCTTCAGTCATGAAACGCGGCCCCCAATCCCAACCGTACTGGTATGGGGCCTTACGTGTGTACGGCGCGGTCGCAATGTTCTCCTCGTTGCCAAAGTTATAGGTCGATATCGAAGGCAAGATGTAAGGTAGCGACTTCACATAAGGAATCATCTTGGTAATCGCGGAATGAAAAACGATACGAAGTGTATTCGAACCCGGCTTTAGTAGCGGCTTTGCGGGGATTCGCCAGTTGCGGAACATATTGTCTGCGTGCAGAATCGCCTGATCGTTTAGATAGACGTCAGCAAAAGTATCGAGCCCGTTAAACACTAAGTCGACGTGCTCATGCCCGACAGTAGCGGAATCAATTTGAAACGTGGTTTGATATTCCCAGTCGGTAAGGCCAATCCACTGCAAGCGGAATTCATTATCTCGATCGAACGGGTCGGGGATGAGATTATTGCGCAACAAATCGGTGTGAACTACGCCGGGAACCTGCGCGGGATGCCACTGCTGAATGTCGGGCCTATCGGTAGCTCCAACCGCGCGAAACTGCCAACCTGCGTTCAGTGCTTGAGAAGCAGGTTCGTCGGTAGCGGCGGCACATAGCGACGAGACCAGCAGCAAAAATATACTCACACTGAGAGAGGAAAAAAATGGCGGGCGGCTCAGCATTTCAGGGCTCCTGTTTTAGTTGACTTAAAAGTTCTTGCTACTAAATCGAGTTCCATCTATCGGGAGCTCGGGCTTTCTGAACAAAGCGCAGCTCCGCCGGCAATGCCAGCGTCCGCGCCGTAATGTGCTTTGAGCAACGGAATCTCCTGGCAGCGTGAATTAATACAATATTTTGAAACCCACATGGAGATTTCGTCGAAAAACGGATTGAGCATCGCCGCCACGCCGCCGCCGATGATGATTACGTCTGGTTCTAACAAATCCACGATGTTGCTCAACCAAAGTGATAGCAGTTGGACCGTTTCCTGCAGTGTCTGTTTGGCAAGTTGATCGCCTGCGGCATAAGCGTGGCCCACCATTTCACTGGTTACAGCGTCGATGTTCCCCTTGGCAAGATCGAGAATGCTGGACTGCACGCCTTGTCCGGACGCCAACTTCGCCCGCGCGCGTCGGGCAATGGCCGGCCCTGCGGCCAAGACCTCGATACAGCCCGGCTTCCCGCATCCGCAGAGCGGTCCATGATAATCGATACTCATGTGTCCGCCCTCGGCCGCGGCGCCAGTCCGGCCGTTGTAGATCCGCCCACCGCACACTATGCCAGTACCGATTCCCGTGCCAATGCCCGCATAGAAAATGTGGCGGTAGCCTCGACCTGAGCCCCAGTACGCCTCAGCTAACGCCGCCGCGTTTGCATCGTTCTCCACCTTCACCGGCACGCGGTAGACTTTCTCAATCTCGGCCGCCAGCGGGAAGTTGCGCCAGCAGGGAACATTGGGAGGATTAATCACGATTCCCGTGGACGGATCCAGCGGTCCGGGAGCGCAGATACCAATTCCACGGATTAGAGTTCGCGCGTCTGCATCGTGATCAAGCAGCTGATCGATGGAAGACACCACAGCAGCAAGCCCTTCGGCAGCTTCTCCGTTCGCCACCATCGGAGTGCGGATCTGCCTTTTGATTTCGCCATAGCGGTCGACCAGGCCGGTCGCAACCTTAGTGCCGCCTATATCCACGCCCACCACGAGAGTATCGTTAGATTCTGTCATCGCCGGCTGCCTCGGCGAAAATACTTTCCATGAGGTTCGATCCGATTCAAATTTCTACAGTCGGATTTGTACTATGTCTTCATCTGCCCCGCAATACTGTGTACTGCTCTAAGAGCCCGCACAGTATACGCACTTTTTGGAAAATTATGGAATTCCCCAGGTGCATAACTGGCCCAGTGAGTAAACGATAAATCAGTGGACGAGAAAGTTGGGAGAGGAGAATATAAGTGAATGCAGAAGAATCCATTCTTCGCCGACGATGGCAAAAGCTCGCCATCGATCAAAGCTGTCATTCTCGATTACGGTAAGGTCTTGGTCCACTCTCCCACTCCTGAAGAGTTCGGCCGCATGTCGAAAGTTCTTAATGTTGATTTGGATTTGTTTTATGGACTTTGGGAGGGCAGCCGGGGTGCTTACGACCGTAGCGACTTTACCGCGAAGGAGTATTGGTTAAAGCTTGCTGAGCAGTGCAATACGTCGGTCGACGAAAATCAAATAGACATGCTTCGTAAGGTGGAAGTGGAAATTTGGGCGAATGCTGACCCCGTAATGCTCGATTGGTTGGCCCAACTTTATGCTGCCGGACTTAAGACTGCTTTACTTTCCAATATGCCTACGGACCTGATGACTCACGTTCTAGCAAATTTCCCCTGGATGCAGCATTTCACATGCAAAACATTCTCGGCTGAAGTGCGATTGATCAAGCCTGAGCCGGCCATCTATGAGCAGACTCTCGATGGTCTCGGCGTTGCGGCGCCGGAAGCGCTCTTTGTGGACGATCGCGAAAACAACATTCAAGCTGCGCGGGCACTGGGAATTCATGCGATCCTGTTCCAGTCGGCCGGGCAACTTAGACGTGATTTGGAAAAGTTGGAATTCCCCATACTGCCCGCAGTTGCGGAAGGGTCTTCCGACCAGGTTAGCTAGTCCGGCTAATGCTGTATTTCTTGTTTCGTAGGTGCCTGCGACTGGGCCGAAGCCGGCTGTAACTTTTGAAACTCTTGCATTTCATGCTGCGCTGCGGCTGTCTTGCCCTGTTTGCGGTACAGATTCGCCAGCCCGAAATGCGCCTGCGCCGCGAGCGCACTTTCCTTTTCGAGGGAAAGAAGTTTCGTCCATTCTTTCTCGGCAGTCGCTGCGTCGCCGTCGAGTGACGCGGCTTTGCCCAGCGAATACAAGGTCTCAGGCATGTCTGGCAGCAACTTGTTCGCGCGCACGAGCTCTGCGCGCGCCTCATGGGCTTTGCCTTGTTCTAGCAGCGCTGTGCCCAGGCGATATGCGGCCTCGGCGTTTCCCGGTTGCAGCTTGGTCTGCGCACGAAACTCTTCTTCCGCTTTCGCCCACTGAAACGCTCCGGCATAAACTTCTCCCAGTTCGAGGTGAAGCTCAGGAGTATCCGGCCGCAACCGCAGCGCCTCGCGATACTCTTTTTCTGCCTCAGGCATCTGCCGCAGCACGAAATAATTTTCCGCCAGCGCCTGATGCGCTCTCGCGGAGTCTGGATACGCAGCCAGCAAAGTATCGATGGATTGCTTCGAGAGCAAACCGCTGGCACGGCCCAGGTAATAGAGCAGATCTTGATCGTTCGGCCGCGCCGCCAGCGCGGCCTGCAGATTGGCGACTGCTTCGGGCAATTGCCCCGTCTGAATTTGCGCGATTCCCAGACCAGTTTTGTCGTCAACCTTTTGGAGATGTGGAATCGCTTCGGCAGCGTAACCTTGCGCGAGCAGCGCGTAGCCCAGCAGTTGATGTGCTGGCGCCATGTCGGGATCAATGTCTAACGCATGTTTTAATGGCGCGATGGCGGAACCGATCTCGTGCTTCTCCATGTACGTTTGGCCGAGGCTGACGAAACCATCCGCGAAGCGCGGTTCAAGCTCAGTGACTTTTTTGAACTCGGCGATGGCGACATCGAATTGTCTTTGTTTGTCGGCCGCGATGCCCGCTTGCATGTGCTGGGCGGCGTCGGGAGATAATGTTTGCCACGCAAACCACAAAAGTAATAGGGCGCGAATCACGGTTTCTCCGGCTCACGGACTTCCAGAAACTGATCAGCGCGAACCTCATTCATAGTCTGATGAATTCCCGAAGGCCAAAATATTTCCACGTTCGCTTTCTCAGTCGAGCCCAGACCAAAATGAAGACGCTTGTCGCTCGATGATGCGTAGCTTCCGGCGGAGGTTGCAAAGCGTGTTTGCCCGTTCACTTTGACGCGAGCGCCGAAACCATCGCGGTTGCTGCGCGTGCCGCGCAGCGAAATTACCAGCCAATGCTGCTTTCCGCCGCGGTTCATGAATACCTGAGGATGGCCGCCGAGGTAAGTCATCACCACATCCTGCCAGCCGTCGTTATTCAAGTCACCGAAAGCGGCTCCGCGTGCGGCTACGGGAGTGATACTTCCCGAGTCAACGCGCTCGAAGCGGTTATTGTGATTCATTGCCAGCAGCGGTAGTTCGAGATAGTGAAGAGAAGGATCAATGCGCTCCACATTGTCCAGCACGTGACCCTGCGCGACAAACAAGTCCTTCCATCCGTCGTTATCGAAGTCCTCCAGACCCACACCCCAGCCGGAGCTGCCACTCGACAGCGCGCCCAGGCCAGTTTCAAGACTGCGGTAACTGAAAGAGCCGCCGCCATCATTGTGATAGACGCCGTAAATTTCTCTCGGCAATTCCGTCACGATAACGTCTGGCCGACCATCATTGTCATAATCCTGAAAGACCACGCCCATGCCCGACAGCCGACGACCGTCTTCAGAAAGGGCAGCACCAGCTTCGAGACCGAGTTCCGTGAAAGTTCCGTTGCCATTGTTATGAAACAGAAATTGCTGCATGCCGTCATTGGCTACAAAAATATCCGTGAAACCATCTTCATCGTAATCCGCAAAAGCGACACCCAGCGCCCTCCCCTTTTTTGCAGCGATTCCGGAGCGTTGACTTACATCAGTGAAGGTTCCATCGCCATTATTGTGATAAAGAATGCTTGTGGTAGCAGGGAATTCTTCAGGTGGACAATAAGTGTGATAATTGCCGCCGCAATCTTTGTTGTGCTTCGTATCCCACTCCATGTAGCGGGTGACGAACAAATCTAATTTCCCGTCGTTGTCATAGTCGAAAAATCCGGCGGATACCGACCACCCGCCTCCGGCTACTCCGGCCTTTGCGGTCACGTCGGTGAAGGTGCCGTCGCCGTTGTTGTGATAGAGAATATTTTTTCCATAATTGGTAACAAACAAATCCGGGTAGCCGTCGTTGTCGTAGTCGCCGACGGCCACGCCCATGCCGTAATTCCCATCGCCGGCACTTGCCAGTCCTGCCTGCTCGGTCACATCGGTGAAGCTTCCGTCTTTATTCTGTCGATAAAGACGATTCCAGTAACGCGGATCATGACGGTCGAAATTCTCTGGCATTTGCATGGGGCTACTGATGTGTCCGCCATTGACCAGGAAGATATCCAACAAGCCGTCGTTGTTGTAATCCAGCAGCGCAACGCCTCCGGGCATGGTTTCGATCAGATACTTCTGAGGGGTTGGCGAATTCTGCAGGATAAAATCCAGACCGCGCGGCAGACTGACGTCGAACACGGGCCCTACGAGGGCTGCGGCCGACAACACGACTGTTGTGACGAACAATGCGCGTAGAACTTTCAGCAACCTGGGAATCCTTTGTTGGCTAGGATATCGCGCCCGGCATGGTTATTGCACGTTTACCGTCGAGTTGATTCGCGTTCCACCAGCTTCGGCAAAATCAGAATTTTCTTTGGCCGGGGCGACCGCGCCGGCAGCTTCAACCCGATTCGTTCCATGAGCAATTCGGCCGCCCGCGCGCCAATTTGGCATGTTCCCTGATCGACCGTGGTAAGCGGAACCGCTAGCAAATCGGAGTACTGAACATTTCCCGCTCCCACCACGCAAATATCATGGGGCACTTTGAGGTTGACGTCGAGAATCGCCTTTATGGCGCCAATTGCAACCGGATCGTTGTAGCAGAAAACCCCATCCGGAATCGGTCGGGCGCGCAGCAGCCGGCGCATCCCTTCATTACCCGTCTGATCTCCGTGCCCACCATCTACGACGTAGCTTGCTGCCATACGGAGGCCGTGGTTTGCCACCGCCTCACGGTAACCCTGCAGGCGCTGGGCGGCAATTCCAATATCCGGACCACGCAAGTGCCCGATGCGGACGCATCCGCGGGCGATGAGGTGCTCCGTGGCCAATCGACCGATAGCGCGGTTGTCGACTCCGACGAAGGGCGCTTGCACCCCCCCGATCGGCCGGTCGATCAAAACATACGGTATTTTTCGGGCTTGTATTTTCTTGAAGAGAGCGAGACGTCGCACTGGCTGAGTCGACGCAATGATGAGCCCATCCACTTGCCTGGCTAGAAGGGAATCAGCTTCGCTCATTTCCAACTCGGGATCTTCCTCGGAATAAGAAATGATCACGTGATAGCCGTGAGGGCGCACAGTCTGCGCTACCGCCCGGGCAATCTCCGCAAAAAAAGGATGGGTGAAATCTGGCAGCAGAAGTCCAATGGTGTAAGTGCGCCGTGTTACCAGACTGCGCGCCACCCAGTTCATCTGGTAATGAAGTTCTTTGGCGCGGCGCAGTACGCGCTTGCGGGTGGCAGCGCTGATTCGTCCCTGGTTTCGAAGTACCTTCGAAACCGTCACCACCGAGACCTTCAAGTCTCTCGCAATGTCCTGCATGGTGACG
This sequence comes from uncultured Acidobacteriota bacterium, assembly GCA_963743375.1. Classification (GTDB taxonomy): domain Bacteria; phylum Acidobacteriota; class Terriglobia; order Terriglobales; family Acidobacteriaceae; genus JABDBE01. The sequence goes on along the minus strand of CAVUQA010000009.1, from coordinate 35,181 downwards.
GCCATCGGCAGTCAGCATAACACCGCGCGCAAGGCAAAAGTAATCGTTTACCCACGGTTAACGATTACCCATATGCAAAATGGAATTACTCTCTGTATTCAAAAAATCGATTGTCTAATACAAAAACATTACTTTTTACTTGACAACGAATACTCGCGTGCATCACACTTTCGCCGATCAAAAAATATGGTGTGGGGGTTGTGTATGCCGTCTCGCAATTTGTGGACGCTGTGTCTTTCTATAGCTTTAGTCGTCACGACTTCTCTCTCCCTTCACGGCCAGAGCACCTTTGGCACGGTCGATGGATCTGTGGTTGACTCGTCGGGAGCCTCGGTCGCCGGAGCGCAAGTCACCCTCACCAACACTGGCACGCAGGAAAAGCGCGTGCAGTCCACGGGCAACGAGGGACTGTACCAGTTTGTTAACGTTATCCCTGGGCAATATCGTTTGGACGTTGAGAAAGCGGGATTCAAGCATTTCACGCGTAACGATGTCGTCGTCCAGGTTCAGCAGGATACTCACATCAATGCCACTCTTCCGGTTGGCCAGGTTACGGAGACAGTCGAAGTAACTGCCGAGAGTCCGCTGTTACAAGCTGAGACTTCGTCTCTGGGCCAAGTCGTCGAGGAGCGCAAAGCCAACGAGCTTCCATTGAACGGCCGCAACATCTTTAACTTGATCACTATTTCTCCGGCTGCCGTTGCTCAAGGCGGATCAGGCGGCACTCCTGTCGGCCAGAATCCGTTTAGCTGGGGCAATTATCAGGTGGGAGGCTCATTCGCTAATGAGAGCGCGGAGTACCTCGATGGCCAACCGCTTAACATCGGATACATTAACCTTCCTATTGTGATTCCGACCCAGGATTCGATCGGTGAATTCAAGGTCCAGTACAACAACCTGGGTCCCGAGTTCGGGAAGTTCTCGGGTGGCATCATGAACTTCAGTACGAAGTCGGGCAGCAACGCCTTCCACGGCGAGGTTTATGAGTTTCTTCGCAACAAGGTTTTGAACTCGAACGAGTATTTCTTTAAGCAGAGCGAGCTGGCAAGCGGACTAAGCAACACACCCCCGCCGTACGTTCAGAATCAATACGGATTCAATGTTGGCGGTCCGGTAATTAAGGACAAGTTATTCTTTTTCACGAGTTGGGAGCAGTTCCGGCTACGCACCGGTTCTGTCGTTACGACTGCGGTACCGACGGCCGCCTTCCGGCAAGGTGATTTTTCTTCCCTGCTGGCGCAGGGGGTTCAGCTCTACGACCCCTACACCGTAAATCCCGCTACGGGAGCGCGCTCTCCCTATGCAGGTAACATAATTCCGACCAGCGAGTTCAGCAAGGCCGCGACCGTACTATGGGATAAGTACTACAGTCCCGTGGCTGCCGGGAGTTTCAACAACAACAGTCCCGATAACTTTACCTCGGCAAGCAGCAGCGGCGGAAATCACACACAGTTCGTGGCGCGCGGCGACTACAATATCACCGACAAGACGCGCGTGTTCGCGCGCTTTACTTATTTTGGCCTGCTTGACCTTCCGACCAATCCTTTGGGCACGGGTTTGTGCCTGGACCGCTGCGCCGAGGATTACCACACGAAAGCTCTCGCGATTGATATCAACCACGTATTTAGTCCGAATGTCATCGGCGATTTGAATATTTCAGGGAGCCGCTTTATTTACCTCCGCGCGCCACTCCTTGCTGGTTACGATCTCACTCAACTGGGATGGCCGGCGAGCTACAACGGTGAAGTTCCCGAGATCATGCGGACACCTCCTACGCCGGCATTTCCGTTTCCCGGCGATGTTGGCAAAAGCCAAGGCAACAGCGCGATTGGCGACCATAATACCCAATACAACATCTCGCCTTCTGTAACCGTCATTCATGGCAAACACACGTTCCAGTTTGGGGCTCAGTGGGAATTGGGTCTCGACAATTACTACCAAACCAACATCGCTAGCGGCGCATTTGGTTTCTCGGGAGCTTGGACAAGTAGCACGGGCTTACCTACTGCTGCTAACCCCGCTACCGGCGGGTTTGCTTTTGCTGATTTCCTGTTGGGTCTAGCCCAAAACGGGCCTGCTACCTTCGTGAACCAGACGGAGGGCTCTGCCCAGGTTCCAGCGCAAACCGCTGGCCGTCAGACCTACCGAGCGCTTTATGGCGGGTGACACCTGGCACTACACCCCCAAATTGACCTTAAACTGGGGCCTGCGGTATGAACTTCAGGGGACGTGGTCAGACCGTTACAACCGCTTGAGTTACTGGGACCCGACGGTGACCAATGCAACGGTTACAGGCTGCAACGGTACTCCCGGATCGCCTTGTCTCGGTGACGCGTTGCTGGTCGGAAACGGTCCAAACACGAGCCGGAATAACTTGCCATTGGACACGAAAGAGTTCTCTCCGCGGCTCGGATTTGCTTACAGCTGGGATCAGAAGACTGTGATTCGCGGCGGCTACGGTGTGTTCTGGATTCCGAACTACACCGATTTCAACATCAATCCAGACAACGATCCGATCAACCTGGCGACCACTCCTTTCTTTGGATCGATCAATCATGGCCTGTCGCCGGCTGCTACTCTTGACAATAGCACTTGCACCTTGGCTGGTCAGACGTTTGCTAGTTTCACTTGCACAACTGCGGGTCCCTTTGCCGCTGGAATTTTGGCGCCGCCAGGCAGGCAGGGAAACACTTCAAAGTTTATTGCCACAAACGGTGCGCCCACGTTGGCGCCCTGGACCAACCCGAAAGAAGGGTACGTACAGCAGTGGAATCTCGACATTCAACGCCAGTTGGGAGCCGGGTTTTTCGTTGATGTCGCCTACGCGGGTTCGCACGGTGTTCACCTTTCGAACGACAACCCTAATGTCGGTATCAATCAAATCCCCGACTCTTTCGTTGCGCAAGCCGCTGCGCAAGCCGCGGCTGGTCAAACCCCGACGATTGGAACGTCATTTGCGGCGGCCGGTCTTAACAATCCCCTCTCGAGCCCCAACACCGCGCTGACCGGCAACACCGTCAATCTTGGGCAGCTTGATCGCCCGTACCCTCAGTACAACAACGTGAGTCTGGCTCAATATGGGTGCTGCGGTAGCACCTATAATTCGCTCCAGGCCACGGTAACTCGCCGATTCCAGGGCGGTGGCACGCTACTGGTGGCTTACACGAACGCCAAACTGCTGAGCGACACCGACACCCAGACCAGTTGGCTTGAGAATGGCAATACGGGCGGCGTGGGGCAGGTGCAAGACTGGAATAATCTGGCCGGCGAAAGGTCGCTTTCTTCTCAGGATGTGTCCCAGCGCTTGGTCATCAGTTATGTGCTTGACCTTCCTTTCGGGCATGGCAAGAAATTCCTTGCGGGGATGTCCGGAGCCGGGGACAAGCTCGTGTCCGGTTGGGGAATCGACGGCGTAACCACCTTCCAGCGCGGTTTTCCGCTCAAGATTTCATGGTCCGGCCCCGCAACCGCCTTGGAAAATGCCAATCTCGGCGTGAGCAACGTCCGTCCTGACGTTGTGGCTGGATGCTCCAAAGGAGGCAGCCGTACGCTGACAAGCTGGTTTAACACGGATTGCTTTGCCGCCCCGCCGCAGTGGGGTTTTGGCACCGAATCCCGTGTGGACGCCTCACTGCGCGCGGACGGGATCAACAACTTTGATTTTGCTATATTCAAGCGGACGACCATCACGGAAAGGATCGGTCTTGAATTCCGAACCGAATTCTTTGATCTGTTCAATCATCCGCAGTTCGGCTTCCCGGGCACGAACTTTAATCCCGCGGCAGGCAACAACAGCGCTAATGGATTTGGAACGGTGACGTCCACGAACACGGGCAACACCCCGCGTCTGATTCAGTTTGCACTGAAGCTTGTGTTCTAAGTTGCGCGAAACTGAGCGGGCTGGGCATTTCTGCCCAGCCCGTTTTTTCGCTTGTTGTGCTTGTGCCTCCGTTCAGTTTAGATTTCCCGCGACCCCATGAGGAATGTTCCTGTCATCGAATACGCCGAGGCTCAGAAGATCGTCGACCTGATCGTTGAGAAAGCTACCCACCTGCAAAAGTCCCTCGTAGTAGCTGTCTCTGACTCGCATGGCGAACTGATCGCATTCGCCCGCATGGACGGCGCGCCTGTCTCCTCTATCCGAATTGCTGCAAATAAAGCATGGACTGCTGCTAGGGAACGCAAGACGACAAAAGAGGTCGGAGAAAAAGTGCGACATCCCGAGAAAGGCCATGACATTGCCTACTATGGCGATCCAAGGTTTGTCGGCTGGGGCGGCGGCGTTCCTATCTGGAAAGATGGCGTGGTGGCCGGCGCAGTCGGGGTCAGTGGACTTTCGTCCCGTGAAGATGCTGAGTTGGCAACGCTCGCGCTTGAACAGGTGATGGGGCAGAAGATCTCATAATAGCGGCCCCGCTTATTTGTTGAATTTGATTTCATAGGCAGGTACTGATGACACGCAAATTGCACTTGCTTCTCGCCTTGGTTGTTATTTCCTCTATTGCTTGGTTGGTCTCAGCCGCAAACGACTTCATCGGATGCTGATGTCCGCATTGACGCACTCATAAAGAAGCTGACTCTCGAAGAGAAAATTGATCTCATTGGAGGCGTGGATGATTTCTATATTCGCGCCAACGAAAAGATCGGTCTTCCACGATTGAAAATGGCTGATGGGCCAGTGGGCGTGCGCAATTATGGTCCTTCGACGGTGTTTGGCGGCATCGGTCTCGCAGCCACTTGGGATCCTGCCATGGCGTCGCGAATCGGCGCCACCATCGGTCAGGATGCCCGCGCACGTGGAGTGCATTTCATGCTCGGACCGGGCGTGAACATTTACCGTGCTCCGCTGAACGGACGCAACTTCGAATACTTTCGGCGAAGACCCATTCCTCTCAGCGCGCATTGCGGTCGGTTACATAAACGGCATGCAAAGCCAGGGCGTCAGTGCCACCATCAAGCACTTCATGGGAAACAATTCCGAATTTGACCGTCATAATACCGACTCGATCATCGACGAACGCACCATGCGCGAAATCTATCTCCCGGTGTTCGAAGCTGCGGTCAAAGAAGCGCACGTCGGCGCGATTATGGATTCGTATAACCTGACCAACGGCCTGCACATGACGCAGAACGGATATCTGAATATTGATGTCGCAAAAAAGGAATGGGGCTTCCCCGGAATCATAATGTCTGATTGGGACGCCACGTACGACGCCGTCGCCGCTGCCAACGGTGGTCTTGACCTGGAAATGCCTTCGGGAAAATTTATGAACCGCGCGAATCTGCTGCCCGCGGTGAAAGCCGGCAAGGTCAGTGAAGCTACCATCGACGACAAGATCAGACGTATCCTGCGAACTGCAATTCTGTTCGGATGGCTTGACCACGACCAAACCGACAGTTCGATTCCGCTGCTGAATCCTGCAGGCAGGCAGGCGGCATTGGAAGCGGCTCGGCTCAGGAATGGTTCTTCTTAAGAATGACGGCAACATTTTGCCGTTGCAAAAGGGAACCATCAAGTCGATTGCGGTTATCGGTCCCGACGCTTATCCCGCACGGCCCGGCGGTGGAGGTAGTGCTGAAGCGAGTACCATTCACGCAAGTCAGCTATCTGGAAGGCATAGCGAATTATTTGGGTGACAGCGCGAAGGTTTACTATTCGCCTGGCATTCCAACGCTCGATGAAATCTCAAAGCATATGGAATTTAATTCCGAAGCTGATGGCGGACAGAAAGGTTTGAAGGAAGAGATTTTCAGTAACCGCGACTTAAGCGGTCAACCGGCGCTGGTGCGATACGACAAACAGGTGAGCTATACGCCTGCCCGCGAAGGCGACCATGCAGCGAGCGATGTCTCGATTCGCTGGACGGGATTCTTTACCCCGAGCGTTTCCGGATCGTATCTCGCATTCGTGCAGGGTCCGGGAGAAAACGGCGGCTATCGCCTCTACATCGACAAGAAACTCGTGCTCGACAATTGGACCCAGTGGTATGCGTTCGTGGGCGAGGCTCCAATCACGCTCACGCAGGGTCCGCATCAAGTCGAGCTGGATTACTACGCAAAAAGTGGCTGGGGTAAAGTCACTGCCAACCTGGGAATTGTGCGGCCTGAAACGCTGGTCACGCCGGAGGCGAAAGCGCTGGCCCGCGCGCGTCGATGTGGTGATCGTCGCTCCCAGGCTTCGACGCTTCCAGCGAAGGAGAAAGCGGCGATCGAACGTTCAAACTGCTTCCGGGGCAGGACGAGCTTATCAACGAAATTGCTGCCGCGAATAAAAAAACCGTCGTGGTCATGACTTCCGGCGGTGGAGTCGACATGAGTAGCTGGGTGGATCACGTGCCGGCGCTGCTCGAAGCATGGTATCCGGGCCAGGAAGGCGGCACGGCGGTTGCACAACTGCTGTTTGGCGACTTCAATCCGTCAGGACGGTTGCCGATTTCAATCGAGCGTCGCCCGGAGGACAATGCCACGCATGACAGCTACTATCCAAAACCTGGCAGCAAGAAAGTTGAATACACCGAGGGAGTCTTTGTCGGCTATCGTCATTATGACAAGTCCACGATGAAGCCGCTGTTTCCGTTTGGCTACGGGCTTTCCTATACTTCGTTCGCGTATAAGAATCTCACGATTTCTCCCTCGTCGACGAACGAAACCACCGTCGCTTTTGATGTCACCAATACCGGCAATCGCGCGGGGTCGGACGTTGCCGAGAGTATTCGTCGGCGATCAGCATGCGCCCGTCCCTCGCCCAGTCAAGGAATTGAAAGGTTTTGCGAAAATCATGTTGAATCCGGGTGAGACAAAGAATGTGACCGTTAAGCTTGATCGGCGAGCGTTCTCCTATTATGATGTCAAGAATCACACGTGGACGGTTGCGCCGGGAGATTTCGACGTCCTCGTCGCCCGCTCGGCAGCGGACACCGCACTCACAGGAAAAGTGACGGTGCGCTAGAGCCGTGATCGTCGCGTGGAGAAGTCAGAACGCGTACCGCAAAGACTCAGTCAGCGCGTTCGAGTGAAAATAGCGCGGCGCCGTGGGCCCGACGAATGAGCCCTCATTATACTGGTAATAGTTCCAGCCGTTATTCCAGGCCAGTTTGTGGCCTAAATCTACGTTCATATTAGCCACCGGCTGGTAGTAATCGTATTGCGACGAGCCGAGCGGTTGCAGAACATTGAACTGCGGAATACTGCCGTCGACTTTGGTGGTGCTGTAGCCGAAGTTCGCGGCCAATCGCTGGGCCGGTTTGACCCGGAAAGCCGCCTGTGTCTTTATTTTGTGGCTGGTTTCAATCCGGAAAGGTTCGCACGCGGGAATTGCGCAGTTGCAATTTGGAACAAATGCTACTCCAAAGGATTCTAGATTCAGGAATGAGCAATCGTTCGCGGCCGCAGCTGGCTCGCGTCGCTCGGCAAAGCGCAAGCCTGCGAAGCATCTTTCAATGCTTGCTCCAATGCCGCTCCCAACCCCTCCAACTGTGGGGGGCTCATGACCCGCTGCATGCCTTCGAAAAGCTGGCGCTCTTCTTTGCGGATGTGTTCGGCTAATTTCTGGCCAAAGTTTCCCAGACCCTGTTGGTCGAGATCCCGCGCCGCAGCGCGAGCGAAGTAATCTCTCAGAATGGCATGGTCCGACAAAAATTCTTGTACCAGCATTCGCAAATCAGGAAAGTGCGTGGCTGCCGGAAACAGAATCTCTTCTTCCGCAGCAAAATGAACTCGAATCTCACTTTCAAATTGTTGGTGGATCTCAGCCTGCCAAGCTTCAAGATCAACTTCGCCCGCCCGAATCGCCCGATCAAGCCGGACGCAGAGCGCCAGCGCGTGTTGGTGCTGGCGCGAAAGCGGGATCAGGTTTTTATCGCGCAGCATAGGGGAATCATAAACGAAGGTGGCAAACTGCAACCGAACTCCGCACCTACACTAGCTTGCGCTAGCCGCTGACCACTGGCTTCGGTCCGAACGCAGGGTGAGCCAATCGGTGCGCACTCGATCCCACTCTTGAATCAGCATTCCGTAGGACTCGAAAAACTGTCGAATTCGCGGCCTCTCCCAGCCCACCACGTCTTCTAAGATAGGCGCCAGTACGGCCAGCGCATTCTTGCTGAGGATGGTCCGCTTTGCCACTTGCGAAACATGTTTGGCTTCGGAGACCGCGATCGTAAACCCATCACGAACGTTGACGTGCAACATGACGTGGACATCGGAGCTGCCGTCGCCGACGTAAATGATGTGATCAGGCCCAACTTGCTGCTCGGCCTGCAACTGATCGAGCCTCGCCACCTTGCCATAGCCGGCAGTTGCTCGAGCGATGGATTCAATCTGTCCGCTGCTGTCATAAAGGAACTCAGTTCCGTAGATGTGAGTGGCAGGGACAATTCCCTCGAGCGCCGACTGAATGACTTCAACAGGCGCGGCCGAGAGAACATAAAAATCGAAAAGGTAACCATCAATGCCGCTCTTGAGAATTTCATAAAGCAGCGCAATGTTTTCCTTCAGGCGCACGCTTTTACCAGCCTCAATCAAGTGTTCCCGGCGTACTCGCGTCTTAAATTCGGGATCGTGCAGCAGCAGGTATGCAAGCTCTGCGCCTTGCTGCACCAGGTTGAGCTTGGCCATCCCTTGGGCTTTGCGCTCGAACTCCTCCGTCGGAATACCCACCAATTCGCTGAGCACGTATCCTGAGTCGTTGAAAGTCAACGTCTGGTCAAAATCACTGGCGAAGATGTAGCGCTTCACAGGCTTTTCAGTCATACCTATATTAGATTCGATAGGACCTGGAAAGGCTAATTAAAAACATCGATGGGAGCTATAAGCTCTGAGATTTAATCTGTTGTTAATAAAGGGACAAACGCTGGCAGAACTCACCTTCGCGGCTTTACTAATTCTTCGCTACCATTGAAAATAGTGGTTCGCCCTCAAGTGCCGGTTCTTATTGAGTCGCGGAGCGCATAATAAAGGATCATCGCCCGCATGCGGGCCAATGGAGCGGAAATAATTATGGGGACTTCCGGAGAACTGATTCGCCTTATCAACTACGTCGATGACATTACAACCACCTTGCGCCGCATCAACGCATTCGTCGCAGCCATGGAGGCCGACGAACGCAAGCGTCTTGCCGAAAGCCTGAAGGCTGCACGCACCAACCTCGATGCCCTAGTGGTTCGCCTGGAAAAGGCTGGACAGTAGTGGCGCAGGTCAACACCATTGCCGTGATCGGGGCCGGGACTATGGGACGCGGCATCGCCCATGTCGCGGCGCTAGGCGGTTATCGGACCATTCTGGAAGACCTCTTGCCCAATGCCCTGCGGCGCGCGGAGGACGAGATTCGCGGCAATCTCGATAAGGCGATAGAACTCGGCAAGGTCTCAGCGAACGATGCCAAGGCCGCGCTCGACCGGTTGCAATACGCGGGTAGCGTCGAAGAAGCCGCGCGCGAAGCCGAGCTCGTGATTGAGGCTGTACCGGAGGAGATGGAGTCGAAGATCGAGATCTTCACTCTGCTCGACAAAATCTGCCGGCCCGGAACCATTTTGGCTTCCAACACTTCTTCGCTCAGCATTACCGAAATTGCCAGCGTGAGCTACCGCGCTAAGAAATGTGTAGGAATGCATTTCTTCAATCCAGTCCACAAGATGAAATTGCTGGAGATCGTGCGCGGGCTGGAAACGGATGAGGACACGCTCGCGACCGCAGCCGAGGTGGGACGGCGAATGGGTAAGGACGTCGTCGTAATTAAAGAGTCGCCCGGTTTCATTACCAGCCGCATCAATGCGATGATTGGGAATGAAGCCTTCTACATGCTGCAGGAAGGAATTGCTTCTGCGCAGGACATCGACAAGGCCCTGAAGCTCGGACTCAATCATCCCATGGGTCCATTCGAATTGGTGGATCTGGTGGGCTTGGATACTCGCCTGCACATCCTCGAATACATGCAGAAAAGCCTGGGTGAAAAGTACCGACCTGCGCCTTTGCTGGTTCAGTACGTCAAGGCGGGACGCCTGGGACGCAAAGCTGGCCGCGGCGTGTACGACTATCCTGAACAAAAATCGGCAAAGGAGAAAACCCCGGTTGCCCAGGCCGGGGATTAGAGCCGGATGACAGTCACATTCCTGTGGCCGTCGAGTTTAGCCCGAAGCATCGGTTATCACGGGGCAGCAACACCCTCCACGATGAATAGGCGACTCTTGGCTGCGTTTTGCCTGATCGGTTTGATCGCCTGATAGGCCGGCGAATCGTACCATTCGCGCGCTTTGTCGACGCTGTCGAAGGCGATTATCACGACCCCACTTTTTGGCGGGTCGCCCTCGAGCGTTTGAATCTTGCTGCTGCGAACAACATAGTGATGATTGAAGGGTGCGAGTGTTTCCGGTATCCGAGCCGCATATTTCTCAATGCCGGCGAGGTCAGTGATCTCTTCTTCCGCAATCACATAGCCAGGAGGGGTGCTGGCTTGCTGCGCACGCATGGACCTGGCACCGGCAATGCCGATCGAGACGCCGATTAGCACCGCCAGCGCCAGTTTGAGATTCGTTGTCATAGGCTCACCTTTTCTATAGCGTTTGTGCGAACGCTTCCAGACACCTAATTCTTGTTGATGTCCTGCTTGGCCTCCAGTTTTTTAACTAACGGCTCAAAGAAAATTTTCTGATTATCAGGGGCGCCGGCGTACGTGATCTTGATTTCCTTTAGAGCATTGTCGAAGTCCCCACTAGCCGAATAGATTCTTGCCGTGCCGTCGTGAACAACCCAATCGTTTGGATCCTTCTTTGCCGCCTGACGGAACAAGTCGAAGGCCTCATCCTGTTTGCCCTGGGTCTGCATCTGCCGGCCGTAATAATAAAGCTGAGCCGCCGTGGCTCTTTGCAGAGCTGCATTTTTCGCCGTTGCCGCGTCGTCCTTTCGACCCATGGCTTCGAGAATCTGCGATTTGGTCAGATAATTATCAAATCGCGGCTCGGTTTTGATTGAAACCTCTTCGTACTGAAGCGCCTCATCGAGATCATATTTGGCCGTGAGCAGATAAGTTGCCGCGTCGTCCCAGCCTTCCCACATGTATTGCGGCAGACCTTGAAGCTGGCTATGCAAGCTTGCCTGCACGATGCCATGTGTGTTGACGTCGATCTTGAACGGAACCGCAACCTTCTCCCAGCGCAGCGTGGCCACGGCGGAGTCCGCCTTAACGTCATCAAAATCGTACGTCAGCGCTTCGCGGGGGTCTGAGGCCTGTGCCTTGACGGTCACTCGCAGTGCGTCATCCGATTGCTTGTAGGTAAAACTTCCCCATGCCCCGTGATCCTTCGAGAAGATAACGATCCACTGGTCGTGCCCGGGAATCATGTGCAGGCCGTAGGTGCCTTTGGCCAGCGGTTTGCCTTCGATCGAAACCGGATCGGTGAACGTGATGGTTGTGTTCTCATTCGCTCCCGCCCGCCAAACCTCATCGTAAGGCACGACTTTGCCCCAGATGGCTCGGCCCTTGACCAGCGGCCGGTGATAGTTAATCGTGATGTCGGTGATTCCGATGCGCTGGATCACCACTGAATGCTGGCTATCACGAGGTAAGTCCAGGAGCGCGGACTGCCCGTGGCCTAAAGAGCTTCCGACTGACAATCCACCAACTGCAACCAAAGCGACGATCAATTTCCTGAGCATGGCATGACCCTCCAATTTGTCTCTTTTGCGTAACCTGATTAAGGAAACGACCGTTTAGACGGAGCGGAAAAAGGCTGGATAGCAATTTGTAACAACTTGTAAAATGTAGGCACGCCCGTCATCGCCCGTGCGACTCGCGATCACCCCGAATGCAAGGCAGGAAAGCAGGCAAAGCACGAGCGAGGACGCTCGCGCCTACATCGGTTGCCTTTACAATGCATTTGTGACCGAAGGTAACCATTCACGACTGCAGCGCGTTCTCGCTCAACTGCGTCTCTACGAGCATCCGCTGCTCGAGTTCTCGGCGCGCGCCAAAGGCGATGGGGTAGAGCTCATCATTCAGTTCAAGAATCCGCCCGTTCCGGTGCACACTTACTATTTCGATCTACATCCGCGTGATCTGGACAACTCCCAGTTCGAATGGAGCCTGCAACGCCAGCTTTACGATTGTCTGCACGACTATCTGGTCGAAATGTTTATCCGCACGCCCCAAGACCGCCTCGAACGTCAGCGGGAAGGCCTGTGAGCCTGCGCCAAAAAATTGTGCAGGAAATCCGCGAACACGGCCCCATGCCTTTCGCCCGCTACATGGAAGTTTGTCTTTATCACCCGGAGCTCGGCTACTATTCGCGCAACGCGGAACAATTCGGCAAAGCCGGCGATTTCTACACGTCGAGCGATGTACACGCGGTGTTCGGCAGGTTGTTGGCACGTCAGTTCGAAGAAATATGTCGGGCGCTGGGAGCGCCAAACCGAATCGAGATTCTGGAACTTGGTCCAGGACGTGGCTTGTTCGCCCAGGACGTACTGGATTGGTCAGAGAAGAAGTTTCCCGGCTTCTTCGAGGCTCTGCACTATTCGCTGGCAGAACAATCTCCAGCTTTGCGCCAGAGATTGCAAGTAACTCTCGAAAGACATTTCCAGACTGCAAAAGCATCGCTCGCCGCCGGCTCTGTGTCTGATGACGCAAAGGTAATTGGGAAGGGCACGACTTCAGTCGTGCCAAAGGACCTCCCTACCGCGAGGGCTTTAGCCCCTGAGGTTCCTATCATCGTTTTCGCCAATGAGTTCTTCGACGCGCTTCCAGTCGAAGTTCTGAGCCGGCAAGGCCAGTTGCTTATTTCGGAAAAGGGCGGACAATTATTTGAAACCTGGCATTCACCGTCAGCCGAAGCGTTAGAGTTCCTTGACCGTTATAGCGTGCACCCGGAAGCCGAAGAGCGCGTCGAGGCGTCGCTCATCGCGCAACGCTACATGTCTAAAATCGCCGCCGCAATCGAGCGAGGCGTCATTATCGCAATAGACTACGGATACACGCGGCAGGAGCAACTAGCCGGGCGGCATCGCGGCACCATCGTTGCATACCGGCAGCACTCGGTCAGTGCGAATCCATACGAAGCTCCAGGCGAGCAGGACATTAGCGCTCACGTGAACTTCACCGCCCTCGCCGCGGTAGCCGAAGTGCAGGGGATGCAGGTGGAGTCGCTGTTGACGCAGTCGCAGTTTCTGATGGGAATCGGCGAACACAACCAATTTGCCCACGTCTTCGAAGACTGCCAACTGCCGCAAGAGCGCGCCAAAGTCGCCCTCCAGCTCAAACATTTAGTCACCCCTGCTGGAATGGGAGAGAATTTCCACGTACTGATCGCGTCGAAAGGTGTCGAGCCAGAAAAAGTTGCAGCACTCAGCGGCTTGATGTTCGGAAAGACCGCGCGAACTGCATAAAACGAGATCCTGAAACTGATAAGAACTTTTTATACCCAGGCTATGGTTCTGGCGCAGGTGTCAGAACATCTACATCCTCATACACCGCGAAGTGAAAGGAGAGGGAATTGGAAACCGCCGAGCGTCCAGCCTCGTGGAAGATCCTTCTGGCTTTCGGCATCATTTACTTCGTCTGGGGATCGACGTACCTCGCAATACGAATTGGTGTCCGTGAAGTGCCGCCGTTTTTGCTGGCCGGCATGCGCTTTTTGGTGTCGGGTGTTGTGCTGTATGGTTGGATGCGGTTAAAGGGTGCCCCACCCCCGTCGCGGCAGCAATGGGCGGGCGCAACCCTGCTGGGAACGCTAATCTTTCTCGTGGACTACGGCTGCCTCTTCTGGGCTGAGCAGCGCGTGCCTTCGGGGATCGCGGCAGTTGTGCTGGCGACCATCCCTGTATTTATCACGCTGCTGGAAATCATTTTTCTGCGCACCCAACGGCTCACTATTCGGCTCGGATTCGCTCTGCTGTTGGGTCTTTGCGGTGTCGCCGTTCTGACCGGACAGTCTTTCTCCTTCGGAGAGGTTCCCATCAATCGTGCCGGCGCTCTCGCGCTGATAGTTGCGTCCTTCACCTGGTCTGTGGCCACGATTCTTACACGCCGGCTGCCGCTCCCGGATTCGAAGCCGATGAGCGCCGCCGCGCAAATGATCACAGGCGGAGTTCAGTTATTTGTCCTGGCCGCTCTGTCCGGGGAATTCGCTGGATTTCGCTGGCAGACGGTTTCTCGGAACGCCTGGCTCGCGCTGATCTATCTCATTATCTTTGGCTCGATCGCAGGTTTCACGGCCTACGTCTGGCTGCTGCACTATGAATCGCCCACCAAAGTCGGAACCTACGCGTACGTGAATCCGATGGTTGCAGTCGCCGTCGGATATTTCATCGGAGGAGAAGCCGTTGGTCGCCGTACGCTGTTAGGCGCCCTGCTGATTTTAGTCAGCGTAATCACAATAGTCACATCGCCCAAAAGGGCCAGCCAGACGACTAAGCAATCGGCACTATCAATTGCGGAAGCCGATTAGGATCTCCAGGTTTCTGCCGCGAAAGTACAGCATCCTCCGTTACTCGTCGTGTTTCGCCATGCATTCGGAGCAGCGATATCATTGCTCCATGCGGCTTGGTTATTGGCTGTCGATTGCAGGATGGCTATTGATGACCGCGCTGGCCTGTGCCCAAACGACCCAGCCAGCAGCGGACTCGCAATCAACTTCGTCTCAACCACCAACCTCACAACCGGCCACACCAGTTAAACAATCACCAGTGGCAGCCGCGGCCAGCGCCTCGAAGCAGACGCGTGACTCCGCTCCAGCAATCAAAGTAATAAGAAATCACGATCTAAACGATGGCAGCAACCCGCCCGATGCCGCCAAAGCAGAACTAAAGTCGAATGACGTAGAGGCGAGCGCCGCGCAGGCAAAGGAAACTCGAGAAGACGAACAAAAAGTACGGCAGTTTGAGAGCCAGGGCAAAATCTTCCAGAATCAAATCAAGGTGCAAAAAGGTAAAATCATCGGCATTCAGAATCGGATCGCTAGCCTGAAAAACCAGTTTGCCGCGTGGAGCGCGTCGTTCTCCCAGGACAGTGACGCGCCGGCATGTTGGACTTCGACTTATTACACTCCTTATTACAAATCCTGGTGCGACACCGGACGCAACTTGAAAGCCCAGTACGATGGCGCGCAAACGCAACTAGCGCAGGAAAAAGCGCGCCTCGAGGAAATGCAGGAAAACATCCGGCGCAAAGGATACGGCAACTCAGTCTACGACCCGGATTAGGCCGGTCTCTTTCCTTTCGAGTCATCTCTTCTAGAAAATGGTCATCCCGAAACTCGGCGCTTTTCAGCCGAGTGAGGGATCTCGCGAATAGTCACATTAGCATCTGGCTTGTACACGTCGCTCCACCGTTCCGCTAAGTCCTCCCATTGGGGATTCGCAGCCTCGATCAAGCGTATCTTCTTGCTGCGACGCCAGCCCTTAATCTCCTTTTCTCGATCAATCGCTGCATCTGGATAAGCAAACGACTCACAATACACCAGCCGCGTGAGGTTGTATCGGCTTGTGAATCCCGGCACAAGCTTGTTCTTATGCTCAAACACTCGACGCACAAGATTTCCCGTCACGCCCGTATACAAAACGTGGGAGCGCGGCCGATTCGTCATAATGTAAATGTAGAATCGCTTCGCCTCTCGCATGGCTCATTTCCCGTACGGATGGTCATCCCGAAGACCCGGCGTACTCCAGCCGGGCGAGGGATCTCGCGCGTATTGCCTTGCCCTAGAACTCTGCTGGAGTGTTTTGTACCGGAATACAAGCAGCCTGTCTGTGACAACTGAACACTTCGAGGCCCCACGCCAGATCCCTCGCCCCGCTGTAAGGCGCGGGGCTTCGGGATGACCAATCCAGGAGGATGGAGTAATCAGACGATCAAACACCAAGAAAAGCAGAGAAACCGGCGCCGCGTTGCCTCAACCCCCGCACTGCGTCATTCCGAAACTCGGCGTACTTCAGCCGAGTGAGGAATCTCGCGAGGACTAACCCTTACGGACGCGTCATTCTCTCCGGCTTCATCAACTGATCGAACTCTTCGCCCGTCAGATATCCGAGCTTCAGCGCCGCCTCACGCAAGCTGCTGTGCTCCGCATGCGCAGTGTGGGCGATCTTCGCGGCCTTGTCGTATCCCACCTTCGGAGCCAGCGCGGTCACCAGCATCAGCGAGTTCTTCACGTACCAGTCAACTTTGGCGCGATCAACCTCGATGCCCTTAATCATGTAATCCACGTATCCATGACAGGCATCGGCGATCAACGTAACCGAATGCAGGAAGTTGTAAATGATTACCGGCTTGAATACGTTGAGTTCGAAGTTGCCTTGTGAGCCGGCGAATCCCACGGCAGCGCTGGCGCCTTGTACTTGCACGCAAACCATGGTCATGGCCTCGCATTGCGTGGGATTTACTTTGCCCGGCATGATCGAGGACCCAGGCTCGTTCTCTGGAATAGACAATTCACCCAGCCCGCACCGCGGACCGGAAGCCAGCCAGCGAATGTCGTTCGAAATCTTCATCAGCGAAGCGGCCAACGTTTGCAGCGCCCCTTGCGCGAATACGATCTCATCGTGCGCCGAGAGCGCCGCGAACTTGTTGCCGTGCGAGCGGAAGGGAAGTCCGGTAAGTTCGGCAATCTTCTTGGCCGCTCGTTCGGCAAATTCGGGATGAGCGTTCAGGCCGGTGCCCACTGCCGTACCACCGATGGCAAGGTCGTAAAGGCCGCCGAGTACCTGCTCCAGCCGCTTGATGTCGCGCTCCAGCAGGCTGGCCCAGCCGCCAAACTCCTGTCCGAAAGTGAGAGGCACAGCATCCTGCAAATGGGTACGGCCGATTTTTACCACGTCGTTGAACTCTTTCGCCTTCGCCGCAATCGCGTCATGAACGTTCTGGATCGCAGGAATAAGCGTGTTCTTCACCCGTTGTGCCGCCGCAATGTGCATCGCCGCCGGAAACGTGTCGTTCGACGACTGCGACATATTCACATCGTCATTAGGATGGACCGGCTTCTTCGATCCCATGAGACCGCCCGCAAGTTCAATGGCGCGGTTGGAGATGACCTCGTTGACGTTCATGTTGGTCTGCGTGCCGCTGCCCGTCTGCCAGATGCGCAGCGGAAACTGATCGTCGAGCTTGCCTGCAATAACCTCGTCCGCAGCTTGCACGATGAGTTTGGCTTTGTCGGCGGGAAGTTTGCCGAGATCCTGATTCACCAGTGCGCAAGCTTTTTTGAGAATGCCAAAGGCATGAATCAACTCCGGAGGCATGACGTCGCGTCCAATGTTGAAGTGAAGCAACGAGCGCTGCGTCTGCGCCCCCCAGTAAACGTTCGCCGGGACCTCGATCTGTCCCATGCTGTCAGATTCAATGCGAGTGCGACTTGCGGGTTCCGCGTAAGTTGCCATAGACTCTTTCGATTACTGCTAACAGACGGACTACCGCAAAATTATATCGCGGATAACTCGGAGGAATGTGATTGTAAGCACTGGTTTGTGTGACGCGGTCGGGTGAGAACGGGAAGCAGAACGTGGCACCATGCTAGAATCCATATCTCCAAAGAGCCAATTTGTCCGCACGTGCTGATTGGCCATGTAGGAACGCTCATTTGGTCACCAAAATAAGCTCCGAGGTTGCCGTCCAGATTCCTGACACGCTTCCGCGCGCTCAACTGGAATCACGTTCCAACACCCAGGTTGATGTGCTGGTGATCGGAGCTGGACCCACGGGTCTCGCTTGCGCGATTGAGGCGCAGAGGTCCGGGTTTAAAGTCGTAGCGATCGACAAAGGGTGCGTGGTTAATTCCATCTTCAACTATCCAGCCAACATGACTTTCTTTACCACGCCAGAGTTACTCGAGATCGGCGATATTCCGTTCAGCACCGCCAATCAAAAGCCTACGCGCCAGGAAGCCCTCGAATATTACCGCAAGGTGGCGGAGCATTATCATCTGCCAATCGCGCAATATCAGTGGGTCAAAACAGTGAACGGTCAGGACGGAGGTTTTCAGGTCGCCACCATCGACCGCCTCGGCAGAATTTACGATTACCGCACCCGCAAGCTCATCGTCGCCACCGGATACTATGACCTCGCGAATATGCTCAATATTCCCGGCGAGGACCTGCCGAAAGTGTTTCACTATTATCGCGAGCCGCATCCTTACTTTGACAACGACGTGATGGTAATTGGAGGCAAAAATTCAGCGGCGATTGCCGCGCTGGATTTGTGGCGCCACGGAGCCCGGGTAACGCTCGTCTATCGCGGCCCGAAGTTGCATCACCACGTCAAATACTGGATCCTGCCCGACATCGAGAATCGCATCAAGCACGGCGAGATCAAGGGCTATTTTAATACCTCAGTGGGAGAAATCGCGCCCGATCACGTCGTTGTTTACACGCCGGAAGGCGTCGTACATGTGAAGAATGATTTCGTCTTCGCTTTGACGGGGTACCATCCCGATTACGATTTTTTGCGCTCCATGGGCATCGAGCTTTCATCGGATCAATGCCGTCCCGTTTGCGATCCAGAGACGCTCGAAAGCAATGTGCCCGGCATCTATGTAGCCGGAGTCATTGTGGCTGGCTCTCGAACCAACGAAATCTTTATCGAAAACGGACGCTTCCACGGCCAGTTAATCGCCAAGCATCTGAGGTACAAGTTAGGCGCAGCCGCCTAACCAAGTCTAAGCCAGCGAAACCGCTTCCTCGCCCAGTTGTTGATTGATCAAACGTGACACCAAGGGCTTCAGTTCTTCCCCAGTCTTCGTCAGTATGAAAGCCTGATTTTCTGCCGCCCAGTCCAGCTTGAAACTCGTCGCCAGCGCCGAAATCCATATCTGCCGCACTGGAGCGTTGGGCGAGATAACAAACCGTGACCCATCGTCGAATGAGATGTGCAGCGCCCCCGACTGGTCTTCCACTTCAAGGTCGGCCGACTCTTCCGCCGTAATAAGACTCTGCTTCAAAGATTCCAAAGCAGCGTCAGCCCGTTTGCGAAAATCGTTCTCATCAAGCATAAAGAGATTATAGAAGCTTTCACTGATGGGGTCGGTCACCCCGGAGCCCCGACGCTCTTTCCAGCGGAGCGAGGAGATCGCCCGGCTGAAGTGCACCTGGGCTTTAGGATGACGCACATTCAGGTCGCAGCTACTTCAACAAATATTCCTTAACAAACATCACCATCGCATAGAACTGATAATCCTGATTTTTCTTCTTGCCGAAGCCGTGCCCTTCATCCTTCGCCATCAGCCACCATACTGGCGTGCCATTGGCGCGGACAACCGAAACCATTTGCTCCGATTCCGTAACCGGAACTCGAGGATCGTTCTTTCCGGCAATAATAAAGATCGGCTTGGTAATGTTCTTAGCTTTGTTCGCCGGCGCGATGCCTTCCAGGTACTCGCGCATCTTCGGATCGCGTTCGTCTCCATATTCCACCCGCCGCAAATCCTGCCGATAGCCCGACGTGTGCTCAAGAAATGTCACCAGGTTCGAAGGCCCGACCACATCCACCGAGCAGCAGATGCGGTCGTTGTAATTGGTCGCGACCGCAAGCGTCATGAAACCGCCGTAGCTTCCGCCCGTAATCAACACCCGGCTCGAATCCAGATCAGGCTGAGTCTGAATCCAGTCCAGCAAGGTATTAATGTCGCGATAAGAACCCTCGCGCAGCATTCCGTTGTCGAGACCAATAAAAGTCTTGCCGTACCCCGCCGACCCGCGCACGTTGGGAGCGATCATCGCAATGCCGAGTTCGTTCATGTAGTAATCCCAACGGCCGGGAAAACTCGGCCGGAATTGCGCCTCAGGGCCGCCATGAATATTAATGATCACAGGCCGCTTTCCAGTAAATTTCGCCGGGGGCTTATAAAGAAATCCGCTGATCGCCCGCCCATCCCACGATTTCCAGTGAATGATTCCAGGCTCCGGGAAGTCCGCAGTATTCAACCCGCCGGTTTCGCTGAAAGTCCAACGGTCGATTCTTCCAGTCTTCACGTCAAGCGAATAAGCGTCCGAACTGGAACGCGCCGACGACAAGCTGAATCCCACGTCGCGATTATTTGCCTGCCAATGCACGCCCGATATAACGCCTTTAGGCACGCCAGTGACGGGTTTCTCTTTACGATTGCCAGTATCGAACAGGTGCAGCACGCCGAAGCCATCTTCGTTGGTCACAAAAGCGATGGTTTTGCCATCCCGCGAAAGATCAAATTCATCCACATCCCACGGAATGCCGCTGCTGAGGTAGGTATGCTGCTTGGTGCTCAGATCGATATAGGTGAGCCGCTGAAATTCCGAGTCTTTATCAGTCGTAACGTAAATGCCCTTTCCGTCTTTGCTGAAACGTCCAGTACCGTAAGCGATCTTGACCGTGCCACCTTTGGGCGTAATCAACGTCTTCGCTCCGCTGCTCGCATCCACTGTCCACAGATATCTTTCTTGAGCGGAAATCAACTCCGACACCAGAATGCTGCGCCCATCCGGAGACCAATCCAGCGCATTCCAGCCGCCGCCATTAAGCTGCGCCAGCAGATGATCGCTCTTTGGATTAGCCGGATCGACGACATATAAATCGACATCATTCCCCGTCCGCCGCGTAGACCCATAAGCCAGCTTGTCTCCCGCGTACGACCATACCGGATCGGTGTTGCGAGACTTGCCGTCGGTAAGCAACGTTGTGTCACCGGTAGAAAAATCGTAACGGTAAAGTTGAAAAAACTCGCCTCCGCCAATGTCCTTAGAGAACACAAAAGAAGCGCCGCTGGTTGGCGAATACCACGCTCCTGAAATGCGATCGGGATAGAAAGTCAGCTGGGTTCGCGCTCCGCCCGGTGTCTTTACCAAGTGCACCTGGGCCGTATCGGCAAACCGCGTAGTGATCAGCATCTGGCGCGCCGCTGGGTCCCAACTCTGCAAGTTCGCCGCGCGAAAATTGGTATAACGATCGACAGTCTGCGCCAAGGAAGCGGGAATTTGAGGAACGCCTTCAGCCACCAAATTCTCGTTCGGAGCAATCACGTCATTCTGCGAAAAAGCCGCAGCTGCCAGCACCAGCAATAGCGGCAAACGCAACCAGGATTTCATAGATATCCCTCCCAGGCATTCGGAGTACGTAAACAACAAGTCGGTGTGACCGGAAAGTAACAAATCCAACAGTTCGCCGTAAGACTAGCGATTCGTATCAGGGCATCGCTTCAGCGATGCCGTAAGTTCTGCAAATCGGTAGCGCCTTCAGGCGCTGGGGTAGAGAAGGCACTTGTTCAGAAAACTATTAGGCCGAAACACCAAATCAACCGAGAGCATCAATCTTCGCCGCCATAATAAAGTCACTCTCAGTCAGCCCATTAATTTTGTGAGTCCACAGCGTGATTTCAGCTTTGCCCCACGTCAGCATGATGTCAGGATGATGCCCCTGCTCCTCGGCGAGGGCTCCGACGCGGTTCACAAAATCCAGAGCCAGTTTGAAATCCGGGAAAGTGAAGGTGCGTTTGAGGTGATGCTCGTCCACCACCTTCCATAGCGGTACTTGTTGGTGAAGAGCTTCGAGTTCTGTGCCCTTGAGCGCGGGCACACCGCCGCGGCACGGAACGCAAGTCTTGCTGGCAAGAGACGTCATGTGTAGAATCTCCGCCCACATTGTAGCCTTTGGCGGGAGGCGACGCGAGGCTATCCCAGGATAATCGGTGTACGCGGGGCGTTCCGCCCGTGCAAGCCGAGCGAAGTTCGACAAGCCAGCGGATGAGCCCACTTCACATCTGAAAAGGCTCGTCGGGATCAGGCTCGCGCACCGGCACATCAGGATTTTCAGGTCCGTCGGGCGGTTCCTTTACCGGAGGCGGCGAAGGTTCGGGTATTTGGCGCAACTCAAATTGCATGGATCTAGGATGCCGCCAAACCTGCTCGCGCTGTGCGTAGCGCCGCGAATTCATATTTCATCGTGACAGCTGCCAACCCCGCGCCACAATCCACATCCTATTGGCTCTATGGCTCAGCGAAAGCGAAAACTAAAAGGCGCGCAATCCGGACGCGCTACAGCGCATGACAATGCCCACGAAATCGGACGCTCCGATCTTCCCGCGGTCCTGTTCGATCTCGATGGCACTCTCATCGATAGCGTCTACCATCACGTTATCACCTGGTCCGACGCTCTCGAGAGCGCAGGCATTGTCTTTGCAAAATGGAAGATTCATCGCCGCGTCGGCATGAGCGGTAAATCTTTCGTCCAGGAATTGTTGCGTGAAATGCCTAAGAAACCGCGCGTGAATATCGAACACCTTGAGCAGCAGCATGACAGGAAGTTTTTCCAAATCATCGCGCAACTGAAGCCGTTGCCCGGAGCCAACCAGGTCCTGGCCCATCTTTCCCGCCACAAAGTTCGAATTGCGATTGCGACCACGGGCAATCGAAAGCATACAGAAGCAATCCTGAAGCGGCTGAAAATTCCCGCGGGCATGCCCATTCTCACCGGAGATGACGTCGAAAAAGCCAAGCCGGCTCCTGACGTCTTCGTAGCCGCCGCAGAACGTTTGAACGCGAATATATCGGACTGCATCGTGGTCGGCGACAGCGTCTGGGACCTGCTCGCGGCCGGACGCAAAAGTGCCTTGGGGGTCGGCCTTTTGTCAGGTGGTTATGGGCAGGAAGACCTCGAGCGCGCTGGCGCGTTCCGCGTCTACTCCGACCCCAGCGATATGCTCATGCACATCGAGCAGCTAGGGCTTCCCGGAGAATAAAGCCAACCCAACTAAAGCAATTTGTCGGGGGTAATCGGCAAGTCTCGAACCCGTCTTCCGGTGGCATGAAATATCGCGTTCGCTACAGCTGCTCCGGTTCCAGTAGTGCCAATCTCGCCGATTCCGCGTGCGCCCAACGAGTCCAGCTTTGTATCCGGTACATCCAGCGCCGAGACGTCAATCTCCCCAATATCGCGATTAACCGGCACCAGATAATCCGCCAGATTCGCATTGGTAATGCGGCCATTGCGCCAATCCACGTGCGTGTCCTCAAACAATGCCAGGCTTATTCCCCACACGATCCCGCCAATGAACTGGCTGCGCCCCAGTTTCTCGTTTAACACCTTGCCAACATCGAACACGGCAACCACACGTCGTACCCGCACCATGCGCACGTCGGGATCGACTGCCACCTCGGCAAACACCGCACCGAAAGAGTGAACGGAATACTGGTCCTTATTGACTTCCGGTTCTACCTGCGCGCTGGCTTCGACGGGCTGGTTGCCATGTCGCGCGAGCAACGACTTAAGAGTTTCACCTCGTCCGGGCGCGGACTTCAAAGAGATTTTCCCGTCTTGAATTTCGATGTCGCTCTCATTTGCGCCATGCACGGGCGATTTGGCATCTTGCATAGCCATCGTAATTAACTGCGAGCGTAGCCGCAGAGCCGCTTCCCGCACTGCAGGCCCCACGCTCGCTGTCGTCATCGAGCCTGCCGAAATTGGCGCCGGCGGCAAATTCGTATCGCCGAGTACTGCGGTAATCAATCGCGGCGACATCTTGAGGGTATCGGCAGCCACTTCCGTCATCAGCGTATAAATTCCGTTTCCGATCTCCTGCGTTCCCGAAGCGACGATCACTGTGCCATCCGGCTGCAGGCGGACTAAGGCGGCCGCCGGCAGGTTTTTCCCCGGATAAGTTTCGGTCGCCATGCCCCATCCGATTGCCATGTTGCCTTCGCGCATCGTCTGTGGGCCATGGCTCCGCTTTGACCAGCCGAATCGCTCCGCAGCGCGCGAATAGCACTCTCGAAGATTCTTCTCGCTGAACGGGACTTTGGTGTGCGGATCAACGTCGCTGTAATTGATCAAGCGCAGTTGCAGCGGATCCATTTCCAACTCATAAGCCAACTCATCCATCGCCACTTCGACCGCATATGTGCCCGTCGCCACGCCAGGCGCGCGCATATAAGTTGGAGTGCCCAAGTTAAGTGGCACCAAACGATGAATCGTAGCCACATTGGGGCAGGAATACATAACTCGAGTGGGGAAAGCGGACGATTCCAGATAATCTTCGATTTCCGAAGTGTTCGCATGTACTTCATGCCGGATCGCGGTCAGCTTACCGTTACGCATCGCGCCCAAAGTCAGCTTCTGATGCGTTCGCGGACGCGCCCCCACCGGCCCAAACATCTGCGGACGCTCAAGCACCAACTTGACCGGACGATTGGTCTGCTTCGCTGCCAGCGCCGCCAGAATCACGTGCGACCACACCTGCCCCTTGCAGCCGAATCCTCCCCCGACGAAGAGAGAAGTCACATGAACGTTTTCTTTAGGAATCGCGAACATCTTCGCCAGCGTTTCCTGCACTCCGCTGATGTGTTGCGTGGCATCGTGAATTGATAGATGATCGCCATCCCACTTGGCGATGGTGGCATGCGGCTCCATGGGATTATGGTGCTGAATCGGCGTAGTGTAGACCTCATTAATCGTGATTTCGGCCTGCCGCAATCCCGCGTCAACGTCGCCGAAACTGACATCGCCGGGAATTCCAGTGTGACTGCCCGGATAAGAAGTAGGAAAACCGGCCTCGAAATTTAACTTGGCATCAGTCTTTGCGTATTCGACATGAACCATGGATGCAGCGTAATGCGCCTGCTCCAGCGTCTCCGCCACAACAACGGCGATCGGCTGATTATCGTAGTGAACCAGATCATCCTGCAAAACCGAAACGCGGCGCTCCGCACCCGGCAGTTTCAATGCATTTCCCGGCTTCAATACCGCGATCACGCCAGGTATTTTGTCGGCTGCGCTCGTATCCATTTGAGTGATTCGTCCACTCGCAATCGTGCTCTGCACCATCACCGCATAAGCTAGTTGCGGAATTTCAAACTCAGCCGAATATTTTGCCGAGCCTGTGACTTTAAGTTTGCCATCGACCCGGCTCAGCGGCTTTCCCAGCGCGCTCATGCCACACCTCCGGCGACGCTGAGCGCTTGCCTGATGCCGCGTGTGGCCATCTCTACCTTGAAGCGGTTATAGCGAAACGTTTTCGCGCCCTCCATGCCTTCGTGAGCCGCCGCCGCAAACAAATGGCGCTCCATTTTCTGTCCGGTCAGAATTTTCTCTGACTTTTCGAGCCGCCACGGCTTATGCGCAACTCCACCCAGCACCAGCCGCGCGCTGGTTATCGTGTCTCCATCCAACTCCAACGCCGCCGCCACCGAGACGAGCGCAAATTCGTAGCTCGAGCGGTCGCGTATCTTCAAGTAATGCGAATGCCGCGCGTAAGGCGACTTTGGCAAATCGATCGACGTGATCAATTCGCCCGGCTGCAGAGTGGTTTCGATTTGCGGAGTATCGCCAGGCAGCCGATGAAATTCCGCTATCGGTATGACCCGCTCACCTTGCGCACCCATGACCACGATTCTCGCCTCCAGCGCCGCCAATGCCACGCACATGTCGGAAGGATGAGTCGCAATGCACTGTTCGCTGGCTCCGAAGATCGCATGCATGCGATTGAATCCTTCAAGCGCGCCGCACCCGCTGCCCGGATCGCGCTTGTTGCACTGCGCAAATCCCCTGTCCATGAAATAAGGACAGCGCGTGCGCTGCAAGAGGTTTCCCCCGTTAGTCGCCAGATTGCGAAGTTGCGGCGACGCCCCCGAGAGAATCGCATAAGCCAGCAGCGGATACCGCTCTCGCACCAGCGGATGATTAGCCGTATCACTGTTCCGGGACAGCGCTCCCAGGCGCAGTCCGCCATGAGGCAGAGCCTCGATTTTCGTCAACGGCAAGCGGTTGATATCGACCAGAGCGGCAGGCCGCTCTACACCGTTCTTCATCAGATCAATTAAATTTGTTCCGCCCGCCAGAAATTTCGAATGATCCAACTGCGCAATGGCAGCGACGGCAGCCGCCCTGTTTTCTTCCCGCTGATACTTAAACGGCTGCATCACCTGCTCCCTTTCCGGCCGCGGTCCGCTGGCTCACGAATTGCACCGCCTGCACAATTCCCGGATAAGCTCCGCAACGGCAGATGTTACCGCTCATGCGCTCCCGTACCTCTTCCACATTCAATTCAGCTGGCCCAGCCTTTGACAGATCCGCCGTGACCACGCTGGCATCTCCACGCCGCGCTTCTTCGATCAGAGCTGCAGCCGAACAGATTTGCCCCGGCGTGCAATATCCGCACTGAAACCCGTCATATTCGATAAACGCAGCCTGCAGGGGATGCAATTCATCTCCATGCGCGAGACCTTCGATGGTGACGATCTGCTCACCGTCGTGCACAAGAGCGAGCGACAGACAACTGTTTATGCGCCGTCCGTTCGCCAACACCGTGCAGGCGCCGCATTGCCCGTGATCGCAGCCTTTCTTGGTGCCGGTTAGATTCAAGTGTTCACGCAATAAATCGAGCAACGTGACCCTCGGATCGATATCCACGCGATGCGGTTGCCCGTTAACAGTAAGCCCTAAAGGAATCAAGCCAGTCGCCGCCTGCCCCGCAACTTCAGTCGCGGCACCGGCGCTCACAAGATTCGACGAGCCTGCGCCATCGGAATGCCGCAAGCCAATCCTCCAGTAATCACACCCGCCGTAGTCACGAACTCACGGCGCGTAACCTCCGCCATCGACAACGGTGGCCTTGGATCATCTTCCCATCTCACAAAAATTCCTTCCAACCCAGCGCCAGAAATTAAATAGAGTTTTGAGATGAATGACCCCTCAGTTCAGTTGCCCTAATGCTCTCAGATACCGCGTGTGCAAAAAATAAAAAATAAAGGAGAAGATGAACGTATAGGCGTGAACGTCCTTGCTCGTGCGGGGCTTTAGCCTGTTGCAATTGCCATTTGACGCGCGACTCTGGCACTGCAGCGAAAAGTGGGCAAAACTATTGTCTAGGGGAGGCAGTCCGGTGTATATTACCGCTCTGTCGGAAACGCAAATAGAAATTCCGACGTTAAGTCATCTGCTGCAGGTCAGTTCGCGGCTGGTTGAACGGACTCGATTGCTGCGCATTGCGAATCACCCAATAAATCCAAGTAATTAATTACTGGTGCTGCCAATGACTGGCCCGGAACGCCGCCAAACCCCCAGGACGACGCTGGACAAGCACGCCTATATCAACATTGAGCCGAATAACGGTGGCATCGTGTTGAACGTTTCGGATGGAGGAATCTGTTTTCACTCCTTTGATCCGCTTCCGCGGAATGGAAAGGTCAGATTCTGGTTCTCAGACAATGGCCAGCGGATCGAAGCCGACGGCACCTTGGCGTGGACGGACGAGACGCAAAAGGGAGGCTTGCGATTCACGGCCTTGCCCGCAGAGGCGCGCGAGAAAATCCGCGACTGGGTCGACCACCCTGCACCGACGGCGACTGCTGATGTGAGATCTGGGCCCGTGCCATGGCCTTCCGAGTCGCCTTCGCCTGGCAGCAGGCCTCAGGATAAAAAAGCTATGCAGGTTGATTCTGCCTCGCTTGTCGTGGCTTCGCCCGGCGTAAAAGTACCATTACCGTCGAGCGCGTTCTCTCGTGGGTTGGTCACCGGACTTATGATTGCGGCGGTCGCGGTGGCCGCAATCTTATTTCATGATTATCGCCGTCAGTTCGGCGAGACGCTCATCGAGCTGGGAGAGCGATTCGCCGCAAAACCCCAGGCGCAAACTATTGCGGCAGATGCTTCGCCTGCGGCTTTGCCGGTGGCGCAAGCCGTGTCAACAGCGCCTCGCGCCTCCGAAACGGCACCGCCCGTGACGCCCCCTACGCCGGCTGTTCCAGCGCCCGGGCAAAGCGTAGCCCCAGCACCGGCGGCGGTTGCTGCTTTCCCGATCCGCAACATTCCGCCACTGCCCGAGAGACGGGCGCCAGAGAAGCTTGAGCCCGCCAAGCCCGCGTCCATAGCCGACATTGCCGCTCCGCCAACCGTTGCCGGCGATGCTACGTCCAAGATGCCTGCCATGCATGCTGCCCCAGCAACTTCGTCAGCAAGTCCGACGATAGCTCCGTCAACTACAGCGCTAATTGCTGTGTCAACCAGTGCGGATTCAACTGGGCCAACGACGGCGGCCACTCCCGGACCGGACTCGAATAAGCTTGGCGCCGCTCCTAAACTTGAAGTGGCGAACCAGCCTGGCATCCACACGGAAGGTGGTAACGCGGCGAATGCCGATTCCAGCAGGGAACTATACTTCGAAGTAGGCAAATTCAAGAATCTATTTCAAGCGCGCGATGAAACTGACCGACTGGCCCAACTCGGTTTTCCAGTGACCTCGGTTGAGCAAGGTCATCTGTGGTCGAATTCCGTCCACGTATTAGTTGGCCCTTACGGTGACGAGGATCAGGCCAAAGCCACGCACGAAAATCTACTGACCAACGGCTTCAAACCTCGACCCTTCGAAAAAGGTTGGCGCAACTTCACCTTGGTTTCTTCGGTAATGCTAAACGGTGCGCGCACTCCGGAGGGAGATTACATCGTCAGTTGGGAATCGTACATTGGCGATGCCAGCGTGAAGTTTCTGCACAACCACAGTGTGATTGCCAGCGCCGATGGAAGATGGGTGAAGCGCAACGTCAAATACCCGCATGACGCGTATTTGTACAGAAGAAATCCTGACGGATCGCGGACCTTGCTTGAAATTCATTTTGGGGGCATGCGGCAGGCGCTGGTATTCGGCAAAGGGTAACGATCGACCCTGGAAAATTAAGCGGATCATGCACTCGCGGAGTTTACTACTTAGTATCGGCACCCCCTCCCCCCTTTTGGCTGCAAAATCTAGAAAACAAATCGATCAGTTTCTTGGCAATCTGCTAGATCTTTGAGTTTTCTGGAGTTACACGCAAAATCTAGAGAACATGGGAGTTCGCTGCCGCAATTGCGGTGCAGCGGCCCACTTCGGGGAATGGCAGGCGCTATTTGCGAAGCCGAGGCCGGATTGTCAAAGACCTTATCTTATCTAAGAGATAATATTGTATAATTTATATTATCTGATTTGCGTGGGCATAGTCAAGATCATTCGAAGCGTCCAGGAATGTTTTTCTATTCGAGAAAGTTGAGACCGCCAGACTCACCCTTAGGAAGCCGGAGCATGTAGACGCTGCTGCGATCTTTGCCAGATATGCCAGCGACAAGGAAGTCACTCGCTTATTGGCTTGGCCTCGCCATATCACGATCCAGGCCACGCGTACATTTCTGGAATTCAGTGACGCAGAATAGTCGAAGTGGCCAGTGGGACCGTATCTAATCGAGTCACGTCAGGACAAGATTCTGCTGGGTAGCACCGGATTGGTGTTCGAAAAACCAGACTGTGCCGCGACGGGTTATGTCCTTGCCAAGGATTCGTGGGGGCAAGGGTACGCGACTGAAGCACTAAGAGCAGTGACAGAGGTTGCGCGAAATGCCGGCATCCTTCGCCTGTACGCCGTTTGTCATCCCGAGAATGTGGTTTCCGAGCGCGTGCTGCAAAAATGCGGCTTTAAACTTGAACGAATCTTAACCAGACACTGCAAGTTTCCGAATTTCAGAGAGGATGATCTCTGCGATGCGCTCTGTTACGGCATTCAGCTCGGGAGATGAGTGTAACGGCGATTTATCGCCAGTTTAAGCACCGCTTGTCGTCAAGCAGCCGGGTTTAATGTTTCGTCGATGGCCACCATAATTTTTCCATCGACAACCTTCACAGAGTAGGCGGCGACTCCTATGCCGGGCACTGGGTACGTGCTTCCGGTGGTGACATCATATTTCCAGCCGTGTCCCCGACAAGTAACGACCTTGCCATCGAGCTTTGAAATTCCGAGCGACACGCCGTGGTGAAGACAAGCATCGTCCGTCGCGTAGACCGTTCCACCAACATTGAAGAGAGCAATCTCCTTGCCTTCAACCGAGACTGCCATGTTCCTTCCGGGGGGAAGTTGATCCAGATTCGCCACCTCGATATAGTTCGCCATACATCACGCCACCTTCTGATTTGATGAGTGGTGTTCCAGTTCCTCTGCCAGGATCGGCAGGCCGAGATTGAAGGTCTGAACTCCCTGAACGACGCATAATTTCAGGACCTCCATGATCTCCTCCATGGTCGCCCCAGTCTTCAGCGCGTTCTTGATGTGGCGGCGAGTGCCCGGCGCATACATGTGGGTGACCGAAGCATCGAGGGCGATGCTGAGGAGTTCGACTTCCTTGGGCGACATGACTCCACTTTTGTAGATGCCCGCTCCCATCGCCATGAATTCGTCGGTAAATACCGGATCGAGTTCGAAGAACGGATCCCACGCCGTGTTCCACTGTCCGATCTTGCGCATGGCGTCACAGGCTGGAGTCGGCTCCGTGCTGGCTCGCGGCGTCAACTTGACGTTGGCAGATTTGGCTTCTTCAAAGACAATGGGAGCGGCCTGACTGCAGCAATGTATGGACAGGACCGATCCGCACTTGAGGACAAATAAGACTTCCTCACGGGTCGCGCCCGCCTCGAGCGCGGCCCGGATGTGGTGTCGCGTTCCCTCCGCGTTGAGATTGGTGCAGGCGGCATTCAAGCTGATGCTGACCAACTCAATGAACTTGCGAGGAAGAACAGGGTTGGTCCATGGATTGGTGCTCATCTTGAAGCATAGTTTGGCCCACGCTGGATCCCATTCGCGCAGAGTGTCCAGAGCCGAATCCCAAGGACCAGCGGTCGGATCAGTCACACCAACCGCGTTCGCGTTCAACTGCTTTGTGTCATTACTCATGATTTTTCCTTTCCCACGCGTCCGGTCCCGACGATCCGTCCGTTTCCGCGACGACCGCCCGGTCTAATTAGCCGCCTGTCGTCCGTCGCAGATACCCAAACAATTTAGAAAGCATGACCGCCATCAGCAGGCCGCCGACGCCAAAAACGAGCACATCGGGGATGCCACGGATGCGGAACTCTCCGACGTGGCACACAAGCAAATACCCTACTGCGAGATTCACGGAGCCATAGAGCACGTTGACCGTTGGTGAAGACTGTCCCTTGCCAAGCGGGAAAGCGAATGGCGTCGGAAGCGGATGCCCGGACACTCCGCTCGTCAAGTGCGGAATCGAGTTCACAAGAAAAACGCCTCCGAAAAAATAAGCGACATACGTGTACCACGACACGAGTCCTCCTTTGACTGCGACGGCACCGGGGAACCGAGAACCTCACTGGAGGAAAAGTGGGGTCCTGCCCATGATTGGTGGAGCAGGACCCGAGCTTCTTAGGCGGCGGCCTTAACCGTAATCGGAACGTCCAGTTTTTCCTCCCATTCACCCGCGTGGATATGCCCGCATCCGCCCTGCGCTGCTGGATGGTACATTCCGTCTGTTTCATGCACCATGAATCCCATGTTGCCGGGCCGGCGGTTGGGCGGCAGACCAAGGTTGGCAAGCGTCTCGGCGGTGGAGCTGTAGGTAACGCCAATCTTCAGCATCTGCCGAGCCTGCTCAGCTGTTGCGATAGGACGACCCAACTCTTGTGCCATCCGCACGTGCCGCTCGATCATCTGAATCGTCGACATGCGTACACCCTTCGTGGTGTCCCAAAGGTTGTCTTCGATCCCTGCCCGAGTGTGTTGCCCGAGGGCAATGCAAATCGCGGCAACCGGGTGCGTCAGCCGGAATGTTGTCTGGTAGGTGAAGAACGAGCCGTGTGGTGTGCGGCGGATCAGCTCCATCAGATCGAAGGGATTTGCTCCGCAGACGCCTCCTCCTCCGATGCTGAAGAAGCCGTTCATCGGCCCCATGTAATAGCCCTTGCGAATGAGGCGCTCCACCAGTTCGAGACCATGTACGTGGGGCAGAGCAAAGTAAGGCTGAATTCCGTGCGCAACCATGCGCTTGATGTTTTCGAGATAGAAGTCCGGCGTCGAGTCAGCCACGAGGTTGGCCATCGCATGGATCATGGCCGGATTCGCAACGCGCGTTCCCTGAAAGGCATCATCGGGAGGATGGAGCGCAGTCAGATCGTAGAGGCTGGAGCCACAGGCCACCGTAACTTGATCTGGTTTGGGATCGATTTCGGCGAGCTTATGGCGCGAGTCGTAGCTCTGGAACTGGGCTTCCTCACCGGGCTCGGGGGCAAACGAGATCGACCCGCCGAGTTGGAGGATCATTTTAGGAACCGCATTGCGCAGACGACCTACCTGATCGTTGTACTGATTGAAGTTCTTTGAGATGTGCCCGGTTTTTGGGTCGCGCACATGGATGTGCAGGAGTGTTGCACCGGCGTTGTAACAGTCCACCGCCGCCTGGACCTGTTCGTCCCAGGTGACGGGAAGTTTCTGTTCGGGAGTGCAGTCTCCCGGCAACCAGACCGGGCCATAGGGGGCGGCTGTGATCATCAGCGGCGCTTGGTTCTCAGGCAGCAGCGAGTCATCGGTGAAGTACATAAAGTTGAGTCTCCTTTTCGGTTTGACGGGTCGCGGTAGGCGACATTCATTCACCCACTCTCCGGCGAATATGGCCGGGAGAAAGGGATTTGGATACTGTCAGAAACTACAGGTGTCGTAACCAGGCCATTACACGTTTTGACCTCAATGAGCGCAAGGGCGATGTTTCGCCAGGTGAGTCAGGGGTTGCCACCTCCGGGTGGTAACGTTTTTCAATTCAATGCTCGAGAGGGACACAGATCCGGCGCACTGGAAGCTCGTCATCTTCTACTACAATCCCCACGAGCCCAAACTCTTTGTGCCAAAGCGCACCGGGATTCCTTTCACCCTTAACTTCGCGAAGCCCGCAGCTTGGGCGATTACTATCACGACTATCGCTCTTATCGCATTCGTGTTCGCTGTAAATAATCGATTTTGAATTTGATCCATTTCGCCCCTGCGACAACATCGCTCAGCCGATCGTTGACGTAAGCAGACGAAAGATCCCCGTTGTCACTCTTGAGACAGGTCCCCACTAACCGCCCCTTACCTGGGGCAGTGGCTTAGGGCACGTACGACCACACCGTCCCGTAGGTGCCCTCGCAGCACGGAGGACTTGGAGATAATGTCGTGCCGACCAGCGTGCCCTTGGCAGTCCGCAGCACCTCGCCGATAGGCTCGAAGCCGTAGTCGTCTGAGTTGCTGCCAAAACTGTACAGCAGACTGAACGTGCCTTTCGCGCTGAACTCGTACAACGCTCCAGCGTTTTTAGCGCCGCACCCATAGGTGACCCCATACAGATTGCCCTTCGGGTCGCGAGTCACACCAGCGGCCGGATTGCACCCGTCCGACGTGCCGCCGGCAAAGTTGTACAGGATGGTTTCCTTGCCTGTCTTGCTCACTTCCCAAATAGTGCCGTCCTTGCTGGAACCGCAGTATTCGGTAGTCCCATAGAAGGTTCCAGCCTTGTCCTGCACCACCGATCCGCTGGGGGCGCAGCCGTCCGAAGTGCCGCCGGCAAAGCTGTGCAACACCCTAAACGTCCCACTCTTACTCAACTTGTACAGCACCCCATTACCGTGAGCGCCACCCCCTGAAGTCACGCCATAGAGGTTTCCAGCCTTGTCCATCGTTAGATGCCCAAAGTATGGATATGCCCCGTCTGACGATCTTCCCTTGAAGCTGTGGAGAAGGCTAAAGTTCCCCGTGCTTTCAACCTCGAATATCGTCCCATAGCCGGATGAGCCGCACTCCGAGGTAGTGAGGAACACGGTGCCGGATTTGTCCACGACCACGCCTTGGTATGGATAGCAGCCGTCCGGGCCACCGGTGAAGCTGTACAGCACTGTCTCGGTGCCAGCAGTATCAATTTTGAAGACGGTGCCAAAGCCGCTAGAGCCTCCATAGGAGGTGGTCCCATAGATATTGCCAGCCTTGTCTCGAACCACTGGTGCGACGGGGTTCGTCCCGTCCGATCCCCAGAAGCTGTGCAGCGGGGTTTCCGTTCCGGCGGTGTCCAGCTTGAACACCACCCCGCAGCCCCACCCCGCGGGACCGCAGTTCGGATCGCCGCCGAGGGAGGTGGTTCCATAGAGGTCGCCGGCTGGGTCCTGGATGACGCCCGCCGCGGAATTGCCCCCGTCCGAGCCGCCGGTAAAGTTGTAAAGCACGGTGAAGGTTTGCGCTTGCGCGAGAGCCGCCGACGCGAGCACGACCAGGATCATTACATACACTCTGTTGGTCACGATGAAAGCCTCCTTCGCTCGAATTGCGAATTGTTCCGTGACAACGCGCTTGCTGAGAGTTGCAAATTATTGTGACGTCATGGGTAGAACAATCACCTGCGTCCCCGTCACCGGGCCTATCACGTAAGGCGAGCCGGGCGCCTGGTAGTAGCCTGTCGGAGTAACGGTGAACACGAACAGCCTGTTGGATTTCGAGCTGATGGCGTACAAGTGATTGTCGTTGTCCCAAAGACACTGATCGATCTCATCGTTCTCGAGCAGGCCGGTGTAGGGCGTAATCGGTTTGCTGCCGTTGAAATGAAATACTTCCAGACCGGCGGTTCCAGCAACCGCCAGAAGCTTGCCGGATGGCGATATCTCAACATCGTAGGGCCCCCAATACCCCTGATTCGCGGTCGTGGGCATGTTCCAATAGGCGCTGTCGGTGGTGAGACTGCCGTCGCTGTGAACCGTATAGGTGGCAAGCTGTGGCAGGCCGTCATTGCCGAATGGGTAGATTTGGCTGACCGCCTGCACAGCGATGGCTACGTGATGGGTGGGATCCGCGCCAGCGTAGTCGGCCAGGTAGTAATCTCCGTCCTTATTAGGCGTCGGCGGGTTGCTCCCCGCGCTCGAACCGGTCAGCTTTCCCTTGCTGCTGCGGCGAGCTCCCAAGACGCCCCAGTTGCAAGACCAGTACAAACAGGAGTTAAGGGCCTGATACGCGTAGAGATTGTCCCCGGCAAAGCTCATCTTGCCCCCGGGCCCACTGCCATACCCCACATTTAAGCCCCCGAGGTAAGTGAGCCTGCCCGTGGACCTATCAATGCGGAAGGACCGGTAGTAGTTGTTGCCGCCATAGTCCACCTCGTAGTCATACAGGTCCTGTGCAGTGCGATCGAAGAATAGGCCGGATATCCCGACGTATTTGCCCGCAGCTTTGATCTTGGCGACCTTCACGGGCACGCCAATGGACGAAACGGAATACGAGTAGATGTATGTGGCATCGGTGGTGCCCTCCGTGCCAAACAAATAGCCGTTCTTCCCCGCCCAGTACCCGATATTCGCGAACCCAGTGAACGGCGACCCCGGGATACCAGTGAGGCCTCCGCTGGAATCCGCTGCAAAGCCCCAGATTTGGGGTTGGTTGCCGGCCGTAACGTTGACGTAAACATACGCCACCGGCGAT
>CAVUQA010000008.1:0-328719 GCA_963743375.1 uncultured Acidobacteriota bacterium | reverse complement strand
GCGCTGTTGCCCGCAGGGGGCGGCTGGCTCTTCGCCGAGTTCGGAGCCAACACGCCTGCAGAGGCCGAGTCTCAGGCCCGCCAATTGATGCATTCGTTAAGCCAAGGAGCGCACCCGCCAAACATGCGCCTGTTTACCGATAAGCTCCAGATGAAGCGAGCCTGGGACGTCCGCGAATCGGCTCTGGGAGCCACCTCCCACGTGCCGGATGAGGCACCGGGGTGGGAGGGCTGGGAAG
Source organism: uncultured Acidobacteriota bacterium (assembly GCA_963743375.1). Taxonomy (GTDB): domain Bacteria; phylum Acidobacteriota; class Terriglobia; order Terriglobales; family Acidobacteriaceae; genus JABDBE01. Next base: position 328,481 of record CAVUQA010000008.1, on the reverse strand, counting down.
ATGCCGCCGTCACTCCCGAAAAACTCGGCGGCTACCTTCGCGATCTGTTCAGGATGATGCAAGGCTACGGCTACCGCAGCGCCCTCTACGGACATTTTGGCCACGCCTGCGTCCACATGCGGATCAATTTCGATCTGCAATCCAGACCAGGCATAGCCAACTACCGAAAGTTTGTAGAAGAAGCCGCAGATTTGGTAGTCAGCTACGGCGGATCGCTCTCCGGTGAACACGGCGACGGACAATCACGCGCCGAGTTGCTCCCGAAAATGTTTGGCCCCGCATTGATTCAGGCGTTTCGTGAGTTCAAAGCGCTGTGGGATCCGGATTGGAAGATGAATCCCGGAAAGGTCGTCGAGCCATACAGGTTGGATGAAAATTTGCGCCTGGGCGCCGACTACAAACCGTGGGCACCGCAAACCCACTTCAAATTTCCCGAAGACCATGGAAGCCTGGCGCACGCTGCATTACGTTGCGTTGGAGTAGGCAAATGCCGCCAGGATGCAGGCGGAGTAATGTGTCCGAGCTTTCGCGCGACGCGCGAAGAAGAACATTCCACGCGCGGCCGCGCCCACCTCCTTTGGGAGATGACGAAGGGCGACGTTATTCGCGACGGATGGCGCGACCAGCACGTGAAGGACTCGCTGGACCTCTGTCTCGCCTGCAAAGGCTGCAAGAGCGATTGTCCCGTCGGCGTAGACGTCGCGACCTACAAATCAGAATTCCTGTCCCACTACTACGAAGGCCGCTGGCGTCCACGAAGCGCCTACACGTTCGGCAATATCGACTTCTGGGCGCGGCTGGCGTCGCACGTGCCTGGGCTTATCAATCTCACCACGCAACTGCCTCTGTTGCGCGATATCTCTAAACTGGTAGCCGGCATTCCGCAAGAACGCAGCATGCCCGCATTCGCGCCGCAGACCTTTCGCCAATGGTTCCGGCGCCATCAGCCAAGAAATCGTGAAAGCGCGCCAGTTCTCCTGTGGCCCGACACCTTCAATAACTATTTTCTCCCGGACACCGCCAAGGCCGCCGTCGAAGTCCTCGAATCCGCTGGCTACCGCGTAGTGCTGCCCAAAGCCAAGTTATGCTGCGGCCGTCCACTCTACGATTGGGGCATGTTAGACCGCGCCAAGCGTCTGCTCCTCGAAACTCTCGCCACACTCGAAGACGAAATCGCACAGGGCATTTCGGTGGTCGTCTTGGAGCCGAGCTGCGCCACCGTCTTTCGCGACGAAATGCTGAATCTATTTCCCGAAGATGAGCGCGCCCGCCGGCTGTCAAAGCAAACATTTCTCTTAAGCGAGTTTCTGGAAAAAAAAGCAAAGAACTTCTCTCCGCCAAAGCTGGCGCGAAAAGCCATCGTCCACGGACACTGCCATCACAAATCGGTGATGAGAATGACCGACGAAGAATCAGTTCTCCGAAAGATGGGAATTGATTTTGAAACTCCCTCTCCGGGTTGCTGCGGCATGGCGGGAGCCTTTGGTTTTGAAAAGGAGAAATACGACGTCTCAGTCGCCATCGGCGAACTCGAACTCCTCCCTGCAGTGCGGAGAGCTTCGGAAGAAACCCTGATTATCGCCGACGGCTTCAGTTGCCGCGAGCAGGTCGCGCAATGCACCAATCGACGCGCCTTGCATCTGGCCGAGGTTATTCAGATGGCAGCACAGGACCAATCTTTGACCCGAAGCAACTATCCGGAGCAGCGGCAATTCGAAAAACACCAAACAAATTTGCGAAGATCTATGAAGCGAGCCGGTGCAGGCGTAATTGCCATCGCCGCCGGACTCGGCCTGCTGTGGGCGCTTCGCCAACGAAGCTAGCCCCGTAACTTATTGATAACACAGCCGCAGACTCGCCAGATCCGCACAATTCTGGGAAAATATTTAGATAGCGTGCCGTCCTCTAAATCCCGCTATTTTCAAAGTGGGTGCTGAGTATGATTCGGGATGTTGAACCGTCGCTCACAGTCACCGATCCCGCGGCTCAGGCTAAATCACCTTCCGCGGTCGAGGCACCGCTTCGCGGCTCCTTTCTTGTTTTGATTCAATTCGATGTCTGCGAGGAAATCCGCCTCGACCGACTGCGCGGAATTTTTGGAGCACGCACGCTCGAACAACCCTCACTGAAACACCCTGCGCCGGGATATGTGCGCTACCAGCGTCCCCCGGTGGTCGAGCCGGTTGATACCTTAGTTCTTGAGAGCGGCGAACGCCTGCAGGGCCAGATTAAGTTTTACGATTACGGCGTAGTGAGCGTAGTGTTGGAGCTGCCATTTGCCGGGGACTGGGAAACGTTAGTTCGCCTGGGCAGCCGCTGGGTTTGGGATATAGATTTCGCCGGCCACGCATCGCGCATCGCGCACCAGAAACTGGATCGCGCTGCTGCAGCACTCGTAAAGCCATACTCTGATTGGCTAAGCGAAGACTATTTCATCTTTCACGTGCGCGAAATCGCAGGTTCGCCTACCGCCGCGGAACTGGTCGCAACCCAAGGATCGCGCATCGCTCAAATTGTTCGTGGCGAAACCGCGCAGCTCTCCGAGGGCGAGCAAAACGAAATTCTGCAGTCCCGAATTTCTTATTATCCCAACGACCTGACGGTAATTAGTTGGAACGCAGCCTTTCTCTATGACAGCGCGACCGGCGCGGAAACTGCAATTCAACTGCTGGAGTATGCCAACTCTCAGCTTCTGGAGTTCCGCCATTACGACGATTTCCTCACTCGTGAACTGGAAAGCGTCTATGCGTCTTTTGATGAAGGCACGGGAATGCTGGCGCGCTGGCGGCTGGCCCGAGCCGCCACCAAGTTGCACACGGTCCTGCTCGACGTAAACGAACTCACCGAGCACGCCGACAACGCCATAAAATTTCTCAGCGACATGTTTTCCGCCCGTCTTTACAAGGTGGCCGCGTCCAAGGTTGGCGTGCCCGATTACAAGGACCTGGTCACACAGAAAGTCCAAACCGCCGAGGAGCTGTATCGCTTCATGGTCGACCAGTTCAACCAGAGCCGCGCCTTCGTGCTCGAACTTCTAGTCGTGATTATTCTGATTATCGAACTGGTTTACTTTTTTCGCGGAAAACCTATTTAGAAGATAGCCTAGAAACTGGTTTCGGATGGCGCAGCGCTTCCACGGGCTGCGGAAACAAACTCGTTTCGTCCCAGGGACTTGATTCTCAGGATTTCGATTCGTATCAGGGTACGCCTTCAGGCGTACCGCAAGTCGCAGACAATAAGTTCGGCTTTAGCCGCCGAGGTAAGGGATGCGAAGTCCCCTCGGCCTATCAGGAGAAACCATGCGAGGTCTGGAAGGGAAACGTGTGCTTATAACCGGCGGCGCCAGCGGCATCGGCGCGGCTACGGCAGCGCGCTTTCTGGAAGAGGGTTCCGCGGACTGCGTGCTCGATCGCGACGCCGAAGGCCGCGAGCATATCCAAAAGACATTGCCAGATCTCGCTGGAACACTCGACGCCGACGTTTCCGATCTGGGGCAAGTGCAGGCCGCATTCGATGACGCTGTTCGCATCATGGGCGGCGTCGACGTCTTGATCAACAACGCCGGCATCAGCATTCGCCACGATTTCCTGAAAATCACCCCCGCAGAATGGGACAAGATCATCGCAGTAAACCTGACCGGCGTCTTCTACGTAGCCCAGGCCGCAGCTCGCCACATGTGGGAGCGCGACGGCGGCGTCATTCTGCAGACCGCCTCGACCAACGGAATCGTCGGTCAACCCTACTACGCGGATTACAACGCGACCAAAGCCGGAGTGATCGAGCTGACCAGAACTATGGCGTTGGAACTCGCACCGAAAATAAGGGTGTGTGCCGTTGCGCCAGGCTATGTGCTTACTCCGATGCAGCGCGCCGAATACACTGATGCGATGTTGGACGAAGTAAATCGCAAGATTCCGTTACGCCGCCACGCGAAGCCCGAAGAAATCGCAGCTCTGTTCGCGTTTCTGGCCTCGGACGACGCCGCTTATATCACGGGCCACGTCTACACCATCGACGGCGCCGAAACCGCAGGCGGACTAGCCAGCCGCTAGTTCGTACGCTCTTATGACTGCTTCCGATAAACGCGCAGCCCTGACCGGCAAGACCGCGCTCATCACCGGCGCCGCACACGGCATCGGACGCGCCACAGCTTTGCTCTTCGCCCGCGAAGGCGCAGCGGTTGCCATTGCCGACATCAGTGAAGCAGGGCATTCCGTTGCCGAAGAAATTGTTCGTGCCGGAGGGAAAGCTATCTTTGAGCCAGCCGACGTAACTCGATCCGTCGATTGCCGACGCGTCGTGGAGCGAACTTTCCAGGAATTTGGCCCGATTAACGTCCTCTTCAACAACGCTGGAATCATCCGCCGAGCCTCAGTGCTTGAGCTCAGCGAGGAAGACTGGGATCGCACCATGGCCGTAAATGTGAAGTCAATTTTTCTCATGTCGCAACAGGTGATCCCGATCATGGCCAAGGCTGGTGGCGGCTCGATCATCAATACAGCTTCCGGCTGGGGTTTGGCTGCAGGCGCTCGCGCCGCCGCTTACTGCGCCTCGAAAGGCGCGGTAGTGCTTCTCACCAAAGCAATGGCCATCGATCACGGCCCGCAACAAATTCGTGTGAACTGCATTTGTCCCGGTGATACAGATACCGCCATGTTACGCGATGAAGCGCACCAACTCGGACAGGAGCAAGAACGTTTCCTCACTGACTCCGCCCGCCGCCCCTTGGGGCGAATCGGCATCCCGGAGGAAATAGCGCAAGCCGCGCTGTATCTGGCAAGCGACGCCTCATCATTCGTCACCGGCACGGCGTTAGTAGTGGATGGTGGAGGCCTGGCGGGATCGGCGCAGTAGGTCCTTAAGCCGAAGCTGCACGCGATAATCCAGCCCCAGAGGGGCGGCACAAATTAGCCCAGGGCGTAAGCCCTGGGTAAAAGCAAAAAAAGGTTCGAGCCCCGCAGGGCAAGACAAAATGTTTAAATCCTTATACTCAAATTAACTAAATGACACAAATGACCAAAACCCGAACTCGCTCCCAGCAATACTTTGAGCGAGCCCAGGAATTTTTGATTGAAGGAGTGAATTCACCGTCACGTGGCCAAGCTACCTATTCACCAGGACCCATTTTTCTGGAACGCGGCCGTGGCTCTCATGTCTGGGATGCCGACAAAAACGAATATGTGGATTTTATGATGTCGTTCGGTGCTCTCATCCACGGTCATGCCCATCCCAAGCTGGTTTCTGTCGTGTCCGACGCCATGGCGGAAGGCTCACACTTTGCCGCCGCGACATCCGCGGAAGTTGAAGCAGCAGAGCGCTTCTGCAGCATGGTCCCGTCTGCGGAGGCAGTGCGATTTACCAACACCGGCAGCGAAGCGACCATGCTCGCGCTCCGCCTTGCGCGGGCGCACACGGGCCGAACCAAATTTCTGAAGTTCGAAGGCCATTACCACGGCTGGTACGATCCGTTTCTCTTGAACGCGCATGGGCATCCGCCAGAACAACTCGGTCCGCCGGCAAATCCCTCAAGAATTCCCGACTCCAAAGGCATCCCATCCGCAACCTTTGACGATGTCGTGCTCGCCCCCTGGAACGACCTTGCCGCGCTCGAGCACATCATGCAAGAACATGGACGCACTCTGGCCGCCGTCATCACCGAACCAATTATGGCGAACATGGGATGCATTCCTCCGCGCGATGGCTATTTGCAAAAACTGCGCGGGCTGACTCGGGACTACGGCGTGCTGCTGATCTTCGACGAAGTAGTCACAGGCTTTCGCTACGCCCCCGGCGGATGCCAGCAACATTACGGAGTCCAGCCTGACATCAGCACCTTCGGCAAGGCACTGGGAGCGGGATTTCCGGTGGGTGCCGTCGACGGCCCGCGATCGATTCTCGATCGTATACGCTGGAGCGAAAAAATGGTTCTGCATTACGGCACTTTCAATGGACACCGGCTCACCATGAAAGTTGTCGCCGCAAACCTGGACTTGCTTGCACGCAAAGAGACTTATCCCAACCTGCACGCGATCGGAGATGCTGCCATCGAGCGTTTGCGTGAAGTCTTTCGTCGCCGCAAAATGAAGGCCATCGTCCAGGGATTCGGGCCCATGTTTCAAATTTACTTCACCGAACGCGACGCCATCCACGATTACCGCGACTACTGCGCTTATGTCGACACCGCACGCTATTCCAAGTTCGTCCACCTGTTGCTCGATCGTGGAATTTACATGACTCCCTCGAACGGCCTGCACTGGATCATCTCGACTGCGCACACCGAAACAGACGTGGCAGCGCTTGGTGAAGCCGCCGATCAGGCTTGCGCGGAGCTGAGATGAACGCGACGGTCTTTCTCGGGGGAGGACGCATCACGAGCGCCCTGCTAGCCGGGCTACGACTTGCGAATTACGAAAAGCCAGTCATCGTGCATGACCGGAATCCGAGCAAACTTCGACAACTCAAGAATCAATACCGCGTTAACGTCGAGCCGAATCTGCAAGAAGCCGTGGAGCAAGCGGGACTTCTCATCATCGCAGTGCGCCCGGATTCCGTGAAAGAACTCCTGCAAGAAATAGAAATCGATAGCCCATTGAACATAGTCAGCCTGGCCGCCGGCGTTCCAATCTCCAAACTGCGGGCGCGCCTGGGACCACCGGCGCGCTGGGCACGGGCCATGCCTAGTCCCGTATGCCGCGTCGGACACGGTCTCACTGCCTTGAGCTTCGACCGTACATTTTCGCCGGCCGCGAAACGCATAGTGAAAAGCCCGTTCGAGCAAGTAGGATCAGTTCTCGAAATCCCCGAGCGATACTTCGATGCTTTCACCGTCACCTTTTCCAGCAGCCATGGCTACCACGCTCTGGCGACGTTGGCGGCGGCGGCGATACGGCTGGGGCTGGACCGAAAGACCGCATTGACGGCGGCAGCTCACGCCCTCGCGGACAGCATTTTCTCGTGGCGTGAAGGCAGCGTCCCGTTGGAAGAACTTATGCAAGAAGCCGCGACCCCGGGCGGAACCGCCGCTGCAACCATGGAGGCGATGGACGTGTCGGGATTCAAGCAGATCATTGAGAAGGGACTACGCGCGGGGTTCGCCCGCGCCCGAAAAAACGCGAAACTAAGTTAGCTCTGCGGCAGTATCTCCCGCTGATAAATCTCCAGCGTGGCTTCTTCCTCGCCGCACATCAAATAAATATTGAACTGCGTAACCCCGACGCTGGCTAGCTTTCGCAGTTTTTCCCGGTGCGCAGAAGCAGACCCAACCAGACAAAACCGATCCACCACTTCGTCAGAAACGAATTTCGAGTTGCTGCTGTCGACTTCGCAATGTTGCCCATAATCGTAAGCGCCCCGATTGCGCACAAACGATGTCAACGCTGGCGGCAATTCTTCAGGCTTATACCGTGAAATCAAATCTACAACGTGGTTTGAAACCAGCGCCGGAAACCAGCGAACCCGCTCCCGCGCCAGCTTTAGATCATCAGACACCCAAACCGGCGCCGCCGCCATCACTTCAATCTTGCGAAAATCACGTCCCGCAGACTCCGCGCCCTTCTTGACAAAACCGAGACACCATTCAATCAAGTCAGGATCGGCAAACTGCAAAATCACTCCGTCGCCCAATCGTCCCGCGAGATCCAACACCTTGGGCCCATATCCCGCAATCCATACTGGTGGCGACCCCGTCGCCCAAGAAATTCGCGTGGGTTGGCCGTCGTATTCAATTTCCCGAGCCGACGTCAGCTCACGGAAAGTTTTTACCGCTCGCTCCAGATCGCCCGCTCCAACCGGCTTCTTGCCCAACACGCGCCGCGAACTGTCGCCGCGGCCAATGCCCAACTGCATGCGCCCACCGGAAATCAGATTCAACGTAGCAAACAAACTCGAAGTAACGGTAATGTCGCGAGTCGCCGGATTAGTCACGCAAGTGCCAAGACGCATGTCCTTGGTGTTGCTCGCCATCAGCGTTAACAGAGGGTAAGGCTCCAGCCACAAAATATGAGAATCGAAGACCCAGCCGTACTGAAATCCCGCCGCCTCAGCCTGCCGCGTGAGCGCAACCACGCGCGCCACCGGCATATCAGGTTTTATGGTGATGCCAAAGCGCATGCGATCTCCCCTTCGCGTCCTTAGTGGTTATAAGCTCTGACTTTTGCAGTGACGCGCAAATCCCACCCAAGGTGTCGCAGTTTAGCATAAAATGCTCTGCCAGTCGGAGGCAGCCAATGAGCTTTGACTCGGTAATAATAAACGGACGCGTAGTCACCGCCACAGACACATACGAAAGCGACGTCGCCATCAACAATGGCAAGATCACAGCCATCGGCCAAAATCTTCCGCGCGACAATGCCACCAAAATTATCGACGCCACCGGAAAATACGTCATGCCCGGAGGAATCGATGTTCACACTCATCTCGATATGCCCTTTGGAGGCACCAACAGCGCCGACGATTTCGAAACTGGCACCAGAGCCGCCGCTTTTGGCGGCACCACCACGCTTATAGACTTCGCGATCCAATACAAAGGCCAAACCCTGCGAACAGCGTTCGACACCTGGATGCAAAAAGCCAGCGGCAAAGCCGTCTTCGACTATTCATTTCATTGCATCATTACTGATCTAGCCGACGCGCAGCTAGAAGAGATGAACGCCTTGGTGCGCGAGGGCGTCACCAGCTTCAAACTTTTCATGGCCTATCCCGGCGTATTCATGCTCGACGACGGCAGCATTTTCAAAGCCCTCCGCGCCACGTCAAAAAATGGCGGCCTGGTCTGCATGCACGCAGAAAACGGCAGCGCCATCGATGTAATCGTGCAGCAGGCTCTAGCCGAAGGGAAAAAGGCTCCGAAGTATCACGCCCTGACGCGCCCCACCACCGCGGAAGCAGAAGCCACATCCCGCGCCATCGCCCTCGCAGAAATGGCGGGAGCCCCGGTCTACATCGTCCACCTAAGCTGCAACGATGCTCTCGAAAAAGTGCGCGAGGCCCGAGATCGCGGCCTTCCCGTCTACGCGGAAACCTGCCCGCAATATCTTTATCTTTCCATCGAAAACTTCGACGTCCCCGGCTTCGAAGGCGCGAAGTATGTCTTCACGCCGCCCCTGCGAGAAAAATGGCATCAGGAAAAACTGTGGAATGGATTAAAACGCGATCATCTGCAGGTAGTTTCCACCGACCATTGCCCATTCTGTTTCAAAGAACAAAAAGAACTGGGGCGCGACGACTTCACCAAAATCCCCAACGGTGGCCCCGGCATCGAGCATCGCATGAGCCTGATTTATTCTGGCGGCGTAGCCCAGGGCCGCTTCAGCGTAAACCGCTTCGTGGAACTGGTTTCCACCACCCCAGCAAAACTTTTTGGTCTCTATCCTCGCAAGGGAACAATCGCGGTAGGCAGCGATGCTGATTTGGTAATTTTCGATCCCACTCGCAAACACACCATCAGCGCAAGAACTCACCACATGCGCGTCGACTACTCCATGTTCGAGGGTATTGAGGTGACTGGAATGCCGGACGTGGTTCTCTCTCGCGGCCGAGTGATTGTCGAAGGAGACAAATTCATCGGGCGTCCCGGCGCCGGAGAATTCCTCAAGCGATCACTCTACTCGCCGCAATGAAACCGTCTCAGCCCGCCAAAGAATCTTGCTCACTGCGAATGCTGGACAAGCGTGAAATGGCCGCCACCATAAGGCTGGAAAGCAATTGCATGGTAGCCACGTCGCCGTTGTCAAAGGCATGAGGAGTGCCCGACAGAACCTCGAACACGCCCAAAGTTCGGCGGAAGTGCCGCAGCGGCGCCGCCAAAATCGATCGCGCGCCAAGACGTCGGCAACTTGCAATATCGACGTAAGGGTTTCTCTCAGCATCGTGGCAGAGCACGATCTCGCCCGTGCGCACACAATCGGCGGAAATCCCCGAGTTAGCTTGCAACCGCACTCCGAGATCGGGCGCAGTGCGTCCGGTTCGCGCGCGGCAAATGATTTCATCCCCTTGGCGCAAAGCGATGGCCGCGCCAGTGGCCCCGGTCAGCGCCTGAGCGCGTTCCGCAATCACGCTGATGGCGGGCTCCAATTCAATTTCGCCGGGATAAATATCAGGCCCGCGCTCCAAAACATGCCCCACCCTTTGCGTCGGGGAATCCATAGCCCGAGCATGACTGCGAGAAGGCGCCAGAGTCGCGAACGAGGCGGGGATGCGATTTTCCGAACTCGGAACCGTACCCAGTAACTCGCGCACCAGGCGATCCAACTCAGCGTCTTCGATCAGATGAGCCGTCTGTTGACCTCGCAAAGAACCGCCCAGCAGTCGTGACAGACTCAACAGAGCACGGCTGCCGCAAGCCATGCAGTGTGGAGTGTTGTTCTTGCTGATTAATTCACATTCAACGCAGAATACGGCGGTCGGCAAGCTGATGAAGCTGATGTCCCGCCCCGTAAGCTTTTCCGCCATGCTTCCGACTTCCTCCCCGAATTTTCTTTTTGTCGAACGAATTTAGAAAAGTAAATGGCAGCGCGATGCTTCAGAAGTGGCGCATCTGGTTCAGGGTTGTGAATAACTGACGGAGTGTTTAACTAGCTTGCGCGGCGATCAATTCTGAAGGATGCTGAGGCGTGGGCAACATTTCCAAAGCAGGCGTCAATACGCGATCCAGCGCATCGGCCAAAGCCACCGGAAACTCCGAAGTCAGCAGGTTGATATCGAACTGCAATTCTCGGTCACTATAAAGACGATAAACGGTCATCGATCCGCATCGAGCGTGCCGAGTTGTAACCAGATCCAGGCTCAGGCACCACGCGCTGTTCGACTCCTGCGCAAAATTGCTCCCCGGCCTGGTCCACCGTAAACAAGGAATTTCTCCCCAGCCCGAAACAAGATGCAATCCACGGATCGTGGGAAGGTCGCTGGGCAAATATTGCAATCGCAAGTCAAAAGCATCGAAGTCATTGCCCGCTAGTGCCGCCACCAGAATTCTGCCGAGTTGCTCATAATCGCAAGCCACTTTCAATTCTTCCGTGGCTCTGCGGATGGCAAGATTGTTAATCAGAACTTGCCGCTCAATCGTACGGTGCGCCACTCGCCCCAGTTCGCCAAATTCCAAATAGCCCAGACGTTGCACGCCAATCCAAATGCCGGTGCCAAGCACGGCCAGAATCAGGCCAAGCATATCGCCGCTCGGCCACAGCAGAAACAGACTGAGCAGGGCAAATAATGCTGAAACCGCATAAAGAATAATGACCACTTGGCGATGAGAAAGGCCGCGCTGCAAAAGTTTGTGATGAATATGGTCGCGATCAGCCGTAAAAACCGGCCGCCCGCCAAGAAAACGACGGGTAATCGAAAGCGTAGTTTCAAGGATGGGCAAGCCGAAAGATACAACCGGAATGGCGACCGCAATAATCGTCGGCGCCTTCTGCGCGCCCTGCAGAGCTAGTGCGCTCAGGATGAATCCGATGAAAAGGCTTCCGCAGTCTCCCAGAAAGATCGTCGCCGGGCTAAAGTTAAAACGGAGAAACCCCAGAATCGAGCCAGCCAATACCAGCGCCATCAGCGAAACTAGCGACGAACCTGAAACCAGCGCTACGGCAAAAACAACGATCGTAGAAAATAAAGCCGAACCCGCAGCCAGGCCGTCAAGCCCGTCAATAAGGTTAAAAGCATTGGTGATCGCGAGCACCCACAACACTGTCAGCGGAAGTCCCACGAACCAGGAGAAATGACGGCTGCCAAAAAGCACTGGCAGATCAAGGATACGAAGACCGCCCGCGAACAACATCGCACCAGCAATTGCTTGAACCGCAACCTTGGCATACGGACTGACTGAATAAATATCGTCGTAAACACCGAGCCCGAAGATCAGGCACCCAGGCAGCAAAAGCGTAAGCAGGGTTTTTCCGGAAAGTCCGAAGCCCAATGCAAAGTAATGCCACCCAGCAATCAACGCCAGTCCGAACACCAGCATGGACGAGAAAAAAATCGCTACCCCGCCGAGCCGCGGTAAGGGACGGCTATGCAGATGCCGATCAAGTGCAGGGGCCGAAACCCAACCATGCACGGTCGCTACGTCGCGCACGTACTTAGTCAGCGCGAATGAAAGCAGCACCGAGCAGACGAAGGTCCCCAGATAGAAAAGTGTCACTAACTCTCCTATTCAATCGAATCCTACAACCGTTGCCATGACGCAACTATTCCCTCCCGTGGTACGCGCAGATCCTGGGTTAACCTTTAACCGTGGGAGATTCGGGGCGGTTTGCGATCTGAGTACCGGGCTGGAACACTGGGTTATCGAGCCTTCCGGCTGTGCTAGACTCTGGAAAAATGGCAACGGTTTTTTCTACATCGCCGATGCGATGGAGTGCGTGCAAGCTCGTCCGCGGTTGTTTTTTTTTATTCCTGCTGCTGCTACCACTGGCGCAAAGAAGTCCGGCTCAACAAATAACGAAAACCGAAGGCGTCTCCACGCCGACCGCCGCTCAAGCCAACTCGTCGGCTGTGATGGCGCCTGCACAGCCAGCTTCACCGCTACGCCTTCAGTCCGGAGACTTGATCGAAGTAGCCACCTACAATGTTCCCGAGCTCACCACCAAAGCGCGCGTCAGCACCAAAGGCGAAGTCTACCTGCCCCTGATTGATTACGTTCACATTGCTGGCTTGACAGCGGAAGAGGCGGAGGGCTTGATTCAGAAGCGGCTCTCTGACGGCGGCTTCGTGAAAAACCCTCACGTCACATTGTTCGTCGATCAATACGCCTCGCAAGGCGCGAGCATATTAGGCGAAGTCGTTCGCCCAGGAGTTTATCCGGTACCTGGTGAGCAACGGCTTTTTGATCTCATCTCAGCCGCTGGCGGGCTGACGGAAAAAGCCGGCAAGAGCATCACTATCACCCATCGCGATCAACCGGAAAAGCCCATCATCGTTCCGCTCTCGCGCAATATCAGCGACAACCCCGAAAGCAACATAGCCATCCTGCCCGGCGACACCATCATCGTTCGCAAAGCCGATTTGGTTTATGTGGTGGGCGATGTCGGAAGGCCAAGCGGCTTTCTGATGGACAACGCGCATCTCACCGTGCTGCAGGCAATCGCGCTAGCCGGGGGCACAACTCACACCGCCAATTTGGGAGGGACAAGAATCATTCACCGAGGCCCCGCTGGTCTAACCGAAACTCCGGTAGAACTCAAAAAAATATTGAGAGCAAAAGCTCCAGACGTGACGATGCAAGCGGACGATATTCTTTTTGTTCCCACCAGCGCCACCAAAGTCTTTGCCGGACGGGCCATGGAAGCCGCCATGCAAGCCGCCACCGCAGCCAGCATCGTAGCCATCCCCTAGCGAGACTCTCAGGCGTAGACTCACAAACACGTTTGTCATCCAGAGCGGAGCGAGGGATCTGCGTTTTGGCCTGCGATGACTATCTTTGACTGTAACGTTATGCCGCGACCTTCACCGGTCGCACGTCCGTTCCCAAAACATTCTGCAATATCTCGAGATACAGCCTCGCGCTGTCGCGGCGCGAGAAATAACGAAGAATATGCTGTCGCCCATTGCGCCCCATCGATTCACATAGACCAGGGTCAGTAGCTAGCTTCATAACCGCCTCCGCCAACGCAACGGGATCCTCAGGCTCAATGAAAATCCCAGCGTCCGCTTGCTGCAGAACTCTGCGCGCGTGCCCGTCAACGCCAAGAATCACAGGCCTGCCGCATGACATGAATTCCAACATTTTCGTGGGCAAAACAGTTTTAAATAGCTCCGTTCTTTTGAGCAGGACCAGACATGCGTCCGACGCAGCGATGTAGGCCGGGATTTTTTCGCGCGGCTGCTGATCCGTGAATCGCACATTGCTAAGTCCGCGTGATTTCGCCACAGACATCATCCGCCCTTTCTCAGCGCCTTCGCCGACGATCAGAATTAGAATGTTAGGCGCGCTCTTGCGCAACCGCGACGCCGCTTCCAGCAAAGTTTCCAATCCGTGCGCGGCCCCGATGGTGCCAATGTAAGAAACGACGAATTTTTCATCCGCTTCCAGTTCACGTCTTAGCGCTATGTTCGGTGTAAGCCCGCTAAACAGTCTGGTATCGACTCCGTTCTCGACCACAAAAATCTTCTCCTCAGGAACCTGCCACTTTCGGATCAGATAGTCCCTGAAAGCGGGAGTGACAACCACCAAACGATCACAATTTCGATAGAGAAAGCCCGCAATCCCCGCCAGCGCCCGGTGCAGCATCGAGTTTTCATTGCCCGCGCCGACCGCTGCCAGAGACTCGGGCCATAGATCGCGAACCTCGAAGACCAATGGCACCCGATTAAGTCGCGCCAGCCACCAACCGGAAAGTCCGACCAACAACTGCGGCGAAGTAGCAATCACCAGGTCTGGTTTGCGCAGAAACATGCCTGTGGCAGCACGAGGTAATACAAAACGAACCGTAATTCAACATGCGCTCGTAGGCTTTGCGATTAGGCAATGGCAAAAGCCAGCTGCGAACCACATCGACACCGTGGTAGGTCTCGCGCGCCACTAAATGGCGAAACATGCGGCGATATTCAAACGGCACAACTCCGGTGGGATGATTCGGAAATCCGGTCAACACAGTGACCTCATGCCCATCATCCACCCAGAGACGCGACATCTCCGCCACTCGTCCCGCAGGAGCGCCCATTTCCGGTGGAAAATATTGCGATACGTAGAGAATGTTCACGAGTTCTTAGTAATACGCCAGCTTGAATGCGCTCTTGTAAAACAGCGCGCGCGCGCGCTTGGCGCGGCTGCGCGCATACCCTTCCCATTTATCCGCGTAGGATGCGAAGACTTCATCCCCAGTGATGCGATGCATGATGCGCAGCTGAACCACGTGCAGCCGGTGATAAAAAGGGCTGGCAACCATGGGCAGCAGCGTGCCTGATTGCTCGTAAAGCGACCAAAAACCCAAGTCATATCGCGCAAGATTTTCGCGAAGCGTAAGCGTTGCCTGCGCAAACAGATTGCGCGCCGTACTGCTTTCAGTCGCCAGAAAATAGTCGTACACGCCCCAGATCGCCCAAGTAAATCCATTGAGAATATGAGTGGGCGGCGGCGAAACAATGTATTCCTCGAACCAAACATTTCCGTGCGCATCGGTAAATGCAACGCCACCCTCCCTGGTAGATTTGAGAAAGCTGCCGAACGCGCGTTTAGCAGCGTCGAGATACGCAGCCGTACCCGTCGCGCGATAAGCACGCAGCAGCAGTGAGATCCCCTGTCCCTGCGCCAATCCCGAATACCACGGAGCCCGCAGCGGCGAGCGATATTCCCAATCGAAGTTGTGATTCCATACCCAACATTCAAACGCATTCCGTTCCAGATGAGCGCAAAGCCAATCGCTAGCCGCTATGAATTTTGTTTTTCGTTCCTCACTCTGACCTTCGCAAAACAGGTTGTAATTGCCCAGCCCCCACTGCGCAATCGCGATAGGGTTATGCTGCAAGCCGATTTTGCCCCGGTAGTTAAGCTGCGGAATTCCAGCCGCATCGTGCGGCCCTGCATAATCCGCCTTCTCGCCAAACAACATGTAGTATTCGCCGAGCCGATGAAAACTAGCGGCAGGATTTACCCGCGGCGTCTCATGCCAAAAACTGAGATGACTTCTTCCAGGCACCAAATACGCGCTGAAAATGCGCCGGTAATATTGCAGCGAACTCACAACTGGACATTAGCACGGCAAAAGCGCATCACCCGTAGCGCTTGGGATTCCCCCTCGAGTCGTCACACACGCCAGATGCAAGCTTCCATGTCCGATCCTTCGACCGCGATGGCCGTTGCCGCGAGCATCCCGCTCGTATTCTTGCCATCGGGCAAGAAGGCATTGCCATATTGAAATAATCCCATCGGCCAGCGATCTTTTTTCCAGTGCTGCAAGCAATGCCAGTCAATACCGTCACGGCTGCCGTACAGCCTCACATCGCCGCTCAAATTCGTCGCACTCGATTCAACCATCGTGGAGAAGAAAACGGAATCCCCCGCCAAACATCCATAGATCGATGAACCATTCAACTCCGTAATCGCGCGAACTACGCCGCTTTGTCGATCGAGACAATAAACATGATTGAGTTCAAACGGCGTATCCGAAGAAAAGTAAATCGCATCGCGTGTAGGAACCAGCGCAGCACACCGAGTTTGCTGATTGCCAGCTAAGATAACGTCCACGGTCTTGAAATCGCACGAAGCGCGAATGATCCGGCACTCCCGGCCCAGATCGCCCGTCAACAGCCAAAAGCAATCCTCCCACTCGTCGTAAACAACGTTGTGCACGTGCCGAATGGCGCCGCGAGGAAACGTATGAGCCACCTCCCAATGCGCGCCACCATCAATCGACACATAAATGTGAACTTCATCCCGCCGCGGATTATCGAAATATTCACCCCAAAAAACATGCCCGCCCGGAGTCGCAGCAATGTGCAGCGGACGCAAACCACGAACCAAGCGATGCGACACGCGAAATTCCGTCTCCCCCGGCGACAGCGTAACCATGGCGCGAGGCACCGCGCCAATCAAATAACCCGAAGGCAAAACTGCAAGCGCATGAAAGCCATCGCGAAAAAAACGCGACGCCAACCGCGACGACGAACTAATCCCCCGCCAAGCCGCCGGCCCGAACCAACCAACCCGCTCCCATTCGACAACGTCCGCCACCTTGGCGCGAAGCACCGTATATCCACGCGACGCATACAACCAATCACCGCTCCACGCCAAAACTCGCAACCGGGGAAAGCGCCCAACCAAAACCGGTGTCAGTCGTTCAACCGCATAACTCGAATGAGCCGCCATCACGAAGCTTTCTCACTCAAATAAGGACCGATCGCCAGCACATCCATACGTGTGCGCTTAAAGCAATCGATCGCCTCTTCGGGCCGGCACACAATCGGTTCATTTTCATTGAAGCTGGTATTCAGCAGCACCGGAATTCCCGTCTTCCGTTCGAAGCATCGAATCAATTCGTAATAGAGCGGATTCTCCTCGCGGTTCACGCTCTGCAATCGCCCGGTATCGTCCACATGATTCACCGCAGAAAGCTGCGCCCGTTTCTCGGCGCGAATTTTGTACACATGCAGCATAAACGGCGATGGATGATCATGCTCGAAATATTCCCCCTGCCGCTCTTCCAGAATCGAAGGTGCAAATGGACGAAACCACTCCCGCTGCTTGATCCGCGCATTCAGCGCATCCTTCATCCCCGGAAATCCCGGATGCGCCAGTATCGACCGATTCCCCAACGCCCGCGGACCCCATTCCATCCGCCCCTGAAACCACCCGACAACTTTTCCCGCCGCAATTTTTTCCGCCACCGAATCAAGCAACGGCTTGCGTTCCAATTTTCGATAGCGCAACTTCGCTCTCTTCAAATCAGACTCAATGCGCGCATCAGAAAACTCCGGCCCCAGATAGGAATTCTTCATCACAAATCGCCGAGGCTGATTCAGCACCGTATGATAAGTGTGCAAAGCCGCGCCTATGGCCAATCCCTCATCACCCGCCGCCGGCTGAATCCAAGTTCGTCGAAACGGAGTCCGCGCAAAAAGTTTTCCATTAGCAACGCTATTCAACGCGCACCCGCCCGCCATCACCAGCTCTTCACACTGAGTGCGACCATAAAGTTGATTAAGCAAATGAAGGAAGACATCTTCAAACCGCCGCTGCATGGCGTAGGCCAAATCCATCTCGCGCTGCGTAAGCTCGCCATCCGGCTCCCGCGGATCGCCAAACGCCTTCACCATTCGCTCAGAAAAATGTCGCGCCAGCCGCACCCTCCCATCCGCCATAACCCGCATTCCCTGATTGCTCCCGAGCGGCTTGAAAAAACTACGATCCAGATTAAAGCTGCCGTTACGCAAACTGATGACATCCGCCAACCGCTCGCACAGCGTGTCTTTGCCATATGGCGCGAGCCCCATGATTTTGCCCTCGTCGCCATATTGCCGATAACCAATGAACTCGCAAATCATGGTATAAAAACTGCCCAGCGAATCCGGCAAAAAAACGCGGTCCAGCACTTCAATCTGATTCCCTTCGCATCGCGCCATCATCGTCGAAACAAAATCGCCCGACCCGTCGTAACTGAAGCCCGCAGCCGTCTCCCACGGCGAGCAATAATAAGCGCTGGCAATATGCGCAATGTGATGCTCGAGATGGTGCTCCACAAAACGCAGCGTCTTCGCATCGACATCAAGCGCCTTCGCCACCAGCGAACGCACACCGCGCATCGGCTGCTTGCGCTGACGCAAATGAATCAGGTTCAAGAGTTTTGCGGGATTCGCCAGAGCATACCGAACTTTTCTGGCAAGGTTGGCGTCGCTGTCCTGCCCGATCGCCACATGATCGACGTCGGTAATCTCAACCCCAGCGAAGTCCAGGCAAGCATTGATCGCAAGCGCGGGAAAACCTGCGTGGTGCTTGATGCGGTTGAGCCGCTCTTCGGCAATCGCGAACACCACCTCGCCGTCCTGCACTAGCGCTGCCGAAGCGTCCGCGTGAAACATGTTTAATCCCAGAATCAGCATTCAGAAGTCGCGGGAAATTCAAAGCTGCATCTGATTTTTGAGTGGGGCATCCTCTTTGCCGTGTGTGTGAGAGTCAGAGTTTGGGCGGCGCGGTATATCAAAATCCGGAGCGCCGAAACGCCGCGCCTGTAGCCGCGAAGCGGCGCAAGAATGCAGCCCATCGCGTAAGCCGTGGGTAAAAGCCTGCGCCGATAAGCCCCAGCGGGGCGAAAGATTAGCTCGCACGCACATCCCCTCGATCGCTCGAAAAACTTTTCCCAGCAGCCACCACTAAATCTCACGCTTCTGCGCAACAAACATCAGCAAAGGCGCCCAACGACGGCTTCGCTGCGCCAGCCCGGGCAGAGGGCCGCCAAAAGGTACCAGTTTCCGCTCGGCAAAACCGCTGAGCGAAAGCAACCGCGCAAATTCACACGACGAATATTGATGACGCGAGTAATCCAAAAACTTGCACCAACTTCGTCCCAATCGGCCACCAACATAGTGACAACCAAGCTGCAGTCGACGCACAAGCGAATTGCGATTGGGCACCGAAACCACCAGCAATCCACCTAACTTAAGCACTCTGGCAAATTCGGCCAAACAAGCCGAGGGATCGGGCACGTACTCCAAAACGCTCGAACACAAAACGCCGTCAAGCGAAGCATCGTCAAGTGCGAGATGGGCCACAGAAGTTATGCGCACAAAATCCAGCCGCTCAGAAAACTTCTGCAATTGCGCCGACTGACTCGCCGCCCCCACCATTTCCCGCGAAGCATCAACCCCCAGCACGCCGCACCCGCGCGCCGCCAGCCAGCGCGAAAGCGCGCCCGTGCCGCAGCCCGCGTCCAGCCAAAGCGTGCCGGCCAAATTCCACCCGTGCAGAGATTTCAGCAACACCTCTTCGCGCATTTGAAACGAAGGCTTCTGATAACGCTGCTCCCACTGCCCTGCCAGCGACGCATGATAAGCAACCGCATCTGCCGTAACGTTCGCCTGCGCAGCGCTCATGCTTTGCTCTCTATCTGCAATTCGTAAATTTTGGCTTTGATGTGAAACAGTTGAATGCCCTGAAACCCGCAGTAGATCAGCCCAGGCACGCCATCGAGAAATCCCAGCCGAAAAAGATACTTGTACACAAAATACAAAAATGGAGACCCGAGCAGACCCAGGTAATTTCGTTTCAACCAGCGCCGCCGCTGCGCATCAGTCCCAAACAACGACGGCGGCAAATCACGGCAACTCCGCTCACCCTCCATCCACACGCGCGCTTCCCAAGTCGAATATTCGTCATGCTTGCGAATATAGGGTGAAAGACTTTTCGCGTTGTCGTGCAGCAGCGCATTTCTCAATTTCGCTGTCTGCCCATCCACCACTACATGCTCATGCACTTCGATGTCGCACATCGACGCATCCTGCTCTCGAAGCCGGCATTCAAAGCGCCCCCGCCCTCGCCGAAACAGCGACAGCTTGTAAAAGCTCGCCCCACTGTGGCGCAACATTCGTCCCAAAAAATGCATACGCAAAGCAATGTAGTAGCCGTCGCAAGTCCGATCTTGTATAGCTTCACGAATTTCTTCTGCTAACTCCGGAGTCAAAACTTCATCCGCATCCAAAAGAAAAAT
Organism: uncultured Acidobacteriota bacterium; assembly: GCA_963743375.1. GTDB lineage: Bacteria > Acidobacteriota > Terriglobia > Terriglobales > Acidobacteriaceae > JABDBE01. The sequence continues at coordinate 308,346 of CAVUQA010000008.1, read as the reverse complement.
CCAGTCGTACGCCAGCGGAAGCCTATCCATAGCCCACTGCCGCTTCTTAGGCCAGCCACCGTGATAATGGAACTGCACAACCTTCGCCCCAAAAGCGCGTGCGATCTCCGCAGTCTCGTCAGTGCTGCCAGAATCAACAACGTAAATTTCCCCAACTCCGCGCAGCGATTCCAAACAGCGCGCCAAATTCTGCGCCTCATTGCGAACAGGAATAATCACGCTCACGGGAAGAAATACGCAGCGACGCGTGCTCAGGCCAAATTTTGATTCCTCGACAATCTCCATACCGAAACCCAACTCCAAATAAAAAGCAGTAAGAGGGCAGCCTTAGTTCTCACTTGGGAAGGCCGTCATTCCGAGGCCCCGCGCTTTCACCAGCCGGGCGAGGAATCTCGCGCGCACAAATTCAAACTGACCGACCCTCAAAAAAGTCTACCGTCGAGCTCAGCCGCGGGATATGACAGAAAGGATGACAGACGGAATTACGGAATTTGTCATGTAGTAATAACCGTGGGTGCCCCATGTCTCGCCGATTTTGCGAGACATGGGATCGGCCGGATACTTTGCAAAGTACTGGAATCTACGAAATCAGCCATCAGGGAAAGCATGCGGTGCGCCGCCTAAGAAAATTGATTATCGGTGGTAGCCTTATCTTGTGGCAACGGAATCGGCCAGCAAAATTCTTTCGATCGATGGGCGGGAAGTTCAGATCACGAATCCTGAGAAGTTGTACTTTTCTTCGCAAATAAAAGTCACCAAGCTCGAACTTGTTCAGTACTATCTCTCAGTCGCTCCGGGTGCGCTGGCGGGGATTCAAGATCGGCCAATCGTCCTAAAACGTTTCGTCAACGGCGCCGAGGGGGAGGCATTTTATCAAAAGCGCGCGCCAGAGAAGCGACCAGCCTGGTTGCGTACGGCCACTCTGTCGTTCCCGTCCGGCCGAACTGCCGAAGAAATCGTGGTCGATGACACGTCCGGACTTGCCTGGATCGCAAACCTCGGATGCATCGAACTACACCCGCATCCGGTGCGCTCCGGCGACCTCGATCATCCGGATGAATTACGCATCGATCTGGATCCGATTCCCGGCGTCAGTTGGGATGATGTTCGCCGCGTCGCACTTGAAGTTCAGGGCTTTCTCGATGAAGTCGGCCTTCGAGGCTGGCCAAAAACCAGCGGCTCGCGCGGGATGCACGTTAATGTACGTATCGAACCGCGTTGGACGTTCACGCAAGTTCGCCGAGCGGCTGTTGCCTTATCGCGAGCGGTCGAGCGCCGCGCCCCAACACTGGCCAGCTCGAAGTGGTGGAAGGAAGAGCGTCATGGCGTCTTCCTTGACTACAACCAGAACGCGAAGGATCGGACGACATGCTCTGCCTATTCAGTGCGTCCGCTCCCAGATGCTCGCGTTTCGACTCCTCTTGATTGGGAAGAAGTGCCCGATTGCAATCCGGCGGACTTTACCATCTTCACAGTTCCTGAACGCTTCGCGAAAATCGGCGATCCGCATGCCGAGATGGATGTATCCCCTGGCTCGCTGGATAAATTGCTGGAACTGGCTGATAAAGATGAAGCGGCCGGCATCGCCGACGCACCCTGGCCTCCGCACTTCCGCAAGATGGAAGGTGAGGCTGCGCGCGTAATGCCTTCCCGTGCGAAATCTGCCGCGAAGAAGATAAAGAAGCCACGCGTGAAGATGCCCTTGATTACGGTCGCGAATTCACCTGATAAAGTGGCCGCGCTTGCGGGTCTTGAGCGATGGAAGGCTAAACATGCGGATATCTCCAGTCTGCTTGCCGTAGACGATGTGCTGGTCGATTCCATGCGAGGCCGCTCATCGACCTGGACACGCATCCGCATCAACCTTCGTCATGTCCCCGAAGAACAACGGCCACCGCAGGAAACTCCAGAGCCAGACGATGATCCCACACGGGAGTGGCGGGAGCGTTGGAAGAGGAAAAAGACAAACGAGTAAGACTTCATCGTCCCTGCGGGAAAATTGCCGCCAGTTCCTGCGGCGGAACAACTTCAAGCTGGGCGTAGGTACAATCACTCGGCTTTTTGTCCGTTCGCCATCTTCGGAATTGCGCCGTGTGCCGGAAGCGATCTCCCTGCATGTGGTCGTAAGCAACTTCTACAACTAATTCAGGCCGCACTGGCTCCCACGACAAATCTTTGCCTTGGCTCCAGCGACTCTGTCCGCCGGGCATTCGCTTGACACCTTCATCATTCTCGCTCGCGTACTCGGCCCAAGCCTTCCACGGATGGTTCATCAGCGCATCTTTTCGATAGGGCTTGAGAAACTCCACCAGCTCTTTTCGTTTTGCCGTGCTGAAACTCGCACAGACTCCGACGTGTTGCAAAGCGCCGGCATCGTCGAACAAACCGAGGAGCAGTGAGCCGACCATTGTGCGCTCGCCTTTTTTATGCCAGCGGAATCCGGCAACTACGCAATCGCAGTCGCGTTCGTGTTTCACTTTAAGCATCACTCGCTTATTCGGCTGGTAAGTTCCTGCAGGATCTTTGGCCATCACACCATCCAAGCCTGCGCCTTCAAAGCGACGAAACCAATCGGCGGCAATACTCCGGTCGCTGGTTGCAGGTGTGAGATGAATCGGCGGTGAAGCTAAACCAAGCAGCGACTCCAGTTCGCGTCGCCGGTTTTGAAACGCCTCGCCGCAGAGATCGCGATCTCCAAGGCAAAGCAGATCGAAGAATACAAATGATGCGGGAATCTGCCCTGATAGAAGTTTTACGCGCGATGCAGCGGGATGCAGACGTAATTGCAGCGCATCAAAATCGAGCCCATGATTTTTGACGATGACCATCTCTCCATCGAGCACACAACGTGCAGGCAAGGCAGCGCGCAGGGATTCCACCAATTCAGGAAAGTAACGGTTGAGTGGTTTTTCGTCGCGGCTTTGGATAAAAATCTCATCTCTATCGCGAAACACCAGTGCGCGAAAACCATCCCACTTGGGCTCGAAAATCCAATCGCCTTCGGTGGGCAATTCGTCAACTCGTTTCGCGAGCATGGGCAGGATCGGCGGATTTACCGGAAGGTCCACACCTCATGGTATAACGTGACTTCATCTTTTGATTGCGGCTGAAAACGAACCCTGTGCACATTCGCATTTCAGACGTGGCGGTTACGTTGAGGGCCTCGGACACCTGGATAAAAGCGCGGCTCGTTCGTCAGGGTTAGGTGAATCCCTTATTTTCTTGCGGTCCTTCGGTCGGAAGGTTGGCGGCTCGCCTTGAACGGGGTGGCGTGGCAGTGGTTGTGTTGGATTTCCTTGCTCGCGGTGGGATCAGCCGGACAGCTAGCGCCTTTGTGAATTGCTACGTGTTCAGTCTTGTCACTCTTGATGGGAATTGTGGCGCTTCATGCTCGGCGTGATGCCCATACTCGATGCTAACGGATATCATTGCGGGCAGCTAGACATCCTCAGCGATTCGGCACTACTCCACAAAGGGATTAGGGGAGTGCAGGAACTCTCAGAAGGCCGACGTCTGTCGCTGTCCCAAGGATTTAAGCGTGACGTTGCGCCCTTTTGGACGCCTTCTGTTGTGCCTTCTCGTATTTCTTCATTGATTTCTGCTGTTTCTTGGCTGCCTTGCTTTGCGCTTTTTGCTGCTTCTTGCCCGCCTTCTCAGCCTGGCGCGCACTGTCTTTGCCACTGAAGATTTGAGCTTTAGCCGGTATCGATGATGCAAAACTCAACGCGATCACCAGTATGAAAGCAGGAATTCGTTTCATGATCTCCACTGGAACAGAATATCCTACTAGCGATCTTACACGGAAGCTGCGTCCGGGCTGGCCACGAATCCATTGCGGAACATTACATCAACCTATGAATGAACTACATTTTTACTGAACGAGAAACACTAGCTTGACTGAGGAGTACGCAACAACCCGATGCCGAGCGTGACCACCGCAATGGCGAGAATCGCTGCCCCGAAGTAAATTAGGGCGACCGCTCCGCTGGCCTCGGTAGTAGTCGGAGGCAGTACCGAGAAAAAGAACCCAGCAGAAATAAGGATCGCCGCCAGCGGTACTCCGATTCGCACGAACCAGAGCATCGGGGTGGGAAGAATAGCGGCGTCTGCCAGCACTTGGCAAATCAGAGAAAGAATCACGATTACGCCCGCGTGGGCATGCCCTGCACGGAAGAAATTCTGGCGCAGCGGGTTTTCCATGTACCCGCTGCCCTTCTTCATCAATGAGGTCAGCAGGAAATATCCACCGTATTGAATCGTCGGCACCGTGATGAGGATGACGCCGCACATCATTCTGGCCTCGCGAGTCATAGATTCTCCTTCGATGCAGTGATTGGTTGTGATCCGTTTTTCCTTTTTGATGACTAGAACCCAAGTCTGGTCGCTGAATCCAGCGGCCGTGCTCAGGTATCGAAAAAAGTGATCGCCCGAGTTGCTTTCGGGTGGGAAAGCACTTCAGTTCTCGAAGACTTCGACCCAGAGGTTGTCATCAGTCTTCAGAACGCCGAATTCTAGCCAGCGGGGAACACTGGAGCCGTCGTTGTAGATGGGGCGTGAAAAACAAAACGTACCCTCCTGCTGATGGCAATATTTTTCCATCTGGCGATAAATCTTCCCTGGCGATGACCATCCTCTATTCAAACGCCGCTCTTGTGAGAACAGGTTCATATCGAAACCGCCACCAATGCTGTGTGCCATGAAGTGGCCGTCGTCCCGCAATGTTCCTTCCAGTTCTTCGGTTAACTCAACCCTGATTCGTCTTGCATCACGATTTTGCTGTGCCCTGGATGATGTGCCTAGCACGCCGATCACCCGATCCGCAATTGTCTGGTCAAAGGGCACGGAGCCTGCCAGTTCGAGTTGGGAGTAAACGTCGCAGATATAGTCGAACGTGTGACGCCGAAACCGAACGAGGTTCGCTTCGTGCGAGATCGTGGTCATATACCGATCGCGCCATACGGATGGCAGGCGTTCCTTTAGAACCAGCGAAATATTTGGAGAGCCGTGGGCTCTTGCATCCGACAGCACAGCTTCGTAATCGATGGAGTATCTAGACGGCAGCATGCGAATTCCTGCGGCGATATGCCGACTTCCACGCGCAAATATTACCAGCTCTCCAGACCTCCCGTCCGTGCTTCACTGACGCCTGGGCAGTGGCAGATTGACTGGTTCCAAAATTGGCGGCGTTGGGCATTATTCGTCTAAAGTATCCGTGAATGAAATACTTCATCTGCACGGTGCTTTTGATCTTCACTATCGGCAAAATAGGCGTTGCACAGAACTCTGCGAGCCCAGCCATGTTTGACGCCGAAACTGCCCAGCGGTTCGCGAATCTTGCCCTCGCGTGCGTTCACAAGGAATATCCGAACCACATTAGCCACACCATGAACAGCGATGCGGATGTTGCACCACCGCGAAAACTGACGCCTGCGTTCTATGGGTGCTACGACTGGCACTCCTCGGTACACGGGCATTGGCTGCTGGCTCGCCTCATCAGAACGTTCCCCGATGCTGCATTCGTGCCCTCCGCACGCGAAGCACTGCGGCAAAGTCTCACAGCCGACAACATCGCACAAGAAGCGGCGTACCTGCGGACCGAGGGTCGCGCCAGCTTCGAGCGTCCTTATGGGCTGGCGTGGCTGCTCCAGCTTGTTGCGGAATTGCGTGAATGGGATGACCCTCAGGCCCACGAGATGGCTCTGAACTTGAGTCCCTTGGAAGAGGCCGCACAGAACCGACTGAAGGATTGGCTCCCCAAGCTATCGCATCCGGTCCGCATCGGCGAACACGACCAGACAGCTTTTGCACTCGGCCTGGTTCTGGATTATGCACGCGCCACACGGGACAAGAAGTTTGCCGACCTGCTGGTGTCGAGAGCCCGACAGTTTTATCTCGGCGACAAAAACTGCCCGCTAGCGTATGAACCTTCGGGCGAGGATTTCCTATCGCCTTGCCTCGGGGAAGCAGACCTGATGAGACGCGTGCTGCCGAGCGGTGAGTTTGCTCGCTGGCTCCTGACTTTCATGCCCCAGATTTCTCCAATGAAAAATGGGCCCTGGTTGCAGCCAGTGGTTTCGCCCGATCCCAGCGATCCTAAATTGGCGCATTTGGACGGGCTGAACTTGAGCCGCGCATGGATGCTTGAGGGTATCGCTGCGGGACTGCCCACAGGGGACAAGCGGTTACCCGTGATCAGGCAGGCTGCCGAGGAGCACAGGCGTGCCGGGCTGGCAGCGGTTACGGGCAAGCACTACGAAGGCGGTCACTGGTTGGGAAGCTTTGCAGTTTATCTCGTCACGAAGAGAGGTATTCCTCACCAGTGAGCGGCGGAAACATTAACCCGCTGACTCAGGCTGTTTCCTGTCCGGTACTCGCTTCATGCGCTGACCGACCAACACTTCTCTAATGTGCGGGAGAACCGGAGCCAACATTTACATGAAACGGACGTTGCTTTCGTGGAGCAGCGGAAAAGACAGTGCGTGGAGCCTCTATCTTCTACGGCAGCAGAATGCACACGAAATCGTCGGGCTGTTGACGACGTTCAATCAGGCGGCGAACCGGGTGGCCATGCACGCGGTGAGGCGTAGTCTCGTCGAGGCGCAGGCGAGAACGGCAGGCATTCCTCTGTGGGACGTGGATTTGCCGCAGCCCTGCTCAAATGAAGACTACGAATCCATCATGAAGCAAACGTGCAAAGCAGCTGTTCAGTCGGGGATTGAATGCATCGCCTTTGGCGATTTATTCCTCACTGACATACGGGCATACCGCGAGAAGCAATTGGAAAATTCCGGGCTGCAACCAATTTTCCCGGTGTGGGGTACGCCCACGGCAAAGCTTGCGCATTCCATGATCAAATCCGGCGTGCATGCGAAACTCACTTGTGTTGACCCCAAACGCCTGTCACCGGAATTTGTCGGCAGGGAATTTGATGAGCAACTGCTCTCGGATTTGCCGCCAGAGGTCGATCCCTGCGGCGAGAACGGAGAATTCCACACGTTCGTCTACGCAGGCCCAATGTTCAGACACAACCTGTCGGTCGAAGTGGGCGAAATCGTATCTCGCGACGGATTTGTGTTTGCCGACCTGAGTCTTAATCAGAATGAAACGGACAAATGCTGACTGAAGCTCCACCGCGACTTTCACTTGATCATATCCTAATTTCCCAAAATATGTTGCTTGTTTCTCCCGACTCAGCCCGTCCCAGACTCGCCGTTCGGCATCCAAAACTTAGCGCGGCCTCGAGGAGGCATTGATGCGGAGCAAAAGGGTTCTATCCTTGTTGGGAGTAATTTTGGTCACAGCTTTCGGACTCCTGACGACCGCTGGCTACGCTTTTGCAGCCGGGAAGGAGAAGGTGCTGTACACCTTTTGCTCGGTCAGCAACTGCACCGACGGAGTTTCGCCCTTCGGTCCCTTGGTGTTCGATCGAAGCGGAAACCTGTACGGGACAACTGAAGCCGGTGGCACCAATAGCGTAGGCACCGTCTTTAAACTGACGCCCGGCTCCAAAGGAACGTGGAAGGAAACCGTCTTGTACAGTTTTCAGAATGACGGCCAGGATGGATTTAGCCCTTACTCTGGCGTGACCTTCGACGAGAAAGGAAACCTGTACGGAACCACGTTTTTCGGGGGGAGTTCCGACGAATGTGGTATCGGCGTCGGTTGCGGCATCGTCTTTGAACTGACCCCCGGCTCCCATGGAACGTGGACCGAAACCGTCCTGTACCGCTTCCAGAATAACGGCCAGGATGGGGTCGGCCCTTACGCTGGCCTGATCATCGACAAAAAAGGGAACCTATACGGCACGACCATCTTTGGCGGTCCGGCTAGGTCGGGATGCCATATTGGCTGCGGCACGGTCTTTGAACTGACACAGGGCTCTCATGGAACGTGGACCGAAACAGTTCTGCATTCGTTCAATTACTGGGACGGGGCCTATCCTTGGGCCGGTTTGATCTTCGACGCATCCGGGGATTTGTATGGCACGACGAATACCGGCAATCACCCCGGCAACGTCTTTCGGTTGAAGTCCAACGCCGACGGCAAGTGGAGCGAAAAGGTACTGCACGCCTTTAATAGTGGCAAGGGCGACGACGGATACGAGCCCGTCACTCCAGTGATCTTCGACGCGGCAGGAAACCTGTACGGTACTGCCTTCAACAGTAACGGCGGTCCCGGCGGCACCGCCTTCAAGCTGACGCACGGCACCTCGACAGAGGAGGTGCTGTTCAGTTTTCCGACCAGCGGTCGGGATGGATCCGACCCCCAAGGCGGCTTAGTCTTCGACGCGAAAGGAAACCTATACAGCACGACCGAGACAGGTGGCACTTATGGCGAAAACTGCGACGGCGGCTGTGGCACCGTCTTCGAACTGAAACACGGCACCTGGAAGGCAGAGGTGCTTTACAAGTTTACCGGGGGTAGCGATGGCGGGTCTCCTCAGACCGGACTCATTGTAGACGCCAAAGGAAATTTGTACGGAACCGCAGTCAATGGCGGTGGTGGCTCAGGCTGTAGCTGCGGCGTAGTCTTCGAGATCACGCCATAATGAAATAATCATCGGCTGGCTGCTCGTCACTCTCAGAATCCTCGTAATGACGTTGACCGCCAGGTTTTGGGTTGCGGGATTCGTTTGGATTCATCGTCGGCTAAACAGGCACAGGTATCCCTGAGAACGTGTTGGTCTCCCAATCCTCCACCTGTGATTTTTATTTGGCCGGAACCGAGAGGTCCTCGAGTCGAGTGCCTTTCTTAGCAACGTAGAAGGCCAACGCCGTTGCCGGCGCGCTGCTGCTGGCGTTCTTGACGTTGTGCACTTCGCCGGCCACTGTGGTGAATGCCTCGCCCGGTTTGAGGGTCACAGCGGGTTTGCCCTGGGCCTCAAACGTCACCGAGCCCTCCTGGATATACACGATTTCGTTGCCCGATTGTGTATGTTTTCCGCTCTCTGCACCCGGCGGAAGGACGCGTTCCACTAGGATCGCTTCCCATCCTGGCGCGCCCTTCAGTTCCGTTCGCTGCAGAATCTTACCGCCCTTCAAATTGTCCTGCGCTTTCAACATCCGGCTCCCCAACACGCACAGCACCATGACGACTGCCAATGTGACCCCAACCAAAAAGTTGATGCGCTTCATAGACGCTCCTTTCAAAGCCAGCGAATACTACCACAAGTAGTACACGCCTCAAATCCTTGATTGGAGAACGAAGCGATGAATGCGCCTGTTGATGAGGCGATGTTACGTAAACCAAAACTTGAGTTTTTCAACAATCACGGAACTTCCCCCAAATTACGGCTCGAGACACCTTCAACCACCCGCGTTCATTGACTTGCCCTCCCTGGAGTCCTAAGATTTGAGCCCAATGATCGGCCAGACCATCTCGCACTATCGTATCTTCGAGAAACTTGGCGGGGGCGGGATGGGTGTGGTCTATAAGGCCGAGGACGTGAAGCTCAGCCGCTTCGTCGCTCTCAAGTTCTTGCCCGATAACGTAGCCAAAGACCTGCAGGCACTCAGCCGCTTTGAGCGCGAAGCCAAGGCCGCCTCTGCACTGAACCATCCCAACATCTGCACCATCCATGAGATCGACGATCAGCACGGACAAACCTTCATCGCCATGGAGTTTTTGGATGGAATGACGCTGAAGCATCGCATCGCTGGGCGGGCCATGGAAACGGAGATGATTCTGTCTCTCGCGATCGAGATTGCCGATGCGCTCGACGCAGCTCACGCCGAAGGAATTGTCCACCGCGACATCAAACCTGCCAACATCTTTGTCACCAAACGCGGACATGCCAAGATTCTGGATTTCGGATTGGCGAAGGTCAGTCTGGAAGGCAGTTCTTCAAGCAAGATAGCGTCTCTGAACACTGAGACGGTGGATGCGGATCATTTGACCAGTCCGGGCACGATGGTGGGGACGGTGGCGTATATGTCGCCGGAGCAGGTGCGGGCGAAAGAGTTGGATGCGCGGAATGATCTGTTCTCGTTCGGGGCAGTTCTCTACGAGATGGCCACTGGTGATTTGCCGTTTCACGGAGAAAGCTCGGCGATGATCTGTGAAGCCATTGTGAACCGCGCCCCAGTGGCCGTTGTGCGGTTGAATCACGACGTGCCGCCGAAGCTGGAAGACATCATTAACAAGGCACTGGAGAAAGATCGCAACCTGCGCTATCAGCACGCATCGGAGATGCGAGCCGACCTGCAACGGCTGAAGCGAGACACGGAGACAGGACGATTTGCTGCTGCGAGTTCTGGTGCCGTGGCTGTGGCTCCGGAAGGTAATTCGCCTGTCGCTCAACCGCCGTCGTCAGCATCCGTCTATTCCCCAGCACTTGCTCCATCTCCGTCATCGGGTGCCGTGAAGGTTGCCGAAGCTTCTGTGGTTCGGCCGGGGAGACTCTGGAAGATTGTAGCTCCCATCCTGCTGCTCAGCTTGTTCATCGCCATCGCAGTTGGAATCTGGTATTGGCGCTCGAAGACAAGCACTTCGCAGATCGATTCCATTGCTGTGTTGCCATTCGTCAATACGAGTGGCGATCCGAATAACGACTATCTCAGTGACGGCATCTCGGAAGGGGTCATGCACAGCCTGTCCCAATTGCCTCAGCTTCGGGTGATGGCTCGAACTTCAAGTTTTCACTACCGGGGCCCGGATATTGATCCACAGAAGGTGGGGCGTGACTTGAAGGTGCGTGCCGTCCTGACGGGGACACTGGCGAAACACGGTGATGTTCTAAGCATTGAAACAGAATTGGTGGACGCGACGAATGGCGCAGAGCTTTGGGGTGAAAAGTTCGATAGGCAAGTCTCAGACGTAAGCACGATTGAGGAGCAAATCGCGAACGACATTTCGGACGGCCTTCGGCTGCGTTTGTCCGGCGAGGAAAAAAGACGACTCACCAGAGATTCGACGCGCAATGCGGAAGCATACCAACTCTATCTCAATGGCAGATTCCACTGGAACAAGAGAACTGAAGAACAACTGAACAAGGCCATCGAGTATTTCAAGCAGTCTATCGAAAAAGATCCGAATTACGCATTGGCTTATGTTGGGCTGGCGGATGCTTATCTTGTCCTCCCTGAGTATGGGAGAATGGCGCCATAAGTAGCCGCACCACGAACGAAAGAGGCACTCACGAAGGCTTTGGAAATTGACCCGGAGCTTGCGGAGGCCCATGCATCTCTGGGGCTGATGAAGCAAACTTTCGAATGGGACTGGGTTGGGGCAGAAAAGGAATATCGACGGGCCACTGGGCTGAATCCCAACTATCCGACCGCTCACCACTGGTACGGCCTTTTCTTATGCGAGATGAAACGAAACGACGAGGCTATAAGAGAAGGCAGATTGGCACAAACGCTTGATCCTCTGTCTCCAATTATTAACACTTCTCTGGGCGTGACCTTAATGAGTGCGGGCGAACACGGAAGTGGCTTCGAGCTGCTGAAGCGAACCTTTGAATTGGCGCCGACTTTCCCCGAACCGCATCTCTGGGTCTCGAAAGCATATGGCAGCCGAGGGCTTTACCCGGAAGCGATGAGTGAAGCACAGCAGGCAGCGTCTTATTCTGGCGGCGCGCCGAGATACGTTGCCGGAGTAGGAGATGCTCTCGCGGCCGCAGGCAAAAGAGCGGAAGCCCACAAGATCATCGATGAGCTTGTTCAATCGTCAAAGAGCGGTAACGTTTCACCCTTTTACATCGCGGAAGTTCACAGCACGCTTGGAGAGCGAGATCAAGCATTTGAATGGCTGGAGAAGGCTTATCAATCGCGAGATGATGAACTCGGTTGGATCTTAATTAATCCATCTTTAGACAACATTCGCTCCGACCCGCGCTACGCCGACCTGCTGCGCCGGATGGGCTTGCCGCAGTAAGCACCGCGACATCCCATCCTGAAAGAAGCCAAAGCCGAGTACGCGAAGCTGCAATCACCAGGGGAGCACTGATCTGACTTGGTTGTGAGCGGGAAATTTCTTAACTTCTTTTGCACGCCAGCATGCGCTACCGCACCATCGTTTCCTGCGCGCCGACATGCTGGAGGAACTGGGTCACATCGCCAGCAAGATCGCACGCATGGAGCAGGCGATCGCGGAGCAGATGCGCCTGTATCAGAAAGCGGTCGCTGCCTGGATGACGGTTCCGGGTGTCAAGAGGCTCTGCGCCAGCCCGACAATCTGATCAAGATGATCGCGCCAGGAAAAATCGCGCGACCGCCTCAACGCCGCATCCGAAAGTTTTCTTCGCAGAACTAACGACTGATCCAGCTCAACCACACGCTCAGCCAACATCTCCGGCGAAAATCTCGGAAAATAAACCGCCGCGTCCCCACAAATTTCCCGATGCACCGGCAGATCCGAAGCCACAATCGGCAACCCGCACGCCATCGCCTCTACCAACGGATGCGCAAACGTCTCCGCATAAGCCGCAGTCACATAAATATGACAAGCGCGAATTACGTGTTGCAACACAGAATATGGAACTGCGCCTACCTCGACAACGTCATCCGAAATCCCAAGCTCGCGAATCGACTCACTCGCCGATTTCGGGCTGTAGTAGCCAGAATCTTTCTCCGTCAGTTTGCAGGTCAGCACCAACTGCACCCGCCTCGCGCCAAGCCGTTCCTTTATATAAGGTAGTGCTCGCAGCACAGTTTCAAAATTCCGGTAATAGTTGTAGTGGCTAACGAAAATCAGGCGGAGCACGTCCGCGTCATAATCAATCAGTTTTCGAATCGCCGCAGGCGCAACAACATCGTCATCGAAAAATATTTCCTGATCGAAGCCATGATGAATTCCGACCACATTGCCCCCAACCCAAGACTGGAGCGTCTCAGCAAATGTCCGGCTCGGAGCAACGGTGCAGTCCGCCCAGCGAATCGAGCGCCGCGCGAAGAAACCTCGAATCCGCGTGTCCAGCCAGAGGCGATAAGCCCTCCGCGCAATCAGGTCACTATAAAAATCAGTACAGGTATAAAGGCAGTTCCCCGAAAGAAGAATCTGCAGCACCGGCGATCGCCACAGCGCGAAATTTCCCGCTGAGATCAAAACATCCGCCGCGCTCGCCTGCACCACGCGACGCAAATAAGATTGCTCCCAAAAGAATCGACCCGCCGCGCCCGCAGGAATATCCAACTCAACAAATGAAACATTCCACGGACTGCCCAGGCTGCTCCTCAACTTTGAAGGCAGAGCAACTGTAGCTCGCAACTCGGGGCGCGCCGCAATCTGCGGCACGATATTATGCACATAAGTCAGCCCGCTCCCCGAACTGGCAGCCAGGCAGTTGATAAAGAGATGCATCTTCGTGTTCTATTTAAATAGAATCCCCACGAATGTCACGACCAAACGCAGTTGACTAACTTGGACACCAACCGCATAGCCGCGCTACTCAAGCCGTTCCTAACCGACGTTCCGGATTTAAATAAGAATTGTCATTCCGAGCAACGCGACGAATCTGGGTTTGGGAGCCACGCCACTCTTAGCCAACAGCAACTGGAAAACATATCGACATACATCGATCTACTACTCCGCTGGAACGCCCGCGTAAACCTAACCGCCATCCGACAACCAGAAGAAATCGTAACCCGCCACTTCGGCGAATCATTTTTTGCTGCCCGGCACTTGTTCCCAAAAAAGATCGCGTTGGAAAAGCCCACGAGGGGAAAGCCAGCCAAGCCTGCCCCGAGCGAAGTTGAAGTCGCCGCCCAAGCCGAGCAAAGCTCGGCTCAGAGCGTCATCGACCTGGGCTCAGGCGCCGGATTCCCCGGCGTGCCAATAAAAATATGGGCCCCAGAAATCACCCTAACCCTGATCGAGTCCAACCAAAAAAAAGCGACTTTCCTCCGCGAAGTAACCCGCGCACTTACATTGATGAACATCAATGTGTTCTCAGGCCGAGCCGAACAATACTCCAGCCCAAGCGTCGATGTACTAACCGTGCGCGCAGTCGAGCGATTCGAATCCATCCTCCCTATCGCAGCCAACCTAGTCGAACCCCAAGGCCGCCTGGCGCTCCTCATCAGCAAAGCCCAACTAGCAACCGCCCAACAACGCACGCAGAATTTCGCATGGCAACCACCCATACCAATCCCCGTAAGCTCAAGCCGCATCCTCGCTGTGGGAATCCGCGAACCATAAAAGAATCAGCAAGCACCCTTCGCACACGTGGGTAATCAAGACAGTAATAGTGGGATCGTGCCATCGAAGAACTGGAACGATTGTTTGGCTGAGTGGCGATTCATCTATGAAGTGGGAAATAATAGGGAAAAATTACGCCAAGTCACAAATTCTTAGCTACCCTCGCAAGTACTCCACCTGGAGAATTTTTAAAACCTGCCGAGTGTTCCATGTGGAACACTAACGCGAATGCGAACGCGAAAATCTCCAAAGTGTTCCACGTGGAACATTTGGAAGGACAGTTTTTTCGCAATGGAGAACGTTCCATGTGGAACACCTGGCGTAATTCATGTCTGCACTTGTGGAAAGGCTGGTTGCTTTGCTCCTCTAACTCTTTGTGGCTGCTGTGGAATGTCTTTGTGGGTTCGCTGCACTGAAATCTGTCATTGCCAAGTGATGTTGCTTGGGCCTATGCTGCAAGCGTCTCTCCGATTCTCTAAAAACTAAATGGGACGCGTCATCGCGGTTGCCAATCAGAAAGGCGGCGTAGGGAAAACTACGACTGCCATCAATCTTGCCTCGTCCATCGCGGCAGCGGGTGCGGAAACGCTGCTTGTCGACTGCGATCCGCAATCAAATGCCACCAGCGGGCTTGGCTTGGTAAAAGATCCGGAACGAACCAGCACTTATCATTTGCTCATGGCCGAGGCTCGCGCCGATGAGGCCTTGCAGAAGACTGAGCTTGAACATCTGTGGCTGGTGCCTGCGCACAAAAATATGATCGGCGCAAACCTTGAACTGATTGAGGCAGAGCGCCGTGAGTTTCGTTTGCGCGATGCGCTTGCGCCTTTGCGGGAGCGTTTTCAATACATCGTGCTCGACTGTCCTCCCGCGCTCGATCTGCTTACGCTTAACGCGCTGGTCGCGGCTGATTCCATTTTGATTCCGATGCAAGCTGAGTATTTTGCTCTCGAGGGAGTGTCTGAATTGCTTGACACCATCGAGCGCATTCGCGCGTCGTTGAATCCTGAGCTCGCGGTTGAGGGCGTGGTGCTTACCATGTTTGATGACCGCACCAACCTGGCTCAGCAGGTGACGGCGGAACTCAATCGATACTTTGGGGACAAGCTTTGCCAGACGACCATCCCGCGCAATGTGCGTCTGGCGGAAGCTCCGAGTCATGGGAAGCCGGCGCTGCTTTACGATCCGAAATCGCGGGGCGCGGAAAGTTACATGCTGTTGGCGAAGGAAATCATGGGGCATGGTGCGCCAGTGCAGGAGCTTGAGGAGAAGCAAGTGGTGAATGCTCCGCGGTGGAAGCGGTGGATTACAGAGCGGAATAAATTGACGACCATCAATATATTAGATCGATGAACATCGATGTGGTACTGCAGTGCTAAACACAAGGTCCCTCGACTGCGGGTAATTGTTCGCTATGCGAACAATTACTCTCCGCTCGGGATGACAGAGAATAGGGGTGAATAGAGAATGACGACGACTGCGGTGACGAATACAGAGAAAGTGGTAGAGAAGCGGCGGGCTTTGGGGCGGGGATTGGATTCATTGTTGCCGGGGCCGCGGGCGGTGGAGTCGGGAAATGCGGGCGCGACGCCCGCACCACACAGTGCGCCCTCGCCATACGGCGCGGTTTTGGCTGAGGTGCAGGCTACTGCGGCGCGGAGTGATTCTGTGGTTGAGATTCCGCTCGAGTTGATTGATGAGAATCCCTATCAGACGCGGTATTTCGCCAAAGACGCTACAGCTTCGGGTGATTCGGTTGCGACTACGCTGGATGAATTGGCGGACTCGATTCGGGTGAACGGCGTGATTCAGCCGATTTCGGTTCGGTCGGGCACGGCTGGACGTTATGTTTTGATTCTTGGCGAACGGCGCTGCCGGGCTTCGAAAATTGCGGGCCGCGCAACTATTCCAGCGATTGTTCGCAAGGTTTCCGACCAGCAGGCGGCGGAGATGACCGTGGTTGAGAACCTGCAGCGGCAGGATCTGAATTGCATGGAGCAGGCGGCGGCATTCTCGAAGTTGAGCCAGGATTTCAAGCTGACTCAGGAACAGATTGGGCAGCGGGTGGGGGTTTCGCGGGAGTCGGTTTCGAATTACATGCGGTTGCTGCGGCTGCCAGCGTCGGTGACGGTGTATTTGCAGGGAGGGAAGTTGGGGTTCAGCGAGGCGCGGGTGCTGCTGACGTTGCTCGATCCGAATCTGATTCCGAAGATTGCGGATGAGGCGGTGCGCAAGCACTTGTCGGTGGGGCAACTCGAGGATCTGGTTTTCAATACCAATGTTCCTTTGGAAAAGGAGAAGCAGCCGGGTACGGCACGCTGGGTGGATCCGAATGTGCGCCATGTGCAGACGGAGCTCGAGCGGACGCTGGGTGTGCGGGTGCGGATTCGTGATCGCAAAGGGAAAGGGAAGATTGAGATTGAGTATGCGACGTTGGAGGATTTTGATCGCGTGGTGGGGATGTTGAAGGGGACACACTGAGAAGGCGGATGGCTGGCGAGGGCGCTTTATGAAAGGCAAGACTCTATCGCGGGTCCTGGGAATGGTCGCGATACTTATCCTAGTTCTTCTAGGAACTATGCTGGTAGTGCCCGGAGTGTTGGCTGCTCGAAAGTACAAAACCCTATACAAGTTTATGGGTGGCGTCGATGGAGAGAATCCTTACGTTGGCTTGATCTCCGATCAGGGAGGGTTCTTTTACGGCACGACCTACGCTGGTGGGGCCTATAACTATGGCACAGTCTTCAAGCTGAGGCGGGACAGGCACGGGACATGGAGCGAGAGCGTGATCCATTCGTTCAACTTCGACGATAAGGACGGATACTACCCCGGTGCCGGGTTGACTTTTGACTCGGTGGGAAACCTTTACGGCGTGACGCTGGAGGGCGGCGCTTATAACTACGGCATGGTATTCAAGCTCACGCCGAGTGGGGCCGGAAGCTGGACGGAGAGCGTGGTCCATTCGTTCAACTCCGACGGCAAGGACGGATTTTACCCCTATGCCGGTGTGACCTTTGACCCGGCGGGAAATCTCTACGGCACGACGCAGGGAAGCGGCCCATATTGCAACCCTTACGCTTGCGGTACCGTCTTTAAGTTGATGCCCAACGGGGACGGAAGCTGGAGCGAGGCGGTGATCCATCTTTTCAATGGTTCCGACGGAGCCTTCCCCGTAGCTGGCGTCATCTTTGACGCGGCGGGAAACCTTTATGGCACGACGATCGAGGGCGGGTTTTCATTTTGCAAGGGCCACGGCTGCGGCACGGTCTTCAAGCTAACGCCGAACGGAGACGGGAGCTGGACCGAGAGCGTCATCCATTCGTTCAGCGACGGCAGGGACGGCCGCTACCCTTTTGCCGGCTTAATTTTGGATGCGGCCGGGGATCTCTATGGCGCGACGGTGGAAGGTGGCGGTTTCGGCTGTGGCGGCTATGGCTGCGGTACGGTCTTCAAGCTGAAGTCTTACAAGAATGGAAGCTGGGCAGAGAGCGTGATCCATTCGTTCAAAGACGACGGCAAGGACGGAACGAGCCCCTCTGGTGGCGTGACCTTGGACCGGGTGGGAAACCTCTACGGCACGACCTTTTACGGCGGTGCCGGGAATTACGGGACAGTCTTCAAGTTGGCACCCACAACGAATGGTAAATGGGAGGAGACCCTGTTGCACTCGTTCAAGGACCAACCGGGGGCTCATCCCGACGCGGGGGTGATCTTCGACGGGCACGGTGGTCTCTACGGGACAACCTTTGGAGATCACACGACGGCTTGGGGTTCGGTGTTCGAAATCACGCCGTAGTTCATCTCTGCGGTGGTTCCGTTCGGTGAAATGCGGGGCTGCCTCGATCGTGTCCGCAAGCTTCTACAGTGCGGCCTCCCCCCTTGCGTCGGCTCGTGGTCGGGGAAATATTGTACATGCTGGTCTCCTGAGTTTACACGCTGCTATTGCGCTTTTTGTTCGCTAGTCGTTCGTGTCTGGCTTGAAGAACGCGGTTTGACAAGAATCTGCGTTATAAACTGGTGGGATGATGAGGCTATCCGCGCGCTTCGGAGTTGGCAGGCGAGGCCACCCAACGCCTGTGTCTGAGAGGTGAATGGGAAATGCTGGAGAGCGACTGCGCTGTGGGTAGGGAGAACCTCACTTGTAATATGTGGGATAAGGTGGCTCGGATTGGCTGGCGGATAGACTTAGGATCCAGGTTTATTGACCATTTTTGCGCTTTGAGTGGGATTGTTTGCTCGGTTCCCGGTTCCTGGTGCTCAGTTCTCAGCGGAGTAGCTTGATGTTTGTTACTGCGGAACAGCAAGTGCTGCAGTCGGTGGCGATGCAGCTTATGAACGGGGATGTCGTAGCGCTGGATGAGGATGGGCAGAAGCTGCGAGTGAAGCGTGTGGGGAGTGGGCGATTGCGGATGGTGGAATTTAAGTTGAACGGGCGAGTGTTTGAGGCCATGGAACAGAATCCGGAGAAGCCCAGCCGTTGGGGGCAGTTCGCGCGGGAAAAGCATCAGGTGGTGCAGTTTCGGGATGTCGCATCGCATAAATATGTGGCGGTCGCGGTGGATGGTGAGATCACGGAGTATGGGCGCGGTTGATTCTAAAATTCCCTCACGCTTTTGTGGTTGAGCCCAGCAGCGCCGGGGTCCTTCGACTACAGCGTCATACGCTTCGCGAATGACGCTTCGGCTCAGGATGACAGGGTTGAGTAGAGTCGGCTGGGTTACTCGTGTTTGGTGTTTCCGCTTAGCAGTTGGAGGGCGTGGGGCAGGAGGTCCACTACGGCTTCTAGTGATTCGATGGCGCCGGTGGGGCTGCCGGGGAGATTCAGGATTAGAGATTTTTCCCGGATTCCGCAGACTCCGCGGCTCAGGGCGGTGAATGGAGTTTTTTTCGCGCCTTCGTAGCGCATGCGTTCGGCTACTCCTTCGAGCAGGCGTTCGCAGACGGCGCGCGTGGCTTCGGGAGTAACGTCGCGTTCGGCGATGCCGGTGCCTCCAGTGGTCACTACGAGTCGTGCTTCCTTGACCCAGTATGCGAGCGCAGTTTGGATGGCGGCTTGGTCGTCGGAAACTACCTCAGTGCCGATGAGCGAAAATTTCTTTTTCCTCAGGAGCTCGCTGACTGCGGGACCGGAGAGATCTACGCGATCTCCGCGAGCGCAGGAGTCGCTGACCGTGATGACGGCTGCGGTTAGTCCTTCAGGAGTCGAGGAGGACATCTTCTTCCTCCTCGTTTGAAGCTTTGCTGCCGCCGTCGCGCTGGGCTTCGTCGAGCTGGCGCAAGCCTTCCATGAGCAAGCCTTGCGTATTCAGTTTGGTGGTCTGCTGCTTGCTCTTGCCTTCGAAATTGACTTCGAAATTTCCGTCGGTCCAGCGCAAAACTTTGAAGACTGCGGGATCTCCGACCAGGGTGCCGTAGGTCGCGTGGGTTACCTGGCCTTCGCTGAAGAAGAGCTGGCATTTGTCGTCTTTGTTAGTCAGCGTTAGAGAGCAGCTTTTGCGGCCCATTTCCAGCGACTGCACGAGATCGATGACATTCATCTGCAGCAGGCTGCCGCGCAGAACGCCGTCCGAGGGGACGGTCTTGGCCATTTTTTCGAGCGCGATTTTGTCGATCACGCGCTTGATGCGCTGCGTGGCTTCGCGCAGGAAGAATGGTTTTTCGACAAAATCGTCGACAGGTAGATCGGCGGTGCTTAGCTTTTCGCTGATGTCGCTTTTGGTGGCTACCAGGATTACTGCGGCTTCGGCGGTGCGGGGGCGGCTGCGAAGTTTTTCGATGAGCTGGCGGCCGTCCATGCCGGGCATGCGATAGTCGCACACCAGCAGATCGGGAGGATCGTCGACGGCTTTGAGCAGCGCGTCGGCGGCGTCGGTCGCGGTGGTGACCTGGGCGAGCGGCGTCAGGGCACCGCGAAGCAGGCCGAGCACCATCGGATTGTCATCTACCAGCAGGAGTCTTACGTTGTTCGCCATTACGTCTTTTTTCGCGCGCGGCGGTAGTCGTCAGTCTTCTTTATGGCGCGGCGATAATCGCCGCTTCGTCCGCCGGATTTCCGCTCCAGCACGATTTCGCGAATCTCGATTCCTTTGTCGAGCGCCTTAGTCATATCGTATACCGTCAGGGCAGCGATGGTGGCGGCCATGAGGGCTTCCATCTCCACGCCGGTCTGCGCCGTGGTTGAAACTTTCGAGGTGATCGCGACGCCATTCTCGCACAGCCGCATTTCGACATCAACGTGGGAAAGCGGGAGCGGATGGCACATGGGAATCAGATCGGCAGTTCGTTTGGCGGCCATTATTCCCGCCAGCCGGGCTACTTCGAGCGGATCGCCTTTGGGATTCTTGGGCAGTGCTTTGAGGATCTTCGGCTTTAGGAGCACGAAGGCGCTGGCTTCGGCTTCGCGCTTGGTATGGGATTTTGCTGAAACGTCAACCATTCGGGCTTTGCCGGAATGATCGTAGTGGGAGAGCTTTTTGGGCATCGCGAAGAATTATCTTACTAGAAGCTATCGTGGCTCTACGACCGAAGTCGTAGTTCGAGATGATTCGGACGGCGGCTTGTCATTGAGCTTGTTCCCGATTATCTAAGTTTCAGAGGCAAAAAATGGGGACTCAAGATGCACTGCAGCCCGTACATAATCTAAGGCCGTACAAACACGTTACCGGCACGCACCAGATCGAGCGTTTTTTTCGCGCCGCGGCCGAGTTGGATGTAGATAAAGAAGACATCAAGCGTTACTACGATTTCGTCGACCAGAAAATAGCCGACTTGCTTCTCGTGGCCCAGCACACGGCGAAGGCTAATGACAGAGTCGCCGTCGAACCGCGCGACCTCCCCATCACCAAGGGACTGCAAGAGAGCATTCATGCTTTTGAGGCGATGGATTTGGATATCGGCCTCGAGCGCATTTTGGAGAAAGCCGTTCCCGAGCCGCAGATTGATCTGCCTTATAGCGACGAAACTGAGGCTCGCCTGCCGTCCATTGCGGGCGGGTTGAGTCTCGCATTCGCTCGCACTTTCAAGATTATGTATCCCGAACTTAAGCATCCGGCAACCGAGGAATGGGAGCGGGCGTTTCGGATTTTTGAGTTGTTGTTGTAAACCATCGCGGCCTGTTCTTTTCGCCAGTAGCGCGTCAGTTTGTTCACGCGAGATCCATCGCCCCGCTGAAGGCGCGGAAGTTCGGAAAGATTTCGAAACAAATATCCAAACAGTCCCTTTGTGTCGCGCCCTGCGCGCAGTGACATGTCGGCGCTTGACTTCGTAAGGGCATTGGGACTAGTCTCCGGCTGACTTGGGAACTCGATTTTCCTACGGCTTCTTCCTTAAATCTAGACTTTCCATTTTTGCGACATAGGAGGCTGTTCATGAAAAGAATCAGCGACGTGTTGTGTTTGGGCTGTCTTGTGGTCGGGAGCTTGGGCATGGCGGTGGCGCAGGAGCAATCAATGGCGCCGCCGAAAGTGCTGATGGTCACCCGCGAGTTTGTGAAACCGGGTAAAGGCGGAGCGATGCACGACAAAGCTGAGAGCGCGTTCGTGCAGGCGTTTGCGCGGATTAAGTATCCGACACACTATCTGGCTATGAATTCTCTTTCTGGCAAACCGCGGGTGTTGTTCTTTACCGGCTACGATTCGTTCGCGGCGTGGGAGAAGGACGCAAACACGATCAATAAGAATGCGGCTCTTTCGGGCGCGCTCGATCATGCCGGCGTAGTGGATGGCGACCTGCTCGATTCGGTAGACATGGCAGCTTGGACCTACAACGAAGAGTACAGCCTGCGTGCGAAATCCGATATTGCGCACATGCGCTACTTCGAAATCTCCGTTTACCACGTCAAACCGGGACATCACAAAGATTGGGACGATGCGCTCAAGATGGTCCTGGCAGCCGAACAGAAGTTACCGGACAACCATTGGGCCTGCTATGAAAGCACTTATGGTGTGCCCGAGGGAACTTACGCTTTCATAACGGCACGCAAGTCTGCGGACGAGATCGACAAAAACATGATGCAACAGAAAGATTTCGCGGCCGCGATGGGCGAAGATGGGATGAAGAAACTGGATGAGCTCGCGGCGGTGGCAATCGAGTCGAGCGAATCGAATCTATTTATGTTTAATCCGAAAATGAGTTATGTTTCGGATGATTGGGTGAAAGCTGATCCGGAGTTCTGGAAGCCAAAGGCCGCGCCGATGGCGGCTCCGAAGAAACCCACGGATAAAACCGGTACTGGGCAGTAGCGTTGCTGCTGGACGTGCTTGGACGGGCGGGGACGCCCGTCCTTCATTTTTTATTTCATTAATATCGGCACCCACTCGCCTGGGGCGATGCGGTCGCGATCGGGCGGGATCACGATGTAGCAGTTCGCTGTGCCTGTGGCGGCGATGTCTCCCGATCCTTGCCAGCGCACTAACTCCACCTCCGACTGTTCGAATTCTCCGGAGAGAATTGCGGGGAGGAAGCGTTTCAGGCCGGGTTTGGTTTTGATTTCGGATTTCAATTTAGCGTGCAGGAAGATTAATTTTTTGGGCGTCATTCCGGCCAGGGCTTCGAGCATGGGGCGGGCGAAGAGTTCGAAAGTCACCATAGTCGAAACGGGATTTCCGGGTAGACCGAAGAAGTATTTGTGCGGCTCGGGGGCTGAACCCATTGATTCTTGTTGCGGGATTCGGCCGAAGACGGCTGGGCGGCCTGGTTGAATCTGGATTCCGGTGAAGAAAAATTCTGCGTGGAACTCTGCTAACACTTGCTCCACCAGATCGTATTTCCCCATGGAAACTCCGCCGCTGAGCAGGAGCAAGTCGGCTTCGAGGCCCTCGGCGATTAATTCACGCAGGCGTTGGGGCTCATCGGGAGCGATGGGTAACAGCACTGGCTCGCCGCCTGCGGCATGGATTTGAGCCGCTATTGAGTAAGTATTGGAATTGCGAATTTGGGTGGGCTCGGGAGGTACATCGATGTCGACCAGTTCGTCGCCAGTAGCAAGCACGGCGACGCGGGGCTTCGAATACACCAGCAGCCGCGACCTTCCTACCGACGCTGCCAGCGCAATTGCAGCGTGATCCAGACGTACTCCTGGCGACAGCAAACGGTCGCCGCGCTTGGCCTCCGCGGCTATAGGAACAATGTTTTCCCCGGCTGCAATTGTCTTTGTGATCGTTACCTGATGGCCTTCGCGCGAGGTGTACTCGACCATGACAACTGCGTCAGAACCGGCTGGCGCGGGGGCACCGGTCATGATGGCTGCGGCTTGGCCGGGCTGGATTTTTAAGGCTGCGTCTGCGGCGGCGCCGGCGCGAATTTCTCCGATTACGTCGAGCGTGGCTGGGACCTTTTCTAAATCGGCGGCTTGAACTGCATATCCGTCGCGCGTGGCTCGAGGGAAGGGAGGGAAATTGCGGTCGGCGGGGACGGGCTCGGCGAGAATTAATCCCTGGCTGTCGAGCAGTGCGACTAATTCTTTGCCGCGGGGACGCACGGTCGCGGCGTGCTGCTCGACCAAGTGTCGCGCATCTTCGAAGCTGAGAATTGAGGACATGCAGGGATGATACGACAGGCAGGTGTTGGCGCGGAGGGCCGGCGCCCTGCTGGGATGTAGCGATCAGAGATGCAGCCGTGAATCTTTATTTTATGAGGCTGCACGAGCGAGGATGGTCGCGCCTACATTAGATTACGGCGCAGCTCTTGGGGATCGGTTGCGTAGGTGATTGCTGTGTCTAAATCCACGACTTGCGCGCGTACCAGTTTTTCCAGCTCACCGTCGAAATACTGCATGCCTTCCCCGACGCCGTCTCGCATGGCCTGAAGCAGGTTGTCGGCGGAAAAATCATCTACTTCCATGCATGCCTGGGTGCGCGGATGAGCATTCAGGATTTCTACAATAGCGACCCGTCCCAGATTGTCTTTGCGGGGAATCAAGCGTTGGGAAACGATGTAGCGGAAGGTTCGGGCCAGGCGGCTGCGAATTGAACCTTGTTCTGACTGAGGAAATGCGCCGACGATGCGCTCGACGGTTTTGGCGACGCTAATGGTGTTCATAGTGGTAAGAACCACGTGTCCGCTTTCAGCTGCCTCCAATACCATTTCGATGGTTTCGCGGTCGCGGGTTTCGCCCACCAGAATCACATTCGGAGCCTGCCGCAAAGCGGCGCGCAGAGCTAAAGCGACACTCGGCGTGTCACTGTGTAATTCGCGTTGATGAACAGTAGCGCGCTTGTGATTGTGCAGAAACTCAATGGGATCTTCGATGGTGATGATGTGGCAGACCTGTTCCTGATTGATGCTGTCGAGAAGTGCGGCCAGAGTGCAGGACTTGCCGGAGCCGCGGGGTCCGGTGACGAGCACGATTCCCTCGCGCAAGTGGGCCACTTTTTTTAGTTGCACTGGCAAACCGAGAGACGACATGGCTGGGATCGACGTCGCGATGACCCGCATGACCACAGCGCAACTGCCGCGCTGAATAAAGACGTTCACGCGGAAACGCGCCACTCCGGGAAGCCCGTAAGAAACATCGCAAAAACCCTGCTCGCGTAAGAGCCCGATTGCCTGTTTGTTTTCGCCAATCAATTCGGAAGCGATCCGGCGGGTATCATCGGCGGTCAGGGGGCGGATACCCGTGCCTTGGATCGCTATCAGTTGGCCGTGGATCTCTACTTGGGGAAGGCGTCCGGGCGAAAAAATGAGATCGCTGACCTGACTATTTGCTCGCAGGATGGCCGTCAAAAGCGCGTGCGGAGCGATAACGCCGGAGCCGCTGGAGGGCTCGATAACGACGGAAATGGGGGCGTTACCGGGTGCTGCCATAAAAATTTGGGGG
The DNA here is from genome assembly GCA_963743375.1 of uncultured Acidobacteriota bacterium. Lineage (GTDB taxonomy): Bacteria > Acidobacteriota > Terriglobia > Terriglobales > Acidobacteriaceae > JABDBE01. The sequence continues at coordinate 283,394 of CAVUQA010000008.1, read as the reverse complement.
GACTGAGATTTACTCTAACTAAATCGCTGGCAGGGTTCTAGAAAGAACGTCGTGGAGATAGACCTTGGTAACGAGGGCTTGGCTTTACGCCCAGAGCTGATTTATATGGGACTCCTGTTTGGGGCTGGCTTCATCTTGCCCTGCGGGGCCTGAGTCGTTTTTTCGCCTTACCCAGGGCTTACGCCCTGGGCTAGTTTATGCCGGCCCTTCGGGGCTGCGGGACACCCCTTTTGCCCACCGATGTGCGCGGGCGGCGGTTCCGTTCAGGATGACCCCAGTCCCGACTGGTTCTGAACAGGCAAGACTCCCGCGCGTACATTGAGATTATTGCTGCTTTTTTGTTGTCGTCTTCTTTTTGCCGTAACTGGTTTCAACCGTTGCTCCGAGGCCCTGCAGCATGGCTTTGGCCTCTTCTGCGTGTGGGCCAGTGGGTTGCAGTTCCAGGTATTTCTGGAACGCTTCGGCGGTGCCTGGGGGGGCAACCATTTTGTCGCCTTGCAGAGTGGCGGCTCCAATCAGGTTTGTGCCCTTCCAGTAGTAGGCGTCTGCGCGATTGGGATCGGCGGCAATAGCTTTATCGAATGCCTGGGCTGCGGCTTTGCGCATCTGCTCGTCATTCTTCGTATTGGCGTTGGTTAGGATTGCGCCGAGATTGAAGTAGTACATGCCGGCGCCAGCAGGATCGAGTTGCGCGGCTTGGTTGTAAGACTTCACCGCGTCATCGGTCTTGCCCAGCTGGGCCTCGGCTTTACCTTTATTGTTATAGAACGACGCCAGAATTTTGGTTGCGTCGGGAGTTTTCGCGTTGGGTGCCGCGTCTAGCGCTTTCTGTTTGAGATCTACTGCTTTTTGATAATCCGTCACTGCAGCGTCATAGCGTTTGGTTTTCTCGGCGGCGTCTGTCTGCTTGGGGGCGGAGCTCATTTCGTAATCTCCCAGCTTGGCCCACAGCAAATCGCGGTTAGGATCCATTTGCGTAGCTTGCGTAATCTGGGCGATGGCGGTATCGAAATCACCCGCGTCTGCGGCAGTCTTAGCGGCTGCGAGCTTCTCGTTCAAACCCTTGATGGTATTATTTTCCTGGGCAATCTTGGCTTGCTGCTCCTGCTGCTGCTTTAGCTGCTCTGGGGTCAACCCCGCGCCCTTAGCGGCGTTGGCCGCCTCTTTCTGCATGTCGAAATCGAGCGTGCCTTCCTCGCCCATGAGCGTGAACCCGTTGTAATGAAAAATCTCTTTTTTGTCTGGGCCAAAGAGCGTCACATTGTAGTGGCCGGGGGCGATACCCAAAGAAAAGTATTCGCCCTTATTGTTGGTTTTGAGGTCGTACTTGCGTCCAGTTTCGTTACTGACCCATTCCACTGTCGCGCCGACAATCGCCTTGCCTTGCGCGTCCTTGGCGGTTCCCTTCACGCTAGTTGTGTCCTGGGCAAAGGCTGGACTCGCGCACAGACCAGCGGTGAATATCAAAAGCGCCAGCATGACGAAATATTGCTTCATTGGTCTTGCCTCCGGATCAAACTTTAATTTCAGATTGCGTTATTCGGGCTACTATTTCTGTTTCGCAATAAGGAATCGGATCGGCTGCGCCGGCCTGCTGAAATGCCCGCAGACGAAGCACACAACTATCGCACACTCCGCAGGCGCGATCTTCCCGACTGTAACAGGACCACGTTAAATCGAATGGTGCGCCCAGTTCAAGGCCGAGGGCCACAATTTCGGACTTTCGCAGGGCTATCAGCGGAGTCACGATTTCGATGCCGCCGTCTTTCGTTCCGGTCTTTATCACTTCGTTGAATGCGCGATAGTACGCCGGTCGACAGTCGGGATAACCCGAGCTGTCTTGTTCGACCGCGCCTATGTAAATCTTCTCGGCGCCCAAAAACTCCGCCCAACTGACCGCGACCGACAGAAAATGCGCGTTGCGAAAGGGAACGTAGGTGATGGGGATATCGTGGCCATTGGGGCCAGCAAGAGGTGATTCTGGGACTGCGATGTTGGGATCAGTGAGCGCGGAGCCACCAATGGCGCGCAGAGCTTCATTTCGAACCATCAGCCGGTCGCGAATTCCAAGGCGATCACAAACTCCCAGGAATGCGGCTCGCTCTCGCTGTTCGGTGCGCTGACCATAGCTGATGTGCAGGGCCGCGGCGTCGAAGTCCCGAGCTGCCAGTACGGCGCAGACGCAGGAGTCCATTCCGCCACTAAGCAGAACAATGGCGCGCGATTTTTCCTGTTTCACCATATCGATTACCACAGAGTCACAGAGCCACAGAGAAATCAAGAAATAAATAGGACTACCAACAATCTGAGACTCGACTAACTTGAAAACTGCTCGACTTTCTTTGCTTCTTATTTCTCTGTGTCTCTGTGACTCGGTGGTGAAAGATTCATACGCTTTTCATCGCCGGATCCCAGATGAACTTGTGGATCTGCAATCCCAGGCGAGCGGGTACGTTGTCGGCGAGCATCCACTCGGCTAGCTCACGCGGGTCGAGCAAACAATGCGAACTGTCGCGCGGTCCGCCAGCGTCCTTGCTGAATGCCGGGGAGAACAACACCGCGGTTACACGGCTTGCCAACTGGTGGCGGGCCACGAAGTCGCGGGCGAATTCATAGTCGGTGCGGTCGCTGAGGACGAACTTTACTTCGTCCGCGGAATCGAGAGCTTCGAGATTCTGCATGTCGAAGCTGTCAAATTCGCCCGAATTCGGACACTTGACGTCGACGATTTTGACTACGCCTTTCGGAACACGCTGCAATGGGCGCTCGCCGCTGGTTTCGAGGAGCACCGTGTAACCGTCGTCCAACAGGCGCTGCATCAGAGGTACGACTTCGCGCTCCTGCAGCATAGGCTCGCCGCCAGTGATCTCGACCAGTCCGCCAGGGCTCAACATCTCGACCTCTGCGGCGACTTCTTCCATGGTCATGCGATGACCGCCGGTGAACGTGTATTCGCTGTCGCACCAGGAGCAACGAAGATTGCATCCAGTGAGACGCACGAACACGCACGGCAGCCCAGCATGCGTGGACTCGCCCTGGATCGATTTGTAGATTTCCGTTATCTGCATGGAAAACAGTTGCCGGTTGTCAGTTGCCAGTTTCCGGTTGCCAGTTCTTAAGGCTGCTTGCATATTGAGCCTATCAGGCCGTTTAATATTCGACCTACCTCGGCGCACGACTGCAAGAGCAAGGTGGCCTCAGATTGCTCCAGGTATCCAAGGTTTTGCGCAATCTGAAACTGCGTTTCTAGTTCCATCAGCGATCCTCTTGCCTGACCGAGAAAGTATCTGAACTCCTTTTCCGAAAGGCGCCCTTGCCCCTCAGCGATATTGCTTGGGATCGATACCGAACAGCGACGAACTTGTGATGTGAGGCCAAACTGCTCGTCCCTTGGGAACTTCGACGTCGCTCGATAAGTGTTGGTAACGAGCGTCATGGCTTTCTGCCACGCCACGAGATCGCGATACGATGTTCCCACACTCGCTGCACCTATCTGGCAACTGACAACTGGGTACTGACAACTGTCTATTCACTGTAAGTCGCTGTGGTCGTGTCCGTTTCAAATACTGTGACCCTTTTCACCCGAACCCTTCCTGCCGTTACCTCGCCGAGTTTGGCGTTGGCTTCATCGTAAAAGTACTTGGCCAGATTTTCCGCCGATGGATTCACCACGGTGAACGGCTCCAGATCGTTGATCATCTGGTGATCGAGACGTTCGATGGCGCGCTTCATTACCTCGCGCAAGTCCTTGAAATCCAGCAGCAGGCCCGCCTTGTCCAATTCCTTGCCGGCCAGCGTCACTCGCACTTTGTAATTGTGCCCATGCGGATTCTCACACTTGCCCTTGTAATTGCGCAGGTAATGTCCTGCGGCGAAAGAGTCGTCAACTGTGACTTCGAACATGAACCCCCTTGGCGGCCCGTTAGCTCTCTGATACGGATAATCTGGACGAGCGAGGATGCCCGTCCTCCACTATGAAACGCGGGTGTCGCCCAATTAGTTATTGTACCGCGATGGGCTGAAGGTTCGCTGGCGCGACGAGGCCCGTCAAAACAGGCGGATGGCCTTGGCTTGCTCGATCGCAGAAACTTTCCTGAGCTCGGCTAATACTGGCTCGGGGACCGCTCCATCCACGTGTACGACGGCAATGGCTTCGCGCGGTTTCGCATTGCCAACGCGTCGTCCCAACGAGAAATCGGCGATGTTAATTTTGTGATTGCCCAGAATGGTGCCGACTTTTCCGATTACGCCGGGAACATCGCGATTGCGCAGGTAGATAAGATTGCGTTCGAGCGGAGCTTCCACTTCGATTCCATCTACGTGCAGCAAGCGTGGCGCATTCTTGTGCAACACTGCGCCTTTGACCACGTGCTCATCAGCGCGAGCTTTGACCGCAATGGAAAGCACGCTGCCTGCGCCTCCGGTAGAACCTTTGGGCTTGCGTTCCTCGTGAATACGTAATCCTCGCGAATCGGCTATGGCAGCGGCGTTCACCAGATTTGCTTTTTCTTCCAGCGCTTCGTTCAGAATGCCTTTAATCGCGCCGTTGCGAATCAGGTCGGTTTTCCATTCGGCAATGTGGCCGCTGTAGCTCAGCGAAATTTCTTCCAGCGCGCCTTCGCTGACCTGGGCCAGGAAAGAACCCAATCTTTCCGCCAGCACGATGTACGGTTGCAGTTCGACATACTCGTCGTGCGAGACCGAGGGGACATTCACCGCGTTCTGGATCACGCCGTGCTTGAGATATTCTTTGACCTGGAGGGCAATCTGATAGCCAACAGCTTCCTGCGCTTCGTGAGTTGAACCTCCGATGTGCGGCGTCAGGATTATATTGTCCAGCTCTGTGAGCGGTGAATTCTTCAGGGGCTCCTCGACGAAAACATCCAACGCCGCGCCCGCGATGTGGCCCTGCCTCAAGGCATGGGCGAGGGACGCTTCGTCGACTAATTCGCCGCGCGCACAATTCACCAGACGCACTCCCCGCTTCATTTTCTTCAGGGACACGGCATTGATCATGCCGGTGGTTTGCGGGGTCAGGCCAACGTGAAGAGTCAGATAATCAGACGCCGCGTAAACTTCATCCAGCTTCGCGATGGCGATGCCCTGTTCTTTGGCGACCATGACCGAAACGAAGGGATCGTGGGCGATGATCTCCATGCCAAACGCCCGAGCACGGCGACCTACTTCCATGCCAACTCGTCCCAGGCCAACAATGCCCAGCGTTTTGCCGCGCAATTCCGTACCTTGTAGAGATTTTTTCTCCCACTTGCCGGCGTGCATCAAGTCGTTGGCGCGACAGAGATGGCGTGCCAGGGCCAGCATCATCGCTAAAGTGTGTTCGGCCACGGCGACGGCGTTGGCTCCGGGGGTGTTCATGACCGCGATGCCCTGGCGCGTCGCAGGCTCGAGGTCGATGTTATCGACGCCCACGCCAGCGCGGCCGATCACACGCAGCTTGCGGGCATTGGCGAGTAACTCAGCATTCACCTGCACGGCTGAGCGGACAATCAGCGCGTCTGCCGATTGCAGTTGCGCGGCGAGGCCGCCATCCATCTGGTCGGGCGTGACAATGTTCCAGCGCGGCTCGCGCAGCAAGTCAACGGCCGAGGCGGAGATTTTTTCTGCGATGACAATTTTCATAGTTGGTTAAGCCGGCCACTGATTCTCACGGATTTAACAGATAGAGTTGCCCAGTAACTTCGAAGCTGTGTTATCCGTAGCAGATCCTTGAGATCTCAATTGTGTACGGCCACCGCCATTTTCGATGACTTCGCATACACTTGCTGAGCGGCGCGAACTGCCGCGCCGTATTCGACTTGCTTCCCGGTGACGCCGGCGATCACGTGCTCGAGCGCAGCCAGGATTCCGACCGTATCGAGATAATCGTAGTAGCCCAGGTGCGCTATGCGAAACAGTTGGCCTTTCATTTCGCCTTGACCGTTCGCCACCACCGCAGCAAAGGTTTCGCGTAATTGTTTGATGATCGTTCCCGAGTCGATACCTGCGGGAGACTCAATCGCAGTAAGCGCGGCCGCCGGGGCTGAGGGTGCGAACAGTTTTAGTCCGATGGCCTGAACTCCAGCACGGGTCATTTCCGCTGCTAGTTCTGCATTGTCGACGAGCGCACTTCGACCGCTTGCCAGATTGCCATCGCCCATTTGCCGGATGAAATCGAGTGCGGCGGCCAGGGCGGCGAATAATGAGGTCGCGGGCGTGTACGCTGACTCGCCTTTGGCTGCGGCCTTGCGCTCGCGGCGAAAATCGAAATAGTAGCGCGGAGACTTCGCCGTCTCCATCCGTTTCCAGGCGCGTTCGCTGACGGCGCAGTAGGCCAGGCCCGGCGGGATCATGAGCGCTTTCTGCGATCCGCCGATGATGACGTCAATGCCCCAGCCATCGACATCGAAGTGGGTCGTGCCGAGACCGGTGATCGCGTCTACGACGAGTAGCGTGTCATCGCCTGCTTTGCGTACCAACCGCGCGATACCTTTGATGTCGTGACGCGCGCCGGTGGAACTTTCGGTGGCCTGTACATAGACGGCGCGGATGTTTGGCGTGAGCTTTTGCTCGATGTCTTCCAGCGCGAAGGTTTTGCCGTACGGGGCGCTGACGATTTCGACCGCGCATCCAAAAGCTTTGGCCAGGTCGCACCAGCGCTCGCCGAAATTTCCCGCGGTCAATACCAGCACTCGGTCACCGGGCGAGGTCAAGTTTGAGACTGCGCCTTCCATCACGCCGGTTCCGGATGAGGCCAGCACCAGAACGTCGTTCTTGGTGCCGATGAATTCTTTCATGTCGGCCAGCACGCGGGTGTGCAAGGCGCGGAATTCGGCGGTACGATGGTGCATGGCGGCTGACGCCATTGCGGTTTGAGCCGCCGGAAGTATGGGGGTGGGGCCGGGAGTGAAGAGACGGTTTTTGCGCAGCATTCCGATAACGTCCTTGAGACTCTAAGTATGTTTGGTCTCAAATAGTTTATCGGAAGCTGCTCTTTCCTACATGCAGCGTCCCCGTATTTTCTACTGCGGAACACGTCGGACTTATCAAATCAGGCGCGACTGGATTTCGCCGCGAGAATTTCAGGTTTGGCAATTTCCGGCGGCTTGGCGAAGAGCTCATTCGCTTTGGCGAAAAGCGCTTTGGCTATTTCCCCGTTCAGGTGCGCGTTCCGGCCGCTCTCGTCGGCAAACGTATCAAAAATGCCGTACTTACCGGGTCCCATTTTAATGGCGTACCAAGTGATGGTTCCGGACTCACGTTCCGCCAGAGGCTGTGCCGATTTCAGGAACGCTTCCACTTCCTTCTCTTTGCCTGGCCTGGCTTCCAACTGGACCCAAATGGCTAATCCGCTCATAATTGTGTCCTCCTGGACATGAGATGCGCAAACGGCGAAAAATATTCAAACTGCGAGTTGTAACTGAACGGTACCGCCGAACCACTCCGCTATAATTGCGCATCATGAGCCTGATAGAGCAGATTCAGAAAGACATTACTGCGGCGATGAAAGCACGCGAGGAGCAGCGGCTGTCCACTCTGCGCATGGTGAAGACTGCGCTTAAGAATCGCGAAATCGAAAAAATGGCGCCGCTCGACGACAAGGAAGCGCAGCAGGTATTGAGCACGCTAATCAAGCAGCGCAAGGATTCAGTCGAGCAGTTTACCAAGGGTGGGCGGCAGGAAATGGCGGATAAAGAAGCGGCTGAGATCAAATTGATTGAAGCTTACATGCCCAAAGCGACCGGGGAAGATGAAATTGTGGCTGGCGTAAAAGCCGTGATCGCCGAGATGGGCTCTCCCACGATGAAAGACATGGGAACAGTGATGAAGAATGTTATGGCGCGATTCGGCGCTGCGGCACTGCGAGTGGACGGCAAGCAGGTCAGCGAAGCAGTGAAGCGGGAGTTGGCGGGGAAATAGCCGAGTATGGAAGGTCGTGACGGAATGCAAAACGGAGTCGCGGCGCATTTCAGGTCGCCCGAGCTTGAGCGCAGGTGGAAAAGTTTATGTTCGCGGGTTTTGGCGGAGTTCTTCCCCCTTCCGGAGTATCGGCTTCTCTGCTTCTTCGACACTGATCAACTGTACTGGTGTGCGCCGTCTGTGCTCGGTAATTTCTTCCCAGACCTGGGGAGGTGCCGCAAGAAGAAGCAACTGCCTTTCTACATTGACGACACACAGGACGCGAAAGGACGCGTCTTCGACGTTCTGATCCACATTTCCGGAAGCACTTGTTGTGCAAACGAGCCAGTTCTTTATGTGATGGCGCTGGCGCATGAACTTCGGCATTTCGTGCAGTGGGCATCGAGGCCAGATCTGTACAGGGACCCGTTGCGTATGCTTGGTGAATCCAATCCGATGATCGACACAGAGGCATGGAGCGTTCCCGTCGAGAGGGACGCTATTATATTTTCAAAGCGCGTTGCGGAAACTTTGAATGGGCCGGATTCAGTAAAAAAATATGCAGACGTACAGGTAAAAGCGGGCCACTACAAGCTATATTGGGAGTTTTTTCACGATCTTTCGTCGTCTGCCGATTATGACTGGATCAAGGAGACTGAGCCCGGTAAGAGGCTCACTTGATTCTTTGAAGCTCTCTGTAGGCTTCGCTTTTCGATATTCCCATTTCTTTGGCGACTTTTTTTAGGGCGGCCTTCTCGTCGAGATTCTCCTCTGCGACCAGTTGCTTAATCCGCTGGCGGACATTCACGCGGGTGGGCGATGACTTTTTTTCCGTGGCTTCCATCTTGCCGATGAGTAGCGTTATCTCGCCCTTGATATCGCCGCGGGCTTGCAGAGTTTCCACAACTTCGGCGGCTTTTCCACGTAGGAATTCCTCGTGTATTTTGGTAACTTCTCGAGCGATCACCACGTGCCGTTGGCCGCCCAGAATTTCGACGATATCTTCTAACGCTTCCGTCACGCGATGCGGGGCTTCGTAAAAAACCTGCGTTCGTTCTGATTCGCGAATACTTTCGATCACCTGCCGGCGCTGGCCTCGTTTCGCCGGCAGGAATCCGCTAAAGCGAAATGAGTCGGTGGGCAATCCGCTGGCCACCAGCGCTGAAAGAAACGCCGATGCGCCTGGAATCGGCACTACCGGGATGTGATGCCGGATTGCCAGCGAGATCAGCCGAAATCCGGGATCAGAAATGCCAGGCATGCCGGCGTCGCTTACGAGAGCGATCCGCGCTCCCTGTTCGAGTTCGAGGACAAGTTCGGCGGAGCGCGTCATTTCGTTGTGTTCGTGATAACTGGTGGTACGAGTGGTGATGCCGTAGTGATTGAGCAATTTCTGCGTCTGGCGCGTGTCTTCGCAGGCGATCACGTCGGCTTGCTTGAGCACCCTCAAAGCCCGCAGGGTAATATCTTCAAGATTGCCGATTGGGGTCGCTACCAGATAGAGCCCGGCCGCAAGTGTTCGACTTGAATCGGCAACGTCAGCGGCTTCAATCGTCTTCATTTCTCAAGCTGCCTTCGACCGGAGTCTATCACTCCGGTGTGCCCGTGCACCCGTGTCGTAAATTGACGGGAAGTGCACAGAACCCTAGAATTGAAATAAGAATTTGGCGCGTTTTGCCGCCATTTCAGGAGTCCATGCCACTTTACGAATACGAGTGCAAGAAGTGCCATCACCGCTTTGAGCGGATCGTGAAATATTCCGATGCTCCCATGAAGAAGTGCCCGGACTGTGGCGGCCCGGTCGAGCAGACAATTACCGCGCCAGCCGTCCAGTTCAAGGGTTCAGGATGGTACGTCACCGACTACGCCAAGAAGCCCTCGGCAACTCCGCCTTCCTCCAATGGAGATTCCAAGGCAAAGGATGAGGCTGCGTCGAAGAAGGAATCCGGATCTAAAGAAGAATCTACTTCGAAAAAAGAAGAAAAATCTTCGAAGTCAGAAAAGTCAAAGTCAGAAAGCTCCAGCAAAAAATCGGAAAAGAAGTAATCCTACCTCCAGGTCATGTCATATCCCAGCGCATTGAGGATGTGATTTTCAAACTCGTACTCCAGAATCACGTCAAAATTATTCCCATCGAACTCCCACGATGCCGCGTACTTCGTGAGCTCAGGCTGGTAGAACGAGTAGGCGGTCGAATAGCGCACATTGCAGGGTGATGGACAGGCAATTAATCCGGTTGGGTTTGATCGCCGCTCGCCTGTGGCAGCAAATAAGAGCTGTGACGAAACATCTGGCACAGCGGCTACCAAAAGCTGGTGAGGCTCTACGTTCAAGGCGCGCGGATCGCCCGGAAGTACCCTCGGAGAAACGTTTTTAGAAACTTGCAAAGGATTGAGATCGATTTGCTGCGCCAGGCTCTGCTGTGCCTCTGCCCAGATCGACTGCAGATCAACAGTGGAATGCTGTGTCTGATTTATGAATCCTACTGCCGGGACTTGGGGTTGCGGGCTGCCCCCACATCCCAGTAGGGCTATGATCGGAATGAACCAGACTACATTTTGCTTCATGGTTGGCCCTGCAGCACGCTATCAGCGTCATCGGCAGAGTATGGTTGTTCAATATCTTCGGCGACGGTCCGAACGTCATACGTCTTTCGCGTAGCGCGCAGATGAAGCTCACTTCACATTCGCTTCCCACGGGCGTCACCGTCATTGCAATCGTCTTCTTTCTGGCTGCGGCTTATCTGAGCATAATTGGCGGATTGATGCTGGCTGCGCCGGGAATGGTTTCTATGGCGCTTGGAGCACCGCTGCTGAGCGGTTTAGAGCTTGCCGGTCCTTACATGTTTTTGCTCGTAGCGGGGATTGCGGCGTTAATTGCTTTGGGATTATTGCGGCTGAATAACTGGGCGCGGCGTGCAGCCCTGACGGCGGCATTCGTTGGAGCATTCATGCTAATACCTGATGTATCGGCTGCGGCGGTGGATTTTCGTCCGTCGCTGCTATGGGCAGGACTGGGTGTGGTTATTCGGGTGGCAATCGTCTGGTATTTGTTTCAGGAGCCGACCAAAGAAGCATTTGCCAAAAACTAGCTACGGATTTCACGGGTTTACCGATCTTTTTTCAGATCGGCGTCACTCCGTGAAATCCGTGGCTGATTTATCTTTTTGCCTTAACCGGTTGTTTCTCGCCTACGCGCTCGCTGACTTCGAACTTCATCTTGCCGGCTCGCTTATCGGCATCGACGATGACGTGATCGCCCTGGAGCACCTCGCCATCCAGGATTTTGAGCGCCAGCGGGTCCTGTATCAATTTCTGAATTGCGCGCTTCAGCGGCCGCGCTCCGAAATTCGGATCGTAGCCTTCGGCGAAGAGCAGTTCTTTTGCCGCGTCGGTCAGTTCCAGTGAGATCTTGCGCTCGGCCAACTGCCGGCGCACATCTTCCAGGCGCAGCTCGATAATCTTGACCAACTGTTCTTTTCCCAGCGGCCGGAAGATAATGATGTCGTCTACGCGATTGAGAAACTCCGGCTTGAAATGCGCGTGTAGAGCGAGCATCACCTGTTTCGACGCCTCCTCGAATTCCTTCTCGGAGCGCAGACCTTCCGCTTGTAAGAAAGAAGAGCCGAGGTTCGAGGTCATAATGATCACCGTATTGCGGAAATCGACGGTACGGCCTTTGCCGTCGGTCAGGCGGCCATCGTCCATGATTTGCAATAGCACGTTGAACACGTCGGGATGCGCTTTTTCGATTTCGTCGAACAGAATGACCGCGTATGGACGCCGCCGCACCTGCTCAGTGAGCTGTCCACCTTCCTCGTAGCCAACGTATCCCGGAGGCGCGCCGATCAGCCGCGATACCGCATGCTTCTCCATGTACTCCGACATGTCGATTCTGATCATGGCGTGTTCGTCATCAAACAGAAACTCGGCCAACGCACGCGCGAGTTCCGTCTTACCTACGCCCGTGGGTCCAAGGAAAATGAATGAACCGATGGGACGCTTGGGATCGCTCAAACCGGCGCGCGACCTGCGAATGGCGTTGGCAACCCGTTCCAGTGCCTCGTCCTGACCGACCACGCGCTGCCGCAGGCGGTCTTCCATGGTGATCAGCTTCTTGACTTCGCCCTCGAGCATCTTTGACACCGGAATGCCCGTCCACTTGGAGACAATTTTGGCAACGTCTTCCTCGTCGACTTCTTCTTTAAGCATCCGGGCCGCGCCTTTAGTCTCCATCTGCGCGGTGAGCTTGTTGAGTTCTTCCTCCGTCTGGCGTATCAGGCCATAACGGATTTCGGCCACGCGCTGCAGGTTACCCTTGCGCTCCTCGGCTTGTTCTTCAATTTTCAACTGTTCGAGCTTTTCTTTGAGGGCGCGGGTTCGCGCAATCAGTTCTTTTTCGCGCTTCCAGTTGGCTTTCAACGCGTCGGCTTTCTCGCGAATCTCGGCAAGCTCCCGCTCGATCAGCGCGAGCCGTTCTTTTGAGTTGGGATCGCTTTCCTTTTTCAACGCCTGGCGCTCGATTTCCAGCTGCCTGGCTCTACGCTCCAGCTCGTCTATCTCTGTCGGAAGAGAGTCGATCTGCATGCGCAGCGAGGCTGCGGCTTCATCGATGAGATCGATGGCTTTGTCGGGCAGGAAGCGATCGGTAATGTAGCGATGCGACAAGGTTGCGGCTGCCACAATCGCCGAATCCTTGATGCGCACGCCGTGATGCACCTCGTAACGCTCTTTGAGGCCGCGCAGAATGGCGATGGTGTCCTCGACAGTAGGCTCGCCCACGAAAACGGGCTGGAAGCGGCGTTCCAGGGCCGGATCTTTTTCAATGTGTTTGCGATACTCATTCAGCGTGGTCGCGCCAATCGCGCGCAATTCCCCGCGAGCAAGCGCAGGCTTGAGCATGTTGGACGCATCCATCGCACCCTCGGCCGCGCCAGCGCCGATCAGAGTATGCAGTTCGTCGATGAACAGAATGATCTGGCCGGAAGATTCTTCAATCTCCTTCAACACCGCCTTGAGACGATCTTCAAACTCGCCGCGGTATTTCGCTCCAGCCAGCATCGCACCCAGGTCGAGCGCGACGACGCGCTTATTTTTCAGCCCTTCGGGCACATCGCCCGAGACAATGCGCTCAGCCAAGCCTTCCACAATTGCGGTTTTGCCGACGCCCGGCTCTCCAATCAGCACTGGATTATTCTTCGTACGCCGCGAGAGAACCTGCATGACGCGCCGTATCTCTTCATCGCGGCCGATGACTGGATCGAGCTTGCCCCGCCGCGCCTGCTCGGTCAGGTCACGCGTATAGCGCGCCAGCGATTGGTATTTGTCTTCGGGATTCTGGTCGGTAACTTTCTGCGTTCCGCGGACCGAGGTGAGCGCCTTCAAAATCGCTTCGTGGGTTGCGCCGTGCCGCGTCAAGATTTCGCGGGCGGCATCACGCTTCAACTCGGTTGCCGCGAGCAGCAAATGCTCAGTGGAAACGTATTCATCTTTGAAGGTGGCAGCTTCGCTGAAAGCCAGCTCCAGCAATTGGTTCGCGGGGTTGGAAAGGTTTGCCTGAGCCGCGCTGCCCGAAACCTTGGGCAAGCCCTCGATGACTTGATAAGCGTCATGCAAGACAGCCTGCGGACCGATGCCGATTTTCTCCAGCACCGGCGGCACGATGCCCTCTTTGTCCTCGACAAGTGCGGCCAGAATATGCACCGGCATGATTTCGGGATTGCCGTGCTCGGACGCCAGAGCGCTCGCGCGCTGGACAGCTTCCTGCGCCTTGACTGTGAATTTATCCCAACGAATTGCCATAAGCCTTCCTCACCTACATTGTCACCCTGAGCGAAGCGAAGGGTGTAGGTATTTATTCCTCCTGAGATGCACCGAGCATCCCTGCGGTCGCGATGTCAGTATTAATAAAAACGGGAGACGGCCAACCCGTCTCCCGACAAATCCTGTTGAGCTTTGATCGACTGGACAGCCGAGGAGGCTGTCCCCGCATATTTCACACCTTAGGCGGCTCTGCCGGAAGCCTTGCCTTCGAGAGTCTTTTCGCCGCTAACCGGCTTCTCGCTGCCCACATTGACTTTGATCTGCTTGGGCTTGGCTTCTGCCTTCTTCGCGAGGCTGATCTTCAGAATGCCCTTGTCATAGCTTGCCGTCACTTTCTCTGGATCCACGGTCGGAGGCAGGCTGAAAGTACGAGTAAAGCTGCCATACTGCCTCTCCACGCGACGGAAGTTCTCTTCTTTCTCGTCCTTTTCGAACTTGCGCTCGCCATGTACGGTAAGGGTGTTGTTCTCAATGCGAACATCGATATCCTTCTCATCGATCCCCGGAACTTCAATCTTCAAGTTGACGTTGTGCTCATCTTCATACACATCGACCGGCGGCACGAACGCGCTTGTGGCCAGCGACTGGTCCTGCGCTTCTGGGCCGAAGGAATCACGGAACAACCGATTCATGCGGTCTTGCAAAGTGGTGAACTCACGGAAAGGCTCCCAACGGGTTAAAACTGTCATGGTCATTTCCTCCTAAATAATAATTTTGGTGATTTATCTGGCGTCCTGCACTTCTCTGGATGCTTAATTAGCGTACAAGAAGCATAAAACTTGAGTGTGTTATTGTCAATATATTTATTTTCTTATTTTTCATTAAGATACTGATAATAACAGGCATTTCAGGTAGGCCGTTTCGGGCACTGTGAGCAGAATTGGGTGGTCCTTGGCCTGAGTTCGGTTCTCGAGTAAGCGAACCGTTCGGTGGGTATCCTGCGCGGCTTGCGTGACCACTTGGAGGAAGTCGGAGGGGCTGACATGATAGGAGCAGGAGCAAGTCACTAAAATCCCTCCCGGCCGTAGCATTCTGAGGGCTCGCAGGTTGAGTTCCTTGTACCCGCGCAGGGCCGTCTCCAGATTGCTTTTGCTCTTGGCGAAGGCCGGAGGATCGAGCACGACGGTGTCGTACTGGTGTCCCGAGCTGGCATAGTCACGCAGCAGGTCGAAGGCGTTGGCTTCGATCCATTCGATGCTGCGGCTATTCAACTCCGCATTGCGGTCGGCAACTTCGAGTGCCGGGCGCGAGCTGTCCACCCCCGTGACCTTGGAAGAGCGCTGCGCCAGATGCAGAGCGAATCCCCCGTGATAGCAGAAAACGTCCAACGCTTCGCCGCGAGCATACTGGGCCGCTGCGGCATAGTTCTCCCGCTGATCGAGAAACGCCCCGGTTTTCTGGCCTTCGAGGGCGTCATGGTGAAAGCGAACCCCATTCATGGTGAAAACAGTGCTTGTCTTCTGGCCCTGTAGAAGGCTAGAGGACCGAGCGGGCAGTTGCTCCAATTCCCGCACTCGCGGATCGACCCGTTCGACAATTGCCTCCGGCTTCAAACCCTCCGTCAGTTCGGCGAGGATGGCCTGGCGAGCAACTTCTGTGTCCATGGCCTGCGTTAGCACTTGCAGTGAGATCAGGTCGTTGTAGCGATCAACGATCAGGCCTGGGAGGAAATCGGCCTCGCTGAAAACGACGCGGTAGGCGTCCGTGTCGCGCACCACTCGTTCGCGATAAGCGATTGCCGCTTGAATGCGTTTTCGCAGTAGAGCGGAAAGGTCTTTGACCGGTTCCGTCGAAATCATGCGAATTGCGATCTGTGACGCGCTGCTGTACAACGCTGAGCCAAGCGGCTTTTCGCGTTCATCCAGCACCGCAAGCAAAGCGCCCGGAGCCACGCCTTTCGCGTCAACGATGTCAGAGCGGTAGACCCAGACGTGTCCGTCCTTGAGGCGGTTGGCGCCGCGGCGTGAGACTTTCACAATGGGCATTCCGTGAAAGTCGGTTGATTTTTTGGGCATGAAAGAATCTTAACCCGGCGGGGCTTTGCGGGATAACAAGCTGGCAGTTTGTCATCCCTACTTGTGTGTCATCCCCGAGCAACGCCAGGGATCTCGGTTTCTCGTGACGACCGAAAACCAGATTCCTCGGCGCTTCGCTCCTCGGAATGACAGGGTTGGTTAAGCGTCAACTAGCGGCGGGATGCTCCGAGGCAACGGCTTCACGGGAGTGCCGGTGCTTATGCGACTCCGCTCGCGCCAGATCAAGATCGCGATGCAGAGCGTCCAGGGTGGCCGTGGGAAGCTCATTTCCCCACTCTTCGAGTTCCGACTCAGTCCAATTTCCGTTTAGACGAATAACGTCGTCGGAAAAGTCTTCGGGAAACGCCAGGCGGTACTCGCCTTCGCGAACCAGAATGTCGCCAATGCCGCGTCCGGAAGAACCATCGTAGACTTGCCTGGTCGATTCTCCCTTGTGGTTCAGATAGACCACGAACACTTCCCCATGATCCTCAAAGTTAGGCCGGAAATACCAGGCTTGGCTCGACTCAAACTTAGGATGGGCTCGACGCCGTCTGGCGGTTACGGCCGGGTCTACGACTTCGTCATTTGCCGGGTCGTAGTAAAGAATTCGCTGGCAGGACTCGCAGGTAACCACGTGGGTCGATGCGCGCACTTCGTTGTAGGTCTGAGGACGCAACATGACCTGGCAGGCCAGACACTTGTGATCTCGCGCTTCGGAAAGCCCGGTGCCGCGATGCTTCGCCACCCGGTCGTATTGCCGTAACAAGTCCGCATCTACGCCGTCGCGGGCAGTGTCGCGCTTGGCGTTCCACTCAGCCAATTGCTTTTCGTCTTCTGCGGTGCGCTGGCGGGCTTCGATCTTTTCCTTCTCGATCTCCGCGGTCTCTGCTTTTAACGTCGCTTCCGCCGCCTTTACGTCCTTCTCGCGGATCTCGGCATTGACCATCAGCTCCAGAATCTTGTCTTCATGGGCACGAATATCCTGCTCGGCGAACTGGATCTCGTGTAGAAGGGCTTTGTATTGTTCGTTGGTCTTGACGGCGAGCGATTGGTCGCGGTACTTCGAGATTTTCTGCTGCTGGTCCTGAATTCCGCTTTCGTATTTTCGGCGGGACGCTTCGTCGGCTTTTACCGCAGCCTTGGCTTTTTCCAGAAGCGCCCTGGTTCCGGCCAGCCGTTCTTCGATGGCCGCCACCCGCTTAGGCAAGGCGGAAATTTCTTCTTTTAAACGCAAGATTTCCCGATCCGCCTGTTGCAGTGCGATCAGGTTTTGTACGTCAGGAAGCATCTTTTAGCAGTAGCGCTATCTTGATTTTAGCACGCTAACGTTTCTCTGCGTTCCAAGAGGTTACACGCTATGTCCGTATAGAGAAGTTCTGTCATCCCGAGCGCAGCGAGGGATCTGGGTTCTTTTCTGTCCGGCAGAAACCCGGATTCCTCGTTGCTTCGCTCCTCGGAATGACATGGGGATGGGCTAACCCTCTCTGCCGGTGTACACTTTTCAGCCTCACCTCATAAGGACAGAATTCATGCTACGGAAATACTTCGTGAGCGGTCTTATTCGTCGAATCGCGCTGTATTCCTTGCTTACTTCCTTGGCAGTAGCCCAGTCGGCCGATCCCAATCCTCCGACAAAAAAGGCTCTAACCATCGAAGCCATTTTCGCCGAGGGCGGCATCACCGGACGCCCGCCCGAAACCATCCAGTGGACGCCCGACGACACGAAATTTACTTTCATTCAGCGCAACGATTCCGGCGAACACGGCGAATTATGGTCGGTCGACGCGAAAGGCGGTGTGAAAACATTGCTGCTTAGCCAATCGAAACTTGCGACGCTCGCGCCCTCTCTCAACAAAATAACTGACGAGCGCGAACTGGAACGGATTACCCGCTATCACGTCGACCCTTATCACTGGGCGCCTGATTCCAAACATTTGCTCTTTGTCCCACACGGCCAGTTGTGGCTCTATTCCCTCGACACTGGCACAGCTGTCCAACTTAGCGCATCGCCCGATCGTTGCGGTGATCCCAAATTCTCTCCCGATGGCAGCCGCCTGGCTTACGTGCGCAAGCACAACCTGTATGTCCGAAGCGTAGCCGGCGACACCGAAAAACAACTCACTCGAGACAAAGACAAAGATAAAGACAAAGATAAGGACAAAGAAGGAAATGTGCTGAACGGCGAGGTCGACTGGGTCTATGCCGAAGAGCTCAGCGTGCGCACCAATTATTTCTGGTCGCCCGACGGCAAGAACATTGCCTATCTGCAAATGGACGAAACCCGGGTGCCGACGTATCCAATCACCGACTGGATGCCGACCCATCCGACCGTCGACATGGAAAAATATCCCAAGGCCGGTGATCCGAATCCCGTGGTGCGCTTAGGAGTGGTTAACGCTTCGGGCGGCGATACCAAATGGATTTCGCTTACCGATAACCCCGAAACATATGTTCCGCGCTTCGGATGGGTACGCGATGGCGTGCTCTGGGCGGAAGTCTTGAACCGCGCGCAAGACAATATGGACCTCTACTTCATCGACGCGCACTCTGGGCATTCGCGTAAAGTGTTGACCGAATCCACTCCCAACGCCTGGGTCAACGTAAACGACGACATGAAGATTCTGGCGTCGGGTAACCGTTTCTTGTGGTCAAGTTGGCGAGACGGACACACCCACCTTTATCTCTACAGCTTCGACAAAGAGAATCCGCTCGCGGCCGACGCCAGGCTGGAACGCCAGCTCACCAAAGGCGACTTCGAAATGCTGGGCGTCGAGGCGGTCGACGAGACCGATGGCGTAGTCTATTTCATCTGCAATGAGGGCGATCCGCGCGAGCGCCAGATCTATGCAGTGAAACTTGACGGCTCCGGCTTCGAACCGGTCACCGAGGAAGACGGAACGCATAACCCTGCCTTCGCCGATGACGGCAAACACTACGTCGACGAATTCTCTGCGCTGATGACGCCGCCGCGAGTTTCACTCTGCAGTATTGATGGAAACTGCAAGAAAGTATGGAACTCGCGCAATGTAGACGATTATGGATTGACTGAACCTAAGTTTCTCCAGTTCAAAGCGGACGATGGAACCATTCTTTACGGCGAACTCGTGCTACCGCAGAAAAGCATAGCGTCCGAGAAGATTCCGCTGATCGTAAATATTTATGGCGGTCCAGCCGCGCAGTTGGTCCGAAATATGTGGATCGAGGACTGGGTTGGTTCCTCTGGCCTCTTCCATCAACTACTGGCGCAGAAGGGATTCGCAATCTTCACCGTCGATAATCGCGGCACACCAGCGCGCGACCGCAAGTTTATGACCGCGGTCCGCCATCAGTTTGGTGGGATCGAATTGAAAGATCAGTTAGCTGCGCTCGACCAGCTCTTCACTCAATATCCGCAACTCGACCGCAGCCGTGTCGGCATCTGGGGCTGGAGCAATGGCGCATCCATGACGCTCTACGCCCTGACGCATTCAAGCATGTTCAAGGCCGGCGCCGCCGTCGCCCCGGTTACCGACTGGCGCAACTACGACTCCATCTATACCGAGCGCAACAACGGACTTCCCACCGACAAAGACACTACCAGCTACACTGACCTGAATTTGCCCAAAGTGGCCGACAAGTTAGATGGATCATTGCTTCTCGCACACGGAACTGGCGACGACAACGTGCACTTCCAAAACAGCATTCAGATGGTCGAAGGATTAATCAAGGCACACAAGCAATTCCGCTTCATGGTCTATCCCAACAAGACCCACAGCATCCGCGGCTCCGATGATCGCGATCACCTCTTCCACATGATCGAAGACCACTTCGAGCACGAACTCAAATAGTGTAGAGCGGACATTCCTGTCCGTTGCCTTTGACCTTAGATCGTAAGTCGAGCAGCGAGTGCCTGCTGCATCCTGTTACCCTTGTCCTCGTGCGTCGACTGAGCTCGAAGGAGAAATTTAGTATCACGGGGATCAAGATCATCATTTTCTCGATCCTATTCACTCTATCGCTTACGTCCCCTCTGCAAGCACAAGAGATCGTGCAAAAAGGCCGCGTCGTTGATCCTCAAGGAAATGCTCTGGCAAATGCCTCCGTGCAGTTGATGGATCACCATCAAGTCATTGCGAAAGCGAACTCCGGAGCCGATGGACAGTTTGTTTTAAAGGCACCATTCGCCGGCAAGTTCGTGATTAAAGCCGACGCTTCCGAGTTTCGTGCGGTGGTTAAAGCGATTACTGTTCATGCCAGCGGTAATCCTCCGATCGAAATCCGCATAACCCAACTTTCCTCGCATGCCGAAAACATCACAGTCACCGCTGACGTGAACGAATCCGATGTACTTTCTCCTGATCCCGGCGAAAAGATTTTTGTCAGTCAGGATTTACTCGACGCCAATCCCGGCCGTCCCGGCGCGCCGGTTTCAATCCCCGGATATCCCATTGAAACCGCATCTAGCGGAATAAAAGCGCCGCAGTATTTCGCCCCAGGCGTAGCCGCAGATCACGGCGAGTCTATCGCCCAGTACATCGCGGTGGGATCTTATCTCGTGCCCAACAATCTATCGGCGAATGCGCACGGAAATGGCTACGCCGATCCCAACATATTTATTCCTGAAGTTTTGGAAAGCGTTCAGATCGATGGCGGAGCATTCAACGTTCGTGAGGGAAATCATTCCGTGAACATGGCCGCGACCTATGGGCTACGCTCGCGCCTCGATCCATTTATCACGATTACCGGAGATTACCGGGACATCGACGTGGTAGCGGGCCTGAGCCCGACTCCCAACTCGTGGATAGCCTTTGAAGCCTCCTACGGCAATGGATTCCTTGATCGGCTGGAACATCGCCAACAGTACAAATTCAATGGTGAGCGAGTGTTCAATTTCGGCCAGCATCGGCTCACTCTATTTGGCATTGCGTATTACGGTTTTTCCTACATTCCCGGACTCGTCCCGATCTTTGCTCCTAACTCCGCTGACACGAATTTCCCCAACTACGGAGACACCATCGATCCCCGGCAAAAAGATCAGACTCACACCGCACTCGTAGGCGTAAACGATGTCTGGCAATTCGGCAAAAGCCAGCAACTGCAACTCTCCGGCTTTTTTCGCACCTACAATCTTTCTTTATTTTCAGACTTCGGGCAGGGACTGATCAGGCAAAGCGAGTTCCGCACGGTCGCCGCCGCGAACGCGAATTACCTGAATAAGATTGCGGAGTATTTTTCCGTGCTGGCCGGCCTTGACTACGAGCGCGAAGCTCCCCGACGCGACGATCTCGATCGTTACGGATTCTTTAACCCTGCCAACCCCAGCTACTACGGCCCCTTCACCCCCGTCGATGCGAATAACATCACCATAGGATCGATCACGCCCTATATTGCCGCCGAAGGCGCTCTCACTCATTACTTCCGCTACTATCTCGGCTGGCGCCGCGATGAGATTGATTTTGACAATGACGATCTTCTGCAAGCTCAGAATTCATTTCAGAAATGGATAGGCGTGAACTCGCCGAAAGCCACAATATCTTTTCTTCCCAAGGACTCGTGGTACGCTCCGCTCATTTCTGTCAGTTTCGGCCAGGCGTTTTTTACCGAAGATCCTCGCATCGGAATAGGTACTGCCGCGGGCACTCCAGTAGCGACGGCACACTCTTATCAACTCGTCGCCAGCAAAACCATCCGCAAAACCGAGCTGCGTCTAACGCTCGGACATGTCACTAGCAGCGCTCAACTCGCCAAGATCGATCCAGACACCGGCCTGCAAATTAACGAAGGCCCAAGCCGACTTCGCTTCATGACCGTAGCCGCGCGCCGAAACTTTCGCTCAGCATCGTTTCTGGCAACGTTCTCCAAAGCCGATGCCCGCGATCTCGATACCGGCGAACCCACGCCAGAAGCGCCAAGAACGATCTTCGATCTACTGGGCACAGTCCAGCTTCCATTTCGGCTGCAAGCTCAAGGAGAATTCGAATACGTAGGCGCCAAACCGCTGGGCACCGGATGCCTGCCAATCTTAATCAGCGAATGTACAGGCACGCCGGTAAAGGAATTCCGCGGCGCCGTAACTCGACCGTTTCTACACGACCGCATGAACATCGGCGTAAATTTTCTAATTGCCCGAGGTTACACCGGGCAGACAACAGAAAATTTCTATCCCTCCGACATCCAGGAAGTCGTCGGCGTCCGCATACCGTCATACGCCAGTCTGTCGATCACGTATAGATTTGGGCGGTCCATTAGCCCCTAATGGAGCTCGTCGTCGACCCCTTGTTTGCGGCAAAATCTGCAGCCGGATGGGTACGAAATCCCGAAAGGCACGTCTAAGCAGCAGTTCTGCGGGGCCGGCCAACCGCCGAAGAATCTGGAACTAGTCGAATAAATTGAGCGTATCTAAAGCTGTGACATTTAGCTCAAGACCCGACAAATAGAGTTCTGAGACAAAGTCTTCGGAAACAGCCTTCGCGATAATCATTGGGACCGCAGCTAAATCGGAGAAGAAATGAAACACGCCTACTTTTTCGCCGGGCTTTTGTTAATGAGTTCAGTCTGTGCCGGACAACGTTTGCCGCAGACAGCGTCACCTGACAGTTACAAGCTCAGTTTTGCTCCCGACTTCGCCAACAACCACTTCGATGGGGAAGAGACGATCCAGGTCCGGGTTAACAAAGCTACCTCCGAAATTGTGTTGCATGCGGTCGACATTGATTTTCACGACGTCAGTATCAGCAGCGCGGGCGCCACCCAGAAGGCCAAAGTCAGCCTCGACCAAGCCAGCCAATTCGCGACGCTGTCCGTAGACAAATCGATTCAACCTGGTTCCGCAACCATACAAATTCGCTACCGGGGAATTCTGAATAATGAACTGCGCGGTTTCTACATTGGCAAGGACGATCAAGGCCGCAAATATGCAGCTACCCAACTCGAGGATACTGACGCGCGCCGTGCCTTCCCCTGCTTCGATGAGCCGGCATTCAAGGCTACTTTCGATGTAACCGTTATCGCCGATAAAGGCATGAATGTCATCTCGAACGGGAAGGTCGTTTCTGACGCACCCGGTCCTGGCGACGCCAAGCACACCGTCCATTTCTCGAACAGTCCCCGAATGTCGTCCTATCTGGTGGCGGTGGTAGTCGGAAATTTTGAATACATCGAAGGAGAATCCGACGGTATTCCGATTCGCGTCTGGACCAGCCCCGGCAAGAAGGAGCTCGGCCGCTTCGCATTGGCTGCCGCCGAATTCAATTTGAACTATTACGATCGCTATTTCGGGATCAAATATCCCTATGAGAAGCTTGACTTGGTCGGCTTGGCAGATTTTTCGGCAGGCGCGATGGAGAACACCGGTTGCATCACTTTCCGCGAGATTTTGCTGTTGCTGGACGAACAACACACAGCCATCGGCCTGAAGAAGACCGTCGCGTCGGTCATTGCCCACGAAATGGCGCACCAATGGTTTGGCGATCTGGTAACCATGCAATGGTGGGACAACAAGTGGCTCAACGAGGGTTTCGCTACCTGGATGTCGAGCAAGCCAGTAGCGGCGTGGAAGCCGGAATGGAATGTGCCTCTCGACGAAGTCACCGACGCCGTGAACTCGCTGGATCAGGACTCGCTCGTCAACACCCACCCAATTCATCAACCCGCAGACACTCCGGCGCAAATTCTCGAACTCGATGACTCGATCACTTACGGCAAAACCGCAGCCGTGCTGCGGATGTTGGAGACTTACGTGGGCCCGGACTCGTTTCGTACAGGTGTGAATTTGTACTTAAAGCAACACTCCTACGCCAATGCTACCGCGTCTGACTTTTGGAACGCGCAGACTCAGGTCTCAAAGAAACCCATCGATAAAATCATGCCTACCTGGACCGAACAAGCTGGGCCTCCCCTGGTAACGGTCAAGACTCAATGCTCGGGCAATTCCGAGTCAGTTGCGCTCCACCAGCAGCGTTACTTTTACGATCGCTCAAAGCTGGAGGCCGGCAGCCCGGAGCTATGGCAGATTCCTCTGTGCATGAAATCAACAGCAGCAAATACACAGAACTGTGAACTGCTGGGTAAGAGAGAGCAGGACCTCACCTTGCAGGGATGTTCGCCATGGGTTTACGCGAACGCCAATGCCAAAGGTTTCTATCGCTCCGGATACGATTCTGAAGCCATTCAGGCCATGTCCAAAGTGGCCGAAAGCGCGCTGAATGCAGCCGAACGCATCCTGCTGCTAAGCGATGTCTCGGCGTCCGTGCGCGTTAATCGCGAACCCATTGGAGATTATCTGGTTCTCGCCGAGGGTCTGCAGGCAGACCGCAACGACGCCGTTTTGGGAGAGCTCCTTACCCAGCTCACCTTCATTGGCGATCGCCTCATCGACGCCGCCGACCGGGAAGCCTACGAGCACTGGGTGCGCCATCTGCTCGCTCCGGTTGCCCAGGACGTAGGATGGGAAGCCAAGCCGGGAGAAAGCGAAGGCCGATCCGCACTTCGCGCGCAACTAATGATGGCCCTGGGTGGCGTCGCCCGCGATCCGCAGGTACAGGCGCTGGCGCAAAAGCTGGCGAACCAATATCTCGCAGATCACTCTTCTGTCGATCACGCGATGGCAGGGGCTGCGCTGCAAATTGCGGCGCGTGACGGCGATCAGGCTTTGTACGCCAAGATAATGGAGGATCTTAAAGCCGCCAAGACTCCAGAAGCCTACTTCACCGACATGTTTGCTCTAAGCCGTTTTAACGATCCCAAGTTAATTGACAGCACTCTGGAGTACGCGATTTCCCCGCAGATGCGCTCGCAGGACGCTCCGTACTTAATCTTACAAGTAATGAAAAACCCCGCCGCCCAGGTACAAGCCTGGAAGTTCGTCCAGTCGCATTGGGAAGCTATAGAGAATCTGGGCGGAGCATTTGCTGGAGGAATCATCGTGCAGGCCACCGGCAGCTTCTGTGACGCGGGCATGCGCGATCAAGTCCAGTCTTTTTTCACCGCCCATCCCGCGCCCGCAGCGGCACGCTCGCTAAAGCAGTCGATAGAGAACATGAATTACTGCGCCGACCTGAAATCCCAGCAAGGCCCACAACTCGCTGCCTGGCTTCAACAACACGCGAGTCTAACGGGAGAATAGAAACCGTTCGACAATTTAGGCACGGGCGTGTGCCCGTGCCGCACCTCGTGCCATCGGTTTCGAAGAACTGGGAGTTGGCGGCTTTCTCAAAGCTCGCGGACTGAGTCGCAGCACGCCGTTCGCCAGCGTGGGAGCTTGAGGACGCCGAGCGCCGCAAGTGCGTATTCACTGCTTGACTTTTGTACGTCCTACAAGTTAATAATAGATGTATTAGGTTCTCTATAAGATAACCTAACAACAGAGGCCGCGAACTTCTTTGCCCTTAAGATTTTGCGTATAAGTACTTTCAACTCAAAGATTTGGACCACAGTCTGCTCCTAAACCGATGATTCCAAAAGATCAGGGGGGAGGGGGTATCCGCTAACGAACCGTCGTCCGAGATTGGTGCACAATGAAGTCGTGCCATTAAATCTCTGGAAGCACGAGGCCGATGCACATGCAACGCTTGACCCTGGGCACCTTTGAACTCATCGCCGTTTCCGACGGCATTTACCGGCTGGACGGAGGAGCTTTCTTCGGCGTCATTCCCAAAGTGATGTGGGGGAAGAAAGTGAAAGCCGACGCCGATAATTACGTCCCTGTTGGACTAAATTCGGTCGTGGTGAAGACTGGACGGCAGACGATTCTGATCGAAACCGGAATCGGCAACAAGCTGCCAGAGAGACTGATCAAAATTTTCGGACAGCCCGCAAAACTGCTCGACAACCTGACCGCCGCCGGCGTTTCGCCGGACGACATCGACATTGTGATCAATACGCACCTGCACTTCGATCATTGCGGCTGGAATACGGTGATTTCGGGCGGCAAGGTCGTGCCCACATTTCCCAAAGCCAAATATTATGCCCCCGAAGGCGAGTGGCAGCACGGACGCCTTCAACTCAAACGCGACGCCATCAGCTACATGTCCGACAACTACGATCCACTGATCAAAAGCGGACAGATGGAGTTGCTGCAGGGCGATCGGGAGATCGTCCCTGGAGTGTCGGTCAAAGTTTTTCCCGGCCACACCGAGCACATGCAAGCTGTGATTTTAAGAAGTGGCGGCGAGACTGCATGCTACATTTCCGACCTGATTCCCACCAGCGCGCACATCGATCTGACCTGGGGCATGGCTTTCGATCTGCTGCCGTTGCAAACCATCGAAAGCCGCAAGCGCTATTACGCGCAGTCGATTCCGGAGAAGTGGGTGACTATGTTCACCCACGATCCGAACATCCCGTGGGCATACCTGGAAA
The DNA here is from genome assembly GCA_963743375.1 of uncultured Acidobacteriota bacterium. GTDB lineage: Bacteria > Acidobacteriota > Terriglobia > Terriglobales > Acidobacteriaceae > JABDBE01. Next base: position 257,320 of record CAVUQA010000008.1, on the reverse strand, counting down.
GAGATGAAAAAGGAAAAATGTCGGTGAGGACAACTGCTTGACCAAAAGGCTTCGCACGAAATTTGGAATATAGCGTTCTCGAACGCATGCTCAAACTGTTCTGAATCTTTGAACAGCTGTTACACGCGCCCGAGAAACGCTTGCTGGCAGTCAAATCGTTCTATTTGTAAGTTGCGTTGAAACCTTGGAAGTTTGCGCCCTGCGTAGGTACGTACCCTCCGGCGATCATGTGCTTGTCATTGAGTCCGCCGCCGTAAGTTTCATACGCCTTCGGATAGCTGTACTTGTAATACTTGCCGCTATGCAGCAGAGCGGCGTGTACGAGCCCAGCGGAATCCTGCCATTCATAGGTAACGTCGCCTTCGTTGTCAAGATCCAGGGCGTAGGAATTTGTCGCCCCGGGGACATTAATGGTCTTATACTTTTTGCCAGTCAACATCGACGCTTCATAAACGTTGCTCGAATTTAGCCAATAGAAGACAATAACGTCTTTGTTGCTGACGCCGGTCGCGACCGTAGCAATGGCTCCAGGCACGTCCAGGGTCTTGTATTTTCCGCCCTTTAGCAAAAATCCATGAACGTTCCCCGCTGAATCTGTGTAGCTGCCGACCACGTCTCCTGCGTCATTTATCGCGTTGGCCGACGTGCCCAGGTTCCCTGTGGGACCAGGGATGTCGGTAAATGTTCCACCCTTGTACAGAAATCCCACCGAAACGCCGACGGTATTGGTGTAAAACCCCACAACGGCCGTGCTGTTGTACTGGATATTGCTGGCTGAAGTGGTGCCAGCTTTGGCGTTCGGGTCATCCAGTGTGGTGAACTTCTTGCCTTTGAGAATATACCCGTGCCCGACGCCACTGCTGTCCGTATATCCCCCGACTGACATGCCTGCGTTGTTGATTCCGCCGGGACCGGTCGCTATGGCTCCAGGCACGCTCGCCTTGGTGAACTTGAAGGTTAGCGACGGCGCATCGGCTGCGGTCGCGGCGACCACCGTGAACACCAGCACACAAAGTATTGACTTGCAGTTCTTCATTGGGTTTTCTCCTCGCGTAGTGAGTGACTAACGAAATTGGCCTCCGTTAGCGAAGTGCTGTCTGACAGCGACCGTAAGAGATGGAAGGATCCAACTAAGTCCGGAGCTCGAAAGGCTCAGGGGACAATATGACGCGTCAGAAATTATGTGCGCCTGTCACGGGTGTGTCAATATGCAAATTGTTTCACTTGTTGCGAGACACGGCATCACAGCTAGCGGGCGAGGGTGCCCGCTCCACACAATCTTTGTTCGAAGAATTCTTCGACTCGATTCAGAATTTCAGGTGCGCTCTTCGATTCATAAATCGCCTTCCGCAGACCCGCCCCTCCGGGAACGCCGTGCGTGAACCATGAGGCAAACTGCTTCATCTTGCCGACCGCGTCGGGCAGTTCTTCTTCGATCAGCATTTGGAAATAAGTGCGAATCATCTGGTAACGATCCGCTTCGGTGGGTTCGTCATAGGGGCGGACGAGGGTTGACGCCGCAGCGTGGTCATTGCTGAGCCATGTGTTGTATTGCGCGATTTGTCTGAAGATCCACGGATTCGCTGGCGCAGTTCGCCCGATCATCACCGCATCGCAACCAGTTTGAGCCACGATAGCGCAGGCGTCTTCGGGCGTGCGAATGTCGCCATTGCCAATCACGGGAATCTTTACTGCTTGCTTGACGGCGGCGATCCAATCCCAACGGGCCTGGCCGCTGTAGCCCTGCTCGCGTGTGCGAGCATGCAACGCTACGGCGCAAAGGCCGCAATCCTCGGCCATCTTCGCCAGTTCCACGCAGACGATGTTTTCGTCGTCCCAGCCTGCGCGGAATTTTACCGTGAACGGAATTTTGATGGCTGCGCGAACTGCTTCGAAAATCCTGCCAATCGCAGGTAGATCGCGCAACAGGCCCGATCCGCCATTACACTTGACCACCTTCTTCGCCGGACAACCCAGATTGAGGTCAACCAGATCGAAGCCGAGATTTTCCACCATGCGCGCGGCGTCGGCCATCACTTTGGGATCGCTGCCAAAAAGCTGAGCGGAAATAGGATGTTCGTCTTCGTAGAAATGGAGATAGCGCTTTGCTTTCTGATCTTTCGCCCGAAGCACGCCATCGGCCGAGGTGAACTCGGTCATGATCAGGCCGCATCCGCCGAGGTTGCGAATGAAACGCCGAAACACGGTATCCGTAACCCCAGCCATGGGAGCCAAAACAGTCGCGGGCTCAATCGGAATAGTTCCGATCATTACTCTTGCAGCCACTGTGGCAACCGCACGGGCGACGACGTCCGCGTTTACACTCACCGGATTTTCCCAGTACTTGCGCACCTGCCTATTTTACTGCCTTCCCCAAGTAATACAGCTATGGCACAATTGCTCAGCCAAACGAGGCTACGAATGTGGACGACACACCGGGACAATTTCTCCAAGAGCTAAGGTCCTCGCTTTTAAAAAAGAGAGCGGGTCAGATTGCACTTGCGGTCATCCTCGCCGAGGCATGCCTTCGCTTTTTGAATGCGCTCACTTGGTTTCTGGTCGTGCCGATTATCGCGACGGTGCTGAAAGGACATACTGAATCAGTTCTATTCGAAACGCAAACGCGGGTTCCATTTCCGTGGCAGCCACTATTGGGTTCACTGCTCGATTTCGCCATAGCTTTGATTTTTGTTTTTTACCTTAATCGCTGGATCCACCGCGCACCGGGAGAGGGCAGAGGCCCGGCTGCTGTTCCCGGTCCGGAAGAGATCGAGTCCGAGACGACATCTCACCAAACTGATCCGGAGAGGGTAGGCGAGGTTCTCTACAACTTGGTTGGCGACCGGCTCGGTCCGGAAGACGATGACTCTTCGCGCCTATGACAGTCCAGCGATGCGCTTCTTATAGCTTTTAACATACGGCGTGGCAAAACCTGCATCACATAACTTATGGACGAAACTGCGAGAAACGCATCGCCAGAATCCCCCGCCCCGGACCCCGGCAGATGGATAGGCCTGTTGTTGATTGCCGTGGTCCTTGGCGAGGGGATCTGGGGGCTTATTGTATCGCTCACCCGCAATTTGATTCTGCCCTTGCTGGCGAAGACCATGGGCGGCGACGTTCAGTCCCCTCTGTATTTGGGCAAGGGGGACGTTAACGTTCCCGCTCTCTTCACGTCAGTCCTGGAACTTTGCTTTGCCGGAATCCTAGCAGTGATTTTGAATGCCTGGGTGCAACGCAAAGACCGATCCACTCGCAGTAAACCGGTCCGAGTAATTACGCGTCCGGTACAGCCTGCCCCGCCAACTCCAGCTGTTACTCCAGTTAGAGCTGCTGTGGTCGCGCCTCCGGTAGTTAAGCCGGCGCCGGCAGCCGCGGTTACGGCTCCTCCGGGTCCTTCGGCACCGTCCCCGTCGCCGGAACGGTTCTGGACGCCACACCAGCCGACCACTGAACCAAAGGCAGCGGCTCCTCCGCCAGCGCCTAAACCTCCGGTCAAGCCAGCCAAGCCGAAACCGCCCAAAGAGGTTTACTACAACATCGTGGGTGAACCGATCAACCCGACGGAAGACGAATAGTCTCATCCTCGTCAAAACGGCGAGGGCGCCCGTCCTCCATTAAATTCAGCACAAAGAAAAAGCCTCCGAGAACGGAGGCTCTTTCTGAATCCGCTGTACGAACTTAGGCCTTGGGCGCATCTTTCTTGGCGTACTTGCGGCGGAAACGTTCCACGCGACCGGCGGTGTCCATGAGCTTCTGCTTGCCCGTAAAGAACGGATGGCAGTTGGAGCAGATTTCCACGTGGATGTCGCCCTTGTGGGTCGAACGAGTGCTGAAACTGTTGCCGCACGCGCACATGACGCGAATCTCGTTGTAAGCGGGATGAATGGCTGCCTTCATGGTGTCCTAACCTCTTTTCCGAATCATTCGATTCTAAAGGATGCCCGCAGGATTCAGCAAATGGGATTGGTCACCTTCCCCAGGCGACCAACAGGGCTAAGACGGATATTCCGACCGCGAGCCAGGTCCAGATCGTGACGGCAGTGGAAAAGGTGCTTGTCGCGATCACGGCTAGCGCCGCAAACAGAATAGAAATAGCGGTATAGGTTATGCTTTCAAGTCGCTTGATCCTAGATTCGGTACCTTTTTCCAGTCGCAGCATGCGCTCTCGAAACGACTTGATCTCAGCTGCGAGAGCGCTTTGTAAATCCTGAGGGTCATAGTCTTCGAATAATATTCTCTCGGGCACTTCCGGGTATGGGACCGAATGCCCTTCCCGGAACTTCGTGGTCTTCTCGAAGTCGATAACTGCGAACCCATCGTCATAGTTCAGTGTCACCGGTGTATTAGATAGGTTGTATATGGGGCAGAACAAGTGCCCCACGTATCCGGCGTCGACCTGCGGGCCGCCCACCCACAACAAGCCTTCATAGGCTCGTTTCACCTGTATATTCCAACGCCCTATAAGGAACCGTGGCATGTTGATGGTTTCGAGAGTCTTGATGATCGCAACCTCAAACGGTGGGATCGTCAGTTGATCATGGCCGCGCTCTGATGACAGTGTGCCGAGTCGTCCTCCGATTGCATATTCATCTCCGACTCTTAGCTTGTAATTGGCAGGCTTGAGATTGGCTTCTCGGAGCGGCTTGATTAGATCAAACTTTTCGCAGTAAAACTTAATTCCGTCGCTTAAAACGACACCGGTTCCCTGAAACTCATCTGTTTCCGGCTGCTTCAACTTAAGCTCGCGCAGCCTTTCCCGTTCCCGCTGTCGTTCTTCTTCCCGTGACATTTAGTCAAGCTCCGGTCATCTGAAGTTTGCCATTTATCAAGGCACCATCGGTGGAATCAAAGACCAGAACTTGATCCAAGTGTGGTCCAACACCAACATAATCGACGGAAACATTGAGAGCTTCGCGCAACGAGATGATGAATCCCTTCGACTTTTGTGAAAGGGAACTAACGTTGTCACAGAAGTGGTCGATGTAGTGGAGGTAATCGAATCCATTCATCGCCAATCTCGTAGGACGGTTAGTCGCGATCGCTTGCCTCGCCAAATCCCAGTCGAAACGTCCCACCCTGCGCAGCTTCTTGCTCACCGTCGTCATCTCCTGAATCGGATACGGATAGCCACTCTCCGCCTGGAGGGTTTCCCAAGTGATCTCGTCCTTGAGCGGTCCGGCCTGCTCGCCAGCAACCCGAATCGGAAAAGTGCGGAAAACGAGGACGATTTCACTTACAAGAAGGGGACTGAGGCCGACCTCGCTGAGGAATCCAGCAGCGGTCGTATCCCGCGAAGTCGCCTTTGGATAGCTGTCGGAATGATATAGAGACAGCCCAAAGCCCTGGGTGCCCTCAACCAGCACCTTCTTCCCGCGGCCCAGAGCAGAATTCGCCTCATCACTCACGTTCGTGATGAGTTCTGCCAACCAAGGGACCTCTCTTGCCGCCACGGACGCCGTCCTGACGTCGCTTCCTCGAAGCGCACGACGCGCGACGGCAGAACCCACGCCACAAAGCGTAGAACTCAAGCGCTCGCGAAGCTGGAGTCCGATCTCGGCATCTTTGTCTTTAGCTTCGATAATCACCGCGTTCCGGTCGACGCCGACCCTTCGCGGATCAAGTCGAAGCATATCGAGCTCGTATCTTAGGACCTCAAGGTCTACCAGCCCTCCAGCGGGAATCAGAAGGCGGGTCTGCGGCCTGATGTACCCGGTCGGAAGTTGCCGGAGCAATACCGTATCACCCGATTCGGTTACAAATGAGTGCCCTGAATTCGGCCCGCCGCAGCGAATGCAAATGTCAATTTGTTCTTGCTGGGTAATGAAGGCTGAAATTTTGCCTTTGCCCTCGCCGCCGAATTGCCCCCCCACTACAACCCAAAGGCTCACAATTAACCTCCCTGTCGAATTCTGCGAAGTTGGGTATCGACTTTCCCATACAGCTCAGGCAAAGAGCCTTCGTTGCTGATAGTGGCGAAGGCGAGTTTGCATAGAGATTCGATGTGTTGTTCTACGGGATGAGAATCTGCAGCACGGAACAGATCAAGCGTAGGATATCTGCCCTCAAGCCGTCGCCATCTAAATTCCTCGCTGCTTTCGATGCAAAGGAGATGGAATTCCGAGTGAAAGGCGTTCGATAGACATTCGTAGTCGGTAGGATGGCGTAACCCGTCGACGGCGCAATTTTGCTGCGGTTCGATGCGCGCGATCAAACGTTTATTGAGCTCGACTTGCATGCCACCCGCCATCACTTCCCATCCAACCGCCTGGAGGTGGGCCTTACTCTCAGCGTCTTTCGCCATCCACTCTGAAAGTACTTGGCTGTACCGTATGTAATAAAATCCGTGCTGTTCCGCGAGATACTTGCCCACCGACGTCTTGCCTGCGCCGATGCGACCGGTGATGCCGATCACCAGACGACTACCCGGCCGCTGTGTCGTGCTGAGCATTGACCGGGCATTTTAAATCATTCCCGGTAGAAACGGCATCCAATCCTGTCACACATAGAATATCCGCCAATTTCTGGTAGTTGATCCGCAGAGACCTGGGAACAATCAGGTAATCCTCCGCTGCATTGCCCAGCGCAATGTAGTCATCCGCCAAATAGAACAAGCCGACGAGGGCGGATGTGATGGCATCCACTTCATCGTGCGTCACGCGAGAGGTTAGGTAATCTCCTTTAACCCCAGCCCGAGACATGCCCCACTTCAGCTCCTCAAGGCTGGATCCCTTGCGGGGAATACCGAGCAGATCTTGAGCAGCGCCCGGATAACTTTCAATTACCTTGAGACCTGAGGCGCGTAAGGCGGTAGCCAGCTTCATGCCGCGCATCGTTAGCGATTTCATGCTAGGCAGAAGGCACCAAAAAACTGAAATCCCCATACGCTTCAAGGCAAGTTCGCATTTCCGATAGATCGGTCGGCCACAAGGCGTGTCGGCGTTCACCCATCCTTCCGGCAGCGACAGGGGAGAATCGATGGAAACAATGTCAGGTTGGGTGGCAATCGTCGCAGCCAGAAGTTCCTCATCGGTGGATAAAGTCTGCGTCGTCGCATTCGGGCCGTCCATGAGTGCCCAACCAGTTGCCCTCTTTGCGCTCCCAGTGAGGTCGATTCCAACGATTCGCGGGGCGGTGCTGGTTGTTGGGCATTTCTCTAGGAGGCGCAGAGCAAGGTCGCTGGGATTGCTATTGGGAGCGACGGCTTTTCGATGTCGCTTTGCCCGTGGCAGCTCTGACACGCCGTTGAAAACGGTTTTCTGCGATTGCTGCAAGAAGTCGGCTGTTTGCGTGGAAAGCCGGTCATACGCCAACTCCATAATCGCCTTCAGGTGTACCACGTCCTCAGTGTTGTACTGGATCAACTGCCTCAGCGCATGTTTGTCACCGCGTAGATGCTTCGCCCAGAGCACGGTCGCATCGAATCCGGTTAGTTCCTCGACCTCGGACGGGCGAGTAATGCCGATTTGCGCCTCAACTTCTTTTAGGCCACCTTTAAGGCCAAGCTTGCGGGTAACCCAACGCAGGTCGATGTGCACGGGCGGTAGTACAAGCTCGGGAAAGGTCAGCTTCAGAAACCGCAAGTCGAAACCCGACCCATTAAACGTCACAACCAGGGAGTACTTGCGCAGGTGCTGAGGAAGTTCCTGAAGGTTGTCTCCGTCAACGAAAAGTTGATACTTGCGGCCATTGTAGAGCCCGACCATCGTTACTGTGTCGAATACTGTGGAGAGTCCGGTTGTTTCGATGTCGAGGTAAACGCACTGGTCGGCAAACTCCGGAAATATTCGCCAGGCCTCGCCGACGCGAGAAAGCCTTTCGAAAAACGCGGCGTCTTTCTCCTTTATTGCCTGACGTGAGCGTGGAATGTATTCGTCCAGCTTCTGCTGCAGTCGAGCCCCAACATGGCCGAAGCGCTTCTCGAATGAGTCCGCATCGTCCCAGCAGCGAATACCGTCAGCCCAGAGTTCTCGCTCCGTTTGCCTGCCGACTCCGGGAATATGAATGAAAGTTTGCTCGAGCATATGTCAACCAAAGAGTATGTCAACTAGAGTTTACGTAAACTTTAGTTGACATCCTAGAGAAATCTTTATTATTGTCAAATGCCAGATCTGCTATGAAGAGACACTCGCCACGCGACAAGGCTTTTATGAAGGTCTTCGCGGAAAAGTTATGGCTGGCGAGAAAAAAAGCGAAAGACCAAGACAACATCCCTTACGAAGAATTCGCTCAAAGGCTGGGCGTCACGAGAGCTGGGATCCATAAGTATTTTAATGAGAAGAATGTGCCCAGCCTCGAGATATTAGAGCGCGCGAAGGCGTTGGGAGTAGAAGTCAAGTATGGCGATCTCGACCTAAACCTCATCAAGAAACGCGCGAAAAATGATAACGCTTCGTCCGAGGCGCAGATGCTTCTCCCACTAGTACTCGATGGTCTGACAGATCAAAACATCAGGGTGGAACTCGCGGGGAAAAAACAGAATGCTATCGCACTGAACGTTACTATTACCTTTGTGCGACGAAAAGCTTGAGAGATGTCCTCGAGTATCCTTCGTCCCCAACTGTCGCCCCGCAAAAATGAAAAACGGCAGGGCCGATCCCCTGCCGTCGATAGAAACTTGGGGTCCCTTATTTGCCGCGGTTGACGGCTTTCTTGAGCTCGGCACCGGCGGAAAACTTTGCTACTTTGCGGGCGGCTATCTTGATGGTGGCGCCCGTCTGCGGGTTACGCCCATTGCGGGCCTTTCTCTGCGATACAGAGAAGGTGCCAAAACCAATCAATGCTACCCGATCACCTTTTTTCAGCGCAGACGTGATGCTGTCCACGGTTGTGTCAATTGCGGTAGCCGCTTGAGCTTTACTGATGCCGCTACCAGACGCGATTCGGTCAATGAGATCGGCTTTATTCATCGTATCTCCTGGCAGGTTTCTTTGTCCTCACAGGGTACAAGTTAGGGAGCACTCTTTGAGTGAGAAACCCGGCGGACCTTATTTAGCGCTCTGGCAACTGTGAATGTCAACTGTGAAAATCGGCTCTGGATGCCTTGTTTGAGTCATTAGTGCAGGGCGAAGCCCGTGGGGCTTGGATTTGGGACAAACGAAAGCCACTCTGCTCGCTGGTTGACGACGCGTGGAGTGGCTCTTTCGGTCCGAAATTGTAGTCGAGCCTAATCCCCGGAAGGCATCAAGCTTTCTTCTGGGCCAGGTTCTGTTTGCAGTTGAATGATCCCTCCGATTGACGGGCAGTCCCCGAGGATAGGCTGACAAGCCGCATCAGGCCCGCTTTTGGGGCGTACTTGAGGCTTCATTTCCGCGAATTGCTCTGTCTCGGTCGAGCCCGCCAGCGCCGTCACTGACGATGTTCCGCCCGCGATTACCTGCGTGACTGCGTCAAAGTAGCCGGTGCCCACGAAGCGCTGATGCTTCACTGCCTCGTAGCCATGCTGGTATTCGCGGCTGAATTCCTTCTCCTGCAGCCGCGAATATGCTGTCATGCCGGAGAGCTTGTACCCGCGCGCCAGCTCAAACATGCTCAGGTTCAGAGCGTGGAAGCCAGCCAGGGTTATGAACTGGAACCTGTATCCCATGGCGGCTAGCTCGGTTTGAAAGCGGGCGATGGTGGCGTCGTCCAGCTTTGACTTCCAATTGAACGACGGCGAGCAGTTGTATGCCAGCATCTTGCCGGGGAACTTGGCATGAACCGCTTCGGCGAACTGGCGCGCTTCATCCAAATCAGGATGGGAAGTTTCGCACCAGATGAGCTCTACATACGGCGCGTAGGCGATGGCACGTGCAATAGCGGATTCAATGCCGCCGCGAATGCCGAAGAATCCCTCTGCTGTTCGCTCGCCGGTGAGGAATTCCTGATCGCGTGGATCGATATCGCTGGTCAGTAGATGAGCGCTGTCGGCGTCGGTTCGCGCCATGATCAGCGTAGGCACGCCCAATACATCGGCCGCCAGACGGGCTGCGACCAGCTTTTGGATTGCCTCCACGGTCGGCACCAGGACCTTGCCGCCCAAATGCCCGCATTTTTTCGCGGAAGAGAGCTGGTCCTCGAAGTGAACACAGGCGGCGCCGGCTTCGATCATGGCCTTCATAAGTTCGAAAGCATTCAGGTTGCCGCCAAAGCCGGCTTCGGCGTCGGCGATCAGCGGAGCAAACCAGTGGATGCCATTTTTCCCTTCGGCATGATGAATCTGATCCGCGCGTGCCAGGGCTTGATTGATGCGGCGGCAAAGATTGGGGACGCTGTCGGCCGGATAAAGGCTCTGGTCGGGATACATCTGTCCGGCATCATTGGCGTCGGCCGCGACCTGCCAGCCGCTCACATAGATAGCCTTCAGTCCGGCATTAACCTGCTGCACGGCTTGGTTGCCAGTCATTGCGCCGAGCGCTGGCACATAAGATTCGCTTTGCAGCAGGTTCCAAAGCCGCTCTGCGCCTTGCCGGGCCAAAGTGTGCTCAATGTGGAGGGATCCCCGTAGCCTATCGACATCCTGGGGCGTATAGGGCCGGGTGATTCCAGCCCAGCGGGTGTTTGACTTCCAATCCATACCCGTTTTTGAGTTATTTCCGTTTCCGTTTACTGCCATAATTTGTCATCCTTTGTACTGCCGCCTCGGTTTTCAACCCGGCTAATTCCGCGGCAGCATTCCAACCCGCGCCTACTCTTTGGGGATTGTGGAGTACGAACCGCAGCCGGTCAAACGGAACCTTTCTATCGCGCTGATAAAGGATTGTTATCAGCCAGCGGACCTGTGATAATAGGATGTTCTTAGATGCAGGAACTCGCCCGAGGGCACATCGTGGAGATTGACCAAGTTGAGACTTTTCTTGCGGTAGCGACTTTCGGTGGTTTTCATCGGGCAGCGGAAGCCCTGCGTATCAGCCAACCCGCGGTGAGCGCCCGCATCAAGGCGCTGGAAGATTCGCTCGCGGTAAAGCTTTTTTCGCGCTCCCGCGGCGGCCTGGTCGTTTCGGATGCCGGCCGCACCTTTCGGCCTCACGCCGAGCTTTTGTTGCGGACGGCAGCCATGGCCCGCCAAGCAGTGCATGACGCGCAGCCGGCGAGCGGCACTCCACTACAGATCGCCACTGCACTTTCCATTTCTGTCTATTTTCTCCCGGACGTGTTAAAGCATTTTCAGCGGGTTCATCCCAACGTCATCATCAGCATTCGCACCGGCCACTCGAAAGAAGTATTGGATATGGTATTGGGAGAGAAAGCGGAGATTGGACTGGCGCGTTCGCTGCATCATCCTGAGGTCGAAACCATAAGCCTGCGGGATGATCCACTGTTGCTGGTGTCGCATCCGAAGCGAGGTCCGAAACATCCGTCGCGTGCGCGCTTGGAACAAGTAGCCAGTTGGCCCCTCATATTTTACGAACGCGGATCAAGTGATTGGACTCTAACCCAGAGCCTGTTCCGCACCTCAGGTTTAGTTCCCAACATAGCGCTGGAAGTTGACTCGATCGAAACCGCCAAGCGCATGGTGGAGCGGGGACTAGGTCTATCGTTTTTGCCGCAGATGGCGGTTAGCAGTGAACTGCACGCTGGTAAGCTCACTACGGTGAAATTGCTCGACGCCGAACCGCTGCGACGAAGCCTCGATGTAATTCATCCCCGTCACCGTCCACTGCGGACGGAAGTCCGCGCGTTCCTGCAGATGGTGCGAGAGGCAGCGAACGAGGATTCGAACGCGGATAATGTCATCAGAGATAAACGCAAGCATTCAAAATAATTTGGCAAGTGTGAACGAAGTGTACCAATTTTGCTCCGTCTCTCTTTTCCGCCCTCGTCCACAACCTGGACCACATCTCCACAGTATGTGCACAGCTAGAGAGTTTTTTTCTATTGTGCGAGGGCGAACCATCGGGCATTCTTCGAAACGCACCCCAACAAAATTAAACCATTGTTATCCGTCAACAGCGGAACGCAGAGGAATGCAGGAATGGGAAAGTTACCCGCTTTCATGTTTTACCCCGGGGATTGGCAAAAGGACCCTTGTCTTCGTCGTTGTTCTAAAGCGGCGAAGGGTGTGTGGATGGATTTACTCTGTTTGCTTTTCGAATGTCCGAGTCGCGGCGTGTTTGTTGATGCTAGCGGTAAGCCTTGGAGCGATGAGGAAATCGCAGAGGCAATCGGCGGCGACATTGGCGCGAATTTAGGATACATCGCGGAGTTAGTGTCGAAGGGCGTAGCCCAGCGAGATGCTCGTGGGGCTATTTTCTCGCGACGCATGGTTCGTGATGAGCAGAATCGTCGATCAGCTACAGAGCGTAAACGAAAGGAACGGTCCAGTCACAGTCGTGTCACGCCTATGTCTGTAAATGAAGATGAAATTGGAAGACAGAGTAAGTTGTTTATAGAAGTAAAAGAGTTTGAAGAAGAAAAGAAAATGATCGACAATCTGAGTTCAGTGGTCGAGGAGGTTGGGCATCTGTATCCGGCAAACAGCCACTTGAAAGGACGCTCAGTTCCACAAGCGCAACAAGATGCCATTGCCGAGGCGATAGCAAAGGACGGGCCCGATATTGTCCTTGCGGGGACCAAAAGTTTTGCGGATAAAGTTGAGAAGTGGCCATCAACCGATCTGAGATTTATTCCTAATCCGGTTAAGTTCTATACCGAAGGCCAGTATTTGAAGAAGCCGGAGTTCTGGGAGAGGAGAAAAGAAAATGGACGAGAAGAGTGTACGCAGCATCCAGACTCTGGCCTCACGCAGTGGGGAAGTTGCTGGGCATGCTACTCCGCAAAGTGCAGCGGAGAGCGACAGGCAATCTAAAATTGGCCCGACCTGCGACGTTTGCGGGGATACTGGCTGGAAAACTGTATTGTTAGGTGATGACAGACGAGTCGCACCCTGCGAATGCAGGTTACGTCTACGATCCGAGCGTCTGTTGGCCCAGGCCCAAATTCCACCACACTACAAGCTTTGTGACTTCAATTCTTACATCGTTGAAGGCTCACAACGTGGAGCAGCATCCGCTAAAATAGCTGCCTCTAAGTTTGTGGAGCAGTACCCGCTGGATAAGACAGGTTTGCTATTGATTGGGCCCAGCGGCTCGGGGAAGACGCACCTCGCGGTTGCGATCCTTAGGGAGTTGACACTGCAGAAAGGTATTCCAAGTTTATTCTGTGATTATCGGGATTTGCTGAAGCAGATTCAGAACTCTTACAATCCGTCAGTTGAAGTGACTGAACTTGAACTCCTGAACCCAGTCTTTGAAACGGAGGTCATAGTGTTGGACGATTTGGGAGCGGTGGTGCCAACGGGGTGGGTTTGGGACACCGTCAGTGTTATTCTCAACACTCGCTACAACGAGAACCGCACCACAATTATCACCACAAACTTTCAGGATGGACCCGCCGCAGCTATCGCTGGTCCTCGTAGCAATGAGCGTCAACCCACCACGCTAGGCGACCGCGTCGGTGAACGCATGCGTTCCCGGCTGTGTGAGATGTGCCGCGTCGTAGATCTAGATGCCCCGGATTACCGAAAAAAGTTCCGAACTGCTGGTTTTCGCTAGGATTACATGGGTTAGCCTAATGTTGAGCCGTGACGCGGTTCAACTGGGGCTCCGATCGCGCGCACCATGCAATTAGACTCCCGAGGGGTAATCCACACTAGAATGGCCTTGTGCTTACTTGCGGCCTAGAATTTATTCCTGTCCGCGATGCCGAGATATTTGCTTCGGTTCCGGCGGCGCCGGCTGTCTTTCTTCTTCGCGGGGACGATCCGCAATCTGAGCCGTACGTAAGCAAGACTGCGAATCTGCGGCGGCGGTTGCTACGCTTGCTCGGTGCGCCCGCGGAACACAGCAAGAGACTCACCCTGCGGGATCGCGTTCGCTGGATCGAATACTCGCCAACCGGTTCAGACTTCGAATCCGGATACCTGCTTTACCGCCTTCTTCGCACTACATTTCCCAAAACCTACAGCAACCGCCTGCGGTTACGCTTCGCTCCTTTGGTCAAGCTGCAACTGGATAACGAATTCCCCCGCGCTTCCGTTACGACACGGCTGGGACGCCTTGGCGGCGGGAACGTTTACTATGGGCCGTTTGCTTCGCGCAGCGCGGCGGAAAAGTTCGCCAGTGATTCGCTCGATTTCTTCAAGATGCGGCGCTGCGTCGACGATCTGCATCCAGATCCCCAATTTCCCGGGTGCATCTATTCGGAAATGAAAATGTGTCTGGCGCCTTGTTTTAAGGGTTGCAGCGACGAGGAATATCGCGCCGAAGTGGCTCGCGTGCAGGCTTATCTCGATACCGAAGGCGAATCGCTGGTCCGCGAACTTTCAACTCAGCGTGACGCCGCCTCAGTCAACTTAGACTTCGAAAATGCGGCTGCTCTCCATGCGCGTTTGGAGAAGCTTAAGCCCGTGTTGAGCCAACGGCCGGAAATCGTCCATCGAATTGATCGGCTTGCAGGCGTGATGGTGCAAAAAAGTGCCCATCCGGAATCAGTCAACTTCTTCCGCATCGACGCAGGACACATTTCCGGTCCGCTCACTTTTCCCATTCAGTCACCGGAGCACACCAAGTCGCAGTCGATGGAATCGCGACTGCAACAAACCTTGGATTCATTTCCAGACGCAACTTCAACCACCGCTCTTGAGACCATGGAGCATTTGGTTCTACTAAAGCGCTGGTATTATCGCAGCAGCCGAATCGGAGAAATCTTTTTTGCCGACGACAAAGGCGTCTTGCCCATGCGCCGCCTGGTGCGAGGCATCGCGCGAGTTTATCGCGGAGAAAAACCAGAGCCTGAGGTCCCGAATGTTATCGATGCTCCCCGTTCCACAGTTGAATCAGCAACCATTGAAAGGGACGACAAAATATGAAAAAAGAAGATCACAAGGACAAGGCGCTGCGCCAGCATGTGGTTGAGCTGCTTCGTGGCGGCAGTGCCCATGCCAAGTTCGAAGAAATCGTCGCTGGCATTCCACCGAACTTGCTCGGCCGAAAGCCCGCAGGGTTGCCGCATTCGCTTTGGATGCTGCTGGAACACATTCGCATAGCGCAGTGGGACATTCTTGAGTTCAGCCGCAACCCGAAACACATCTCTCCAAAGTGGCCCGAGGGATATTGGCCGCAGACGGAAGCTCCGCCCAGCGCATCGGCGTGGAACGCGAGCGTAAAGAAAGTCAAGCAGGACTCGAAGGCCATGGAGAAGTTGGTCGAAGATCCCAAGACCGATCTGTTGGCAAAAATTCCCTGGGGTGACGGCCAGACCATTTTGCGGGAAGCCCTGCTGATGGCCGATCACAATGCATACCATGTGGGGCAAATGTTAGACGTACGCCGTTTGCTGGGAGCGTGGCCGGAGAAATAAACCTAACCTCGCCACGGATTTGCACGGATCCACGCCGATCAAGAAACAAGGAACCAGATCAGCCTGCTTTGCCTGGGTGGCCATTTTGCGCTGGTCTTTTTCTAAAAATCACCCGCACGCCATCCCGCCATCTCTCGTCAATGCCTGCCAAGACCCAATCGATCTCAGGCGAGATGTAATGCAGCAGGGTATCGGTTGATGGGTGTACATGCAAAGCAGGAGCCACCAAGAACAAGAGCGGCTTATCGGCGCGTAACTCTCGTCCGGGGAAATATCCGAAACGCTGGAACTCGCTGCGAGCATGGTGCCAGGTAACTCGCGCCCAATAATCCAACCCTTGCAGAGGAAGATGGATGTCTTCGTCGGCCTTGAGTTCGACCACCGCCAGGCGTCCGTCGCGGGTGAGCGTCAGCACGTCAATCATGGCGCGGTCGGCCGCGGAGAACGCCGGTACTTGCGAATACAAGCAGGTAGTATCCAAACGCTCTTCCACCGACGCAACATCACGAACAACCAATGATTCCAGCCAGCGCTCTGGATGCAGCCGCCACAGCGGATGATCACGCGGTCCCTCGGCGTGGCGCACTTCGCCAATGCTTCGCACGAGTCTGGCGAACTCCGCTATGTTGCTTTCGTCCAGAATCCGTTCTTGGGCACCTAATCCAAATACCACTTCGGGAGTGCTGTTAAATGATTCGGGCTGATGGGCGAGCCGCGCTCGCGCAAATTCCAAGCCGTGGCAACGGAATGCAATCTTGCCGGCAGACAACGTTGCGATCTCGGCTTCAGACATCAGGGCACGAACCTGCGACACTGCAGCCGCGAATCTTTCTTGCACCGCTAATTCATCGGTCGAGTGAACCAGACGCGTCGCTACGTTGCCGCAGTCAGATGTGTCCAGCTCTTTCAGGTTTTCGTCGCGCTCTTCCAATTCGTAAAGCTGCCACTTGGCCGCGTCCGGATTCAAGTGCGCGATTCGCTCGCGGGTCAGCGCGGAAGCATCAGCGGGCAGGAATAATTTCAGGCCCTCAACCGCGAACTTTCCGGCTTTCGCCACTCTACAAGCATCGAGCCACAAAATGCCGAAAGTCAGAGCAGCGTCGATGGAGCCCTGAGTCTCCTGGCTATTTACGCCGAGAACTGCGAATGCTGAGCGCCCGCGGTGCAGCAACCCTCGCGCGTAAACTGGGCCGAAAGATCGTTCAAGATCCATTGACGTGCTTAGCCGGTCGACGGTGAACCCGGAAAAACGCCTCTGCAGCACCCGATGCAGCGCACGCTGGTAGGCAACGCGTGCCGACCGCTTGGCCGTCGGGGTTCGCCGGTCGCGTTCACGGCAAATCTCAAGCTTGGTAGGTTTTGCCTGTCCCATACGCTGGACCGTCAAACGCAGAACTTCATTTTTTACCTCGGCCTCGAGCACTCGCCGCACGAAATTCCGTTCGGCAGACCACAAATGCAGCAGGCATTTGTTGCGTTCTCCGGAGATGGAATATTTGGATTGCGCGAGGTCAAAAACGACAGCGCCGTCTTCAATGATCACGGCGTCTTGCGCGCACGTGAGAAAGTCCTCAACCTCGCGTACCAGGGATTCCGGCGTCATTGGGGAATTCTTTCAGTGATCCGTGACTACGTCTGTGACGAGCGAACACGACCTGAAGCTACCCGAACCCAGCAATGAGGCCTGCGGCAGGCGAGGGCATGTGGGATAATCAATACATCCCATCGGTGCGTCTTTCAACATCAAAGGACATCTAATTACTGTGGATAAAAATCGATTCTTCTTCCAGCATTACGGGGTCACAGAACACGATCTTGAGCACTATTTAGCCGCGGCTCTTTCTGCGGGCGGCGATTATGCAGACCTTTATTTTGAGTATCTTTCCTCAACCTCGCTGATGGTTGACGAGTCCATGGTGAAGTCCGCTTCACAGGGAATTTCGGCGGGATGCGGAGTGCGTGTTATCGCCGGCGAGCGCACCGGGTACGCCTATACCGATGACCTTTCTTCTGAGCGCATTCTGCACGCGGCACGTACCGCCGCTTTGATCGCCAGTGGACCAGCGAAGACGCCAACGGTCGGCTTTCAGGAGAAGCCTGCTCGCAGTTTGTATCCCGTGAGTTTGCCTTCGGTGGATGCCGAGATCAATGCCAAAGTGGAATTGGTGATGCGAGCCGACAAGGCGGCGCGAGCGTACGATCCTCGCATCAAAGAAGTGCGCGCCAGCTACGCGGATGAGCTTCGCCACATTTTGGTCGTCGGTTCGGATGGTACATTCGCTGAGGATTCCCAGCCGCTGGCGCGGATGAATGTCTCTTGTATCGCGAAGACTGATGGGAATTCTGCTCGTGGCAGCTCCGGCGGCGGTGGACGCGTCGCTCTCGACTTTTTCTTCGGAGAAAAAACGCCCGAGTATTTTGCGAAGGAAGCATCTCGACAGGCGATCCTGCAACTTGATGCTCGCGAGGCGCCGGCAGGCGAGATGGAAGTCGTGCTCGGTCCGGGCTGGCCTGGCGTGCTTCTGCACGAAGCCGTGGGTCACGGCCTGGAAGCTGACTTCAATCGCAAGCAAACCTCCGCATTCGCCGGGTTGATCGGAAAGCGAGTGGCCAGTGAAAAGTGCACGGTCGTGGACAACGGGACCATGCCCTGGAGGCGCGGATCGCTCAACGTGGACGATGAAGGTGAGCCGACTCAAAACACCGTGCTCATCGAAAACGGAATCTTGAAGGGATATCTGAGCGACAAGCTTTCCGCTCGTTTGATGGGGATGGCTGACACCGGCAACGGACGCCGCGAAAGCTACGAGCATATTCCCATGCCACGGATGACCAACACGTATATGCTTTCAGGTGAAGATCAGCCGCAAGATATCATTCGCTCCGTCCGCCGCGGTCTGTACGCGGTGAACTTCGGCGGCGGCCAGGTTGATATTACGAATGGAAAGTTTGTTTTTTCGGCTTCGGAAGCGTATTTGATCGAAGACGGGCAAATTACTGCGCCGATCAAAGGTGCGACCTTGATCGGAAATGGTCCCGATGTGCTTACTCGAGTTTCCATGGTTGGTAACGACTTGAAACTCGACGAGGGCGTTGGCACCTGCGGCAAAGATGGCCAGGCCGTGCCAGTGGGTGTAGGTATTCCAACAATCAAAATCGATCGCTTGACCGTCGGCGGTACCGCCAGAAAAGATCCCGGCGGCTTCATGCAGTAGGTCCAGCATTTCCTTTGTGTACCTTGGTGTCCTTTGTGGTTTATGCCCTTGAAGGCGTCAACCAAAAGGACACGAAAGTACACAAAGGGAATTTATTCATAAGATAATTTTATGTCACAAGCTCAACTCGAAACTCGAAATCAGAAACTTGAAACTGACTTACGCGAACTGGCGCAGGATATCGTCGCCCGCGCGATGTCTGGCGGAGCCAGCGCAGCAGAATGTGTGATCCGCGAAGGTGACGAATTTTCTACGGTGGTCCGCCTGGGGCAAGTGGAAACTTTGAAAGAGTCTGGCTCCAAAGCCATCGGCATGCGTGTTTTTTATGGTCAGCGCGCCGCCAGCACTTATTCCAGTGACTTCTCCCGCGCAGGCCTCGATCGCATGGTGAAGTCGGCGCTGGAACTAGCCAGAATAACTTCCGAAGATCCGTTCGGGGGCATACCGGATGCCTCGCAACTCGGCTCGATTTCTGGTGACCTCGATCTGTATTCCGCGGACGTTTATTCGCTTCCCGGAGAAGAACGCATCAATTATGCGCGTCGTGCCGAAAAGGCCGCGCTTGACTACGATCCTCGCATCAAGAACTCGGAAGGCGGTTCGTTCGAAGCTGCAACCGGACACAAAATTCTGGCCAACTCGAACGGGTTCGTTGGCGAATATCAGCGTTCGTATTGTTCGCTTGCCGCAGTGCCCATCGCGCAGTCGGATGACGGCGGCAAGCAACGCGACTACTGGTTTTCGGTCGCCCGCAGTCTCAGCCGGCTTGAGTCTCCCGAGCACGTGGGAAAGACGGCCGCGCAGCGTACGTTGCGCCGGCTCGGCGCGCGGAAATCGAAGACCGCGAAAGTTCCGGTGATTTTCGATCCCATGGTTTCCAGTTCGATCCTCGAACATATTTTCGAAGGCATAAATGGGGACTCCATCTATCGCGGCGCATCGTTCTTGGCGGGCAAGCTGGGACAAAAAATCGCTGGCGACTCGGTTAACGTGATCGACGATGGCACCATCCGCGGCGGTTTTGGGACCAGCCCATTCGACGGTGAAGGCGTCCCTACCAGGCGCACCATCGTGATTGAGAATGGTGTGCTCAAATCCTATTTGCTGAACACGTATACTGCGAAAAAGCTCGGCCTTCAGACCACCGGCAATGCCTCTCGCGGGTTGGCTGGTACGCCCGGAATTGGTCCGGGGAACTATTTCCTGCAGCCAGGCGCGAAAACGCCGAAGCAAATTATCTCCGAGATTAAAGACGGCCTTTACGTCACCGAATTTCTCGGCCACGGAGCCAACCTCGTGACTGGCGATTACTCGCGGGGTGCTTCCGGACTTTGGATTTCTGGCGGAGAACTCGCCTATCCCGTCGAAGAAATCACCGTCGCTGGCAATTTGAAGGAAATGTTTTTCAATATCTGCGAAATCGGAAACGACCTCGAATTCCGCGGCGCAGTAGCTTGTCCGACGATCAGAATCGACGGCCTCACAGTCGGCGGAGAGTAGATTGTCGATTTTCAATTTGCTATTTCCAATTGAATGCAGGTGGCATAAACCTTCCTTTAATTGACAATCGGCAATTGGAAATCGCAAATCCGCTCTTCAGCCAATAGTACAATCGCATTGCATGGGCGGCCTCATCGAGCCATCTCCGCTGACCGAAAAAAAACGCGATTCGAACTTGCGCCCAATTCTTTTGGGCGTGGCGCTAGTCGTGATAGTGGTTGGCGCCATTGCCCTGCTTACTCGCGGTAATCCAAGAGGCGCGGCCCCTCCTCATCCTTATGCCGCCAACCTGAAGGTTTCCGATTTGAAAATGAGTGCGGCCGAAAACTTCGTTGGCGCTAGCGTGACTTACATCGACGGCAACGTTACCAATGCCGGGGACAAAACAGTTACGCACGCGATCGTACATGTCGCGTTCAAGAATTCCCTCGGAGAAGTCGCACAAGTTGAAGATGTTCCGCTTCACGTTCTACAGACAAGCGGACCCTATCCTGATGCGGTCGATCTCAGTTTGTCGCCGCTCGCTCCTGGGCAGAGCAAGGCGTTCCGTCTTACTTTTGAACACATCAGCAGCGACTGGAATCAGGCCTATCCCGACTTGCAGGTGACCGACGTCTCGGTGAAGTAACAAATTCGGCCACGGATCTGCGCAGATTTCACGGATAGAGTTTTAAGTTTCCTTTCGCTGTGATCCGTGGCTGAATTCCAATTGCTTTAGAATGCCTTTATGGCCGATGCACAGCCAATTCGCTTGACGGAGTCGGTGAAAGCTGCGGGTTGAGCGTCCAAGCTGAGTCCGGCGGCGCTGGACGCGGTGCTTGGGAAATTAGCCCGGCAGCATGACCCGAACGTTCTGGTCGGCTTCGATCAAGCCGACGATGCCGGAGTGTATCTGATCGGGCCCGGTACTGCGCTGGTACAAACCGTCGACTTCTTTACGCCCATGGTTGACGATCCGTTCACCTTCGGCCAGATCGCCGCCACGAATTCGCTGAGCGACGTTTACGCCATGGGCGGCCAGCCGCGATCTTCACTGGCGCTGGTCTGTTTTCCGGAAAAAGCTGATCTGGCGATTCTCGAGCGGATTCTCGCGGGCGGACTCTCCAAAATGATCGAAGCCAGTTGCTCCGTAATTGGCGGGCACAGCGTTCGGGATGAGGAGATGAAATTTGGATACTCCGTCACCGGCTTGGTCGATCCCGCCAGGGTGCTGACTAACGGTGGTGCGAAACCAGGGGATCGTCTAATTTTTACCAAAGCGTTGGGGACGGGTGTGATCTCAACCGCGATCAAGAAAAAAGCTGCAAAGCAGTCGTGGATCGACGGCGCGATTGCCTCTATGACCACCCTGAACAAAAAAGCCGCCGAGGTAATATCCGGCCATGTGGGACCCGGTCAGGCGGAGAAAAGTTCCACAGCCAACGACCAACGATCAACGACCCAAAACCGTTTCGCCGTCCACGCCATGACCGACGTCACTGGCTTCGGACTGATCGGGCACGCCCGCGAAATCGCGCTTGCTTCCAGCGTATCGCTGCGCTTGTATGCCAATCGCATTCCCCTGCTCGATGGTGCTCTCGAATGCGTTCGCGCCGCCCACGTTCCCGGAGGGCTGAAAGCCAATCGCGAGTTCGCCGAGTGCGTGGTGACGTACGAAGATGGAGTCAGCGAGGAATTGAAGACGATTCTGTTCGATCCCCAGACAGCCGGCGGCTTACTTATCTCGGTCGCGACGGAAGCTGCAACCAAGCTCACGCAAGCTCTCATTGCGGCCGGAGTTCCCGCCGTTGAAATTGGCGAGGTATTACCCAAGGCCAAACCGCTGATCACAGTTCAACTCTAAATTCTTCCGCCGTCTCCCAGGTTAGTGAAGGGCTTCGCCTCTAGACAGCATTGCAAGA
Organism: uncultured Acidobacteriota bacterium; assembly: GCA_963743375.1. Taxonomy (GTDB): domain Bacteria; phylum Acidobacteriota; class Terriglobia; order Terriglobales; family Acidobacteriaceae; genus JABDBE01. The sequence goes on along the minus strand of CAVUQA010000008.1, from coordinate 235,365 downwards.
ATCGTTTCCATGCGGCGCTGCCTGGTTTCCGGCTTTTTGGCGGTTTGCAGCCGATAGGCGATTGCGTAGCGATTGGCTTTGTTGAGGGATTCAAAAACTTCTTTCGCCTTCTTGTCTCGCCGCAACTGGGTCAGAAAATCTTCGGGAAAAGTGGCCTTGCTTGGGGAATCGTAGGCAGCGGTCCAGCGCCCGTCTTTCCTGGCAGCATCTATTACGGACTTACCCGCATGACGCATCCGCCCTGCTTTCATGAGCCTTTCCGCGTGTTGCGTGTTGATCTTCGACCAGCCACTTTTCGGCCGTCTCGGGGTGAACCTTTGCCACCAGGAAACTTCGTCGTGGCTCTGCTTTTGACCATCGATCCATCCGAAGCATAGAGCCTCGTCCAGCGCTTCGGCGTAGGTGACGGTGGGTTCACCTGAGCCCTTCTTGAAAATACGCAGCCAGATGCCGTCGGATTGGCGATGGTTTGCGGCCAGCCATTTACGAAACTCGGCGGCTGAGCGAAAGCTGAGAATGTCATTCATGCGAAGCGGAATTGATGACGGCGTTTCAGACTGCGAGATTGTACGCTGGAATTGTTATTTCAGGAGTTCCCAAATTCGTGCCAGATGATGATCGTCATGTTCCGCAACAAAGTACAAGTGGTCGACGAGTCGAAGGGGAGTTTTAAGCCGCGGATGCGGGATGGTACGGGGAAATAGCACGGGATCGAGTTCGCTTAACCGATCCGTGAGCAGTGATCGCGCCTTACGAAAGTCGGCAAGAATGTCTTCACGGCTACGAGCATTGTGTCCGGCTTCGTGTGTTTTGCGATTGCTCAAGTCGGCGTGCGTGAGTTCAACGGTCGCGGTCGTGTAGTCGTTGACGCGCGCTAGCCATAAAGGCTCGAGGTCGAGTAAATGCCCGGCGTGCTCCTGTGCGGACCATTTTTGCTCGGGCTTTTGCACCAACTTCTCATTGGAATGAGCGCGAATAATCTCTTCTAGCCTTGCCGGGGTTCCTCGCAGGCGGGCGCAGAGGTTGGGAAACATCTCTGTCGGGAATGAAAATTCGAATTTGCGTTCAAACCAATTAGGAATTTGACTCATCGATGCACCGTGAACGTTGCGCAAAGAAAAGGGGCAGCCTAAGCTGCCCCTTTTTGTATAAATTAATTTCTTACGCTCGAGCGGGGCTTTCTCCACCCTTGGCAATCCCAGGACGTCCCGGTTCGGGCTTCAGCACCTGCTGCACACCATCATCGGATTTCGGCGGAGGCGTCATCTTGGGCAGTTCCTTGCCTTCGATGATCATTTTGATTTCGTTCGCATCGAGCACTTCACGTTCCAGCAATGCCAGCGCGATTCTAACCAGCGCGCCGTTGTCCTGGGCGAGAATGCCCTTCGCGGTGTTGTAGCCCTGACCTACGATGCGGCGAACTTCATCGTCGATCTTAACCGCCGTGGCTTCGCTGTAATCGCGATGCTGGTTGATCTCTCGACCTAAGAAGATCTGCTCTTCTTTCTTGCCGAACGTGAGCGGTCCCAGATCGCTCATACCGAATTCGCAGACCATTTTGCGCGCCAATTCGGTGGCTCGCTCGATGTCGTTGCCTGCACCGGTGCTCATCTGGCTGAGGAACATCTCTTCGGCGATTCGCCCGCCCATCATAATGGCGATTTCGGTCTCCAGATATTCCTTGGTGTAATTGTGCTTGTCATCGATCGGCAGCTGCATGGTTACGCCGAGAGCCATGCCGCGCGGGATGATCGTGACTTTGTGCAGCGGATCAGAATTGGGCAGCTTGGACGCGACGAGAGCGTGTCCTGCTTCGTGATACGCCGTTACCTTCTTTTCCTCTTCGGTGAGAATGAGCGACTTGCGTTCCACGCCCATCAAGACCTTATCTTTTGCCAATTCGAAGTCGTACATGAGTACGGCTTTGCGATTTTGCCTGGCGGCGCTCAAGGCGGCTTCGTTCACCATGTTGGCTAAGTCAGCTCCGGAGAAACCCGGTGTGCCGCGTGCCAGCACGGAGAGATCAACGTCGTCGGCCAAAGGAATCTTGCGAGTGTGTACGCGAAGAATCTCTTCCCGTCCGCGCACATCGGGGCGATGCACGACCACTCGACGGTCGAAACGGCCAGGCCGCAGCAACGCGGGATCAAGTACGTCGGGACGGTTGGTGGCGGCCATCAGAATGACGCCTTCGTTCGATTCGAAGCCGTCCATCTCGACCAGCAACTGGTTCAGGGTCTGTTCGCGCTCGTCGTGTCCACCGCCAAGGCCGGCTCCGCGGTGACGTCCAACCGCGTCGATTTCATCAATAAAGATGATGCAAGGGGCATTCTTCTTGCCCTGTTCAAACAAATCGCGTACCCGGCTTGCGCCCACGCCGACGAACATTTCGACGAAGTCCGAACCGGAAATCGAAAAGAACGGAACATTGGCTTCGCCGGCAACTGCTCTCGCGAGCAAAGTCTTGCCGGTTCCCGGAGGACCGACTAGCAATACGCCCTTCGGAATGCGTCCGCCCAATTTCTGAAACTTCTGCGCTTCGCGCAGGAATTCGATAATCTCGCGCAGCTCTTCTTTAGCCTCTTCGACTCCGGCCACGTCTTTGAACGTGACTTTTTTCTGCTGCATAGAAAGCAGGCGCGCTCGGCTCTTGCCAAAGGAAAGCGCCTTGTTGCCGCCCGTCTGCATCTGGCGGATCATGAAGAACCACAGGGCAGCCAGCAAGATGAGGGGCGCCAGATTCAGCAGCCAGCTGGGCCAGCTTCCGCTGCTTGCGTCACGGACGTTGATAATCACGCCCTTGTCGCGCAACAACTTGATCATGTCGGGATAATTTGTGGGGACGGTAGTGTGGAAGGTCGATCCGTCGTTCGCGAACTTGCCATGGACCTCTTGCAGATTGATCGTGACTTCTTTGACGTTCCCCTGATCCACATCGGTCATGAACTGCGAGAAGTTGACTTCCTTCTCTTTCTGCCCCGCGCCGCCAGCTTTTACCACCTGCCAGAGCAAGAACGCCGAGAGTACGATCACCAACCAGAACACCACGGTTTTTACTGTTGAATTCACCTAGAAACTCCTGAAAAGGTTGCGTCGGCTTCCAAAGCGCGCAACTGGACTACGCCAATACATTTAGATGCTAGTTGCGGGAATTGGATGAAGGAAATTGCCAACGTTCTCATTCTAACGCTTCTTGTGGAAAAAAGGACGGACTTCTCACCGTAACTTAAGTCACAAATTCAGCTTGCCGCTGCCAAATACGGTAGGTTGCGATGCGTTTGCTCCGGCGATCCCAATCCATAGCCGACCAGGAATGCTTCGTCCACTAAAAAGCCGAAGTAATCCGGCTGCAATTGTACTCTTCGCGCCGATTGCCGGTCCAGCAACGTCGCCAGTTTGACGGATGCTGCCCCGCGTTTTCGCAGGTCATTCATCAAGAACTCGCTGGTCAGGCCCGAATGCACCAGGCCCTCGATCAACAATACGTGCTGGCCAGCCAAGGCAAGATCGTGGCTAAAAAAGATCTCCAGAAACCCAGCGGGAGTGTCCTGTTGCTCCCGCCGATATCGCGGTTTAATGAACTGGCAAATGACCGGCACTTCGAGGACCCGCACCAGATCGGCCATGAAAATAAAGCTGTTCTCGAGCAGTCCGAGTGCGTGAATAGTTTTCCCCTGATAGTCGTTCGAGATCTGCCGCGCCATTTCGCGTACGCGTTTCTGGATCTGCTCGGTGGGAATCACCATGCGCAACTGCTCAGGTTTTGGGCTAGCGTTCATTTTTTTCGTTGCCTATGCGTGTCTATGTGGCGACGGGCGCTTCGCCCGTTCGCTTTTAGCGAGTTCCCCGACCCCCAAAATCGACCCGGTCGTTACAGCGCGACCTCGCGTAGCAGAACTGTCTTGCCATCAATGCTGCGTGGCCGCAACTGCGTCGACGCTGGAAAACCTCGAACCCAGACCACATCCTGACCGCTCACGATCACAGGCCACAGCTTACGCTGCAGACCGGTTACGTGCCGCTCCTGCAGCAACTCCTTAATCTTCTTGGCAACTTTGGTGTGCGGCGGCCAGAATCGATCTCCAGCATGCCAGTTTCTGATCGTTAATTCTGCGGCCAGTAATGCTCGATCTACCAAATCCTCGGGATTATACCCCCCAACGCCGTTCCCAGAAACCAATACTGCTTCGAAACGCGATGTCGTCTCCGGCACTTCTACTGAACCCGGGACAGAGAGTCGATATTCGTACTCCAATTTTTCAGGTATGCCGCCGTGATGTGCGAATCGCAACGCGCCCTTTTGCAGCTGAACCAACCAGCCTCCCGGCAGAACAGTAGTTGGAATACGATTCGCGCTCTGTGCAAGGATTTCCTCTACGTGGCGGAAGTCCAGCCTCAATTCGAGGCATTCAGTTGCCGCACGAATCACGCGTCGTTGCAACGCAAGAGGTATGGTTGCCAACGGCGCGATCTTGAGGACGCCTTCCGTGCCGTTGGATTGCCAGACCTGCGGCAGAACTCGGGCAACTTCTTTTTCCCAGTATTCCTCCTCGGCCCGCGCAATCTCGGCCGTTTCCGCCAAAGCTTCGCGCACTGCCGGATTAAAGTTTCGTTCGAGTCGCGGCAAAATTCCGTGCCGCACCCGGTTGCGCATGTGCCGCAAGTCGCGATTGCTCTTGTCCTCGCGCCAACTCTGGTCTAAGGAATTCAGGTAAGCCTCAAGATTTACCCGCCGCGTTCCAAGCAGTGGACGAACAATGACGGTTGGCTTAGAGCTGACAGCTGAAAGCTGAGAGCTTACTACTGACAGCTTAGGGTAGATCCCGGCCAACCCGCGTCCACCGGCTCCGCGAATGATTTTCAGCAGTACCGTTTCCGCCTGGTCGTCCAGCGTGTGCCCGGTTGCAATGCGGTTTAGCCGTCCCTCACCCAGCAATTCGCGAAAATACTGGTACCGCATTTCGCGCGCCGCAGTTTCCAGGCTTAAATGTTTTTCCGCGGCGTACGTTGACACCTCGCCACTTCCGCAGTGGAGGTCCAACTTATGATGCTGAGCCAGATCGGTGACGAACTTTTCGTCATTATCTGAATCGGTTGCACGCAAGCGATGATTGAAATGAACTACCGAAAGTACCGCGCCAATGTCCTTGCGCAATTCGAGGAGCAGACGCAATAAGGCAACCGAATCCGCGCCCCCGGAGACTGCGATCCCCACGCGATCTCCAGGCTTCAGAAGTTCATGTTTGCGAATGTAGTCGAGAACGCTGTGGCCCAGACCTTGCACGGGGAATATAGTACAACCAGCATGAGAATCGCGGACACTTGGCGAGCTACTCCCCTCAGGCTGTCATTCTGAGCGAAGCGAAGAAACTATGCACTTCAGTTGGCACGCCACAAATGCCAAACTTATCTCCGCTGCTTCATCTTCTCCAGGAATTTCCCAACACTGACCACCGCACGGCCCACGGTTCCGCGGCCAATCTCCTGAACATCGTCCCAAGCAGTCACTCGCACTACATAAAACTTGCCGTCGAACGATTCCAGCACTGCCTCTACACGAATTTTCGCGCCGATGCTGCTCGCCGCCCGGTGCTCTACATTGATCGCTGTGCCCACGGTAATTTCATCGCCCTCGCAATAAGGATGCAAAGCGTGGAAGGCCGCAGTTTCCATTAATCGGATCATGTCAGGAGTCGAATAAACCGGCGGCAACTCAGGATGATGCGCGCTCAACGTATGCTTGAATTCGACCGTCTCCTCAGCCGTTCCGCCAGCGCCGACCGGGATTGCTTTGGTCATAGGAAAAGTCCCCCACAAAAGAAAGAGCCAATGATTCTACCGAATCACAGGCCCGGATGGACGGGCGAGACGCCCGTCCTCCATTGTTTATTTTTTGTTTGAAAAATTGTTTTCTTATGCGACCGCCATTTGCGTTCGCCGCATCTCGATTCCGTCAAGCGCGTGCCACAATGCCTTGGCAGCGTTCTCTCCCGCAGCCAGCGCTTTCTCGGTAGCCTGCGGATGCTCCGCCAACCGTTTCTCCAACTGCTCTCGCCATACCTGCGAGTGGTAAACGTCGGCAGTAGTGTGCAGAGTGAAGTAAGAGGTTGCCGCATCGTCCGCGCCGTACATTTCGCGCAGGCCGCGTGCCTTCTCCCTCGCAACCTTCGGTACCTGCGATTCGTACGCGTAGAAAGCGGCCAGGGCCTCTTCCGGCGTGCCATCGCTCGCAACTCGGTGGAAGAATGAAATCAGGTGCGTGATCTCGGGAATCGGAGTGTGCCCCCGCATATCGCGGCTCGCGCCCATGCCTTCGGCAAAGTCGAGCCAAAGCTCGGAGTGGGGTTTAAATGCTTGGCGTGAGGCATCGGCCATGCCTTTTTCATCTGCCATGTTGGCCAGGATCGACTGGCGAAGTTCACTCTCCTCAAGGCGAATACCCAACTCGGCCAGGTAGATTGGAAAGGCCTCCACATGGTGATAGTAATCGCGAGCGTATGCCTGTAAATCCTCGCGGGTGAGTTCGCCCGCGCTCCATGCTTGATAAAAAGGATGGCAAAGCAGGTCATACTTCGCGATTCGCGTATCCAACTGCTCGAAGAATTGCTCAGTATTCATGATTGCGCCTCCAGGACTGTCTCGTAACGGACATTCAAATATACGAGTGCGGCTCAAAGCATGCAAACGACCCCAAACTGGGAAACTGCGGGAACGACAATGCAGTTTCGAGTAAGCGAGGAATAATTCCCGTCAGATAATGTAGGCGCGGCGTCCACGCCCGTGCCGGGCAGATAGCTGCAGCCCTAATATGTATAAGCGACTTGCGATTGTGATGTTTGCGTGCGGAGCGGTGATCTGCGCTCTGTGCGCAGTCGCACTTGCGCAAACGACCCGCCCGCAGATACTGCCGAATCTCCCCTACCAGCGGGCCGGAAGGTTCCCGGGTTGTCATCACCGGCGAGAATTTACAAGCGGCAACCGCGGTTGTCTTTGGCAGCAGCGGACTCAACTTTCACCGTCGTTTCTGCCGAAGAGATCGTGGCGCTGGTTCCCCATAAAAGTGTCACCTCGACTTTCAACGTGGTCACGCCGCAAGGCAGCGCTTCGAGTCCATTCGCTTTCGTGGTCTCGAATGACCCGCGCGTCCCCGACGAAGTCAGCTATAAAGCTGGCTATGTGAACCCGGTCCCACTGGCGCGCGAATTCAAATCTGCTTTGCTGTGGGGAATCGCCATAGCCGACACGCGCGTCACCGCCCACGAATCGGCTACGGTGGAAATCGCCTCAACCGAACTTACCTGCAGAGTGAACGGCGAAGATATCGTTCTCAACCACGACAATGGCGAAGTTCGCGGTGGCCTCTACCGCCGCGACCCATGGTTTGGCACCGATCAGCACGAACCGATGCCCGTGAGTCACGACGCTGCGAATCATGCCGTCGTCCTCGCGGCCGGACAGCGTCCGGATCGCGTCTGGCACTTCTGGAGCGCGTCGCCTCGGGCCGCGCTGCCGTCTGGCAAACTAGAGGGTTGTACCGTCAAAGCCCGGGTCAAAATTTCTCCGGGAGCCCTCCTTCAAATGGGAATGGATTACTGGCGTAGCTCAACCGTCGCCTATGGCGCAGGCGGGAACAACCACGAAGCCGGAGCCAGCAACTGGTACTTTCCATCCGAGCAATGGCAGGAGGCTGTATTCACCGATATCGGCGGCCCGCAGTTCTAAGCGTTAATCACGCGGGGACAGCCGGGGGCCCCTGTCCCCGCCTGGGCATGGTGCTGTGCTCAGGCCTTTCATTGCTAGAATAGAGACTACCGATGCAATTTACCGAACATTTCGATGTAGTCGTGGTCGGTGCCGGGCACGCTGGTTGCGAAGCTGCAATGGCCGCGGCCCGTATGGGCCTCAAGACCGCTCTCTTCACGCTGAACGTCGACTTGATTGCTCAGATGTCGTGCAACCCCGCCGTCGGAGGAATTGCCAAAGGGCATCTGGTTCGCGAAGTTGATGCCCTCGGCGGCATCATGGGCGAAATTACGGATGCGGTCGGCATTCAGTTCCGACTGTTAAATACTTCGCGAGGTCCGGCCGTGTGGTCTCCGCGCGCCCAGTGCGACAAGCAAGCTTATCGCCTGAAGATGCGTGAGGTGCTCGAATCGCAGCCGAATCTGAAGATCAAGCAGGCGGAAGTGGCAGAGCTGATCCTGGAAGAGTCATTGGTCGGTGGTCGCTCGTCGTTGGCGAACCCCGCCGAGAGCGCTTTTTCCGACGACCAACGACCGACGACCACCGCCCGCATCTGCCGCGGAATCCGCCTGCGCGATGGCCGCACCGTAGGCGCTGCCGCCGTCATCATTACCACCGGCACTTTTCTTAACGGGCTCATTCACTGCGGGGAGCAACAATATCCGGCCGGACGATCGGGAGAGCCAGCGGCTGTTTTGCTTGGTGAATCTTTGAAGCAGCTAGGATTGCGCGGTTGCCGCTTGAAAACCGGCACCCCGCCGCGGCTCGATGGTCGGACTATCGATTGGTCGCAATTCGAACTTCAGCCCGGAGACGTGGATCCCACTCCATTCAGCTTTCGTACCAAGCGAGTCGCGCACCACGATTCGCAAGTTCCGTGCTACATCGCCTGGACCACGCCGGAAACGCAGCGCATCATTCGGGAGAATGTGCATCGTTCCCCGATGTATAGCGGCCAGATTCACTCCATCGGCCCGCGATATTGTCCTTCGATCGAAGACAAGATTGTAAAGTTCCCGGACAAGACTACGCATCAACTTTTCCTCGAGCCTGAGGGGCTGAACACGCACGAGATTTACGTGAACGGCATGAGCACTTCGCTGCCGGTCGAGGTGCAACTGGCGATACTCAAGTCGATACCCGGTCTGGAAACGGCGGAGATGTTGCGCCCTGGCTACGCCATCGAGTACGATTCGATCGATCCCACTGAGCTTGAGCGCACGCTTGAAACGAAAAAGATCACCGGACTATTCCTCGCCGGCCAAATCAACGGAACCAGCGGATACGAAGAAGCGGCTTGCCAAGGCTTGATGGCGGGAATCAATGCCGCGCTGAAGGCAAAGAATGAGCCGCCGCTGATCCTCGATCGCACCGAAGCGTACACTGCGATTCTCATCGACGACCTGATCTCCAAAGGTACCAACGAACCCTACCGGATGTTCACCTCGCGCGCTGAGTTTCGCTTGCATTTGCGCATTGACAATGCCGACCGACGGTTGACCCCGCACGGCCGCAGAATCGGATTAATCTCCGACGCAGCTTGGGCGGACTTTCAAGCCAAACAAAATCGCCTGCAAGCAATGAAACAGTTGCTGGAGAAAACCAGACTCACCGGCGCGATGCTGGAAGAAATTTCTCGCGCGAAAGCGCTTTCAATCTGTCATCCCGAGCGAAGTGAAGCAGAGCCGAACGAAGTCGAGAGACCTCCTGTTTCCGTCGTCCACAGCGCCGACGGCTCGAACGACCAGCCGCCTAAGGTTAAAGACTTGGCCTCCGCCCTCGGCCAAACCTGCGCTCAACTGCTCAAGCGCCCCGAGATCACAATCGAGAATCTAGTTCCCGCTCTACGAGAATTGGATCCGGGATTTTTTGCACGAGAAGAAATGCCGAGTCAATGTGTGGGCGCTCTTTCTTCTGAATTGCGAAATGAACTCAAATCGATCGAAACCGAAATTAAATACGAAGGCTACCTGCAGCAACAGCAACGCGCAATTGAGCGCCTGAAAAAGGCTGAGCAGCGCGCTATCCCCGAGTGGTTCGATTATCATTCGGTAAGCGGCCTATCTCGCGAAATGCAAGAGACACTGCTAAAGATAAAGCCGCGAACCCTGGCCCATGCCTCGCGGATTCCCGGCGTCACGCCCGCCGCGGTGTCGCTGGTGCACGTCTACATCGAAATTCAGGCTAAGCGGCGCCAACAAGCGGCGGTTTTGTGACCACGTGGGGAAAGCCGCCTCGGCTGTTTAGTCGAGCAAGGCTCGACAGTTTGTTCGGGACGAAATGGAAACAATGTGATGCTTTACACCCAAATCGAAAGCCCGCTAGGTCCGCTGCTCCTGGTCGCTGATGATGGGGGCCTGCGGCAAATCCTTTTCGTCAATGGCAGGCATGCAGCGCAGCCGGAATCATCGTGGGAAAAAGACACAGCTCCGTTCAGCGAGACTGTTCGTCAACTGCATGCTTATTTCGCCGGAGAACTGGAGAATTTCGATCTGCAACTCGCGCCCGAGGGTACTCCGTTTCAGCTCGGAGTTTGGCGCAGCCTCTGCGACATTCCTTACGGCGCGACCGTTTCCTACGGCGAACTCGCCGTCCGAATCGGAAATCCTAAAGCCTGTCGGGCCGTAGGCCTCGCCAATGGCTCCAACCCGATCCCTATCGTGATCCCGTGTCATCGCGTAATCGGGAGCAATGGCATGCTCACGGGATACGGCGGCGGGCTACCTATCAAAGAAAAATTATTAGCTTTGGAACGACACCAGTTGCGTCTGCTTTAAGTGAAGAACAGAAGTCTGGGCCCGCCCGCCGGGCGAGGACACCCCACCTCCAACCTGTACCTGATAATCACGCTTGAGTTACCATAGAGCACAAGCGTCGCACTCAGCATATCTATGAATAAAATTCACTTCGCTCTTGTGTCGATCATCCTGCTGCTCGCGGCCCACGCGTACGCTCAGGATGAAGTCAACCCAGTTCTCAAGCCACCAAAAGGGGCACAGGTTGCAATCGTGGTATTTGAGGACTTGGAATGTCCCGATTGCCGCCGCGCCGCGCCGCTGGTCGAAGAAGCCGCGAAAACTTACAAGATTCCTGTCGTCCGCCACGATTTTCCCTTGCCGTTTCACAAGTGGTCGTTCGATGCGGCCGTGATCGCCAGGTATTTTGATACGCATTCCAAACCATTGGGCAATCAGTATCGCGATTACATCTTCGAGCATCAGCCCGAAATCACCGCAGAGAATCTTCGCTCCTATTCAGAAAAATTCGCCGCCGATCACAAGGTCGATCTGCCCTTTGTGGTCGATCCCCAGGGAAAACTCGCAGCCGCGGTCGTTGCCGATCGTGACTTGGGAAAATCAATTCACCTCGAACATACTCCAACCATTTACGTGGTCAGTAATAAGACCCAAGGCAAGCCGTTCGTTGAAGTCGTAGATCGCACCCAGCTTTTTCAGTTGATCGACGCGATGAAAGCCGAGTGAGCGAGGATCCATGGCTCTTAGCTTCGCAAAAGACATTCGCCCCTTGTTCCGCGACAGCCCGGACGTGGATACGATGAAAGATTTCGGCCTTGATCTGTCGTCGTACGACAGTGTTAAGACCCACGCGGAAGAAATTTACGCGCGTGTGCTTGACGGCAGCATGCCTTGTGACGACCCCTGGCCCAAGGAACAGGTTGCCCTGTTCAAGCGCTGGATGGAAGAAGGAATGGCGGCTTAAAGACGCAACTCTTACTATCCTCTTTCAAACGCGTGCTTCTTTTCTAATTCTTCCAAGGCTGCCCGCATATCGGCTTCGACCTTATCCGCTTGCGCCATCAAAGATGGATTCGCGGTTGCCCTGTCTCCCTCAAGCTTGATTAAATCCTGCGCCGCCATTTTTTTCGCTATATCGAGCAGATGGTCCGAGGTCGTCTCCACATACAATGCTTCTGCAGGATCGCCGATCCAGGCGCTGCCACCGTCCAACCGCGTCTGCCAATAAACTTTCCGCGCCAGCAATAACTCTATTTCTTGCTCGCTCGCCTTGCCAAACACCCACTTGTTGCGCTTGAAATCATAATGGCGGCTGGAAAACTGTACCGGCACCAGTTTGCCTGATTTCACGAACTCCAATTGCCTTCTATCGACTTCCTTGCGCAATGCATTGATCACCGGCGCTTCGATATCTTTCGCCTCGAGCGACGGCACTACTTCGCGCACTGTGGCCGAAAGATTCACCGCGACCGGCGCGTGCAGACCGGTTGCATTCTCCAACCGGATGTCGCCATGCAGGAAGTAAAAATCCGCGCCGGAAGTGGATTTGCGAAAAGGCCACTCCAGATGAAATGACAGCGGCAGCCCGGTCAGAGTCGTGTAGATTTTCTTATGCCCGTCGCCGTTAACCGCGTTCGTGCTCATGGCTGTTCATCCTCACTTTTAGGTTTTCGCCGATAATTTTACGCGATCCACGCAAACGAAGGGCTGCAAAAGGCGCGAATGTCAGGCCCGCATCCCACTTGTTACTTTCTTGAGTCTTATGCAAAGAGGTTCGTGTGGAAAGGAAAAGGCGGCCGTGAGAGGCCGCCGCGTAACGGAGAAATAGTTTAAACGAAGACCACTTACTTACCCGCCGCCGCAGCTTTAGCCAAACCACTGGAAGCGATTTCGTCGCTCGTCATCATGGCCGCGATTTTGGCTACAAGATCGGCAATGCTCCTCCCGGTATCAAGGTTCGCGTCCACCGCTGGATGGCGTTCGCCATCGGTGTGCATGACCAGCACGCGCGTAGCGGCTTGAGCCTTCTTAATCACATAGGGCAAATGATGCCGGTCGTTTCGGGTCAAGGTAGGGCCAAGAATTACCAGATCGAATCCGCCATGATTCACCGCCTCGACGATAGCTTTGCGGCCTACCGCCATTTCTACTTGGTGGCCTGCCTTCTGAACCGACGCGGCTTGCGAAACCAGCACGTCCGAGTCTCCCTCGCCGTAAAGTATTTTGAGCTGAAATGACGATTTCTGACTGTTTGCCATGAGGTGATAAGCGCAGCCTTTCTTCTGTCTGGCTTCACGGTAGCAACGCCCGGCGGATAAGAGAACGTCACCGAAGACCACGTCCGAATAGGACCTGTCACTGTTCGACGGCAGCGCCTCATGGTATGAGAAGTACTGGGTGGTGCACTTCCTTCAGGAGAAATCTGGAGCGTCAATTTCTTCCTGCATTTGTGGCTTCATCGACGTACAATGAGGCGGGCATGGCTGCCTGAACGTTTAAAGTCTAGTCCGCGGAGGACTACTTCATGCGTGTGCTAGCCGTCTTTTTAGTCCTGATGTCCCAGGCGTTTTTGGACGCAACTGCATTCGCCGAGGACGTAACCGATCAGACCGCAACCATTACCTGTGATTTCACCGACGGCAACGAAATTACCGTGGAATACAACAACTCAGCCATGAGCGAGAAAGACCAGCCTCGCAACGGGAGAGTGTGGCTGCCCGGCGGTTCTCCCATGACGCTGTTCACTCAAGTCCCATTGATTCTGAATCACGTCGAGCTGCCTGTGGGTGCCTATACCATGTACGTGATCCCCAACAGAAAAGATTGGACCCTGATCGTAAGCAAGAACGTAACCACCCCTAAAAGCTACGACGAGAAACAAGACCTAGTACGCGCTCCCATGGAAATGGGTGGAGTAACTTCGCCTCCCAAGCGCCTCCAGGCTTCATTTGCTCACAGCGCGCCTAAAGTGTGCAGCATCCGGCTTTACTACGAAAGTAACGGAGCATTCGTCGAGTTCAACGAGAAGTAGCTTGCGATCAATTTGAGGGAAGCGTTCTTTTTGACCTGATTCATGCATTATTGCTTTTCTGCAACCGATCTCCGACGCCTTTCTTTCTGCGTCATGTTTTTTCTCCCCAGTGCGTTCTTCGGCCAGAATCCTAACGTTCAGCAATCGAACACCACAGAAAATCTTCGCGGCATCAGCGTAGTGGACGACCAAATTGCTTGGGCGAGCGGTACGCACGGAACTTATCTCAGGACGACCGATGGCGGAAAGTCGTGGCGACCTACACAGCTTCCGGGCGCGGAATCGCTTGACTTCCGCGATGTCAAGGCTTTCAGCGCCAACCTCGTCTATCTGCTCAGCGCGGGCCCGGGAGAACAGTCGCGCATCTACAAAACTAATGACGCGGGGAAGAGCTGGGCTCTGCAATTTACTAACAAAAATCCGAACGGATTCTTTGATAGCATGGCTTTCTGGAATCGCGATCACGGCATCGCGGTTGGTGATCCGGTACCCGATAACTCAGGCAAGGTCAAATTCGAATTGATAGCAACCGAAGATGGCGGTGAAAACTGGAAGCCCATTCCACTCGATCAACTTCCGGCAGCCGTCGAAGGCGAAGGCGCGTTTGCTGCCAGTGGAAGCTGCATCGCAGTTCAGGGCAATTCCACCGTCTGGTTTGCAACCGGAGGGAAAGCCGCGCGCGTATTTCATTCCATCAATGCGGGCAAAACTTGGAGCGTCACTGACACACCGATCGTTCACGGCCCAGATTCCGCAGGGATTTTCTCCGTCGCCTTTCTTGATGCTGTTCACGGAGTCATCGCAGGTGGGGACTACAAACATCCCGAGCAGGACGGTCCGAACCTGGCTTTCACCGACGACGGCGGCATCAGCTGGAAGCTGTCCACTATTTCGCCGCAGCGGTATTTTTCCGCTGTCGCTTTTGCCAAGCCCGCCTCCGCAGCCATCCTGGTTGTGGGATCGGCTCGGGCCGCTTACGCGGATGAGGTCGCAAAAAAATCATGGCAGAAAATCTGGGACTTGAATCTGAACGCACTCAGCGTAAGCCAATCCGGTAAAGCTATTGCTGTGGGACCTAAAGGCCTGATCGTCAACCTTTCGGTTGAGTAGGTTGAATCAATCTTGCCAGCGTGCACGTGAGTTGTAGAATCACCCTATGGCGTCTACGCCACTTAGCGCCTTCATCGTTACCCTGCCTAAAGCCGAGCTGCATCTTCATCTCGAAGGTTCGATCGATCCTCCTACCGTGCTCGAGTTGAAGAAGCGTCGGGGAAAAACAGGCACGCGCGCCGAAGTAGAAGCGCTTTACCGCTATAAGGATTTCACCGGGTTTCTCCTGGCTTTCAAGACCGTGACCGAGGAATTGCAGACCGCCGAAGATTACGAACTCATCACCTACCGGTTGATGGAAAAGCTTAAAGCGGAAAACGTGCTGCACGCCGAGGTGTACATTTCCGTGGGCGTTTGCCTGTGGCGTAAACAGGATTTCGACTTGATTTTCAAAGGAATGGAGCGCGGTCGGGAACGCGGCGAACGCGACTTTGGAATCTCGCTGCTCTGGATATTCGACGCCGTGCGTCAGTTCGGCGCGGATAAAGCCCAGCTAGTGGCTGAACTGGCCGCACGCTATAAAGGTCAAAGCGTAGTCGGGTTCGGCATCGGCGGAGATGAGCGCCAAGCCGCGCCCGAATTGTTTCGCGATGTGTACGCGTATGCCGCCAAGAACGGCCTTCGGCTGACCGCTCACGCCGGCGAAACGGCCGGACCCGGCTCAATATGGGGTGCAATCAATCTTCCCGCCGAACGAATCGGTCACGGATTCACTGCCTCTCAAGATTCCGAACTCGTGGAAGCCCTGTCCAAGCGGCAGATTCCGGTGGAAATTTGTATTTCCAGCAACCTGCGCACTGGAATTTGTCCAACCATCGTCGAACACCCAGTGCGCAATTATTTTGATCAAGGTGTAATGGTCACGCTCAACACGGATGATCCCGCAATGTTTGCGACTTCGCTGAGTCGGGAATATCAGCTGGCACAGGACGCGTTCGGTTTTACCGATGAGCACTTGCGGGAATTAGCCAGGAATTCGTTTGAAGCTTCATTCCTGCCTGCAGAAAAGAAGCTGGGATTCCTGAACCTGTTCGATGCCGCTGCGGCCAGATCATAGCTGGACCCATATTGCCCTTGTTTTGTTTAGGTCATTCCGAAGCCCCGCGTTTTCACCAGCGGGGCGAGGAATCTCGCGCGCACCAATTCAAACTGACCCCACAAACGCGGCCTTTAGCATTTAGAGGCGTAGCCAGTAGAATATCTCCATGACTGACGACCTGCTCCGCTATCGCGCCGAATTCCCCATTCTCGAGCGCACCACCTACCTGATAAGCAATTCCCTCGGCGCCATGCCGCGCGGAGTTTACGACGCGATGCACGACTATGTCGAAACTTGGGCCACGCGCGGCGTTCGTGCTTGGGAAGAGCGATGGTGGATGCTGGCCGCGGAAGTGGGAGACGAGATTGGCGCCCTGATGAATGCGCCCAAGGGATCTGTCTCGACGCATCAGAATGTAACTACGTGCCAGGCGGTAGTTGCCTCATGTTTTGATTTCTCCGGCAAACGCAACAAAGTGGTGTATAGCGACTTGAATTTCCCCTCGGTAATGTATTTCTGGGAGGCGCAACGGCCGCTCGGCGCTCGCGTTCACATGGTCAAGACTGACGACGGAATCACCGTCCCAACCGAGCGTCTACTGGATGCCATCGACGAACAGACTCTGCTCGTTCCGGTCTCGCACGTAATTTTCCGCAGCGCGTATATCAACGACGCCAAGGCTATCATTGAAAAAGCCCACAAAGTTGGCGCGCATGTGGTGCTCGATACATTTCAATCGCTCGGTACCGTGCCGGTTGACGTGCAAGCCCTCGATACCGACTTTGCCTGCGGAGGCGTTTTGAAATGGCTTTGTGGCGGCCCGGGCGTCGGCTATTTATACGTGCGGCCTGATCTCGGCAAAAAGCTCGAGCCAAAGTTTACCGGGTGGTTCGCGCATCAGAACTCGATGGCTTTCGAAACCGGACCGATTCGCTATACCGATCCGCCATTCCGCTTTATGAATGGCACCTCGCATGTTCCATCGCTCGAAGCCGCCCGTCCCGGATTGAAGATCATCTCAGAGGTAGGTATTCAACGAATCCGCGAAAAATCAAAACGCCAAACTGCCCGCCTGATTGAATTGGTCGACAAACAAGGCTGGCGAGTAAACTCGCCTCGCGACGCTGAAAGACGCGGCGGAACCGTATCCATCGATATGCCTGATTCACAGGAAGTCTGCCGCGAATTGCTGAAGCGCGAAATCATGGTGGACTGGCGCCCGAAAGCCGGTGTCCGCATGTCCCCGCATTTCTACAACAGCGATCAGGAACTGGAAACCGCCATCACCGCCGTAGAAGAGATTCTGAAAGACCGCGCAGTGGCGACGCGCTAGGCTCTAGATAGTGTGGGGACGGGCGCCTCGCCCGTCCAGGCGGAGCAAAGCTCCGCAGGCCTTGGGTGGAGAACCCGGAACAAACTCAACAAAAGTCCCGCCGCTATTACCAACGTAAGCCGAGCCACCACTTACCAGCTGCGAATCGATTTTGACCTCCGTTATGCTCGGAGCGGAGTCATCTTTTCGCGGCATTTCGGATCGTAAATTGACCTTATTTTTCGCCCTATTTCGCTACTCGCGAAACGACGGCACGGCGCTGGCCTTCGTCGGCGCATTCGCGGGTGTGTATCTTTTTTACCGCGGGTTTTGCTTACTGCAGCGCAAACGTCTAATACTAAATACGCCCACTTCGAAAATCCGCAGCGCCTCCATGGGCCTGGTCGAAATCAACGGCCTCGCAACCGGCCCGTACACGATGCCGGCTCCAATCACAGGCATCCATTGTTATTACTTCCACACAATCGCCTGGCAATGGCAGCAACGCGGCAGGAGCAGCGAATGGGTAAAAGTCGCAGACGAGAGCCTTCATCTTCCCTTTTTTCTCGACGACAACACCGGACGCGTCCTCGTCGACCCGCAAGGCGCCGAGATGGATATCCACCGTGACTTCCACGACGAATTCAGCACATCGCTGTTCTCGAGCGACCTTGAGATTCCTTCGAACATCGCCACGTTTCTAGCGCGGCACAGCGTTTCGAGTGATAAGAAAATCAAGATCGACGAATACTGCATCAAGCCCAAGAATGCGCTTTTCGTACTGGGAACATTGGCACAGAACCCTGGCCTGACGGTGAGTGCAGTCCCCGTACGCAGCTTAACCGTTGAGCAAAACGCTCTTTCATTTCACTTGCCAAATATCTCCGGTTTGTCTGGTGACACGGACGTCACCACCGCGGGACGAGCGTTACTGTCCGCTTTCAAGAACGAATCCGCACCGCCAACCTACTCGCTGCGAACCGACCCGGCCGCGCAGATTACAGACCCGGCCCAGCAACAGAAAATCACAGCCGCATTGATGAAGGCAGGCATAACCAATCCAGTAGCCTGGGCGGCGGCCGGACTGAACCCTTCGGTTGCGGCTACATCGGCGGACACCTCAACCGGGGCTGCAGCGGCTATGGCTCCAGAACAATTCGACCTGCATCCCGCGACCGTACTTATGAAAGGCATGCACGACTCGACATTCCTGATTTCCTGGCACAGCCAGCGCGATGTGGTCAGTTCGCTCAACTGGAAATCAACGCTGATGATCTGGGGAGGGCCAGCGCTCACGCTATTGTGCGCCTATATTTTGGCTGCGCACCTCGACTGGCTATAAAACGGAGAAAGAATATGAACACCATCATTTCGCTCGCATTCTTGTTCGCAATCCTGGGTGTGATCGTTTACGTAGTGATGATTTTCAACGGCCTGATCGCCCTCAAGAACGACATCGCCAAAGCTTGGGCGAACATCGACATTCTGCTCAAGCAGCGCCACGACGAACTATCCAAACTGCTTGATGTCTGCAAGGGCTACATGGATTTTGAACGCGACACCCTGCAGAAAATCACCCAGGCTCGCAGCATGTATCAGCAAGCGGTCAGCGTCGACCAGAAGGCGCTGGCCGATCACAGCGCGACCTCGGCCCTGCGCGGCTTATTTGCCGTCGCCGAGAATTATCCGCAACTTAAGGCCAACGACAATTTCATGCGGTTGCAAGGCCGAATCACAGATCTGGAAAATCAGATCGCCGACCGCCGCGAATTCTACAACGACTCCGTGAACACTTTCAACATCCGCATCCAGCAGATGCCGGACACATTCGTTGCCAGCTTCATGAACGTGACTCCGCAACCAATGTTCAAAGTAGAAGCATCCGACAAAGTGGACGTACCGATGGCCTTCGGCGCGACGAATTAGATAGGCAAGGCCAGCCTGCCCCGGTCACCAACCTTCGCACCATGGTAACCGTCACAAGGAAAGCTAACTCGATTAGAATTACTCGGTGAACGACGATGTTCGCATAGGAATTCTGGGCGACCTCGACCCGGGATCTCGCGGCTACAAGGCAATCAACGACGCCTTGGTCCACGCTGCCGCTAAACTGCAAATCAAGCTCGATTCATCCTGGATTCCCACTCCATCGCTGCTCGCACCAGACGCAAAGAAGTTGCTGGAAAGCTTCGACGGACTGTGGGCGGCTCCCGGCAGCCCCTACAAAAGCTTCGATGGGATGTTAAAGGGAATCGAATTTGCCCGCCGCAACGACTGGCCTTTTCTCGGCACTTGCGGAGGCTTCCAGTATGCGCTTATCGAGTGCGCCCGCAATGTGCTGGGCATCAAGGATGCGGATACAGCCGAAAACAGTTCTGATTCCAAAAACGTGATTATTTATCCCGTGGTCTGCGCCGTGCCAAACCGCAAAAAAGATGCACCCAAACTCTCCGGCCTAATTCCGGAAATTCGTCTGCGCCCGGGATCCTATCTGCAATCTTTTTATACGCAGGACAGCGCTACCGAAGAATTTTTCTGCAACTTCGAAGTCAATCCAGAATACGAATGGGCTGCCATGGAGGCTGGATTTCCCGTCGTTGCCCGCGGAGCGCAGGGTGAAATTCGTGCGATTGAATCGCCCACGCACCGCTTCTACATCGCCACGCTGTTTCAGCCCCAGTATTCCTCTAAGCCCGGAAAGCCCCACCCGTTAGTTCTCGCGTTCATGCAAGCGGCTGCCGACTGGGGCAGAAAAAAATTGGACGATAGCGTTCTGGAGTAAAACAACCCGTGATGTTCATGCCGTGATGCTGTCGCAGATTTCGAGTGGCGCAGCGCTTCAGCGCCGCGTTAAGGCCGCAAACAAGACATGCTGCTGTTGTACCGCTACTCTACCGAAGCGAATCGCGGACTATCGGGAACGCAAAATGGTCGTGGAACTTGTAAGCCCGATCTGATTCGTGCTGATCGTCGCGTTCGCGCTGTATTTCGAGATTCACCTGATCTTAGCCCATATGCCCAAGTAACCGCGTACACTGTACGCCGATCAAGCTGCTCAATCCCGGGAAGGGACGATAAATGAGACACCGTGTACTCGAAATCAGTAGTGATCCAGTCGTGCGTGCGGTGATGAAGCTCGCCTGCGAGAAGTCAGGTTTCGATGTTTTCATAGCGTCCAACGGGGATGAGGCATTGGTTATCTATCACTCTGACGGGCCATTCGAGTTTGTACTCTCTGACCCGCTCTGGGACCACGCGACTACCATCAAGGATGCTTTCCATCTCGCTCGAGAAATCAGGAAAGAGTTTCCCAATCAAAAAATCGGTTTGCATACTGGCAGCGAGGAGTTGGTAAACAACGAAGAACGTCTGCCTGTCCTGCTTAAACCCTTCTCACGCCTTCAAAAAGTAGACGAGTTCTTGCGCAGTTTCAAATAAAATTCAGCCAACACACCGTGTCCAGCGTGGAGGTGGCTCCGAATGGGTCCGAGCCCATCGGTGTCCAGCGCATGTCCAGCGTATTCGGGGCCTATACCCTCCGAATGTCCAGCGGCGTCAAGTCCTTCCCAGCCAAATCGTACCCAGTCCGGTTAGACTGAAACTTCGTCAAACCCATGTCCGACCCCTTCCTTATTTCGATCCGTGAAAGTTACGACCGCCTCGCCGAAGAATACGCCCGCCGAATCGCCAACGAACTCGAGCACAAACCGCTGGATCGCGAATTACTCGAGCGCTTCGCCCGCGCAACCGCCGGTCACGGCGAGATATGCGATATGGGCTGCGGCCCCGGTCACGTCGCGCGATACCTGCACAACGCCGGCGCATCCGTCTTCGGCCTCGACCTTTCGCCGGGCATGATTGAGCAGGCACACAAGCTGAATCCCCACATTCCTTTTCGCCAAGGAAATATGATGGCGCTCGACATTCCCGACGATAGTCTGGCCGGAGTCGTCGCCTTTTATGCCATCGTTAACATTCCCAGGCAGTCTCTGCCGCTGGTCTTTCAGGAAATCAAGCGAGTGCTGAGGCATGACGGATTGCTGCTGCTGGCGTTTCATGTAGGAGACGAAGTGCTTCACGAGGACGAGTTATGGGGACAAAAAATCTCCATGGACTTTCTTCTCTTCCCCACGTCAGACATCAAATCTGATCTCGAATCCGCCGGCTTCGCAATCGAAGAAGTAATCGAGCGCGAACCCTACCCTGATGTCGAGTACCCGAGCCATAGAGCCTATATCTTCGCCCGGAAGCCATGATCCGTGCAGCGGAACCTGCTGCCGGTTCTATGGTGTTTGCTCCCGCCTTCTATTGTCGTTTGTTCCTTTCATGTCAGTGTCTTGACACGACTGAATTGCGTTTTGCTCAGGCTTAAACTGTCCCAACAATGCACAAATTTTCGAAATGCGCACACGGCGCAGATCATACGCCTTGGCCTCTTCTCTGGACATCGAGATGTAGGCGGCAGTTTGCAAAGCATTTGAGTGCTGCTTAGACAATGTGGAAAGCTCGTCCGTCAATTGCTTGGCCTGATCTGCGGAGACGTTGCCATTAGGTTCCATGAACCCAGTCTGGCACGCAGACTGTCGGCCCACTGTGGCAAAGGTCACTCTCTATCGTGATCAGAGTCACAATTGCAGCCGCAGGCTAAGCATGATCGCGTTAGCCTCGATCAATCCGAAATCAACTCAAATGCGGGATAATTCTGGGCGATTTGGCCAAACGCCTGAACCGGCGAACCTGCCGGCAGTGGGAAAAAGCGCTGGACCTCCCTTTTGAAATTGTCCAGATAGGCTTTCAATATTTCCGGCTTGTCGGCGTCCGGGATTGCCTGCAGCCGAAATCTGTGCTGCGTGCGTCCCCTTTTCAGAGTCACCTCACCAGCAGCTTCGGCATTGCGCACCCACTGCGTCCGCCCCCTCGGAGCAACCAGAAAACGCTTTCCTCGAAGTTCCAACAGATTAATTGGGGTAGAGAAGATCCGTCCGCTCTTACGCCCGCGAACCTGCAAGAGGTAGTTATAGGAAAACCCTAATCCCCATCGGACCAGCAGTCCAAACACCCGGTTGAAGACACGCTCAACCGCCGTCGGTGCACCAAATTCAGCATTCATAATGAACCCGTCGGTGTGGCTGCCCGCGGCTGTCCAGTCGCGCGAGCTCGATACGAAACACGATTCAATCATCGCACGCTCCGGGGCATATTCGACTGCAAATAGACCGAAGCTAAAAATGTTTTATATCGGTGATCCTTTTTCCCTCCATTCTGCGCTCTATAGGATATGAGGCCTCGTACTGTTTAGCACGGCGCTCTGATTTGTGGTTGCAGATGCCTCACAGGACGACTTCTGAAACGAAATTGGCGTCCACGACACTATGCACAGGAAAGCAGATGTATGGACCACTTGGCTAAGAGTCGCGGGCAACAGCAGTTTTCCGGAAAAACGATCTCTCGGGGGAGAGGGTTGTTTTTCCGGATGCGATACGGCCCCAGGCGCACCCTGGGGTCGTCATTCGATCAAATGGATTTGACCAGGCGACGCCCGGCTTGGCGAACGGTCCCGCGCTCGCGAACTTACACCTGACTGAAACGGCCCCAGGATTTCTAACCCTGGGGCCATTTTTCGTTTCAGTTTAAATTGCTACTGCTCCAGATCCAGATCCTCCTCCGGCAGCACCGGATCCACCGAAGAACTGCTTGATCCAGTTCCATGGAAACCAAGTACGGTTGTCGATCCAAAGATCACGTATTTGACTTTGCACCCCGGTCCGGTCGCACTCGTAGCCGAGGTCAGGGTTTGCGGCGACGGCTTGAAAACTCCGGGATGCTTCAGCACCGCCGTTGTCCAACTGCCCGCTTTCAGATAAGTCGTATCCGTAACCGTTAAACCGGTGCTCTTATCTACGACGATCAGAGTCATAATGTCCGCCGTACTCGTCAGATTGATGATCATCTTCGACGGCGATTTGGTCGTGAACTTGTTGCTTCCCGCCTTAACTGTAATCGCACCCGGAGGAAGAGTGTAGGTAGCGGAAGTAGCCGTATGTTTCGTCGGCGAGAGCGACTCACTCGCCATCAACGTAACCGTCCCACTCTTCCCATCGAAGCCGAGAGGATCGCTTCCCGACAAAATGGGCCCAATCGTGCCCTTGATCTTAATCGTGAGCGTGTGCGTCGCCGGATTGACCGCGGCAACATCAACTGATTGTGCCCAGATGGCGCTACTAGTCACAACAAACGCAACTACAATCAGAGCAGATGTGCGTAGTACTTTGGACAGCATGGAAAACTCTCCTTTTTCTTGTGCAGCCCCGTCAGGGGCCAACTTCAGCCTAGGAACGCTACCACGGCGAACTACCAGACTCAACCGAAAAAAATAAGCGGTCATCCCGAAGGCCCGCGTTCTACAGCTGGCCGAGAGCCTGCCCCGAGCGAAGCCGAGGGGGGATCTAGCGTGAACACCCTAAACCCACTCACGCCCACTTTGCAGCTAGTCTGAACAAGCCTTACACTTCTAACATTCCCCTATGCGACTGGTGACCTTCGAAGACGCAGCCAAGCGCTCACGCATCGGCGCCGTAACCGACGACGGCCAAATCGTCGATCTAAATTCCGCCTGCGCCCTCTACCTCGCAGAAGTGGAAAATGAAAGCGCATTTTATCGCCTCGCCGACGCCTTGGTCCCGCCCAACATGCTGGCTCTATTCGAAGGCGGAGACACCAGCCTCGAAGCCGCGCAAAAAGCCTTTCATCACGCCTTGCACAACCCAAGCGCCACAAGTCCGCGCGGCGAAACCATTTTCTGCGCCGCCTCCGAAATCAAACTGAAAGCCCCCATCATTCCGCGCAAGTTCTTTCACACCGCCGGCAACTTTCGCGAGCACCATGAAGAAGCCACCAAAGCCGGATTTTCCCATCCGGTTATGCCGTGGATAGTTTTCTTTCAGAACGTCGACGCCATAATCGGCCACGACGAGCCCGTAATCTATCCTGAACATCTGACCCATGAACTCGACTATGAGCTGGAACTAGCTGTAGTCCTGAAACAAGGCGGCAAGCATTTCTCCACCAAAGAAGCCGTCGATCGCATCGGAGGCTATGTCATCTTTAATGACATCACCGCCCGCGACATCCAGCGCCAGGAAATGAAGTCGGGTGTATTCAGCTTCTGCAAAGGAATCGACACCTTCTGCCCGTTAGGCCCCTGGATCGTAACTGCCGACGAAATTTCCGACCCGCACAATCTGGCCATGGAGCTGCGCGTGAACGGCGAATCCAGGCAGCGTTCGCATTCCAGCAAAATGTCAGTAAAGATTCCCGAAATCCTTGCCCACTACTCGCCTATGGGATACAGCCCCGGGGACGTAGTCTCGACAGGCACAGTCTCAGGAGTAGCCGCTTTCAGCGGCGACCCAAAAGCCTGGTACTTGAAGCCCGGAGACGTAATGGAATGCGAAATAGAAAAAATAGGTGTGTTGCGAAACCCGGTGATCTCATGGGAAGAAGCCTACGGGCAAAAGCCGCCAGTCTTGAATACGCAGGAAGTAGCGAAATGAAAGATTGAGTAATGTTGTAATTGAGTAATTTAAAAAGCGTCAACTTGCGCCCTTTCAATTGCTAAATTCCGCGATTTCGAAATTACGAAATGTTTTCTCCGTGTCTCTGTGACTCTGTGGTGAGTTGATCGAAATGACGACGAATTCAAAAATCTGGGTCAGCCAACTAAACACCCGCCCCGAAATCCGCTCCGCCTTCCCGCAAACCAAAATCCATTTCTACGACACCACCCTGCGCGACGGCGAACAGACCGTCGGCGTCGTCCTCTCGCCAGAACAAAAACTAGAAATAGCCCGCCAACTCGACGATCTCGGCATAACCCGCATCGAAGCCGGATTTCCCCGCGTCTCTCCAGAAGACGCCGAAGCCATTCAACTAATGCAGAAGGCCAGCCTCAAAGCCGAGCTATGGGGCTTCTCTCGAGCCATCAAAGCTGACGTAGAAGAGTTAGTGCGCCTCGGCCTCAAAGCCACGGTAATCGAAGCCCCAACCAGCGACATCAAGCTGAAAGCCTACGGCCTAACTCGCGAAGACGTTCTGCGCCGCGTAACCGATGCCATGTCCTTCGCCAAACAAAACGGAATCACAGTAGCTTTCTTCGCCGTCGACGGGACCCGCACCGACCTCGAATTTCTGAAGAAAATTAATCTAGCCGCACTCGAAGCCGGAGCCGCCGAAATCGTAGTGGTAGATACCATCGGAGCCTGCGGCCCTGAAGCAGCCGAATTTCTGGTTCGCAAAGTATGCGGCTGGGTCGGACCAAGTGTTCCAGTGCATTTCCACGGACACAACGACTTCGGCATGGCCACAGCTTGCGCCGTTGCCGCCGTTCGCGGCGGAGCCACCTGGATTCAAGGCACCATCAACGGCATGGGCGAACGCGCCGGCAACGCCGACATCTGTGAGATCGCGCTTGCGTTGCGCTGTCTGTACGATGTGCCAGTCGCTTTGGATTTGAGAAAAGCTCGCGCCACGTCAGAAGCAGTATCCAAATTCTCCGGCTACTCGCTGGACGCTTGGAAGCCACTGGTCGGGAAAAATTTGTTCACCCGCGAGAGCGGCGCGGTCGCCGCCCAATTCCATCTACCCGAAGCCATCGAGCCGTATTCTGCCGAGTTGGTAAACGCGGACCGCAACATCGTGCTGGGAAAAAAGAGCGGCCTCGACAGCATCGATCTCAAGTGTAAAGAACTCGGCATCGCGATAACGCCCGAGCAGCGTGCACCCATACTCGCCGAAGTAAAAAAACGTTCCATTGCCAAGCGCGCCCTGCTAACCGATGAAGAATTCCGGGCAATCGTAAAGTCACTCTTGCAAACCGTATAGATAAACTGTCATTCCGACGCCCGCCGTTCTCAAGCGGGCGAGGAATCTTGCGTGGACAATTTCAACCCTACCCATCGCTCCAGAATTGTGGGCCCGAACTTGCCCCGGCCTGCCTCGGCCACGTATGATTCAGCGTTCATGTCTCCGCGACCCTCACCTCGCCTGGCCCATCTCAAAGAGAAATCGCAATTGATGTCTGCGTCGGAAATTGAGCGCACACTGGTGCGTCTTGTGCACGAAATCATCGAGAAAAATAACGGCGCTACCGATCTCGGCCTGGTTGGCATCCGCCGCCGCGGAGTATTCCTGGCGCAACGCCTGGGGCAAATGATCGGCCGAATCGAGAAAACTCAAGTGCCCGTCGGCACGCTCGATATCACTTTGTATCGCGACGATCTCTCGACCGTTGGATCGTCCCCGGTGGTGCAGAAAACCGAAGCCGAATTTCCCATCACAGGAAAAAATATTGTGCTGGTGGACGACGTCCTCTATACCGGACGTACCGTCCGCGCCGCCATGGACGCCCTCTTCAAGCAGGGACGTCCAAAACAAGTGCAGCTCTGCGTGCTGATCGATCGCGGTCATCGCGAACTACCCATCGAAGCAGCTTTCGTCGGCCGCAAAGTACAAACCACGCAGCAGGAAATTATCGAAGTCCAGTTACGCGAAATCGATAACGCCGAAAAAGTCCTGCTAGTAGAAAAGCAAAATTAAGGAGCTACCTGAACAGATATGAGAGCAGATTCGTATAAGGGCATGCCTTCAGGCATACCGCAAGTCGCCCAAAAGATAGACCGGCTTTAGCCGCTGGGGATGCGACGTCCCCGAACTTGTAAACCGTTTTCGCAGAAACGCATGAACAAAGCCGCACGCGGTTCCCTGTTAGGCATCGAACATCTCGAAGCGCCAGAGATTCTAAGCGTCCTGAATCTCGCTCGTCGCATGAACCCGCAGAAGTCGCGACCCCTACTTCGCGGCAAGCGCGTGCTGCTTTTGTTTTACGAAGCGTCCACTCGCACCCGCAGCTCATTCGAAATCGCCGCCAAATCTCTCGGAGCCATGACCACACTCGTTCTCTCCAGCGGATCGAGCATCGAAAAAGGCGAGTCTCTGCTGGACACGGGATACACCCTGCAAGCCGTCGGCGCCGACGTCATGGTGATCCGCCATCCCAACGCTGGCGCGCCGTTGTTGATGGCAACGCATCTCAACATTCCAGTCGTCAATGCCGGAGATGGAATGCACGAGCACCCATCGCAGGCCTTACTCGACGCCTACACGATCTTGCGCCATAAAAAAACGCTCAAAGGTTTGCACATGGCAATCGTCGGCGACATCTTCCACAGCCGCGTCGCTCGCTCCGAGATTCATCTGCTCAGCAAGTTCGGGGCTCAGATCACTCTGTGCGGACCGCCAGAATTTTTGCCCGAACTCGCAGCCAGTCTCGCGCCGGGAGTGCACATTTCCCGCACCGTCGAAGAAGCCGTGCGCGGCGCCGACGCAATTATGGTTTTGCGCGTACAAAAGGAACGACTAGCCGGAACCAAACTTCGCTTGCAGGACTACATTGCGCGCTACCAAATGACCATCCCACGTTTAAAGATGGCGCAGCCAGATGCGATCCTGATGCACCCCGGCCCAATTATTCGTGGATTAGAACTCACATGGGAAGTCGCGGACTGTCCGCAGTCAGTAATTGTGGAAGAAGTGCACAATGGAGTGCCAGTGCGAATGGCAATCCTGGCTAAAGCAGTAGGTAAGACGCGGTAAGTAAGTTTGCAATATATCGTAATACGATGTAAGCATGGCACACGATAAAACAAAATCAGGCTCGCTACTGATCAAAGGCGGCCGCGTAATCGATCCCGCCGCCAAGCTGGACGCGCCCATGGACGTGCTTCTACGCGACGGTCGCGTAGCCGAACTCGCACCGCCAAATAAAATCCACAGCAGCGCCGACAAAACTTTCGACGCGCGCGGTTTCATCGTCGCCCCGGGCTTCATCGATCTCCACGTCCACCTGCGCGAGCCAGGACAAAGTTACAAAGAAAGCATTGCCACAGGAACCGCGGCCGCCGCCGCTGGCGGATTCACCTCCGTCTGCTGCATGCCAAACACTTCTCCGGTTGTCGATTCGCCCGAATGGGTCGCCTGGATTCAGCAACCCGAGCGCGGCGCAGTGGTCAACGTGTTTCCCATCGCCGCCGCGACGCACGCCAGCAAAGGCGCAGTGATCACCGACTTCGGAGCCTTACAACGCGCGGGCGCAGTGGCAGTAAGCGATGATGGCCGTCCCATTCTTAGTGACGCCATCATGCGCGAGACGCTGCGCGCGGCCTCGGGACTCAACCTCCCCATCATTCAACACGCCGAAGACACCCGCATGACGGAAAATTGTTCGATGAACGATGGACCAACTTCATTCCGCCTGGGCCTGCGCGGCATGAAGGCCGCAGCGGAGTCATCGGTCGTCGAGCGAGACGTACAGCTAGCGCAACAATTCACAGGTGCGCGCATCCATGTCGCCCACATTTCAACTGCCGATGCGCTCAAAGCCGTACGCCGAGGCAAGCGCGGCAAAGCGCGCGTGACCTGCGAAGTGACTCCTCATCACTTCACTCTTATCGACGCCGACGTCGGTGACTACAACACCAACTTCAAAATGAATCCGCCATTGCGTTCGCCCGCCGATCGTGAAGCCATTCTGGTTGGTCTGGCTGACGGAACAATCGATGCCATCGCGACCGACCACGCTCCACATGCGCCGCATGAGAAGATCATCGAGTTCGAGCGCGCAATGTTTGGAATCACCGGACTTGAAACCGCACTTGCGCTGGCCATCACGCGCTTGCATCGCGACCACAAAATTCCTCTGACCAGAATCGTCGAACTCTTCACCGCCGGTCCCGCGCGGGTGATTGATTTGAGAGGACGAGGCACACTCGCCCGTGGCAGCCACGCCGACGTAACTATTTTCGACCCCAAGAAACGCTGGACCTTTCACGCCGCCACCTCGCGCTCGAAATCACACAACACTCCCTTCGACGGCTGGCAACTGACAGGAAAAGTTGTAGCGACAATTGTCAGCGGAAAGATTGTGTACCGATCGGAGTAAGCTTGCGATCGCAGAAGTGTTCCACGTGGAACATTCTCCAGAGCTAAGTGTAGCGTTATCAATCGAAGCTGGCCTATCCAGACGTTGTATCGCCATCTCGGCCGATAATTCGCGCGCTGTTATGCCAGAGCTGCTGTCCCCTTCAACTTCCCAGAATTGCCATTCTTTTTCCTACTTGCTTCAGGACTTCTAATGCTTGCTGCAATTCATCTTTCGTATGCGTGGCTGTGACTATGGTGCGGATTCTTGCTTTGCCTTCGGGGACTGTGGGGAAGGCTATGCCTGTGCCCATTACTCCTTCTTTGAATAGTTCGCGGGAGAAGTCCATGGTTAGTTTGCCGTCGCCGATTATGATTGGCGTGATTGGGGTTTCGCTGGCTGGAGTGGTTTTGCCTCCTATGTTGAAGCCCAGGAGGCCGAGTTCTTTTTTCCAGAAGCGAGTGTTCTCCCACAAGTTTTCTATGCGCTCGGGTTCGCTTTCTAAGACGTCGAAGGCGGCTATGCACGTGGCTGCGACGCTTGGAGGATGCGATGTGGAGAACAGGAATGGGCGGGCGCGGTGGTATAGAAAATCGATTAAGTCGCGGGTGCCGCAGATGTATCCGCCGAGTGCGCCGATGGCTTTTGAGAGCGTGCCTACCTGGATGTCTACGCGGCCGTGCATTTTGAAATGATCTATCGTGCCACGACCATTCTTGCCTAGAACGCCTGAGGCGTGGGCATCGTCGACCATCATGATGGCGTCGTATTTGTCGGCGAGGTCGCAGAGCGCGGGCAGCGGGCCGATGTCTCCGTCCATGGAAAAGACGCCGTCGGTGATCAGCAACTTTTTCCCGGGTTGATCTTTTATGCTGGCCAATCTTTCTTCGGCTTGGCTGATGTCTTTATGTTCGAACACTAAAATTTTGGCGCGTGACAAACGAGCGCCATCGATGATGGACGCATGATTTAGCTGATCGGAGATTATGAAATCGTCTTTGCCCAGTACGGCGGAAACTGTTCCCGCATTGGCAGCGAAGCCGGATTGAAATACTACGCAGGCTTCGACGTTCTTGAAGCGGGCGATTTTTTCCTCTAGCTCCATGTGAATTTTCATGGTGCCGGCAATAGTGCGCACCGCGCCCGATCCGACTCCGTACTTGCGCGTGGCTTCGAGCGCGGCCTCGCGGAGCTTGGGATGCGTGGTCAGGCCGAGATAATTGTTGGAGGCAAGGTTGATGACCTTCTTGCCGTCGAAAGTGCAGACGGGAGCTTGTTCGTCTTCCAGCACGCGGAGACGGAAGTGTGTGCCTTTAGCTTTGAGGTCGTTCAGTTGTTCAGTAAGGTAAGAGAGCGGGTTTGCGCGAGTGGTAGCGGTTGTCATGTCATCTCCCAGTTTCAAACCTAAATAGTCTAAACCGTTCAATTTTCTTAGACCAACGCCAACTCCACGCCTTCATTGACTTGCCCGTTTTACAGACGTAAGATTCGCGCCAGTATGCTCGGTCAAACCATCTCGCACTACCGCATCGTCGAGAAGCTGGGCGGTGGGGGGATGGGCGTCGTCTACAAAGCTGAGGATGTGAAGCTCGGCAGGTTCGTGGCGCTGAAGTTCCTGCCCGACGATGTAGCCAAAGACCCGCAAGCTCTCAGCCGCTTTCAGCGCGAAGCCAAGGCTGCGTCGGCCTTGAACCATCCCAACATCTGCACGATTTACGAAATTGACGACCAGCACGGCGAAGCGTTTATCGCCATGGAGTTTCTGGACGGCGCGACGCTGAAGCACCGCATTGCAGGCCGAGCGATGGAAACTGAGTTGATTCTGTCGCTGGCTATCGAGATCGCGGACGCTATCGACGCTGCGCATTCCAAAGGAATCGTTCACCGTGACATCAAGCCTGCAAACCTATTCGTGACCGAGCGCGGACACGCCAAGATTCTGGATTTTGGATTGGCGAAGGTCACTCTCAAGACGGAGAGGATTGCCATGAGCTCTCCGACTGTCGATTCAGAGGAGCATCTGACCAGTCCGGGTTCGGCGCTTGGCACCGTCGCTTACATGTCTCCGGAACAAGTCCGCGCCAAGGAACTGGATGCACGTACGGATTTGTTTTCGTTCGGAGTTGTCTTATACGAGATGGCGACAGGGGCATTGCCTTTTCGTGGCGGGAGCACGGGGGTGATCCTCGACGGGATCATGAATCGTGCTCCGTTGCCTGCCTTGCGGCTGAACCCTGACCTGCCGCCCAAGCTCGAAGACATCATCAACCGTGCGTTGGAGAAAGATCGAGAACTCCGTTATCAGCACGCCTCCGAAATGCGTTCGGAATTGCTGCGCCTGAAGCGAGATAGAGAGACGGGACGAGCCATCGCGGCGACTTCCGGAACGGCCGCGGTCGCACAGGAAAACGGGGCTCAGGGTGCCCAACTGCCGCCACGAGCCTCCGGTTCCTCGCCTGCGCTTGCGCCGTCTCCGTCAGCCAGCACCATCAAGGTCGCCGAGGGTTCAATCGCGGGCAGGAGACTCTGGAAGGTTCTAGTTCCCGCTGCCGCGATATTTGTCGCGGTTGCGATCGCGGGAGCGTTCTTCCTCCGCTCACGCCAGACCGCACATCGCCTCACCGAGAAGGACAATATCGTTCTCGCAGATTTTGCCAACACCACCGGCGATCAGATGTTCGATGGCACTCTCAAGCAGGCACTGGCAACCGACCTCGAACAGTCGCCCTTTCTGAACATCCTTTCCGACGAAAAAGTAAACGCCACCACCAGTTTGATGGGTCGTTCACCACGTCAGCCGGTGACCCGCGAGGTCGCACGGGAAATTTGCCAGCGGACCCAAAGCAAAGCCTTTCTGGCGGGCTCTATTGCCACCCTGGGCAGCCAGTATGCGATTGATTTGAAGGCGGAGAACTGTCAGACCGGTGACTCGGTGGGGAGTGCCGAGGAGGAAGCCGACAGCCGCGAGAAAGTCTTGCAGGCACTGGGCAAAGCCGTCACTGCACTCCGGGCTAGCCTCGGCGAGTCGCTGTCCACCATCAACAAGTTCGACAAACCTCTGGAGGAAGCCACCACCTCATCACTTGAAGCTCTCAAGGCTTACACCGAAGCCCGGCGAGTGCAGAGCGAGAAGGGCGAGGCCGAAGCCATTCCGTTGCTAAAGCACGCCGTGGAACTGGATCCCAACTTCGCCCTGGCTTATGTAGACTTGGGGATTTTTTATAACTTCGAGACTAATCTCGCTGCCGAAAGTCTAAGGAAAGCGTATGAACTGCGGGAGCGAGTCAGCGAACGAGAGAAATTCTATATCTCCGCTACTTATTACACGACCGTCACTGGAGAACTGGAAAAAGCGGTTCAGCAATACGAGCTTTGGATCCGGGAATATCCTCGCGACGAAGAGGCCCACGACGATTTGGCGGCGGCCTATGTCTCTCTTGGCCAGTTGGAAAAAGCCACTAGTGGGTTCCAGCAATCTTTAGCTCTCAATCCCGATAACGGCGTCACTGCTGCCAACCTGGCACAGAACTACGTCGCCCTCAATCGACTGGACGAGGCCAAGGTAACTGTAGATCGGGCACTAGCGCGCAAGTCGGAATATCCCGGTCTGCACGATGTCCTGTACAAGTTGAACTTCCTGCAGAATGACATGGGCGGAATGCAGCAGCAGGTCGCTTGGGCCATGGGCAAGCCGGGTGCAGAAGACCCCGCGCTCATGCAAGAGGCAGACACCGAAGCCTACCACGGCCGATTTCAAAAGGCTCGAGAGTCTACCCGCCAGGCAATCGACTCCGCGAAGCGTAGTGACGCGAAAGAAACGGCTGCTTTCTATCAGGCGCGTGGCGCCGTACGCGAAGGCTTGGTCGGTAACGGCGCGCGGGCGCAGCAGGCGGCTATCGCGGCTCTGACTTTATCGTCGGGAGTCTTCGTGAAGGTGATTGCGGCAGAGGCACTGGCGCTGGCTGGCGACTCCACCCAGGCGCAAAGACTCGCAGACGACTTGAACCACAATTTCCCGCTGGACACTTTGCTCCATGGCTATGGCCTTCCAATCGTTCGCGCCAACATCGAACTGCACCGGGGCAATCCCTCCAAGGCGATTGAGTTCCTGAACGTGGCTCGTCCTTACGAATTAGGTGGGCCGGGGATCATGATCCCCGTTTATGTCCGAGGCGTGGCCTATCTGGGGACCCGAAATGGCCCCGAGGCCGCTCGAGAATTCCAGAAGATGCTCGATCACCGAACAATGATGGGCAATGCCACGATTTCCGCTCTCACCCATCTCGGCCTGGCGCGCGCTCGCGTCCTCGAGGGAAACACCTCCGCCGCCCGCTCCGCCTACCAGGATTTCTTCGCTATCTGGAAAGACGCCGACCCCGACATCCCCATCCTTAAAGAAGCCAAGGCGGAATACGCGAAACTGCAATAGCGACAAAATGGAGCCGGGAATCTATTGTCCTGCTCCAGCCTTCGCCATGAAATTCACCTGATCGTTCTTCATCTTCTTCAACGAGTCTGTGGGCAGGTACACCATGTGTCCTGCGTCGTAGGTGGCGAAGGAAATGTTTTGCCGGTACTTTCCGCCCAGATCTAAATGATCCATGGTGTAGTTGGCGGCGTAATACGGAGTCGCCAGGTCGTAGTAGCCTTCCATCACCAGCACCTTTAAGTACGGATTCTTTACTATCGCCTCACGCAATGTGCTGGCCGTGTCGGGAAAGCCCTGAATGCCGGATCCCCAATCCCAGTGTTCGACGCCCGCGTTTCGCGCAAATACGCGGTACGGCATATCGGTTTGGTAGCCCAATTCGCTGCGCACATAATTATTGAAGACCGATGTATAGGGCGGAAGAATCGCCGACTGGGTTGGATCGTAGAACGGAGTGTCGAGCAGACCCTCGGGATCGGGGCCGGTGAAGCGGCCATCCAGGCGGCCAACGCGCAGTTTCTGGTCAAGCAGAAGGTTGTGCGTGAATTCCTGCACGTTGACGCGTAGATTTGCTTCGTCGATAAGTTGGGGCGTCAATCCCGTATAGCGCGCCATTTGCGCGATAACTTTTTGCCGCTCATCCTGCGTAAGGGCGTCTCCTTCGGCCAGTGCTGACGCATATTCGTGGGCTGCCCACTGCTCCGATTCTTCCCGCGCCTTGTTCATGTCTGAGCTCAAATCCTGCGGCAGCTTGTGGTGGAAACCTGCGATCGTAGTGAACGACGGGATGAGCAGAACGAAAGGCAGGTCGTTGGTTTTGTTGTCGGCGATGGTTTCGAAACTTAGGACTGTGGAAACCAAGGTAATCCCGTTGAAGGCGATGCCGCGGTCGGCGAGATAGCCGGAAATGCCGGCGGCGCGGGTGGTTCCGTAACTTTCGCCCAGCAGGAAAAGCGGGGAGGTCCAGCGCTCATTGCGTGTGAGATAAAGGCGGATGAATTCAGAGAAAGCTTCGATGTCGCCCTTCACGCCCCAGAATTTTTTCATCAACTCGGCGTCGGCGGCGCGGCTGAAACCGGTGCCGATGGCATCGACCAGCACCAGATCACTTTTGTCGAGCAGAGTGTAGGGATTATCCGCAATGCGGTAAGGCGCCGCGGGCATGAAGCCGTCGGGTTGCAGCACGACCCGTTTGGGGCCTAGCGCGCCCATGTGCAGCCATATCGATGCCGAGCCTGGCCCGCCGTTGAAGGCAAACGTCAGCGGGCGCTGGTTGGCTTGCTGACCCTCCAGGGCGTAGGCGACGAAAAACATTTCGGCTTCGATTTTGCCGTCTTCGCGCTTGATGGGGAGGCGTCCGGCGGTTGCCGTATATTTCAGCAGCTTGCCATCGACCGTGATCTGGTGATGAGTGACCACGGGAGGCACTTCGGTTACGTCGTAGTGTTCTTCTTTGTCGGTGGAGGCGTCTTTGGCAGCGTCTGGTTTATGCTCTTCCGGCGCGGGAGTTTCGGCTGGCTTGGCGGCGTTGTCAGGTTTCCTTTCGTTTTTCGTCGCTGGGGTTTTTTTCTGATTGGCCTGATTGGACGAATCTGTCTGCTGCGCCAGAGCGGGCGAAAACAGCGTGCACATCAAAATAAAATTCGCGATAAGAAAACGCATTCTGATCTCCTCGAATTTATCGGTCACACTCTAGCCAGCTTTGCCAAGGTCTGCAAGTCAGGAACTTCAAGGTCAGGCGTGGCCGTGGCGGCTTTGGCGGCGCCTGCGCCAGGACGAGGCGAGCGGCGGTTTACCCAAACTGTCGCAAGGCCTAGCGACTGCGCCGGAATCACGTCGTGATAGATGCTTTGGCCGACGTGCAGCCATTGGTCGTGATTCACGCCGATGCGTTGTTCAGCCAGTTTGAATATATTCATGCACGGTTTGTAGCAGCCAGCTTGCTGGGCGGTGATCACGTTGCTGAATGGGACTTCGAGCTTAGACGCTGTGGCGGCAAAAAGGTCGTCATCTATATTCGACATCACGGCGAGCTGATAACGTTTCTTTAATTTGCGCAGGGCTTCCACAGTATCAGGAAATGGCTGCCAGGTGGCGACCGATTCCGGCAGTGAACAAACTTCTGCGCCGGTAGGAGAGAAGCCGAGGCGGTCGCCGAGGCCGCGTACGACCGACTGCAAGACATCGCGATAACGCAGATATTCTCCCTGCTCGGCTGCCAGTTCGAGTTCGGCGTACAAGGCCAGGAGTGCGGAATCTGACAGCATCTTGCCGTGCGCGTCAAGGATTGGCCGCAGTGCGGCGAAGATGCCGTTTTCCCAATCGATCATGGTGCCGTAGCAGTCGAAGGTCAGAACCTTGAAGCGAGTCAGGTCGAGCATGATGATCGGGAACGTTCTCTCAATAGTCCGCGAACAGCAGCGATCAGAGTCTGCTCTCCAGACGAGGCTCTGAAAATCATTGCTGCTGAATTTGCAGCGGTTGCGATAGCGTGAACGTGAGTGCAGACTCGGCTGGAAGAACGATGTCTTTGTTGCCAGTGAACGCCGCGCCACCCGTACCCGCACCGCCGCCGGCGAGCGCGCCAATGCCAGCGCCTTTGCCTCCGCCAGCCAATCCGCCAATCAGTGCGCCGACGGCGGCTCCGCCACCAGCAAGCACGGCAGTGCGCTTGCCTTTGCCTTTCTCGGTTTGGGTCACGGAAGAAGTCTGGATCGGTACGCCGGTGCCATTGATATCGACTGAGTTCAGCCGCAGGGACAGGCTCGCGCCTCCGGCGAAACGGCCGAGGGGCTTGGCGTCGACAACCGTCCCATTGACTTTGGCGCCGGCGGGAATCGCGGTCCTGCCTCCTACTGCCACGGACTCAGCGACGGTCCCGGAGAAGCTTTGTCCGGGCTGACTGATTTTGGATCCGACCGACTGTGCGAGACGCACGGTGACGGCTGTGCCTGCGGGAACGACAATCGGCGGAGGAGGCGCGGGCGCAGCTGGCGCGGGCTGGGCCGGTGCAGGCTGAGTCTGGGCTGGTTGTGCCGCGGCTGCGGCCGATGTCGACTGCGCTGGATTGGCTGCGCCGTTATTGGCCGTTTGGTCTGTCTTCTTGCTGCATGCGGAAAGGACCAGCGAAAGAAAAAGTGCGAGGGTAATTACCGTTGCGTGGGCTCTCATAGTTCCTCCATTGGCGGTGAATTATAACGCAAGAAGTTTAGTGGAGCCGGTTACGGCTGGACAAAAATTTGCGAGCACAATCGTGAAAGCTGAATAATAAAGAGAATCCAGGGCAGTTTCAAAATTTGTCCGGGTGCGCGGCCATCGGTGCTTCGTCGGGGGTAGTTTCGCCGACCGAGGATTCTACTGGTTCTGCCGCGCTGTCCACCTTCAAGGCCTTCGATTCCGATGATGACGCGCCCGCGTCAGAACTTGCAGCCGCGGCCACAGCTTTCTTCTCCAGAAATTTTGCTGAGTTCAGCAGCGGACGGCTCAACGATGAGTTATAGCCAGTCCACGGTCCCTCGGACGCAGCTTCACGTTCGAAGTGCGCGCGCATGCTTTCCATCTTGGAGTCGAGGTTGTCGAGATAATGCAGCATCAGCGCTTCGGGAAACATAGGCAGCTTCGGCGAGCCAAATTCATATTCGCCGTGATGGCTGATAATAAGGTGCTCAACCAGAATCTTGAGCTCCGCGGGAAAGCCGGGCAACTTCGCGAGTTTCGCCTGCAACATTTCCAACTCGATAATCATGTGCCCCAGCAGCTGTCCGCGCGTGGTGTAGGAAAAAGAGCGGTTGTAGGTGAGCTCGTGAATCTTGCCGATGTCGTGCAGGAACGCGCCAGTGAGAAGGAGATCACGATTAACTTGCGGATAATTCCGGCACATAAGATCGCAGGAACGGAACAGCGAGACCACATGATCGAGCAATCCGCCAATATAAGCGTGATGCAAAGTTTTGGCCGCGGGGGCGTTGCGGTAGGCCTCCGCGATTTCCGGATCGGCCATGAAGGCTTCCACCAGCGCTTTGAGGTGAGGATTGCGAAATGTAGCGACGAAACCGGCCAGGGTTTGCCATAACTCGCCGATGTCCTTGGTTGTCTTCGGCAAATAGTCGGAGAAATCGATTTCCGCATCACCCAGGCGGCGAAGTTTGTGGATGGTGATCTGGAAACGGTTCTTATATTTGTTGAGCAGGCCTTTGACTTTGAGGAAATCGTCTTGCTCGAAGGCGTCGATTGCGTCCTCGACGTTGTCCCACATTTTGGCGTCAAGCTGGCCGGTGCGATCGCCGAGAATGAGCGCGAGATAAGGCTCTCCGGTCTTCTTCGGCTTAACTTGCTTGGATACGACCACGAAAGTCGAAGTGATGACCTTGTTTTCGTGGTGGCAGCATTCGGATAAAAAGAATTCCTTCATTAGTGTTGGCCTGGCATCAGAGACGCACAACGGTTGTCCGCGAGGCAGATCTGACGGGAATGCGTTCCTCAGGTTTCAGGCCAAGCTTAACCTAAAACAGGCCCAATTTTTTCTTCTTTTTGAGTTCCTTGGCGTTAGGTTCTTTGGTCGCCGTTTCGACAGGTTCCGTCTGGTTCGGACTCGCACCGGTATCTACATAGCCGGCATAAATTTTGATGTATGCATCCTCGCGCAGCTTGGTGAGATATGCACGCAGCGCTGGCTGCAATTGTTTCATATATAAGGCGTCCTGGATGCGCGGTTCGATTTCGCTCAGCGACGGAATGCCCGCGCTGCGATGCGCAGTGACCTTCAGAATGATGAAGCCTTGTTTGGTATGGATCACGTCTGAAATATCATCCGGTTTCATGGCGAAGGTTTTTTCTTCGATTTCCTTGGCCAGCGTGCCGCGCTTGAAGTCGCCGAGATCGCCGCCCTGCGCGGCAGTGGGGCCATCCGAACTTTTCTTGGCCACGTCTTCGAATTTGGCGCCTTTGCGAATCTGGGCAAGCAGGTCATTAGCCTTGGCCTCAGCCGCTTCATTACGTTTGGCTTGGTCCGTGGAATCATTCGGCTTGGCTTCGGTTGAAACCAGAATCTCGCTCAACCGCACCGACTCGGGCTGCTCCAATTCGGCTTTATGCTCTTCGTAAAATTTCTTCTCATCTTCTTTATTGATCACCAGCTTTGAGCCGACTTCTTTGCCGATGACTTGCTGGGTAATAATCTGGTTGCGCATGTTCTGCTTGAAATCCTCGAACGAGACGCCCTGGGATTGCGCGGCTTTTTCCAGCTCTTCCATGCTGTCAAGCTTCATATCCTTGCGCATTTCGTCGAGCTTCTTGATGACTTCCGTATCGGCCGTAATGCCCAGATCTTTGCCCTTGCCCAACAGGAGTTCCTGATCGATCAGGTCGCGCAGCACGTCTTTGTCACGTTCAGCAACGAGCTTGTCCGCGTTCACGGGATCCTGCTGCTGCGCTTCTTTTCTGAGTTCGTCTTTGCTGTGCAGGAACTCACTGTGAGTGATGATCTGGTTGTTGACGCGCGCAATAATCT
This sequence comes from uncultured Acidobacteriota bacterium, assembly GCA_963743375.1. Lineage (GTDB taxonomy): Bacteria > Acidobacteriota > Terriglobia > Terriglobales > Acidobacteriaceae > JABDBE01. The sequence goes on along the minus strand of CAVUQA010000008.1, from coordinate 196,462 downwards.
CTTCGACAACCTCCTGATCGGCGCCAAGTGCTACCGGCAAACAAACGACGGAAACAAATAAAAGAGTGGGAAGAAGTTTTCGCATAAAGATTCCACAGGCTGAGGCTACCAGCAGCGCTCAGTTGATGATCAGAATTTTTTGGCCGAACTTGACTAAATTGTAACTCGGAACGGCCACTGCGGCTACCAAGACGATTATGGCGCGGCGGTGACTTACGCTCGAAAAGTGCTGTTTAGAATGGCCTCTCCGATCGGTCTGAGTGCAATCATTTGCGATAAATGCGCAGCAGCGGGTACTTGCTTTTCCGCTTGCTCGCCGAATCCTTTTGGATTACTGTGCTTGGAATTCCGGCTTGCTCCCACCCGATGTCCACCGAAGGCGAAAGGAACAACCATGACGCCACCCAAGCTACCCCACCAAGTTCGCATTTCGCAGAAAATTGCAATCAACCTCAACCCAAAATTAGAGAAGGGCCTGCTAGGTTATGCGGCTGCAGCCAGTGCAGCGGGCGTTTCCTTGCTGGCGCTAACTCCGGCAGCCGAAGCCAAAATCGTGTATACGCATGCCAACGTGCAGATCATTGGCAACGTTTATCTTGATCTCAACCACGACGGCATCCATGACTTCCGTTTTTCGACTACTCATCACTCGGGGACAGGAGCGGCTCACGCCGGCACCTTCTTCAGAACATCGGCTGCGCAGTTGCGCGTTTATCCCGTTGGGACGCGCAATCAGATCTGGGGACATAGCAGTTACGCTTCGGCACTTAAGCCAGGAGTTCTTGTAGGCCCTAAGTTTCGCGAAGGTGGCTTTTCGATGGCCGCAGTCAGGGGAATCAACAGCCAGTTGAGCGTTTACTATGGTCTGTGGCAAGGGACAAAGAGCAACCGGACGGTTAAGAATCGGTATGTCGGGCTGAAATTCCTGATCAAGGGCCAAGTCCACTATGGATGGGCGCGTCTCACCGTAACTGTCAAGTGGCCCATTTCGGCAACCTTGACCGGCTACGCCTATGAAACCGTGCCGAACAAAGCCATCGTTACGGGGAAGAGCAGGGGCCCGGACGCGGAGGGTCCAGACGAGGAGCAGATCGAACCGACTGCCGAGCAGGGTACGCGCCCGGAAGTTCCCCAACCCGCGAGCCTGGGTATGCTGGCTCTAGGAGCAGCGGCAACCCCCCGCAAACGGAGTGTGATATGGCAATAAAGCTCACTCAGCTACAGTTCGAGGGTTACAAATTGTGGCGCACCGTATTCAGCGCGATCATCACCATGGCGGTGGCTTTGATGTGGGTGTGCGGCGCGAAAGCTGCCACTACCGAGAAAGTGCTGTATTCATTCCGCGGCACGCCCGATGCATCTATTCCGACGTCGAACTTGATTTCCGATGACGCCGGCAATCTGTATGGCACAACGGAGCGGGGCGGAATCAGCGACGGATACTACGGCAACGGTACTGTGTTTAAGCTTTCGCCCGCATCCGGCCATTGGCGTGAGACCATACTCTATAAATTCTCCGGCGGTTCCGACGGGAAATACCCTTCCAGCGGTCTAATCAGAGACAGTGCCGGAAACCTCTACGGCACCACGTCGCAGGGCGGTAGCAGTTCCTGCGGCTGCGGAGTTGTGTTCAAGGTCGATAGCGGTGGAACGGAGACCGTGCTTTATAGTTTTACCCAAACCGACGGAGAATACCCGTCAGGCGGTTTGATTTTCGATGCCCACGGCGATCTTTTCGGGACCACAACCAACGGCGGAACTTATGGCAACGGCGCCGTCTTTGAGCTCGTACCGAACTCTGACGGGAGTTGGACAGAAAAAGTTCTTTACAGTTTCATCGACAATTCTGGAGACGGAGCAACACCCGAGGCTGGCGTGGCCATGGATAACGCCGGGAATCTATACGGTACGACAGAGGCTGGAGGCAACAACCCTGGCGATGGCACAATTTTTGAGCTCAAGCATAGTGGGAGCAGCTGGACGGAGAGCATCCTTTACTCGTTCACTGGTGGTTCGGATGGATCAAGGCCGTTCGCCGGCTTGACCATCCACGACGGAAACCTTTATGGAACGACCATCGCCGGAGGCAGCGGCGCGGGCGTGGTATTCGAGCTCCGGCGGGGCTCGACGGTATGGACCGAAACTGTAATCTACGCGTTTAAGGGACACCCGGACGGGACGAGTCCGGAAGCGGGAGTGATCTTCGACAAATCAGGGAACCTCTACGGCACCACGTATAGCGGGGGCTGGCGCTATTGTTTCATCGGCTGCGGCACCATTTTCAAATTGACGCCGAAATCGGGCGGTGGTTGGCAAGAGACCGTTCTCTACCACTTCAATGGCCGCGGCGTCGGCGATGGGGAAAATCCCGAAGCCAGTTTGCTGCGGGATGCCAAAGGTCATCTCTATGGGACCACTCCGGTGGGCGGAAGCGCAAAGGCTTGTCCTTTCGGCTGCGGTGTGGTTTTCGAACTTTCCCCGTAGCCGGGTTGCACTAAGCAGACTTCAAGCGATTGTCCCCACATCGGGTGGCCATCCGTTCCTCGTTCCAGACAAGCGCCATTGCGTTGTGTCAATTCAATCTCGGAACGGGAGCGAGAGCGATAAAAAATTATGCCCTTGGAAAACTACCTTCAGGAAATCTTGATACGCAATACGTCGCGGATTTCGGTCAATCCGGCAACGAACGGCGCGGCATGAAATGTCGAGACGATTCCGCTCGCCTTTGAATCACTGAACCTATTGCGAGGTAAGCCGCAACAGTACTGGCTTCGTTCCTTCGACATTCTTTTGTGGTTCACGCGGCGACACATGCGCTACCTGATTCAGGAGTTCCTGTTCCTCTGGGGAAAAATTTCGGTATCGGCCAGATTCGATCTGCCGCCGCCGAGCCTCGGGTGGCATGGCAAGCAAAGCTTGTATTACGTTTCGCACCTGTTGCCGCGGAACCGTATGTTGCTGGTAGTTCGTCAACCAGTAATTTGCAGAGCCGGTGTCATCCGCCGTTTTGTGTTTGACGAACGCCGTCGTCGGCATCTGGTCGTTTATGCCAGTCGATCTGTCTGGCGCGGGATACTCCGAATCTTGCTGCTGCGAATTGTTACGCGGATCTCGGTTGCCACCGCTATACCGATCCGTGTCCGGCGGCGCAGACGCGTCCGGCCCATAGTACGGATAGGACCAATAATAGGGGTAGTAGTAGGGATAGCCATACGCATACGGGTAACTTCCCCAATAGGAACCCCAGCCCCAACCAAAGCCGACGCCAACTCCCCATCCCCAACCGGGATAACCCCAACCCCAGCCGCGTCCCCAGCCTGGGTAACCCCAGCCGCGCCCGCCGTACCCACCCCAGCCGCCGCGCCAGCCATAACCGCCGCGCCAGCCAGCTCCACCCCAGCCACCGCGATACCCCCCGAAGCCGCCGCCGTGGAAGCCTCCTCCTCCGTGGAATCCTCCGCTGCCATGGAATCCTCCGCCCCCGCCGTGGAATCCTCCACCACCGCCGCCGTGGCCACCCGCCGCGAAAGACGATTCGGGTGTGCAGATCAGGACGACCGATGTAACCAGAACACAAAGAACTCTCAACAGGCTGGATTTTGTCATCTCAACTCCTCCGGCGCCGCCCCGCTACTTTAGTTCGATGATAGTCCCGTTTCATTAGATGCCGCTGCTCGCCTGCGAATGCGAGCTTCTCGATCACCCTGTTAATTCGGGTCCTTGCATTCGCTTTCCCTCACATTTTGAGACCATTTAAGATCTCCGGTCGGCAATGCCCTCTCCGCTTCGTGATTCTCTGCGATCCCCGATCCAAGTAGCGACTGGCGTAGGTCGGGACGAACATCGGGTTGATACCGTGTTCAGGTATCACGTCCCTCGGATTGCGAGTCTACTCGCGTGTGCCAAGATGTCAATTGGCGAAAATGGCCATAGCGCTCATTGTCCCGCAGTCAAAACGTGTAATCGTGATTTCGACAGTTACTTCTTGTTTGCCGTCTCTCGGGAGCTTTCCCCGAGGCGTAGACGATTTCCGTGCGGACTGACAGTTCTAACAGTTATCGGGGCGGCACGATGCCTATAGCCTGTGAAGTCACATGGGCTTGTCTAGTCAAAAGGCCAACTTTCCCGGGTCTCACCAGACCGGTTTTCAGCCGACTAGGTAACCTCGCAAAAAAAATCAGAGAGGAAGAGACGATGAGCGAGAACAACAAGACAATCAAGCAGGACTCCCTGCCTTTCCCACCTACACCGTCAGCGAGCATCGCGGGACGCACGATGCAGGAGTCGGTCTACAAGCGGCGCGTTGAGCCGCGCCGGCTTCCTGCCGATTCTCCGAACATCCTCATCGTGCTGATCGACGACGCAGGTCCCGGCCTGCCGTCCACCTTCGGCGGGGAAGTCCACACCCCGACCATGGACCGCATCGTCAGCGAAGGGATCGCGTACAACCGCTTCCACACCACCGCCATGTGCTCGCCCACGCGGGCCTCGATGCTAACCGGCCGGAATCATCACCGTGTCGGCAGCGGGCAGATCGCGGAACTCGCGAACGACTGGGACGGATACTCAGGACACATCCCTAAGAGCAGCGCTCTCGCCGCCGACGTGTTGAAGGACTATGGCTACAGCACGGGCGCCTGGGGAAAGTGGCACAACACACCGGCCGAGGAAACGACCGCCGCTGGCCCCTTTGAGAACTGGCCCACTGAGATGGGGTTCGAATATTTCTACGGCTTCCTGGCAGGCGAGGCCTCGCAGTATGAGCCCAACCTGATGCGGAACACTACATCCGTCCTCCCGCCCAAGAGCCCCGAGCAGGGCTACCACCTCAGCGAAGACCTTGCGGACGACGCCATCGGCTGGCTGCACAAGCACAAGGCCTTCCAACCGGATAAGCCGTTCTACATGTATTGGGCGAGCGGCGCGATTCATGGCCCTCACCACATCATGAAAGAGTGGGCTGACAAATATAAGGGAAAGTTCGATGACGGCTGGGACGCCTACCGCGAGCGCGTCTTCAAGCGCGCCAAGCAAAAGGGCTGGATTCCCGCCAATGCGCAGCTCACGCCACGGCACGAAACCATGCCGTCGTGGGACAGCATCCCCGAGGACGAGAAGCCTTTCCAGCGCCGCTTGATGGAAGTGGCTGCCGGCTTTGCCGAGCACGTGGACGCTCAAGCTGGCCGGATCATCGACGAGATCGACAAGCTCGGATATGGCGAAAACACTCTGATCTTCTACGTCTGGGGCGACAACGGTTCCTCGGCCGAGGGACAGAACGGCACCGTCAGCGAACTGCTGGCGCAAAACGGCATTCCCACTACCGTCGAACAGCACATCAGGGCGCTCGATGACGTGGGCGGGCTCGATGCACTCGGCACTCCGAAGGCTGATAACCAGTACCATGCGGGATGGGCGTGGGCAGGCAGCACGCCCTACAAAGGAACTAAGCTTCTAGCTTCGCACTTCGGCGGAACGCGTAACCCGATGGCTGTTCGCTGGCCTGCGAAGATCAAACCCGATGCCACACCGCGCTCACAGTTCCATCACTGCAACGATCTCGTCCCCACCATCTACGAAGTTGCTGGCATCACACCACCGCTCGAGGTCAACGGCATTCCGCAGGACCCCATCGACGGTGTGAGTTTCGCCTACACCTTCGACGACCCAAAAGCCAAGGGCGAGTTGCTCACCCAGTACTTCGAGATCATGGGCAGCCGCTCAATCTATCACGACGGCTGGATGGCCTCCGCCTTTGGCCCGCGTATCCCGTGGGTACCGGGGCTGCCCCCGGGCATTCAGGAGTGGACGCCGGACAAGGACGTCTGGGAGCTCTACAACGTGCAGGACGACTGGACCCAGGCGAACGACCTCGCCGCAAAAATGCCGGAAAAGCTGGCCCAATTGAAGGAGATCTTTCTCATTGAGGCAACCAAGAACAAGGTGCTTCCCATCGGCGGTGGCCTTTGGGTTCCCTTACTGCACCCCGAGATGCGCATTGCCCCTCCGTACGCCGAGTGGACCTTCTCCGGCGATACGGTCCGCATGCCGGAATTCTGCGCGCCAGCCTTGGGCAACAAACCCAACATCGTTGTCATTGACGCCGAGATCCCGGCCAACGCCAACGGCGTGCTTTACAAGTTGGGGGCAAACTCTGGCGGCCTCACCTGCTTCGTGGAGGACGGCATTCTCTGCTACGAGTACAACCTCTTCATCATCCAGCGCACGAAGATCCGCGCCAAGCAGAAGCTCCCCGCGGGAAAGGTGAAGATCGAGGTCGAGACGGCATACGCAGTGCCCAGGCCCGGCGGACCGCTCAACATCACTATGAAGGTCAATGGTGAAGTGGTTGCTACCGGTCAGGTGCCGATATCGGCGCCGCTGATCTTCACCGCCAACGACTGCCTCGACATCGGCCTTGCCCTCGGTTCGCCGGTGTCGCTTGACTACTGCGACAAGGCTCCGTTCAAGTTCAACGGGACCATCGAGCAGGTGCACGTCGAGTATAAGACCATCGCAAAGGCGCGGGTGGGAGACGTGACAACGAAGCAGGAAGTAGCGGCTTAGCTGGCCGATGACCAATCCGCCTCGTGAGGTATGAGTACATCATCCGAGCCACCGACCCGGCAGGGTCAAATTAATTGGTCCGGCCAATCACTGGCGCAAATCTTACGTCTGTGAAAGTGCCGAGTCAACGAAGGCCGGGGTAAGCTGACGTTGCAGGTTGATTAGCACCGGGTCCGAAAAAGCCATCTCGTACTATCGCATCGCCCACTTCCAACGCGAAGCGCAGGCTGCTCTGCCTTGAATCATCCGAATATCTGCACGATCTACGAAATTGACGAGCAGAACGGGCGGGCGTTCATTGCCATGGAGTTCCTGGACGGAATGACGCTGAAGCATCGCATTGCGGGAAGGCCACTCGAGACCGACATTCTGCTCGGTTTGGCGATTGAGATTGCAGACGCGCTCGATGCAGAGCACTCGAAAGGCATCGTTCATCGCGACATCAAGCCTGCCAATATTTTTGTCACCGGGCGCGGGCACGCTAAGGTTTTGGATTTCGGGCTGGCGAAAATTGACCTCACTCGCCGATCCGGTTCCGACGATCCCACTCTCGAAGAGAAAGAACTTACAACCAGCGGCAGCACTATGGGCACCGTGACATACATGTCTCCGGAGCAGGTTGCGGGCAAGCCCTTGGATGCGCGAAGCGATCTGTTCTCTTTCGGAGTTGCGCTTTACGAAAGAATCCAGCGCTCGCGTTGAACACTCTTCAAGCTGCTTCCCCTATCGAGTTGGGGCAGATTGGGTTTGTCATCAATCTTTCCTGCCTCTATCCGGTGTATGTGCGCGGAGAAGCATACCTGGCAGCTGGACAAGCCAGTGCCGCCAGCGCCGAGTTTCAGAAGATCATCGCCTACAGCGGCATCGTCTGGAATTGCTGGACGGGAGCCTTGGCGCAGCTGGGCTCGGCTCGTGCCAATGCTCTGCAAGCCAAGATCTCTCAGGGTGCGGATGCCGACGCTGCCCGCGTCCGCGCTATCGCGGCCTACAAAGATTTCCTTACGCTTTGGAGAGACGCCGATCCCAACGTCCCAATCCTGAAGCAAGCCAAGGCCGAGTACGCGAAGTTACAGTAGTGGCAGGAGTCCTTTCGCCGTCTCCTCTTTACAGGCTGAAAAAAAACTCCGATTTACGCAGGTTTTGGAATGGCCCGACTTCAGTCGGGCCGCCAAGTCATTTAACTTTGTGTCCGCGCCTTGGCGCCTGAGGCGAGCTTTTTCGGACCCTCAACGTCTTTTTCGGCAACTGTTTCTCGATGGTTTCTATTAATGGGAACGGTTACACTCACAGCGCAGCGAAGCCGATGGACAAGCAAATATCGTGACCTGATGTTCACAGTCCGGATGAATAAGCGAGCGTTGCACGGTTGCGCAAATCAGCCTAAACGAATCAGAGCACGCATCGGCGGCACATGATCTGAAGCAGATCGAGAAGTGGTAGACTAATGCGGAGTCATTGACCGAAATATTTCTGCCCGCCGGAGAGGTGGCCGAGTGGCTGAAGGCGGCGGTTTGCTAAACCGTTATACGGGCTAACACCTGTATCGGGGGTTCGAATCCCTCCCTCTCCGCCATTACTTTTGTAATCTAGCAGATACGGTTTCCTACTATTGCACACTCTTATTACTCTGGAGATGCAATGGCAAACCGAACTGTACACCTCAGCAAACTCATTCAAGCTCCCAAAGGGCCGGGTTACTGCCCTGCTGTGCTGGCTGCCAACGGGCGCGTACGCCCAGACTTGGTAATCGTTAACGGGCAGGAAGAACGCCATTCCGAAGGTGCGTATTACATTTCGTGGTATGAGGGCAAGAAGCTTGTCAGGAAAAGCGTCGGCAAGGACGGGCAGGATGCGGCATTCGAGCGCTCGCGCAAGCAGGCCGAACTCAATGCGGCCAACCATGGAGTACCGGTTACCGAACAGCCGCAGGACGGTTCCGGCAACGGTCGTCGTTCGCTCGCAGCAGCGGTTACCGAATACCTTGCCCACATAAAGCTGAACAAAAAACATAAGACCCATGCGGCGTACTCAACCGCTCTGAAATACTTCCTCGAATCCTGCAAGAAGCCCCATTTGGAAGACATCGACCGTAGAGACCTGTTGAAGTTCTCGGCATTTCTGCGAGACGAGAAGAATCAAGCGCCGAGGTCCGTGCACAATAAATTTTCAAACGTGTTGGGTTTTCTGCGCTCGCAGGGAATTACTGAAAAAATCGTCAAGAAAGAAGATTGGCCGCAGTATACCGAGGAGGAGACTGAGGTCTATGAGCAGGCCGAACTGGATACGCTGTTCGCGGCCTGCGATGCAGAAGAGCGACTTTGGTTTGAGTTCTTCCTGATGACTGGGATGCGCGAGCAGGAAGTGATGTATTGCTGTTGGAAAGATGTGAATCTGGTAGCTGCCACAGTGCGAGTGTCGCACAAGCCTGAATACCTCTGGACGACGAAGGCTTATCGCGAGCGAACGATTCCTGTGCCTGAGAAGCTAGTCGATAGCTTAAGGGCGTGGAAGGCAAAGGCGACCAAGGGATGCCTGCTGATTTTCCCGACTGCTGGCTGCCGACCCAAGTTGGATTTTCTCGATTGCTTGAAAGCATGCGCCGACCGTGCGGAACTGGAGCAAGATGGTTATTGGAATAGAGACAGCTTGGTCCTAAGCCTCATTATTCTTGCAGGCGTGTCTGTTTACCCGGCTTATCGTTACATTCGCGACCGTTTGCGGTCTAAGGTCGCCCGTTCCTGGCCATCGGCGGAAGCCACCATCCAGTCCGCTGCAGTTGCCATATCGATGAATGGCGACAAGCCAAAGGAGCTTGAGAGCTCTCTCTTTTCCATCGGTCTAAACACTCGGCCGCTGGGGGAGTTGTTACCATACCGCGGCACCAGCAACGCTGCGCCAGTCATCACCTGGTTGGTCCGTGTCGGATATTCGTTTTCAGTGGGTGGTGCGCGTTACAGCGGTTACACGGACCGCGGGGTTTCCAGCGAACAAGCCGGTGCCGAATACGCGCGGGGACTCCAGGGAAAGAAATTTCAAGTTCGGTATAAACCTGGAGCTCCAGACCAGTCGGCAGTACTGGATGACGAATGGATCGCTGCGATTCCATCAGAGCCCGAGGGGACACTCAGTGTGTAACCTTCACGGCAACGTTGGCTTCGGAGTTCAGCAGCACGCTTGAGACGATCACGGCGTCAGACTACTTCGCCAAAGAGGCTCTCGCATGGGTAAAGAAGAACCCCGGCGATCCCCACGACGCCGACGTACTTGGATTTGCTGCGCGCGTGGTCCGCAACGGTTGCCGCAGCGACGCCACCGATGAACTGAACCATCAACTCTTCGACATCCTGCACCGCCGTTTCCCAAAATCAGAATGGGCGAAGCGCTATACCACCTGGGAGTGAGACGGTTAGATAATACTGAGGTTTCAGCGGGATCCTGGGCTTCAAGAATATCGGGACCGGGGCCTATCAAATCGCGGTGAGGTCTTCCCCAGGATGCCGCCGCAAGCTTTTGCCGGGGTCTCCGATTGGCCACATGGCATTGGTGCCCCCCATGTTCGCACATGGGCCAGGAGACTACCTTGGCCAAATCATCGTGGGAACCGCCACGGTGAAAGGCCAGGCGGCGTTCCTGTTTGTCGGTAACGATAATTGCACCGCACACGCGAATACGGGCTCCTCGCCAAGTAATTCTGATCGGCCGTGGCGTGGGCAACGTGAGTTCCGGCGACAGGCTCGATTCTCCTCCCTGAGTGGTCGATGCAGGGGGTCCAAACGCCCGTACCATCGGCCTAGCTTCCACCGCTATAAAAATTAGAGCCGCGACCGTCGCAACGACGATAGCAATCAACATGGCGGGCACCTGTCGAGTCCTTCAAAGAATGGCTCTCGCCAGCGGCGAATCTCTTCTTCGAGATTGACCGGAACAGCGACTCTTCAGTTTCAGCCGTTCGCTCTCTCCGCCACCAGCATGGACTGCAGAATCTGATCGGAAACATCCTTGACAGCCCCGGGCGAGTGAGCCAGAAACAAGCGTGTTGGTCTTGTCGCTCTCGCCAATCGACTTCAGCGTGTCGAAATATTGGGTGACCATCACCAACTGCATGACTTCTTTCGCGGACGCTCCCTCCACCACCTTCTGGAACTGTTCGATCGAAACCTGCAGCCCTTCGATGATGGCCTTCCTCTGATTCGCGATTCCCTGTCCCTGGAGAGCCTTGCTCTCCGCTTCGGCCTCGGCCTTCTTGACCACCAGAATCTTCTCCGCCTCGCCCCGCGCGTTGGCGGCCACCTGTTCGCGCTGTGCCGCGTTGATATCGTTCATGGCCGACTTCACCTTGGCATCGGGAACAATATCGGTCACCAGCACATTCACAATTTCGTATCCGAATACCGCCATGTCCGCATCCAGTTCCTGCTTCACCGCCGCGGCGATACTCGACTGCGTGGCGAACACTTCGTCGAGCGTCATTCCCGGGACATGCCCCAGGATCACCTGCTCGACATAACGACTTGATCTGCGCCACCGGATCGGACAACTTGTAGTAGGCGTCGTAGACTTTTTCCGGACGAACCCGATTCTGCACCGAAATCGGAATGGTGACGAACACGTTGTCTTTGGTCTTCGTCTCCATGGTCAGCGTGATCTGATTCACGCGCAGACTCACCATGCCCGCCACGGAATCGAAGAACGGCCGCTTCCAGTTCAATCCCGGCTCGGCGACCCGAAGGAATTTGCCGAATCGCGTGATCACCGCGACCTCGGCCGTGCGCACCGTGAAGAAGCTCCCCAGAATCAGGTAGAGGACGATGAACGCCACGATCGCCAACGGAATCCAGTACAGTATTTCCATTTCGTTTCCTCCGCTGCTCCTTCTTGAAGAAGGCCAGATTATGCCATGTTGCTTTGAAGTCCGTGTAAGTGGCCGTATGATCGTCTGCTTATGGCTGACCGCTCCCAGATGCGTTGTTCACCAGTTGGGATACTTGGCTCGAATCTTCTCGAATAACGGAGAACTGGTTCCGTGTTTCTTGTGATAACCGAGCACTTGGCGCTCACGCGGTGTAGGCAACGGTTGCCCCGGCGCAACCCTTTGTGTTGGTCCCGACTCGAGTTCCTCCAAATTCTGGATCCGATCACGCGCCAGGGCAATTTTTTCGCCAGCGGGCTCAACTCTCGCGACCAAGTGATTGCCTTTACGCACAAGCGAATCCATCTCAGCGACAAAAGTTCGGTCCTGCCCGGCAAAGTTTCGGTAGCGAATGATAATCGGCTGGACAGGTTTGAAACTGCCCTTCGTTGGCACCGTCGTTCCTGGCTGCCCCAGAGTTCCACGTGCTCCCAGGCTTGCGTCGAAGTTCGGGCAAGAGGGGTTCGGGCAGCGAATTTTTCCTTCTCCGGTTCTCTGCGCGCCAGCGGCTCGACAGACTGGACACTGCAGGTTGTTTCCACCGGACAGCCGGTTTTTGAGAAAGTCCAGTAGTCCCATCGCCTCTCCTGCGAAAAACCAGTAAAGCACTCAGGGGGACGGTTGAATAAACGACCTTCCGCTTCAGCGGCAAGGTTTTCCATCACACCCATCTACAGGCAGCCGCCCTCTCCCACCGGCGTTTTTGGCTGCTGCTTCTGGGCACGGAGAGAAGACTGCTTCGCACCAACGGTGCGGACCAGTCTGGCAACCGTCCCCCTGAACGCTCTATCCGCCTTCTGTTTCTGCCAAATAAAGAATGGGCTTTCCGTGTGCCCATGAACTATCAGCCGCTGCCGGTGCACCAGAGAAGGCAAGCCAAACTCTCTGAGCGTCTCGAAGCTCAGTCGGGCGAAATGACCTTTCTTGTGCCCTCCGAAAACAAGACTGAGGACTTCTTCAGCCAGCCAGCGATCCAGCATCCGCAACTGAGCAACGTCCGTCACATGCTTCAAGTAGTAGTCGACAATGGCCACGTTGCGCACGCCTTTTTCGACGGTTTCCGAGGCAATCGCTGCCAGCGTTCTTGCCCGCTCCCGCGGCTCTCCGATCCGCTTCCACGTTCTCCTTTTGCGACGGAAGGCAAAGCGGAACAGATTCTGGATCTTCCGGCGCTTGTCGCGTGCGAGCGACACTTCACCGCCAGCATGGAATAACAAGCCGAGATGGCGAAACGCTGAAACCGTTCTGAAGTGGTGATCGCCGTCAGCTTCCGTACTCAACAGCAAGTCCGCTTCGTGACTTGCCTTGGTGCCGAGCTTCAGCTCGCCCAACATTCGGAAAAGACGCTCGCGCGCGCGCAGAGCACTGTCGCGCTCAGGCGACAGCAAGAGAAGATCGTCCGCATATCGAAAATAGTGAACGTCGGGAAGCTGTTCAATTGCGCGATCCAGCTCTGTCAGATAAATGTTCGCGAACAGGCAAGCGCTGGCGCAACCGAACGGAATTCCTTTCGTCGCCTCGTGCAGTCCGGCTTCGTCCTGGTAGGCAAATTGAACGCGCTGGCACAGCAAGTGAAACAGATGACGCCGCTCGGTCCCACGCTTTCGCAGATGGGATTGGTCGTAGTGAGTGCGAACTACAGACTCGGCCCATTCGGATTCCTTGCTCATCCGGCACTGACAGCGGAATCAGAACACCACTCATCAGGAAATTACGGCCTTCTCGACCAGTTGCAAGCCCTCAGGTGGATCAAGGAGAACATCCGGAAATTCGGCGGCGATCCGGAGCGCGTGACGGTCATGGGTCAATCGTCGGGAGCTGTCGATATCTGCTTGCTGATGGCGTCTCCAATGTCACAAGCACTGTTCCAGGGCGCAATCCTTGAAAGTGGAGAATGCCAGGACACGCTCAATGAAGATATCCGCGCGCCGATCAGATACAACTTCATCGATACCAGCGGCGAGGCGTCAGGAGAGCGACTTGCAAGGGACCTTGGGATTCCTAGTGATCCCGACACTTTGCGGGCGCTCCGGCAAGTTTCAGCGAATGAGATCTTGAATGCATGGAAGAAAGATCCCGGGCTGCACTTCGACGCTATCGTAGATGGTTGGATTGTTCCCAAACAGCCGGCGCAAATCTTCGCGCAGGGGAAACAGATGCACATCCCGATTCTGGTTGGGGCTAATTCCGACGAAGCCACAGTTTTCGGCCACAACGACTTAAAGACTGTCGCTGACTACAAGAAACACCTGCAACAGGACACCGGCCAATATTGGAAAGAAGAGTTTCAACTTTATCCGGTGAACTCCGACGCCGACCTGCCGACCCGCTCGGTACGTCTGGAGAGCGACGAATTTGCGTGCGGAGCATATTCGATCGCGCAAGCTATGACAAAAGCAGGCGTAAAGTCATACCTGTATTACTTCACCTACGTTAATCCCGGCAAACGCTCGCGTCTCGGAGCGCACCATGGTGAAGAGCTCTTCTTCTTGAGCGATTCTTTTCCGGCTGACTGGGAACACACGAAGGAAGATAAACATCTCGGAGAGCTGCTGCGCGGCTATTGGACAGAATTTGCCAAAACTGGCGATCCTAATTTTAGTGGCGCGCCTCGATGGCCTGCTTGGGATCGCAATTCCGGGGAGTACTTCGAAATAGGAGCACACGTTGGTCTCCGCCCGATTCCTCAACGCATTCGAACTCTGGAGACCTCCATGCGGCGCATCGTATCAGAACAGAAGTGACAACCACCGTCCAGCGAGTCGCTGATAAGCGATTCGCTGTTGTGGATGCGAATTGACACGAATGCATAGGCGGACGGGAAAACGCAGCTCTGTACGCTGCTGGGAGGGTCAGACCAATAAACGCTGGCTGGAACCTCGACTCTGGTCTAGAGATCGAGCATGATCCATGTTGGGGCGTGGTCGCTCGCGTTTTCCTGCCCACGCGCCCATCGGTCAACACCGCCGTCCACGAGCCGGTCCGACAAATTCGGCGAGAGCAGAAAGTGATCGAGTCGCATGCCTTTGTCCTTCTGCCACCGTTCAAATTTGTAATCCCAGAATGTCCAGAGCGGCCCGTCCGGATGTAGCTTCCGCATGGCGTCGGTCCAGCCTTGAGCCAGCAAACGCGCAAAGGCCTGTCGGCTCTCGGGTTGGATTAACGCGTTGTTATCCAACGATCGAGTCGGATAGATGTCCTGCGGTGTCGGCACGACATTGTAGTCACCGGCCAGCACCACGGGTGCGCCGCTCGCCATGAGTTCGGCGGCGTGGGCAATGAGGCGCTCAAACCAGGCCAACTTGTAATTGAATTTCGGTCCAGGCTGCGGATTCCCATTGGGGAGGTAGATGGAAGTGATCAGGACTCCCTGAACCGCCGCTTCAATGTAGCGAGCTTGATGATCTTCAGGATTTCCCGGCAAACTTGTGCAAGTCAGCACGGGAACGTGGTTTCGCGCGAGAATGGCCACGCCGTTCCAGGAGCGCTCCCCTTGCCAGACTGCTTCGTACCCGAGAGTCCGAAGGGCATTCACGGGAAAGGCTTCCTGCTCTGCCTTGAGCTCTTGGAGACTCACCACGTCCGGTTCAGCTTTCGCTAACCAAGCCAGGAGGTTGTCGAGCCGCTTATTGATGTTGTTAATGTTGAAGGTGGCGACTTTCACCAAGTCCCTTTCTTGCAACTGCTGGATTTGCTGCGACGAATCCTTCATATCACCCGGCTGGTCCGGAGGCTCTCAACCTTTGGGGCGACTATGCATATCTCGCGCATGTTCCTTGAATGTCTTCGAGCCGATGGAAGGGTTTCTAAGCTCTTGCGCAACGCTGTAGGATGCCCGCATTAGATCAATATTTGGACCTCCGGTGCTCGGTGTCGCGACTTCAAACATAACGCAGCAAATCCTCGGATCATCCACCGAAACGAGGTATGGCCTGTGTTTATCGAGCTCCTTCTCAAGAAGATCTCCTAGCGCGTTTATGTCCCCCGAAAAAACCTTGTCCCCAGCGTTGAAAACGCAACTGATGTTAATCGCAGCGACTCCAAACGTGCCGTGCGGCGACTTGTCCAAGTTATCTTGGAGCTGCTCTATGGCGTCGCGAATATTTGCGTGGATGCTCTGTTCCCTCGCGGGTCTTTTACAGGCGATTAGAAAAGTGATGCCGTCTCTGATAAGTTGCAAGTCCGGCTCCGCCACGACAACCGTGGCGCCTCGCAACTTCCATTCGGCTGCAAGCGCGAGTTCGTACCAAATATTCCTCCCATCCCTGTTTTTCGGGCTTTCGTCAATCGGATAGACCGGACCTGACAAGGCTCTCTTGAGCGCGGCAGTCATTGCAGGTGACGGTTCGTTTTGAAAAGCGGTGAAGACATCATGAGCTTCGAGCGATTCGATTATGGGGAACCAGTCCTCGGGTTGAATATCGGTGTAGATCCCCGTTTCGTGCCCTCTGCGACTCGCTACTTCCGCCTTGCGGAGAATTTTGAAAGCCTCGTGTATTCGGTCGTTCAGATGCGGCGTCAATCCTAGGCTATTCAGCCATGGATCGAAACCTTCGAGACGAAGAAGAAGGTCAGAATACTTAAAGGTGTCCATGGTTATGGCTCCCTCAAAACCTACGAATAGATCCCAGGCGCCTCGTGTCCGAGCTTTTGCACGTACTCAACGTATGACCCAGGATAAACAGTGGGATTGCGGTCCGTACCGCTCTCACCGCCCAGTTCCAGCACACGGGAGCCGAGACCGCGAAGGAACATGCGGTCATGCGATACGAAAATCATGGTGCCTTCAAAATCCTTCAGGGCGTCCACCAGCATTTCCTTGGTCGCAAGATCCAGGTGATTCGTCGGTTCGTCGAGCACCAGGAAGTTCGGCGGGTTGTAGAGCATGCGCGCTATGGCGAGCCGCGATTTTTCTCCGCCGGAGAGTGCGCGGATCTTCTTGTCCACGTCTTCGCCGGAGAACTGGAATGCTCCCGCCAGGTTTCGCAATGACCCGAGCCCGTCCTGGGGAAAATCTTGTTGCAACTGTTCGATGACGGTGAGATCGGAATTGAGCACGTCCAGCGATTGTTGCGCGAAGTAGCCCATATGCAGGCTGGCGCCGAGCCGCACGCTTCCGGCATCTGGAGCGCTGGCTCCGGCAATCATTTTGAGCAGCGTGGTCTTGCCCGCGCCGTTTCTCCCCATGACGGCCCAGCGTTCACCGCGGCGGATGGTGAGATTGAATCCTTCATAAATCACACGCGGGCCGTAACTCTTGTGCAGATTCTCAAGGACCGCAACCTGTTCGCCGGATCGCGGTGGAACGCGAAGGTCGAATTTCACGACTTGCCGTTTTTTGGGTAGTTCGATCTTCTCGATCTTATCCAGCGCCTTAATTCGGCTCTGCACTTGGGCGGCTTTGGCCGCGTGCGTCCTGAAACGATCGATGAAGCGCTGTTCTTTCGCAAGCATGGACTGCTGCCGGGCAAACGCTGCCTGCTGATTGCTCTCTCGCACGGCGCGCTCGCGCTCGTAGAAGTCGTAGTCACCGGAGTATGTGATGATTTCGCCGCCATCAATCTCTGCAATCTTTGAGACCAGACGATTCATGAACTCGCGGTCGTGCGAGGTCATCAGCAGCGCGCCAGGAAATGACTTGAGAAACTGCTCCAGCCAGATGATGGATTCGATGTCGAGGTGGTTCGTCGGTTCGTCCATCAGCAATACATCCGGCATTCCGAGCAGGACGCGTGCCAGTGCAACGCGCATCTTCCATCCGCCGGAGAGAGCGCCCACGTCGCCGTCAATCTGATCGTCTTTGAACCCCAGACCGTGGAGCACTTCACGGGCTTGCGATTCGAGCGCATAACCGCCCAAATGCTCGTACTCCTCCTGAACGTGACCGAAGCGATCAAGAATGCGGTCCATGTCATCGGCCTTGTCGGGGTCGGACATTTCCCGCTGCAAGGCTTCGAGTTCGTGGTGCAGATCGCCGACGCGTCCGCTGCCTGCGATCGCTTCATCCAGAACAGAACGGCCCTGCATTTCCTCGACGTCCTGGCGAAAGTAGCCGATGGTCAACTTCTTGGGGACTGAGACCGCGCCCTCGTCGGGAGTTTCCTGGCCGACCACCATACGGAAGAGCGTTGTCTTGCCCGCCCCATTGGGACCGACCAGTCCGACTTTTTCGCCGGGATTCAACTGAAACGAAGCATCCACAAAGAGCAACTGCTTGCCATACTGTTTATTGATGTTTGAGAAAGAGATCATTTTGAAGGAGTAGGTCGCGGTACGGTGCCTCTTTCTAGTGTAGCGTGGCAGAAACTTGGCGGCACTTTCCTGGCACGTTGGATTTATTGAGGGTTTGCAGGTCAACCGGGAGAAATTGCGATCACTTCCTAAAAGCCAACTTGTGGTGACTGTCGGTGATCTTGAATTGAAAATGGTACTAAATGAGCCAATCCAGCAGTTATAGTCTTGCCCAGAGGCTACGATTGATCGGAGTTGCCGAAAGCTTTCCATTCATAGTGAAAGGGGTCTCTTCAATGTACAGATATGCTGTGTTCCAGGGTGGAGGAGTCAAAGGAATGGCATTAGTTGGTGCGCTGCAAGTGGCGGAGAAACAGGGCTTGTCTTTTGAAGCTGTAGGGGGGACGTCCGCCGGCGCAATCGTGGCTGGGTTGTATGCGGCGGGCTATACGGCATCCGAAATGCGACTGGTCATGGAGAAGGATATGTCTTCGCTGTTGGACGGTTCCGTATTTCCGGCTTGGGCTCTGTACAGCCGGCTCGGCATTTACCGGGGCCGAAGGTTTCACGAGTGGCTGCTACTCTTTTACGGAATAAGGGTGTGACAACGTTCAAGGATTGCACGGTCGGACTCCGCGTCGTCGCGTCCGACATAACCGCTCGACGGGTTTTGATTTTTGACAGGGAGTCGTACCCCGATATGGACGTCGCCCAAGCAATTCGAATGTCTATGAGCATCCCGTTGTTCTTCGAGCCTGTTCGATTGGGCGAACACCTGATCGTAGACGGTGGCCTGTTAAGCAATTTTCCGGCGTCTTTATTCGATAACACAGAAACCATCGGATTTCGGCTTCGAGCCAATGCAGATGAAATCAAGTTTGCTTCAGAGGGGCTCAGAGGAATGTTACCCGCAATGTTGGGCGCAATGCTTGATGCCCGAGACAAATACGATCTTGAGATCAGAGAATTGGAGGGTTTGATTGAGATCGATCCTGGCCAGGTTTCGACGACACAGTTCGCCTTAGAGTCGAAGCAGAAGGAAGCTCTATTTCAAAGTGGAATCTCCGCTGCCAGCCGTTTTTTTCTGGACGAGAAGAATCGTAACCGTGCTCGCCAACTGAGTGCGAATGGCCGCCCCGATCAAATTGCAATCGATCTATCGAGCTTACCCGCGGCTAGCCTCAAGGATGACACCGAGGTGCGGTTTTCGATCTCCGGCCTAGTGCGCATTGAATATGGCGGAAGATACATGCTCGTTAAGGGCGCCAGAATCGACCAGTTTCAACCCGTTGGGGGAGTCTTTAAGGCTCTTCCTTCTGCGATGCCAGAGCTTAGAAGGCTCGGTATGAAGTCCGACAGCAAGTTCCCAATCGACGCCGATAGCGTTGGCGACTTGCGCGTAATGCTGCCTTTGCGCTCATGCACTAAATTCCTACAGTGGTATCTCGAAGGCCGGGGGAGGGAAACTAGCCCTTGGCGAGAATTCTATGAGGAATTGATAGAGCCCGGGCACCTCTCAGCCAGTCACTTCATGTCCGCTGCATTTGACCATATTGGAAGAAAAGTGAAAGGGATTCATTTCTCAGAGCATTTCCAATGCTACGAAATTCTGATTGCAGAACTTTTTGCGCTGAGTCCGACAGCTAAACAGGAAGTTGAGCTCGATTGTGCAATGCAGAGAGGAAACCGGCCAGAGATCATATGGGCTTCGCCAAGCCTCATCCGCAGTCGCGGCTTTGATTTGGCATCTCAAAAGCAGATTCAAACGATCTCGGAAACATCCAGCTGGCTCTTGGAGGATGACTAGCGGGTGGCCCATTCAAGCCTGATTTTGGCTTGAGTGGGAATCGAGGGTCTTCGAGTCAAATTTGAATGGTATGAAAACATCCGGCGATTTGTAATTGCCTACACAACAAAAAACCCACATCGTATGGGCCTCCCGCCCAAAATTCACACTTGACATTGTACTGATAATCCACTACCATATGGTTGTGGATAAATTGGGTACAACATTTGCGGCTTTGTCTGATCCAACCCGGCGGGCAATGATCGAACGGCTCTCGCATGGGCCTGCCTCCGTGCATGGATTGACGGAACCGTTTGCACTCTCGCAGCAGATGATTTCAAAACATATTGCCTACCTGGTGCGGGCGCGGATTGTGATCAAGACGAAGCGTGGACGAGAGAGTGTGTGCACGCTTAGGCCAGCGGCGATCAAGACAGTCAGCGACTGGGCGATTAGCTATCGCCGATTCTGGGAAGAGAGCTTCGACAAACTGGATGTAGTTGTAAATCAAATGAAGAAAGAGGAGGTCAGAGATGACAAAAAACACGGTTAACGAAATTGAGCGGATGGTTGTCACAAGAGTTTTTGATGCCCCACGCGAGTTGGTTTGGAAGGCGTGGACAGACCCGAAGTACGTGATGCAGTGGTGGGGACCGAAGGGCTTTACTGCGCCGGTTTGTCAGATGGATTTTCGCGTTGGAGGAAAATCTCTCCTCTGCATGAGAACGCCGGATGGGCAGGAGTGCTGGAATGCGGTTGAATACCACGAGATTGTTCCGCACGAGAAGATCGTTTCCTCCATGTACTTTTCCGACCCGCAGGGAAACAAGGTTGAGCCTGCGCAATTAGGAATAGAACATGAGGCCATAGACGGTGCGTACGACGTGACCATCTTTGAGGATCTCGGAAACGGCCAGACGAAACTCACCTACATTGGAAATGAACCCATGGAGAGCGCGAAAAATAGCGGTCAACTGGAGGGCTGGAACCAGATACTCGATAAAGTTGCCGCAGTTGTTACGAAGCTAGCGCAGGCGAAATAAGAAGTTGGAGTTTTGATGATCGTCGCGCGTGGGATAATTCGGGGGCAGACGGAACTGCCCCCATTTCTTTTGTCCGAGCAGATTTCCCCAATCTTTGTAGATACCGTGGGCCGCATCTGGTAGGTCCGAGTTGGGGTGCACTCCATCCGTCATCCCCGAATCTCCCCAACGGACTTCCTGAACCATCTACCGGGCTAAAAGCGATCAGATGAGAAACGGGCCTGTGTTTACGAATGTCGCGTCACGCCCCGAGGGGTCCGCAATCTGGAAGTAATCCGCAAACAGGCTCCCGGAAATCGCTCCGATGGTTTCCGCTAATGCCTGACAGTTCGCAGTAAGTCACCGAGAGATATAATCCCCGCGTGCGACAACCTATGCGGCATGTAATGGCGCTTCGCGTTTCCAAGGCGGTTCTGGTTTTTGCAATCGCACTTTTCTACACGATTCTGGTCCTAAACAACATCACGGATTACGGCTCCAACTACGAGTTTGTCCGCCACGTCCTGATGATGGACTCAACCCTTCCGGGGAACCACCTCATGTGGCGCGCCGTCAATTCGCCGCTGGTACATACGGTCTTCTACATCGGCATCATTGCCTGGGAATCAGTCACTATGCTTCTATGCTGGTGGGCTGGTGTTCGGTTGCTGAAATCGTATCGTGCGGACAGGGCGCAATTCGCCGCTGCGCTGAACGTCGCCGTGATTGCGCTGACGACGAGCCTGCTGATGTGGTTGGTCGCATTCCTCGATGTCGGGGGCGAATGGTTTCTGATGTGGCAGTCGAAAATGTGGAATGGGCAGGAAGAGGCATTCCGAATGTTTACCATTGTCGGTGTGGTGTTTTTGGTTGTGGTGCAACGCGAGCCAACTCCCGATTAGTCGTCAACCCTTCTTTTGGCGGGTTACTTCCCACTTGACCGTGACTCGGGCAAGGCCTGTCAAGCGTTGATCTTGCCCTGCAAGCAGTAGGACCTACCCCACCATGGGTGCGATAATTTCGGTAACGAATCCTCCTGCAACTTATGAAGCGCCACGTCCTCATGTACGGGTTGATCGGTGGAATCTTGATTGCTCTGCTCCAGTGGACCGAGTATCAGTTCCTGGTCGTCGAACATTCCATCGAAATCTACGGCGGACTGATCGCCGCGACCTTTGCCGTTCTTGGCATCTGGCTTGGCCTCAAGCTGACAGCAAAACGCCAGACAATTGTTGTGAGGGAGGTCCCCGTCCCTGCCGAGGGACCGTTCATCCCTGACGAAAGAAAACGTGAGGACCTCCATATCACTCGCCGTGAGCTTGAGATCCTTGAACTGATCGCCCAGGGCCTGAGCAACCGCGAAATCGCCGAGAAGCTTTTTGTGAGCGAGAGCACGGTGAAGACCCATTCCAGCCGTGTTTTCGACAAACTCGGGGCGAGACGAAGAACGCAAGCGGTGCAACTCGGCAAGGAATTCGGCCTTCTCCCCTGATTTACTCGTGCACGAGCACGGTTCGCGCCAATAACCGCTCCCCCAAACGAATGATTTTTCTCTCCGCCGCCAAAATCAGCCAAAAGGATGACGACACCGACCCCGCCTCATGCGGTATGTTGAGCCGCTCAATACGAGCGAACATGAAGTTTGTGAAAACATGAACTTCTTGAAAAAAGGAGCGAACATGAAGTCTCTGAATTCGATGAAGGTCTTTGTCGTGGGTACTCTGTCGATCGGCTTGTTTTCAAGCACTGCGCTCATTCCCGCAACCGCCCAGGAACTCCCCCGGGTCTACGACGCCTCCATGCCACGTGACCAGCAGATCACACTCGCTGAAAGCGCCGCCCCGGCCGAGGTATCCAGTAAAGCCACAGTTTATGTTCTCGGCCCCAAAGGCTACGAGAAAGCGCGCGAAGGCACTAACGGCTTCAGCTGTTTTGTTGGCCGGCATTTCGTAAAGCCCGCAGAAACAACCATTGAGCCGCAGTGCTTCGACGCCGAAGGCAGCCGCACTCTCTTGCTTGTCTACATGCACGGTGAAGAGCTGCGCACAAACGGCAAGTCCGAGGCCGAAATCAAGGCAGACGTCGCCAACGGATATAAGGAAGGCCGTTACCAGTATCCGAGCAAACCGGGGTTCCTCTACATGATGTCCAGCCAGAACCGCTTGAGCGCGATCCCCGAGCACGGCACTGGCATTTTCCCTCCGCACTTGATGTTTTATGCGCCGAACATGACAACGAAAGACATCGGGTTCGACGCCCAATCGCTCGCGAACCTCGATTATCTTGGGATGACTCACCCCGGAGCAGGCGATAACCTGATCGTAGTTATCCCAGCGGCATCCAAGTCGCCAGCTGACGTGGCTGGTCGCTGAGCCCGTATGAGCATGGGGCCGGCAGCATACGTGGAAAGGTCAGGATCGGATAAAAGACATTACAAGAATATGAGAAAGATCATCGTCACCTTCGGGCTGATTTCCGGCGCTATCTCCTCGCTGATGATGATAGCGCTGGTGACCTTCGGCGGCAGGATTGGCTTCGACCGCGGCGCGATCATCGGCAACACCTCTATCGTGCTCTCGTTCTTGATGGTGTTTGTCGGCATCCGAACCTACCGGGACAACATCGGCGATGGTCAGATTACCTTTTTAAAGGCTTTTGCCGTCGGCCTCTCCATTACGCTGATATCCTGCATCATCTATGTCGTAACCTGGGAAGTGATCTACTACAACTTCCTGCCTGGTTTCTGGGACGCATATGGCGCTCATTTGGTTCAGAAGCTCACCGCCTCGGGGGCGAGCCCGGCAGCCGTCCAGGAAAAACTTCAGCAGGTCAGAAAATACAAAGAGCTGTACAAAAACCCATTCTTCAATGCAGTGCTCACGTTCATTCATCCCTTCCCGATTGGGCTCGTCATCACGCTGTTCTCCGCGTTGGTCCTGAGGCGAAAGCCGCAACCGCAACCCGAGCAATCACCCTTGCCGGAATCCTGAAGCGAGCCACGGCGGCCGCGAGGACGGCTTCGCGTGAATGACGAGCGGCATCGGGGCTAGGCGCCGAAGACGATGCGCGTGCCTGTGGAAGGCATGATTAGCTTCTCGGGCATCTCGCGTTGGACTGCCATCATGGTGCGAAAGCCGGTGCAGTGCATGGGAATCAGGTAGTCCGGGTTGATTTCCTTCATAGCTTCCACCGTCTTGGCTATGAGTTCATCAGGATAGGGAGCCAAATGCCACCCGCCAACCACAGCATGCACCTTCTCGATCCCGGTGGACTTCTGGATTTGGCGGACGGAGTTGATGATGCCGGCGTGGCCGCAGGATGAGATCACGACGAGTCCCCGGGCCTTCACGTTGTAAGCGGTGGCGTGCTCGCCCCAGAAGATGTCTTTCACCAACTCGCCCGGCTTGGCTTCCATCTTGACTGTGCCGGGAGGGAAGTGGGAGGTGGCGTCGCAGGCGGAGCCGGGCGCGCCGGCTTCGAGGCGAGCTGCCGGAGGAGACATCTCGAAATCGGTGATTCGCGCGATGTGACCTGAAGTGAAGGCGTGGCCTGCCACTACGGTGGGTTCCTCCGCAATCACGACCTTCAACCCTCGCGCTTCGAGCTCGTCCTGCTTGAGCTCGCCATAGTCGAGTTTGCTCCCGTCGGGTTGCACCACCCAGCGATGGCAAAACGTATCGCGCCCTCCGGCATACAGAGTGAGCCCTGGTTTCGCTTGTCGCTGGAGGGCCTGAGCCAAGTCGGGCAGGCCACCGTAATGGTCCTCGTGCCCGTGGCTGATGATCAAGGCGTCGGCGGTGGCAGGATCTACTTTTAAGCCTTTGAAATTATTTGTGAGCGTGCGGGGCGTGAGCGCGAAGTCCAGCAGGATCTGTTTTTCCTCTGCGCCTCGGAAGGACTCCAAGTGAAAGGCCAGCCCATGTTCCGACAACAACGAGACCTCTGAGCCGTACGGATGAGGCAAAGTATTTCGAGTGATTGTGAGATTACCGATTTTCCCGCCCTTGGCGAAGACGTCATAAATGTTGTCCACCAGGTTGGTGCAAACGAGGCGGTCAGTCGTGGGGATTTCCTTCGGAGCATCGAGGAAACTTCCGAAGCGGCCCGTGCCGCCCACCAGGAACGTTCCGCTTGCTACGGCTCCCAGCTTCAGGAATTCGCGTCGGTCCATGCTTGGCCCCTTTCATCTGACCCGGGATTTTCTTTCGTGGCTTCGAAGACGGTAAACATTGTAACCCTTAAGGACTTTCAGTTCAGTACTGATTCTCCCAATGGTGATGTCAAGCTGCTTGTGTAAATAGGTTGAGGGTGCGAGTTTTCCATTCTAGATTGAATCTCTGGAAAATGGAGTAGATGATTCGATCCACACTCTGCACGTTCACGAAGCAGACCATGGGCCGGGTTCGTCTTCGCACTTCTACGAAGCAGCGCTCGATCACGTTGGTCGTGCGCACTTTCTTCCATAAATGACGGGGCAAGGCGAAGAACGACAACAGTTCCGGCAGGTCGCGTTCCAGGCGTCGCACCATGGGCCCGTACTCCGGCAGCCAGCGTGAGCGGAAGCGGCGGAAGGCGGTCTGCGCCTGGGCCCGGCTGTCGGCCCGATAGATGGCCTGCGCTCCCTGCTTCACTTCGTCGTAATCGCGTTTGCGCACGTGCTCTAAAATGTTGCGCATCTTGTGCACCCAGCAGCGTTGATGCGCCACCCGCGGATACACGGTCTGGATGGCGGCCGCCAATCCGGGACAGCCGTCAGTAACGATCAGCAGCAGCTTTTTGCCCTCCAGTCCGCGGCGGTACAAATCTTCCAGCAGCCCCTCCCAGTCGGTCTGACTCTCGCCTCGGCTGCGCAAAAAGGCCAGCAGATGCCGCGTGCCGTCCTGGCGCACCCCGTAGGCCACCAGCATGTGCACCCGCTTGCGCCCCGCGGGACGCCGCATGCGCAGGCTCACCCCGTCCAAAAACAGATACCCGTAATCGTCGCTCAGCCGCGCCTGATGAAACTGCCGCACCAGCTCGTCCAGCGAGCGGGTGATGCGCGACACGGTTTGCGGACTCACCGTTTCTCCCGTCAGCGTGGTCACCACCCGCCCCACCTGCCGGGTGGAAAGGCCCCGCAGAAACGCTTCCCGGATCATCACCGTCACTTCTTCCGCCCGGCGCTGAAACTTCTTCATCACCTCCGGCAGAAATCCCCGCTTGCGGCTGCGGGCAACCCGCAAGCGCAGCACCCCGAAGCGGGTCACGAAACTGCGCCAGTAATATCCGTTGCGATAATCCTGGCGCTGCTCTGACCGCTGGTAGCGCCGGCTCACCATATACAGATCGCGCTGCCGCTCGCTCAGTTGCTGAAAAAACCTCTGCGCGGCCTGCTGCACGCGCCCCTGCAGATCGCCTCAGCAACTCTCCTGCAACTCGGCCACAAAATGTTGGAAATGCTCGCTGATCGGTGTTACTTTCGCCATCGGGTGTAGGTCTCCTTTTCGGAACGGCTTTAGCTTGTGAGGCCAAAGCCAACTTACACCCTCTCGCTTTTTACACAATCGAATTTACGTCACCTCTCCCAATCATGCCTGAGCCGACACTTGTCCGAGATGATGGCCAGGATAGCTAGGGGCTGCAAGATGTGAAAAAATCAGCTAGGGCCGCAGATGAACTCCCATAAACGCGGATAACCTACGGTGTTTTTTATCGGCGTTCATCCGCGTTCATTGGTGCACCCACTGGATTCGCCCTGGAAAGACTACGAGATGCGAAAAGGGTTTACGAGAAAACCACAACCGGACGAGCCCGCGACGCCAGTCAAGAACTACATCACGCCGAGCGGGCTGCGAGCGCCTCAAAGATGAGCACCGGTTTCTGCTCACCAGGGAACGCCCGGCCGTGACGGAGGTGGTGGCGTGGGCTGCCAGCAACGGCGATCGCAGTGAAAACGCCGACTATCAGTACGGCAAGCGGCGGCTGCGGCAGATCGATGGGCGGATTCGCTTTCTCACCAAGCGAATCGAAGCCGCGGAAGTGGTGGACCCGGAAGCTCCGAGAGCGGGGCAGGCGGCGACGAGGGCATTCTTCGGAGCGACCGTGCGCTATGCCAATGCCGCGGGAGTAGAGCGAGTGGTGAGCATCGTGGGCACCGACGAAATCGATCTCAACCGCAACCACATCAGTTGGGTGTCACCTCTGGGGCGCGCGTTGATGAAGTCGGCAGCGGGTGACAGCGTAGTCCTTCAATTGCCGGGCGGTACAGAATACCTGACCGTGCTGGAAGTGTGTTACGAGCGCATTTCTGTGGAACCGTTCCGTGAACCACCTGGATCCGAGGCCTCGGCAAAGGGACTCCCTCGCCGACGCTAATCCACCTGACGAAAAAGAGACGAAACGGCACAGGTGGTGAAAGAGCGACGACCGTAATAGCGCGCTATCGGCTTTTGGCAAGCGACAGAGATGAATTGGGTCCTCATAAACGCGCTTCTGGCCCGCGTCGCTGAAAGTTTGTTCGGAGCATAAATTCCGGGTAGCCTAACGACCCACTGGGAACTACTCCATACACAAGCGCGTTTCTCGGTACCGATTGTTCCCGCGGCACGCCCGCGTACTCTTGGTCAATTTCTCGTTGCCGAACGGTCCTGATGTTTACTGTTGGAAAGATTTAAGAAGCCTTGAAGCGGTGCCGGTTTATGCCCAGCTTCCTTATTTTGGATTCGAGTGTCTGTCGGGGAATGCCCAGCTTAACGGCGGCGCCGGTTGGCCCCCCAACCACGCCTTCGGATTCCCGGAGAGCGGCTTCGAGGATCTCTCTTTCGTGCTCGACAAGGTCAGCAACCAGCGGAGCAGTCGTCGCAGCCAGTTTGGGAGTCACGTGGGTTAGCCAAGTCTCATCTACGAAGAAAGTCTCCCCTTCAGACAGAATCACCGCCCGCTCGACTACATTTTGCAACTCGCGGATGTTGCCCGGCCAATCGTATGCGTGGAAGAGTTCGATCGTCTTCTTGTCTATGTTTCGAATCTTCTTGCCCAACTTTTTGGCGTAGCGGTCGATCAAGTATCCGACCAACAAGGAAATATCGCTAATGCGCTCGCGCAATGCCGGCAATCGAATCGGAAACACGTTGAGGCGGTAAAACAAATCCTGACGAAAATCGCCGTCCGCCACCGTTCCGCCAGCGAAGATGACTGGCGAAGGAATTTGGAATCACGCGAGTAGGTACCGATAAGCACTTCTCCATCTTTGCCGATTCCAGTTAATTAATGGAGGCTCTCTGAGGAACCCAAGCCTTGGGCCATTTCCCATGCTCTCACTTTCCGTCGGGCCTCATCGAACAGCCGTTCGTAGTTCCCCTTACGCACTTTCTCGCCTGTTTTCTCGTCGAGAAGTTCCCACAACTGGTCATATTGGTAATAGACCTTCAGGTACTGCTCCTGAGTTGATGGTGCTACCTCGTCGGTGCCGAACAGGAAACGGTCGGGGTAGCGATTGAGAAGATCGGCGGTTACCCGAGTCGCCTCCGGACTCGAGACCACATACTTGGCCACCTCGTCCCAGGAAATATCAAAGTACACGTGGCTGAACTGCGGATCAGCCAGGATTCCTGCCAACTGAGCGGCATGGTTCTTGATCGGTCGAACCACCCGGCCCATGCCTGTATGAGCCCAGATGATGGTTGTGTTTGGGTGCCTTCTTAGAAGAGCTTTCATCTGGTCCAGGTAAACAGGTTTCGAACCTTCCTTGGCGAACGGCACGTCCATATCGTTGTGTATGAGCACAACCAGTCCAACCTTCTCCGCAAAATCGAGAATCCTGTCAAGCGCCGGATTTTGCAGGCTGGCAACTTCGCCTGCAACTTTGGCCGAGACAAACTCCTTGTGAATCGTGAACTCGCCGATGCCCGAGAACACTCCCGGAAAAGTCTTAAGCACGCGGCGAATGTGATCGGCGGCGTACATGTCAGCCGGATTGAACCCGGTAATCATGGGATCGAAGCGTGCGCGCTGTTCCTTCGATAGTGAGCGGTATGCCATCGCAATGTATGCGTCGGTGAAGGAATAGTAGTAGAGCGGTGCATCTGTTTGCAGGTAGTAGGTTGGAGCGAAGTCACCGGAATTCTGGTAGGACCATTCCTGTTGCAAAGGGATTCCGAATAGCGCCGACGCGTCCAACTTTTGTACCCATGATCTTCAGAAAGTCATGAATATCCGTGCCTTCTTGAATGTAGTTGGTCAGGTGGAAGTGAACATCGTTCAGCTCGGGTTGATCCGGTTGGGATTGTGCGGCGGCAAGACTGCACCATAGCATTAAAGGAATGAGCGAGCCGGAAGCGCATCGGACCATTCTGCGACGCCAAGAATCATCGGTACTTTTCATCGATAGACTCGTTTGCTCGAGGAGTTGTGTCATCGAGTTTCTTTCGAACAAATACCCGCCCGCTCAGAAAGCTAACTCGAGAGTGGAAGCAAAGATCGGTCCGGTTCCTCCGAGCGCAAAAGGAACGGAGGTATAGCCCACCGGAGATCTGTACAGATAAAGGAATTCATTGTTCCAGCGGATGACTTTGTTGTGATAGGGGAAATAGTTGAGCCCGGCCCGAAAATCCCAAGGATTGCCATACTTTGCGCGGTACGCGTCCAGCACGGCGGCATTGCCGGTGAGTGTCGATCCTCCGAGATAAACCTGCAAAGTCTTAGGCAGAACCATCGCCGAGGCTTGCAATTGGAAGCCGTGGGAGAAGATCGGGGCCAGGACAGCTGTGCCGGGTCCGTGAAAATGATCGAGCCACCGCAAAAAGTACTCCCCATCCAACGAAAACCCGTGGTACTTGAGACCACCATCAAAGTCGGCCATTTTGTAGGTCACATCGCTGACGGAAATACCGGGACCGAATAGGTTGGGCGTGAAGACGACAGTCCCGTCTTCGAGCCGAATCTGTGTATTCTCGAATTGGTCGCTGTTTGGCTGTTCCTGCCTGTCCTCGTCGCTCCGGGTGAAGTGCGCCCCGAGACGGCTCGCCAATTTTTGATGGTCTTCGAAGTCGCCAAAGCCGATGCCAAATTCGCTCGCACTGGGCTGCCAGACGAGCGAGGTGGACACTGTGTTGAAGCCATTGTTGAGCTGTGCCGCGCTTACGCCCAGGGTGCTCAGGTTGTTGCCGATCATGGCTATGTAGTCCAGCCGGTCTGTGATTTTGCCCGAGGCCCAAACCCCTGAAGTATAGGAAGGGCGAAAGAACTCATCGGCTATAAGGCGTGTATCGACACCAAGCCAGAAGGGAAAGTTGCCCTCCACGCTCCGCGTACCCGGCAAGGACCGAATCCCCGCCGCCACAGTAAAATATTTATTGAAAGCGTAACCGAGGTTGCCGGCGAGTACTACCTGAGCAGGTAAGCCCTGCGAAGCATTGGAAGACCACGCGTACAGAAAATAGCGAAACTTCGGGTGAAGGATCCACCCGAGGAACTTTATTTGTAACTTATTGAGCTGGAGATCCTGGCGTCGCTGCAGATTCATGACGTTGCCAAGTGCGTTTGTGAAGGTTGGATCTAGACCCAGTTGGTTCAGGTAGCGGGCGTAGGTGTAGATGCTGATACTCAGGTCACCTCGGTCGGTATTGGCTACCTTGTAGCCGAGGTTGGGCGTGTAGCTGCCCCACTTGTCTGGCTGTTCCTGCGATGAAGTGAGGTTCGCTGTGGCTTTCGGCTCCTCGCCTTGCTGCGAATCCTGCGTCGTTTTCGAGCCGGTGGCAGCCTCGGTTTGCTCTTCACTCGTTTCGGCTTTTGCACCAGTTTGTTTGGCAAGCACTCGACGCAGAGATTCAATCTGATCCATCAGTTCTTTATTTTGTTTTTCGAGTTGACTATTTTGCTCGATCAACCGGTCGAGCTTTTTCAGCGACTCGGAAGCACTCTCATCTGTTGTTGAACCGCCGGTCTGAGGATCTGTAGTTTGGGATCTTGCCAAACTTGAGCAAATCGCCACTACCGCCAACGTCATCAGGAGGATCGACTCGGTTCTAGCGATACTCCTTCTCGCCTTCTCCACATTGCTCGCCGGAGTCATGGGGCGTTTACTTCCAACCGACTGACGCAGGCGAGTAGAGGTTGTAATGCAGCTTGTCGCTGACGTAGTCGATCACCTCTTGCGCTTTGACACTATTTCCAGCTTCATCCAACGGAGGCGCAAAGACGGCGATTGCACCTTTTCCAGGGACGATCGCTACGATCCCGCCGCCCACTCCGCTCTTTGCCGGGAGTCCTACACGCCAGGCCCAGCCCCCGGAGCCGTCGTACAGGCCGGCCATTGTCATCGTGCTCAGGACGTGAGGAACGTCTGCCGCCTTGATCACTTGTTCACCGGTAGCAGGGTTGATACCGTTGTTCGCCAGAGTGGCACCCATCCGCGCAAGTTGTGTGGCGTTGACGCCAACGGAACACTGCTTGGTGTAGATATCGACCGACTCAAATGGGTCAGCGTAAATCCGCTCATATTTGGCCAGAAGCATGGAGAGCGCTTTGTTGCCGGTGTTGGTGGCCGCTTCGGACTTGTAGACCTCGTCAATCAATGTCAACTTTTCTCCGGCCGCGCGGCTGTAGAAATCCAGGATCTTGTTCCACTTTTCATCCGCATCCTTGCCGGATATCAGGCTAGTAGTGGCAATGGCGCCCGCGTTAACAAGAGGGTTGCCGGTGTGTGTCGGCATATCCACGACCGCGACGGGAGAGTTAAATGGGCGTCCGGTAGGCTCGGAGCCTACTTTTTGGAAGACCTTGTCGGCTCCCAGCGCTTCCATTGCAAGTGCCAGCGTGTAGACCTTTGAAATCGACTGAATGGAGAAGGAATAGTTCACATCCCCTTGGGTGAGAACTTGGTTGTCGGTAGTGACAATTGCGATCCCGAATAGCTTGGAGTCCACCTGTGCGAGATACGGAATGTAATCGGCGTTCTTGCCGCGCGTCTCATTCTTGAACTTGTCGTAGGCCTCCTGAACCACTGCCGCCACGACCTCACGGCGAGGGGCCACAGGGCTGCGCGATCCTTGGGCGAGCGCTGGTATCGGAAGAAAAGACTGCGCAATGATTGTTGCGACGAGAAGTGACTTTACCGCCCAGTTTCTATTGAACATTGACGTTTCCTTTCTTTCCGCCAGGCCAGAGTCATAGAGTCGGGGATTTGAAACTCTTGTCCCAATCAAATTTGAATGAGAACTGCATTCGGTAATCGTTCGCGTTGAATCCGTCCCTGAAGTTCACCCGCCGGCCGAATTGAAACTCACCGCCCATTGTCACCCTTGGGATCGGATGGTAGAGCAGGTTCCCGACCGCATAGTGGCCCTGGTGGTAATCCGATGGAAGCTGCGCGTTTGAGTTCTGAATGTCAACCAGTGAGTAGCCGGCCGAAGTGGTAAAGTGCTCGCTCCAGGTGTGATCGAGAAAAGACACAACCCCCAACACCGGCAAGGCAACCCCCTTGATGGGCACGCGTGAGTTCGGGGGATTGTTCTGGATGCCGATATCCACGGGTGCATCGTTCATGTAGTTCTCAATGCCATTGCCATAAACAAATGCCAGCTTTGCGACATTCTTTTTCGACAAGTTGAGATTGGAAGTCAGGTTCACGCCCCAGCCCACAACACTGGCGCCGAGATTGATGGGGTTGCCGCTCGTGTCAACCCACCCGATTTTGCGGACAATGCCAGCCATCTGTACGTAGCCCCAGTCCCTGACGATCCGTGCGTTCCCCGAAAGGTCCGGAAAATTGAAGCGGGGCTTTATGTTGCTTAGCTCGATGCGGTCGGCATAAACCCCTTGGTCGCCGCTGGCGCCGGGCCGTTCCAGAGCGATAGTCACGCTGCCTGTTTTCCTTCGGACCGGCATCCAGCGCACCTGCACATTGCGGAAGAAGACCATACCGCTCGGGCCCCAATACTCCAGTGTGTTCGGGAAGACATCGATGTCCATGAACGGGCTCCAGGTTTGTCCGGCTCCAAACTGGCCCAACTCGCCGTAAGCATGCCGCAAACGGAAAGTGGTTTGTCCGGCATCGACTCCCGTCCCAAAGAGTTCGAATTCGAATATTGTGTTCAGATCCCCGTACGGAGTAGGTGTGGAGGACTTCACCCCGAAACGGGTCTGGCGCACGCCCGCGTAGACATTTCCACTCGGCGCAAACTCGTTCTTGAAGGCTGGCAACTTGGTGGGACGCTCTACGTCGTACCAGTTCGGATCCACTTGCCCGAAGTCATATCCCGAGTCGAGCATGACGAATCCATAAAAATTGACACTATTTTGCCGCTCCGTTATTTCGCCTTCCAGCGGTACAGTTCCAGCCTGGGGCTGAGCGATAATCGCCTCTGACGGAACAGCCACCATTGGCTCCCGCGGAGCAGACGTCTTTTGCTCTTCGGCTGGGCGTTGTGCGCCTGCCGCTGGGCTCGGTGCCGTGCCCTCCAGTGCGTTGAGTTCCCCTTTGACCTCATTCATCATTTGGTCCAATTGCCGGAGCTTGTCCTTCAGCTGTTGGATATCTTGCTTCTCGTCCTGGGACTGGGCCGCAGCAGGCTGAATGCAAATCGTGGAAAGGGCGAACAGCATTAGTGCAGTGCAGCTGATTATTTTCATAAAGACTCCCGTTCGCTGGACTGGCTCGCATGTCGCTGCAACAAACTTCTGGTCAGCCACTCGTATTCTTAATCCGGAAGAACAAGTGGAAACAATTAGGGAAATCCCTAGTAAGGAGCCCCCGGCGCTTGGCGGTTCGCCTCGAGGATCCGCTCATGTGTCACCGAAGGTGTCAGCGATTGCGCTTAGGTTGGCTTAGGAGATAAAGCGCTTAATGGAAACTTTGCTGAATCTAGACGAGGTTTCGGGGAGTTGTGCTCTCTTCCTTCGCCTATCTTTGTCGATTTCGCCGGCTGCGGGATTCCGAATATAACGCTGCATATACATTTGACTTTTTTCCCGGTCGGAAGGAACGAGAAGTATTCATCTTCTCAGGAGTGCAGATTCGGAGATGGGACACCGTATGTTCCACCCTTGGACTGCCCCGACAGATTCTGCGTGAGTATGTCTGCGCTGATCAGAAACACCCACGCCGGAAAAACGAAAGGAATCCACCGGATGGTTCCAATGCTCAACAACAGCGTCGTCGCCAAAGCGAAGCCTAGAAACGCAATCCATCGTTGCACGATCCCGGTTCGCAGCAGGATCGTCGACGTCGAGAACATGAAAACGCCAGCCATTCTGATTCCGTAAACGTTCATAGCGACGTCTGTCTCGGCGCGAGCCAATGCGTAAGCGCCTGACTGTGTGACAATTTCCGGCGCGTTACCTAAGACGCGAAGAAGTCCACCCGCGAACGCTCCCGCCGTAAAGCTCATTGCCAAGTACAATAACCCACTGCCCAGGAATACCGTGGCGAAGAATCGGTCCTCAAACGCCCCCAAACGATCGCGCACCACCGCGATGAACCACAGAAAAGCAATGCCGGCGAAGGGCAGTAGATTCAAAGCAAGCGAGATGGCCTCCGGATGACTGATCACGTCGCTCGCGGATTGTGAAGGATTGGCGGGTAGGGACAACCAGATCAGCAATTGGCTGCTGATAAGCAACACAGAAAAGATCATACCGGCGATGGCGGCGGCTCTCGGTGTCTTCAATCCCTTACGGGTCAGGACGCCCTGTTGGCTCATGCTTGCCTCATGCGGGCACGGCTAAGCTTTCGGTCCGCAAAGCGTGATACGCATTCTTCACAAGAATGCTACTTCCGCTCTGACCCCTCCTCAACTGGGGAAATCCCTAATGCGGGGAAAATTGAGAAGGCTATTCTTTTCAGACTTGACTAGGCCGCCTTCATCCGCAGCGCGTAGAGCGCGTCATTGATGGCCTTGCCTTCTTCACTGTTATCGCCGGACATGGCAAGTAATTCTCGGGCTCGCAGGATGACCTGTCATGGCGATCCAGAGCCTGGAATCGCAACACCCCCGGAAGCCACTCTCGCAAACGAGATGCGGCGACGCCCCTGTAGGTTAGGGATTTCCCTAGTTGTGAGGACATCGAGTTCAGAGCTAGCGTTGTTTTCAGACTGGGGGGAGATGAAAGGTGTTCGACTCGGATGATGTTGTTTTTGCCTGGGTCATCGGAAGGGCTCTGCTGATCGCGATTGTCTCGTTCGTCATTTTGGTATATCTCGCGTGGGCAGCGACCCGGCAACGGGAAAACGTCTTGCATGTTGGAATCCCTGAGAACCTCGGCAAGCGATGCACCGGCAAGCTCCAGCCCAGGAAGCCGAGAAGACTGCGCTTCTCGGTTGTTGGCAGGAAACAACCCAGCCCGATTTCCAGGGGAGTGCCTAATACTCGAAGTTAAGCCAGGAGCGGACATGTGCCCACTGAAAGCTTCTTCAACGTGACTCATGATTCCTTGCGTCTATCCTTCTGACGGTTCTACTTTTAGCTTAGGGGTTCTGCCGAGTGGCTCTGTGGGTCTGACGTGGATTTCCGTCCCGAGTCTGCTTACTTGACACTGTCAGCAGGAGACCGCCAGGATGCAAGGCTCACGCGCAAGCATCTGCTGGCACACAATCACATTATGAAACGGGTTGCCGCAGGCTTGGGATATGTATTGGCCAACCCTACTCCTCGTCTCCATTGCCGGAGCCGGTACCTTCATCGCGATCCGCACCTTCAAAAATACGCAACAGCAAACCAAGGATAAAAAGGCCTTCTATTAGAAGTTAGTCTCCGAGGATGCATCAGGAGAGTGGCAAAAGTCCTCTATTGTGCTGTAACTGCTGCCTCTTAGCAGGCTAAGATTCTCTTCGGTTTGCCCCCTGATCGTGCTACCATCGCCGCGTTTGATTCCGTCCCCAGGTTCCTGCTATGTCTACGCTTGGGTTGTGTCGGCGCCGCAGCTTCAAGGGTCCATTAAGCTTGTCACTCAGCTTGGCATTCTCGATCTTTGTGTCGCTTGCGTGGTCGCAGTCCGAAGATCAAGTGCACGTCGTTCCACGCGACAGGATAGATCAACCAGCAGCTAAGACAGATGCCGTTCATCTCAAGGGCGAACCGACATTCGGTGCTCCCACAAAACCCATTCGCGTTGACGTGGACCTGGTGCTCGTGCCAGTCACCGTCACTGACACGATGAACCATACAGTCACAGGGCTGCAAAAGCAGAACTTCACGCTTTACCAGCACGATCAGCGACAGGAGATCCGATATTTTTCTGTCGAGGACGGGCCCATCTCGGTGGGACTTATCCTGGACGTCAGCAAGAGCATGAGCAACAAGGTCGAGACTGAAGGCATGGCCGTCGCGGACTTCTTTCGCAATGCGAATCCACAGGATGATTACTTTGTCGTGACCGTGTCTGACCGGCCGGAACTGGTGGCTACCTCGACCCAATCGATTGGCACGATCCAGTCGAAGCTGGCAATGACGGTCCCCGATGGGAGCACTGCGCTTCTGGATGCGGTCTACCTGGGAGTGTCGCAACTACGCGCCGCGCGGTATCCACGCCGCGCCCTCCTCATCATTTCGGATGGCGCTGATAACAACAGCCGTTACCGGCTAAGAGAAATCAAAGACATCCTGCGAGAGTCCGACGTGCAGGCCTATGCCATCGGCCTCTTCGACACCGCTCTGTTCAAGACGTTTGAGGAATATATGGGCAAGAAATGGTTGGGGGAGATCACTGATGCGACTGGTGGCCACTCTCTCGCTGTGGATAATCTTGCAGGAGTTCCGGAAGCCGCAGCCACGATCAGTTGGGAGCTGCGTCATCAATACGTGCTCGGTTTCAAGCCGAATGAGTCGGTCGCTGACGGCAAGTGGAGGAAGATCAAGGTGCGCATAAACCCGCCCCCCCAATCGCGGCCCTTGCAGGCGCACTACAAGATGGAATACTCGGCTGCTGGACGATAAACCGGCACACACCGGGCTGCCCGGCATGCTCGTCAACCCTTGCGAAATGCGTCACCTGTCACCAGAAACAAAAACGCTAACAACGATCTCAGCGCATCCGAATGGCCCATGCCCTAACGGGTAGAATTCGCCCGCTCACTTGGGCGTATGGCATATAAAACACCGACCCAGTCATAAGAATTCTTTTATTTCCACCAGAAAACTGGAGTTCAGACGAGAGAGTTTGATTTTAAGAAGTTTCTTGGGGAGGCTCCAACTAGTGAGATCGCTAGCTCAGGCGATTTGGACTCAATCCCCACTGGTTAGGGATTTCCCTAGTTGTACAGACCATGAGTTAGACGTAGGGTCGTTTTCAGGGACGAGCTCCTCGAAATGATTTCCCACGTGATGCAGGACAATTCGAACGTGATGTTCCTGATCGCGTCCAGCAGACATACTCACCTGCTGCACAACTCGGGTTTGTCAAGGGTGTCTTAGGAGGAGTTCGCCGAGAGCAGGTTACGGGACTATCGAGTTATCGACCGACGGTGCCGCTTTCGCTTCGGGTACGACGGTCAAAGACATGGTGATTGTCGCTCTATTGTATGGCTGTACGCATGTGCGCGCACTTGAACGACTCTGATTTCCTCTTTACCGACAATCAACAGCGGTTCCGCAAGACTTAAGAGAGGTCCCATGACTCAGAAAAGAAGGGGTGCTACCGTACGATCTCTGGTGGCAATTCTGTGCACCGCTGTCCTCTTACCAGGCGACACTTTGGGGTATGCGTTGTCCTCTCCGCAAGCGGCCGAGTCTTCTGCGGATAACCAGGCTTCGACGATTCCACCTGAGCAACTGGATTCTCTCGTGGCACCCATAGCCCTCTATCCCGACCCATTGTTAGCTCAGGTCCTGGCTGCATCGACGTATCCTCTCGAAATCATCCAACTCCAGCAGTGGCTCGAGAAAAACGGAACGCTGAAAGACAAAGCGCTCGCGGATGCTGTGGCGAAACAGTCCTGGGATCCAAGCGTCCAAGCCCTGGCGGCTCTACCCAATGTGGTAAAGCGCCTCGCCGATGACATCCAGTGGACCACCGATTTGGGCAACGCGTTCCTGGCGCAGCAGAGCGATGTGATGGATGCCGTGCAACGTATGCGCAAGAAAGCTCAGGATAAGGGCAATTTGAAATCGACCGAGCAACAGAAGGTTGAAACCCAGGTCATCGAAAGCAAGACCGTAATCGTGGTCGAACAGGCCGATCCGCAGGTCGTTTATGTGCCTTCGTATGATCCCTTGCAGGTATACGGTGCAGCGGTGTATCCCTACCCCCCCATTTACTATCCGCCGGCGGGATATTACGCGGCAGGGATGGCGATTTCTTTTGGCATTGGCGTGGCCATGGGAGCGTTCTGGGGCGGCGGCGGTTGGGGATGGGGCGCCAGTTGGGGCGGTAACAACAACATCACCATTAACCGAAACAATAATTTCAACCGGAACACGAATGTTAACGGTGGCAACCGCAACAACATCAGTGGCGGCAACCGCAATAACGTGGGCGGCGGGAACCGCCCCTCGACTCTGCCAGCTCGCGGTGGTGGCAGTCGCGCTGGAAATGCAAGCGATCGATGGCAACACAACCCGCAACATCGTGGCGGGGCCCCGTATCGAGACCGGGCGACTGCGAACAAGTTTGGGGGCTCGACGCGCGGTGATTCCCTCGCCAACCGCCAGGCCGGGGCCAGGCAACAGGTTGGCCGGCAGGGCGGCAATCTGCCCAGCAGCCGCGGCGGAGGGGGTGGAATGAGCAATCGCGCTAGCGGCGCAGGCGCTGGCAACAGAGCCGGCGGAAGCGGAGCAGACCGCATAGGAGGCCGGGATCTGTCGCGCAGTAGTGGCGGAAACAGGGATGCCTTTGGTGGGGGTTCAAAGGGATACAACGGATCGAACGCTCGTTCCAGCGGCAGCCAGGGCGCTTCCAGCAT
This sequence comes from uncultured Acidobacteriota bacterium, assembly GCA_963743375.1. Classification (GTDB taxonomy): domain Bacteria; phylum Acidobacteriota; class Terriglobia; order Terriglobales; family Acidobacteriaceae; genus JABDBE01. The sequence goes on along the minus strand of CAVUQA010000008.1, from coordinate 158,072 downwards.
GGGATCTCGAGGCGGAGGCGGAGGCGCGAGTCGCGGTGGCGGCGCCAGTCGTGGTGGAGGAGGGCGGCGCAGGTAGAGCTTATTGCGGGACGGAAATCAGAGGAGCACAAAATGAAATCAACATCTGCACATGGAAGTCTCCCCCGGATTCTATGGGTTGTCAGGGCAGTGGCCTGGGGGTGTCTGTGCGCATCGGTTATTTCCATTGCGCAGCCATCCACGCCAAATGTGGCTCCGGCTGCTACCACCGCTGTTGCGGGCGCCCGGAGTTTTGAGACTCCCCAGCAGGCTGCGGATACGCTAATCGACGCGGCTGAGAAGTTCGACGAGGTAGCACTCACTCAGATTTTTGGACCTGGTGGTGAGGACATCATTTTTAGCGGCGAATACACGCAGGACCGGCAGCACGCCGCTAATTTCGTTGCCGAGGCCCACGAAAATAAGAGTGTTTCTGTCGATCCAAAAACCGGGAACCGCGCATTCCTCCTCGTAGGAAACGAGGAGTGGCCTTTCCCTGTGCCCCTGGTGAAGAGCGGTGGCAGATGGTTCTTTGACGCCAAAGCTGGTCGGCAGGAGCTGCTCTATCGCCGCATCGGAAACAATGAATTGGACGCCATTGCAATCTGCCGTGGTTACGTGGACGCGCAATACGATTACGCTTTTCAAAAGCGCGAGGGTTACGATGTGAACCAGTACGCCCAGCTCATCGTCAGCACCCCTGGCAAGCAGGATGGCTTGGCATGGCAAAACGCCGATGGTACCTGGGGAGGCCCCATTGGCGAGAAGATTGCGCGCGCAATCGAACAGGGTTACACCAGCGGCGCAGAGCCGTATCACGGCTATCTCTTCAAAATTCTGAAAGGTCAGGGTCCCGCAGCGCCGCTCGGCGAAATGGACTTTGTGGTGAAGGGTGTAATGATCGGAGGTTTTGCTCTGGTGGCTGCACCGGCCGAGTACAGCGTCAGCGGAGTGAAAACCTTCATCGTCAGCGACGAAGGCATTGTCTACGAGAAAGACTTTGGGACAAAAACCCTGGACGAATTCAAGAACCTGGAGCGCTTTAACCCGGACAAATCCTGGACCCCACTCCCCGACGAAGACGATTAGGAGCGAGGGCCGGCACGGTCCGCATCTTTATTAGGCCTGCTCAAGTCGAGAGAGATGATAATTCGCTCGTCTGCCTTCAGGCGCGAATCAGCTTCGAAAAGTCGGTCAAGACGATGACTCGCCGTCAATTCACGTCGGTCTCACTGTCCCGGTCTCTGATTCTCGTACTTGTCCTGGGAATTTCCTCTCCACCCGACTGCGCGGGTTATTCCGTTCTTACGCATGAGGCTATTATTGACGCCGCATGGAAGGACGGCATCGTACCGGTGCTCCTGTGCCGATTCCCCAACGCGACACCGGAAGAACTGCTCCAGGCCCACGCCTATGCTTACGGCGGCGCAATTATTCAGGATATGGGCTACTACCCGTTCGGCAGTCAATTCTTCAGTGACCTGACACACTATGTTCGAAGCGGTGATTTTGTACTTGCCTTGATCGAAGAGTCAAAAGATCTGGATGAATACGCATTTGCGCTGGGGGCTCTCTCGCATTACGCTGCCGACACCTCGGGTCACGAACTGGCTACCAATCGAGCGGTTGCAATAATGTATCCCGGGCTGGCAAAGAAATATGGTTCCGTAGTCACATACGAGGAGAAACCGTCCGCACACTTGAAGGTGGAGTACGGTTTCGATGTGGACCAGGTCGCCGAAGGCAACTACGCGCCCAAAGCCTATCATGACTTTGTTGGCTTTGAGGTTTCGAAACCAGTCCTCGAAAGAGCGTTTGCAAGAACTTATTCACTCGATATGTCGAGCATCTTTTTTTCGGTGGATTTGTCAATCGGAAGCTATCGCCATGCTGTTTCAACGGTTGTTCCAAGCATGACCAAAGTGGCGTGGCACATCAAGAGAAATGAGATTCAAAACAGCCACCCCAGCGAGACTAAGAAGGAATTCATTTACAACGTTTCAAATTCGGAATACCGCAAGGACTGGGGCCGCATCTATGAAAAGCCGGGCTTCTCCGCCCGCCTCAAGGCATTGTTCTTGCGCATGATGCCCAAAATCGGCCCATTTAGCGGCCTGGCATTTCATCCGCCCACGCCGGCTGTTGAACAGTTGTATATGAGCAGCTTCAACGAATCCTTGGACCATTATCGAGTGTTGCTCTTCGCAGAACAGGAAGGCAAGCTTCAATTGCTCAACGACAACCTTGACACTGGGGCAGTCACCGGAGCGGCCACTTATAGACTCGCTGACGAAGCTTACGCGAAGTTGCTCGACAAAACGAGCGGCAAACCTGTCTTGGACAGTCTGCGGCTAGATCTTCTTTCTTATTACGCCGACCTTCAAAAGCCTTTTGCCACCAAACGCAACTCAAAGGCTTGGCATGATCTCATCAAGGAATTGGATACCCTGAAATCGACACCCGTGGTCGACATTTCGATCCCCACCGAGCGCCCTGCCCCGCCGCTCTCTTCTCTCCTTCAAGAATTGCAGTGTGGGCCAACTATGATCGACGGCGAAGAGATCGACTTCGAGCCAATCGACGGCAGACTCTCTTGCACATCGCGATCGATGTACTGCCAGAGCTTCTGAAGCCCGCTGTACGTGGCGTTCGTTGTCGCTCCTCTACTCTATCCGGCGACGGGATGTTTGCGAGTTAGCGCACTGTCCTTGCGCCGATGGACCACGAAATCCATCAGGCTGATTTTGCTTGTGTTTGCATCTGCTCCGCCTTGACTTGCTTCAATTTCTCTTTTTGTTCTTTGCGCATTTCCTGCAACTTCCGCACCTGGTCAGGGGAGAGTAAGGGTCTAAGTTTCTTGTCGGAGGAGCGCACAATCTTTGCCCAACGGTTGAGCTTCTCCTCGCGAGAAAGGACTGGGTTATTCCAGAATTGTGCCACCAAACCGGTTTCCTGTTCCAGGATGGGCCTGATTTCGCTCTGCTGCCCCTCGCTCAAATTTAAGGCTTGAGAAAGATGTTGAAGTTTGAGGCTGAAGTAATCACCAGGCACCTTGGATAAATCGGGGCGGCTTTCGACGGAGAGTATTTCCTTGTGCAAAATAGGTACTTTCGTTGTTCCTGAGAGCTTGCTGTTAAAAGTCAGCGTGTCGGTTCCGACCAGAATCAACAGGTCAAAGCCAGGGGAATATTCCACAAAGTTAGCTCCGTTGGGTGGGGCATATAGGACGACGTAGATGGTGTCGCCTACTTTAACGGTCACGTCATACTGCGCGGTATCGCTGGCACGTTCTGTTGAGCCATACCGATGAGTGGTTACGGCAGTGATCGTGCCTCTTTGCCACTGCGATGAAGATGCTTGAGCAAAAGCTGAGACACTCGCTCCACAGAACAAGACGACGAAGATCATAAGTCTGTGCATGTTGCTACCTCGGTTGGCGGATTATGCGGATATCTCAATTTCTGGGTTCCCATGTAGAGATAACCGGTGTGGCCTTCGTCATCATTGGCCGCCTTATTGTAGTTGTCTGTTGTCTCAAGCTGTGGTCATTCTCAAAGCACCTTTTGTATGCCAAGCTCGGTCAAGGGGTCAATATCTGAACGAGACTTGGTCTTGTTCCCCAATATCTTGATTTCCTCGTCTTGAAGGCGAACACAGTGGAAGAAGTTGGAGTTCCACGGCCCCAGTTCCACATAGAGCCCCTGGTCCAACATCTCGGTTCCGTGGCGGTCATAGGTTGCCCCGGAGAAGGCATCATTCAGTCGCCAAGTTTCTCCTCGTAAGTCTTGCCACGGCGTCCACACGCGGGCTTGAGCGGTGTTGTCGCTGAGATTGACGATGATCAGATATCGATCGTCATCTTTCATCCAGGTCCACGCCAAGATGTTTTGAAAGCTTGAATTGTCAGGCCACCCTGCGCGCTCGCAGAGGTTCCATTGACCGTCACGAAAGACGGGGTTGTCGATGGCTTGCAGGAGAGTGGCGTAAAAGGATTGCGATTCTTGATTTGAAGGCTCTTGGGCACGTCTGCCGAGAAACACCGGTGACCTTATCTTTCGACCGTCGAACTGGCCTTCATGAAATAGTCTTGCACCGGGAAGCGTCGCCATTGTGACCGCGACAGCGCGTTCCTTTTCCGGTGAGAATGTCGCTGCTGCACGGGGCTCGTCGTGGTTCTCGATGAAACGGAGGAGCTTCTGCTGGTAAGCAAGATCAGCGCAGAGGTGAAGGCGGATATTCTCAGCATTACCGTGCTCCAGCCGATCGTAGAGTTTCTTGTCGTAGCAGAAGTCGAATCCCTCCTGCTGCAGCTCCCACTCTAGATCCCAATAAGCCTCAGCAATGAAGAGAAAACCCGGGTGCGCCCTCTTGGTAGCTGAAATCACGTCAGCCCAGTACTCCGTTGCCGGCCGCCGACCCGCGCGGCTGCCCCATGTCCGCTCGAAGATCGGATTCCGCATCAGCATTGACATATCGCAGCGGATTCCATCGCACTGACTTGCGATACTTGAGATCGTCTCAATCGCTGCCTGCCGAAGCTGCGGCTGAAAGGCATTCAGTTGGAGGACATCTGGCCATGCCGGGAAATATGGGTCCCGCCCGCGCGCATAGACACTTCCTTCAATATCAATGAAGGATGCTGGATCGCTCCTGGCATCGTCGACGTTCCCTTGGATGAAGTATTCGGGGTGTTGTCTGACCCACCGATGGTCCGGTGCAACATGGTTCGGAACGAAATCCAGGATGAGGTTCATGCCACGTTTCGCGAGTTCATTTCGTGCCACGCGAAGACCAACAGGCCCTCCCAGGTGTTGGTCAACAATATAGCTCCGCACGCAATATGGGGATCCTACGTTGTCTTGCGGTTGGAAATCGGGTAGTGCTTGGCGGAAATCATTCAGTAAGTTCTCGTTGCGATTTGCAATCGCTGTGCCAGCTGGACTTCGCTCCCAAATGCCCATCAACCACACGGCATCGAAGCCGTAGGTAGCCATGGCGTCCCATTCCGCTGAGGGTACGCAGCTTAAGTCGACCGGGGTTCCTGATTTTTCGCTGATGTCAGAAAGCCAGACCCATGTGTCGACTTCATAGAGTGTGGGATATCTAGGCCACTTCGGCATGGTCGTGCACCGTTGACTCTTTCTTTACGAATGTTTTCGCTTTGCCACCCGCGAGGAATGGCTCGGCATCGATCCGACCGAAGAGCTCAATCAGTTTGCCAACAAGTCCAGTCCAACCAGTCTGGTGGCTCGCCCCCAGGCCAGCGCCGTTATCTCCGTGGAAGTACTCATAGAACAGGATGTAATCCTTCCAATGCGGATCGGTCTGGAATTTCTCAGTCCCTCCGTACACCGGCCGCCGGCCAGACTCGTCTCGCAGGAAGATTCGGGTCAGCCGATTGGCGATTTCTCGGCTTACCTCAAATAGATTCATCCTATGTCCCGAGCCAGTCGGACACTCAATCTTGAAATTGTCACCGTAGTAAAGGTAGAACGAGAGCAAGGCACGGATCAGGAGTGCGTTCAGAGGCATCCATATGGGACCACGCCAATTGGAGTTTCCTCCGAACATGCCTGTGTCGGATTCCGCCGGGAGATAGCTCACCCGATAGTCCTGGCCGCCCACATTGAAGATGTAGGGATGGTCGGCATGGTGGCGGGAGAGCGCGCGAATGCCATAAGGACTCAAGAACTCGTTCTCATCGAGCATTCGCGACAAGATTCGGCGCAACCGTTCCGGGTTTACTAGCCCAGCGATGCCGCGTTCGCCGTACCCGCGATGCCCGGGCCCGGTTGGATGAATGCTGCTAAGCAAGTCGGGCATGCGTCGGCAGCGTTCCATCAAAACTTCCGCCATTCTAGGGACGCGTTCGCGCTGCCAGGGCTCGATGACGGTAGTAGCACAGAGGGGTAACAAGCCCACCATGGAACGGACCTTGAGCCGCGTCGCACTGCCATCGGGAAGGCGCAGGACGTCGTAGTAGAATCCATCGTCTTCGTCCCACATGCCATAGTCCCCCGTCTGATTCATGGCGTTGGCGATTAAAAGGAAATGATCCGCAAACTTGATCGCCATGTCTTCGAAATAGGGGTCGTGGGCTGCTAATTCCATGCTGATCTCAAGCATGTTCTGGCAGAACAGTGACACCCATGCGGTGCCGTCCGCCTGCTCGAGGTGGCCTCCGGTGGGCAGTTGCGCGCTGCGGTCGAAGACGCCAATGTTATCCAAGCCAAGGAAACCACCCTCGAAGAGATTGTTGCCGGAACGATCTTTGCGGTTCACCCACCAGCTGAAGTTCAGCATCAACTTCGAAAAAGATCGCTTGAGGAACTCCAAATCACCTTTGCCCTTGAGCGCCTGCTCGGTCCGGTAAAGAAAAATCGTGGCCCAAGCGTGGACAGGAGGATTGACGTCACTGAAGTTCCATTCGTAAGCGGGAATCTGACCAGTCGGGTGCAGAAAGAACTCCTGTAGCATGAGGTCGAGTTGTTCTTTCGCGAAGTCCAAGTCGACTGTGGAGAGCGCAATGGCATGGAAGGCCAGATCCCACGCCGCATACCAGGGATATTCCCACTTGTCCGGCATGGAGATGACATGTTCATTGACCATGTGGGACCATTCGCTGTTCCGTATTTGGTTCCGACCGTGACGCATTGGGTTGACGCCGTGTTCCGCAAGCCACTTGTCCACTTCAAACCCAAAGTACTGCTTAGACCACAGCATCCCAGCCAAGGCTTGCCGCATGACCAAGGCCTCATCTTTGCTGACCCGATCTGGCGTAATGGCTCGATAAAACTCATCCGCCTCGCGCTGGCGAGACTGCATGACCCCATTGAAGCTCTTGAAAGGATCCTGCAGCGTACCGGGTGCGAGGTCACTTAATCTCAGACGGATGGTAGCAGTGTCGCCTGGACCCACACGGATTGTGTAGTGCGCGGCAGCTTTTGTTCCCATCTGCTCCGGGTTGACTGCATCCGTTCTCCCATTCACCACGCAGTTATTGATCCCGTCCTTGACGTAGCGATTGGTATTTGACGTACCGAAGATACGTTCGTTGTTCGTCTCATTGTCGGTGAAGAGCAATGGAACGTTCCCCTCACAATACAGGTAGCGTTTACCAAGTATGTAGTGTGACGCTGCAACGGCCTCGTCACCGTTGGTGTGGGTCACCTGCTTCAAGGATGGCTTAGGTGTGTCGGCCCACCAAGCCCATGTGTTGCGAAACCATAGAGTCGGTAGGACATGTAAATCGGCTGGCTCAGGCCCGCGATTGGACACGCTGATCTTGATCAAGATGTCCTCTGGGGCGTGCTTCGCATATTCTGCGAAGACATCGAAGTAGCGATCGCTGTTGAAAACACCGGTGTCCAGAAGCTCGTATTCCATGTCGCCGCGGTTACGTCTTTTGTTGGTTGTCACCAGGTCTTCATAGGGAAAGGCCGCCTGAGGGTATTTGTACAGATACTTCATGTAAGAGTGCGTGGGCGTGCTGTCGAGATAAAAGTAATACTCCTTGACGTCCTCACCGTGATTGCCCTCGCCGTTTGTCAACCCGAAGAGGCGCTCCTTGAGTATCGGATCCTTGCCGTTCCACAAACCCACACTGAAACAAAGCAGTTGCTTCTCATCGCTGAGGCCTGCAAGACCATCTTCGCCCCAGTGGTAGGCGCGCGAGCGGGCCTGGTCATGGCTGAAGTACTCCCAGGCATTTCCATCCTTGCTGTAGTCCTCACGGACGGTGCCCCACTGCCGCTCACTAAGGTACGGCCCCCACTTTCTCCAAGGAATTTTGTTTGTACGAGTTTCCTGAAGCCTTAGTGTTTCGGGATTCATCGGTATACCAGCCTCATTCTAGGGATGGTGTGTTTGCGCGTCATTTGGACCTGACGTTCCCGTTGCCTCAGGAACATTCTTTAACAGGGGCACAACGCGACTCACTAACCGAACTGGGTTTCCTGGACCGGTAACGACCTGACAATCCAACAAGCACTTCTTCTACCTTAGCCAAACCCTACTTTCTGAAAACCAGGGTAGGCTTGACTCGTGGTCTGCACAACTAGGGAAATCCCTAAATTGCCCCGGGTGGCACAGCACAAAGCTCGTGACGCCTCGGTGACCGTGCGCGAAGAGTTCGCGTCATCGTCCCGATCCGAATCATGGACTCAATCCCCATAGCATTAGCGAGAAGCGCTCAAATTGACGCCGCTTTCCCTCTTGATCATGCGGACCTGGCCGTCGGGTCGCTAATCTTCCTATCCGACGCGGGTGCTTTGAGCGATCCAGCTTTTCTGTCCTCTGTCGCGGCAGAGGTGGGTGCTATGAAAATGGTCTGCGACGGGAGAGCAATCTGAACGCCGGAGTTTTCGACACACCCCATGATTTGGAGCAGTAATCCTTCCTGGATCTCAAGGAATTGGTTCCAATCCCTCGCTAATATGTAGGCGAAGACCTCTACCTCGAGGGACGAGGTGCCAAAACCCAGAAAGCGCACGCGAACTGACGTAGGATCGACAAGCCGATTTTCCCCCAGCAAGCTGCGGATGTTTGCAAGGACATCGTACATTTGACCTGCGGTGGTCCCGTAGCCCAGATGTAGGACTGGGTGGAACCAGAACCGGTCGCGTGCAGAGAAGTTCTCGATACTCAGGTTTGCGATCTGCCCGTTGGGCACGCTGACCACGGTTCGGTTCAGAGTTTGAATGCGCGTCGAACGCAGGCCAATATCGTTGACTGTGCCAAAAGTCTCGCCCACCTTTAGCGTGTCTCCTACGCGAACAGCTCGGTCTAAGATTAGGGATACACCACCGATTACGTTTTCCAGTGTCTTTTGCGCGGCAAGTGCAACCGCAATGCCGCCGACGCCGAGTCCAGTCAGTGCAGCGGTCGGTTTAACCCCGAAGAAGTGTAGAGCCACCAAGACGCCCGCGAAGACGATCAGCAAATCGATCGCCCGGCTTCCAAGACGCACCACCGAGATGACCCCCGTAAGGTTGCGACCTGGGAGACGTCGACCAATGTATGCTTCGACCCGTCCGTTTAAGAGAATCAACAGCCAGACGCAGCCTGCGATGGTAAGAATGCTCGCGGTGCTCGACCAGAATTGTCGTTCCAAGAGTGGAAGGTTCAGTTTGGTAAGTAGCCAGCGAATGAAAACGGCCAATAACAAAATGCGGATGGGAGTAGGCAAGACTTGGGGGTTGGGCAGATCCGGTTTCCCGCGGAGGCGACGGCGCAACGGACCAATGAGTCGGCTAAGGGCACGGCTCAGCACAGCGGTGAGCAAATAGAATAGCGGCAAGACCACAAAAACCGCCAGCCATTCAAACAGGGCTATACCTGCGAATCGGGTATTCACAAGGAACTCAGGGAGAACGGCGTCCACCGATACCGCATTAATCTCCTCATACAGTTCCGGAACGGAGTCAAGTGTCTTGCTAGAGAACATCCACCGGAACCCAGACTTCCCTCGATCCTCGCGCTCGACAATGATGTCCACATTGCCGTCATCGCTGCTAATGGTTCCCGCTCGCTCCTCGTTGGGCTTCAGCGGGTTTGAGCGGGAGCCCTCGGGCAGGTCGCTGAGGGCATTGAGCCGAGCGGGCAGGCGACGGTCGAGCACGACGAAGAGCTGTTCAGCAAGACGCGTGGCGGCTTTGCCGCGAAGTCGAGTGTTCAGATACTGAACGGCAAGTTCGTAGTCCCCCTTGCGGGCGGCGCTCAGAAAGCCCAAAACCGTGTCTCGTGGTGTGTCACGTCCCAAAGGGTCTTTGGGAGCCTCCGGTGGGGATGCCGTCGGGGTAGGCGCCGGAGTGCCAACCTGCGGCCAGACAGGAACGCAAACCAGCAATACTAGGGAAAGTAAGCAAGCGCAAGCGCCCGTGGCTAAACGCGCTCTGCGCTTGTGTGACCGCTCGCTCTTGCCTTTCGGCTCCGTGATTGCACCTCGTCGATTTCTCCCAAACCGAAAGCGGCCCTGTGACCGGATTCGAACACCCGCCAGGCCTTAGGTTGGGAGTTGGCGTCGGAATTTGCCTTTCCTCAAGTCGCTATGGCTAATTCGTCCATGGCGCCGCGAACCAGTGGGAACAGTCCCTCTCTGGCCGCACTTGACATGGGCTCGCGGCACCCACAGACGGTAGCCCTCAACAATTCTTGGCGAAGGCATCATTAGAAACAACGCTAGGTATGACTCGAGGTCCGCACAACTGGGGAAATCCCTAAAGCTGTCCAGGCGACTAATCTGCTTTTTTCAGCATTCTTACCCGGCTGCACCCGTGGAGTCGCTTTCTGTGCTGAGAGGCACGCGGGCGTGAATCGTAGTGCCATGCGTGGGCTGCGACTCGATTGACAAAGTTCCCTTTACTATTTTCAGTCGCTCCTCCATGCTGATAAGGCCAAGCCCTCGTCCCGTCTTCGCCGCTTCGCGGTCAAAGCCTACGCCGGAATCCCTAACCGTCAGATGAATCTCAGCCGATGTTCCCCACAACTGCACTTCGAAGTGTTGTGCTCTGCTGTGCTTTAGCGAATTATGCAACGCTTCCTGCAGAACCCGAAAAAGGGAAAGAGAAATGTCCGCCGACAAAGGGCTGGGCAAATCATGGGTCTTGAAGTCAATCTCCACTTTCTGGTGCTGACCGAATTCTTGGCAGAAGCTTTTCATAGCCACAGCAATACCCAGATATTGCAGTTTTGCCGAGTGCAAATCGTGCGACAAGGATTGCGTGGCGGCGGCTACCTCAGAAATCTGCTGCTGGAGTTCGCCTATGCGGCTTTGGACTGCGGACGAAATGAGCGGGTCTTCCTGGAGTTCTTGTGTTTCGAGATGCAGCAGCGCGAGACGTTGACCGATGTCGTCGTGGAGCTCTCGGGCAATCCGGGTTCGTTCCTGCTCCTGTGCCTCAATCATCTTGCGGCTCACCTGTGCGAGCGCATTTTGGGCCAGTTTGCGCTCAGTGATGTCGACAAACGCGATCACAGCCCCAACAACCTCCTGCCCTCTCCGCCGGGGATACGACCGATATTCAGCAGGGAAACTTGTTCCTTCAGCTTTCCACAGAACCTCATCGTCTACACAGACTTCTTCGCCGGTTCGTAATACCCGGTGAATTCGACACTCCTCCACGGGGAACACAGTTCCATCCGCACGGGTGTGGTGAATTAGTTCGTGCATGTTCTTGCCAAGTACGTCGTCTGTTCGCTCGTATCCCAAGGCGTAGAGGCAGGCCGGGTTGCAGAACGTGCAGCGGTGTTCGAGATCGATTCCGTAAATCGCTTCGGCGGTGGAGTGGAGAAGAAGTCGGAGTTTATCCTCGCTCTCGCCCAGTGCCTCTTCCGTACGCTTCCGATCCGTGATGTCCAGCAAAATACAAGCGACCCGATCGACGGTGGCGGCAATTTCAATGGGAAAGTACGATGCCAACAGGTCTCTTTCGCCAAGTTCGGGATACACGTATCGCATCTCGTATTTGACGATTTTACCCGCGAAGCACTCGTCCAATTTCTCCTTGATAACCGCCTCGAAGACATCCTTGTTAAAAACTTCGGACACGAGACGGCCGACAACTTGCTCCTTCGTCACGTGCAGGAGCTTGAGAAACTTACGATTCGCACTCCGGTACCGGTATTCGCGGTCAACGACCGCGATCATCAACTCGGAACCCTCAATGGCTCCTTCGTAATCTCGCAGCCTTTCCTCCGCTCGCTTGCGATCGGTGATGTTCTGCACAAATGCAAAAACCAGGGTGGATTCTCCGGTTCTGTCCTTCAAAAGCGAGACAGTCAGGCATCCCCATAGCACTGCGCCATCTTTTGTCACATAGCGTTTTTCCAGGGAGTAGTGGTCAATGAGCCCTGCCTTGAGCTGCTGAAAGAGAGCCCCATCGTCTCGGGAATCGTCGGCGTTAGCAAATTGGGAGCAACTCATCCCGCGCAGTTCCTTCTCCGTATATCCCAGCATGGAGCAAAGGGTCGGGTTGGCAAGCAAAAACCTACCCTCCGTATCCTTCACCGCAATCCCCAGCGACACCTGCTCGAAGAGATCTTTGAAAAGCCGTTTAACGTGTGCTGGCAGCGCTTGCGAGGACATATGTTTTCCTTGGCACCCCGGGCTCGATCCCGGAACCCTAAGGTGAAAAAACCCAAAGTTAAAGCGAACCACACGTTTCGTGGATCAGAACCACTAAGAATCAATCCAAAGTTGTTCCACGTGCCGTGGGTCTAGGACTGATCCCTGTAGCCGCACTCAGCCTCTGTTGTGTCCGGAAACGGAATATCGGTACAGCGCCGCTCGGAATAGACCACGACGGGAAACCCGGCTGCCAGCTTTCTCATTCGTCGTGTGTTCTGCGAGGGCAGCTTTCAGGTTCTGAAGAATCTTGTCCAACTTGGGAGGGTCTACAGTCAATGCAGCTCTGTGGCAAAGCTCTTTGATCCGATCTTCGAGTCGCTGAAACATGGCCAGAGGCTAAAAAGCATGTTATTGTCCCATAAATACTGCCTCCGTTCGATACAGCACGCACCGTAGCTGACGTACCTTGATTGTGTAGAAGGCGTCCTAATTCAGGACACCACCGCTTTTTACCTGACGAGCAGAAGCCATCGCTTAGGAAGAGACCTACACCCTATGGCCAAGGTCATACCGATCACGGAGCGGTTCCAACATTTTGTCGCGGAGTTGCAGGAAAGTTTTGGGGCGATCGGTACGGGCAGACGCGGCAAGCGTGGAAAAGTTCTTCGAGCTGGAGTCGGGGCGCTTGCGCGACCGCTATGCCGGTGGCAGGCCTATGGGCGAGGACCGCGGAAGCCGGGCGGGTATCGAACGGATATTATTGGCGAGACCCTCCGGTCCATCGTCCCGCTGAGCGGATTCGTGCACCCGCGTCCACTCATCCCACCACAATCCGGCGAGGGCGAATGAGAGTCCCGCAGCCGGTTTGTCTGCGGTGAGTGACTTCGGAAATCGTCCTGTCATCTTCATCCTGCTCGCAGTAGAATCAAACCACATTTGCCACGGGCTGCTAGGCGGGGCCCTCTGTTTCACTCAATCGGACTCTAACTTGAGCGCTTGTGGAAAGTAGAGAGCTAATCAGAGTCTCCTTAGAGTTGCCAGACTAGCGACTAGCTCCCATTACTTAAGACCAAATGTCCAACTGAGCCCCGAACTGGTTCCGTAGTCACTACCAGAAAAGCCTGGGGGCGGCCGATTGTCCCAGCTACCATAGAACGACACATTCCATGACAGGTTGCCAACGAGTTTAATGTAATAGGTCGCGTTTGTATTAAAACGGAAGCGGCCACTCTCGGAGAGGGCCGGGAAAATTGTAGCGGTTACATCAAGATTGGTTTTGTCAAACTTGAAGAGATTGAGATCCGTCGCAATCACAGCAGCTGCAAGGTTTTGTCTGCCCGCTGGGACAACTGAGGGACGGTAATTCGTACTCTGCCAGGCAAGGCCTCCGAGCACCGAGATTTTGCTTCGGTTTGTGTGCTTAAGGTAGCGCCCGAAACCACCCCCAGCTGTGGTCTGCAAGGTAATTCCCTGTGCTGAGCTTTGCAAAAAGCTACCTAATCCGGAGTAAAAGTACTTATTCCACGGCAAAAGGCGAGTGACATTGAGATCCAACGCATTGTGGGTGGAAGCGCTCGCGCCGGAACTCGAGGATAGGGTGGAGTTCAAGTTGGCCTGCGCCGACCAGCGTTCGCGTAGGTATACAGTCTGTGAGCCAAGGGTGTATTGGGTCGACTGATTGCCTTTGGAATAGATCACTCCGAAGCTCACGTCGCCGTTAAATCGCCGCCAGAACTTTTCAGATGTTTCAATTAATGAGACGATCTCTGGGCTATCGAGCACCACTCCTCTTTCTGGGCTTTCCTCCTTTGGCGTCTCGACGATCTGAATCTTTACTGGCTGGCCAATTGGCGTTTCAGAAGTTTTGAGCTTTCCTGTGTATACGGATCCGTCCTGCGTCTTCACGATGAACAACTGATTGCTTTCCAGACGGGCCACCTTCGACCAGTCAACTGAGGCTGTGCCGTCGATATAATCAAAACTGACGTACAGCACTCCGGCTTCGAGTCCCTTGACTTGGCACGTCATGCGGTCACCGTTCTTCATGACCAGCACGTCGGTCTTCTCTCGGGCGAAGAGAGAAGTTGTGAAAACAAGGGCGCCAGTGAGAAGGAATATTCGAATACTCACAGAAGCTCCAACTTTGAGCTGTTAACCCCGCTTCGAAGGCCCCTTTGGGCGCGGATTAACCGTTCGCCGGCGCTCGCAGCAGCGTGCAGGTGCGGGATCTGTTCACACGAGCGTCTCTCGTCTAAGTCTAAGGAAAACCGATGAGACAAGAGTGACCTCTCCGTTGGTTTTTCTTCATGCCGCCTGTTCTTGCTCAAGCTTCTGGCAGTCGCGCTTTGCAGGACCGCTAACATCACCTGGAAACATTGGAAACAAATGGAGAAATGTAAGACGCTCCGGTAAGAGCCGCTTGTATTGCTGGAATCAAGTGGGTCTTCATGTGAGTTTTGACAACATATCCCAATGCGCCTTCTGCCATGCATGCTGCGACGAAATTCCCGTCCGAATGAATCGTCAGGAACACAATTTTGGCTGACAAGGCAAGCTCGCGCAGTCGATGGGCGGCATCGATTCCACTCAAAACTGGCATGGTTATGTCTGCCACAATTACGTCGGGACAGAGACGGATTGCCTCCGACACTAAGGTCGCTCCATCCGCCGCGGTTCCCACTACATCAAATAGAGGCTTCAGAAGCGCAGTTGTGGCTTCAACTAAAGCCGGATGGTCATCCGCTAGTAGTACCCGAGGTCGGATCACAGTTCACCTCCTTAGAAAAGAGGTGCGCCCGTTTGCGTCAGAATAAAGGGAGCCGTTTACATCGCGCAGGCGCCGGAGCGGTCTTGAAGCTTCAAATTTATTCTGGGGTCAATGGGTGGTGTTCGGCTACTGGGGAAAACCCTAGGATGCGAGGGCCCGCGGGTTCGGGATTGAGTGAGATTAAACCGCGCTTCAAACCAAACAGGACCAGATCGGCGTTGCTCTTGAGATTGAACGCTTCCATGATATGGTGCTTGTGGAATTCCACAGTCTTTTCGCTCAAGTGAAGGATCGCAGCGATTTCTTTCATCGCCCGTCCTTCGGCAAACAATTGCACCAAATCGCGTTGTCGTGCCGTCAATTCCTTGGAAAACTGGCGCGCCCTGACCTTGGCCGCGACCCAATCTTCTGCTCGCAGTTTGGGGGTTATGTAGGACCGGCCATGCAAAACCTCTTCAATCGCCTTGCACAGTTCCACTCCGCCGGAGCATTTTAAGAGAAAAGACACTCGTCCGAGTTCCAGTGCGGCGGCAGCAAGATTCGCGTCGTCCAGCATGGTCAAAAATACAAGCCTCACATGCGGACTTTGTTCTCTAATTCTTCGGGCTGCGTCCAGCCCGTTCAGAAGCGGCATTCCCACATCCGCAACAATTACATCCGGCTTGAGTCTGAGGGCTTCCTGCAGCATGGCCCGGCCGTCCGCCACGACCCCAACCACGCTAAATGTTTTCCCCAGGTAGTCGCGTAGAGCTTCCGCAAAGATGGTGTGGTCATCCGCGATGAGGATGCGCGGTCGCGACGCGTTCGGATGGATATTCTCCATGAAGCAATCCATTGTCCAATTTGCACTAGGGTAGTTTCCGTACAGGTTCAGTTTAACCCTGCTTACAAGACCCGGAACCTGTCAGTTCTTACAGGGGGAATTAGCGAGTTATGCGAAGCGGGTGTAACGATTATTGAGGTACAAAATCGCGTCACTGACAATGCCCGGCATTGTCGATCGACTGCCATTCCTGAAGCTGACGCTGCTCCGCGCATGAAGATACCAGGTCTGGACCGAGTTCTGATTGCGAGCGAGCCTTGGTTGGATTCACACTTCTTCACTTAGCAGGCTGCGGAAAAACAAATCGGCGGTTTAAGTCTTGAAGGGGCGCGGCTTCAGCCGCGCCTTACACCGCTTTTCAAAGACTTACGGCACGGCTGCGAAGCCGTGCCCCTTCAAAACTTAACGCCCGAGAGTTTTTCAGCAGCCTGTTAGAGCGACAGGAGTTGCTCAAGTAATCCGGCCCCCGCGAAAGTGTGCTCCACTGCCGGTTTCAGCTCCATTAGCAGGCTGCGGAAAAATGGACTCCGCGACTTAGGTTCTCTCCGGTCCCAGTGATTTTCTGATTCTTGAAGGGTTCTGGCTACATCCGCTGGTGTCCCGTGGATTCGTTTCGGGCCTGCGAACCCACTGCGACCTCGGCTTACGTCGATTGAATCGCCAGATTCCTCATACGGACTAAGTTGTAGGCCGCGGCCGCGAAGGTAAAGACCCATCCCACCTTCAAGACCCCACGATGCCGAACCTTCCGCAACAGAGCGATCGTCTTCAGCCAGCCGAAGCACTCTTCAACGCGTTTCCTTTTCCTCTGACTGATGGCATATCCAGCGTGGTGCGTCGTACGAGCATCAATGGCACTCCCACCGGGCCGCTCCAGGTTCTGGGCCACGTGCGGCGTGACCTTTAGGTTTCTGCACTCGGCCACGAAATCCGCCGTGTCGTATCCCTTGTCACCGCCCACCGTTACTTGTTTCGTGCCCGGAATCTGTTCCAGCATCACCAACGCGGCATCGCGCTCCGCCGTTCCGTTGGCCTCGAACACCTCACTGTTCACGATCAGCCCGTGGCGGTTCTCCACCAGCAGATTCCCGTTGTAACTCAGCTTGGCTTCCTTGCCCTTGCCTTTGCGGGCCATCTTCGCATCCGGGTCCGTCTTCGATGCGTGCGTCTGATTCGACCGCTTCTCCCCGTGGAAGTCCACCGTCGCATTGCCGGGATCGTCCGGCGGAACGTCGTTCTTGGCATCCTTGCGTTGATAACTCTTCACACTCGCCCACGCTTCCAGGAGTGTTCCATCCACCGTGAAGTGTTCGTCCGAGAGCAGATCCCGCTCACGTGCCTGCTGGAGCACTGCTTGGAAGAAAGCGTCGGCAATGTCCCCATCGAGGAGGCGCTCGCGGTTCTTGGTGAACACGGTCACGTCCCAGACGGAGTCATCCATGTTCAAGCCTACAAACCAGCGGAACAGCAGGTTGTAGTCGAGCTGTTCCATTAGCATTCGTTCGCTGCGAACCGAGTACAGCGCTTGCAGCAAGAGGGCTCGCAACAACTTTTCCGGCGCAATCGACGGTCGCCCGGTTTTGGCGTACAAGCGGTTGAACCGAGGTTGCAACTGGTGTAGTGCTTCGTCGGTCATGGCCCGCAACGAGCGTAACGGATGGTCCTGCGGAACTCGCTGTTCGGGACTGATGTAACTGAACACGTCCAACTGCTGCTCGTCTTTTCCGCGCATGCCTTCTTCTTATCAGGTTGTGTTGTGGAAACAAGAGAGTTTTCTGGTACTCTGCTGCCGTGCCAAGCATGGGCCCAAGTGACGCGCCTGCAGCACTCGTTATGGGGGCAGGTTTCTTAGCGTTCGGGCTGACTATGATTCTGCGATCTGGCTCGGTCAGAGCAAACTTGGATCGTTTCGCCGACAGCTGGAAACAGGGTAGCTGGCATCCCTACAAGATGCCTGATTGGGGCCTACGTCTGGCGGGCACGATTGTAATCGCAGGTGGCACGCTCTTCTTTTACATCGCCTATATCGCTTTACATCGTTAGCTGGAGACAGTTGCCTACACCCCGTCAACAATGGCATCCCGCCATGCGCTCGAACCAGAGTTTTTCCGCAACCTGTTAGGGATTTCCCTAGTTGTGAAGCCATGCACGCCCTCCTAGCATTGGTCCCGTGGAGAAGGTTAGCGAGCGAAGGTTTAGTTGCTGATCTCCTCCTAATTCAGGAACTCAGAAAAGGGAGGCGACTATGCACCGAAAAACGATTGTATGGAGTCTGATGACATTGTGCTTTCTGGCATCGGTGTCTGCTTTTGGCGCGAGCGGCGACAAAACCAACGTCAAAGGAATGATCACTAGCCGGACCGGAGAAACTTTAATTGTGAAGTCGGCAGATGGAAGCACTACTGTGGTCCTGACCGACGATACGACAACCAGAGACAAAAAAGGACTCTTTGGCCTGGACAAGCAGCATTTATCCAGTGTGGTGCTTGTGCCCGGACTCAAGGTGAGCGTTGACGGAACGTCCGATGAGCAGGGCCGAGTTGTAGCGAAAACCATCACCACAGATGGCGACGATCTGGAAACCGCTGAGATGATCCAGGCCGGCTTGCACCCCACTGCAGAACAAGTTGCGGCCAATATGGATGCGATCGAAAGCAACCAGCAAAATATCGCGTCCAACAAGGTGCAACTGGCCGCCCACAAGGAAGACATCGAAACCAACCAGCAGAATATCGCGGCTCACAAACAGCAGATTGAACAGAGCATTAAGGATATCGAGGAGAACACTCAGCGCTTCACGGCGTTAAGTGAATATGACGTCAAGGGCCAAGCAACCGTGAATTTCAATGTTGGGAGCTCCAACGTCTCCGGGAAGGACCAGGAAGAACTCAAGACGCTGGCGCAAACTGCCACCGGTCTTACCGGATACATCGTCGAGGTGACAGGCTATGCCGACTCGACCGGCGCCGCTGCCATGAACACGAAATTAAGCGAGGACCGCGCCAAAGCGGTAATCACTTATTTGGTCCAGCAAGGTAACGTGCCGATACGGCATATCGTAGCGCCGGGTGCGATGGGTGAATACGGAGCAGCGGCATCGAACGAGACAAAGGCCGGGCGCGCCGCGAACCGTCGGGTCGAGGTTAAAGTTCTGGTCAACAAAGGCATCGCCGGCAGCTAGACACACACTCTTTTCGCAGGTGCGTGGGTTCCTAGTCAGGCTTGTATGGCAAAGACGACCTACTACGGGTGGGAGTGGTTTACGTGAAGGGACACGAGAAATACCAGAGACTACTGGACCTCTGTAAGTCGTTATCTCCCACCCCCAACGCAATCGCTTCCCCTTGCGCTGCGGCTTCACTTAACCGAACGGTCGAAGCGGCGCGACTGGGATTGCTCGCGCCGGTCCTCGTCGGCTTTGGCATGGCGCTCGGATTGTTGCTCGGCGCAATCCCGATACCGCTCCCCGACTTGGGCGAACTCGTCCTGGGGTTAGCGGGCGTGCTGATCGTAGCATTGGTTCTAGGAAAGCTGTGGCCGCGCGGTGTGAATTGGACTGTCCCTCTTTCCGCCAATCTTGTCTTGCGTAACCTCGGCTCACGTTGTTTCTTGCCAGGCCGGGACATCTTCGGCGCGAACGTTCGTGACAACAGTGACGCAGACGGGTTTGGTGATGCTGAGTCTAGGCGCGCAGTGCTGGTTGCGCTGCCATTGCCAATCATGATCATGGTGTGTCCGAACACTGAATGCCGTTCGACAAGTTCGCTGGTATCGTGGCAGGCGCCTGCCGGAGTCCGGCGATCCTCGCTCACTCGAACAGTCTCGTGCCGACGGACAAACCGGACATTGGCTATGCGACGATATTTCCGGGTATGACCATCGTGAAAATCCTCTTCATGTTTTCATTGCGAAACTGTTTTGAAGGCATAGAAGCCCCTGTGCACGGTGATGGAGCAATCTCGGACAACAACATTGTCAAGCATGTGCTACCCCGCTTTCCGAATAAGACCGGTCTCCACGCTTTCTGGCACTCTCGGCTGACCATGCTGCGAAAGAACGGCAGGCCAGAGGATTTGCACAACGAGCGAACTGGGCGACGGGTCAAGGCGTACCGAGGAGGAGGTTCCGGCAAAATCCGACGTGCGAAGGAGGTTCTCGTCGGGATGAGCTTCGCATTGCTCGTTTGTAGCGCACTTAACGCGCAGGACGACTCCGAGAAAATAAACTCAAATGTGGGCGCAGCCGTGAGCCTTCCGCTGAGCCCAACTTCGAGCTTTGTCAGAACCAGTTGGGGTCTAGTTGGAGGCACCGGCTACAACTTCTCCGAGCATCACTCAGTCATTGGCGAGTTCATGTGGAGCGCGCTTTATCCCTCCGGGGCAGCCCTTCAACCGCTCCGGGTGGCCTTAAACGACAACAGCATCACCGGGCACAGCAATCTTTATGCTCTGACGGGAAACTACAGATACGAGTTACAAGGCAGGCGTTTCGGAACCTATTTCATCGGCGGCGGAGGATGGTATTACCGGACGTTAGGTTTCACCGGTCCGGTTACGTCAGCCACTGGCATCGCTTGCGCGCCAGCCTGGGTCTGGTGGGGATTCAACTGCGTTTCCGGAACCGTGACCGCCAACCAGACCCGGGGAGGCTATACCTCAAGCGCGTTCGGCGGGAATGTCGGCGTTGGCTTCACCATGAAAGTCGCAGACCCCAGCTACAGGATCTACATCGAACCGCGTTATCACTATGCCCCAACTAAGAACGTAACGACACAATTGGTAGAAGTCACGGTTGGAATCCGGTACTGATATAAACCAGAAACTATCCGACTAGATTGCGTCATCGACTATTCGGAAACAATGCCGGTAACGAGAGGGCGAGTGGCTATCATTATGCTCATTCGACAGCAATTCAACATTTGGAATCCCTTGCTTTTACTGCCATGCATCCTTCTACTGGGCTCTGTAACCGTGCAGGCACAAAAACCAAACAAATACAAATGTGATGATGAAACGCAATCCGAGAGCATGTGCAACGCGGCCAATACGTGCGGTTCGGCTTCGTCGGCGTGCACCATTGACATCAGAAGATCGGGAGACGCGTCGATTGTGAAGCCTGGTATTCCCAACGCAAAAAATAACCAACTATTCTGCATCAAAGCTGCTACTGCTGTGGTCTGGATGAGCTCGAACAAGAACAATGGATTCATGGTCTCATTTGGAGCCGACTCGCCATTTGACCCAGACGGCCCGATCATGGGAGGCGGCAGGAAGCAGGCGAGGACAATAGCAATCACTCCGGGGTGCTACAAGTACGATGCGGGCGCGTTCCGTTCCGGGACAGTCAGAGGAATGAGCGGTGGCAGCAAGCAGGAATTGGTCATTCTGCCTTGACGTATTAGGAAGCGGCCCGCTATTTCTTGGCAATTCCCGACGAGCAAAGGTTCTAGCTGGCGCAAAAGATCAGTGCCATTGTTCGCGGGGCCGATAGTACTGCTGTTTGTAGCGCAAATAGTACCCCGCAAACCTGTTGTCTGGGGCGTTTAAGTTCACGCGAATCTTGTGGCGCCCGGATTTGGTGGCTCCATAAGTATGCGGCTTGTAAGAAATGGTGTACTGATGGCTGATCAAGTTGTATGCCATGCCCATGATCCGCGGAATGTCCTCCGGTTGGCGAGCTGTGAACACTACACCACCGGTTACGCTGGTTAGTTCTTTGAGGATCTTCGGTCCGTCACGCTCTGCCGGACCGATAGCATCGTCCGTTACAAAGTCTGCCTTACCGTTCTTTCCAATAACAAACGTGCGAAAGATATTTGGTTCGCTGGCATTCACAGCGAGGACTGGCACATCAGCCTCTTCCAGGTAGCTCAAAATCTCCCTTTTCGTGTACACGCTACTAGTGTCACCACCGTCGGTGATCACAATTGCAGCGCGATGAACATTCATAGCTTTTTGTTTTACATTGCTAACCGCGAGGTAGACCGCGTCATAAAGGGATGTAAGCCCCTTAGCTTCCACAACGTAGCTCGCTATAAGTTGCTTGACTGTGTCGGCATCGCCAGTGAACCGTGGAGAGATGAGTCTCGGCTTGCTGTCAAAGGCAACCAGCAAAAACTCATCATTGGTATTGAGGTGCGTATCGAGCAGGTTGAATGCTCCCTGAGTTACGAGGGGCAAATTGGTTCTCATGCTTCGACTCTTGTCGAGAACGAGTGCAACGGAGACAGGGGAAGGTTCACTCATGCATTCGATGATGTCCTGTTTGACATCATCGTCAAACACTTCGAAGTCCTGTTTCGTGAGGCCAGTCGCGACTCGCCCTTTTTGATCTAAAACAATCACCGACACTTGCACAAGCTCTGCGCTCGCGGTGAATTTTGGAATTTTGTCTTCCCCGCTGCCAGCTAAACTAGCTGCAAGAAAGAACAACAGTATTTTGTGTACCATGACACGCCTCGTCCGTTTGGTCATTCTTGAGCCACACTGACGTTCCTTTCAGATCTTTCCCCTACAGGCCAAAGTCATAGAGTTGGACACGTACTTGACTCTTTACCTGCTCGAGTTCCTTTCCAGTTTCTTCGAGTCTGTTGTTTCAGTTACTGAAGATCCGGGATTCTTGAGTCCAGGGATTGCGCTCGAGCAGCCTGAATCCAAATGGAAAAAAGGGCCAACAGCAAAAGGCAGTGGACTGCCGAAATGCTGACTGCCGACCAGTCGGCACGGAGAATTGTTTTGCCGTTGACCCGAAGTTTCTCATGGAGACTCATAGCTCACTGGAACCTGTCTGCAAATGACTTCCAGAGCTTCAAGTCGGCCACAGTCAATTCATATGCCGAAGAAACAGCGTAAGCAATTAGGGAAATCCCTAGTTGAAGGTCCCCGGGCCCTGACAGTATGGGTAAGTATGGCGTCTTGCCTTGCACGGTGCGATAGAGGTCTGGCCGAGATGGTTGTGTCTTCCCTTCGCCGACTGGGGCGTCGGTGTCCGAATTTTGAGAGCTGTCGGCGACACCCGCAGACCGGTTGCAGCCCGGGTGGGGAGCGGCATTGGCAACATTTCGCCAATGGCCTTGCAACGCGTCCGCCCCAAACGAAAAATCGCTGGCTCGCTCGCCGGTTATCAGATCGCTTCGGAACTTCAGCTACCGTGAAGCCCGTGGCTCTGCGCTCACGCTCCGCTTTGACTATTCGTCTTCTCAGTCGATCTACGGTGCGTTGGCTCGTGGTAGCTACGCTCGCACCAGTTTGTTTCACGCCGGCTTCCCAGGCTGGGGTCAGGAAAGTTGTTCTCATGATCAACGAGGTGGGACAGTCGCATCCTGGTCCGGTGATTGTGACGAATGCGATCGTTTCGGCAATGCAATCGGACCCACGATTCGAAGAGGAGTTCCACTGGGAGAATCTGGACGCCGTTGATATTTCAGACGATTCGCTAAACGAACTGCGCGATTCCATTGTGCAAAAGTACCGCAACCAGAAACTGGACCTGATTGTGCTGCTGGGTCCGGATCCGCTACGGTTTTTGGCAGAACCGTCGAAGCCGTTTTTCCCTGATGTCCCGATTGTTTTCTGTTGCAGTGTTCTTGATCAGGTTGATCGGAGGATCCCCGATTCCCGATCTACCGGCTCGTGGTTCCAGTTGGATCCGGCGAAGACGCTCAATGCCGCCCTCCGTTTGCTGCCAGACACGCATCAGGTGTTCGTGGTCGCGGGCCAGTCCAGATACGATCGAGCTGTCACAGCATTCGCAAAGACGGGGCTCAATTCTTTCCAGGGTTGGCTTGACCTCACCTATTTGACCGACCTCCCCATGAACCAACTGCGGGAAAGGCTGAGGCACCTTCCGAGCCGCTCCATCGTTCTTTACGTTTCCTTCTTCAAGGACGCGCTGGGGCAAAGGTTCCTCAACGCTGCGGAGGCCCTTCCCCTAATCACTGCAGCCTCGAGTGCTCCGGTCTTTGGGATTTCCGATACCTATTTCGGCCACGGTATTGTCGGAGGATTCGTGGTTAGCTTCGAAGAGCAAGGCAAGATTGCGGCCCGCGACGCCCTCGAGATTTTAGCGGGAAAGCCGCCGCAGGATATTCCCATCGTGAATGGTCCTAGTGTTTACATGTTCGACTGGCGCGAGTTGCGCCGATGGAATCTGGATCAGACCAAGCTCCCGGTCGGGAGCATCATTCTGTTCCGGGAACCCGCTTTTTGGGACCGTCACAAATGGAACGTGCTCACGGGATTGCTGCTTCTAATTTGGTTGAGTTTGCTGGCCTTTTATGGCCAGCGCAAACAGAGACAGCTTGAATCGGCCCGCATCGCCCACGTGCGACTCGGTGGCATGCTCATTACCGCACAGGAAACAGAGCGCAGTCGGCTGGCGTCGGAAATCCATGATGATTTTAGCCAGCGTTTGGCGCTCCTTGCCCTGGGATTGGAGAATGCTGCGGAAGCAATCGGCACCTCACCGGCTGAGGCTATCCGCCAAGTCTACGCTCTCCTGAATTCTGCCAGCGAAATCGGCGCTGATCTCCATACATTTTCGCATCGTCTGCACTCTTCTACGTTGGATAGATTGGGACTTGTCCCGGGCGTCGGTGCTTTATGCAAGGAGTTCGCCGCCCAACAAGTTATTGAAGTTGATTTTCTCTCCGAAGATGTTCCTCCTTCCGTTCACCCTGACGTAGCTTTGTGTGCATTCCGCATCATCCAGGAAGCGCTCCGCAATTGTAAGAAACACAGTGGTGCCGCCAAGGTGCAAGTACGTTTGCGTGCGGCCGCTGACAGACTACATGTGTCTGTGTACGACAAAGGCGTCGGGTTCGACATACGGCAGTTGCGGAAAAAAGAGGGCCTGGGCATCCGCAGCATGGAAGAACGCGCATACTTATTGGGTGGACGATTCGAGATTCATTCTGAACCTTGGAAGGGGACAAGAATCGAAGTGTGGATTCCTGTCCAACCGAGAGTGACGCAAGCGACAGGATGACCTGGCATCGAATGAATTGCGATCTAAAATCGAAAAAAATCACGCCGTATCGGGGGCGACGATGCATGAGCACCTGCTGAAGAGCTTTCAACTCTGGTCATGTCGTATTTGTTCACTAAATTCTTAGTAACTCACCTCACAAGGTAGTGTGGCCGCCGTCACGGTTAATGCCCAATCAAAGTGTTTAATTCCTGTGAGTAGTTTTACCGAAATTGTTGCGTAAAGGCGCACACTTCCAGAAACTGTGGACGTCAGGTCAAAACGGGAATGGATTGCTTCATGGAGGATATCCATCCGAACCCGTCGCGAGCGCGCATCCTCATCGCGGATGACCACACCATCTTCGCGGAAGCTCTACGCGACTACCTGGGGAAAACATTTACCGTGGTTGGGGTCGTGGCGGACGGCCGGGCCATGCTGCAAGAAGCTCTCAGCCTCAAGCGGCGGATGTGGGAATGCCGCTTCTGAACGGGCTGGACGCAGCCCGAAGAATTAGAGAACAAACTCCGCATGTGAGGCTTGTATTCCTGACCATGCTGGACGACGCCAATCTTGCTGCCGCCGCACTGGATCTCGGACGAGTGTCTTTTCTCTTAAAATGCTCCGGCGGAGTGGAACTGTGCAAGGCGATTGAAGAGGTTTTGCATGGCCGGTCCTACGTAACCCCCAAACTGAGAGCAGAAGATTGGGTCGCGGCCAAGGCCAGGGCGCGCCAGTTTTCCAAGGAATTGACGGCACGACAACGCGATTTGGTGCAATTGTTTGCCGAAGGACGGGCGATGAAAGAAATCGCTGCGATCCTTCACTTGAGCGAAAAGACTGTGGAATTCCACAAGCACCATATCATGGAAGCGTTCCATCTCAAGAGCAACGCCGATCTGGTCCTGTTTGGTTTGAAGCGCGGTTTAATCTCTCTCAATCCCGAACCCGCGGGCCCTCGCATCCTAGGGTTTTCCCCAGTAGCCGAACACCACCCATTGCCCCCAGAATAAATTGGCTGTCTGTATAGGCCATACAGGGTGCGCGACGGGAGAGGGCTACATGCACACTAGCTTAAAGGTTGGACAGTTCGCCCATGGAATTTCGATACTAATTTGTTTGCTTATGGTCGCTAGCGTCCACGGTTTTGCTCAACGCGGGAGCACCGAGACCATTGACGCCACCGCCTTCGGCACGAGCACTCAGCTCGGAAGAAACTTCGGCGTGAAAATCATTATTTACGAGTTCTCGGGGCCTGAGGACAGAGACATCCTGGTACAGGCATTCCAGCAGGGTCAGAACGACGGACTAGTGAATGCCCTTGAAAAGATGAGAAGCGTGGGTCGGATTACGATCCCGGGCACAGTTGGATTCGACCTTAGCTTCATCCGAGAAATTTTGACCCCGAACGGCCGAACCATTCGTTTTGTTACGAACCGCAAAATTGCTTTCGGCGAAAGTTATTGGGATACCCAGTCGAAGAGTTTCAATCTGACTGCCGGTGAAATCAACTTGAATGATCAAGACAAGAGCAAGAGTGGCGGTGTTCTTTTCCCTGCTGCGCAGCTCATCGTCAATAAGGAAGGAGAGTTGCAGTTCGAGCTCAACCAGAATGCTTGGAGGCTGACTAACGTCATCGAGTGGAAGTGAAATCCTGGCAATAGTGTCAGTCGTTGGGTCGAATTGTTAATGCTCCCTTTTTACCCATCGCAATGACAATCAGCATGCGTAACGCAGGGACCCGGTGAATTGTGTTGGCGTGGAAATAGCGGGGAGCGGTGGGACCAACAAAAGAGTCTTCGTTGTATTGGTAGTAATGCCAGCCGGTGTTTCAGCCTAGCCCGTGGGTCAAATTGACGCTGAAGTTGGCTACCCAAGAAAAGACAGGGGATCCCCAGTTCTCGGTCTAGACGAAAATCTGCGCAGCGAAGGCTAGTTTCTAAAACAACCATAGGTCTGGCTCGATGTCTGCCCAACTAGGGAAATCCCCAGTTGTTCCCTTCCTTGCGAATATCGAAAATGCTTATATCGAAAATGAATCTAGGGCAGCTCGACCTCACAATTTTGACGGAGAGGTTCGGCCTACTCAGAGTCGACGACCAAGGAGAGTACAAAGATGAAAACCAGCAAAATAATCATATTTGGCGCAACACTACTTATCGGACTCGCTGCATGGGCCCAAGAATATCCCCTAGCTGAGGCGGGCTTCGATTACAGCTATGCGCGTTACGCCCCAAGTGGTGCCTACACCAGTGGACACAGCTTGAACGGTGGAGGCGGTAGCTTCGTCTACGACCTCAGCCAGTATTTTGGCATTAAAGCCGATTTCCAAGGCTACGGCAGCAATTTCACGCATTTCAATATTCCTGCCGGAGTGGCCAATTTCCCTGGAGGATTCTCGGGCAACGTACAAGGCAACTTGTTCACGTACCTGTTCGGCCCGCAGATTAAGGTCCGAACTCCCAAGGTTCAACCGTTCGTTCATTTCCTGTTTGGGGGCGCACACTCCAACCTGTACGGTAATGCTTTCAAAACCATTTGCCAGCCTGTGGCGGGGGGATGCAAGTTCTCAAAAACCCCCGGGGGAGATGCTTTTGCATTTGCATTTGGCGGGGGTGCAGATATCCCGATTGGCAAGCGTGTATCGTTCAGGCCAGCCGAAATCGATTATCTGCTCACGGACTTTAACAACCAGTTTAACAACGGCCTTCAGCACAATTTCCGCTATTCAGCGGGAATCAACTTCAACCTAGGCACCGGATACCACTAATCGGACGCCACCAACCTAATGGGGAACTCTACCTTAAGTTCCCCCCTTCCCCAAAGCATGGCCTCGTTTTCGAGTAGACGTTGCGTACGGCAGCGGATTATTTTTTTACCGCAATGAACGATCTTTCTTACCCAAATCCGACCTGAACTCGAAAGGGCTCGGCCCGCTGCTGACGTGGAGTAGCAGCTTGCTATCCAGCAAGCACCCCCCTCAACAGTCAGTGGGGGAGGACCGAGCCCAGAAAAGACTAGCTCTTGATCCGGCCAACGTCATTGCTCCAGGACACCATCTGTGGATTGCTCTCGTAAGATCGCGTTTACACCAGTAGTTCTCAATGAATGTAGCCTCCTGGGACTCCTGAAAAAGGAGCCAAAGCAGTAATTTCGGCGCCTGCGGGGAACGAACAATCAATTAACTTCCAAACGAAATACAACGGAAGCCGCCCGTGCCAGCAGCGACGACGCTCTCGGAAATAGGGATTTCCCTAGTTGTGCAAACTTCGAGTCAAAGGTAACGTTGCATTTAGGCTTGGGGAGATGAGTGGTGTTTGAACCGATTGAGGCTGTTCTTGCTCGCCGTCGGAAAGGCGTTGCTGATCGTGATCGTCTCCTTCGGCACTCTATCTCGCCTGGACGGTAGTCAACGCGACTGTTGAAGATGCATATCGTCATAGTGATGCGAGCCGCAGGATTATGCCAAGTCCTCGCTCATTCCAGAAATTCTCACAACCCAGAAGGTGAATGAAGCCCGTGCTTAGCGTAACGCTGCGAAATCTCGCCATTCCGCTTCTCGCTGGCTTGAGCCCATTCGAGGCAGCGGACGTCTTGGCTCAGGGGCGAGCTCTGAAGGTCGTGCCGAAAACTCGCCTTTGTACTGGAGGGGATAAGGCGGAACACCTCTTCGTCGTGGTAAGCGGAAGAATCAAATACAGTCGGCTAACCGTCGACGGGCACGAAATAATCCTTCGCCTGTTCACGCCGGGTGAGACCTTCGGATTCGCCACTCTTCTTCCAGACCCGTTGAACTACTTGGGCACGGCCGAGGCAGTGCTTGCTGGAGAGTTGCTCGTCTGGAATCACAACGAAATGTCTCAACTGTCTGATCGTTATAACCAGATTAAGACGAACGCGTTGCGCATCTCCCTGTGCCTCTTGGGAATTGTTTCCGACCGACACGCCAGCCTATTCGAAGGCAGCGCGAGTCATCGCGTGGCAGGGGCTCTGATTGACGTTGGCCGCCGGAGCGGCGATATCCGTCCTCAGGGAATCGATGTTCACATCACGAATGAACAACTGGGGTCCTTGGCTGATGTTAGCCGGTTTACTGCCAGCCGCGTTCTAAGCGGTTGGAGCAAGGCGGGCGTAGTCACCAAGGAACGCAACACAGTACACATTCATTCGCCTGAAGGGCTCCTTTCCTCCTGACCGCTAGGGATTTCCCTAGTTGTGCAGACTTCGAGTCAACTTTAAGGTTGTCTTCTCTGGGAGAACCGCATCCACGGCGGAGACTCCAGCACGGGGAACAAGTGCCGGAATAGGAGACTGACATGGCTACAGTAGCGCCCGCAACACCCGCAACACCCTCAACGCCCACAGAGCGTGATTGGACGAAACCGCAGGCAATGGCGATTCCGAAGGAGGGATACTTCGAACTTGAGAAAGGACGCTATGGACCAGTCTTTCCCAAGACTCCCGCCTGCTACGGCTTTTCAGTCGTCGCAAAGGTCAAGCCTGGTAGAGAAAAGGCGATCCGCGAATACGGGAAGAATCTTGAGGACGCTGTGGGCGCCGATCCCTCCGTGCTAGCCACCTTGAAGCTGCACTATCTGCGCTGGATTTTGTTCGACATCGGCTCGGGATTGCACTTCATGTATCAGGGCATCTTCGACACTGATTTCGATAAATATCTCGAGGACGCCGTGGCAATCTTCACCAAGACCGGTATTACCACAGTCTTCGTAAACCTCGAGGGATTCCCCGAGGACTGGAAGACGAACCTGCCATCGGTCATCAAGTTCTTTCGCGAACATCAGTGCCCGAGCTTCCTCGAATACGGCGAATATCCCTACGCAAGTGCTGACGAAATCAAGAAGGCCCTCAAGCTCAAGGCGGCTTTTAGCGACATGCTCGACCTAATGCAGTAGCAAAGCTATTTTTCGCGCGCGACGGAGAGAGCCGTGGGCATCTTGCAGCAATCGCATGGGATTTCGAGTGATCTGACCGGACGAGGAGAAGAATCAGATTCGCTTGATCTGGACGACATTCAGCATTTCTTGATGTCGCGGCCGCCTGCGCGGGCGGCGCGTTACGAGTTTCTTTCGTTTAAGAGTGGGTCAGATGGACGAGCATGGCTGTCGGGCCTGATCGATAAGGTGGGCACGGCGAGTGCTGTCGGATCGAACCTGCTTGACGCAAGGTGGGTGACCGTTGGCTTCACCTGGAACGGTTTGCAAACGCTCGGTGTGGCTGAAGCATCATTGGCCACCTTCCCGGAAGAGTTTCGTCAGGGCATGGCGGCCCGGGCGGGTATCCTCGGCACCACAGGCGCTAATCATCCAGATCATTGGGTTGGAAGGCTAGCCAGTCCTAACCTGCATGCGATTGTCGTACTGTTTGCCCGCGACGTCGACGAACGTGAGCGCTGTCGCAGGGAGCACGAACGCTATGTCGAGCAATGCGGCGGAATCGAAGTGCTGTCAGCTCTAGATCTGGAAGCTATCCCCCCGTTCGATTACGCCCATGAACACTTCGGCTACCGGGATCGGCTCTCGCAGCCGGTGATCGAGGGAACGGGAGTAGAGCTGGCGCCCGGCTCTGACCAACCGATCAAACCAGGCGAATTTTTTCTTGGCTATCCTGACGAAGAAGGTCCCTCTGGCGGATTGCCGCAGCCGGAAATTCTTTCGCGCAACGGCAGCTATGTTGCCTATCTGAGAATGGAAGAGCACGTAGGCGCGTTTCGCGATTTCCTCCGAGCCCATGGCGAAACGCCGGAACAGCAGGAATTAATAGCTGCCAAGCTGATGGGACGATGGCGGAGCGGCGCTCCGCTTGTCCTCACGCCAGACAAGGACGATCCGAAGCTCGGCGCTGATTCCCAGCGCCGCAACGATTTTAATTACGCAAAGATGGACCCGCACGGTTACGGCTGCCCGCTCGGAGCACACATCCGGCGCATGAATCCGCGCGATACGGCAGTAAACATGAACCGCCATAAGATGATCCGGCGCGGGGGCACATACGGTCCACCCCTGCCGGAGGGCATCCCCGATGACGGCGTAGAGCGAGGTATCGCCGCGTTCGTCGGCTGTGCGAGCCTCGTCCGCCAATTTGAATTTGCCATGAATGTGTGGGCGAACGACCCAAACTTTCACGAACTGGGAAACGAGCGCGATCCGATTTTCGGTACACAGGACGGCACTTTTGACATGACCATCCCCAAGCGGCCCATTCGGAAAAAGATCAAGGGCCTGCCGGCTTTCACTACGATCCGAGGCGGCGCTTACTTCTTTTTGCCGGGTATAACGGCGCTCCGTTATCTGGCGTCGCTGGGTGAGGGTGTTTGAAAAAGGCCATTGGGAAGTAAAGGAAGGTAGGCAATCATGGGCACCGCTCCTCAACCGCCGCGTACTTACAACCAGAATCATGCGCCCCGCAAGTACATTCCGGGTAAACGGAGGGTTTCAATCTATTGGACCTGGAGTTACCCCTGGGAAACCAACCGGGACACCACTGAATTAGACAATCGCTTCTCGACCATGACGGAGGTTCGGAGAGTCGCCTGGCCCGCGTATGAGGGAACGGAATGGGATGAGATGCATTTCCTGCAAGGAA
This sequence comes from uncultured Acidobacteriota bacterium, assembly GCA_963743375.1. Taxonomy (GTDB): domain Bacteria; phylum Acidobacteriota; class Terriglobia; order Terriglobales; family Acidobacteriaceae; genus JABDBE01. The sequence goes on along the minus strand of CAVUQA010000008.1, from coordinate 126,830 downwards.
TTGCCGGGACCCTGGAACTCTTCCACCGCTCCACGCTTGCGTTTCAGAGCGTCGCAGGTGAAGTCACCGGACATTCGGTTGCTGTGTTTCAACGAATCGATCAGGCCGGGTATAAGCTTCCGATCGACGAACGAATCCTTGCGGACACAGACACGCTGATGGTGTTCGGTCTCGATCACCTGCTTTCAGAGCAGGAGGCGGACCCATGGGAGATCGAGGCGGTCCACGAGTGGTTGCAACGAGAAGGAACTTGCCTTCTGCTTGGCCCCCATCACGACGTGGGATTCACAGAAGATCTGCAGCAGCGCCAACTGGAATATACGCACCACGGGGATGCTCTCGTCCCTCGCCAGCAGCGCTTCGGACAATACACGCGTTCGTTGATGAAAGCACTTGGGGTGCCGGTGATTAATCAATTCGGCCTTCGCCCGGCCCTCGTCAAAAGTACAAAACAAATTGCGCCGCTGACAATCAACAAAGACCTGGATAAGCTTGGCCTTCTCAACGGGGTTACCACGTTTAATTTTCATCCTCACCTGCCGCATTACGCGCTGACCACGGATGACACAAAATCCGTCCACGTGCTTACGCGCCAACCGATTGATCTGGACCGACCGCATCCTTTCACCCAAGCGGGCAATACCGAGTTCAACTCGTTCATCTGGATACCACCTAATCCACAACGCGCCGGAAACATCCTGCTGGCGGACTCCACGATCTTTACTACGTTGTTTGGCGGCGTCGAGTCGTTGGAGACCTTTTGGAAAAACCTGGCAACGATGCCACTGGCAAGCGGGATGCCAGCGAGGAAAACGCAGGCTGTCGCCTGATCCGAAACGCGAAGTCCACAAGCACTACACGGGAAGAGTTGAAATGGAAATCCTGAGTAAAGCAGTCCCGATCACGAGGCGAATTGTGGCTTCTCGGCGGCCCGAGCCTCGGGACAAAGGAAGCGCTCGCGTTAGCCGCTGCACAGCGCAATATTGCCGCTGCACTCGTGGGCAAAGGACTTCTACGACCCCAAAGTACTCGTCATGACCGTCGTCCTCGCCGTCGTCGGGCTGCTTATCTCATGCCGCGGGCGCGTGTGGGAACTCGAAGTGCGGGGACTCCGGTTTAGAACACCACAGGTTTGGAACAGCAGAGTCTCCCCACATTTGGAACATCCGGTGAACGTTCATGAGAACACATTTCGCGTGGCGCCTCTTTGCTGAAGTTGCCCTCGTTGCGGTCGCTAACTTGGTTTTCTCTGCTCCCGTGCATGCGCAAGTCAGAGGTGTCTATCCCGTAGGCATGAGCGCAACGAACTCTGGAGTAACCCCTGATCCCGGAATCACCTATTCAAACCTTTTTGTTTTTTTTTCGCGGGATGAAGAGAAAGGCGCTCATGGCGAAGTATTGGCTACCGGCCAGAACTCGGTCATTATGGATTTGAACAGTTTTGTATGGGTGAGCCAAAAGGAGATAGGTCTGCTGGGCGGAGCAGTATTCTCAGCGTCCGCTACGCTCCCGATTGCTAACAACTCGCTCACTTCAGATGTCAACGGTGCCCTCAGCGGCGGTGGTGGGTTTGCGGATTCCTATTATCAACCGTTTATTCTGGGCTGGCGCAAGCAGCGCTTTGCCATTCGGGCGATCTATGGTTTTCTGGCGCCGACCGGAAGATTTAGAGCGGGTGCCAACACCAATGTCGGCTCAGGCTACTGGACCTCAGCTGTTGCAAGTGGACAGACGATATATCTGGATCCGAGCAAAGCCACTGCCTTTTCTGCCTTTCAGATGTATGAATTTCACGGTACCCAACAGGGCACATTGGTCCATCCGGGCCAGACCTTCAACCTCGACTATTCGCTAACCCACACTTTTCCCCTTCAACGTAGCTTGCGCCTTCAGCTTGGGATGGTGGGATACGGCCAGTGGCAGACTACCGATAAACATGGGCCGAACGTTACGCCGGAACAAGCAGCCGCCCGCTACAAAGTAAACGCTCTGGGGTTCACAGCAAACGCGATACTACCGGAGAAGAAGGTGAACATCGGGCTTAAGTATTTTCGTGAATTCGAGTGCAGGTCCACCTTCCAAGGATACACACTCCAGATCTCTGCCGCGATTACGTTCTAAACCGTCTCCGGAATGGCTTGGGGAACTACGCGTCCGTGGGCCGGTTGAGTCCAGGAATGGCGGGCGACCCACACAGCGGGAGTAGGGTCTGGAAGGCACCTGATCGTGAGATCGGCAAGCTCGGGGAGAATCGTGGAAAGTAATCGCACACCGCGATCTGCAGCCGACGGCAACTTTCCACTGCCAGTTGGCCAATGTGTATCCAGTTCTTTCGACCCAGTGCCACGGGACGCATTGAATTCTCCGCCAGGTTATTGCTTAACTCAAGTTAAGGATATTTCAGAAAGCGTGTAAGTTTCTTCCAAAGCGTGAGCGCGTATTGACAAGCCTTGCTTAGTGCACAAACATCGTGCGGGTTTAAACATCCTAGGGATTTCCCTAGTGGTAAAGTGCCGCGCATTTCCCGATCATCGGGTTTTCAAAGAGTGAGGTGGACAGCTTCGGGCGGTCAGAGGTGACCAACAACACCATGGTGATTCCCTACACCGTAATTCGATATTTCACTAACTCGCCCGCGGAGCGGCAGCTGTATTTCTCAGCCGCCGAACCTGCTCGCCGCGCTAGGCGGAGCCTTCGGTGCTTGAACCGACTGACTCTTCTACTACGGAACTCGCAAAGGGCGTTTCTGGGGGGAAGGCTTGATTGCGTGCAACGCAGTTCGAAGACAACTGAGGGAAACCCATTGGTTCAAGCCTTAACATTTTCACTAATTTTTCTTGTTCTTTTCGTCTCTCTGCCGACGTGGTCTCAGGATCATCACTCGCAACATGAACACGCTCGCATGTCCATGTCTACGGGGGAACCCACTCAGGCTGAACTCCTAAGTTGGAAGCGCGAGAGCGAGGGCAATCACCACCTCATTGGATTTTTCGTGGTTTTTGGTGGCGTTTTCATCCTGGCCGAAGACATCTTGAAGAAGTGGTTTCCCGCAGTAAGTTACGCTTGGCCCATCAGTTTCTTGATCTCAGGCTTATTCGTCCTCTCGTACAGCGATACGGAACTCTGGCCCTTTGGTCCGAAACCATGGATCCAAGGCACCATGACCAATCCCGAAGTCATCCAGCACAAGATCTTCGCCGTCTTGCTTCTTGGTTTGGGTCTGGTCGAAATGCGGAGAACGCGTGATCGTCTCAAAGCGGCTGCTTGGGTTTTCCCCCTGTTCGCAGTGGCGGGTTCCGTTCTGTTGCTCTTCCATTCTCACAATGCGGGAATGCGAGGCGAAAACCACATGGCGATCATGGCCCGTATTCACGCAGAACATCTCAGTTACGCGGCCACCGGTTTCGGCATCGGCCTAACCAAAGGTTTGGCCGAAGTCAGGACAAAGTGGCAGACCATCTTCGCGAAGCTGTGGCCCACGTTAATGATTGTTCTGGGTGTCCTTCTTGTGTTCTATACGGAGTCGCCGTGATCTAAGTGGTGCCTATTGTGTAGTTGGTGCTGTGCCATGTCGCCAGGGCAAGGTGAAACGTCGATGAATGCGCATTCTTTTTACAAGAGTGTCCTATTCGCTTCCATATTGGGCCTCCTAATAACGCCCATCTTCAGCACCCCGCAGGAGAGCCATCCGCCACACTGGACCTATTCCGGAGCAGAAAATCCGGAACACTGGGGGAAACTCGACCCCGCCTATTCCTTATGCTCTCTGGGACGCACGCAGTCTCCCATTGACGTGAAAAATGGCAAGCCTGCCGATTTGCCTGTCCTCAAAATCGACTACGAGGCTGTGCCGCTGAACATCATCGACAACGGGCATACGATTCAGGTCAACTACCCCCCGGGGAGCACGCTCACCGTCGGTGACAAGACATACACTTTGAAACAGTTTCACTTTCACCATCCGGGCGAGGAACACATCAACGGCAAGAGCTTCCCGCTTGTAGCTCATCTTGTGCACGCGGACGCCGACGGGCACATCGCGGTCGTCGCGGTTCTCTTTGAAGCCGGAACGGCCAACCGGTTGATCGATACGCTATGGATGAACATTCCCGCCGAGAAAGAGAAAGCGCAGGATGTTCTCTCCGTCTCCGTTCGGGTGCAGGATCTGCTCCCCAGCGATCGTGGTTACTTCACTTTTGCGGGCTCCTTGACTACTCCTCCGTGCAGTGAAGGGGTCACCTGGTACGTGTTGAAGAGCCACACTTCGATATCCCCGGAACAAGTTGCCGTCTTCGCCAAAAAGTACCCCATGAACGCGCGTCCTATTCAACCGACCTATGGCCGCGAGATTCTGCAGTCGAAATAGGCTGGTCGGCAACTCAAAAACGATCCGACGTGTATTCCGGATTGTCCTTTTACAACTGGACGAAGGAGTTTTTCCGCTCGCCTCAGCCAAGTGGCAGCTTCCACAGTGGATGTGGTCGGTTAACTGAGGAACCGCACTACTCGATTGATGTTCTGGGCCGCCGCCGCTGCCAGGAAGAACTGCTCCCGCACGAACCTCAGTATCCGGAGGCGCAAGTGCCGGCGTGACCTCGGACCGGGCTTGGAACCTGTACGGAACTAGAGAGTGACGGTGCGTACGGCTTCGGCACTGTGGTTGTTTCTTGCCGTGGAGGTCTGACCGGTTACTTCCCCTTCAATGCTGCCAGTTGACGTCGGCTTAACTAAAGCCAATAAATGCGCCAGGATCGCAGCAACATCTGTAGTTGTTACACTTGCTTCCAGATTCAGTTTCTCTTTGAGCTCGCGTGCATTCTCTTCGGTAATGTCAATCGTTGTGCTGCCTTCTTTTTTTCGAGGACGTGCCACAGCATCGTTTGCTCCTCTGCCATCGACGTATTATTCAATTTCGCCGGAAACAGCACTCAGGCGACGGCAAAATGCTCCCTCCCGCAAAAGGCTTTCGATTCTGACTTGGCACGCACACGGGCCGCGCTTAACCCACGCCCGAGATTTGCTAATGAAGGAAAACACCCGCCCGAATTGTCTGACTCCTTGTTTTGGCTCAAGGATGCGCCACTCTTCATCGGCGCTGATCAGGTGGACAGGTTTTGAAGAACCAATCTCGGGTCCCGGACCGTCCGCAAAAGTGATGAGATTCCTCCGAAAGATCGGAGGCAATTAAAAGCATCAATTCGAGGAAGGTCTGACGATGAGGGTGAATCTCCCTCGCGTGCTCTCCCCTCACGAGGAGGCTACAGTCAGTTGTGCCAAAGCGCGTCCCGGATCACACGTCAAGGAGATGTAGTCATGGACGTGCTGCATCCAGGATGTTGCCGTTTGGATGTACATAAGAGCTCGGTTTCTGCTTGTATTTTGTTGCGTGAAGCGGAACCCGTGCAGACACACCAGCGTCGCTTTGGTGCGATGACCCAAGAACTGCGAGAGCTTGCCGAATGGCTGCGGCAGTTGGGTGTGACTCAGGTAGCGATGGAATCCAGCGGGGTTTACTGGAAGGTAGTTTGGAACATTCTGAAGGACAGTTCACGATAGTTTTGGCGAGTACGTAGCAAATCAAGACCAGGGCAATCAAGGGGCAATGAAGATTACGGTGTACTCTTCTTGAGAATAATGCGTTACTGTTTGCGCCGCGCATTGTCTTTAGATTCTGTTGATGGTGGCACTCATAACCCAACGAGCGCACCGCACTGCCAACTGCCAATCGCACACAAGGAGTTGACCGTGATATGACCACTATGACCTGCAGAAAAATGGCTACAACATCTCGATTCGTCCCTCCGAACTAACCCGGTACCGAGACCTCCCCTATCATCCATCCGCTACGCCTCCAGAAACCTGAATGCCTGCCTGCGTGGACGGCTCTTTAGCCTCCTACCACTAATACCGTTTCGTACGTTTTTTGGGGTTGATTGCAGGGTACGGCGGGCGACGGTGGAACTCTAGGGTAAGAGAAAAATCGCTTGAAACCCGCATAAACACAGGTTATAATGCCGTAAGTGGTATTAGGTCCTTGTACTTGCTGGAAATGGCGTAAGCGAATCCCTCCCTCTCCGCCATTACCTTTTTAATCTTGCAGATACGGTTCCTACTATTGCACACTCTTATTACTCTGGAGATGCAATGGCAAACCGAACCGTACACCTCAGCAAACTTATTCAAACCCCCAAAGGGCCGCGCTACTGTCCTGCTGTGCTGGCTGCCAACGGGCGCGTACGCCCGGACGTGGTAATCGTCAACGGGCAGCAACAACGCCATCAGGAGGGCGCGTATTACATCAGTTGGTATGAGGGCAAGAAGCTTGTCAGGAAGAGCGTTGGTTTGGTAAGGACGGGCAGGATGCGGCATTCGAGCGGTCGCGCAAGGAGGCCGAACTCAATGCGGCCAACCATGGAGTCGCGGTCGCTTCCGATGAGCAGAATAGCAACGGCAGCAATGGAACAAACGGCACAGCCACGAAGACTCCGCTGAAGGACGCCATCGCTGCGTTCCTTGAGAAGAAGCAACTCGAACAACGCAAGAAGACCCACCAAGCGTATCGCACCGCTCTGACCTATTTCCAACATTCGTGCCACAAGCTGTACGTGCAGGATGTGGACCCGATGGACCTAGCCCGTTTCAAGAAAGTGCTAGAGGACGGTGGTCTGGAGTACGTTGACCACACGGGCAAAAAGCAGACCATGAAGCCCCAGAGTGAGCGTAGCGTCTACAACAAGCGCGAAGTCGTCACCTTCCTGCTGAAGGAATACAAAGTCACGCGGGCCGATGGTAAGCCGATTCTCCGTAGCACGGACCGCATCAAGCCGCGCAGCGATAAACACAAGGCATACACTCGCGAGGAAGTGGAAGCGATCTTGCCCGTGACTCGGGAGCAGCGCCAGTGTTGGGCTTACGAAGCTCAAATGAGTACATCGGCGTTCAGTCAGCCGAAAAAAGCGTTCTGTTGTCCAGATTTCAGAGTCAGGACCTTGGCACTTTGCCTCGATCTGCCGGCAACGATCCGCCGTTTGCCAAATTGATTCGGGGTAGCTGGTTTGCTAAGGTCGTCGTCATGTCCGAGCGTGTCATGTCCGAGCGTTCCCCCGAGCAGACACGTGACCAGATACGCGAATTGCTCGACTCCCTTTATCGCGTGGATTCGGGACGAATCCTGGCAACTCTGATCCGCTTGCTCGGTGATTTTGATCTTGCCGAGGAGGCGATGCACGAAGCCTTTGCGGCTGCGCTGAGCCTGTGGCCGAGGCAGTGGAGTACCCGGCAACCCGCGACCATGGTTGATTTCGACGGCCCGATTCAAAGCCATTGATACTCTGCGTCGACGGGCAAGATTTGATGCGTCTCAAGACGAACTCGTGCGCTATCTCGAAGCGCAATCGAGTTCGGCGGAAAGGTCCAATGAAGAGGACAGCCTTGAGGATGATTGTCTCGAAGACGACCGGCTGCGCCTGATTTTTACCTGCTGTCATCCATCTCTAGCGCCGGAAGCGCGCGTTGCGCTTACCTTGCGTGAGGTGTGCGGGCTGACCACCGAGGAGATCGCAAAGGCTTTCCTCACCACTCCGCGTACGCTGGCGCAGCGCATTGTGCGCGCCAAGGCAAAGATTCGAGAGACACCGATTCCGTACGAGGTGCCGACGCCGCAGGAATTGCCGGAGCGGCTGGGCGCGGTGCTTCATGTCATCTATCTCGTCTTTAACGAGGGTTATTCGGCTGCGGCGGGAGCGGAGGTAACGCGGGCCGAGCTAACCGGCGAGGCGATTCGACTGGGCCGGCTGCTGACCGAACTACAGCCAGAGCCGGAGGTGATTGGACTGCTTTCCCTGATGTTGCTACAGGAATCCCGTCACGCCGCGAGAACCTCTCCGACCGGAGAGCTGATTTTGCTGGAGAACCAGGATCGCTCGCTGTGGAACCGGGAGCAGATCGCGGAGGGAGTTGCATTGCTGGAGAAAGCCCTGGGGCACCCCGGAAGTCCCGCCGCTTCGGCTCCTACACACTGCAGGCTGCGATTGCGGCCGTTCATGCGGAGGCGGAATCGGTCGCTGCGACCGACTGGCGGCAGATTGTTGCGCTTTACGACCAATTGCTCCGAATTCAGCCTTCGCCGATTGTGCAGCTGAATCGTGCCGTGGCCATTGCCATGTGCGATGGTCCAGAGGCCGGTCTGAGCGCATATCGACGCGGTGTTAGAACATGGCGAATTGGCAAATTACTACCTGGCGCATTCAGCCCGTGCCGATATGTACCGCAGGCTCGGCAGGACAGCGGAGGCTCGGCTTCCTATGAGAAGGCGCTGGCCCTGACCCAACAGGAACCCGAGCGGCAATTCCTGCAAGAGCGGATTCGGCAGCTGAAATAAAAATTGGGATAGCTGTCGATTTTCCGTCTCCGCAACGACTATAGGACAAAAGAACAATGAGCTATGGCTCCTGAGTGAACAGGAAACGAGTCACAGGAAACAAAACCACAGAAAACAAACCACAGAAAACTAAGGAGAAAAAGTCATGCCACAATATCTGGTTGCTAACTACCTCCCCGACGACTTCGACCCGTCCACCGTAACCGAAGCGATGATCGAAGAGATCCACGCGCTCAACCGCGAAATGATTGCTGCCGGCGTGAGGAAGTTCGCCTGCGGCATTTCCCCGGCCGGCAACGCAAAGACGCTGCGGGCGCAGCCCGACGGCAAGGTGCTCGTCACCGACGGGCCGTACACCGAGACCAAGGAGCACATGGGCGGATTTTGGATACTGGACTGCGCCGATATCGACGAGGCGCTGGCATGGGCGAAGAAGGGTGCCATCGCCTGCGATGTGGCCGGCGAGGTGCGAGAGCTTCTTTTCTACCCGGCTCCGGAGAAAGCAGCGGCATAGTCTCACCCGCCGCGACTTCGGACAATAAGGAGAAATTATGCCGCAGTATTTGGTTGCAATTCACCACCCCAATAATTGCGACCCGTCCGTCGAGGGCGAAGCGATGCAACGCGAGTCGCCTTCTACTCAAATGAGCAATCAACTCACTCGTCGCGACTTCGCTATCCGCACCGCCGGCTTTGGTCTGGCTATGGGACTCGCGCCTGCTGCTACGCTGGCGGAGGCTGAGCAAGCCTCGCGCTCAGAAACTTCGCCGGCGGTCGCGGATCCATATTCCCTCGTCGATCCGGAACTTCTTCCTGCGCTCAAGCAGTTCCCCGCCTTTGACCTCTCAGCGGAGATGGTCGGCAAGTTCAGGCAATTGCCCGGCATGCCCCCGTTACCTGCTCCCGCGCCGCAGCCCGTGGAGCGGCATATCCCCGGGCCGCCAGGGGCACCCGAGGTTCGTCTTTGGGTCGTCGATCCTGCGCCGTCGGAGAAGGGCAAGCCGTTGTTGCTTCACATGCATGGCGGCGGCTTCATGATGACCGATCCCGGGTGGATGCCCCAGATCCAGGGGATCGCGACGGATTGCCATTGCGTCGTCGTCTCGGTTGACTACCGGCTGGCTCCGGAGACGCGCTATCCCGGCTCGCTTGAGGACAATTACGCCGCGCTCAAATGGGTTCACGCCCATGCGGCGGAGCTCGGCATTGATCGCTCCAGGATTGCCGTGGGCGGTGAGAGCGCGGGCGGCACCCACGCAGCGAGCCTTGCGATTCACGCGCGCGACCGCAACGAAGTTCCCATCGTCTTCCAGTTGCTCATCTACCCCGCGCTAGACGACCGAACGGGCAGCTCCCACCCAGCGCCGCCCGCCATTGGCCACTTTATGTGGACTGCGAGCGCCAATCGTTTTGCCTGGAGCTCGCTGCTCGGTGTTCCAGCGGGTTCGTCCAAGGTGCCGGTAGCTGCCGTACCCGCCCGGGTAGCCAGCGTCGCCGGCCTGCCGCCTGCCTGGATCGGCGTCGGTTCTATCGACCTGTTCGTCGAAGAAGACATGGAGTATGCGCGCCGGCTCGTCCATGCCGGAGTCGCAACCGAACTCCTGGTCGTGCGTGGTGCCTTTCACGGATTCGACCTCCTCGTGCCGGATGCCGAAGTCTCCCAACAATTCAGCGCGAGTTGGAAGTCTGCGCTGCGCAAAGCATTCGCCACTGGCAAAGCTGGTTAGCAGAGAAGCAAAAAGCGTCGCGGCAGAGTTCGGGGCAGTGAGAAAAGTTTCCTGGACCTATGAGTAGGCGCTGGCGCTGACCCGTTTGTTCCCTTGTACCAGACTAGGCCGTGCGCTTTGGCATTTGCGAGGCATCTTGCGGGAAATTAAGAGGGCACGGTTGCCCATCTTCAAGCTTCGCCTTCAACGTGGGGAAAATCCGAGGCGGATATGGAGTGTTGCTCAATATGTGCTCGCGCAGTCCATCCCACGTGAAGACCTTGAGCTCGCCAGGCTGCGCTTGGCGCCCGACGCCGGTAAGATCAACTAGCGTGTACTGATCCTCACCGACCTTCTGCACCATCAAGCTCGACATGAGGTCATTTACTACACACACGTCAATGGAAACCGGCCGGGTGCCCCAGGTCTCGCTTGTTTTGCGAGACCTGGGAGGGGCTAAATCCTCTGCGTACCTCATGGTGTATTGCCGTTCTTGTCATCATTTTGCCTCACGCGTCGCGGATGCGGTCCTCGCCCAGGCCTCGCAAAACCAGCGAGACCTGGGGCACCCGTATTTTTGTCCAAAAAAGCCAAAGCCCCGAGGGTCACTCGGGGCCTTGAGATACTAAACGGCGTTTGCCAAACACCTACAATGATAAATGAGCTGCGGCCATTGTCAACAAACTTTGGTGTCGAGTAACCCGAGAAGGGCAAGGGAGTTGAACCCTAGTGGCTGCAAAGCCGCTCGACATTTGGCAAACGCCGTCCAGTACCCACTGGCAATGCCCTCCTAAACGTGTGCCTGCCGAGGACATTCTAGGGTTCCGGTCGCTGGTTAACTTCGTGCCCTGGCAATTATTTTAGAGACGTGTGCCAGTTCGGGAAGAACCGGAGAGCACAAGGGGGGTGAAGCAAAAGTTTTGCACGACCTGTCGATTTCCGCCCCGGCTGTTCGACTATATCGTGAAGGCAGGGCAACCGGCCCCAGACCTACAGGAAGAACGCCATCACAGGAAGAAGACGTTACAGGAGAAGGAGAAATTATGCCGATGCGGAAAAAGAAAATTAGCGCAATCGCAATCAAAAGCTTCGCACTGCTGATTGTGCTCGGAACGGCGTACCTTGTTGCGTCGAACCAGGCGATGGCACACGATGCTGCGACACCTTATCCGAACATTGTCCCGACAAAGATGGCTCCGGTCGACCAGTACCTCATGGCCGACCGAGCCGCGGAAATCGCCCTGGCGCGCAGTGCAGCACCGGAGTCCATTTCACGCGATGCAGAGGTACAGGTTCTTGGACGTCATGGTTTCGAAACAGCGGTCAAAGGCACGAACGGCTTCGTGTGTATCGTGGGACGCTCGTGGACATCCGCTGCGGATGCTGACTTCTGGGATCCGAAGGTACGGGTTCCCATGTGTGTTAACGCGGCAGCCGCGCGTTCCTACCTTCTGCGCCTCACCAAGATCGCCGAGCTGGCTTTGGCGGGGCACACGCTAGCTCAGGTTAACGAGGCCGTCGCCGCCGCCATCGCCAAGAAAGAACTGCCGCCGATGGAGCCTGGGGCGATGTGCTACATGATGTCCAAGGAAGGATACGGCGGCGACAGCGCACCACACTGGCCTTCCCACCTCATGTTTTTCTATACGGATGCCGACCTCGCGAGCTGGGGAGCGAATCTGCCGGGTTCCCCCGTCGTTGGTCTGAGCGACCCCGTGGAGCACCTGACGCAGTTCGTGATTCCTGTGCAACGCTGGTCGGACGGAACGGAAATCGCTAAGCGGTAAATGTGCAAAGGGCGCAACAAGCACTGAGCATAAGAGAGGACAATCAAATGAGAAATGTAATCTTCGCAATCAACATTACCCTGGATGGCTGCTGTCGACCATACCAAATTCAATCCCGCTGAAGAAACGTTTGAATATTTCACGCGCCTCTTGCGAGATGATGTTGACCTGCTCGTCTATGGGCGTAAAACCTATCAATTGATGGTTCCTTATTGGCCTGATATCGCAAAAAACCAGTCCGAGACAAAAGCGGATATCGAATTTGCTCAAACCTTTGTCTCCAAGAAGAAGGTTGTTTTTTCACGATCGTTGGACAGCGCTGAAGATAAAAATACGAGAATTGTTCGTACGAACCTTCACGACGAAATACTTAAATTGAAGCAAGAACCAGGCAAAAATATTCTGGTCGGTGGTGTAGATGTTCCTTCACAGCTTATAGAGCTTGGCCTGGTTGATGAATATCGTTTTGTCGTTATGCCAATCATTGCAGGAGAAGGGAGACGGTTGTTGGAAGGTGTCAACCTGCCGGAGAAATGCCAATTAAAACTTGTTGAGTCAAAAATTTTCAAATCAGGATGTGTTGCGCTTCGTTACTTGAAACAGTGACAGAACAATCTGCGGTCGCCGGCAAACTATCTTTCGGAGCGAACCCCGCCGCGCGAACTTGCGCTCGTTAGCACGAAGGCTGTGGGCTCGGGCGTCATCATCAGCCGATTGCAAGCCGAGGACGTTTCAGCACTTCCTGGTATTCGGCGAGAACCGATTCGGAGGCAAACCACTGCACCTCGCCAGAAATGGCAAGATTGATGACGGCCTCCGGGAAGCTGCCGCTCGTCAGAAATGCTGAAACTAAAACGTGGGTATCAATGACAACGCGAATCATTCTCCGGGGTGCTGGCCGCGCTCACGCCGTGCCGCTGCAATCTCCGCGTCGATTTCTTCCATTGTGAGTTTATTGGTGCCCTTTTTCCTGGCGTCCTGATGGACGGATGTAAGCCATTCCGGTGAAGCACGCACGGTGCGCATACTGACTTGCTCTCCTTCGGAAACAGGACGACCGAGCAGGCTTTCAATGGCCCGTTTTTGGTCGGGTGACAAACCTTTGACGTTGCGAATCAAAGCTCTTTCGCCCTTCAATTTATCCTAGCGTGCGCCTCGGGGATTATCACGAAAAAGCCGCATCGAGGAGTCACAGGAAACAAGGAGGAATGGATGAAATACATCTGTTTGGGATACATCGAGCCCGGAAAATTCGAAGGCATGACCGAGGACGAGCGACACGCGACATTCGACGAATGCTTTGAGTACAACGACCATCTGCGCGCCAACGGACATCTTGTCGCCGAAGTACCGCTTCAGCCTCCGGAGACCGCGTTGACCCTGTACTGGAAAAACGGCAAAGTCGCGACGACCGACGGCCCCTATGCGGAAACCAAGGAACAGCTTGGCGGCATTCAAATCCTTGAGGCGCGAGATCTCAACCATGCCGTTCAGCTTGTCTCACAGCTTCCAGGCTTCAAGTATGGACTTGGACCTATTGAGATACGGCCGGTTGCGGATATCAGCGAAATCATAAAGGAGAGCGAGCAGCGACGACGAAAGGATACCTCGCGATGAGGACGGCGCCGTGAACGACAAACTCGGACTGGAAGACACCTGTCACTAAGTGAGCGATCACTGGATCAGCGTGCCTCCATTAGCTGGCTCTTCTTCCGGCGGAATCACAACCGCTGCTGCCACCCGATCCCCCGCTTCGATATTCAGCAGGCGTACGCCTTGTGCCGAACGTCCCGACTCGCGGATGAATTTGGATTCAATCCGGATGATTTTGCCGTACTGGCTGATCAGCATGACTTCGGCATCTTCGGTGACCTGCGCGATGCCGACCACTTTGCCGTTGCGCTCGGTGGTCTTCACGTTGATCACGCCTTTGCCACCGCGGTTGGTCAGGCGATATTCATCGGCTGCGGTACGCTTGCCGTATCCGTTTTCGGTGACGGAGAGAATGAGCGAGCCTTTTTTCCCGACGTCTTCAACTACGTCGGTTGATGGAACCGGCGCGTCGGCCGCGGCCACGCTTGCCTTGGCTGGCGGCTCTGCACCGGGCTTTGCCGTGGTGGCCATGCCTACAATGTAATCTTTCTCCGCAAGATTCATGCCGCGCACTCCGGTGGCGTTGCGGCCCATGGAGCGAACGTCGGTCTCTTCGAAGCGGATGGCTTGCCCGTCATGCGAAGCGAGGAAGACGATCTGCACGCCGTCGGTCAGCCGCGCGGCTACCAATTCGTCGCCCTTCTCGATGTTGATCGCAATAATGCCTCCGTTGCGAACATGCGAGAAATCTTTCAGGTCGGTCTTTTTGACCGTGCCGTTGCGGGTAGCGAAGAAAACGTACTTGCCTTCTTCTTCGAGATTGCGCACGGCAAGCATGGTGCGAACCGTCTCGCCCGGTTGGAGCGACACCAGGCTGCCAACGTGTTTGCCTTTGCCAGCCGCGCCCACATCAGGAATTTCGTAAACCTTCAGCCAGTAAACGCGCCCAGTGTTGGTGAAAATAAGAATGTAAGCGTGCGTCGAAGCGATGAAAAGATGCTCGACGAAATCCTCGTCGCGCGTCTTCATACCCATGCGCCCCTGGCCTCCGCGGCGCTGATTGCGATAAGTAGAAATCGCGGTACGCTTCATGTAGCCGGAGTGGCTCACGGTGACCGCCATCTGCTCGTCGGCAATCAAATCTTCGAGATGAATCTCCGCAGCTTCGTCTTCGATAACGGTACGGCGTTCGTCGCCGTAGAGCTTCTTAACTTCTTCCAGCTCTTTCACGATCACGCCGCGCAGCTTTTTCTCCGATCCTAAAATCGATTCGTAATCGGCAATGTTGTCCCGAGTCGACTTCAATTCTTTGTTGATTTCATCAATCGAAAGCCGCGTCAGTCGATGCAATTGCAATTCAAGAATCGCATCAGCCTGAATCCCAGTGAACGGCTTGTCCGGATCAAGCTTCGGCGCGCGCCCGGTAGTGTTGATGTCAATCTTCCGGCCGCCAAAGTAAGCAATCAAATTCTCGCGCGCATCAGCCCGATTGGCGCTGGCGCGAATAATCGTGATTACGTTGTCCAGATGATCGAGCGCCGTGAGATAGCCTTCAAGAATGTGCTCGCGGTCTTTAGCCTTCGCCAGCAAGTAAGCCGTGCGCCGCCGAACCACGTCCACCCGGTGGTCGATAAAAAGTTGAATCGCCTGAATCAGTCCCAGTTCTTTCGGCTGTTCATTCACAACCGCCAAAAAGATCATGCTGAAACCTTCCTGCATCGAGGTGTGCTTGAACAGCTGGTTGAGCACGATCTGCGGTTCGGCGCCGCGCTTGAGTTCGATCACAATGCGCATGCCGTCGCGATCGCTCTCATCGCGAATATCGGAAATATCGTCGATGATCTTTGTCGTTGACAGCTGCGGCCATGCGTTCGATCAGGCGCGCCTTGTTCACCTGATAAGGAATTTCGGTGACGATAATTGCCTGCCGATCTTTGTTGAAAGTCTCAATGCCGGCTTTGGCGCGCATCATGAAGCGGCCGCGGCCGTGTTTGTAGGCTTCGAGAATCCCGCTCTTGCCGTGAATAATTCCGGCCGTCGGGAAATCCGGTCCCTTCACGATCTTCAAAATCTCCGGCAACTGCGTGTGCGGATTGTTCACCAGCGTAATCGTCGCATCCACAATTTCCGTCAAATTGTGCGGCGGAATTTTCGTCGCCATGCCGACCGCAATTCCATCCGATCCATTCACCAGCAAATTCGGAATGCGCGTCGGCAAAACATCAGGCTCGACTTCGCTGCCGTCATAGTTCGGACGGAAATCGACCGTCTCTTTATCCAGATCTTCCAGCAGCGCCGAAGCCACTCGCGTCAGCGCGCTTCGGTGTAACGATCGGCCGCCGGCGGGTCTCCATCGACCGAGCCAAAATTTCCCTGTCCATCGATCAGCGGATAGCGCATAGCAAACGGCTGCGCCAGCCGCACCAACGCGTCATACACCGCCAGATTGCCATGCGGATGGTACTTGCCCATGACCTCGCCGACGATTCGCGCGCACTTGCGCGTCGAGCGATTCGGCGCCAGCCCCATCTGCTGCATGGTGTAAAGAATGCGGCGATGCACCGGCTTCAATCCATCGCGCACATCAGGCAACGCGCGCCCAATAATCACCGACATCGAATAATCGAGGTACGACCTTCTCATTTCTTCCTCGATGTTGACGGGTTGAATATTCAGTGCGCCGGGATTGCCGCCCTCGCCGGGCGGTGGTGGAGTTAAAGGAAGTTCGGGATTCTGATCGTCGGGCATATGTGAAATTATTTCTTCTTGGCTGTCCGCTTTCAGTTCCCGGTCGTCAGCTTACGGCTTCGCGGTAAGCTGTTGCATTCACAGGAACTTAACGGCTGTTTCGGATACTTTTAATTATACCATGTGCGGCGGGTTTTTGCGTGACGGGAAGTTGCTGTTTCAGGTCCATGGATGGGATTTCTATCGAAATAAGAAACCTTAGGAATCAGCAGAATTCATGCCTTAGCAGACACAGGGATTTCTCAGAAAGCAATCCGTGAGGGTTCGACTGCGGAACATCAGTTCAACACTAACCCACACTGCACACTGCTGGGTTAAACCGCGAACCGCTAGAAAAATGGCGCGTTGCTTCCGTTGCCCACACACGCTAGCTTGCTTTCGTAGTTGGATTCTCTCCCGTCGAACTTGGGACCTTCTTCATTGATTGCTCTTTCGCTTCCAAAAGGCGGGTAATCTCTCCAATCAAAGCCATCAGCTTTGCGGCGTCTTTCTCCTGCGCGGCCAACTCGCACAGTTCCATCCAGCTTTCTTTTTTGTCCCAGATCATGACTTCCTCCGGGTCTAGAAACGACTTATACCACATGTGTTCGAACACTCAGTCAGGAAAAAAGTCGTATATCACGTTGGCTCGAATGGCGACTAAGATTGGAGAACTGTTCCGCGGTAATCCCACCATTAGCTACCCACCCCAAGGTCGAAAGCACGAAGTTAGTAAGGACCACCCGGCCTACCAGAAGACATAGGCCTTTCGGAACCAGCACGACTTCCGCCAACGAAAAGGGTTAATGGTAGTGTGTGGAATATAAGACTCGCGTCCAGGGGTGATCGCAAATGCGCAAGACTCACTTCATTCATTTCTTATTGCTCACGTTGGTGATGGCGGTTATGCCGGCACTCTCGTCGGCGCAAATCAGCGTCGGCGTCGGACTGTCAGTGCACATTGGTCCGCCGCCGCTGCCCGTATACGCTCAGCCCGTTTGCCCGGGCCCGGGCTACATTTGGACGCCTGGATATTGGGCTTATGGCCCAAGTGGTTATTACTGGGTGCCCGGCACCTGGGTAGTTGCTCCGGCTGTCGGTCTGCTTTGGACGCCCGGATATTGGGGGTGGGGCGGCGGCGCGTATTTGTGGCATGCCGGGTACTGGGGTCCGCATGTTGGCTTCTACGGAGGAATTAATTATGGATTTGGTTACATCGGCGTGGGCTACGTAGGCGGATTTTGGAATCATGGAGTCTTCGCTTACAACACCGCCATCACGAACGTGAACACCACCATCATTCACAACACTTACATCAACCGGACCGTCATCAATAATGTCACCGTGAACCACGTCAGCTATAACGGCGGCGCGGGCGGAATTAGCGCACGCCCAACTCCAAGAGAGCAGGCTGCCATACGCGAGCAGCACACTGCGGCAACCGGCGAACAAATGCAGCATGAACAGACGGCCCGGAGTAATCGGGCGATGCTGGCTTCGGTGAATCACGGCCGGCCGCTCATCGCGGCAACTCCGAAGGCTGGACAATTCGAAGGTCACGGCGTCGTGACGGCTCGGGCGTCCGCTCCGCGTCCCCCGGCTAATGCTCACAATGTTCCCCGGCCACAGTCGTCAGTTGCGCGATCCGAAGCGAGACCAACACCAACTCACATGAACAATGTCGCTGCTTCGCCACACCAGGCAGCCCCGCGTCCGGAGAGCCGACCTCAAACGGCAAGTCAACCTCGCGAAGCCGGTGGTGGCGAACATCGCGCAGGTGGTCGTGAAGGCGGCGGACGTCCTCGTTAACATCTCAATTCTGTAACCGCACGACAAAGTCCCCATCCTAATGTCGAAAAGCGTGACGTTAGGATGGGCCACTCCTCTGCCTGGAGCACCTTCTCGACGCCCATTTGACTCAGGGTAGTAAAAGGTATAGAAACGCAGCGTAACAATGGGGGAGATTGCCATGAAGGCCAAGAAGAAAGGCAAGAAAAAGCTCACCACTCCCGTTTGGACCACACTCCCGATCAATGGGCAATCGCTCGATGTCCTCAGAGTTTGGCAACTTAACGATGCCGCCCACGTATATACGGAGGTCGCGATCCTGCGAGCCCTAACTCCTGCCGCGAAGACCCTGGCAGAAGACGATACTGTGCTGCGCAAATTTCTGAACGACAACAAAATTTTCAAGAAGCCCGTCAACGTACTTATTAGTCGGGTTTCAGTCCCACCTGGACCGGCATGTAATCAACCTTTCTGGGATTTCATATTGGTTCACGGCAAGGCGAGCAATGCGGCCGTGATTGAAGTGCCCTGTTTTACGTAGTGAAATTAGAAGCCTGGCAGTTTCGCAGCGCGTGACGCAGCGACCTTAATCCGCGAGGCCTACGCGTTTCAGCAGCGCCTTAAAGCGCGCATCCGATCGCAACGGATCCATGGCAACATCAACTCTCAATCTGGCAAGGTAAGGATCGCGGCCATTGAACCCTTTTTCCAGCCAGGCGAACGCCTGATCCTTTTCTCCCAACGCGCCTTCAATGACAGCGAAGAAATAGGGCGCTATGTATTTGGTTTTCGAAACCCGGTTTAGCTCGGCGAGGATCTTCCGAGCATCCGACTCCCTTCCCTGCCAGCGCGTAAGCGCGCCCCAACGAAGCAAGGCGAACTGGATCATCCCCGGAATCGGTCGCTGCCTGTTGGCATTCTGCGATCGCCTGCAGAGAAGTTTCCCTGCGCTGTATAAGCGTCACCCAGACACTCGTGGGCCCCACTCCAATCAGGGTCTAGTTCAAGCACGCCCCGGCATTGTTGCAGGGCACGATCATATTGACGGCTGTAATAAGAGATCCATCCGGCAGTCACGCTGGTTGCAAGTGATAGAGGATCCAGCCGCTGGGCGATTTGTATCTCGGCGAAGGCATCCTGCGCTCGCCCCATCGCCGACAGATACAGGGAATACATGCGGTGGCCTTCGGAGTAGCTTGGATTCAATGCCAGAGCGCGCTTGAACTCTTGCTCTGCGGCTGCCCACTCCCAATCGCCGTAGAATTTGATAATCGCGAATGTTTTGTGGGCGTCGGCTAATCCGTCGTCAAGCGCCAGTGCTTTCAGCACGTTTTCCCTGGCCCGCGGCATGGCCGCGCGCGGCGGCAATTCGTCCGTCGCCCAAAAATAGTCCGCCAACCCCGCGTAAGCTGGCGCATAGTTGGGATCAAGCGCGATGGCCTCCTCGAAGTCGTTCCTGGCGTCCCGGTAATTCTCCTCGGTCCCCTTATTCCAGTGGTAGAGACCCCTGAGGTAAGCCTCGTGGGAACCTGGGTCGACGGTTCGACTGGTGGCTAAACGCAGTTGTTCCTGAGCCGTGACTTTGATCTTGATCTGCTCGGCGATATCGTGCGCGAGTTCACCCTGCAACTTCAAAACATCTTTCAACTCGCGTTGATAACTGTGCGCCCACAGTTGCCTGTCCGCTGGGCCTGCACCAATTGGGTGTTGATACGGACGGACCCATCGGAACGCAAGACCGAACCCTCAATCACACCATCGACCTGCAGCTCCTGCGCAATTTGCCGCAGCGTCTTGGTAGTCCGTTTGTAACGCATGGCAGAAGTACGCGAGACGACCCGCAACGCGCTGATGTGTGCCAACTCAGTTGTCAACTCGTCCGTCATTCCATCCGCGAAGTATTCCTGCTCCGGATCACGCGACAGATTTTCCAGAGGAAGCACCGCCAAAGAACGGTATGCTGGGAATTTGATCTGCCGCCCTCGTGCGCGCCTGCCTGGCGCGGACCTTAAGAAAGGAAACTGGCAGTGCCACGGCCACATATTGCTATCAGCAACGCGATGGGCACCCAGCGGGCGCGAACGCTGGACGGCTTCGGGTCAGCACCTATGTCGGCGGTGGAGGTTCGCACTTGTTGAAGGTCGGCGGACAACTCTCGAGCTGTCTGATAACGGGTTGCGGGTTCCTTTTGCAGACACTTCAAAATGATCGATTCGAGGGCGGGTGAAATTGCCGGAGTCAACTGGCGCGGAGAGATCGGGGTTGCGTGCAGAATGGCTTCCGAGATGGCGGTCGGGACTTTTCCTTCAAAAGGACGTTTGCCAGTAGCCATTTCGTAGAGCACGCACCGGCCGAATAAATATCACTTCGGAAATCGGGAGGTTTGCCCCATAGTTGCTCGGGCGGCATGTAAGGAAGCGTGCCGGCGAGCCCGTGCGCGCCGCTCATTGTTTCGGTAGGCGCAGATGCATCGATGGTCACTAAGTTTTGCAAGACCGAAATCAACCACCTTGAGCTGACCATCGGTCCGAATGATCACGTTCCCGGGTTTTAGATCGCGATGAACTACTCCGTAGCCGTGAGCGTGCTCGAGGGCCTGCGCGATCTGCTGGCCAAACTGCAAAACTTCTTCTTCGGAAAGAGCACCCCTGGCGAGCTTCGAAGCCACAGTGATCCCGGTTACCAGCTCCATGACCAGGAAATCAACCCCTGCGTCAAAGTCGAAGTCGTAAACTGGCGGCGATATTGGGATGGTTCAGGCGAGAAAGGGCCAACGCCTCGGTACGGAAAAGTCTCCGGGCCGCATCATTCGCCAGGCCAGTCGGAGGCAAGACTTTGAAGGCGACGTCGCGATGCAACCGCTCGTCGTGGGCAAGATAGACCGTACCCATCCCCCAGCTCCAATTTTCTCCAGGATGCGGTAATGTCCCGAGCGTCTGCCCGATCGTGACCGTGAGGGCCGACATGGGACCAATCTTATGAGATCGACTCCCTTCCCACAAGGCAGCTTCAATCACAAGAAAAAGGCCTCTGGGAAATAGCGACGGGAAGTGGCTCAGGGTGCCATTCTCGCCCGACCTGCACTAAGTCCAGGAAACGGGCGAGAACTAGGGAACCCACACATTAAAAGTGGCTAATTGTTTTCCCTGAGTGGAGAAGATGACACTCGAAAAACCAACGCTTACGGTCTAGTGACGACTTCGTTTGGCGCCGATGGCAACAGGAAGTTCACGCCGCTGGCGTGATTGGCTTGGATGGTGGCGGGAATGTCGAGTGAAGACAGTTGAATGTTTTTCGTCCACTGGCCGCTTTGCCAGTAATTTCCGGTGGCGTAAAGAGTACTTCCTACAATCGCATATTCGGGAATTTGCTCGCGATGGCCGTCGCGAAAGATCAGCACCGTCGGCGGCAGTTCGTGTTGTGATGGGCGTTGCGGAACCGACGAAGAGCTTGCCTGGGCTTCAGCGTAGTCAGGCGCGGAATTCATTCCTCGTTCAGCGGATTGCTGCGTCCCTCCGAAGCGAACATACCGGTTTCCCTGCAACTCAATCATTAACGGTTCAGATTTTGGTTCTGTTGAAGCATCGATAGTTGTTGTCGGCTGGGTTACGACGTACTGCGGAGGAATTGTGACTGGCGCAACGGGATAATCCGCGTAAAAGGGATCACCGAGGAAGATGGCGCCCCGTCTGGGTGAATGAGAAAACGGCCGTCCAGCAAATGAAACATCGACGCCATGCCCGAAACCAGAGTGTCCGCCGCCGCGCTGCGCGATTGCACTGGACACGCTAACCGCCAACACTGCAGAGATCAGCGCGATTCGCAACCGCTTGGGCATACGCTAGTTCGCCTGGGACTTGGTGGGAACCTGGAAATCAATGCCGCGATCGTCGTTCTGCTTCGATGTGGCACTGAGATCAAGATCCGAGAGTGCAATTTTCTGGCGATGTCCAGAGCTCAAATCATAGAGTGTGCTTCCTACAATCGCGTAATTTGCAACTTCGACTTGATGGCCATCCTTGAAAACCAGCACGGTCTGCGGTTGATCGGAATCGGATGCGGCGTCAGATTGCGCCGGATCAGTGGGGTCTGCCTGGGCGCGGTAGCTGCTCGGGCGGGCAGGATAAGACGTCGAAGGGGGCGGAGTCGCGCCGGATCCTCTGCGGTCAAAAATTGTGGGCCCGCCATTGTACTGATCGCCTGAAGGATCGTTAGCTGCGTCTTCGCCGGAATCGTAATATCCGTAATATGGTGCGGCGTAGACCCCACCCCATAGCAGGTTTCCGTTGTGTTGATTGTGGTGATAGCCTGGATTCGGATGTGAGCTTGAAACTCCCTTTGGAGGAGTGACGCCTCGGAAGCAACAAGTCGGCGAACCTGGAGTGTAGCCGCGCGGTCCGAGAGAGGTAACGCTCGGCGCAACGCCATTGACCTGGCGTCCGCCAAACCCGGGCGAAGTCACCGAGGCAGGCATGCCATTTACCTGGGCGCCGGCGGTCGTGGTCAACGCCAAAGCCACAAAGCCCAACATTAACAGCGCCGATGCAAGACCCGCGCCCGTGGCTCGATTCACCAGCCGCACGAAGAGTTCATACTGCATTTTTCGAAGCATGACACGCTCCTCTTTGTATATTAGAACATGACAGGCAAGTGCCGGCTCGATCCGAAAAGTAACCGCCCGGACAGTTACGTAAGTGTAGGCTTTCAACCGTAAGCGCCTCAAATAATTGGATGCGCTCTGGAGCGATTTTATTGCTACCGACCTAAACCCCGACGCGGAAAGAAATAGAGCATGACCTCGGTGCGAATTGACAAATGGCTTTGGGCTGCCAGGTTCTTCAAAACACGAGCCTTGGCGGCTCGGGCCTGCGATCTGGGAAGGATTCAATCTCACGGGCAGCCGGCAAAGCCAGCGCGGGATGTCCGGATTGGCGATATGTTGCGAGTGACCAATGATGGCGGCGAGTTCGAGGTGGAAGTTCTGCTGCTGAGCGAAGTACGCGGTCCCGCGTTGGTTGCGCAAACACTCTATCGCGAAACCGAAACCAGCAAGGAGTCGCGACAAAAGGCCGCAGCGGAACGTAAGGCTCTGAGGCAATTCGAAGAGCTACCCGCCGGCAGGCCTTCTAAACGCGATCGCCGGCACATTATCAAGTTTCGCGGGAGAAACTGACCTGGTTAAAACTGCCCGGGAGCGGGAGTCTTCTAATTCACCATAACGTTCGGGTAGTAAGCCGGTTCACTCTCTCGTTTGGCAAGCAAAACCCTCATTCTCTCTTTAAGGATTTCAAGCTTTGCGTCGTCGTTCTCTTCGGCAACCTTTTTGCATAAAGCACGGAATGTCTGTACATCGAGCACGGAGAAACCTCAAAGACCTACTCTACGCGCCAAGGGCTGTCTACTAGTGTTCAAAACTGAACAGGTTCCGGTTAACTGGGACTGATCGAGAGTGGCCCGCCGATTTTCCTTTTGCAAAAACGGGGGACAACCACAGAACCGCCCTCGGTATCAAACTGGATAGAATTCCATGAAGCCACCCAGTGGTAACATCGGTTACGTGGCGGTCATGTTATATAATTCCCGCTGAAGCGGGCGGTGAATAACGGCTGAATGCAATCGCTGACACTTACACATCGTAAGGTTGATGCGCGCGGATGGCGAAGCGCGCTGATTGTTATCGCTATCTGCTCATTGACAGTCAGTCTGGCGACGCGTTTCTGGGCGTCATCCAGATCGCATACTCAGATCGTTAAATCTGTTGACCACCGGCCGCTCGATCCCAAACGGCAACACCTGAACAAAGACGCATCCCGCTGGGTGGCTCCATCCGCCGCCTTTAGCATTATTGCGCCAGCCTCTATCGAAACCCGTCTGGCTCCCGCTGGACCTTTACTTCCGAAACATGTTTTTACTGACACCCTCTACAATCGGCCCCCGCCATCGTTCGCATTCTTTCTTTAAATTCTGGTTCGTCTAGTTCGCGTGGTTTGCGTAGTCTTTGCTATTAGTCGGCATAAGCAAATCGGTTGATGCCGGTGTAAGCCAATCGACTACTCTCGGCTGGACAAAAATTAGTCAATAATTTGTAGAAAGGGATTCGCATGGCTCTCGAGCCTGTATCCGCTGCGGAGCTTGATGCTTTGAGGCGGTTAGACACCTGCACGGTTTCAAATGCGATTGAAACTTTCGAGGTCAGGCTGCGCAACGCGGGTTTTGCCGACTCGCGTGTGCGTTGCATGTTCGAAGACTTTCCTCCCATGGTTGGCTATGCAGCCACGGCTCAACTGCGTACTGGCGAACCTCCCATCGCAGGCCGAATTTATTCCGATCGCACGGACTGGTGGACAAGCATTCTGCAGGTTCCGGCGCCACGGGTTGTGGTGCTGGAAGATCTGGACAAGCCTCCGGGGTTAGGAGCTTTTATCGGGGATATGCATGCGGCAATTCTCCGGGCGCTTGGTTGCGTGGGGTATGTGACTGATGGCGCAGTACGGGAACTACCTCGGATAAAAGACACTGGACTGCAGCTGTTTGCGGGGAATGTTGCCGTATCCCACGCCTACGCTCACATCTTCGATTTCGGATCCAAGGTCAAGGTGGCGGGCCTCGAAGTGCGTCCGGGTGATCTGTTACATGGAGACCGGCACGGAGTATTGTCCGTTCCCAAAGAGATTGCAGGAGAAATTCCGGCGGCTGCTGCCCGGTTGCAGGCGGCCGAGGGAAGGGTCATCGAGTTTTGCCGCTCGCCGGAATTCTCGGTAGACAAGCTGCGGCAGGTTCTCAAGGAATTGACGTAGGGAGATTCTCATTGAATATGAACGTCAACTGGAAAGCGGCGCAGGCGTGGAAGTACTCGCCTGCATTGGCAAATCGCAGGTTATCGATCTCTCGCGCTGGTTACGCGGCACTGGGACTTTCCATTGTGTTGGCTCTCGGACTGTCGTCATGCAACGGCGGACGCAATGGGAAAGTTGAGGCCGATGCGGAGCAGACCGTTACCGTAGGCGTCACGCGTGTAGTGAAAAAAACTTTGAGTCGGCAAATCACTTTGTCGTCGGAGCTGGTGCCGTTTCAGGAGATCGATGTTTATGCGAAGGAATCGGGTTACGTAAAGAAACTGAATGTTGATTATGGAACTCACGTGAAGACGGGCCAGGTGATGGCGACGCTGGAGATTCCCGAGCTGCAGGCGCAATTGCAGGAAGATGAAGCCGAAATCAAGAACGCAATGAACCAGGTCGGCCGCGCCGACAACGAACTGAAACGCTATGACGCACAATACAACGCGCTGCATCTTCAGTACACGCGGTTGAACGAAGTCTTTACAACTCAGCCGGGAATCGTGGCACAGCAGGAAGTGGACGATGCGCAAGGCAAAGACCTGGCAGCGGCATCGCAAGTGGATGCCGGGAAAGCCGCGCTGGATGCGGCGGAGAGCCAACTGGGAGCGGCCAAAGCGAAGCTGATTCACGATCAGGCACTCTACGACTATTCGAAAATCACCGCACCATTCTCCGGAGTCGTGACCGAGCGTTACGCGAATCTGGGCACGTTGGTGCAGGCCGGTACGAGTTCCAGCACGCAGGCGATGCCGATCGTAAGACTGTCTCAGGACGATCTTTTCCGGCTGGTGATTCCAGTTCCGGAATCCTACGTGCGCTACATTCGCGTGGGCGATCAGGTGAACGTTCGCGTGCCCTCGCTGAACCGCACCTTTCCCGGAAAGGTTGCGCGCTTCTCCGTGGACGTGCGGGAAGACACGCGCACCATGCACACCGAAGTGGATGTTCCGAATCCCGCAGCGCGTCCTGATGCCGGGGCTTTACGCCGAGGCCGATCTAGCGCTCGATCAAAAAGATGATGTTCCGACCGTGCCCGTGCAGGCTATCAATCACGAGGCAATAAGACCACGGTGTTCGTGGTGAATCCGAATGACGTACTGGAAGATCGCCCAGTCCAGGTTGGTCTGGAAACAGCGAGCGATGCAGAAATCATGTCCGGATTAAACCCAGGGGAAGAGGTCGTGGTCAGCGACCGCAGCGGCCTGAAAGCTGGCGAAAAAGTTCGCCCGCAGTTGATGACGGTAATGCAGTACCAGGAGCAGAACGCGCAGTAGCGACTGAGAAAGGTTTATGCCAGGATTTTCGATTCGTAATCCGTACTTCATTATCGTGATCTGCCTGGTGTTGCTGGTCATTGGCGTAACCAGCATCGCGCGCATGCCGGTGGATCTATTTCCGCCCATCAATCTGCCGGAAGTCGTGGTCGCTACTTTCTATTCCGGCATGCCGCCGCAGGACATCGAGACCGACATCACCGATCCGCTGGAACGCTTCTTCACGCTGGCTGGCGGCGTCGATCACATGGAATCGCGCTCGCTGCTGGGCGTGAGCATCATCAGAGTTTACTTTCAGCCGGGCACGAGTGCCGACGCCGATGTAACTGAACTGTCGAACCTGGCTCTGGCCGACTTAAAGCGGCTGCCGCCGGGAACGCTGCCGCCGGTGGTGCTGAAATTCGACGCGTCCAGTTTGCCGGTGTGCCTGGTCACGGTAAAAGGCGAGGGCCTCAACGAAACTCAGCTTCACGATTATGCGCAGTTTCAGATTCGCAACCAGATTGCGGGCGTGAAAGGCGCGGAAATCCCTCGCGTGTTTGGCGGCAACTACCGCCAGATCATGGTCTACGTTGATCCCTACAAATTGTTGTCGCGCCAACTGAGCCCGATGGATGTGGTCAACGCGGTGAATGACTCCAATCTGATTCTTCCCGCGGGCGACGTGAAGATGGGTCCGTTCGACTATTACGTCTACTCGAACAGCCTGGTCGACAACATGAAGGAACTGGATGAGCTTCCGATTAAAGTAAAGGGAAACTCCTGGGTCACGGTCAACGACGTCGGCAAGGCGGAAGACGCCAATCAGATTCAATACAACATCGTACGCGTCGACGGGCAGAAATCCGTCTACATCCCGATCATGAAGCAGGGCGGCGACACCAACACCATCGAAGTGGTGAATGGTCTCGCGAACGCTGACCAAGCACCTGTATGACATTCCCAAGCAACTGATCACCAGCATCGTGTTCGATCAATCGGTGTTCGTGAAGGAAGCGATTCGACACCGTGCTGCACGAAGGGTTTATCGGCCTGATCCTTACCAGCCTGATGATCCTGATTTTTCTGGGAAGCTTTCGCGCCACTTCGGCCGTGCTTCTTTCCATTCCCTTATCCGCCCTGGCCACGTTCGTGGTGCTGGCTTTGATGGGAAGCACGGTCAACACCATGATCCTGGGCGGCATGGCGCTGGCATTTTCGCGCGTGATCGACAACTCGGTCATCTCGCTGGAGAACATCTATCGCCATCTGGAAATGGGCGCCGCGCCGATGGTCGCCGCCGAAGTCGGCGGAGCGGAAGTGAACCTCGCGGTACTGGCTGCTACCCTGGTGGACGTTGTCGATTTCTTCCCCGTCGTTTTCCTCTATGGTGTCACGAAGTTTCTTTTTTCCGCTCTGGCTCTGGCGTTCTGTCTTTCGCTGCTGGCGTCGTTTGTTGTGGCCATGACCGTGATTCCGCTGTTCTGCTCGCGATTCCTGAAGGCGGTGCCGCACGCGGCCGAGCATGAGCACAAAGGATACGAGGTTGAACCAGACAAGGCGGTGAGCCAGTCCTGGATGGACAGATTCAACGCCCGTTTCAACCGGATGTTCAACAAGATTCTGGATGTCTACGAACGCTGGGTAAGGCGGGCGCTGGTACGTCCGGGCCTGACGGTAGCTGGCTTTGAGCGGACTCTTTCTCGTCAGCCTGGCGATTTATCCTTTGCTCGGGCTTGGCGTTCTTTCCCAAGACCGATGCCGGCCAGTTCAGCATCAACCTCAAAGTTCCCACCGGGACGCGCATTGAAGTAACCGACCAGTACGTGGCCAAAGTCGAAGATCTGATTCGGCACGAAGTCGAACCGAAGGACCTCAAGATGATCGTGTCGAATATTGGCGTGGTTCCGGACTTCTCCGCGCTGTACACGACCAACGCCGGCGCGTACACCGCCACCGTCCAAGTGCAGTTGAACGAACCGCATCGGCTGAGCAGTTTCGATTACATGGACCGGGTGCAGAACCAGATGACGAAACAGTTTCCCGACATTCGGACATTCTTTTCCAGCGGCTCGATGGTGGACGCGATTTTAAATGCCGGCATGCCCGCGCCGATCGACGTGCAAGTGAGCAGCCCGGATCTGCCGCAGATCTACGGCATAGCGCAAAATCTGGCCACGCAAATCCGGCAGGTGCCGCGGTGTCGGCCAGGTTTACATTCCGCAAGACATGAATTATCCCGACGCTGCGCCTCGATGTAGACCGCGTGCATGCGGGCGAACTGGGCCTTACGCAAAAAGACGTGGTCGACAACGTCATCACCGCGCTCAACTCCAACTATATGATTGCGCCCAATTACTGGGTCGATCGCAAGAGCGGCAACGATTATTACCTGACCGTGCAGTACTTCGAACACGGACAGCCTGCCATTCACAACATGGCTGACTTTGGACAGATTCCTTTGCGCGATCCGAGCGATGCCGGGGGATTGAGTTGTGGTCCGACCGGTCCCGCGCGGCCTGGAGGCCCGCCACCGTCGTGGGCTTGCGGCGGCCAGGGACGGCCGATTACGGTGCTCAACAATGTTGTAAACGTGAAACAGGTGCAGACGCCGACTGAGGTCGATCACTATCAGATTCAGCGCGCCATGGACGTGTACGTCACGCCCACCGGAGAAGATTTAGGCCGGGTTACCAGTTCTATCCGCGACATTATTGCGAAAACCCGCATCCCGGGCAACGTGCGCGTCAATCTGCGCGGCATGGTGCAAGGCATGGAAGCCTCGTTCAAGAGCTTTGCCCTGGGCTTTCTGATTTCTTTTCTGCTGCTATTTCTGATTCTGACGGCGCAATTTAAATCGTTCATCGATCCGTTCCTGATCATGCTGGCGATTCCGATGGGATTCATCGGCGTGCTGCTGATTCTTCCGCTCACCCACAGCACTTTGAATGTCATGTCGCTGATGGGAGTGCTGATGCTGGTAGGCATCGCGGATTCGAACAGCATTCTGATTGTCGATTTCGCTCACAATCTGGAGAAGCAAGGTCTATCAGCGGAGGACGCGGTGATTACTGCGTGCCGCGTGCGTCTGCGCCCGATTCTGATGACGTCGCTGGCGACCATTATCGGCATGATTCCGATGGCCCTCAAACTAGGAACTGGAGCTGAGCAGTACACGCCCATGGCCCGCGCCATCATCGGCGGACTCACTTCGTCGGTTCTCTTGACCATCTTCATCGTGCCCGCGGCGTATTTGCTTGTGTATGGCCGGCGCAAGGGGGAGCCGGCTGGGTCAGCGGCCGAGGAGCCAGCGCAATGAAACAAAAAAAGTCTCTGATTGGCAATAAAGGTCATGACGCGAACGCATAAATTTACTGTCGCGGTCCTGCTCTCGTGGGTCTTGCGTTTGCTTGGCTTCGCGCAGAGCTTGCCACCGGCCCCGATGCCGCAGACGGATTCGACACCAATCGGCTCGGCGCAAACTGTTTTGTCTCAAGTAAGTTTGGCCAGGCAGTGCCCCCGCAAGCTGGTTCGATTCAAACTGGCACGGCACAACCGGGTTCCACACAAACTTCGCCATCCGGTTCGAACGCCCGGCTAACACGCAGACCTCCACAGCGCCACCGGGCACGCTATCTTTGACCCTGCAACAAGCCGAAGCGTATGCCGTCAAAAAATAATCCCCAGATCTCGGTTGCGCGATTGCTCGCTCTTGCTTCCCAGCAGGTCACTCGCGAAGTGAAGTCGAGTCTGTGGCCGACGGTCACTGGTGACCTTACTGGCGCGGATGCGCAATCTGGCAGCCGCATCACTGCGGGCGCGCTGAACAATCCACTTATTTACGAACGCGCCGCGGCCGGCCTGATGGTGACTCAACTGATTACCGACTTTGGACGCACCACCAATCTGATTTCCAGCGCAAACTATACGGCCAAGGCCGAGAATCAGAATGCCGTCGCCACCAAAGAGCAAATCCTTCTGGCCGTGAGCAAAGCCTTCTACAACGCCCTGCAAGCGCACGCCGTACTGACGGTCGCGCAGCAGACGGTGAACGAACGCCAGACCGTAGCTCATCAGGTGGAAGCACTTTTCAAGAACAAACTGAAATCTGAACTGGATTACAGTTTCGCCAGCGTAAACCTGGCGCAAGCGCAACTTCTGCTACTGGACGCGCAAAACAACGAGAACGCCGCCTATGCAACGCTCTCCATGGTCCTCGGTTTTCCCAATCTCCAGACATTTCAACTTGTGGAAGATGGACCAATCCGCGACGCCGCCGCCGGCGAACGTGGATGATCTGATAGCTCAGGCGTTTTCCACCCGGCCGGAAATACTGTCGCTTCAATTTCAAAACCTGTCGGCGAAGAAATTCCAGACGGCGGAACGTGATCTGCTCTTTCCCACCATCCGCGCGATGGGAGCGATCGGGACACACCGGTCGGAAATCCGGTGGTCGCCCCGAGTGCCGAGGCGTGGAACAATACGTATGCGGCAGTCGGTGCAAACATTGAGATCCCACTCTTCAACGGATTCCTCTACACCGCGAGAGCGAAGGAGGCGAAGCTTCGCGCCCAGGCTACACAAGAGCGCCTGGTCGACATGCGCAACACGATTTCGCGGGACGTTCGCACCAGTTGGCTCAATGCGAACACCTCATATCAACGCCTGGCGGTCACTCAGCAACTGTTGGCAGCAGGCCAAGCTCTCGCTCGATCTCGCGCAATCGCGCTACAACCTGGGTCTGGGGTCGATCGTTGAACTGAGTCAGGCTCAGCTTCAACAGACGCAAGCCGAAATTACTTACGCCCAGGCTGGTTATGACTATCGCCTCAGCCTGGCAGTGTTGACCTACGAGACCACTGGGATCTAGCAGTGATGGTTTCGTTTATTCGACAGGCGTTGGGGGGCCTTAAGAGAAGACACAACGGGGCGAGTGTTCGCAGGCGCCGCCGCAAAGAGTTGCCGCTCAGCACGCGTCAATGGCTGGTTCTTATTTTCGGCATTGCGACGCTGGTGGGAACTATATTTATACTCGCGCTCTACTATCAGCCGGGCCGGTAAGTGCACACGAATTGCGCGTGCAGGGCTCAGTGGCCGTAACCGCCATCGAGCGAGACTTTTCCCCGGAACATGCGGTACACGATAACGAAGTAAAGCAGCGCCAGGCACATTCCGAACGCCCACCAGATCAGTCCCACATGAAGCGTATGCGGTCCTGACAGGGCGTTGGCAACGGTAATGTCATACTGCGGTCCGGTCGTCGACGGCAACAGCCTCGGATAAAGTGCGATAGCTGCTCCCACCATCATCACGGTCAGATAAACGCAAGAGGAGGCGAACGCTTTGCGATCCTCTCCCTTCCGCGAAAATACAAACATGCCAAATAATGCCAGCAGCACCAGAACTGGAATCGCAAAAGCAATAGGATACGCTTTGTAATTTGTCAGTGTATCGGGTCGGGCAATCATAGTTCCGGGCAAGCTCAGCACAGTCACTACAGAGAGTGCGGCCCATAACTTCGTTGCGAAACTGCGAGCGCGCGCTTGCAAATCGGCGTCAGTCTTCACGGCGATGTACAGAGCTCCGTGCTCGGCAAGGGCAACAAAGGCAACAATGCCGCCGATCACTGTGTACCAATCCAGAATTCCAGGCTGCGGCCCGACACGCCAGTTAGTCCAAAGCGGCAGAAAGAAGTACCCGTCTTCGCGGAGCGGGACGCCGCGGATTACATTCGCCAGCGCCGCTCCGTAAAAAATCGCGAGAACCGAACTGGAGAAAAAGAATAATCCATCGAAGAATGCTTTCCACACCCCGATATCGATTTGCATGCGCAGCTCGATACTGGCGCCGCGCATGATCAGCAGCCACAAAACGATCATCAAGGCCAGATAGAATCCGCTAAATGCGGACGCATAAAGAAGAGGAAAGGCAAAGTAGAGCGTGCCGCCGCCAGCGATAAGCCAGACTTCATTGCCGTCCCAGACCGGGCCGATACTGCGCAGCATAAGCTGCCGTTCCTGTTCGTTGCGCGCCAGAAACGGATGCAGAATTCCAACCCCCAGATCAAAGCCGTCGAGCACGACGTAAGCAACCAGCATGACCGCGACTATCCAAAACCAGATGAATCCCATCTTCTTTCCTCTAAGCAGGCGCTACCATTTGCGACGCTGGCTCTAACGGGCCGATAGCCGGCCCTTTATCAATGATGCGATATACCAGCACGATAAAAAGTATCGAGAGCACTGTGTAGAGACCCATGAATCCGAGCAGGGTGAACAGGCTATTGCCGGGGCCGACGTATTTCGAGTAACCCGCAGACGTGCGAATCAATCCGTAAACCACCCACGGCTGCCTTCCGAGTTCTGCCGTCATCCATCCCGCCGTGTTGGCGATATATGGAAATGGAAAACTGAGCAGCAGCGCCCACAATACCCAGCGGTTCTGAAACAACTTGCCACGCCAAAGAAGAAACGCTGCAACCACCATGATGAATGCGAAATACGTGCCCAATCCGGCCATGATGTGATAGCTGTAGAACAACAGCGGCAAAGGTTCGGGCCATTGATCGCGGGGAAACTCATCGAGCCCCTTCACTTCGGCTTTTGTAGTCCCGTAGATCAGGAAACTCAATACATCATTAACCGCGATTGGATTATCAATCGTCTGGTGCTCTTCGTCGGGCTGCCCGATGAGCACGATGGGCGCGCCCTTCTGGGTGCTGAACAGGCCTTCCATGGCAGCGATGGCGGCAGGTTGGTGCTCCGCCATGTAGCGACCGTGTAGGTCGCCGGTCGGGAAAATTTGCGCTACGCAGGCGATCACTCCGGCCACGACGCCGACCCGCAAAAAAATCTGGCCGTGTTCGGCGAATCGATTTTCCAATACGTAAAGCGCACCCAACGAGCACATGACAAAAGCGCCGGTAATCACAGCTCCTGACATATTGTGCGCATACTGCAGCAAAGCCCACGGATTGGTGAGAAGCCCCCAGAAGCTGGTGACTTCATAAACCCCGTTGGGAAGAATCGTGTAGGCCACAGGATGCTGCATCCAGGCATTGGTAACGATAATAAAAAAGCCGGAAATCCATGACCCGACGAAAACCAGAAATGCCGCGCCCCAATGTTTCCACGGTGAAAGCCGTTTTTCGCCAAAAAGAAATAGGCCGAGAAATGCGGATTCCAGAAAAAAAGAAAACACGCCTTCCATCGCCAGAGGCTGTCCAATTACGCCGCCCGTTGTCCGTGCGAACTGCGACCAGTTGGTGCCAAACTGAAATTCCATGGGAATGCCAGTTACGACTCCGAGCAGAAAGTTGATGGCGAATATCTTGGCCCAGAAGCGCGCAGCCTGATTGTAGAGCTCATCGTTGTGACGAATCGCGATGGTCTTGAGCACCACAATGAGCAGTGCCAAGCCCATGGTCAATTGCGGGAACAGATAGTGGTAAACAATGGTGAAGGCAAAATGAATTCGGTGCAGCAGCATTGCATCCATAGGCAGACCTTACTCACCTGCGGATCAGGCAGTCAATTCTAATTTGTAGATGAGCATTTTAGATTAGATTGTAGACCTGCGTAGTTCTGTGATTCTCGCCACAGTGACAAAAAGTTTAAAGAGATTGCGGCAAAATAACTTTGCTGGATATCGCGACCGTTTTAACCAAGCTTAAACGTCAACCTAAGCTCTGTCGTCGAAAAAGGACTGATGGTAGTTAGAGCAGACGTTTCCTCTTAATTAGCGCCATTAGAGCCGCTTCCTTCCGTTCATTATTCCGCAGCCAGATCAATGACGCACATGGTGCCGTAAACCAGGTGGTATCCACAACTGACACCAATTAGCTCAAACCTTGGATCAAGTAGATTCTTGCGGTGGCCGCGGTCTGTCTCACCATCGTCCACGAGTTGGTGGATGACCAGATCCCTGGCCGTCCAGCGTCCGTAACTAATGTTCTCGGCGACCGCTCTGACGTCGGGGACATAGACTTTAATCCGGTCAAGCGGCTGCCCGCCGGAATCGGAGTGCCCCTCTGTTCCCGCTGAGCCTTGTCTCACAACGTGATCGTGAGCAGCGCGACATAACCTCCGGGAGAGTTGCAGTCGTCCGCGACGCCGAGTGGTTCGAAGAACCGCGACAGCCTCCTCCAGAGCGGGCAGACCCTCCTGAGTAATTTCCTCGGTCACTTCATGACCTTGGTCTCCTTCGGGGGGAGCCACAATTCGCCGCCCGCGGTAAAACGGTCTCTTCTCAATGAGAATGGCAGCGTAACCGGCTGGATCCATACGCACGCGGTTAATCTCAGCCACAAGTTCCTCTTCGATCGGGGTTAGTACGGGGTTCCGATCAGGCATGCCGGAAAAAGCCACAGGCGCCAGCGTCATCCATGCAATGAGCCCGCAAAGCAGATGGCTGGCAACTCTTGGCTGCATAAAGTCGATCCCTCTTATCGAGTATAGAGTGTCGACATTGCATCGCGCGTCGCAGGCCTGAAGGCGCAAGCGATATGCGTGAGTCAGCCTCGCAGGACAAGCCTCCTCGCAGTCAGCGCTGCGATTGCCCTAGACTTCCTTCCCCGCGACTACTTGCGCATGGCCTAGCGCAGCCACGAGAGCCAATCCTCCGATGACATTTCCGATCAACGTCGGCAGGAAGAACTTAACAATGTACGTTCCCCACGAGATCGACTTCGTGACTACCAAGAACAACATCGTCGTCGAACCGGCAATGATGTGGTTGAATCCGCTGATCCCGATTAAATAAGTGATGATGATAATGATGCTCACTCGCGCTGATTCTGCTCCGGGCAAAAGCCACACCATTAATGCGATCAGCCAACCGGCAAAAATCGCGCGGACTATTACAGTGCCAAAACCCGCCCCAAGGTGGGCGGAGCCAATGTCAATTAAACATTGTTGCGTGTGCGCGTCGAAGATGGTGATTTTTCCCAGGCACAGCGCGAACAAGAATGTCCCTATCAGGTTTGCGCTAAGCACGACCAGCCACAGACGAAGCATCCGCAGCAAGGTGGACAAGTCCTTCCGCAGAAGAAGTGGCAAGACTACGGTTAGTGTGTTTTCCGTAAAAAGTTGCTGGCGTCCCAGGATGACGATCAGGAATCCGACGGAGTATCCCGCACGCGAGATCAACGGCCGCCACGGCTGATCGGGCAATCGGGCCATCAGCAGCCCTTCGGCAATAAATGAAAAACCCATGGACAATCCTGCAGCCAGCGCCGACCAAGCCAACGAAGCCGCTGGCCGTGCCAGTTCGTCTTCGCCCTCGCGCCGAATGGTTTCGTAAACTACGTGGGCGCCGATGGCGAGGCGCTCCTCCACCTGCTTTTTCTCAGCTCGGGTTGTAATGGTTCCTTCTTGCGGAGGCAGGTCATCCTTGACTTGCTTTTTGTTCATCTTGTCCGTTCTGGCGGCGATAGGTTTTGAGACACACGAACGCGTTGACTAAACTGCGGTTCTTGAGATGAAGAATAGGGTGTGATCGTTGTTCCGATGCGCGCGGCATCTCTATGTTCTGTATGGGCTGATTAAACGACCGTGATCTTGTCGCGCAGTCCCGCTGCGAAAAGGTTTTTCGGAATCATGGCGTGGACTCCGCGCACGATGTCCACTACCTGCGTCACCCGGAAACTGACGGCGATGCTGCATAGCGCATAGGCATCGAGCTTGGTGAGATTGGCGTCGCGTGGCCAGGAAGTCAATCGCATTGCGCGCCGCCAGAGTCATCGCCACGTTGAGGTCCTTGTCAAGGCCCAGCGTGATCCAGTGGGTTGGCGTTTCGGCCACCGGCCAGGCGAAATTCCTCTGCTTGTGCAGCACCACTTGGATGCGCAATTCCTGCAGGCGTGTTTCTAGTGCTGAAAGGTTGATTTCGCCATCGCCTTGCACCGCATGAGAATCGCCGGTGAACATCAGCGCGCCCGGCTTCCACACTGGGATGAACATGGTCGAGCCTTCAACCATTTCGCTCAGATCGGTATTGCCGGCGTGCGGGCCTGGCGGAACGGAACTGGTCACGCCCGGACTCAACGGAGGATAGAAGCCATCGGGCGGCGCCACCCCCAGCGTTCCTTGGAAAGGTTTGAGCGGCACATGAATGTCGCGGTTGAATTCGGCTGTCATGTTGGGGACGTCGAGCTTGAGATATTTCACCTGTCCTTCGGGAAACTCCTGAGCCAGCAAACCGGTTCCGATCGAGCCAGGGTTATTGAACACGGCTCCCCAATCGAAGGGACGGATGCGCTGGTAGCGGACCTCCAGCACGTCGCCGGGTTCGGCATTGTTGACGTAAACGGGACCGACGATGGAATGCGGACCGTGTCCCGGATTGCTGAGTCGGAGCTTCGCCAGGGTCTCGATGGGAACGCCCGGCTGCATCTGGTTTAAAAAGTGCGACCAGGTGTTGGGATAGCTGATGATGTCGCCGGAATCTATTTTGAGGATGGGATCGAGTGTGGTGTCGTAGACGCCCAGATGTACAGTTTTATCGTTGCTCTCCACCACGTGAATGCGCCCTTGGTCATCTTTGTTCGCTGCCGCACTGCCGACTTCTAAAGCGTCCGCAGCGCGCGCAAGTTTGGTAAACCACGGCCCGATGCCTGCCAACGCACCCATGAAGGTGCTGGCGCGCAACAGCCGGCGGCGGGAACGGCCGCGGGCGGTCAGATAGCCGTCGAGTTGCGACTGATTCATCTCCTCCATGTGTAGGAGCCGGTCCGCTGAACGCTTTGTGAAGGCCCCGTCCTTGATGTCTTCGCGTAGCACCCCGGTGCCCTGCTCCTCGCCGCATCCGAAGAGATTCCCGCAAGAATGATGTTGGGGTTGAGGCTGGCTCTCCTGGTCTTGCTGGTGATCATGATCGTGTGGCACGGTTCCCCTCCGCAGTCGAAGCACAAAAAGTCGGTTGGGACAACAGATACAAAGGCGAACACGCGCATTATAGCGCCGATACATTGGCAGGGTTATAGTCGCAGTGAACGAACGGCACCAGGCGTAGACTGCTACATAAATGCATTCGTAATGGAGTTTGACTAGGGTCCGCAGGAATCCTGCAACCGGGAGAATCGTGTGACGGGAAACGTGGCTGCGCCGACATCGGGGGTGCAAGATAAATCGCATGACGTCCTGCGTTCTGAGACACGCCCGCTCGATGCGTTGTTCAAACCCGGAAGTGTCGCGCTCATCGGTGCGACCGAACGCGAAGGCAGCGTGGGCCGCGCGCTCCTGGCCAACCTACTTATCCCCGCATTTCAGGGCAAGGTTTATCCCGTCAATCCACAACACGCGAACATTCTCGGCTTAACCGCATATCCCTCCATTGGTGACATTCCTGCGCCGGTCGATCTGGCAGTCATCGCTACTCCTGCCGCCACAGTTCCTGCGACGGTCGGTGAATGCGTCAGCGCGGGCGTGAAGTCAGCGATTGTAATCTCTGCAGGATTTCGCGAACACGGAGTGGAAGGGCAAGCCCTCGAAGCGCAAATCGCTCACGAGTTGAAACGCGGCCACATGCGACTGCTTGGCCCTAACTGTCTCGGAGTAATGAACGCGCGGTTTGGCTTGAATGCAACCTTTGCGCAAACCATCGCACGTCCGGGCAATGTCGCGTTCCTGAGTCAGAGTGGCGCGCTGCAGACCGCAATTCTCGATTGGAGCCTGCGCGAACAGGTGGGCTTCAGCGCGTTCGTTTCAACCGGTTCAATGCTCGATATTGGCTGGGGCGACCTGATTGATTACTTCGGCGATGATCCTTACACGCAGAGCATCTTGATTTATATGGAGTCGGTTGGCGATGCGCGCGCCTTTCTGTCCGCGGCTCGTGAAGTCACGCTCACCAAGCCGATCATCGTTTTGAAAGCCGGACGCTCGGAAGCCGCGTCGAAAGCAGCGGCTTCTCACACTGGCGCACTTACTGGCAGTGATGACGTTCTACAGGCCGCCTTCCGCCGGGCGGGCGTGGTGCGGGTCAGCAGCATCCCAGATTTTTTCTATATGGCGGAAGTGTTGAGCAAACAGCCGAGGCCTCGCGGTCCCAAGCTCACGATGTTAACCAATGCAGGAGGGCCAGCGGTGCTGGCTACAGATGCCTTGATTGCGGTTGGCGGGGAACTTACCGCGCTTTCTCCGAAATCGCTCGATGCGCTGAATGAGTTTCTGCCAGCCCACTGGAGTCACGGCAATCCAATTGACATCTTGGGCGACGCTGATCCGGAGCGGTATCAGCGCGCCGCAGAAATTGCGCTGGCAGATCCCAATAGTGACGGCTTGCTTGTGATCCTCGCGCCACAAGGCATGACCAATCCCGCCGAGGTTGCGGAACGCTTAAAACCTCACGCTCATGCTCACGGAAAACCGCTGCTCGCCAGTTGGATGGGCGGAGCAAGCGTGGCCGCCGGCGAAGCCATCCTGAACACCGCAGGAATTCCAACCTTCGCTTATCCGGACACCGCCACGCGAATCTTCACCCTGATGTGGCGCTACTCCTACAACCTTCGCGGCATTTATGAAACGCCATTGCTCACGGATGGGCCGCAAGAGGAGAGTGAAGCCCGTGGAAAGATACGCAACATAATTGAACAAGCGCGCAGCCGAGGGCGAACGTTGCTCACCGAGTACGAATCAAAACAGGTTCTCACCCTGTGCGGCATCCCCGGCGGTGGAAACCCGGATCGCTCACAACGAGGCAGAAGCCATTGCTGCAGCAACGGCAATTGGCTTTCCGGTAGTAGTGAAATTGCATTCAGAAACTATCTCTCACAAGAGTGACGTCGGCGGCGTAAAGCTGAGCCTTCCGGATCAAGATGCGGTGCGCCAAGCATACCGCGCTATTGAATCTTCCGCCACCGAACGCGCGGGTCGCGACAGCTTTCAAGGTGTCACGGTTCAACCGATGTGGAAAACCAGCGGATATGAGTTG
This sequence comes from uncultured Acidobacteriota bacterium, assembly GCA_963743375.1. Taxonomy (GTDB): domain Bacteria; phylum Acidobacteriota; class Terriglobia; order Terriglobales; family Acidobacteriaceae; genus JABDBE01. The sequence continues at coordinate 87,824 of CAVUQA010000008.1, read as the reverse complement.
ATCGTAGGTAGCGCCACCGACGCGCAATTCGGTCCGGTCATAGCTTTTGGCTCTGGCGGCGAACTGGTGGAAGTTTATCGTGATCGGGCATTGGCGTTGCCTCCGCTCAACACCACGTTAGCGCATCGTCTGCTCGAGCAAACGTTAATTTTCAAAGCGCTCTCGGGTGTGCGTGGACGCAAGGCCGTGGACATTGCCGCACTCGAAGCTGTTTTGGTGCGCTTCAGCCGCCTGATTGTGGAAAATCCAGCCATCAAAGAGGCGGACATCAATCCCCTCGTCGCCTCGGCCGACGAGATAATTGCGCTCGATGCACGTTTCGTTTTGCACGACAAAAAGGTAGCCGACAACGAACTCCCCAAGCCTGCGATCCGGCCTTACCCGGTGCAGTACGTTTTTCCATGGACGATGAAGGACGGAACTCCCGTAACCCTGCGGCCAATCCGGCCTGAGGATGAGCCGCTGATGGTGAAGTTTCACGCAGCGCTTTCTGAGCGCAGCGTTTTTCTTCGCTACTTTCAGTGGTCTAAACTCAGCCAGCGAGTCGCGCATGATCGGCTGAGACGAATCTGTTTCATTGACTACGACCGCGAAATGGCGCTGGTTGCGGATCACACTTCGCCGGAAACGGGCGAGCACGAAATCCTTGCCGTAGGCCGCCTCAGCAAACTTCATGGCAAAAGCACTGCGGAGATGGCGCTGCTGGTGCGTGATCAGTACCAGCGTCTTGGCCTGGGTGTCGAGTTGCTGCGGCGCTTGATCCAAGTGGCACGCGACGAACATCTGGATTCCATGCAAGCCTACCTGCTCCGCGAAAACGTCGAGATGCGCGGCTTGGTCGAGAAACTGGGTTTTCGGGTTGAGCCTGCCGACGAAACAGGAGTTCACCTGGCTTTTCTTAACCTGAGGGATGCCTGAACACCAAACCGATCCAGTGGTGCGGCTAATAAGCTGGATCGTTGAAAACTCAGTGTTTTTCAATGAGGCAAACCGGCGGGCTTCAGTTGCTTTGCTTTTTCCGCTTCGAGCCGATGGATCGTAGCCCGCAGCCACGCCCCCAGCGCTTCCTCAATTTCCTGCTGCGTGCCCGTGCGATACAAAGAGTTCAGCGTCTCTCCATTCAACGACAAAGGAATATGAGTGCATGGGACTTGTTCAGTACGCGCCTCCGCGGGAACAAATTGCATTAACAGGCACTCTTCGCACGGCTCGCGGTCCTTGGAATTAAAGTTCATGCAAGTGGGAGAATCCTCGAAAATAAAACGGGGACGCCAGGATTCACGCGGCAACCGCCCGTAACCCCCTTGTTCAAGAAAGTCCAATTCAAACTTCAGCACTTCCAACAAATCGCGACCGTCCTTTGCCATAAGCTCACCTTCAGAAAATAGTTTGCACCATGCCGGACGGCGATGCCGTGACGGGTGTCACAATGCGGCGTGAGGACAATCACCCGGCGGATTTGGACATAAACGCCTTCGTTACCTTGCGTTGCAGCAACTTCGTCTGTCAGTGTTTTGGGCGAAATGATAGAAAGCGCCTTCCGATTTTGCCCAGGGATTAACCCCTGACACGTAACTGTGACGGGAGTCACAGAACCGCGCCCGGTACACAGTTCAAGATTGCAACAGTTCGAAGCGCTCTGAGTCTGATGTTGAGCAACGTGAGAAGTCAATGGCAGTCGAAAATGAAGAAAGTCGTCGCAGTGTTGGCAATTACAACAGCATGTGTTGTGATTCTGAGGGTACAGGAGACTACCCGAACCCAATGACTTCACGAGAACGTATCCGAGAGTGGTTACAGCCGATCTACTTCCTGGGGCAGAACCCCGTCACTCTGACTGGCGCGGTGTTGACCACAAGCACAGCGCTCACCACCATCGCCTTCTGGTTTTACGACGTTTTCTTGCCGGGGCCGCCGCATCCGTACATCGGCATTCTGGTTTATCTGATCCTGCCGGGCATTTTTGTGCTCGGCTTGCTTCTGATTCCTCTTGGTATTTGGCTCAAACGGCGAAGTCTGAGGCAAGGCGGCAAGCTGCCCACAATTTTCCCTGCCATCGATCTGAGACTGCCGGTGGTGCGCCGTACGCTCGAGTGGGTGGCGCTGGCGACCGTGCTGAACCTGTTGATCATCGGGACCGCATCGTATCGTGGCGTCGAATACATGGATTCCACCAGTTTTTGCGGGATGACTTGCCACCGCGTGATGATTCCCGAATACACCGCCTATCAAAACTCTCCGCACTCACGGGTAGCTTGTGTCGAATGCCATATTGGCCCGGGAGCGGGATGGTTTGTTCGCTCCAAGGTTTCTGGCATACGGCAAGTCTTCGCGGTCACCTTCCACACTTATTCGCGTCCTATTCCTTCACCGGTGAAGTATCTCCGCCCGGCGCGGGAAACCTGCGAGCAGTGCCACTGGCCGCAACGCTTTACTGGCGACAAGTTCCTGGTGAACACCTCATACAAGGACGACGAAAAGAACACTCCCCAGACCGACGTGCTTCTGTTGAAAGTCGGCGGACGCAGCTGGCAGGGTTCAGTGGGCATCCACGGCCACCATCTCGCAGACAACGCCCGCATCCGTTACATTTCGACCGATTTCGAGCGCCAGACCATTCCCGTCGTTTATTACACCGACGATCAGGGAAAGACGACCGAATTCGTTTCCACCGATGCCAAGCCGACCCAACAGCAGTTGGACAAAGGAGAACACCGCGTGATGGATTGTGTGGATTGCCACAACCGTCCCACGCACGCCTTCGACTTGCCTGAAAACGCTGTGGACAAGCAAATGTCGGCCGGCCGCATTAGTACCGATCTGCCCTACATCAGGAAGAAGGCGGTTGAGGTTCTCAAGGTCAACTATCCCAGCCGCGAGATTGCAAAGCAGAGCATAGCCGATGAAATCAACAATTTTTATCGCACCAACTATCCGCAGATATATCAGACGCGCCGCACCCTGGTGCAACAAGCTGGAGAAGAAGTTTCAGCCATCTACTTGCGCAACATTTTTCCGGACATGCGCGTTTCATGGGGCGTGCACCCCAATAATCTTGGACACAACGATTCGCCAGGCTGCTTCCGTTGCCACGACGGAAGTCACACCAGCGCCGATGGACAGACCATTACCAATGACTGTTCCTCGTGTCATCAGGTTTTGGCAGCTGGCGAAGAAAATCCCAAAGTCTTGACTGACCTGGGAATGAAGTAGCAGTCAGAAGTAGGAGAACAAGTTGCTGAGCAGGACGAAAGTCGCGGCAGATATGAGAGCAACGAAAACGCCGCTTTCGGGATCAATTGCTATGGTCTTCCTGCTGTCAACGCTTTCAATCTGTGCCAGTGCCCAGCCCAACATCGCTCATCCTCTGAAGCAGGATGAAAGCTGCCTGGCATGCCACGGCCAGGCAGGAATGACTTCGTCCGCGGGCAAAAGCATCTCTATCGATCCTGCAAAGCATGCGGCCAGCGTCCACGGAACTCTAGGATGTATCGACTGCCACTCTAAAATCAAGGACTTTCCGCATCCCGCCAAACTGGCCAAGGTTCAATGTTTATCCTGTCACTCCGACGAGGCTTCGCATGTTGCCGGTAGCATCCACGCTGCGCTGGGCGAGGAAGCTTGCCAATCCTGCCATGGGAATGCGCATGAAGTGGCGGTGGCGACCCAAATCGCGCCGGCAAGGTGTGCCCAATGCCACGCTGATGAGGTTAAGGAATTTCGCAAAAGCATTCACGGACAAGCCGCGGCTTCGGGCGATCCCGATGCGCCGACTTGCATGTCCTGCCACGGCGCCGTGCATCAGATCCAATCCTCCGGCGAAACCACTTCGTCGGTAGCCAAGAGAAATCTGCCGGATACTTGCGCATCGTGTCACAGCAACCCGCAGTTTCTTTCGCGGCACAAGATTCCCTTTGCGCATCCCGTGGAACTCTACAAACAAAGTGTGCATGCACGAGCCATCGTGGATGGAGACGGCGCTGCCGCAACCTGCTCAGACTGTCACGGTAGCCACGGAATTCTGCCCGCGAAAGATTCGCGTTCCAAAGTTAACCACTGGAATATTCCTGCTACATGCGGGCAGTGCCACTCGGAAATCAGCAAGACGTATCTGGAAAGCGTGCACGGGCAGGCGATGAAAGAGGGAGTCTCCGGCGCTCCCGTCTGCAGCGATTGCCACGGTGAGCACTTGATCCTCGCTCCCAAAGACCAAGGCTCTCTGGTGAACGCGGGACGCGTCTCCATGGCCACCTGCGGACGCTGCCACATTGACGAGCGCCTGGCATTGCGTTACAACCTACCGGCCGATCGGGTGCCCTCGTACGCCGATAGCTATCACGGTCTCGCCATGCGTGGTGGTTCACAAAGCGTTGCCAACTGTGCATCCTGCCACGGCGTGCACAACATCTTTCGATCAAGCGATGCGCGTTCGACGGTGAATGCGGTCAATCTTCCTAAAACCTGCGGAAGTTGTCATGCCGGTGCAGGTAATCATTTTGTTATCGGTCCGGTGCACGTGCAGACCGCTTCGGGGCCAGCCCATCCCGTCGTAAAGTGGATTCGCGGCACGTACTGGCTTTTGATCCCGCTCACCCTGAGTTTCATGGTTGTGCACAATCTGCTGGATTTTCTGGCCAAGCTGACTCGCCGGCGCCCGCGCCACGAGGGCGGAGGCGAAGTTTCTCGCATGAATCGAAACTTCCGCATCGCCCATGCGGGCGTGATTCTCAGCCTCCCCACACTCGTATTCACGGGCTTTGCTCTGAAGTATCCTGAGGCTTGGTGGGCGCGCCCGCTATTGCTTTGGGAGGGCCATTTCGCATTTCGCGGTCTGGTGCATCGCAGCGCCGCGATTGTGCTGATCGCTTCCACCATCTATCACGTCATTCATCTCGCTATCGTCCGCAAAGACAGGCTTTTCCTCAAAGCGATGCTGCCGCAGATAAAGGATGCGACCGACCTGGTCACAGGTCTTCGCCTACAATCTCGGCCTCAGCAAAGTCGAGCCGCGATTTGCCAAATTCAACTACGCCGAGAAGGTGGAGTATTGGGCGTTCATGTGGGGAACGGTGGTGATGACTGTCTCTGGTTTGCTGTTGTGGTTCAATAATTTTACCCTGCGGTATTTCCCCAAGTGGATTTCCGATGCTGCCACCGCCATACATTATTACGAGGCGCTGCTTGCCACCTTCTCGATTCTTCTGTGGCACTTCTACATGGTGATCTTCGACCCGCTGGTCTACCCAATGGATACGGCTTGGATCAACGGCAAAGTCCCAGCTGATCATTACCGCCATTCCCGTCCGGAATATTTGCGGGCGTTGGAACGTGCCCACCTGGTCGAGCCTCCCGTACCGCCTAGCGAAGAAAAGGTAGAGGAGAAGGCGGTTGCCGCTAACAGCCAGTGAAGGGCCTTCGGCTTGAAGTCACAGCCTCCTCGAACTGAGACAACCCCAGGCAGATACAGCCATCGATTCGATTAAGGGAAATCTGGTACAGCCGTTTAGCGGCTTCCGTGCATCTTATCTCGGCTTGCGCTTTGTGACATTTGTCGCAGACGCGATAAATGAACGAGGAGATAAACATGCTTTGGACGATTTTCGTAGTGCTTCTGATTCTGTGGCTTCTAGGTTTCAGCCTCCACGTAGCCGGCAGCCTGATTCATTTGCTGCTGGTCGTGGCATTGATTGTGTTGGTAATTAATCTGGTAAGCGGCCGCCGCGTAGCCTGAGGCGGGAAAAACGCGGCAGAGACGTGGCTAACCACGTCTCTGCACATCAGACAGCAGGTTTCGGCGGGACGGCATCGTCCGAGGCCGTAGAGGCGTGGTCCGCCACATCTCTCAAGAGCAACTTCAGAACTCAGAAAAAATCACTCATCTGAGCCGCGCTTTCGCAAGCGCCGGGGAAACTTGTCAGCCCCAGTCCCTCTAATAATAACCGGCAAGTATTTTGGTGCTGGTAAAAGGTCGTCGACTTGTAGCCCTTTTTAGCCGACGGACTGATCACCAGCATCGCAACCTGCCCCCCTCCGTGCGACGTGTCACTATCAAACGATTCGTCGAACACGATCACCAGCAGGCCATCCTTTTGGAATGTAGAGTTGGCAATCAAAGGCGCGATGTTGGCTTGAAGCCAGGCATCAGCCTGGGACAGACTTCCGTCATGAGCGTCATCGAGCATGTTCGGAACAATATAGGAGTACTGCGGAAGCTGGTTGTTATTGAGATCGCCGGCAAACTCGGAGAATGGGACTAGGTTCTGCAGTTGATTCTGGCTGTTCACCACGTCCGTAATGTAAGTGAACGGATTGTGATGCTTCGCGTATGGATAGACGTCACCGCCAATGTAGCCCACGCTGGGCAGGCCTTCCGCGTATGACTTCCAGGTTTTCCCCGCCGATAACAAGTGACGAACCACGTTGTCGGCGCTTACGGTACCGGTGTATCCGTCGTCGTTAGTAATGATCTGACCGGTCGTAAGTTCAAAGTAGTTGCCAATGGACGGATGCGTATTCGCGAAATACTGAGTCGCCAGGCCGTACTTCTGCGTCAGGCTGTTCAAATAGGGCATGGATGAGTTACCAATCACGCTGGAATAACTGTGGTTCTCTTCCATAACCAGGACTACGTGTCCGAACGCAAGAACTCCCTGTACCGTTACCGTGGTTTGTGCGTTTGCTGTTCCACCGGCTCCGGTTGCGGTCGCGGTGTAGGTGGTCGTCGTTCCTGGCGTAACGTTGGTGGAACCGTTTGCCGGGAAGCTGCCTACTCCGGGAATGTTTACTGAAGTTGCATTGGTGGTGGTCCAACTCAGAACAGCCGTCCCTCCCTTGGTGATGGTATTAGGTTGCGCCTTGAACGAGATCGTCGGCGCAGGACTTACAGTGACTGTAGTTGAGGACTGAGCTGTGCCTCCCGGCCCGGCTGCTGTCGCCGTGTAAATAGTGGTAGAGGTTGGGTTGACTTTGGTTGATCCGTTGGCAGGGAAAGCACCTAATCCCGGAATATTAACGGAAGTTGCGTTGCTGGTGGTCCAAGTTAGAACTGCAGTCCCACCGATCGCGATGTCATTGGGCTGAGCGTTGAGTGAAATCACCGGAGGAGCGTTTTGAGACACAGTTACTGTGGTAGATGACGGAGTCGTTCCTCCCGGCCCCATCGCGGTTGCGGTATACGTAGCAGTGGAAGTAGGAGAGACTTGAACCGATCCCCTTGGCGGGAAAGCTCCCAGTCCAGTAATGGTCACCGAGGTCGCGTTGCTCGTCGTCCAGGTAAGAACTGCCGCTGTACCCGGGAGAACGATATCGGGCTGAGCGCTGAAAGTAATCGCGGGTTTGGGGCCGGAAGTGGTTACAGTCACCACGGTCGAGGTCGCGATTGTTCCTCCGGGCCCGGACGCGGTTGCCGTATAGGTCGTGGTGACCGTGGGCGTGACTTTCACCGAACCCGTTGCAGGAAATGTGCCCACTCCGCTGATGCTCACTGAAGTCGCATTACTTGCCTTCCAACTGAGCACGGTCGACGTGCCTGTCAGTACTGTGCCGGGCTGAGCCGCCAAAGTAATTGCGGGCTGGGTTTGTGCGGACATGGAACCGCCGCCACAGCCGATGGCCGCAATCGAAACAGAAAATATAAGTAACAATGCGGAAATGGGTAGAAAGAACCGCATAGAAACTCCTTATTCGATACGTCAGGCGAAGCGACCCAGGGTAGTACTTCGATTGACTCGGATTCTAAGCAGGTCTAAATATCGCTCGCAAGCAAAAACGTATGAGCAATTACTCGAAAGTGCATCGTGCGCGAGTGCACGATAACGATAAGCGCATTATCTCACGATGTAGAGTTGCGGCGTAGGCGAAACTACGATTAAAAAATTGCCATCTCGCGTGGGCGTCCCGCCGCACCGGCGAGGGCAAGACGCCCTCGCGACGGCCGACAAGATGCCAGCGCTACCGAACTCACCAGTAGCTGAGAGTGAAGTTGTCCAGGAAGGTGGTATACGCCGATTGATTCACGTTTCCGTCCATCTGGAAATTAACCGTGACGCCCCACCAGCTGCCGGGAGCATAACCCGGCGGATAGGAGCGATTAATGTTGCTGGTCACTCCGTTCAGAGTTATCGATTGGAACAGCAGCGAATTATCCGACTCTCGCTGGACGTGGATGGTCACATGATTCCACGCATTATTAACGGGATTACAGGCAGCGCCGCTCGACACCCACTTGTGGCCGACGTTGTCCCAGATATCCCACACGTGTCCGCCAAGAATGTTGCACTGGTGCCCCCAGATCAAACTCAGGCTGTCAAAGTACATGCTGATATCGAATTCCAATACCTGGGTAACTCCGAGGTTCGTCGGATAAAAATAAGCGTCATAAGTGAAGTTGTGAACGGTCGGAAGAAGCGTGTGGCCGGAGTCCGGGAGTCCCTGCGTGGATCCCTCGCCCATCAAGGGATTGCTCCACAACACGTCCGCATAAGGCTTTGAGCCGCCAATGTTGAACTGGGTCGCGTCTCCGCTGAGCGAGGGCGATTTGATCCCCTGTTTCATCGACCACGAAATCCCCGGGCATGGATAGTGACAAATGCCATAGCCTGGCGGATATTCGCCCCAGCTTTGCCAACCGCCGCTAGCTTGCAGGTGGGATAGAGGCTTTCCGTCCGATTGTACGGTTACAGTAGTCGCAGCCCGGGTCGTGCTCGCAGCCCCCTGTGCTGTCGCGGTGTAGGTGGTGGTGGAGCTTGGGGTCACACTGGTTGACCCGGTGGGAGGGAAAGAACCGACTCCAGGAATGTTCACCGACGTTGCATTGGTCGTGGTCCAGCTTAAAACCGACTTAGTTCCGACCGAGACGTTGCTAGGTTGAGCAGCAAATGCGATGGTCGGCGCCGGCGCCGCACTTTGAGACACGCTCACGGTTGCCGACGATGCAGCCGTGCCGCCAGCCCCGCTCGCAGTAGCGGTATAGGTGGCGGTGGCATTGGGCGCGACCTGTACCGATCCGCTAGGCGGGTAGGCGCCGAGGCCAGGGATATTCACAGACGTCGAATTAGTCGTCGTCCAGCTTAGGGTCGAGGTTGCGCCGGCGGCGATGCTATTCGGCTGAGCTGTCAAAGTGATTGTTGGAGTTTGGGAAGACGTCGAACCGGTCACGCTTACTACCGCAGACGACGCCGCTGTGCCTGCGGGACCATTTGCAGTCGCAGTATAAGTTGTGCTGGCAGTCGGGGTCACCTTAGCAGAACCAGTTGCGGGAAATGTACCCAGGCCGCTGATGTTCACCGAGGTCGCATTGCTCGCCTTCCATGTGAGCACGACTGAGGCGCCGCTGGCCACGGTCGTAGGCTGAGCTTGAAGCGTAATTGCAGGCTGGGCGCTGGTGGAAGCTTGAGGGCCCATGGAGCCACCGCCGCACCCGATGGATAAAACTAAAATGGCAAATAGAAAAACGAACGCACAGAGGGGGGAGAACCGCATGCAAACTCCTAGATTAAATGTGTCAGATGAAGCTTTAGGTTGTTACTGGGTTGACTCGAATGTAAAGCAGCCACACTCGCGATCGCAAGCAAAACTGCCCATTTTTATACTCAGAAGTGCATCGGCAGACGCCCGCATTCACGCGCGCGGCACCAAGGTAATGTCCCAAATCGATTACCCGTTTTGACCCTCATTTGCCTTGTGGTAGTCTCCAATCACCCCATATTCTCTGGAGTTTAACTAGGTTTCTTCGTGCCCTTGGTGTCTTCAAACAGCAAACCGGGAGTCCACATCGCGTGGAAGACGGTCACCTACCGCAGCGTCGCGCTGCTGGTGCTGGCGGGCCTGGGGATATTTGTTGTGAGCTTACGTTTCGCCTTTCCGCAGTTCACGCAGAGCACGATTAACGCGGCCGACAGCTTTGGCGGCAAATTGCTGGAGGCGGTAGCAGGGGCCGCGTCAAATCAAGTCAAGCCGGGAGCTGGTTCCCAGCAGGCGCACTTCACCGCTCTTGATGGCACGGTGCGGGTGAAAAAAGCCAACGGCAACAGTTGGGGAGCGGCGGACTACAGCGTCCCGCTCGAAAAGGGCGATGTAGTGCAGACGAGTTCCGAAGGTATGGCCAAGATCGTCTTCAATGACGGGACGAACTACACCGTGAAACAGGATTCGCTGATCGTGATCGAGGAGAACTCAACCAACGATCAGCAGCAAACCAACGTTGCAGTCGCGGTGAGCACCGGCACAGTAGATCTGGCGACAGCTACCTATGTGCAGGGTTCAAGATCGCAGGTAATTGTTGCTGGCGCCACAGCGTCTTTGGCGCCGGATAGCGCGGCCATGGTCCACAATGATCCAAAAGGAGACCAGCATGAAATTCTGGTCAAGAAGGGATCTGGCGACATTACCCGCAACGGCGAGACCGTGCGGCTGGCAGACTGGGAAAAAGTCAGTTTCCAGGCTGAAGCGCCGCGCATGGAAAAGTTGAAAGAGATTGGTCCTCCGACGCCGATTTCGCCGGCGAACATGATGCCCATGTTCGTGTCGAGTGATCCCAAGCCAATCGAATTCTCCTGGACCCCGATGGCAAATGCGAAAGGCTACCGGTTGCGTATTTCGCGCAATCCATATTTTTCTTCGACCATCGTGGATCGCAAGGTGAATACGGCTGACGTTATGGTCTCAGGCCTCGAGCAGGGAGCGTACTACTGGCTGGTACAGTCGCAGGACGCAGCGGGCAAGGAATCGGTAGAGAGCGAGAAAAATCGATTCACCATTATCCCCAAGGGAAGTGACACCGCCGCAATCAATCTGGACCTCGATCCGCTCATTCAGCACGGTCACGTAATCGAATTAACCGGCAAGACCGAAGCGGGCGCTCGCGTGATGGTAAATGGACGTGAGGTACCGGTAGTAGGCACTGATGGCGCCTTCCACTACTTCACCCCGCCGCTGGCGACTGGAGAGAGCACTATCACCATTACAGCGCAGAATGCCAAGGGCGGAGTGAACACGCTGCAGAAGAAAGTAGTGATTCAGTGAGTGAACAAGAGAGGCACCTGAAGGACACGAACCTTGGTTTGCTGAAACTGACAGCGATACCTCATAGAATTAAAGATAAAGCGATTCCAGAATAACCGGATAAAAGACGGAAAAAAACCGACTCCAACTGACGAGAAAAGTTTCGCATGTCATCCAATAACGGTTTTCATTCAAGCGCATCACGCTGGCACAATCTGCGGTCACTGTTTAGCGTTTTCTCCAGCGACCTCGCAATCGACCTGGGCACGGCCAACACGCTGGTGTATGCGCGCGGCAAAGGCATTGTGGTGAACGAGCCTTCGATCGTGGCCATCAACAAAAACACCGGCGAAGTGGAAGCCGTGGGCAAGGAAGCCAAGGAGATGCTGGGCCGCACGCCTGGCAATATCGTGGCTATCAAGCCCATGAAGGATGGCGTCATTGCCGACTTCAAAGTCACCGAGAAGATGCTGAACTACTTCATTCAGAAGGCGCACAACCGCAAGATGCTGGTGCATCCCCGCATCGTAATTGGCGTGCCTTCGGAAATCACCCAGGTAGAAAAGCGCGCCGTTATGGATTCGGCTTATCGCGCCAAGGCCAGCGAAGTGCATCTGGTCGAACAAGCCATGGTGGCGGCCATTGGCGCCGGGCTTCCCATCACCGAGCCCAGCGGCAACATGGTCGTCGACATCGGCGGTGGCACTACCGACATCGCAGTCATTTCTCTCAGCGGCATCGTCTATTCGCGTTCCGTGCGCATGGCCGGCAACCAGATGGACGAAGCCATCATGAATTATCTGAAGCGCAAATATAACCTGCTGATCGGCGAACGTACTGGCGAGCAGATCAAGATCGAGATTGGTTCCGCGTATCCGTTGGACAAGCCGCTTACCATGGAGATCAAGGGCCGCAACCTGATCGAAGGCGTTCCCAAGACGATAACCGTAGACGACAGTGAAGTTAGAGAAGCGCTGAGTGAGTGCGTTTCGACCATCATGAATGCGATTCGCGTAGCCCTCGAGCGCACGCCTCCCGAGCTTTCCGCCGACATCAGCGACCGCGGCATCGTGCTCACCGGCGGCGGCGCGCTGCTGAAAAATCTCGACAAGCGCATCCGCGAAGAAACCGGCCTTCCGGTTTCCATCGCTGATGACCCGCTATGCAGCGTGGTGCTTGGCACGGGCAAAATGCTAAGCGACTTCAAACTGTTGCGCAAGATTTCTATCGAGTAGTTGCATCCTTCGTGCATCTTCGTGTTCCTTGGTGGTGGAAAAGCAGAAAACCACCAGGGACACGAAGTACACTAAGGTTAAGCCCGCCATGGAAAACCTCGTCACCCGCTACCGTAACGTCACTATCCTGATGGTCGTTCTATTTGCCCAGGTGCTGGGGTTGGCGATGCAAGTCCGGCGCACCGCTCAGGACGAATCGACGCGCCTGATTCGGGTTTGGGCCGTGGACGCGGTAACTCCTCTCGAAAAAAGCATTGTCTGGTTTCAAAGCGGCCTTTCCGGCCTCTGGCATAACTATTTTTATCTGCGCGGCGTCAGGCAGGAGAATCGTGACCTTAAGCTGGAGATCGAACGCCTGCGCATCGAGCAGGTTCGCCTCAACGAGGACGCGGAGCAAGCTCGTCGGCTGCAAGCGCTGCTCGGCTTCAAGGAACAATTTATCTCCAAGACTATGGCGGCGCAGGTTATCGGTTCGAGTGGCAGCGAACAGTCGCGGTCGATTTACATCGACAAAGGCTCGCGTGACGGGGTCAGGCCGGATATGGCGGTTATCACCGCCGATGGCGTTGTAGGCAAAGTGCTGCGCGTTTTCAGGTCCACTTCGCAGGTACTGCTGGTGAATGATCAGACCAGCGGCGTCGGAGCGATCCTGGAAAAATCGCGGCTGCAAGGTGTGCTGCGTGGGACTCCGCTTGGCGAGGTGGTGCTGGAAAAAGTGATGTCCGATGAAGCCGTTCAGCCGGGCGAAAAAGTTGTAACCAGCGGTGGCGATCAGATTTTTCCCAAGGGCCTGGCAGTGGGCACAGTCACGAAAGTTTCTCCGGGCTCCGAGCTTTTTCTTAATATCCGCGTGAGGCCGGCGGCGGACTTGAGCCGGCTGGAAGAAGTGCTGGTGATCACGCAACAGCAGGAAAAAGAACCTGCACTTTCAGACGGCGTCCTGCCGATGCGGGCTGCAGAAATTCTGGCGCAACGCCTGCCTTCGGTTCCGGACCGGCCACCCGATGATCCCAATGCGCCTCCGCCTCCGACCAGCGGACTGAAAATTTACGGTAGTCCCGCGACTCCCATCGCGGCAGGTGCAAAGCCTGGTGGGCCAGGTGCAAGCGCGGTGAATCCAAAACCGCATGCTGATGCGGCAGGCACGCCTGGAAGTGCGACGTTGACAACAAAGCCGGACGGATTATCCGCGAAGCCTGTAGTTCCGCAAAAGCCGTACGCTCCAGCGGCGCAAGCTTCAGACAACGCCACGAAAACAACCTACAGTCAATCCCAGCCAGCATCTTCGAAAACTGCTTTAGAACCAAAGCCTCCCTCAACGGGAACTCCGACTCAGGAACCTCCTCAATAGCGTGCCGATCACTTACACATCGAATGAGCAGATTGAGGTCTACCGGTTCAGTCTCCCGGCAGCCATTCTGATCCCGTTGATCGCGTTATTCCTGCAGGCTTTCGTACCACTACGATTTCATTTTTTCTCGATCTTCGATTTACCGCTGCTGGTGGTCATTTTCTTCGCGGTAGCCCGCCGCAGTCCAGTCGCGGGATTGCTCACTGGAGCAGCCATCGGCCTATTGCAGGATTCGCTCACTGGCCACCCGCTGGGCCTGTATGGGATCGCCAAGACAGTTGTCGGTTACGGAGCATCGTCACTCGGAGTCAAGCTCGACGTAGAAAATGCCGGCTCGCGGTTTCTGGTTACGCTGTTTTTCTACGTCGTGCACGAGATCGTGTACTTTGCCGTTGCCCGTGGGTTGGTAGGACTCACGTTGCAATGGAGTTGGCCGCGCGAACTGGGCTCGGCGCTGGCCAACGCGTTCCTGGCCGTGATCCTGTTCGCCTTGCTGGACCGATTCAAGCAGAGGACGTGAAGACTTAAAATCAAACGTGATCGATATTCACTGCCACATTCTCGCCGAAGTAGATGACGGCCCCAAATCCTGGGACGTAGCCGAAGAAATGTGCCGCATGGCGGCTGCCGATGGCATCGAGCACATCGTCGCCACACCGCACGCCAACGACCGTTTCCACTACGATCGCGAACTGCTGACACGCACCCTGAATTTTCTGCGGCAACGCGTAGGTCCATCGCCGGTTCTCAGCCTGGGCTGCGACTTCCATCTTTCCTATGAGAATTTGCAGGATGCGATGCTGTTTCCGCAGCGCTATACCATCGACGGGAGCCGCTATTTGCTGGCGGAACTGAGCAATTACAGCGTTCCGGTTCACATGGAAGAGCACTTCAGCAAACTGCTGGAGAAAGGACTCACTCCGGTAATCACGCATCCGGAGCGCAATCCGATTATGCAGCGCACTCCGCAGCGGATTTTGCAATGGGTCGAACTAGGCTGCGTAATCCAGGTAACGGGCTCAGCATTGACGGGACAATGGGGCGAAGCTGCATGGAGAACCGCAGAGTGGCTGCTCAAACGCGATGCTGTTCACGTGCTCGCGACCGACGCCCATGACACCAAGCGTCGTCCGCCGGTGCTCTCCACCGCGCGCGATGCCGCCGCAGAAATTTGCGGAGAAGACGTAGCCCGCGCCCTGGTGGATGGCAACCCCCGCGCAATCGTCAACGGAAAGCCGCTGCCATACTTCCCCAATCCAATGACAAAGAATTAAGAGCTTAGCCACGGACCTCACGGATTCCACGGATAAAACCAGACAGCCCTTTTTTATTTTCTTATCTGTGCAATCCGTGCAGATCAGTGGCGGCTTGGACCTCTATCATCTTTGTTGCTTACCGGGATCGGCTACGCTGACAGGGGTCGCGGACTGGGGCTGGCTGGGCATCGATTGGGTCACGGGTTGGCTGGTCACCGGTTGGCTAGTCATCGCGCTTTCCGGATTCAGCAGATGCTGATGATCCGGGCCCAATCCCAACTTGATCAGCGCACGCGCGTCGGGAGTGGTTTTGGATTGCCAA
The DNA here is from genome assembly GCA_963743375.1 of uncultured Acidobacteriota bacterium. Classification (GTDB taxonomy): domain Bacteria; phylum Acidobacteriota; class Terriglobia; order Terriglobales; family Acidobacteriaceae; genus JABDBE01. The sequence continues at coordinate 72,659 of CAVUQA010000008.1, read as the reverse complement.
TTATTGTCCGCCTGATAACGCTGCATCGCCTGCTGTGTCTCGTCATTCCACACCCCAGTAGGCTTCCCCGTCAGGTAATGCTCACGGATAAGAGCTTGCTGAATTTCCAGCGCCCGCTGCGAGTCGATCCTTTGCTGTCCGCGAGGACGACGGGATGCGGATTTTCGCGTCTTTTTTCCCTTGTGAGTGCTTGTATGCGCAGCCGTGCTGGTGGATGTGGAAGACTTTTTTGCAGCAGTCGCAGGAGCGTGCGAGTTGGCCTCAGGCAGCGTTGTGCTGTCGGTTTTAGTATCCGTGGCGAGAGCGATCGTGCCTGCCAGTAGCACCGCAGGAGCGACCGCCGAAAGCGCAAACCAAAATCTCATCATGCAGTAATCTCGCACACCGAAACCGGCACCGAGTAATGATCTCCGATTGGGAGGCTCAGTGCCAGTCTCGATAGTGCTACCCAGTTACGGAAGTGTACCGGCCAGGAAGATGGTGCCGTCCTGCTTGCCAGCTCCCCGTTGCCGGACCAGGAACACTACGTCCTGTCCGCTCTTCAGCGAAGAAGAAATACGGGTAAAGTCATCCTCGGAATTCACCGGTTGTTTGTTGATCTCGAGGATCACATCCCCGCGGGTAAGGCCCACATCGTCGGCGAACGACGATGGTTTGATGTCCTGCACGATCACACCCTTGCCGGCGGGAATATCCAGACGATCCGCCATTTCAGGAGTCACCGCACGAACCGTGAGGCCCAGCTTGCTTTCTTTGGGTCCAGTCTCCTCGCCATTTTCTTCTTCATCACCCAAGCGAGCTGCGAACAGCTTTGCCCGGTCAGCGACTGTGACCGTGGCTTCCTGCTTCTTGCCATTGCGGACGAAGCCGATGGTCACCTTGGATCCCGGCTTGCGGCTGGCGATATCAGAAACAAGGTCGTCTCCATTCTTCACCGGCTTGCCATCCACCGAGACAATCGTGTCGCCGACCTTAATTCCGGCGCGCTCCGCCGGACTTCCCGCAGTGACATCCGAAACGGTGACGCCGCCCGCACCCGCGCCGTAAACGCGCGAGATTGCCGGATTCTCCTGCGCGTTGAACATGATGCCAATCGATCCGCGAGCCACGCGATGTTCAGGTGCGATGAGCTGGTTGTAAACATTCACCACCGTATTCGAAGGCATGGCGAAACCGACGCCAGCGTAAGCATTGGTGTCCGTGAGAATCGCCGTATTGATGCCAATCACCTCGCCTGCCATGTCGACCAGCGGCCCTCCGGAGTTGCCCGGATTGATGGCGGCATCTGTCTGAATAAAGGATTGGAATTGCCGGTTGGGCACGATATTCCGTCCCTTCGCGGAAACGATTCCGGCAGTTACCGTTTCAGAAAGTCCAAACGGACTGCCCACAGCGAGCACCCAATCGCCAACTTCCATGCTGTCGGAGTTGCCCATCTTGGCGAAAGGCAGCGGCTTTTCGGATTCAATCTTGATCACCGCCAAATCGGTTTCCTGGTCGGACCCGATCACTTTGGCGTCATGCAAAACTCCCGGCGGATCGTCCATCAACTTCACGCGAATGCGATCGGCTTTTTCCACTACGTGGCGATTGGTAACGATGTAGCCTTTGGCGTCCACAATCACGCCCGAGCCGAGCGAATGTTCGCGAATAGGACCGTTGCCCTGTCCCTGCCCGCCGAAAAACTTATCAAAGAAATCGTCAAAGGGATTCTGATCGTCCGGCTGCTGCTGATCCGGATTCCCCCCTCCGCGCCGACGATGCGGATTCTTAATGGTCGATTCGGTATTGATGTTGACCACGGTCGGTTCCAGTTGCTTGGAGATCTGCGAAAACTCGTTCGAGAGCTTCTGCGGCGAGGGGATGGTCAGCGGAGTAGCGTCGGAGCTCTTCCTCTCCTGGCCTTTCACTCCCTTGGAGATGACGGTTCCAATGAGAATGCCGACAGTCAACGTGACCAAAATCGTGAGCGTGTAAGCTGGGCGGTTGGCCTTAAGCCGCGCCCAGAAACCGCTGGCAAGCGGGTCCATAGAACTTCCTCCACTAGGAACAAAAACTCATCAGCATAAGTGCTGCGTCAATTATACCTTTTCACTGTAACTGAGACCGATGGCGTGAACTGTGACGACCATGTCGGCAGGGTGCCCCAGGGTTCGCGTTCGTTCTTTGGACGCTGACCTGGGCGAAGGCGGCTCCTATTGCACCGGCTGTCCCGTGGCCAGCACTCCCTTGCCGGTAATCCACGGATGAATTTCCGGCTTAAGCAGTCCCGCTTTAACAGTCGGATCGTTTTTCACCAACGTCGCGGTCTGGTCCACGCCAACGCGGAAGATGGCAACCCCTCGCAGCTCACCCGGAACGCCGAATGGAAATGGCCCACCAATAGCCAGGTACCCTCGTGTCGTCATGTCTCTGACGAAGGCCCCATGCTGCTTGATCACGTCCATAAACCCTGGCGCATCGGGATTCCATTTGTCCCCACGCTTCATCAACACCAGAGAGTACTGCTCCATCCCCTCAGGAGTGGCAGGCGGATGAATCGCATTCCCATCGATGAGCCAAGGCCCATGCACCTCGGCGCTCAGGCGCCCCGCTTTCACCGCCGGATCTTTATTCGCCCAGTCTTGTACCTGCGCAGCCGAGTCTGCCTGGAACACGAAGATGCCACGCAAGGCTGTATTTTCCTCGAACGGCCCCGCGATCACAAGTTTGTGTTCGGCGGCCATCTTCCGGATGTTAGCCATATGTTCTTCCTGCAGCTTTTCACCCGCTTCTTTGCTCAACTGTGGGGCATTGTCCGGACGATTAAGCAAAACGAAAAAGTACTGACCGGCCTTGGAATCCGCGGGGGCAGTCGCCTGCGCGAAAACAAAGTTCGCAACCGTGAGCAAACCGAGAAGCACGGTGTGGCCGATAATCCGGGAGACACTTTTCATAAGCCCACCTCGCTTGAGGATCTTCATCTTAACCCCGCCAGTAGAAGCTTATGTAATTAGACGTTGACTCAAAGATTTTGCCGCATACGGTCGCCGGTGCCTCAGCTACGGATCATTGTGCCGGAGGCAGACTCTGCAAAGCCCGACGAGCCGGCGCGAACCCAGGATCGAGTTCCAGAGCCCGCTCAAAGGCCGACCTTGCCCGCGCCGCTTCGCCCGCGCCCTCCAAAAGCAAGCCGAGGCGCAGGTAACCGGGGGCCGCGGGACGGGCTTGAACCATGCCTGAAAGCTGTTGAATCATCTGGTGAACTACGACGGGATCCGAGCGCAGCGCTTGTTCCGAGCTCAGACGGGCCGCAGCCTCATTTCCCAACTCCCGATAAATGACGCCCAGATTCGCATAGGTATAGGCTAGAATCTTCGGGTCCTTGGCGTGTAACACGACCTGGTATTCGCGGATGGCGCCTTGCAGATCCCCGCGATCTTGCAAGGCCGCCCCTACCGCCTGATGGCTGTCAGGATCCCATGGCGCAATGCGAGCCGCGGCTTCAAAATACTGCAGAGCCTCCGGACGCCGCTCCTGCACTAAGACACTGCCGAGCATGTCGTCGGCAATGAAATTGTCTTCTGTGACCTGCAGCGTATGAGTCCAAAGTTCCTCACTGCTGCGCCAGTAGCCGATCTGGCGAAACGTCAGAATTGCGAGAAAAGCGAGAACAACAACCGCGATCGGTTTGAGCCAGCCAGAAATACCGTGCGTCGAGGAAGCCCAATCGTTGAATCCCCACACGACAAGAACGAAAATACCGATGGTCGGGATGTAAGCGTAGCGGTCGGCCATCCCTTGCGGACCAACCTGCACCAGCCCGATGACTGGAACTAGCGTACCGAGGAACCACAGCCATCCGGTAATTGCATAAGGGCGCTGTTTACGCGACTGCCAAACTAACAAGCTCACAACTATCAAAAAGATTGTAGACAAGCCCACCTGAAAAAAGGTCAGCTTGTCCAGAGGATGGGGATAAATCAGAGCCATGTTGATGGGCCAAAAAATTTTGACCACGTACTTCGCATAAGCGTAAATGGCGTTCTCAAGCCGAAGGTGGAGGGGAATGTGTCCGAGAGACTCGAAAGCGTTGCCGGAACGCTGGGCGAAGACGGTGATCGCCGCGCTAGCCCCAGACAGAGCTAATAGCGGAACCTTCTCGAGCAGCAAACGGGTCCAGGTGACCTGTGGCACGGGGAACGCCGGGGATTGGGTGGACCATCCTTGAATGCGGGCCAAGGGCCAGTAATCTAGTAGAAGAAGAACGAACGGCAGCGTGATTACCATGGGCTTGGCGGCGAGCCCCAGAGCAAATAGGCCAGCGAGGGCCGCGTAACGCCTGAGACTCGGCTGACGTGCGTACCAGCCGTACGCTGCGAGCGCCAGCAAGAAGAAAAATGTGCTCAGCAGGTTTTTGCGCTCGGCGATCCAGGCAACCGATTCCACGTTAAAAGGATGAAGAGCAAATAGCGCAGCGACCATCGCGCTGGCCCCGGTCGCGCCTGTTGCCCATTGCAGGAGCAGGAACAGCAGAAGAACGTTTGCCGTATGAATCAGCACGCTGGTGAGGTGATGTCCATGCGGATCGAGGCCGTAAATTTCGCAGTCCATCTCATGGGAAAGCCAGGTGAGGGGATGCCAGTTGGCCTGGTCGGTCGAGGTGAAGGCCCACGCAATCGTCTGCGCGCTTAAGCCAGCCTGTACGTGTTGGTTCTCCGTCACGTAGTCGCGGTCATCGTAGTTGATGAAGGGATGTGCGATCACCGGCGAATAGATCGCAAGGGTCGCCACCGCCAGCAAGAGGCACCACACGTAGATTGCGCGGGAGGATTCGGCAACGATTTCAGGGGCCGGTCGCCGCCTGGATTTCTTCCCGGCCTTCCGGCTCGTGGCTCGTTGCTCGGTTCGCGTACTCATCTCGGGGCCACAGCTCCGGGGATCACGTGAGGTCACTGACAGGTTTCTGTGCGGCTGAGAAAGCTTGCCAGTCAGTCCCGCAGCCTACCACAGATTACGTCACCGAGAGCCTGCAACAAGACCCAAATCGAGACGCGCAGGGCTCGAAGTACAACGTCTGGGTTGTTGTGGAGCAGCTAATGTATGTAGTTGGTGGTTCGGAGAATTGACGAGCCGCTCCTCGTCCGGATAATGGACAAGCTGATTACTGCCCAGCGCTGACTGACTGCTCCCGCCCCCAGATCAACAATCCAGGTGCTCCGATTGCCAGTGCGCCGAGTGTGGCGGGCTGCGGAATATCTGGAATGGGATTCGTCAGCGAAGCACCGGGGCCGGGATCCTGATTGACTGGGTCGTCTGCCTCTTTGGTCTGGCCAGCTCGGATCGACTTACCGACGACCGTCTCGAATGCGTATCCAGTCAGGGTACCAGTAACCGTGAAAGGATGCTGTGTAGTCTGAACGCTCACTCGTGCCCAGCCGTAGTGCTTCTTCTTGTTAATATAAAATGTCAGAGCAAGATAGCGATTCTTGACATCGGGGAACCAATTGCCGAGATATTGGGCCGAGCTCTTGCCCGCCAATACAGCATCCTCAAAAACTCTGCGCTTGCCAGGGATTTTGGAACCTTTTGTCAGAGCGGCGGCGATCCCTCCTCCGTCTGCGGTACTACTGGTGATTCCCATAACGTTGTAAGTTACGCCTTGGCCGTTTCCGTAGATGCGGAATTCCTTACGGTAGGTCGTGCACGAACAAGTCCGGACTTGAAGCCCGAAATCTATGATCCCGTCATGGTTGAGATCCAGTTGAAATTTCTGGCCCGCACCTATAACGACGTACGCTGGAGTATAGATGATTTTCGCCTCAGCAGGCTGCGCCGACGCCAATATTCCGACTCCCGCTGTAGTCGCAGCACGCGCATACATGTTGAGTTGGTGATGCAGTGAATCGGGAAGCTTCGCGGGTGTCCGAGGCCGTCGCATAGATCCTCCAGGCGGGCGGTGCATATCCTGTTCCTGTCCGACACCGCTGTCAATCAGGCATCCGCAATTCAGATTCTCAGCGGCGACTAGATCGACTAGCCGCCGGTTTACGGCTTGATGGGGCTAGCTGATGTTTATCCATCTCCAGACTAAGCCGAGGACGTAGCCGTGGTTTGCGGTCTGCCGCTAGCAACTGTCCGGTACCGGTCAACGCCGAAGGCTGAACCCAGTGCCGACATTCCGGTAAAGCACGTACACATCCACCCTCACGGTGGTTGAGCCGGATGTCGCTTCGCACTCTCCGGCGCCGAGTGTGTCCGAACAGCCTACGCTCACAGCGATCTCGCGGCTCCGGGCTCACCTTGAGTAGGCCACCCATCCTGGGGGCACCGACCCTCAGTGCGTCAGCTCGTAGATGGTGCCGCTGCCGTGGGTGCCTCCAACTAAGGTCGCCCCATACAGATTACCGGTGTTGTCCAAGACCAATCCTTGGGGAGCGGCGGCGAACTTATAAAGCACAACCTCTCGCCACTGACCGTTCTTGAGATGTTGAAGTTCGAACCCCAGTTCGCCCGCCGTCCCATAAAGGTTTCCCGATTGATCAGCGATTAGGCTGAAGGGGTGGTAGTGGAAGTTCTCGATTACACTCTCGGTCCACCTTCCGCCTCGGCTCGGCATGAGCTGGAAGACCACGCCTCCCCCATCGGCGCCGCCCCCTGCCGTGGTGCCATAGAGATTTCCCGTCGAATTGAAAAATACTGAGTTTGGATTTGATCCATCGCTGCCACCGGTAAAATCGTGCAGTACCTGCTTAACCCACTTTCCACTCACAAAGTTCAATTTGAAGACTGTGCCGGCTCCGTGAGAGCCGCCTGATAAAGTCGTCCCGTACAAATTGCCAGCCGGATCGAAAGCGGGGCCAAGGTTCGGCGCTTGACTCCCGAACGCTTGGATGACGGTTTCCTTCCACTGGCCCTTCTTGCGCGGAGTCAATTTGAAGACAACCTCGATACTGGAATTTCCAACGACAGCAGTGCCGTACAGGTTTCCAGAGTTGTCGAAAATCACGTTTCCGTAAGGATGACCCGCGGCGTTGATTCCCTTGAAAGCATGGACAACTCTTTTCCTCCACATTCCGTTGCCTGATGGGAGCAACTCGAACACTATTCCGTACCCAGCCGAACCGTCATTGTATGTTGTCCCATACAGGTTTCCCATTTTGTCAAAGGTTGGCCCCCAAGTGTTGTCCTCGCCTCCGGTACTAAAATCGTAAAGGCTGTTGTACGTCCATGTGCCGTCCGATGGCACCAGTTGGAAAACCTCACCAGCATAAGTTGTGCCATAGAGATTGCCTGATGCGTCAAAGCGCAAATCGCCTGTGGGCCACCTGTTAGCATTGCCAGTAAATGCGTACACCACTTTTTCGTGGGCGCCGGCCCAAGCTGTACTGGTCGATGCCATGGCGATCACAACCGCAGAAGTCAACCATATTAAGATCCGCAGCTTCTGTAGTCGCATGTAAAGATACCTCCATCGAGAAATCGGGGGACAGGCGGGAAAACCGTAGTACTGTAACACACATTACCCTGACATCTTGACTAAATTCTGACATCCTGATTAACCGAATCCATCGGCGAGTGGCCCCATTCAAGCGTTTGTTGGCTTGAGCGGGGCAGTGAGGCGGGGCAGTGAGGCTGGACAGAGTTTCCCCCGCTCGCGACTTCGCTTTTCGAGTGCTATGTAAACCTACTTTCTCCTTGACCCGAAACTTTCCAATCAGCTAACATATAAGTAACAAAGTTAGCTGTTTGATAACAGCAACCATCTCGGATCTTTGACAACTTCGGCAACAGCGTTCAAAATGCAACTTCAGTGCCGCTTGTCCCAGCTAAGTCCTTTAGAAGAGATAGTCTGGAGCGAATTCCCTCTCGGATGCGTGTTTTCATACACTTACGAATGGAAGAAGAGTCAGAATGCCCCTTCTCGTAACTCCTTTAGAAGGGATATTTTGCGTGGGTATCTCGAAAACAGGTTCTTTGTTTTCATAGATCTGGCGGGATAACGCATTTTTTTGGTATATACCTGTTAACAGCGGGTAAACATGCGGTCACCAATGTTAATACTGTAGTTAATAGGCCAACGCTCGCCCCATACTACCCTTCTCGAGGAAAAGACTTGAATTGCACTTGCTGGGATTTAGAAGTGACCTTCTTGCTCGCATCGGTGCGGTTCTCGGTCAGCGTGCCTCTTAATATGTAATATCCCTGGTCTTCCAAAGTTTTCCCGTCTCCGCGTTCGATTGTGCCTTTGAATTCGTACCAGACGCCGTGGACAGTCTCGGTGGTGAACGACAGTCTATTTCCGTCCAGCTTCCCTTGTTTGAAAAACTGATCGAGGAAGGCGCCGCGATCGCTTTCCGAATCGCCATAGCGTGAAATGAATCCCGTGACTCGGCCCTCATCTTCGACTGTGATCTGCACGAACTCGCCATCTTGCAGAAAGCTGTACATGCCAGAATAATTTTCGGCAGCGGGACTTGAGTCTTGCGTGGCTGGCCCACCTTTACGTTCTCTGTAAAGGTGGGGACGGCGAGGTCTGCGACAATAGCATTTTCTCTAAAGAGGAAGTGCAAACCGAATAGTGTGGCGAGACCAAAGCTTCTGACGCAGGCTGTATGAGTCCCCGCCTTCGCCGAACCGCAAAGGTGGGCCAGTCGCAGTTTTTAGTTGACTAAGGACACAAATAAAGATAATCTAACTTTATACATATTATCTACAAGATAATATCCGGATCTTTGACAATCCGATCGAGCGATTGCGTTGCCTGAAAAGCGCCCTTACTTTTTGGCGTGGTTACCAATCCGCGGCGCAAGCATGCAGAGCCACCATCGCCAGCGATATCGACGCCAACCAGGTTTCAATCCCAAAAACCCGACCCGCGCCCACCCTAACTCCTATGTTCTCTAGATTTTGCGCGTAACTTCTTAAAACTCAAAGATCTAGCGCATAGTGGTCAAGGTAAAAGCCAATAACTCGTTTGTGCTCTATATTTTGCGCACGGGAGGGGGAGGGGGGGTACCCTCCTAAAACAGTAAACCATTTCCCAAAGCGGAACGGAATATTCTCGAAACTTGCATCCTGCCCCACTCAAAGGACGGCTTGAATGGGCCACACGGCCTCGATTCGATCGATCACGCTTCGCGCGGAAAAGATTTGAAGATGACTTGGCGAGACTTCGAGCTGACTTTTTTATTCGCGTCGGTGCGGTTCTCAGTCAGCGTGCCTTTCAATACGTAATACCCTTGGTCTTGTAAAGTCTTTCCGTCTCCGCGTTCGATTGTGCCTTTGAAGTCGTACCAGACGCCGTGCACAGTTTCGGTGGTGAAATTCAGATTGGTTCCGTCGAGCTTTCCTTGTTTAAAAAACTGATCGAGGAAGGCGCCGCGATCGCTTTCGGAATCGCCATAGCGTGAAATGAATCCCGTGACCCGGCCCTCATCTTCGACTGTGAGTTGTACGAACTCGCCATCCCGAAGAAAGCTGTACATGCCCGAATAACTCTCTGCCGCATTGGCGGCGGTTGAGCCTTGCGCGGGTGTCTGCGCTTTGAGCAGCGAACTACAGGCGAGCAAAATGAGAGGGACGACCACTGCCAGTTTCATATCGGTATTAAAGCACGGAAAATCTTTCTGCAGCACGCGTGGCATGACTCGAAGAGCACTGTCCCAGCTATAATGAATCACTCCCCGCCAGAAGAAGTGGAAGCATGATACAAGGTCCTCTGCTGATCGACACCTCGCGCCAGCGCAAGCTGAACCCGCTGTCTGCGCCGACATTGCTGATCACGTTGGAGCCACGCGGCCGAACCTTTTTCAGGAACCTGAAGGATCTGTTTTGGCGTCGCTCGAAAGCGCCTTTGGTATTGGTTTCGCGGCCTGCATCTTTTTGGCCGGACGTCTTTGTCGCTTCGCCGTTGCCTTGGAGCCGCTTCCTGCAGTCGGCCCTAGCTCACCTCGCGCTGATAGCCGTCATGTTTGGATGGACGCGTTTTGCGCCACAGCTTTGGCCGCAGCCCACACAGATCGTGCAGCGAAACATATTTCATCATTCCGACGTTATCTACTACGACGCGACCGAGTATCTGCCGCCCTTGAATACGGGAGGAGCACAATCGCCTTCGCCGAAGAAGGGCGAGCCGGAGCATGCGGCGCAGCCAATTATTTCGGTACCACCTGAATCCGACAATCGCGCGCAGACGATTGTCACGCCTCCGAATGTGAAGTTGGATCACGACGTTCCGTTGCCGAACATCGTGGCCTGGGCGCATCCGCAGCCCACGATCCCGGCTGCGGCGGTGGCAGATTCGCCGTCGAATTTAAAGCTTCCGGTATTCCCCACGAGTGTGATTGCGCCGGCTCCTGACGTGAACAGTTCCATGAAGCAGAGCCCTGGCCTTGCAACAGGCCGTGGTAGCGCCCGCGCCGGAAATGAATGGAACCATTGCGAGACGGGACGTTTCTGCTCCGCAGCCGTCGATTGTAGAACCACCGCGTGAGGTCGAGAATTCGCGTTCGAGCCGATTGGCGAACATCAATATAGGTCATGCGCAAGTAGTCGCGCCGGCGCCGCAGTTGCCGGTTGGCGAACAGCGCGCCGCGAGCATGGTGCTGGGAGGAAAATCGCATGCCGCAGTGGTGCCGCCCCCGCCGTCGCTTCAGGGATCTGGGCACTTCACGCGATGGGCGAATGATTGCGCTGAACCTTCATCCCGCAGCGCCGGGCCGGCCGACGGAAGTTCCCGCCGGGAATCGTCGCGGAACTTTTGCGGCGACGCCCGACGGCAAAGCTGGCGCGGCCGGAACACCGGATATCCCGGCGCAGAATCATCGCGCAGTGGCAGGCGGAAATTCGGCTGGCTCGAGTGGCAAGGCAAGCGGTGTACCGCCCGGCCTTTATGTGGGCGCGAGCCCCAATGCTGCGATGCCCGGCGGAACTAACGCTCGATCTTCTGACACCTCGACGCTGCTGGCGAATGCAAAGCCGTCTCGAGTTACCGCTACGCCGCCGCGTTCTTCCGAGATGCCGGGCAATGCTGAGAGTGAAGTTGAGCGCCAGCTTTTCGGCGGCCGAAAATCTTATGCCATGACTTTGAATGTGCCCAACCTGAATTCGGCCGGTGGAAGCTGGGTCATGCACTTTGCCGAATTAAAAGATGCTGAGAAGCAGGGCGACTTGGTTGCGCCAGTGGCCACGCAGGAAGTCGACCCTGGATATCCGCTGGAATTGATGCGGCTGCGTATCCAGGGCACGGTTATTCTGTCGGCCGTCATTCACAGTAACGGATCGGTCAGTGACGTGAAAATTCTGCGTGGAGTGGATGATCGTCTGGATCAATATGCCAGCGCTGCGCTGTCGCGTTGGCGATTTCGTCCAGCTACGAAGAATGGAGATCCAGTGGCGCTGCAGACCGTGGTCATGATTCCGTTTCTGCCGATGCGGAAGGCTGGCTTCTAAACCGTTGGCCACGGATTTTCGCGGATCAACACGGATTTAATACAAAAGAAAAAAGTTACATCCGTGTGGATCGGTGAAGCTTGTGGCGATGTTCCTGAATTCGCTAGCTGTCCACAGACATTACTCCGCTATGCCTGTCAACGCTAGCAAGGTTAGCAATATTCGCTTTAGGCCCAAGTCGCGGCCGGTGCAGTCGAACCACTCTTGTAAAGTGTGGGCGCCGCCGCCAACGCCGCCGCCGCCAATGGCAATGGCTTCGCGGCCGAGTGAGAGCGGGATATTGGCATCGGTCGAGGCTCTTTGAATCTGGGCAGCGTTGCCGAGATGTGCATCCACGGCGCGAATCACGTTCAGAATTCGCGCATTGCTATTCAGTTCCCCAGCTGGACGATTGCCGATAGGAACAACTTCGTAGGTCAGGCCTGACGAACGCTTTTGCGATGGACTTCGCCTTTCACTGCTGCGCGATTCCGCTTCGACCGCGTGCTCGACTGCCAATCGCAACCCAGCTTCCAAGCGTTCCATCTCGGCCATGGAAGTGGATCGAATGTCGACCCGCATACTGGCCGACTCGGGAATGGAGTTTACCGATGTGCCTCCTCGAATTACGCCGACATTGAAAGTTGTTTTCGGGGAAGTTGGCAACACCGTTTGAGAGAACGAATGAATAGCATGCGCCAAAACCAGTATGGGATTGGGCATGCCAAAGTCGCTCCAGGAATGTCCGCCGGGACCGCGAACGATAATTTCGAAGCGGCGGCTGCCCAGAGCTTCGGCAACGATAGTGTCGGAACCAGCGCCGTCAAGAATCAGGCTGTGGCGGATTGAATCTTTCCAGTTCGGCTGGGAAAAAATGTAGCGCATCCCGCGCAGATCGCCTTCCCCCTCTTCGCCGACGTTACCGATGAAAACGAGTGGAGTAACAAGCGTAATTTTCGCGGCGCGAAGAGCGGCGGCGACTGCCAGTAACGCGGCAGCCCCGGCGCCGTTGTCAGAGACTCCGGGACCATACAGACGGCTGCCCTGCTGGCGCAAGTTGAGCGGAGTTCCGGCGGGAAAAACCGTATCGATATGTGCGCTCAGTGCGATATATTGCTTGGACGCCGATTTGGATAGCTGCTTGCAAGGATGAACGCCGAACACATTCCCCACCTCGTCGGTGTGGACCTCGTTGAGTCCGAGCGCGCGGAAACGTTGCTGAAGCCATTCGCTGCGGGCTGCTTCCCCGAATGGAGGAGCCGGGATGCGCGCCATTTCGAGTTGCCAGGCCGCAAACTGAGGTTCCTCGGCGCGAACCCAAGCGAATGCGGCGCGGGCCGCGGGAAGCACGGCCAGGCTCGCGATCTCTTGCTGGACCGTGGCGGAGACTAGCGGAACTTCGGTGCGCGGGGGAGGCATGACTCGTAGGACATCTTACAACGTATGGCCAGAAAGCTGTGTGATATAGAATCTCGCTGCATGTCAAAACTTCAGATGAGGCGACTTCTGTCACGACCTCGGCGTGGTTCAGGCGAGATTCATCGGCCTGGCTGGTAAAGACGCGGGCCTTCGCAATAACGAACGAGGAATTTCGCAATAACGACCTAGGAATTTCCGCCCAGGTTTCGCTACACTATTCTTTATGAAGTCTCTCCGGCTTGCATTTGTCGTCGTAATGGCCATCGCCTGCTTGGGCCTCGCCTCGGTCAGCGCGTTCGCGGATGAAGGTCCGCTCGATCCGGCCCAACCCAAGGGCGTAACGTCGGAGGAAATCATTCAGCGCTTCGCGGCGAAAGAAAAAGAGTTCAAGATCGCGCTCGACCAGTATGGGTATCGGCAGACCGTAAAAGTGCAAACCATGGATGGAGATACGGTCGATGGGGAATATCAGCAAGTATTCGACGTGTCGTTCGACGATCAGGGCAAGAAAGTTAAGAACGTCGTGTTTGCGCCGCAGTCGTCATTGCAACGCATTTTAATGACCGAGCAAGACATCGATGATATTGAGAACCGGCTGCCGTTCGTGCTCACCAGCGATGAAATTAATCAGTACAGCATCCTCTACGCCGGGCAGCAGCAGGAAGACGATCTACATTGCTACGTCTTTGACATTGCGCCCAAACAAATTGAAGGCAAGAAACGGTATTTTCAGGGGCGCATCTGGGTCGACGACAAGGATTTTCAGATTGTAAAAACTTACGGCAAGACGGTGCCCGACATTCGCAAGAAGAAGGACAATGAAAATCTGTTCCCCAAATTCACTACCTACCGGGAGCAGGTGGTGGATGGTCCTTATTGGTTTCCCGTCTACACGCGCGCGGACGACACTCTGCATTTTTCCACAGGGGATGTAAAGATTCGCGAGATCGTGAAGTACACAAATTACAAGAAATTCGGATCGAACGTGAAGATCACCTACGACGGGAAAGATGTGCAGAAGGGTGACCAGGCTAAGAATCCGCCACCGCCGCAAAAGTAGTGGGCTCTTTTCTGACTACAATTGTCATCCCGAGCAGCGCGAGGGATCTGGGTTCTTGTCTGCACGGCGGGAATGTCGTCGCAGACTAAAGGAGGTCCCTCCACTACGCATGGCGATTGATAAAGCCAATGGCAATGCTGGATGACAATTCAAAATCAGGATCAGTAGAAGAGGTACTTGCGCCATTTGTCGTCTGAGCGGCCCATCAGGCGCATGATGTGGCGGCTGGTATGCAGATTGAAAGCGCGGGGCTCGCGCATTAGTTTCATCCCGGCTTCATTGGGAAGTTGGTTGCCCTTGCGTCGATTGCATGCGTGACAACAGGCCACCAGGTTCTCCCAGGTTGAAGCGCCTCCGCGCGAGCGGGGAACCACGTGGTCGAGAGTCAGTTCGCCTGAGGCCAACACTTCTCCGCAAAACTGGCAGGTGTTGCGATCGCGCATCAGAATATTTTTCCGCGACAAGGCGCGAGTCTGATGCGGGATTCGGCGGTACTCGAGGAGCCGGATCACGGAGGGCAACCGCATGGCGACGCGGGCGGCATGCAGGAAGTGTCCGTTTTCCTCCTCGGTCATCGCGATGCCCTTGAGCACAAGCACGATTGCGCGGCGCGCAGCACACACGTTGATTGGCTCGTAAGAGGCGTTCAGCACCAGGACTGGCGCGTGCAGGACGTGCGGGCCATCGCCCTCGGAATGCATGCCTGCCACGATAGGGGACACGTGAGCGCGTCCTAGACTGCCCATCGAGTTGTTCCACTTCCCTGACATATGTCTGAACCCTTGCTTCGCTCAGTTGGACGGATCAGGCGTTCGTCCCTACGTGAATCTTCCCCTATCCCGCGGCTGCCATGGCTAAGCGCATTTCGGTTTCCGAATCCCTCATCGCGGACTGGACTTCGGTTTTCAGTGTTCGTGCTACCGTGGCTACATATACTTTTGATGCGCCGGCGCGTCGCAGAATCCGCGCGCATTCTGAAACGGTGGTCCCCGTGGTGAAAACGTCATCAACGACGAGGACTTCACGTCCGCTCGCTTCATCCGGCTTCGTCACCCTGAATGCGCCGCGGATATTTTCCCGGCGTTGGTGCCGCGATAACCCGATTTGCGATGTTGTCTCGCGGCAGCGTTCGAGCAAATTTGTGCTCAGGTAGAAACGGCCGTCAGCGGTCTTCAGCTTTATGGCCGCTCGAGCAAGGAGTTCAGACTGGTTGAATCCTCGCTGACGCGCTTTCCTGGCGTGTAACGGAACGGGCGCAACCAGAATTTCAGTATCCGAAAAATGCGGTTGCAAATCTTCGATTGCCTCGGCAAGCATTCGTCCCAGAACGTTCGCGGCTGGCCGGACTCCGTTGTACTTAAGCAAATGAATCAGTTCGCGCAAGCCACCGTCGTAGCTGCCGTAGGCGGTGGCCTTGATGTATGGAGGTTCCAAGCGGCGGCACAATCCGCACCGCGTTTCGCCGGATTCAGCCGTTGATTGAGCTGGCTCCGCAGCGAATGCAAACGGGCTTACAAGCCGCTCGCCGCAAATCGAGCACAGCCCACCCGCCATCGGTCGCATTGCCGCGAGACACTCCACGCAGACCGGAAGACGGGAAATATTTATCAGGGGTGAACCGCACAAACGGCAATCGGAAGGAAATAAAGTAGCAAACAAGCCTGCGGCAATGCCGCTGGCCCAGGAGAGGAGGTGAGTATCTTGCCCAGCGGCCCCGGTCCCGCTGGCTCGAATTGGGGTCCCCTTACTGCTGAAGACGTTCCTCCCTCGTCCAGTTGGCGATGGGGGCTCTGACTGAACGAATCTTTTGTAGTATAGCGGTGCATGGGGCGGGAAGCAATCAGCACCGTCATCGGATAGTCACGTCCCACCGTGATATCTGCTGAAGGCCATCGCACGCGAGTGCTTGAGTAGATCTCTGCTTGTAAAATAAGCGCTGCGCGTGCTAACGTGCGCCGTCCTACTATATTGATCGGCTGTAACGATTTCGAGGATTCTTACCATGAGCCCACAAAGCACAATCAATCCAACCGAAGCGCCTAAGAAGTTCAAACCCTATGTTCCCGAGAACATGGAGATGCGGGAGTTTACTTTCCGCGCCGTGATGCTCGGGCTAGTGATGACCGGCATTCTGGGCGCCGCGAATGCCTACCTCGGCCTGAAGGCGGGGATGACGATTGCGGCGACTTATCCTGCGGCGGTTATCGGGATGTCACTGCTGCGGCTGATGAAAGGGTCGTTGCTTGAAGAGAACATTGCACGAACCGTGGGCGCAATCGGTGAGTCGGTGGCTGCGGGCGCGGTGTTCACGATCCCGGCATTTGTTCTGGCGGGATTGTGGCCGAGCCTGAGCATGGAAAGATATTGGCAATCGGTAGCACTGATGGTGATTGGCGGATTGCTGGGCATATTGTTCGTCACGCTCCTGCGGCGGGTGATGGTGGAAGATCCGGAGCTGCCCTATCCCGAGTCAGTGGCCGCGGCGGAGATTCATAAAGCGGGGCAGCAGGGATCGAAGGCAGCGAAAATTCTTTTTGCCAACATGGGCTTCGGCGGGCTGATGTACTTTCTGTCGCAGGTCAATTTGTTCTGGTACACCAGAAATGTGCTGATCAACATTCCGAAGATGGCGACGGGCTTGCGCCTGGGACGGGGCACGGCCGCGCCGATGCTAGCTACAGGTGGAAT
The DNA here is from genome assembly GCA_963743375.1 of uncultured Acidobacteriota bacterium. GTDB lineage: Bacteria > Acidobacteriota > Terriglobia > Terriglobales > Acidobacteriaceae > JABDBE01. The sequence continues at coordinate 56,080 of CAVUQA010000008.1, read as the reverse complement.
GACACAGTTCACTTCGCCCGCAGTAAGTCCCGCTTATCTGGGCGTGGGTTATATTATCGGGCCTCGATTGGCTTCGCTGAACTTTGCCGGCGGCGTGGTCGCGTGGGGATTGCTGGTTCCGCTCCTCATTTATTTTCTTGGGCCGACCCTGCCGCCAATGGCCGCGGGCGCAAACCCCGCAGCGTATTGGGGAGGCATTGCTTTCAGCGTTTGGTATTCGATCGTGCGTCCGATTGCCGTAGGAGGCATGTTGGTGGGCGCGGGGTTCACGCTCTTTCGCATGCGCAAGCAGTTGATGGCCGGCATGAAGCGCGCGGTCTCCGATTTGAAGAAATCGGCTGAAGCGCACAAAGCGACCAGCCGCGTGGACCGTGACCTCAACGCGAAAGTTGTTTTTCTGGGCGTGGGACTGGTCTTCATCGCCATGATCGGGCTCTACTACCACTTTATTGCGGGCGCGCATAATTTGAGCGGAGGCAAGATCATCGCTGGTGCGGTTGTGGCCGCGGCTGTCATGATTGTTCTCGGATTCTTCTTCGCAGCCGTTTCCGGCAATCTCGTAGGCATGATCGGTTCGTCGAACAATCCGGTTTCCGGTCTCACGCTGTGCACGTTGGTGGTGGCGGCGCTGCTTATGGTCGCGATGGGAGTTTCGGGCGTTGGCGGCGTGGCCGCAGTGTTAGGAGTGGCTGCGGTCGTTTGCGTTTCGTCTGCGGTGGCGGGCGAGATGCTGCAGGATTTGAAAGCTGGCCACATTCTCGGTGGCACGCCGGCAAAAATGCAGATGGGCGATATCTTAGGCACCATAGTAGCTTCGCTGGTTTTATTTTTCCCGCTCATGATTCTGGATAAGGCTTACCACTTCGGCAGCGCGGCTCTGCCCGCGCCGCAGGCCGGCCTCATGGCGATGCTGGCTCAAGGCATCGTTGGCGGCAACATGGCTTGGCCTCTGGTTGTAGTCGGCATCCTCATGGGCTTCGCCATGATTCTGGTGGAAGTAAAAAGTCCCATGCTTTTTTCCGTTGGCATGTACCTGCCGCTGGAAACGACTTCTGCAATTTTTGTGGGTGGTGTGATTCGCTGGCTTACCGATAAGATCCGCGACCGGCGCGGCTACAACGACGGGCAAAAGGCGCGCGTCGATAATGCGGGCGTGCTGACTGCATCGGGATTGATTGCCGGCGAGGCGCTGTGCGGGTTGGTGATCGCCGGCGTGGTTGGGAGCAATCATCAGCTTTGGCATATCGATGTGGGAGATTTTGCCTTCTCGGGCTTGATCGGTATGGCGGTGCTGATATTTGTCATGATGAGAGTGCCGCTCGCAAACGCTGGCAGCCCGGATGAACCGGCGCCGCCGACCGCCATCATGTAAATTCTCTTAACCACCAAGGGCACGAAGGACACAAAGGAAACCAGGAGTCGGCAGGGTTTTCTCCTTTGTGAACCTTCGTGTCCTTTGTGGTTCAAGCTCTAATGTCGATTGCAGATAACCTCGCCGAAGTGCGCAAGCGTATTGATGCGGCCGCCCGCCGCGCTGGACGCCGACCCGAAGACATCGCGTTAATGGCGGTCAGTAAGACGTTTCCGCCTGAGTCGATCCGGGAAGCTTATGACGCCGGAGCCAGGCTGTTCGGCGAGAATCGCGTGCAGGAATTCGCGGGCAAGATTGATTCACTGCGTGATCTGCGCGATGCCGAATTTCATCTGATCGGGCATCTGCAGAGCAACAAAACCGTCAAAGCAGTTGAACTGTTCGCCGCCGTGGATTCAGTCGACTCCTTGCGTCTGGCACAGAAGCTGAATGTTTCCGCACAGCAGCCCGGGAATAAAATGAGCGTATTGATCGAGATCAATGTCGGCGGCGAGACGGCCAAAAACGGTGTCGCTCCCGGCTCGCAGGAACTCGAAGAAATCCTTTTGGCCGCCCAGGCATTGCGGCATCTCGAATTCCGTGGACTGATGACCGTGCCGCCGTTCAGCGACGATCCGCAACAGGCGCGACCATATTTTCTCCAACTGCGAAAATTGCGCGACCAGCTTGCCGCGCGAAAATTGCCCGCTACCGACATGGGAACGCTTTCCATGGGAATGTCGCACGACTTTGAAGTCGCAATCGAGGAAGGCTCAACCTGCGTGCGTGTAGGAACCGCAATTTTCGGGGAGAGAACTAAGGGATAACTCAAACTCAATTTATGCGATACTGGAAAAGCTCTGTTATTTCTATCGTAGGGCCCTCCTGGCTCTCCGCGGAGCGACGGTTTTCGGGCGATTTTGTAGTCGTCGAATCGTAAAGTGGCGGCGTAGCTCAGGTGGCTAGAGCGACGGTCTCATAATCCGTAGGTCGTTGGTTCGAGTCCAACCGCCGCCACCAAAATTCTCAACTACTTGCAAGAGGTCCGGCGGAACCTCCATTTCGACTTGTTGCGCGGGAGTTGCAAATCTCATGAGTCGATACCTAAGTGGGCGAGTGAACGTCGCCGACAGCGGAAGTTGAGAACTCACTCACTTCGGTCGGGATCGTGAACTGAAACGTCGCGCCACGTCCCGTATTGGCGCACGCCCACAGGCGGCCACCATGAGATTCGATAATTCTCCGACTGATAGACAGTCCCATACCGGTGCCCTGCGTTTTGGTGGTGAAGAATGCATCGAAGACCTGGTCTATTTTTTCCGCGGGAAGTCCGACGCCTAAATCGCTCACCGAGAGCAGTATCTGACCATCGTCGCTCTTCCCCGACCTGACCGTTAGTTCACCGCTCGTATCTTTCATCGCCTCAATACCGTTCAGCATAAGGTTCAACAAGACCTGCTGCATCTGAACACGATCAGCAGCAACCGTCGGAAGGGATTCATCAAGGTCCGCGCGCATTGAAATGGAGTGTCGATTCGCCGCATCGCGCAGAAGAGCGGTCATTTCTCGAATGAGTTCATTCAGGTTAACCATTTCCCGTTGTGGAATACCACGCCTGTACAGCGAGCGATTTCGGTCGATGATGTCGGCGGCGCGGCTCACGTCTTTGACAATTCTCGACAAAGCTTCCCGAGCCTCTCCAATGTCAGATGGTTCGCGCCGCAACCATCGCAGGCCGGTTTTGGCATTCGTCGCGGCTGCAGCGATCGGCTGCTTGATCTCGTGAGCCAGTGAGGCCGCCAATTCTCCCATTACGCTCACGCGGTTCATGTAAGCGAGATCTGCCTCCAGTTGGTGCAGTTTCTTGAGTTGCTTCTCGGCGCTTTTGCGTTCTGTGATGTCCCGTGCATTGATAACTACTCCCGCCACTGCGGGTTCGTCGAGCAGGTTGTTGGCCAGCACCTCGATTACAGCCATGCTCCCGTCTGGACGTCGAAATCCAACCTCGATTGCGGGCCTCGACTCTGTATGGGTGCCACCCAAGGTATCCCGCATTTTGGAAATGTCCTCGAACGCGAGAAAGTCGAACAAACACTTTCCCAAAAGCTCCTCCTGGTTTCGGCCCGCCACGCGCAGGCTCGATGGACTCACGTAACGGACTATTGCTTCGCTGTCCAAGATGAGTATCAGGTCGGACGAGTACTCGATGAGAGCGCGGAACCGGGCTTCGTTGCTCTTCAATTCGTCGTATAGTTCACGAACCTGCCGCGCGGCATAGTTGAACGCCGTTCCCAGTCTGGCCAGTTCGTCTTCACCTTGGACTTCGATCTGGTGCTGAAAATCACCACTCCCTAGAGCCTTTGCGCCCTTGTCCAGGGTTGCAAGTGGACCGGTGATACTGCGGGTTGCATACCAGCCAAACACGATGGCCATGAATAAGGTGAAGGCCGACGTCACGGAAAGCACCAAAGCCAGTTGGTCGCGTGCCCGCTCAGTACTCGCCAGAGCCTGGGCACGTTCGTGTGTAACTTCCTGATCCACGTCGTGCACCAGTTGCGAAGTCAGACCAACCAGGGTGCGCACCTGATTCGCCAAGCGTAGGCGCACACCCTGCCAGTCTCCGGCATTTGCGAGTTGTACCAAGGCATCCGCCTGTAGCGGCAGCGACCTACCAACCGCTTCGAGGGTGAGGGCGACGTTCGAGTCCAGGTACGGAAACGACTTGAGCGTTTCCTCCGCGCGCTGGACGTCCTGCACAACGTGATCTCGTTGCGACGCCGCTTCCACCGCGAATCGTCGTTCGTCCTGCGTGTTGGCCAGCGTTTCGAGCGCCTCGTGGAACTCTATCAGATCCACGTGCGCGCGCATCACGGCCAGCGATTTCTCATCCACCAGATAAAGCCGTTGAGCCGAGACTTCGATGTGTTTGAATTGCCACGCGGCGATAAAATCGACGGCACCCATGAGAACCACGATAATCAGGAAACAGGCAGTCAGCCGTGGCCCTATATTCAAGCGCCGAAGACGCGCCGGGGTGCCGGGCGGATTTTCTGTGGCCGCGCTTTCTGTTGTGGTGTAGCTCTTCACCTTTGCTCTCGCTCGAATCGCGTTATGGCGCTGAGCTCGATCTGGCTGCCTGTACAAAGCCCATGGGGGCCTGCGGCAGCGCCAGCAAGTTTGCTCGCTTGGTAAGCCTGCTTGGGTCCGGACTTTGTGCCTCGAAACCGGTGATTCGAGCCAATTGCTCGCGCAGATTGCCCGCTGCCTCTGCTGCTGTCTTCTGCCGGGTCAGGACCGAATGAACCGCTTCAAAATAGGCGCGCGATACCTCGGGATACTTCTTTCCGGTTACTGCAGAAGGTCGTGCAGCAAAAGTCTCTTTATACACTTTCTGCACGGCCCCGAGATAAGGGGTCGCGGCTCGTACGCCAGGATCTTGATACAAGTCAGGGATCGTGGGAACTCCTGAGTAGGTCCGCAGGCGCTTGAGTTCGGTATCGCGGCGGCACAAATAGCGGACCAGCTTTACCGCTGCTTCCACCTGCGCCGAATACTTGGACACGGCATAGCCGTGCCCGCCGAATGTGCTTACGCTTCCCCCCTTGCCTGCCGGCAACGGAGCGAAGTCATAGTTTTTCGCATCGACGCTCGGGGTTTCGAAGGGGCCCAAACGGTAAGGGCCCGGCAAACCATTCCAACTGCGCATGAAAGCGGCGCCGCCCGCCTTCCAAACGTTCTGGGTGTCCCATTCACGGTAGGCGAGCACGCCCCGTGGCGATATAAAGCCGACCCAGCGCGCCGCCCTTTCCCAGGCACGGACCGTTTCCGGATTGTCCACTGTGATCCGGCCATCGTCGATGATTGCACCGCCGCCTTGCGACTTCTGCCATTCGAGCGCGTTGCACGTCAATACCTCGGCTGGCGCACCTTGCCAGATAAAGCCCCAGAAGCTCTTGTGGCCTTTGGTCCGTTCCCCCTGCTGAATACGTGCCGCCATGATTTCCAGTTCGTCCCAGGTTCTCGGCGGACTCCGGAAGCCGTATCTACGCAGCAGATCGGTACGGTAATAAAGAAGACCGACCTCGACATTGTACGGAAGCGCGACCACCCTTCCATCTACCGTATTGTTCGCAACCAGATCAGGCGAATGGGCCGCGATCTCTTGGGCAGGTACATAGTCCTTCAGGTCGATCAGGTTATCCGCCAGAATCTTCGGCCAGATCACGTCCACGGCATAAACATCCGGGATCTTGGCCCCGCTTTCAAGAAGACTCTTCCACATCGCCAATTGCTCCACGGGACCTTCGGGCGAGGGCAGAACTTTGACGTGAATCCCGGTCTCGTGGGTAAACTCGCTGATTTCCTCGTTGCGCGGGTCCTGATATTCCCTGTCTAACCATTCCATGAGGGTAATGGTTGTTGGGGAAGCCGAAGGGGCGGAGTCTCGACAGCCTGAAGAGGCCAAAACCAGACAAGCGAGAAGAAGGACAGATTGCGAGAGGGGGAAACACCGGAAACGCGACCGAACCCATCGGACTCCGTTGGTATACATGTTGCCCCTTACTGCAGCCCCCGCGCAAAATTAACGCGATTCTAGCACGCCTTTTACGCATTCATTCGTGGGCCATTTTCCCAGTTGTTGCCGTGCCGTTCAATGACTCAATTACCAAAATCGCTTGATCAACTTCTCTACCTGCATTTGTGCCTGACTGCGTTCCGTACGAAGTGCCTGAGGCGCAATGTTTAGATTTGACATTGTTCCCCTTCAGATCGATCTGATTTTATAGGAAAGGCAATTGGCGTTGAATCGTGTGTGATCGATCGCATCAATCGCTTGAAGCTCCTCAATGTAGAGGTGAGAGCCGGCCCTGCTGTCAGACGTTACAAAGTCGTAAAATCTGATCGGCCTGAGAATCTCGTTTTTCAGTCGGTCAAGACCGGCGAGACCGTGCCCGCAATTGCGTGCGGTTCGGTGTTGCGAATGTTCTCAAAGGAGATTGCGAGGCTGCCTTGAAGTAAGCGTTCAGGGAGAAGACAAATCTGAGCCTACAAACGAGACGATCAGGAATCCGCAACAGAATTGCCAAGCGCGCTTCTCATTTCAGGGGGCGTCAACATAGGCAATGCCCTGGAGGGTGTTCTTCTTGACGGTGGCGTAGCACGCGCCGACGGCCAAAGTATTCGTGTTTAACCCCACCGAGATGCCGTACTGGTCGCCGTTCGCCCCGACTCTAGAGGTCAATTCTTGCGTGTAGGCTGAAGTGGAAGCCCATCCAGTGGCTGGTTTGACGTACGTGTAAGACTTTCCTGGACCGGGCCCAGTGTACTGTTGAGTGTTGGAGTATGGCGCGAGAGGAGCGCCGGCAAGAACGGTGTTTGCATTAAAGTTCATGGAGATCGAGGCGCCGAAATAATCGTCCTGGTTGCCATCGGACGCAGTCAATTTGGCGGTCTCATTGATCGAACTGCTCCAGCCGCCTGTGGGTTCAAGGAATACATAAGCAGCACCCTGGCCGGCATTGCCTTGAACATTGGCAGCTTGCGCGCCTGATACGACCATGGTCGCGTCGGAACTGAGCGCGATCGAGGCGCCGAGTTGATCATCGGACTGCCCATCGGACGCAGATAGTTTGGCTGCCTCAGTTTCCGTTACCCAGCCGCCCGACGGCTCGACAAATACGTAGGCGGCACCCTGTGCGGCTTGGCCGCCGACGGCCGCCTGCACCGCACCGATTGCGGCCACGCCGTTATTGGCGCTCACGGAATAGCCAAAGAGATCCCAAGCTTGCCCGTCCGAGGCTGTCAGCTTCGCAGTCTCCGTCATGGTCTTGGTCCAACCGCCCGACGGTTCGGTGAATACATAGGCGGCACCCTGGAAGAAATTGGAACCAACGGCAGCGCCGTAGGCTCCAGCCACCGCCGAGAGGCCGTCGAAGGCCACCGAGCTTCCCAACCAGGCGTAGTTGGCACCATCGGAAGCAGTCAGCTTGGCAGTGTAGGTGTTGGTTGTCGTCCAGGTGCCCGTAACCGGTACGGTGTACACGTATACGGCTCCTTGCTGTGCCTGTTTGTTTATAGTCGCATAGGGAGCTCCGATGACAATTGTTTTCCCATCGGCGCTCATGGCTACCGATTCCCCGAAAAGGTCCCCGGCGTTTCCGTCGGATGTGGTCAGTTTGGCGGTGAATTGGGAACTGGCTAGCCATCCCTTTGCCGGTTTGGTGAATACGTAGACAGCGCCCTGCCCAATGTTTTTGCCGACCTCACTTTGCGAAGCTCCAACCGATATCAGGGTGCCATCCTGACTCACGGAAACAGAGTTTCCAAAGAGACTGTTCCACTTTCCGTCCGAGGCCGAAAGTTTTCCCTTCTGCAGCCACGGATCAATGGTCACGGGATACACAGCTCCGGCATCTTCCACCTGCAGGCGGAGCTGCCGGTCTCGAACTTCGACCCACGTCGGCAATGACTTACCCTTGGCGTCGTAACTGGTGAGGCCTGCGTAACGCAAGATCTCGTGGCGGTCGCGATCCTGCAGGGTCAGATCCTTGTCACTCCCGGCTATGGGCTTCAGATCTCCCGAGAGCTCAAGCGTCACCGTCACCGGGCCGCCTCGTTTCCGCCCAGGCGGAACTGCCAGAGTGAATCCTTGCTCCAAACCAAGCGGACCATTCACATACCATTCGGTGAGCGACCCGCGGCGGTACTCCACGCGGTTCGAGTTGGCGCGCGGAGCGACAGTTCGCGCCCCCGTAACGGTGTCCCCGTACCCAAGCAACGCGATTCCCATCTCAGCTGTTCCTGCGCGGATGTGCACGCCGTCAGCTCTGAAAGCCGCAGTGAGATGGTTGAAGGCGTTCTCGGCTGTTGCATAGCCCGCGTGCGCACTTATCTTATAACCAAGTTCATTACGACCTACAGCAGCGGAGACGGACGACTGGGCCTCAACCGGAACACCTTGGGCTACCGACCGGGCCTCACTCCTGTTACCGGCAGAATCGTCCGTCGCTGAAACCTTGACAGAGGAAAACCCGAATGCCAGCCCCAGCAGCATGATTGCCAATCGATACTTCATCATTGACCTTCTAACCCGAACTCTCCTTCTTGACTGCCAACAGCGACACGGCTCGGAGAACTTACCCTGGTTTAGAAATCGCTGGCTAATCGTCATCGGGGGCGGTTAAGGGGGTTTTGTCGTTCAGGAAATAATTCGCACCCAAAGGAGCGGCAATTTTGCGAAACAGCCGCGGCTTCTGACCGAAGTTGAAACAATCCGTGAGATCGTCGGAATACTGATCGCCAAACCCGATGGTGGGCAGGTTGAACACGGTTTCAACAAATTTCAGGATGCTGCTGAAATCATGGGTTACGTGCGAGACGTATCCGGGAATCGCATAGGGCGAGATCACGATCAGCGGTACGCGGATGCCATACTCGTACGAGTTGATGACTGGCGGGGCGACGTGATCGTACCACCCTCCCCAGTCGTCCCAGGTCACGAAAATGGCAGTGCTGTCCCAATAAGAGCTGCTGCCCACCGCGTTGACGATCGAAGCCACCCACGAGGGTCCCGAACCATTATTCTCGTGGGGATGATCGGACGCTGGCGCATTCGGAATTACCCAGCTCACGTTCGCTAGCTGTCCATTGATGATGTCTTTCAGTACTCGCGCTGGACTGGCGATAACGTTAGCCCAATCCTGGCCCATGCGGAGGTGCTGGATGGAATTTGGTCCGGTCCAAATTTGATTGGGCGTCGGCGTGTAGTAGAGCCAGCTCAGCTGCTGTTGGTCGAGCAGGTCCATGAGCGTGGCATGCTCGAAGCACGGATACATTACTAGCTTTTCCTGGCCGAGTGGATCAATCAGCTGAACAAATTCCGCGGCGGGAGCGGTACATCCGGTGTTGGTTGGAGCGCCCGGGATGCCCAATGGATTCTCGGCAGCAAACAGTTTGCTGGTCGGCGAGGGAGCCGATGTGGCCGCGATAATGAACTGATGCGCCGGGTAACTAGCACCTTGATTGCTCTGGAACATGCGGTCGGCAAAAGCGTATTGCACGGCCATATCGAAATAGGGTTGTACATCAGAACGTTGGACGTACTTGAACTGGGGGTTGATGCATCCCTTGCTTCCTTGATTGCAGGACACCCAAACCCGATCTGCCCCATCCATCTTGCCGCCGTCATACTGGGCGCGGAATGCGTCATGCCCGTGGCCCAGATCATAGTTATCGACCAGGGATATGGGTGTCAGCGGAATGATTTTGCCGCTCGAATTGGTACCACTCTTCGCCGTGTCGGCGTTTGGCAGGCCGCGGAACAGGTTGTCGGTCGAGCGGTTCTCCTGGAAGATGATAATCACGTGCTGGATGACTTGCGCTCCCGAGGGCTTACGACCACTCTGGAGATTTCTTGCCTGCGCACTCCTGCTCACAGGACTTGACAGGACGGATAGAACCAACAGGAGCGAACCGACGAAACGGGCCAGCATCGAGCCTTCTCCGAGTCTCACTGCATCAGTTGACAACAGCCAACAGCTAGCAACAAAATGTAACCCACCACTCCAGCAGGCGCAAGAGATTATGCGGGCCGTCTGTTGACATGTGCAAAGTATTTCCTAGGGCAGACGGTTATGTCAGTAGGGCACGATGTTCCTTTGATCACCACGCGCCGCCACCAATCATCGTCAATTGGTCGGTTTGGCACATTGAATCGCTACCCGATCCTGCGGCTCAAGATTTCTGCCTTGTTCGGTCGAATTCGACCGTGCGCACAATCCCCTCAGCTTCCTTTACGTAGATCAGTTGATTGGGTTTGATGTCCTTCATGGTATCCAGCTGGCCACTGGGCCAGTGGATTTCCAGCATGTCAACTTTTTCAGCTTGACCCAAACCAAAATGAATTCGCAGATCGTTCTGCGAAAAATAACTGCCGCCACTGCGGACTTCGTCAATTTGCTGATGCGGTTTGGTTTCGTCGGCCGAGTGCGTCACGCATTTCAGACGCGCACCAATTCCGCTGCGATTTGATTTAGTTCCAATTGTCCGGACTTTGATCCAATTGTGCTTTAAATGAGAATCGCAGCGCAAAAGCTGTGGCTTGCCATTGATGGTGTTGACCACCACGTCGATATCGCCGTCGTTATCGAAATCGCCAAAGGCACAGCCTCGCGATGCGCTGGGCGTGGAAATTCCAGGGCCAGCATTCAGCGAGACATCCTCGAAATGGCCGTTGCGCTGATTGCGATACAGCAACTTTCGCTGGGCGTAGCCAGCTTCAGTGCGCAATTGTTCGACCTCGGGATAAACATGGCCATTGCAAATTAAAATGTCGAGCCAGCCGTCATTATCGAAGTCGAAAAAGCCGCAGCCCCATCCCAGATATTGCGTGTGCATGCCTAATCCGCCGGTGAAAGTGGCATCGTCAAAATCGGCTCCGCCGCGATTGTGGTATAGCGAGGGCGTGTCTCCGGCGAAGTTAGTTTTCACGATGTCAAGATTGCCATCCAGGTCGTAATCGCCTGCGGAGACGCCCATGCCCGCTTGGGGTTTGCCGTCGGCGCTCAGGGCGCAACCCGCTTCTACGGCAATATCTTCGAACTTTCCGTTCTTCTTGTTCTGGTAGAGAGCGCTAGCAGTCGAGTCGTTGGCTACGTAAATGTCGGGCCATCCGTCATTATCGAAATCGGCCACCAGCACGCCGAGACCATAGGTTGTAGCATTGATGCGAGTGATTCCGGCGGCTTCGGAAACATCGGTGAAAGTTCCGTCTCGGTTGTTGTGGTAGAGAATGTTCTTGCCGCCATTCAAGCCAGGCGGGCCGCAAGCCACCATCACACTTTTATAAAGACACGGGCCTGATTCCGGCACCGGCGCGGTCGCCAAGATCTAGATCAATGTAGTTGGCGACGAAAAGATCGAGATGGCCGTCGCGGTCATAGTCGACAAATGCACAGCCGGTGCCCCAGCGAGTCTTCTTCCCGGCGACTCCGGCTTTCTCGCTGACGTCGGTAAAAGTTCCGTCACCGTTGTTGTGATAGAGAACGTTCTTGCCGTAGTAGGTTACGAATAAATCTTCGAAGCCGTCGTTGTCGTAATCTCCGATGCAAACGCCCTGCCCCCAGCCACTGTGGCTCAATCCAGCTTTCGCGGTTACATCGGTAAATGTGCCGTCGCGATTATTCTTGAAGAGATGCGATGCGGGTTCGTGCCCTGCGGGGAAACCTTCGAGACGCCAGCCGTTCACCAGAAAAATGTCGAGCCACCCGTCGTTGTCATAATCGTAGAAAGCTACACCGCAGCCGGTGGTTTCTAATAGATATTTGTTCTTATGCTCGCCGCCAAAAATGGTTTCTACGTTCAGGCCGGCTTCGTTGCCGACATCCATGAAGTTGACGCCTAAATCGGTCGGCTTCTGATCTTTTTCATCCGGGACGGAGATCGCATGCAGTCGAATCGGGCGCGCCAGAGAGAGCACATTCTCAAGCGAAAGTACCACCGCAGACCGGCTTAGGGATCGCAGAAACTTGCGGCGTGAGAACTGCAAAAGGAAGTACCTGTTCGCCTCTTAGTTTGGCTAGAGTTCGCCTTAATTCTGTAGGACGACAGCCTGATTTGCAAGCCTACATGCAGAGGATCAAATTTTATTTGGACGTGTAGGCGAAATTCTAAAGGCCATGAATGCCTTTTGCCTTACAATTGTGGGCGCACCGGAGTTGCTGTAGCCATGGTTCGGGACCTTCTTCACAAATGTGCGCTGCCCGTGCTTGCGTTCTTACCACTGATTTGCACGGCTCAACAAAGCGCGTTGGATCTCGACGGCAAAAGCGTGGATCCATTAAAAGTAAACGCGGGCCGGCCGGTGGTGCTGGTGTTTGTGCGTGAAGACTGTCCCATCTCGGCGCGCTATGCTCCCGAGATTCAGCGAATCAGCGACGAGCATCAGAAGGATGCGCGAGTTTATCTGGTCTTCCCTGACAAATCCGAATCAGCCGCGGATGTGCGCAAGTATCTGCATGAATTCCGCTACTCAATCCCTGGCCTGCGAGATCCCGACCATGCATTGGTGAAAGAGTCGGATGCGAAGGTCACGCCTGAGGCTGCGGTGTTCGATGCCAAAGGCGCGCTTGTGTATCACGGCCGCATCGATAATCTCTACGAATCTTTCGCACGCTCGCGTTCCGCGCCGACCACGCACGAACTGGAGGACGCTCTCCAGGCTGCCTTGAGCGGCCACGCACTGCCAAATAAAGAAGTCACAGCCGTGGGATGTTACATTTCGGACCTGCAATGAACCGGCTGTATTCATTGGCTGGAGTCGGATTTGTGTTGGCGATTGCGATTGCCCTTCGCGCTGGCGGAGTCGATGCGCAATCGAAAGGGGAACAGCAAGCCACATTCAACCGCGATATTGCTCCCATCATTTTTCAATCGTGCGCGCGATGCCATCGTCCGGGGGAATCGGGACCTTTTTCCTTGCTTACCTATGAAGATGTGAAAAAACATGCGCGACAGATTGCAGCGGTCACGCGAGATCGTTTCATGCCGCCGTGGCTGCCAGAACCCCAGAGTCTGAAATTTGCCGATGAAATGCGGCTTTCAGACGATGAGATTGCCACTATAAAAAAATGGGTAGACGCGGGAACGCCGGAAGGAAATCCGGCGGATTTGCCGCCGCAGCCGAAGTGGGTAGAAGGCTGGCAGCTGGGTCAGCCTGATCTCGTGCTCACCGCTGAAAAGCCTTACCAGTTGCCGCCGGGCGGCTCTGACATGTACTGGAATTTTATTTTGCCCGTGCCAATTGACCGCACGCGATGGGTTAGGGCGGTCGAGATCCGTCCGGGAGATAAACGCTTCGTCCACCACGCGAATATTCTGGTCGACCGTCAGGAGAATTCGCGGCAGCGTGAGAAAACGCCGGGCGAGGGATTTGAGGGCATGGAGATCAAAATCGAATCGGAGGCGTTTGATCCCGACAGCCATTTTTTGTTCTGGAAGCCGGGCACGGTCCCTTACGTGGAACCGGACGGGATGGCGCTGCGTTTGGACAAAGGAACCGACCTCGTGCTGAATGTGCATATGCAACCGTCGGGCAAGCCGGAGACGATTCAGCCGACTATCGGCCTGTACTTTACTGATCAACCAGCTACGAAATTCCCCATGCTGCTGCAGTTGCAGAACGATTCCAAGCTTGATATTCCAGCAGGAGCAAAGAATTTTCTAGTAAGCGATGAACTCACGCTTCCGATTGATGTGGATTTGCTTGCCATTTATCCACATGCGCATTATCTGGGCCAGGACATGCTAGCTACCGCGCTGTTGCCTGACGGCAGCACGAAAACTCTAATTCACATTGCGCAATGGAATTTGAATTGGCAGGCTGTGTACCGCTATGCGGAGCCGGTGGCTCTGCCCAAGGGAACTACCATCAGCATGCGTTATGTATACGACAACTCGGAGGACAATGCGCTGAATCCCAATCACCCTCCCGAGCGGGTGCGCGGCGGGAATCGCTCAAAGGATGAGATGGCGCATCTGTGGCTGCAGGTGCTGCCGCGCAACTTTGACTCGCAGGCGGGCGATCCGCGGATGTTGTTGCAGGAAGCGCTGGCGCGACACAATATCCGCAATAATCCCGAAGACTTTGCCGCGCACTACAATCTTGCATCCATGCTGCAGGCGCGCGGCGATACTGCTGACGCGCAGACGGAGTACGAGGCGGCGTTGCAGATTCGCCCCGAGGATGCAACTGCGAATAACGCGTTTGGCGCGGTGCTGCTCGCTTCGGGACAGGCTGGCCGCGCGATGCTCTACTTTCAGACTGCGACGCAGACTTCGCCTGACTATTTCGATGCGCACTACAACTTAGGAAATGCCCTGGCGTCCGCAGACGACTTCCGTGCAGCTGCGAGGGAGTTCGCAGCGGCCGTTCGCATCAGGCCGGACGATGCTGATGCGCATGCAAACCTGGGCAGTGCGCTGGCTGAATTAGGGAACTTCGTCGAAGCTAAAGCACAGTTCGAACGCGCGCTCGAGATCAATCCGGCACATGCTCTGGCACGGGAGAATTTGCAACAATTGCAAAGCGCGATGGCCAACCACTAATCTGAAGCGGCGATTTGCGCTGGTTATTGAATGGGCCATTTTCTTCGACTTTTGTTGTGGGCGCTGTTGTGCGGAGGAACCACTTCGCGGGCTCAGACTGCGGGGGGCACGGCGAATTCTGGCTCCGCCGGATATGTGGGAGATCAAGCCTGCGCTGGCTGCCACTCCTCGATTTACAATTCCTACGCGAAAACTTCGATGGCGCAGGCCAGTGGACCTGCGATCGCGAACTTTTTCCCCGCTGATTTCGTCCATCAGAAATCGGGGGTGCACTATAGCATTTACTCCGATCAGGGAAAAGTCTGGCTCAACTTTGAGCGTCCCAGCGATCCGACTGTGCGCGGGAAGCGAGAATTGCTCTATTACATTGGCTCTGGGCGGCGCGGGCGAAGTTATTTGTTTGTCGTGGACGGGTTTCTTTTCGAGTCGCCGGTGAATTGGTACACGGACCGACAGCGCTGGGACATGGCGCCCGCGTTTGGCAATGCCAGTGAAATGCCAATGAACCTGCCGGCTTTTGCCAGTTGTTTGCATTGCCACGTCAGCGGGATGCGGCCTCCGTTGGCGGGAACGGAAAACCATTATCCGTCTCCACCGTTTTCCGATTCTGGAGTAACTTGCGAGCGATGCCACGGACCAGCAGCGGCGCACGTGAAAGGCGGAGCCATCGTCAATCCGGCCAAGCTCGAAGCCGGGCGACGCGACGCGGTTTGCATGCAATGCCATCTCGAAGGCAAGGCTGCGATCGAGCGGCCCGGGCGGCACATCTACGACTTTACGCCCGGGGAGCAGCTTTCCGACTTCATTCGCTATTTTGTTTTTGCTGATCAGCAGGGCGGCGGCTTGGGAGCGGTTGGCCAGTTCGAGGCGCTGGCCCAAAGTGCATGCAAGAAAAAATCTGGCGACGCTATGTCGTGCACTAGCTGTCATGATCCGCACCGCGAGCCATCTGCCGCCGAGCGTGTCTCGTACTATCGGCAGAAATGTCTGGCTTGTCATGGAGGGAAGTTTGGAAGCACACACCACGCAGATCAGCCCGACTGCACTTCATGCCATATGCCTTCGTCGTTAAGTACGGATGTTGCTCACACCGAGGTAACGGACCATCGTATCCGGCGGCGGCCCGAGATCGCCGCTCAGCTCTTGCAGGATAGAAGCACACAGGCAAACTTGCCTAGGCTGGTTCCATTTCCGTCGCTGAAAAAAGATGACGATGTGCGCGACCTCGCACTGGCTTGGCAATCGTTAATAAATAGCGGCATGACAGCCGCGGCTCCGGAGGCTGAACGGCTGCTTCGTTCGGCTCTCGAAAAATCGCCCCAAGATCCTGTGCTCCTTTCCGCGTTGGGATATTCCGCGCAGAATAAAGGCGATTTGGATCGAGCTCGCGATCTATATCAACGAGCGCTGGTGGTTGATCCCACATTGATCGATGCGGCCACGAATCTGGGCGCGATCGAGGCGAATCGCGGGCATCCGCGTGAAGCGCTCAAGCTTTGGCAGGATGCGTTCCAGCGCGCTCCAGGTCAAAGTCGTATCGGGATGAATATCGCTCTGCTCTTTTGCGACAGCTCACAGCCCGATAAAGCGCGCGATTATGTTTTGCGCGTGCTTGAATTTAATCCGGACCTTCCGGAGGCAAAGACACTGCTGCAACGGCTCAATAACGGCACTCCAAAATGCAAAGATTAAGAATATTTCGACGCCATCCCACTTCACAGCAGCAGCCGGGCGATGTAGGCTAACGGCCAAGAGGATTCGGCAATCATGGTTGGAATGCGGCGGGCGAGCTTAACCTGGATTTGCGTAATCCTCGCGATTTGGCTGTCTGCTTTCGAATGCTTCTCAGGCACAGCCCCCTCTACTCAGACTAACGGCGGCCTGAATCGCGTGCTGCAATACATTCACTCGGACTGGGATGTGCTGACACGTTCCATGACACGGTGCGACAGCATCGTAGATCCGAAGTTGCCGGAGGCCGCGCTGCTGTATCTGCCGGCGAATTTCCCCGAACCAGATTCGGTGAGGCAGCTCGAACAAGCATGCAAGGTGCGAGTGGAGCACTTGCCCATGGTCATCGAGCATCCGGGCCAATCTGGAGTGGAATCAATTTCGCCTCAAGGGCTACTATTTCTGCCTGACAGCTACGTCGTCCCCGGCGGCCGGTTCAACGAAATGTATGGATGGGATAGTTACTTCATTATTCTCGGGCTGGTGCGTGACGGGCGTGTCGATCTGGCGCGCGGAATGGTGGAGAATTTTTTCTTTGAAATCGAACATTACGGAACGGTGTTGAACGCCAATCGCACATATTACCTGACGCGCTCGCAGCCGCCGTTTCTCACTTCGATGATCATGGAGGTTTATAACGCGGAGAAGACCGCGGGACATGACAAGCAGTGGCTGGCTCGCGCGTACAGTTTTGCGTCCCGGGATTACCAGATGTGGGTGCGCGATCCACACTTGGCAGGGTCGACGGGCCTTTCGCGTTACTACGATTTCGGCTACGGCCCCGCTCCCGAGAGCCTGCAGGATGAAACCGGGCTCCGCCGTAAGGTCATCGGCTATTTCCTTCTTCATCCTCAATTCGATCGAACTTATGTGATTGCCAAAAACACTAAACCCTCGCAGGAAGCTACCGGACCTGAGTACACGGTGGAAGTTTGCGATGTGGCAAAACCGATGGCACATTCGGGATGCGACACTTCCAGCACGGTGCAATTGAGCGGTGATTATTACAAGGGCGATCGCAGCATGCGCGAGTCCGGGTTCGACATTTCGTTTCGCTTCGAACCCTATGGCGCTGCCACTCATCATTTTGTTCCGGTCTGCCTGAACAGCCTTCTTTATAAGACCGAAAAGGACCTGGAGGAAATCAGCCAATTGCTGGGCAAGAGTGCCGAAGCTGCACAATGGAAGCAGCGGGCTGAAGACCGCAAACAGAAAATCAACAAATATCTTTGGGACGATCAGCGGGGATTGTTCGTTGACTACGATCTGCGCACGGGGACAAAATCGACGTACCAATATGTGACGACGTTTTATCCGCTGTGGGCGGGGCTGGCAAGCCCGCAGCAAGCGCAGGCGCTGGCGCGAAATGTAAAACTCTTCGATCAGCCCGGTGGGCTGGTTACCAGCACTACCGATTCTGGCGGGCAGTGGGATTACCCATACGGATGGGCCCCTCTTGAATCGCTTGCCGTAGATGGGTTACGGCGCAACGGGTACGCCGCCGACGCAGATAGAATTTCGTACAACTTTCTTTCTACTGTGGCTGAGAACTTCCGGCGCGAAGGAACTGTCCGCGAGAAATATAATGTGGTATCACGTTCTTCGGAGGCCCATATCAGCGCCGGATATCAGGCCAATGTGGTCGGCTTTGGCTGGACCAACGGCGTTTTCCTGGAACTATTGCAGCAAATGCCGAAGGAAATGGTCGAGCGACTCGCGAGGGAACAGGACACGGCAGCGCACTAGGGAATTGATCGAACGATTCTATTGTTTGCTGTTCTCGCGCTCTTGTAACTGCTCGGCCGATTTCAATTCTTTCTCGGCTTCGTCATTTCGTCCCAGGTCGCGATAGGCTTGTCCCAATAAATGATGAGTGATGGAATTATTCGGATCCATCGCCGCCGCACGCTGCAGGGCGCGCACTGCCAGATCGAATTCACCCTTCTTCTCCAGAACTTTTCCCATCAGGATATAAGGCCCGGTGGACGTGGCGTCGAGCCAGATTGAGCGCTGCAATAAGCGTTCAGCGTCATCGTACTTCTGGATGCGCGAATACGCATCCGCCAGCTTGTAATAGGTGGGAGCGTGCGCAGGATTGATGGCTTTTTCCTTTTCGAGTTCGGTAATAGCTTCCTCGACGCGCGATTTATATAAATACAGCTCGCCCAGCAAAAAGTGAGCGAGCGGAAGTTTAGGATCGAGCGCGACGGCCTTTTGCGCGTACTCTTCAGCAATTGGATCAAATTCCTGCCGCAGCAACATGCGCGCGGTAAATAAATAACTGGCGGCGGAATCTGCCGGCACGTCAAACATTCGCGCGAAGGCATTGCGAGCTTGCGGATAATTCTTTACCTGAATGTAAGAGACGCCCAAAATATAAGCGGCGTCGACATTCGCCAACGGATACCAGGTCTGCACTTTTTCCAGCAGCGGGATGGCCTCATTTGGGCGTCCGGCAAGATAATAAGAAAGTCCCAGAAGCTGCACGGCCTCGCTGTCTTTCGGATCTTCCTCGGTTGCCTGCTTCAAATAGCCGACAGCCTTTAGGAAGTCGCCTTTCTTGTAATACGCCGCACCGAGTTGGTGGGAAAGTCCCGGCAGCTTTGGATTCTGCGCTGCAAGCGCCTGCAGTTGGGAAAGCGCTTCATCATACTTACCTTCTTCCAGGAGTTTGCGGGCGGCGTCAAAGTTGGGAACAGAAGGTTGGGGAGGGGAAGATTGTGTTTCTCGAGATGAATGCTGCGGCTGTGGCGCAGTCTGTGCCTGGGAAGAATTCCCATATATGCTGATCCAGACAATAATCGCTCCGCTAATTGCGCCCCGGACCAGCGCTAACAACGGCGACCTCCATGAAAATCCAAGCGTCATTTCACAAAGCGGCAAAGTGAGATAGCCAATTACTTCTCACGGTATTGAAGGACAGCAGCATAACACGTAACCTATCCTCACTGTGGTATTCGCGATCGCGGGAAGGCGCACTAACGCTCGATTTTCGCTTATCGTCTTCATCCTGCAGCTCAGCACATTCGTGTGGTTGTCGCAGGCTCAGACAACCGCTTCCGGTGCCGTGGCTGCTTATCAGCGCGGACAGGCGGCGATAGAAAAAGGTGATGCCGCCGGAGCCCTATCCGCTTTTCAGCAGGCGATTAAACTTGAGCCCCGCAATGCGGACGCGCAGAACGCGTTGGGACAACTGATGCTTCAGCAGGGCGATGTGGACGGTGCGATCGAACACTTTCGCATCGTGACGCGGCTTCGGCCGGGTTTGGCAATTGCGCATGCCTATCTGGCGCAAGCGCTTTCGACCAAAGGCTCGCTCGATGAAGCCGCTCACGAGTTGAGGGCGGCAGTGCGTCTGGCGCCACAGCAAGCTGATGCACATCTCGCGTTGGCGCGAGTGCTCAGCCAGCAGCAAAAAACCGACGATGCTATTTCCGAGATGAAAACAGCCGTGGCCTTGCAAACCGCACGCCCGGACTTGCACGACGACCTTGGCGTGTTGCTGGCCCAGCAGTTGCGACTGCTTGATGCCGAGAAAGAATTCCGCGCGGCTTTGCGGTTAGATCAAAAATATGAGTCCGCGCAGTTGCATCTTGGCGTCGCTCTTCTGAACGGCGGCGAGCGAGACGACGGCATCGCTGCACTTCAACGAGCCGCTCAGTTGGATCCAGACGACGGAACTGCGAAATATTATCTGGGTACCGCACTCGAGGCGAAAGGGGACACCGACGCAGCTTTACGAGCGTTCGAACAGGCTGCGCAACTCACTCCGAATGTAGCTGTCGTACAGACGCGCTATGGCTTGCTGCTGCAGCGTTCCGGCGAGCCGGAAAAAGCTGCAACCGCATTCGCGAAAGTCGTTGAACTCAGTCCCAATGACCCCGAGGCGCACAACAACCTGGGTCTGGCGTTGATGCAATACGGTCAGGGTGACGCTGCAATCAAGGAATTTCAGACGGCACTAAGACTGCATCCCGAGGACACGGGCATCCGTGGAAATCTTGGGCTTGCGTATTTGCAGAAGTCCGACTTTGAAGCAGCTTCACGAGAATTGCGACAGGCATTGAGCATCTCGCCCAACCAGGCTCACCTCCACTACGATTTGGCAGTAGCGCTAAAACTGGAAGACGATTTAACGGGCGCTATCGCAGAATTGAAAGAGGCAATCCGCCTCGACCCAGGCTTAGCGGATGCTTATTACACTTATGGAGTCACGCTTTGGCAAAGTGGAGAGTTCGCGGCTTCAGTGGAGCGCTTGCAAGATGCTATCCACGCGAAACCTGATTATGCTGAGGCCTACTACACGCTAGGGACCGTCTTCAAACAAATGGGCAAGCTGCCAGAAGCGGCCAGCGCGCTCCGCGAAGCCATACGTTTGCAACCAGACTTTGCCGGAGCGCATACAACTCTTGCCGCTGTCCTCCGGCAACTCGGCGACAGTCAGGGAGCAGGCGCTGAGAGCAAACTCGGCGCGGAGATCAGCCAGCAGAAAACCAGTCTTCAGGCGGCGACATTCACCACCAACTCAGGACGGCGTCTTCTTGAGGCTGGAGATCTGGATGGTGCGCTATCCCAGTTCCGTTCTGCCATCAATTCTCAGCCGAACTACGCCCCGGCGCACTACCAACTCGCTTTGGCGCTGAAGAGAAAAGGTGACAAGGCTAGGAGCTCAGGCAGAATTGCAAAAGGCAGCGGAACTAGATTCGCGTTTCAAATCCCCACCCGAGTGAGGGTCTACGATCCAGTCTTGCGCAGGCTTACCAACTCCATCGCTACTGGCACACCGCGCGTGACCTTCACACGCAGGACTGCTTCGAATGGCTTCAAATCCTCGGGCTTCGAAACGCCGAGCCTTTGCAGCAAATCCTGCAACGATTGCGGCGTACAAATGTATTCGACTGCGGCTTGGGTGCCGATGGTGGTCGTTCCCGCCAGGATCATTACCGACTGTGACGGGTTTCCCTCGCGCACGCGAGCGATCACGGAATACTCCTCGGTGAGAGGCTGGTTGGAAGGACTGGCTAGAAATGCAGTCGGCTCACCCCCTTGGGGATGCATGTTGAGTATCGCCAAGTCTCCCTTTCGCGGGCCGGATTTCAGCGGTTGAAAAACAAATTCCCGGGTGTTCGGAATATCGCGAAGCGTTAAATTTTCCGCAGGCGAACCTAGAAATATCAGATTATTGTTCTTGGCATCATCCAACGAAAGCAGACTCCCTCGCTTTACGAGGATTGGCCTACCCAGTTGCGTGAAAACATTATCAAGCGCATGGACAGCCAAGACTTCACCGACGCCGGTGTAATGGTCGAGGATCACTCTGTTTGCATCACGCTTGGGGTCGAAGTAGCGCATTCCCGTCTCTGGCCTGCCGACGAAAGCGCCATTGCTGAATATGACCCAAGGTTCTTGCGGTCCAGATAGAAAACTTCCCCAGAAAATTTGAAATACAGCCGGCGCAGGCTCGGCATGGGTTGTCGGGATCGGCTCCGCCGCCGTTCGATTGGCGACCATGGTAAAAATAACTCCAATCGCCGCAGCCAGGAGTACAGCCAGTGCACAGATGGCGACGACCAACCTCCGGCGGGTTTGCTCGGTGAGAGATTCTCGCCCTTCCCTGTGAATTGGAGTAACTGAGAATCCAGGCTGAGACGCCGTGCGATGGTGGAAAGTCAGCAGGTATCCGCCCTTAGGCAAGTCAACCAGAATGGGATCTGCGGCACCTTCCGAGCCATAATACTCCGCCAACTTGAGACGAAGGCGCCCGGCCTGGACCCGGATCGTCGAATCCAATTGGGGATCGAAATCGGCGGGGCGATGAAAAACCTCAGTCGCAATTTCATACTCTTTTAGCGGCACGCCAGGACGAGTCAAAGCGTGCGTCGCCAAATAGCGCAGGAGCTTACACAAGGATTCGGAACCGTGAAGGGTGTGGCTGCCCGCTAACCTGTCGATCTGCTCCAGGTATTCATCCGGAACCGGCAGATGAGCCCGATTTACGGCCATGTAACATTACAGTAACAAGATGTGTATCTCGCTGCAAGCCTGTAATTTACCGTCATGTCACCGTATCAAACCTTTTGAAACTTATTTCTTCGCTGCTGGTAGTGTTTTTGTACTACTGCGCCAAGTTGAGCGGACGGGCGCGTTCGTCTTTCTAAATGCAGCTCACTTCACTCACCGGGATCAAGCAGCAGTTCTGTGCCGTCTCAAAGCTGTCCGTGTGCAACCCTGCATTGACTCCAAATTGCTAGCGCGGGAGGAATGTAATGCGAAAGTCATTCGTTTCCGGTCTTGCGGTGCTCTCAATTTTGTTTGCCGTATGGGTTCCAGCCGCTCCGGCCCAAGCTGTCTTCGGAAGCATATTTGGCACCGTCACCGATCCCAGCGGCGCGGCTGTTCCCAATGCGAAGGTCACCGTCACGGACGTCAGCAAGGGAACTACCGATGAAGCGACGACAAACGAGAGCGGCAATTACTCCGTCACGCACCTGATTCCGGATACGTACAAGGTTCGTATCGAAGGCCAAGGCTTTAAGACGATTGAGCAGGATAGTGTCACAGTCTCTGCCGACGCCGCTGCCCGCGTTGACGGGCAATTCCAAGTCGGCTCCGCGGCCGAATCCGTCGAAGTCACCAGCGAAGCTCCGCAGTTGAAGACGGACCGGGCTGACGTGTCGATAGAGTTCAATCAGAAGTATGTCGAAGACCTGCCGATCATGAATCGCAACTTTACCTCCTTCGAGTTGCTATCTCCGGGCACGCAGAAAATGGTGGGATGGAGCCACGCAGTAACCGAAAATCCACAAGGCAGCCAGCAAATTTTTGTCAATGGGCAACACTTCAGCGGCACTGCCTATGAACTCGATGGCACCGACAATCAGGACCCGATTCTCGGGATCATCGTCGTAAATCCGAATCTCGATGCGATTCAGGAAACCAAAGTGACACTGCAAAACTACGATGCCGAGTTTGGCAAAGCCCTCGGAGGCGTAGTCACGGTGCAGACCAAGTCTGGCAGCAATGACATTCACGGCGATGGCTTCTGGTTTCGGCGAACTGATGCTACCGCGGCGCGGGACCCGTTCACTCAATTTGCCCCGAATCCAATCACGGGCAAATTTATCCCGTCGGATAAGTGGCAGCAGTTCGGCGGGACCATCGGCGGCCCGATCATCAAGAACAAATTATTTTTCTTTGGCGATTACCAGGGCACACGCGAAACCAACGGAACTACCAACCTGCTAACCGTACCGACTGCATTGATGGCTCAAAGCTGCAACCCGAAGACCAATACCACCGGCTTCTGTAATTTGAGCGAGTACTTGACACCTGCCGAGCAAGGAGGGGGACAAGCATATAATCCCTTGACCGGTAGCCCGATCGATGGTTCGGGCCGAACCGCATATGCCGGAAACCTCATTCCGATCAGCCAGATATCGCCGCAATCCGCGGCAATCTTGGCGCTGTTCCCCGCTCCAAACAATGGCGCTGGCATAAGCAATAACTACATTGCTTCTGGTTCAGGCAACTATACGCAGAACAGTTTTGACATCCGTGCCGACTTCAACGCCGCCCCTACGGTGCAGACATTCGGGCGCTTCAGCTTTGACCACTTCCATGTCGAAGGCTTGGGTTCTTACGGAGCACTGGGCGGCGTCGGGTTTGGTCCCGGCGGACTGGCAGGCGGATCCAACACGCATAATTACAGTGTCGCTTGGGGCCTAACTAAGACAATCAGTTCGACTCTTTTGGCCGACTTCCGCTTTGGATATTTCAAGTACAACCCGAACACATTTAAGCCCGACGCGGGCACCACCCCCATGACGGGTTTCGGCATTCCCAATGCAAACCTGACTGGCCCGGAAGCGGCCTTCACCTCAGGTCTCGGCGGATTCTTGCTGAATCAGACTGTGTCCAGTTCGTCGGCAAACACCGGTGCCTTCAGCAACCCAACGGTAAGTTGGGGCGACGGCTTGGGAGTAGGGCGCTGCAACTGTCCGCTGCTGGAAAGTGAACAGCAATTCCAGTGGGTCACCAACTGGACTAAGATTCACGGCAATCACCAGTTCAAGTTCGGCGCCGACATCCGCTATGCCATGAACCTGCGCGTGCCTAGCGACGCAAATCGCGCCGGTGATTACACTTTCGACTACCGCACCACATCGAACGGAGGTGGCGGCGGACTCGACTGGGCTACTTTCTTGCTAGGCGACGTCACCCAGATGAGCCGATATGTCAGTCCCACTGTGAGCGCTGCGGAACGTCAGCATCGCATGTTCTACTACGGACAAGACACCTGGCGAGTAACCCCAAGGCTGACCCTGAATTACGGGCTTCGCTGGGAGGTGTACTTTCCCGAATACGTGAACGGCAAAGGCAACGGCGGGTTTGCCAATATCGTGCAGGGTCTCGATCGTGTCGCTGGATACGGCCCCTATGGTCTAAACGGAAACATCTCCAACGATTGGCACTATTTCGCCCCACGGGTTGGAATTGCATATGAATTAACCGAAAAGACCGTTCTGCGCATGGGATATGGCCGCAGTTACGACATGGGCGTGTTCGGCTCGAACTTCGGGCACACGGTAACCCAAACTCTGCCGGTACTCGCCGCCCAGTTGGCGCAGAACTCGTCGCCAAACTTGACGGCATTTACCTTGGCGCAAGGCCCGCCCGTATTCAATTTCCCACCAATCCCGGCTAGCGGAGCGTTTCCTGTGGCGGGACCCAATTGTTATCAGAGTGCGTTTTTCGTAAACGGCGCCAACACTCAGCTCTGCGTGCAACCTCACATACGCCCGACTTTTCAGCGTCTGCCCGAACTGGACGCCTGGAATTTAACTGTGCAGCACCAGATAACAAACACTACGAGCATAGAGGTAGCGTACATTGGCAACAAGGGAACCCACGTTTTCGCAGGAGATGGACCGACCTACAACATAAACAGTCCCGCAATCGGACCTGGGACCACTGTCAACGGAGCCTTTGTGCCAGTTACCCCATTAGTTCAGCGCCGGCCGCTTTACAACAGATTCAGTTATCCCGGCATTATCGATCCCACAACGGGCACTACCCTGATGTGCTGCTCTAC
Source organism: uncultured Acidobacteriota bacterium (assembly GCA_963743375.1). GTDB lineage: Bacteria > Acidobacteriota > Terriglobia > Terriglobales > Acidobacteriaceae > JABDBE01. The sequence goes on along the minus strand of CAVUQA010000008.1, from coordinate 30,803 downwards.
CGATCAAGGGAACTATCTGGGTAACGATGCCAGTAGCAACTACAACGCTGCGCAGGTCGAAGTGACGAAGCGCTTTTCACATGGATTTCAATTCCTCTCGCACTACACATTTGCTCACGCCTACAAGTACGACAACAACTACTACGCCGATTCTCCAGGTGTGGCATACGGTCCCGACGACGAGGTTCGAAATCACGTCTGGGTAAACAATCTGGTCTATGAGTTGCCGTTTGGCAGAGGCAAACCTTTTGGCAGCGGCGCCAGCGGAATAGAGAATGTGTTCATCGGCGGCTGGCAGATTTCTGGAACCACCACGTGGGCGAGCGGTCTACCGTGGACTCCGAGTTACGGAGAATGCTCTTCTGAGGAGGATGTAAGCATCTGCCGGCCTAACAAGGGAACCGGCTCCTTCCAAATCGGAGCTGGTTCATTTAACCCGGTCACGCACCAGGTACCTTTCTTTACTCCGATACCCAACATCGTTACCAATCCCGGCGAGGCCTTCGGTGATCCTGGGGCCGGCCACTTGGGGAACATCGGCGTCTTCAGCTACCGCGGTCCGCGCGCTTTCTTCAGCGACGCGTCGATCCTGAAAAACTTCCGGCTGACTGAACGCTTCCGGCTGCAATTCCGTATGGATGCCTTCAACGTGTTCAATCATCCAGTTTTGGGTTGGAACAACAACCAGGGTGGAACCGGTACCTGTATCGACTGCGCTGGCAATGGCCAGATCACGAACATCGAAGCGGACTCTTCTCCTGGTTCGGCCACCGGTATGCGCCAGCTTGAGTTCGCTCTGAAATTAATTTTCTAGGTTCTGGACGCACTCGTGCACTGTCGGCGACGGCGAGTTCGCTCTGTGGGCTGCGGGAAAATTCTGGCCTCGGAGTGGAGCAGCGCTGCACGAGATGTCTTCGAATCAGAGAGGCTTTGGCCGCTGCGGTAACAGAATCGAGCCCCGGCAACCGCTCTATCCGTTCGGTACTAACAGAGTCACTGCATCGGGGATGACAGATAGTTCCGCGGGCAATGTGCCGAGTAGTTCTCCATCGGCTTCAATGAAAATGCGAGGGCTCGCGCTCGAAGTGGCAGGCGATGGCAGTTCGCGGCAGATTGCACCTTTGCTGTGAACTAATTCGATTCCGGGCACCTGCCAGTTGGTCGCGAAGAGTCCGCGTATTACGTAGCGTAGATAGGCCAGGCGGCTGCGGGTGCTGAACAGCACCAGGCGAAGATCGTCGCGTTCGAGCGATGCCCCGGGAGCTAGTTGGCGCAGAACTCCACCAAAGTTGCCGATGCGGACGGCCAGTAGCTGAGACACTTCTGCCTGTTCTCCCTTAATCTCCACCGAGAAGTTTTCCATCCTGTGAGTCAGCCACAGTCGGGTCGCTTTAAGGCAATACGCGGCCATCCCCAGGCGTCGTTTCACTCGCGGATCGATCTTGTAGAAGACGTGCGCATCCACACCAATGCCCACCATGACGGTGAAATATCGCTGTTTTTTCTTCCCCGTTGGATCCTGATAAGTTACTCGGCCTACGGCAATGCGGCGAGGTTTGGCGGTTATAGCTGCCTGCGCGGCGCTGGCTGGAGAAAGCGGTAGTCTCAGATCATGGGCCAGCGAGTTGGCAGTCCCTAGGGGAATGATGCCCAGCGCGGTCTGGCTGCCCACCAGCCCCTGCAAAACGTCGTGAACGGTGCCGTCGCCGCCGCAAGCAAAAACTGTGTCGCAGCCTGCGGCTATTGCGTTCTTGGTTTGATCAGCGGCATCGGATGCTGCGCGGGTAGAGGCAGCTGTGGCTTCGATTCCGGCGTCTTTCAAGACTGACAGCGCTTCCTCTACGTCCATTGTTCGGCGCTCTCGGCGACGGCCGGACAGCGGGTTGTAGAGGAGCATTGCCTTGCGCATCAATTCACGATATGGTGTCGCCTTGCCGGAAAGCAGCAATCAATTTTCTGCAAGAGCGAAGTCTAAACCTTCCCTCTTGTACTCCACTCCCACATGCCGAACATCGCCTTCTGCGGTAACGGGTGGCCGATCTGGCGGGCCAGCATGCAGATCTGGCCGCGATGATGCGCATCGTGCGCAATCAGATAGCCGAAAAATCCGGCGACGTCGGGGCGGAATCCTTTTACTCGGCCACCGCTCTGCAACGCGGACTGCAATACCGCGCTGAGAGCTTCCCGGCTCTGTTCGAGGGCTCTTGCCGCCTGCACCGGCGTGACTCGCGTGCGATACAGTTGTTCAGGAACCTCGCTGCCCTTGGCCACAGCTTTCAGCCACATCACGCGGATGTTGTTCAGGTGCGCCACGATGGCAGCGACGTGTGCCCCTTGCCTGCAGAAGGCTCGGCGCGCCATGCTTGCGTGGGCAAGTTTTCGATCATGTACACATTGATCCGATCATTCGTAGCAAAAGAAGTCAACAGCGCTTGCGGCAACGAGAACTGGGCTGGCGCGTTTTTGGGCATGTCGGTCTCCGTAGGAATGCGCGAGCAAAACTACTCTAAAATTTGGTTGCGCCCGATTGCGTAGACGTAATGTAGCAGATTCACCCTGGTCACTTCTTTCCATATCGTCATGCCATTCTTTTCGGCTACGCGGCACGACGCGATGTTCTCGGGCCGGATCAGCGATATGAGTTTATCGACTTTCAAGTTTGCGAATCCATAGTCTCGACATGCGCGGGCCGCTTCTGAGGCATATCCCTGGCCCCACTGATCGCGGCGAACGTGATAGCCGATTTCAGTCTCGTCCGTTTCGTCGACAGTTTGCCGGACCAATCCGCAATCGCCAATCAGCTCCCCCGTGGAGTGCAGAATCATGGCCCATAAGCCATAGCCGTCATTCATGTAGCGAGCACGGTTGCGGGCGATCCAATCGACAACGGCTGCATGGTCGAATGTCATGAGGTAAAACTGCATGGTCTCTGAATCCGAAAGAATTGCGGCGAGTGCGTTGACGTCTTCGGGAACAAATTCCCGTAGTGACAAACGCTGCGTTTGCAGGATCGGCATGGGAGAAGTTTAGTACTTGGCCTTCGCGCTGATTTCGCGGGCGAGGGCGCCTGCGCCACAATTCCGCGGCTCGCCTATAATCTTTTTCGTGGCCACGTAACAAAAGACTTGGAAAAGAAGATCGAGGCGCTGCGCGACCAGATCCGGCATCACGAATATCGATATTTTGTGCTCGATGATCCCGAGATCAGCGACGCCGAGTTCGATCAACTGATGATCCAGTTGAAGAAGATCGAGGCCGAGCATCCTGAGTTGATCACGCCCGATTCTCCAACGCAACGGGTTGGCGGTAAACCACGCGAGGGCGTGGTCAAAGCCGCGCATTCCTCACCCATGCTGTCACTCGACAACACCTATAGCGTGGACGAATTGCGTAGCTGGGAACGGCGGGTTCACGAACTGAGTGGACGTAAAGATATCGATTACGTCTGTGAGCTCAAACTGGATGGCATGTCACTCGCCCTGCAGTATGAAAATGGACGGCTGGCGCGGGGAATTACACGAGGCGACGGCATCGTCGGCGAAGATGTCACCTCTGAATGTGCGCACGGTGCGGTCGATTCCGCTTTCGATTCCGAAAGACAAACTGAAGGTAGCGAGCCTTCCGCCAAACTTTGAAGTGCGCGGAGAAATGCTCATGCCGCTGGCGGCGTTCAGGAAAATGAACCAGCAGCGCGAGAAGGCACAGGGCTTTCATAGTTCGCCAACCCACGAAACGCCACAGCCGGGACCGTTCGTCAGCTTGAGCCAAGCATCACAGCGCAACGCCGGCTCGATTATTTTGCCTACATGCTGTTAAAGGACGGCCGCACGTTTCTTCGATCGGCACTGGAAGACTTTGGATGCGCTCGATGCCGCCGGCTTCAAGGTTAATCCCAGTCGCAAGCTAGCCAAGAATTTTGAAGACGTTTGGGCCTTCATCGAAGAGGAGGAAACCAAGCGCGAAAAACTTCCTTACGAAATCGATGGCATCGTGGTCAAAGTCGACCGCACCGCGTTGCAAGACGAGTTAGGTTACACAGGCAAAGCGCCGCGGTGGGCGATCGCCTACAAATACGCGGCCCGTGCCGGCATCACGCAGATTGAAGACATTCGCGTACAGGTTGGTCGTACCGGCAAACTGACCCCCGTGGCGGTGTTGAAGCCGGTGCCTATCGGCGGCACGACCGTCAGCCGCGCCACTCTGCACAATATGGATGAGATTGAACGCCTCGGCGTGAAGATCGGCGATTGGGTGGAGGTCGAGCGCGGCGGCGATGTCATCCCAAAAGTCAATCGGGTTCTGGACGATAAAGATCATCCGCGCGGGAACAAAACATTTCGCATGCCAGACAAGTGCCCGGTATGCGGCGGCCAGGTCATCCGTAGCGAGGGAGAAGCGGATCATCGCTGCGTGAATGCCAACTGTCCGGCCAAGCTGCGCGAGACTATTCTGCACTTCGCATCGCGCGGAGTGATGAACATCGATGGCATGGGCGAAGCGTTGGTAAACCAGCTCACCGATCGCGGTCTCGTGAAAAACGTCGCGGACATTTACAAGCTGACCAAACAGGATCTCTTATCACTCGATCGCATGGGCGAAAAGTCGGCGCAGAACATCCTCCGGGAAGTTGAGGCTTCGAAGAAGTTGCCGCTGGAACGCGTTATCTACGGCCTGGGTATCCGCTTTGTGGGCGAGCGTACTGCACAATTCTTGGCCGAAGAACTAGGATCCATGGACGCGCTTATGAATGCCGGCCAGGAAGAGCTGCAACAGGTAAACGAGGTGGGGCCACGAATCGCGGAAAGTATTGCGGAGTTTTTTCAGGAACCGCGAAATCGTGAACTGATTGAGCGGCTGCGCCAAGCCGGATTGACTTTCAAAGGAACCCGAAAAGAACGCGGCACGAAATTCGCAGGCAAAACTTTCGTGCTGACCGGCACGCTCAGCCGTCCGCGAGACCAGGTAAAGAAAACGATCGAAGCTGCCGGGGGACGCGTATCGGGCTCCGTGAGCAAGAAAACCGACTACGTGATCGCCGGAAGCGATGCGGGTTCCAAGCTAGACAAAGCGAAAGAGCTGGGAGTCAGCGTGATCGGGGAAAAAGATTTGGCGAATTTACTTGAAGCCTGATGCCGAAGCAAACCGTAGCATTTCCTTTGCAAAAACTTACAAATTCTTGACATTCTTGTGACAACCGCCGCAGTGGATCGACTAGTCTTTGCTCACTAGTTGTCTTTCCTCGGGTGAGCGAAACGACAACGCCCTTTCGCGCGAACACGGTCTTATAAAGATGCGCATGGGCGCATAGGGAGCATCGCGGCATCTGAGGTGCCGCGATTGTGCGCTTGTTGCGTTTGCCGGCCATCATCCTGAGCGAGGATTTCTTGCCCTTCGAAAGCCTTTTGCTCAGGATGGTACCGGCGATTCGAGCGCCGCTTTAATTCTCTTGTAGGTGACTTCGAGGCTTTCCGGCAATATTCGCGTTTCCCCAACTACCGAAATAAAATTTGCGTCAGCCGCCCAGCGTGGCAGGACGTGCATGTGGACATGGCCGGCTACCCCTGCCCCAGCGGCCTTGCCGATATTCATGCCCAGGTTGATGCCGTCGGGCGTGTACAACCGCCGCAGGACACGTTCGGTTCTCTGCGATAAATCCATCACTTCGTGTGCAGTCTCGGGCGGCACTTTCTGCAATTCGTCCAGATGCGAAAAAGGCACGATCATGACATGTCCCGGCGTATAGGGAAAAGTGTTGAGTATGATGTAGCAGCTTTCGCCACGGTGGACGATGCGGGCCTTCTCATCGTCGCCGAGTTTCGGTAGATCACAAAAAATGCAACCGGATGTTTTGGGGGCTGTGACAAACGCGTATCGCCAGGGAGTCCAGAGATAATCCATCGCAGGGCAGAGTAGCAGATAGCGGCGAGTTTCGGAATCTGAAGTTAACCTGGAGACGGGCACGGGCGATGACGCCCGCGGCTGCACTTAGGGCTTGTTAGAGAGCGGGTCGGTCAGGCGGGCGTTTACCGACTCGGGTTTTCTGTGTCGGGCGGCGAGAACCTGTTGCAATAATTCCCAATCATTGGCGACATCGCGCTCTGAGGCCTTCGGGGATCCGCCGCTGCGTAGTTCTTCCCGCAGCCGGGCTACCAGCATGGACGCTACCAACTCGGGCGGAGCTGAAGTCCGCAGGACGTTGCTTCGCGAAACTCCAAGATCAACTGTTCCCTCACCAAGCTTAACTTCGAGCACGGGATTGCCTGACTGGTCCAAGTGCGGCACTGCGGCCGCCTCTGCTTTCTGCCAAGTGGTTGCACTCGCATTATCTTCCGCCAGTGGTCGCTCCAGAGAGCTCAGCCAATTTTGATACAAGCGCCGCTGTGAGGCTGCGAGGGGCGGTTCCAAATCCCGGCCAGGATCAAACACCATTGCATTTTGTGCCGGATTGAAACGCTCAGGTCCCACGGCTGCAAGGACGAGGCAACTCGTCAAGATCGGGTGTACGAGAAGCAACGGTACGGTGTACTTCTTCTTTCTGAATATTGATTCAGCAACGCCGTGCACCGATGCGCTTCGTGGGATCGTACCGGGAACTTGGGGAATCACAAAACTGGACAAGTGAAGCTCGGGATGGCGCTCGCCGAAGTGAACGCACAATTTTGCAATGTGCTTCGGCGTTGTGACACCGAGATCGCCGATTAGATTACGATGAAGGGTTTTCGGATAATAAAAGTTGATCAGATTGCGGGCAAAATCCGCGCAGTTATGAGTTACCAGGTTGAACCGTTTTTGGTTTGACTCTGAATTAAGCTTTCGAATCAGTCTGTCGTCCTGTTCGTCGGTTGTGTCCAATTGGAAAGCGTAGATGGTGCGGCGGTAGCCAGCCCCGATTAATTCGGGCCAACGGCCGGCCGGCGGTTCGCCCTCTGGGCCGTCCGGCGCAATGGCTTCGAGGTGATCACGTCGATATTGATCCCTGAGAAAGTCGGCGAGCTTCGGATCCGCAGACAGCGGCACATTCTGCGCTTTGTCGACTGCGTACAGGTAAGGGATAAGAGGGATCGCGATCCAGTCGTGCCCTGCAATGCCATCGTAGCGGCTGATGACAGCGCCGAGTTCTCCCGGAGCGCAATGACGCAGTACGAGTGGCGACTCGGCACAAATCCGCGAAAGATAGACGGCTGCGTGCCCGGTTCCACCGTAGGTTCCGTCGTAGCTGTATGGCTCTTCCAACAAAAGCGTGACGCCGGCCCGAGCCTGCGATCCCACACTTAAGAGGAATAAGGACACAGCCGCCAATTTCAGGCGCGTCATCATAAAAGCTCAACAAATACAAACACTACTACCGGCGATTTGATGCGGTTTAGGACCTTCTGGTACTCGTAGTATAAAAGTTGACTTACTGAAACCTTAGTAACGAAAGAGCTTGCACTTTGTGGACTGGGAATAATCGCCAGGTTGTGGGCGGGAAATTCCGGAGATGGAATCGACCACGTTCACTTTTAACCAGCTATTCATCAATATCTCAGGGTGACGTAAATTCGATTGTGTAAAAAGCGAGAGGGTGTAAGTTGGCTTTGGCCTCACAAGCTAAAGCCGTTCCGAAAAGGAGACCTACACCCGATGGCGAAAGTAACACCGATCACGGAGCATTTCCAACATTTTGTAGCGGAGTTGCAAGAGGGTTTCTGGGGCGATCTGCAGGGACGAGTGCAGCAGGCGGCACAGAAGTTTTTTGAGCAGCTGAGCGAGCGGCAGCGCGACCTGTACATGGTGAGCCGGCGCTACCAGCGGTCAGAGCAGCGCCAGGATTATCGCAACGGATATTACGAGCGGGATTTTGTGACCAAGTTCGGCACCCTACGCTTGCGCATCGCCCGCAGCCGCAAGCGCGGGTTTCTGCCGGAGGTGGTGAAGAAGTTTCAGCGCCGGGCGGAAGAAGTGACGGTGATGATCCGGGAAGCGTTTCTGCGCGGCATTTCCACCCGGCAGGTGGGGCGGGTGGTGACCACGCTGACGGGAGAAACGGTGAGTCCGCAAACCGTGTCGCGCATCACCCGCTCGCTGGACGAGCTGGTACGGCAGTTTCATCAGGCGCGGCTGAGCGACGATTACGCGTATCTGTTTTTGGATGGGGTGAGCCTGCGCATGCGGCGTCCGGCGGGGCGCAAGCGGGTGCACATGCTGGTGGCCTACGGGGTGCGCCAGGATGGTACGCGGCATCTGCTGGCCTTTTTGCGCAGCCGAGGCGAGAGTCAGGCCGACTGGGAGGGGCTGCTGGAAGATTTGTACCGCCGCGGACTGGAAGGCAAAAAGCTGCTGCTGATCGTCACCGACGGCTGTCCCGGATTGGCGGCCGCCATCCAGATGGTGTATCCGCGGGTGGCGCATCAACGCTGCTGGGTGCACAAGATGCGCAACATTTTAGAGCACGTGCGCAAACGCGATTACGACGAAGTGAAGCAGGGAGCGCAGGCCATCTACCGGGCCGACAGCCGGGCCCAGGCGCAGACCGCCTTCCGCCGCTTCCGCTCACGCTGGCTGCCGGAGTACGGGCCCATGGTGCGACGCCTGGAACGCGACCTGCCGGAACTGTTGTCGTTCTTCGCCTTGCCCCCTCATTTATGGAAGAAAGTGCGCACGACCAACGTGATCGAGCGCTGCTTCGTAGAAGTGCGAAGACGAACCCGGCCCATGGTCTGCTTCGTGAACGTGCAAAGTGTGGATCGAATCATCTACTCCATCTTCCAGAGATTCAATCTGGAATGGAAAACCCGCACCCTCAACCTATTTACACAAGCAGCTTGACATCACCTATCTCAGTTTGGGGTTTGACACTGTTTGCAAGCGGTTGCTATAGTCGAGAGGTTCCCTTTTGGACGCGGGTTCGCTTTTTGGAAACGTCCGACCGCTGGGATTGTTCAGGTCCGTCCGCCAGGACGGGCTCCACACAACCTAAGACTCACGCCAGCTGTCCTGAAGCATTCCCGCATCCTTCGCGCACGCGCGAGTACAGCAGAGAGGCGATAAACCTTGTTCGACGACAACACTCCCCACAACCCTGACTCATCAACCTCAACTATGACTGAAAACCCCGAGTCCTTCCCGGAGGTTTCGCAAGAAATTTCCGTTCCCCAAACGCAGCAGCAGGCCGAGACTCAAACCGAAAATCAAGAAGACAAGCCCGCCGCTGCCGAAGACTTCGCGTCGGCTCTCGAAAATTTCACAACTGAAAGTGAAGAAGCCGTCCGCGAAGACAAAGTTCTTAAAGGCACGGTGCTTAAACTCACCGGCACGCACGTTGTCGTCGACATCGGCGCTAAGTCCGAGGGCATGTTGCCCCTGAGCGAAGTGCTGGATTTCGAAGGCAAACCCAGGTTCCAGCCCGGTGACGAAATCGATGTCATGCGCGATAAGGGCGAGACTGAGGAGGGCTACATCAATCTCTCCCACCAGAAAGCGCAAAAGCTCCGCGCCTGGGACGAGATTGAGAAGGCCTACAACGAAAAGAGACCTATTCGCGCGACGGTAGTCGAGCGCATCAAGGGCGGTCTCACCGTCGACATTATGGGCGCCAGTGCATTTCTTCCTGGCTCCCAAGCCGACCTGCGTCCGGCGCGCAATCTGGATGCCGTGAAGGGCAAGACGCTCGAAGTTGCCATCATTAAGCTGAACAAGAAACGCGGCAATATTGTCGTGTCACGCAAACAGGTGCTGGAAGGCGAGCAAAGTGAAAAACGGTCTAAAACTCTGGAGCACCTCGAGGAAGGCTCGATCCTTACCGGCGTAGTCAAGAATCTCACGGACTACGGAGCTTTCGTGGACCTCGGCGGCATCGATGGTCTGCTGCACATCACCGACATGTCCTGGGGACGCCTCACACATCCGCGCGACCTGGTCAACGTCGGCGATCAGATCCAAGTAAAGGTGCTGAAGTTCGATAAAGAGAAGCAGCGCGTCTCGCTCGGCTTCAAGCAGTTGACGCCTGATCCCTGGCTCGACGCCGAACACCGCTATCCCGTGGGCGCACACGTTGGCGGGCGCGTCATCAGCGTGACGGATTACGGCGCATTCGTTGAGCTTGAGCAGGGCATCGAAGGACTGGTGCACGTCAGCGAAATGACGTGGTCTAAACGCATGAAGCACCCTTCGAAGCTGGTGAATGTTGGCGACCATGTTGATTGCGTTGTATTGAACGTGCACCCGCAGGAACGCCGGATCTCGCTGGGCATGCGGCAGCTTGCGGCCAATCCCTGGGACGCCCTGCACGAAAAATATCCAGTGGGAGCAACCGTCGAAGGCCGGGTGCGAAACCTCACCGACTTCGGAGCGTTCATCGAAATCGAAGATGGCATCGACGGCCTGGTCCACGTCAGCAATCTGAGCTGGACGAAGCGCGTCAAACATCCATCTGAGATTTTGAAGAAAGGTGATCGGCTGAAAGCCATCGTGTTGGCCATTGAACCGGACAAGCGGCGGCTTTCGTTGGGCGTGAAGCAGCTTCAGCCTGATGTGTGGGAAAGCTTCTTCAGCCAGCACAAGGTCGGCGACGTGCTTCGCGGAAAGGTTCTCCGCGTGGCCAGCTTCGGCGCGTTCGTGGAAATCGCGGAGGGCGTCGAGGGCCTTTGCCACAATTCTGAAGCAGTGGATGCCAACGGCCAGCCGTTAACTCTCGAACCCGGACAAGAGCACGACTTCAAAATCATCAAGATGAATCAGGAAGAAAAGAAAGTCGGACTCAGCATCAAGGCCGTGGGCGAAGAGGCTTCGCGTACCGAAGTGGAAGCGTATAAGCATCCAGTATCGAGCACCGGTGGTTCCACGATTGGCGAATTAATGTCGTGGAAGCGCGCCGGGAGCGAGAATAACTAGAGGTCAAGACTTCCGCTAAAATCGAAAAGTGATTTTCAGGCCCTCGATTGAGGGCCTTATCTATCTGGGAGGAAAGGCGTTGCAAACCAATGATCGGTTGTGTAAAGCACAGCGTCAATAACCAGATTTGTATAAAGAAAAACGGAAAACACTTTACACAACTTAAATTAGCAGATAACCTGCTTTAGACGACGCAAAAGCAGGCATGAAACCTTTTCTCGCAGAACGACTTCCGCTTACTAGCATTGACTGGCCATTTCTTGTTCCACTAATCGGTCAAGCTAATCGAGCCCTCGCTCTCTATGATGGAATTCTATACGGCGTCCCGAATCCAGAGGTATTGCTTTCTCCACTGACGACTCAAGAGGCCGTCCTCTCTTCTCGTATGGAAGGGACTCAGGCAACACTCGGCGACGTGTTGAAGTTCGAAGCTGGCGCGGAGGTAGTGGAGGAGTCGAAACGTCAGGACATTCAAGAGATCATTAATTATCGTCGTGCTCTACAAACAGCCGAAGAAGAACTCAAGAAACGTCCCTTTAACCTCAATCTCCTGCTCCAGCTTCACGGTATTCTGCTGGACAGTGTGCGCGGCAGAAATAAGGCGAGGGGACAATTTCGCCTGGAACAGAACTGGGTTGGCCCTCCCGGTTCGAGCATTGACGAAGCCCGCTTTGTGCCCCCCGCACCGCTCCTGTTAAAGGACCACCTCGACAACTGGGGAAAATACTACCATGGCGAGGAGCGCGACCCGTTGGTGCAGCTTGCCATCGTGCATGCACAGTTCGAGATCATGCACCCATTTTTAGATGGCAATGGCCGTTTAGGGCGGATTCTAGTTCCGCTATTTCTACATGAAAAGAAACTTCTCTCGCGACCAATGTTTTATATATCCAGCTACCTTGAGGCAAATCGCGAAGAATACGTCGATAGACTCCGCGATCTAGGGAAACCCAAAAGCTGGGATCGGTGGATTGATTTCTTCCTTCGCGCCGTAACTGAGCAAGCGAAGGCTAACTCCACTGCTGCGCGCGCCATCATCGAGCTTTACGAGAGGCTGAAAACAAGACTGATCGAATTGACACACTCACGGTATGCGGTACCGCTCCTCGATCATTTATTCGACCAACCCATTTTCCAGAGCACCCAGTTGACGCGATACAAGCACATGCCAAGCGTGCCTACGGTCATGCAAATGTTGGGAAGACTACGCAGGGCGGGCATACTCAAGACAGTTCGCAAAGGACGCGGGCGCCGGGCAGAGATATTCGCCTTTGTGGAACTACTCAATCTTTGCGAAGGCAAGCGGGTGATGTAACTCGTGCATTTTCCTCGCGGGAAACGCAGTGCGGGGGAGAAAGTCCATCTACTCCGGCAGGCCAAACACACCCACGCCGTTTGTCGCTCCCACATAGACCTTGCCGTTTGTAATCATCGGCGTGATGAGCTTGTTGCCTGTACCGAACGGATTTCTTCCACCTGCTGCCTGATCGCTGTTGTACAACTCACGGGGCGGGAGTCATCATTTGATATCGATCCGCAAAATGATGTTCACTGCCTTTCGGTCGTCGAATTGGCTTACGGTTTTGGTTTCGCTTTTTTGCCCCTTGAACTGAGCGTAGACTTCGTAGTCGATGTTCGGCGAGAGTTCTGGGAAGTGGTACGCGCCGTCGCCTCCGACAATGTAACTTTTCACAGCTCTAGTGCGCGTATTGGCGAGGTACACCACGGCATCGGGAATCGAATTATCGTGGTGATCGAGCACTTTGCCAGTCAGCATGCGGCCGGCGTTTTCCTTATCTTTATCCTTCGCGTAGGTAGTTGCGACCGCGACCCAGCCGAGGAGCACCACCAGCATGGCTGCGACTTGGTACCTTCTCATGGGTTCCTCACTCTCAGCTTACGGGCATTGTTCTTTCACTTCAGATGTAACCCCGCATCCACTCGTTCTTCTGCATCTATTTGCAGCCTGACGGCCAGCGGGATCAGACCTCCCAACAATCGCAGAGAAGCAAAGCCCCATCACCACCATTAGACACAGCAAACGAACCCGGCGGGACAGAGGCATGCCGCGTCCTAAAGATCACCGTCTTCAACTTCTTCCTCGTCATCCTCCTCGTACACCTCCTCATCGACTGGTTTCAACTCAATGGGGCTGACCGTTATTATTTCGAAATCAGTACCGCATTCTGGGCAGGAGACAATTTCTCCCTCATCGACCTCATCTTCGTCGATATCGAGGTCGGTTTCACATTCCGGGCAATGAACCACAGAGGCCTCCATATATTTAGACTCCCTTGATAATATTTAGTGTCTCCGGAGCCGAAGGTCAAGTCCTCGATTCCGAAACTGTTGCCTTATGGCTATTTTAAAAAGCACTATGAAACTTCCACGCTATGCTGCAGGGAATCGGTCTGAGCTAGCACGCTTTTGCTTCCGTCCCAGAGCCACATCGCGAGTCCTGCTGGCGTTGCTAGCAATCGCATTTGGGGCGATGCCCATTGCCGTCGCGCAAGACGCCTTGCCTCTGAGCCCGGCGGACCCGCAAATCGCAGCAGCTCTGCAGAAGATTTCCAGCGCTCGGATTCAGGCGACGATCGAAAAACTTGTCAGCTTCGAGACGCGTTCCACCCTTTCCGCTCAGGATCCGGCTGCGATCGCCGCCGGCCATGGCATCGGCGCGGCAAGAGAGTGGATTAAGTCCGAATTAGAACGCTACTCCCTCGATTGCGCAGGATGCCTTGAGGTCAAGCTTGACACTTTTACCGAAGCGCCGGGCAGCCGGATTCCGAAACCAACGGAAATCACTAATGTTTATGCCGTTATGAAGGGAACTGCTCCGGAGAGTGCCAAGCGCATCGTGCTAGTCACTGGCCATTACGATTCTCGCAACAGCGACAACGGCGACATCACGAATCCCGCGCCCGGAGCCAACGACGATGGCAGCGGAACCGCCGTCAGTTTGGAGTGTGCACGCGTTCTCAGCCAGCTGAAGTTTCCCGCGACAATCATTTTTCTCACGGTTGCTGGCGAGGAGCAGGGTCTGAACGGCAGCCATCATTTTGCGCAAATGGCTAAATCTCAGGGCTGGGACATTGAGGCCGCGCTGAATAATGACATTGTGGGCGGCGACCGAACTCCGCAGCAAGATACCGGTGTGGTACGTGTGTTTTCTGAAGGTGTGCCCAATGCTGCCACAGAAGCGGAACTACGGCAGATTCGCAATCTTGGGGGAGAAAGCGATTCCCCGTCCCGGCAGCTCGCCCGCTACATCGCTGATGTCGATCGCACCTACGCAACCGGGATCAAGCCGATGCTGATATTTCGCCTCGATCGGTATCTGCGCGGCGGAGATCACCTTTCTTTCAATGAACAGGGCTACGCAGCCGTGCGCTTCACCGAGTTTCGCGAAGACTTCAACCATCAGCACCAGAATGTGCGCACAGAGAATGGAGTCGAATTCGGCGACCTTTCCAAGTTCGTAAATTTCGACTATGTGGCCAATGTCGCGCGTTTGAATGCGGCCACGTTGGCATCGCTGGCATCGGCGCCTGCTCCCCCAGCTAAGGTGCGTCTGCTAACTGCGAAATTGGAAAACGATTCCACTCTGACCTGGGATCAATCTCCCAGCGGACGGGTCGCGGGCTACGAAGTGATCTGGCGAGCTACCAGCAGCCCCGAGTGGGAACACGTCCAATCTGTGGGAAATGCGACTCGCGTGACGTTACCCTTGTCGAAAGACAATGTAATCTTTGCCGTGCGCGCCATAGATGCTCAAGGCCATCGCAGCCTCCCAGTGACGCCGCTCCCGGAGCGATAGATCGACAACCTGCTAGAATGTCCGATAGCCTGCTTCAATTTTTGGCTATATAAGGTGTCAACCCCCACTGGCAACTGGCGACTGAGAACTGGCAACTGCTCTTATGTATCGCGGACGAACCTTCTCGTTGAGCCTTCCTCCCTTCACCAAGGCGGTGAAGTGGCTCATCATCGCCAATGCCGCGGTTTACCTGTTTCTCGAACTATTGAAAGCCGTAGCGCCTGAACCGGGTGGGGCACTGTTTCTTGCGCTGGCATTGATCCCCGCTGCCGTCCTGCACGGGTGGATATTCCAACTGGTGACATACTCGTTTCTGCACCTTGGAGTGTTGCATATTCTGTTCAATATGCTTGGGCTGTGGATGTTCGGCGCGCAGTTAGAGTCTGACTGGGGACGGAAAAAATTCCTCGAGTTCTATTTCTTCTGCGTCGTCGGCGCGGCCCTGACCACCGTCGCAATCTCCTACACCGGCGTCGGTGGTGTATCTCCCCAAACCCCCACGGTCGGCGCGTCGGGAGGAGTTCTGGGCATTCTCATGGCGTTCGGTGTGCTTTACGGCGATCAGG
Source organism: uncultured Acidobacteriota bacterium (assembly GCA_963743375.1). Lineage (GTDB taxonomy): Bacteria > Acidobacteriota > Terriglobia > Terriglobales > Acidobacteriaceae > JABDBE01. Next base: position 15,548 of record CAVUQA010000008.1, on the reverse strand, counting down.
AGATCATGCTGTTTCCGATTCCGTTTAGCATTCGCGCGAAGTATTTTGTAGCTGGAGTCGCATTCATCACGTTGGTCGAAGCGATCAGTGCCTCGGGGGCGGGCCGCGGCTCGAACGTGGCTTACATCGCGCATCTTGGCGGGCTGTTGTTTGGATTTCTGTATGTGAAATTCGTGCCCAAACGCGGGCTCGGGCCCGGGGCGTCGGAACGTTATTTCGGCGTGCGAAATTCCTACTACCGCTGGAAACGCCGGCGCGCCGCGCGCAAGTTCGAAGTATTTATGCGCAAACAGAATCGCACCGTAAGCGGTACCTTCGACGAAAATGGAAACTACATTCCGCCCGATGACATCGACAAGAAAAACGGCGGTTCGAAATCCGGCTGGGTGAATTAAACAGCGCCACTGATTTTCGCCGATCCACACGGATTACAACTCTCATTTTCAAATTGTCAGCCGAATAGCGCGCGGAATTCTTTCACCACGAGTGCGGGCAATTCATCTTGCTTTGCCTTTCCTTTAAATCCGAGATCGTGACCAGCTCCCTCGATTCGTAGCAGACGGACTTTCGCAGGAATCAATTTCAGAGCTGACTCTAACTCTTCCGCTGTGCCAAAAGGATCACGCGTTCCGTGCACAAACAGCGCAGGCGTGCGCAGCTTAGGTAGATGTTGGACGCGCAGTTGCTCCGGCTTGCGCGGCGGATGCAGCGGATATGAAAGCAGCAGCAATCCATCGACGAGATCGGGCTGGTCCGCGCAGAGCATCGACGACTGGCGTCCGCCGTAGGAATGTCCGCCGAGAAACACGCGTCCCAAAATAATCTTGCGAAGAACATCCACTGCATTCCGTAGGCCTTCGCGATCGTGAGCAGCATCTCCGGGTCGAGGAGGTCCATGCGGCCGGCTCTGTCGATAAGGCAGATCGCAGCGCAACACGGTCAAGCCTGCTGCCGCAAAAGCTTCGGCCAAAGCCATCAGCAGTGGAGCCCGCGAATTCGATCCGGCGCCATGCGTGAGCACCAAGCCGTCTGCCGCCGCAGTCGCAGGTCGATGAATAAATCCACGAACGTTCGGATCAATCGATGTATCAACCAGCGGCTCGGGAATGGGCAACATAATCGAGTGCAAGCAGACTAGAAATGTTAATATGCCCGCTCCATTTCAGCCGAAATAAAAATGTGCGCTGTTAGCCGACAGGCTTTGATAAACAATATATGCTCAAGAAGCGTTGACAGCATTCGGTCAACCGAGGCACTGCAATGCTGAGGCTCATCGAGAAATGATCGCGCTGCTACTGGCCAGCGAAGTCCCAACCCGCCTGGTTCATCTTTCCGCTATCGATATCGTAATTGTAATTTTTTATTTTGCGCTGGTGCTTTGCATTGGCTGGTATCTGAGAGGAAAGGCTCAAACCGGCGAAGACTTCTTCATGGCCGGACGCGAGATGACGGCCTGGGTTGCCGGGCTCAGTTTTCTTTCCGCGAATTTGGGTGCGCTCGAACTGATGGGATGGGCCGGATCGGCCTATCAGTACGGCATTCTGGCGACCCACTGGTATTGGATCGGCGCGATTCCGGCCATGCTTTTTCTCGCACTGGTCATGATGCCGTTCTACTACATTTCCAAAACCCATTCCGTACCGGGCTATTTGAAACTGCGCTTTGGCGAACCCAGCCGCGCCTTATCGGCAATCTCATTCGCATTCATGACCGTGCTGATGAGCGGCGTCAACATGTTTGCCATGGCGAAGGTCATGCAGATCGTCTTGGGATGGGATATTAACTTCAGCATCTGGGTTTCGTCGTTAACGGTCGCGATTTATGTGACGCTGGGCGGCCTGCGCTCCGCAATCTTTAATGAAGTGTTGCAGTTTTTCTTGATCTGGGCTGGCGCCCTGCTGATTCCGATCCTTGGACTCTACGAGGCTGGTGGCTGGTCCAACCTCAAACTGCAGATCGCGCACCGAACCTCGGAACAGTACGTTCATATGTGGTCGGGATTAGGATCGTTCACGACCAATCCCATGGGGATTCATTGGACCGGCATCGTATTCGGACTCGCCGCAGTTCTCTCCATGGGTTATTGGACGACAGACTTTCTGGTGGTGCAGCGCATTCTGGCCGCAAAAGATATTCGCAGCGCCGAAATGGCACCGATTATTGGCGCCGGATTCAAGATGCTGGTTCCCGTCATCGTGATTCTGCCCGGACTCCTCGGCCTGGCTCTGCTTCCCGAAAAACTGGTTCCCGAGTCGGTGGCAGCGGTCACCGGCGCCCATAGCTACAATGAAGTGCTCCCGCTAATGCTCGCGCGCTATTGCGGTCCTGGATTGCTCGGTCTCGGAGTGACCGCGCTGATTGCGGGTTTCATGTCTGGGATGGCTGGAAATGTTAGCGCATTTACGACTGTCTGGACCTACGACATCTACCGCCCGCTGATCAACAGCAAGGGCAGCGACCATCATTACGTGAACATGGGGCGCTGGACCACAATCATCGGCGTCCTCATTAGCGTAGGCACAGCCTATCTCGTAATGCAGTTTGCCAGCATCATGGATTACGTGCAGGCGCTGTTCAGCTTCTTCATCGCGCCGCTGTTCGGAACGGTTCTCCTGGGAATGCTCTGGAAGCGGGCGACCGGTCCCGCCGGATTCTGGGGACTGCTGTGCGGTACGCTTTCTTCGATCAGCATGTGGGCCTGGGTCAAAGTTGATCCTTCGGCTTTGCGTTATGTCGCGCTCTCGCCACATGCCAAAGCGCTGGCTCAGGATATGTATCAGGGATTGTGGTCGTTTTTAGTTTGCGTGACTGTGACGGCGGCCGTAAGTCTGGCAACCAAACCGATGCCTGAGAGTGCATTGACCGGCTTGGTCTACGGATTGACTGAAGTTCCTTCGGTTGGCGATGTCCCACTTTATGAGAGGCCTTTATTTTGGGCAGCGGTGGTGATTGTCGTTTTCTTCATATTGAACATTATTTTCTGGTGAAGGATGTTGCGGAGGTGCACGGCATGATTTCAATCTGGTTTTTCATCGGCATTTCGCTGACGGTAAACGGCGCGCTGATCCTGGCTGCCGGCATTTACCAGCTAGTAAATCCTCCGGCGAGTCCTGACGTTGTCCTGTTCAGCTTGCATGCTAATGTTTGGTGGGGTGCGCTATTGCTGGCAATTGGTCTGATTTATTGCTTCAGGTTTGCCCCTCGCCGGCGATTCTAAGCGAGTGTTCACATTCGTTCAGCCGGGCGAGGCCGCCCGGTCTCCACTAGCCGCCAGGATGCATCATTCAGTGCGGCAGTCCGATGCGCTGCAACAATTGCTGGAAGCGGGGGTCGGATTTGAGACTGTCAGCGCGCGGATCGGCATTCAGGAGAATAAGTCCGCCCTCGCGGCGACGATAAGCATTTTCCAATACCTCGAAAGCGCGATCAACTTCTCCCAACGTCACATAGATTTCTGCCCCCTTGTCAGGCAAAACACCACCCGGGCTTAGGTTGGCAGCTCGGTCCAGGCAGTCTTGCATGTCCGTTTTCTTGCCAGCCACAGCGTATGTGCCGGCGAGTTCAATCAACATCCAAATGTCGTTTCCGGAGAGCTCGACCGCTCTCTGTCCTTCGGCAATGGCCTCGGGAAACATGTTCTTCTCTCGGTAAATGAGCCCCAGCACGCGGTGTGCGTGGGCAAAGTTGGGATCCAGATCAATAGTGGCGCGGGCTTGTTGCAGCGCCTCGTCATACCTGCGCGCCCAGAACAGCATCTCCGCCACATCGGTATTAATGATTGGCGAAACCGGATCAGTCTGACGAGCACGTTTCACCTCCGCCACGGCCTCGTTCATCCGTCCCAGCGCTGCCAGATCAATTGCGTACCATTGATGGGCGGTAGAGTAGTTGGGGTCGAGAGCAATGGCGCTCTTGAATTCCTGTTCGGCCTCGGGGAATTTCCATTCGTAATGCATTTCCACAAAAGCAAGCGAGGTATGTGCATCCGCCAGCGAATCGTCAAGTTTCAATGCCGCAAGTGCCATTTCTTTTGCTTTGGGCATTGCCGTATCGCGGATCTTTGAATCGGGCAGAGAACCAAGCAGGGCGTAAGCGTCAGCTAAACCGGCGTAAGCTTGCGCATATTGCGGATCCTCGGTCATCGCCGCCTGGAAGTAGTCAATGGCTTTCAGATAGCCAGCTTCGCTTCGCAGATTCCAAAAGTAACGGCCCTTCAAATAGTTCTCCCGCGCCAGAGGAGGAACGGCAGCAGAGGCCCTCAGGCGCGGCGGTGCGATCTCTTTCTGAATTTGAACTGCAATGCTTCTCGAAACTTCGTCCTCAAGCGCAACCAGGTCGCGAAGGTCCCGCTCATATGACTCAGCCCACATGTGCTGATCGGTCGCACCGCGCACCAACTGCGCCGTAATTCGCACCCGCTCTCCGGAAAGAAGCACGGCGCCCTCGATGATGGCATCGACGCCGAGCTCCCTAGCGATCTGTGGAAGCTTCTTGTGCGAATCCTTGTACTGCATGATCGACGTACGAGAGATGACCTTGAGGCCAGGAATCTTGGCCAAGTCAGTAATCAATGCTTCGGTCATGCCATCCGCGAAATAATCCTGCGCAGAGTCAGCCGAGAGATTCTGCAGCGGCAACACTGCCAGGGACTGTATGGGCTCGGGAGCGGCATTGCGGAGCCACTTCCATACTGGCAGGGTCAAGATCAAAACCGTGAGCAGTAACGCCAGCGTACCAGTCGTGTAAGTCAAGGTTGGGAAGCGATGCCGCGGCAGGACACGTTCGGTAGCTCCAGTTTCGGCAACTCCACTTTCAGGAACTGCACTTTCAGCAACCGCTGGAGGCGATCGGTGGCTGGGGGTCGAACCTGCCGCAACATCACCATGCGGAGCAACGCCGCCAACATCCCGAACCTCCGCAATGAAACGATAGCCCCGCGTAGGTACGGTTTCGATGTAGCGCGGGCCGTCTTCCCCGTCCTGCAATGTTTTGCGCAATACCGAGATGTGCTGGGCAAGATTCGACTCTTCGACGAAGGTGTCGGGCCAGACCTTTCGCAGCAATTCATCTTTCTCGAGCAGGTGTCCCCGATTCTCAACCAGGACGACTAAGGCGTCGAACGCCTTCGGGGGTAGGCGTACCTGAACTTGATGGCGAAGCAGGAGCCGCTCGGCGGGATTCAAGCGAAACGGGCCGAACTCAAAAATCGCTTTTGTTTGCGGGGACATATGACGTTCACAAAAGCTTTAGAAAAACTTTATGCAGGCCTAAAGACCAACAATCGGTTTTGCGGCTAGTGTCCGGGGCGCAACGGGGGGAGGGTTCAGACCGGGCGAAGTACTCCGGGCGCTCCACATTCTACACCCTAGGGCTCGTGTCTATGGCTGGAATTTCGCTGGGGAGTTCCCTACGCGATGGAAATGGTGCCGGATGTCACAAGCAGACTGGTCCTTTCGCACGGTTGTTGCCGAGCGCCGAGCCTCGCCGGTGCGTTACGGGATAGACCGGCTACCGTTAATCAAGTAAATCTGAAGGAGGTTCTATGGTTCGCATCAGCGTTATAAGTGTGACCTTACTAATTGCTTGTGTCACGCTTCCCGCATTGGCTCAGGCACCGCCGGCCAACACTATTACCTGCTCTTCGAGCACGGCCTGCAAGAAAGGTAGCATTCCCGTATTTACCAGCAATGGCGGCGCTGCGAAAGTGGACGACTCAATCATCAAGCAATCTGGATCGACCATTAGCGTGGCCGGCAGCGAGACCGTAACCACGAACATTAGCGCGGGCGGAAACATCAGCACGACCGGGAACGTCTCGGGCGCAAACGTCAGCGCTAGCTCCAACATTAGCGCGGGCGGAAACGTCACGGCGACCGGAAACCTTTCGGGCGGAAGCGTCAGCACGGGCGGAAACGTCAGCGCGGCCGGAAACGTGACCGGCGGAGTGGTTAGCGCCGCGCAACTGGTCTCGACTGCCGCCCAAGGCACCGCTCCCCTGCAAGTCACCTCAACCACTCAAGTATCAAACCTGAACGCCAGTCTGCTCGGAGGGTCCGCCGCCAGCGCGTTCCAGCCCGCCGGTTCCTACGCCGTTCTCGGAACCAACATGGTCTTTGGATACCAAGCGACCTCCTCTAGCACGGGCGTACTGCTCATGACTATCCCGAACCTGGGGCAAGTGCTCGTGGATTGTAGTGGTGGCCTTTCCAGGATAGCCTTCTTTCCAGCGGTATCAGGGTCATTGTGGTTCGTAAACGGGGGTGCGACCGGGTTCGCCAGTGGCAGCAGCGGCACACAGCTCTCCAACCAGTCGACTGATGATCTGATCACGGCACAGTTCGCCACCACTACTCAAAATGCGACTATGGTCATCTCCGGGCATCCGGCGTCGACCTGCATCTACTCCGGCCAAGCCACAGTGCAAGGCCCTGGGCTGCACGACGCTAAAGCTCATCGCGGCCGCCGTTCCCGCTGAGTAAGTGACGAATCTCAATCAGGGCGTAACAGCCTGCCTGCGTTTTCTTCACCCCTCCGGGGCCCCGGACCTTGGCGAGTTTCGGGGCCGTTTTTCAAAACGACTTGTGCCGGGATGGAATCACCGCTACCGATATCGGCTGATGATGAAGTCGCCAATGGCCGTATAGGCTTTTGAAAGCGTCTTCTCATCAGGCAAAAAGACAATTCGAAAATGCTTCGTCCCAGGCTTCTGGCCGAAGCCCGAACCCTGGACGACCATGACGTGCTTCTGCAAAATGAGTTCTTTCACAAAAACATCGTCGCCTTCGGGAATGTCGATTCGCGGATACGCATAGAACGCCCCGCGCGGCGAGACGCAACTGACCCGCGGAGTCGAATTGCACCACTGCACGGTCAGATCGCGACGTGCGCGCAGCTTCTTGCGGACTTCGATCAAATGATCCTGCGGTCCCTCGAGCGCCGCCTTGATCGCGTACTGCTCGGGATGATTCGCGCACAAACGTGCCCGCAGCAGCCGTTGGATGCCCTCGTTGTAATTCTTCACGGTTGCCGCTTCGCCGCTCACGATGCCCCATCCTATGCGCCAACCGGGCACGAGGTAATTCTTAGACAGTCCGCCAAACGTTACCACCGGCACATCGGGCGCAACCGCGGCCATCGAGATATGCTCGTCATCATCAAGAATGAGCTTGTCGTAAATCTCGTCGGAAAAAATGAGCAGGTTGTGTTGCCTGGCCAGTTCAGCAATCTGCTCCAGCATAGCCCGCGTGCACACCGAGCCTGTGGGATTGTTGGGATTGATGAGCACAATACCGCGCGTGCGCGGCGTGATTTTCTTCTTTATATCGTCGAGTTCAGGCTGCCAGCCATCCTCCTCATTGAGATAATAAGTATTCAGCCCAATGCCAAGCTTGGTCAGCAACGCCGAGTACAGCGGATAATCCGGACACGGCGTCAGCAGATCGTCCTCGGGATTCAGCAAGGCGGTCAGGCAGGCGTCCACGGTTTCGCTTACTCCGTTGGTCACGAAAACATCATGCACTGAGGTGATTCCCTTGCGCGCAGCCTCGCCGCGAATCGCGTCCAGCGCCGGCTTGATTCCCGGCGATGGCGCGTAGCCATTCTTGTTATCGCGCATCGCCTGGTAAACCGCCTCGATCAAATGAGGCGGAGTCCTGAAGTCGAAGACGTTGGGATCGCCAATGTTTAGCGGGATGACCTTGTGGCCCTGCGCTGTAATCTCACTGGCGACAGAGACCAGATCGCGAATGGCGTAACGTACATTGTCGAGGCGAGAAGCAGCGGCGATTTCACGACTTTGAGTAATGGGCATGAACGGCTCCAGAAATCTGCACCACAGAGACACAGAGTCACAGAGAAGATACAGAAACGAAAATCAAAGCTCTAACAAGCGCACCTTGCCAAAGCTTTCTCTGTGGCTCTGTGTCTCGGTGGTGAGAATTAAAATGCTTAGTCCACGCGATCAATCTGCGCCTTCTGCAGCCGGTCAGAATAATCCACGTAAACCGACTTCCACTCGCTATAGAAATCGATCGCGCCTATGCCGCCTTCGCGATGACCGTTCCCCGTAGACTTCACTCCGCCGAAGGGCAGATGCACTTCCGCGCCGATGGTCGGCGCATTGATGTAGGTAATTCCGGCATCCAGGTCGCGCATGGCGGTGAAGGCCTTGTTCACATCTTTCGTGTAGAGCGCGGACGACAATCCATATTGGACGCCGTTAGCAATCTCTATAGCGTCTTCGAGGCCATCGCAGGGGATGATCGAAACCACCGGCCCAAAAATTTCCTCTTGCGCGATGCGCATCTTGGGGTCCACGTCGGCGAAAACCGTCGGCTCCATAAAATAGCCATACTGATACACGCCTTTATCCAGAATGTTGCCGCCGCACTTCAAGCGAGCGCCCTCATCCTTTCCGATATCAACGTAGCTGAGGTCGGTTTTCAGTTGGCTCTCGTTGATGGCGGGACCCATCTCGACGGTTTCATCCAGCCCATTGCCGACTTTCAGCCTCTTTGCGCGATCGACATAGCGCTCCACGAACTGCCCGTAGATGCCTTTCTGCACAATGATCCGGCTAGTCGCGGTGCAGCGCTGACCGGTGGTGCCAAAGCCGCCCCACAGCCCACCTTCAATCGCCAGGTCAAGATTGGCGTCATCGAGTACGATCATGGGATTCTTGCCGCCAAGTTCGAGCGAACAGCGCTTAAAACTCTTAGCCGCAGTCGTGCCAACAATGCGCCCTACGGCGCTCGAACCAGTCAGGGAAATGGCGCGTACGTCAGCGTGTTCGGTGAGCGGCGTGCCAACCTCGGACCCGAAGCCGGTAACGATGTTAATTACGCCCTTCGGCAAGCCAGCATCGTAAAGCACGCGTACGAGATTGAAAGTCGACAACGGAGTATCCTGTGCAGGCTTGATCACGCACGTGTTGCCGCACACCAGCGCGGGCAAAAGTTTCCACGACGGAATCGCCATGGGAAAATTCCAAGGCGTTATCATTCCACAAACGCCGATCGGTTGGCGCACGGCCATGGCGAACTTGTTGGGCAACTCCGAAGGCGTGGTCGGACCAAACATGCGGCGGCCTTCACCGGCCATGTAATAGGCCGTGTCCACGGCCTCCTGCACGTCGCCGCGAGTTTCTTTGAGGATCTTGCCCATTTCGCGCGTCATGTCGCGGGCAAACTCTTCCTTGCGCTCCATCAGCATGTCGGCGGCGCGATAAATAATCTCCGCGCGTCGTGGCGCCGGGATCAGACGCCATTTGGTGAAGGCTTGCTTTGCGGCCGCGACGGCATGGTCAACGTCCTCTTTGCCAGACCTTTGGAAAATTCCAACTACCTCGCGCGTGTCGGCGGGATTGCGGTCTTCAAATGTCTGTCCGGTCGAAGACTCGACCCACTCGCCATCGATAAAATTCTTGTAAACCTTGGTCCGGGTAGCTGTGCCGAGAATGGACGGTCCGGTTAAGAGATCGGTTGGCATAAAAGCCTCCTGGGATTACACAAATGCTGAGGAAAGAATGACAGTCTATATGCTACAGGCGGCGGTGACACCGGGCAAGCACCTGTAGCCGTGGCGAGGCGATGCGCGTCATGCACTGCACGAGCGAGGACGCCCGCGGCTCTATTTTATTCCACTTCGAAGTCGGCGGTGCGTGGCTTGACTGAGTTTCCCACCGAATCCAAGGCTCGCAATTCGACACGATAGGAACCCACGGCCAGCGTATCCACTGGCACTTTAATTCCTAACGGAACGACGGCGCTTCCCGCTTGCGTCGCCGCCCGGCTCGCGACGTCCACTTTTTTCTCTCCCGTTTTGCGATCCATTATTATTAACTCCACTCCAACCTGGGGAGGTTTGGGGCCGGTCAGAAGCGGCGCGTAGATTTCTGCATAGACACCCACATTGTCGGTTTTCTTGAATCGGTTCGAGGCAGAGGGCACAAGCTGAATCCCTTGCACCACCAACGGCGTCCGGTCCCCAAGCAATTCGGAATCAAGACCGGTCGACAGATCAGCAATCCGTTGCATCTGGTTGCTCAGCGCCACTGCGCTCATGCTGAACTGTTTGCCATCGTATGAATCCACGACCAGCGGCAGTTGCAGCTTGCCAAAACTTTCATTTCCCGAGCTGAACACTACTTTGAGCGTGTACTGTCCGGAAGCCACATCGAACTGGTTTTCATAGTGGTATGGTTGCTTCTGAAATTGCTCTAATTCTTTCTTATCCTCGAAATCGAAATTCACAGTGTCACTGAAGCGGGCCGCAATGGTGCCATCGGGCTTGTATGCGATGCCGAGCACATTAACCGCCGAATGCTCCTTGCCTTTGACCTTTTCAAACTTCAAAGCGCTGGATGGAATACCGATCGCAAGGTTCACTCGCGCCGTATTCGGCGAAGTATAAAAGTATGGCGCCTCCATGGATCCGGTAACGTTTCCGGCCATTTCTCCGGAGACGCGAGTCTCCATCTCTTTCTCGATCGGGTTTCCCGCGAGCAGATCTTTGGGTCTCACGTTACAGTATCCACTGCGGGCGGCCTCGACTCAAGCCACGACGAACCCATACGGATGCACCACCGTATCGACGGGCAAGATAGCAGGTACCTCCGAGTACATCCAACAATGTGCCGTACCTTCGGCATCTGGCACTAATCCTCCAGGGGTGACGGATTGTATCATCGGTGAGGCGTCTTCCGCTGGTGTAGGTGCGATGAGTTGCTTCACGCCATGACCGCCTCAGATGGCTACCTACGGACGTTCATCTACAAACAGGAGTCAAACCCATGATGTCCAGCGAAGAGGCCGACTCGCTCATACTCACCATGATAGAGGCGGGGATAGTCGTCTGGGAGCAGGACAAGGGAAGATATCGCCTGACCAGACCTGCGGGAGAGGCAGACCTGAGGAAGCCAGAGACCACCACCTGCCACCCGACGGGGCCCTGCTCCGACCGTGATGGACTTTCTCCCGAAGGAGCACGACCCACACCGCCTATACAAGGCCGTCGCCCTCCTCCGCCACATCCTGCTCCCTCCGAACGCGCCCGTGGAGATAGAGCCATGAGATGTTGTCTGTTGTTGTTAGCCTATCTCTCTCACCCACCTAACAGGTGCAACGTGGTAACATGAGCCTCTCTGAACATGAGCACGAATGGAATACACGAGTCTCAGATGGAATCATGCTATGGAAGAAGTGCACAGTCAAAGGCTGCGTGGGCCGAGGGTGACGGAGGAAGTGGACTATGGGGAGAGATCATCTTGATTGATGGATGTGGTCGAGCGGCGCATCTTGGTCATCGTGGCTCTGGCTGTCTTCTCCGCAGGCGTCAGGGTGCTCGCAAAGGGGGAGGAAGACCAGCATGACAGCCTCGTGGGAGGACCTGCCCTACTTCGCGCTCCCGCCCGCGTGGATGAAGGAGCACTGTGACCCCCTGGATCCAGCGCATTTCCACCGAGTCGAGAAGGATGCTCCGAAGAACGCGGGTTGCCTGCTCTGGCAGGGCTCCACTTCTCGACGGCTACGGCGTGCTGTGGGTGCCACTGCGTCTGGCTCCTGCGGGTCTGATCGCCGGTCTGAAGAAGGGAGAGAGGAAGATGGTCCGCGTGCACATACTCCTGTGGGAGCAGGCGCACCACTGTAAGGTCCATACAGACTCCAAAGGGGTCAAGTTCGAGTTGCATCATCAGTGCCATGTAGATGACCACTGTACCATGCCTCCGGAGGCGTGTCTGCACCGCAGGTGCGCCGAGCCTATGGACCTGTTCGAGAGGACGAAGGAGCAGCACCATGCGCCTACGGCGGGTGTTGTTGGGCCTCCAGACGCCCCTAACAGGCATAGTAACAGTCTACACTCCGACAGCCGCCCAGGTGATAGGCCAGGTCAAGATGAAAAAGGCGAAGCTGATGGCCGAGGACATAGTAGCGAGGGACCGGGTGGAGGAGTCGAAGAAGGAAGATGCGCAGGCTCTGGCAAAATCCGGGGGACCCGGCAAGAGGTATAGGAAGGTCGACGAGGCAGATCTGAGGCCGCACGACACCTTCTATGATAGGACGCTACGCCCCATGCGGGCGAGAGCGTCGGCCATGCCATCTGTGCTGCACGAGCCCAGACAGGTGGGGGACTGGCAACTGGCAGACTGTACTCGGACGGACTGTGACAACTCTCCTTTCACCTGGCTGCTGGTGGGACTGCCCGAGAAGTGGGTGAAGGTCGACGTAGACGTAGATGATGACGGAAGAGTGAGGGAGCACAGCCACAGGTCCCGTATCGAGGTCTCGGGGGAGGAGCCTGTGGGACTGGGGACGGCGCTGTGGGAGCTGAAGGAGCGCGTGAAGTCGAGGATACTGCATTGAGCCTGACGAACGAGGAGGAGCGGGCGATGTACGCCGCGACGGTGCGCGTGACCACGGAGGAGCTGAAGGCGCTCTACAGGCGACCCTATGTGCCGAGTTCCCCCTGTGCCTGAAGCCCGTCGAGCATCCGATGTCGCCCTGGGCGACCCGGCGGCGCTGGCGAAGATCCGGGAGATATGCGAGGGACGGCGTGGAGATCGAGCGTAGAGCCGGACGGAGGAAGACTTGACGCTCGTCGAGCCGTCCGAAGAGAAGCTGGTGGAGCGGGATTGTGGATGCGCCATCTATCGAGGAGGGCGGACCGTCTACTGCCAGCGCCACGACGAATATTGCGGCGCTGCGCCTGCGAGCTACTACAGGTCGAGGTATGAAGACGACCCCGACGCCTTGGACTATGAGGAGGAGGAGGACTATGTAGATGCGGACGACTATGACGTGCTGTCCGAGTGGCAGACGCTCCCCGAGAGGGTCTGGAGCCCTTTCATGATGAAGAGGGACGTCGACCGGCGTTGATGGGACCGTCACAGCGTGTGGGGGGTCAAATATCCCTGCAGGATATCTAGCCGGACCCCTTGCTCGACTTTCACCGCTACATGGACAGATGGGCGAGGGAGATGGATGCCCTGGTCACGGAGCAAGGCGAGCTCAAGGCGGAGAGGGTATGGCCGGAGTTCAACCATGCGCTGATCGGGTCGGTCGGCGGGAGGAAGATGATACACTGCCAGTCGGACGACCAGCTCTTCAGGCTGCAGGCGCTCCTCTCCCATTGGTTGAGAGAGTGCGAGGATGATGGAAGGAGTTGAGTGAGCTATGAGTCACGAGTTGGATGTCATCGGTAGTTTCCTCTTCGGTGTATTCATCGGGGCGTGTGCCTTCACATTCTTCGTCGTCGCTGCATCCTCACAAGCGGGAGCCCCTCCTACTGTCTATACAGGGGTGGTCGAGGGAGCGGTCTACAGCAGCTCAGACCAGGCGGTATACGTACAGATAGGGACCCACACCCTCCGATGTTCTCTCACGCATGTCTCGGTCCAGGAGGCCTATGAGCTGCCCTACAACATGACCTCCCTGCCCGTGGGGAGCAACGCGACGGTGATACAGGACCATGCGGGGAACTGCGTGAGAGGATGAGCGGTGGTGTGACGGCTGTCCGAGACCAGTTATTCAGGAAGTATGGTCTGACGGCACTGACATCCGAAGATGACCTTCTTGCAACGATCGACCGTTTCCTCGTGGCCGACGGCATGGGCTACGCGAACATGAACCTCTTGTGGACAGAGCTGGAAACTCACTGCACGATGGTAGAGGATACGGATCCCACGCCGACAGGCGGACGATACCATGTCCTAAAGTCGGCTTCGGGTGTCTATTTCATCTTCGGACCTGATACAGACGATTCCTTGAACGTAGCGGCTGACGAGCAACTCTTCAAAGACTTCAAGGAGCTGAACAAGCTCTGGTACGACTGGTTCGTGTCTTGAGCGTGAGAGGATGACAGTCTACAACAAGGCTGCCGTAGCGGTGCACCTCCTCTTCGGCAGCATCTTCGCGGGATCCGGGAGTGCGCTCATCATCGGGACACTGCTGGTGGTCATCGGACACGGACCCTGGTACCAGGTGGCTTTTGGTCTGGGGGGAGGAGCGGCCTTCATGTCTCCTGCACCGCTCTTCTATCTCGATGCGTGGCATGTGGCCCATCATCACGGATGCAGGTGGTATGAAGAAGATTGAGCACCAAGGACGAGGAAGCAGGGACTACCATCGGCGGCCTCGTGATCTTAAAGTGCTCCATCTGCGGTGTGTTCTATGTGCTCGTCCGGGGACACAGCTGCAAGACCAACGGGATGGTCCTGGAGACGACGGGAGCCTGAGCGATGGGCTTCTGGTCGTGGGCCTGGACCGTGACGCTCATCCTTGTCTTCCTCACCCTCCTCTTCGGCGTGCTGTGGGCGACAGTCCTCGGGTCGCATGGGCTGACGATGCCCTTCCCTACGTTCCCCACGGCCTTCGTCCATTTCAGCGGCTGACGAGGAGGAGCCAGGAGACCAGGGGGACGACCACGAGGGCTGGGATGAGGATGCACGCGAGGGCGAAGCTGAGCGTCATGTGGGACTATACGGCATTTTTCGGCAGAGCCTATATATCACTACCTCATCGACGGAGAAGACGACGTAGATGAGCGACTATGAAGCCTTTTGGTGTATCGTGGCTTCGATCTTGCTCGTATATCTGATTGTCGTAGGTCTCAGATGATGCGGCGCAAGACCAGAGCCGATACGCGCGTCGTGCCGCCGACTTCGTCGGCTAATCTGTGAAACTCCGTTTCACTCTTCCAAACGGCGCCGGACTGGTCGACGCCGCCAAGGCACGACAAACAGCCCATACTTCAGGGCGGCGTCGACGAGCCGCTGTACCAGCGGCGGCGCAGCAGGACAAGGGAAGGACGATACGGATGTTCAACAACCTTTGCGCAATCCCTATTGAACAGTCATGTTGAGATACACGTCCATGTGGAGGCTGCACGTGACTAGATGCGCTCCCCCCGAGAGGGAGAGACGAGCCCTCCTACGTCACATCGCTACATAGGCGATTGTAACAAACCTGATAAGCGATTGTAACAAACGGTAGGCCATGAGTAAGCAACTAGGCGGAAGGCCCCGCGTCTATCCAGCGATGGTCTGTGTAAGATGTGGAAAGAGCGTCGGACTGACGAGCTACGCGAGGCACCTGCAAGCGTGCAAAGGGAAGAAAGAAGAAATAGGCGGGAGCCATGAATAGGGCGATGAAGACGAACGCGGAGCGCCTAGCGAAGAGCGTCAGGACGAGGGGCTGGATGGCGAAGGTCTACAGGTGCAGAGCATGACCATCCGACTAGACATCCGGCTGCCCGCGTCGGCGCACGAGCTGGCCTATGGGGACGAGGTGACGGCGGACGAGATATACCTCGTAGAGTCGAACGACGCGGGACTCTACAGGCAGATGGTCCGGCCTACCGTCCTGAAATATGCCCGCAAGATGAAGAAGGGGACGTATATCGAGACGCTCGCCCTCGAGGGGATACAGAACAATCTAGTCCCTGAAGCCATCCGGCGATACAAGAAGGACCAGGGCGACATTGGCCCCGTCAGTGCGGCGATCAAGAAAGCGATAGCCCGACGGTGGCTAAGACACATCCAAGAGGAAGCCGAA
>CAVUQA010000007.1:0-40369 GCA_963743375.1 uncultured Acidobacteriota bacterium | reverse complement strand
CTGAGATACTGATGCGCCGCAAAACCTGTTCGATGCTCTCATTAACCCGGCGCAATGGCTCGCGAATGGTGCAGCGGTCGGTTTGATCGCATTCGCCCCGCACCGTGATGCAAGAAGTAATGAACAGCGGACCGTCAATAGCCCGAATCACCTCAAACGCGCTGATCGTTCCCGGATCTCGCGCCAACGTGTATCCGCCGTTCATGCCATGCTGCGAGTGCAGCAAACCGGACTTGACCAGTCGCTGCAGAATCTTTGCCAGCGCCTCCTGCGGGATGCCATAAGCGTCGGCAACGTCTTTAGCACTACATGCCCCGCTAGGCGCATGCTCGGCCAGATGTTTCATGGCCATTAAGCCGTAATCCGCCTTCTTGGTAAGCTTCAGCATTGAAGTGTAAACCCGACCTTTTCAGTCGGATATGCAATTATAGGACTCGCTGACCTGAAATTGCAAGCTTTGCAGGCCATGGCTAAATTCTCCAGTGGATGGTAAGTATTGTGCCCTCAGCTGCTTATGAGATAGCGATCTTTTAGGTCGTATTTCATCGCTATTTAGCCATCCGCTCTCCCACGCCGCATCATTGGATCGTTCTAGCAAATGCGAGTTTCAGGCCGATTTTAACGAAAAGACTTGACAAGACCGTGAGTCACGCTAAAATACCGCCAATTTCCGGCAAACCTCACTGCAGCCTCGCCAGGCTTTTTGTGATCGCCGGGTTTATGACTCCCAGCCCGCCGCCGCAATCTCCCGATAGAGTTCCAACCAGCGAGTGCAAGCATCCTCGCGTGCAAATCGTGGCCCGCGAAGAAGACGCAGAGTTCGTCGAGTGCCTGGAATGCGGCGACATCTTTGAATCCAGCGAGTTCAAGGACATGATGATCGAAGACACCCGGCCGAAGAACGAATTCTGAAGTGGTTTGGATCACTGCCAGATGACGAAGGTAATCCCCCGCGGGAGGTACTTCCTTGTCCGTAGCCGAGACAGTTTGTTAGTGTCAGCGTGGCAACCATTGCCGACGGAGAGGTCATGTCACTGGTGGCTTTAGTTGTCGACGACTCCATGCTCATCCGGCATACCGTGTGCCGCTTCCTTGAGGAGCGGAGCTTTACCGTGGAGTCCGCGACCAACGGGCAGGAGGCGCTCGAAACGTTGAAACGAGTGCGCCCCGACATTATCGTCACGGATATTCAAATGCCCACGATGAGCGGCACCGAGCTCATCACCGCCATAAAAAGGGACACTGGCTTGGCCGCGATTCCAATCGTCATCGTTGCAGGGAAACAGAGCGGCTTTGAGGAAACAGAAACACGAGCCGACTTCACGATTTTTAAAGATATCAATATTGAAGATCAACTGGCTAAGGCGCTGAAGGTGGTGCTGGGCGCAAAAGCCTCGAAAGCACACGCGGCGAAGAACAGAGCGTAGTATCCAGCAGTTTCCGAAGTTTTACTTCAGCGCCATCCCTGCCTCCGCTGAAAAATCCATGGAGGCGAAATCGCGTGACAGAAATTTAGGATAGGCGGCGGCCGCAATCATTGCGGCGTTGTCAGTTGAGAGCGGGCGCGAAGGGAAATAAACGATGATCCCTTCATTGGCCGCGTCCTGCTCAAATTTCTGGCGCAATTCCTGATTAGCCGCTACCCCGCCGGTTACGAACAGCGTAGCAACATCATAAGCGCGAGCCGCAGCTAGAGTTTTTGTCGCGAGGTCTTCGACCATCGCGCGCTGGAATGAGGCCACCAGATCCAACGTTTTTTTGTCGCAGTGGGATAAGCAATCTTCAACTTTCGCCTGCGCAATTCCCGAGAGCGCCGAGCGCCGCTCCGCGATCGATTTTTGCAGATCATGAGTTTCGACGTAGCGCAAAACCGCTGTCTTGATGCCGCTATAGGAAAAATCGAAGCGCGGGCCGCCGTTGGGTGGACCAATATTTCGCTCGTTGCGATCCCTATGCTTAAGATGCGAAGGCGGAAACTTCACCGCGTGAGGATTGCCGTGGATGGAGAGTTTGTCGACGATGGGTCCGCCGGGATATCCCAATGCCAGTAACTTTGCGACTTTGTCGAAAGCCTCGCCGGCAGCGTCATCGCGAGTGTGGCCAATGTTCTGATAAGACCAACAATTATCGTCCCGCTTCGTCAGGTAAAGATGTGTGTGACCGCCCGAGACGACCAAAGCCAGGACGGGAAAACGCAGTTCATGATTTCCCTTGCGATGCTCCTCGAGCAGTACCGCATGGATGTGGCCTTCGAGGTGATTGACCGCGATCAGCGGCTTGTCGAGAGCAAATGCCAAAGCCTTGGCGTAGCTGATGCCGACGAGTAGTGCTCCCGCCAGCCCAGGTCCCTGCGTGACGGCGATGGCATCGACAGATTGATAAGTTTGACCTGCATCAGCCAGCGACTTCCGCACAACCGGCACAATCGCGCGCAGATGCTCGCGCGACGCCAACTCGGGAACGACTCCGCCGTAGGGCTGATGAGTGGCAATCTGCGAGAACACGACATTGGAGACTATCTGCTCCCCTGAGCGCACCACCGCGGCGGCGGTTTCGTCGCAAGAAGTCTCAATGCCGAGGATGAAGGCGTCGGGCATAACCCTTATATTATCTGCTGGAGCCTATTTCGCGGCCAATGCTCAAAGACTTTGCCATTTCGGTGATCCGCGCATTGCGCGAGCAAAGCCACAAAGCCTATCTGGTGGGTGGCTGCGTCCGCGACCTGCTGCTGGGCCGGGAACCCGCCGATTACGATGTCACTACCGATGCCCTTCCGGAAGAAGTGATGAAAATTTTTCCGGAGACTTATGCAGTCGGCGCACAGTTCGGTGTGGTGCTGGTCCCTGCGCCGCCCAGAGACGTTGCAAGCAACGTCTCCGCAGAGACGGCGGTCTTCTCGCCGAAAGGGAACGTGGTTGAGGTTGCCACGTTTCGCTGTGATATCGGATACAGCGACGGCCGTCATCCTGATGAAGTTCGTTTCAGCAAAGATCCGCGTGAAGATGTAGAGCGCCGTGATTTCACCATCAACGGTCTGCTACTGGATCCGCTCACAAACGAAGTTCTGGATTACGTCGGCGGACGTCAAGACCTCGACGCAGGAATCATTCGAACCATTGGCGATCCAGAAAGACGTTTTTCCGAGGACAAGCTGCGGATGTTGCGCGCTGTCCGCTTTGCTGCGCGTTTCGGTTATGCGATCGAGCCCAAAACATTTCAGGCGATTCGCAAACTGGCGCCGCAGATTCGTCAGGTCTCACGCGAACGGGTGCGCGATGAACTCAGCAAAATGCTGATCGAGGGCCATGCGCGTCAAGCTTTACTTCTGCTCGATGAAACCGGATTGTTGCACCAAGTCTTGCCGGAGATCGAAGCGATGAAAGGCGTCCAGCAGCCGCCTCAGTTCCATCCTGAAGGCGATGTTTTCGTGCACACACTGTTATTGCTGGATAAACTGCCGCATCCCTGTCCCGTCACGTTGGCGTGGGGCGCCCTGCTGCACGATGTGGGCAAGCCGCCAACGTTTCGGATTGCGCCGGACCGCATCCGCTTCGATGGCCATGTCGACGTGGGCGTCAAGATGGCGGAAGAAATCTGTCAGCGTCTGCGCTTCTCCAACGACGACACTCGCCAAATTCTAGCCTTGGTCGACAATCACATGCGCTTCGCGCATGTGCAGCAGATGAAAGAGTCTACATTCAAGAGATTCGTGCGCATGCCACGCTTCGACGAGCACCTGGAATTGCATCGCATGGATTGTCTGTCCAGCCATGGCGATCTTGCTTCCTACAATTTCACTCGCGAGAAGATGAATGCCATGCCGCCAGCGGCAATGAGGCCGGCGCCGTTAGTTACTGGCGATGATTTGATATCATCCGGCTACGCCCCAGGCCCACAATTCAAAGAGATTCTTTCCGCGGTAGAAGATGCGCAACTCGAAGGAAGATTGCGCAACAAGGAAGAAGCGTTAACATTTGTAAACAACCAATTCCCTATCGTAGGCTAGCGGCAATCCAAGCCTGCAGATTTCTACTCACCACCGAATCCCTAGCCCCAGTTGACGCATCTCATTTTAGACGCATATTATCTTCGTTTGGCCTCATAGGCAGGAACGAGCTAGGAAGGGCCACAAATAGTGAAGTTATTATCCATGGATAAAAAGAAGCTGGAATCATTTAAAAAGAGGCTGGAAACACGGCAGCAGGAGTTGCGCCGCATGGTCTCGCGTACCGAGCAAGACGGCCGCACGGTCGATGAAGACTCGGCGCAGGACATCGCCGACCGCGCGGCCAGCTCTTACACCAAAGAGTTTCTCTTTCACCAGAGCAATAACGACCGCCAGCTTCTGCAGATGGTCGAGGGCGCTCTGTCTCGCATTCGCGAGGGAAGCTTTGGCGAGTGCATTTCCTGCGGCAAAGAGATCAATGCCAAGCGGCTGGAAGCAGTGCCGTGGACTCGCCATTGCATCGAATGCCAGGAAAAAGCGGAACAGGGATTGCTCGAACAGGCGCCTCATTAGAGACTTGCCCGCAGCGTCTGTCCGGTCGGCACTAGGTGGGAAAGGCCGCCTGATATTGGGCGGCTCGCTTTTTTGACTTTCCAGCGCGGACGTTTGTGAGCAAACCCTGCCAGTACACGCTGATCGCGGTAATTGCTGGTCTGGTCACAGCGTCGGCGCTTTATCTCTTCTCGGGAGATGTTGTAGTCGTTTTATTTGTACGGGCAGTGGAAAAGGTAATAAGCATCGTTGTTGGGCTAATCCGCCTGAGAAGCCACTAAATCTACGAGACATCATCGTAAGCCAAGGTGACCGGCGGATAGCAACCCTTTGACGCTGCTGATTTTCGCCTGTTAAACTCAAAGACTGTCAATCCCACGCCGTTACATTCAGAAGGGAAGTTCGTGCGCGCAGAAACCCGCCATCAATTAAAACAGGACCGGTTCAGCCGGGTCACCATCGACGCGGCTGAGAGAACCGCGCACTGGTCGGTCGAACACAAAAACACGCTGGTGGTCGCTGCGTTAGTGGTGCTGGCTGTTATTGGCATTGCCGTCGGAGCCTGGTACTACTTAGGCCAGCAGGATCAGAAGGCCAGCCTCGATATGAGCGTGGCCGTGCGCACTCTGAATACGCCGGTGCGTCCTCCTAACATGCCCGCGCAGCCCGAGGCACCCAGTTTCGCCAGTGTGGCTGAGCGTGCGACTACTGCTCACAAACAATTTCAGGCCATCGTCGACAGATATCCGCACACCCATGCAGCTGAATTCGCCCATTATTTCCTTGGTCTGACATCTGCTGATCTTGGCGATAACTCATCTGCTGAACGCGAATTTCAGAAGGTGATTTCTTCGGCCAGCAGCGATGTGGCCGCGCTGGCGAAAATGGCACTGGCATCGGTTTATCGCAACACCGGACGTAACAAACAAGCGATCGAACTTTACAAGGAACTGGCTGCGAAGCCCACGACCACGGTAGGCAAGACGGCTGCGCAAATGGAATTGGCCGCCACGTATTCCTCCGACAATCAGCCACTCGAAGCTAAACGAATCTACGAGACCATCCAAAAAGAAAATCCCGCCACCGAAGCCGGGCAGTTAGCGTCATCGAAGCTCCAGCAATTGAAATAAATAAAGGGACACGCGTGAGGCAAGGCTTTGCCTGAGGTTGTGGGATGAGCGCCAGGATCGCGGCGGTTACGCTCGGCCCTTTTTCGCCGCGGCAGCGATAACTCCAGCTTTTTCCCAAGGACGCTTGGGCCTGGTTTCGGCTGGCTTGTCGCGATTCTCAATGCGGTCGTAGTGATAAGACTCGCTGACGGTGCCAAGCGATTCGTTGTACAGGGATGGAAGACCTAAGCCTTCCTTCAATTCCTCGGTGAATTGCTGTAGTGCCTTCAAATGGTCGGCAGTGGCGGGAACTTCCGTCTTCGAAGTTTTCAGAAACTGCTGGTATCCCTTGTTCACCAACTTCGAAATCTCGCCGCCAATCAGATAACCGGGATAGGCGAAAATTTTAACGTGGTCGTCGCCGTCTTTTTGGATCGCGGCTGATACGTTGTATTTTTTCACGAATACTCGCCCCTGCGTGCCCGGCGCCTCGATCAGATCAAAGCCGTGGTCGCGAAGCCAATTCAGCACCTCTTCATAAGTCCGTTCTTCTACTTTTGATACCATTTTGTCCTTCGTTCTCGCCTTAGGTTAGATGCGGCTGCTTGAAAAAGGTACGTTGTTCAGCATCTTCGATGCAACCAAGTACCTCTCTTATAATCTAATCAACAGTTTTTAGTTCCTAATTTCGGTCGTACGGGACATTACCTAGGTCACGTCTCTTATAGTTTCATTATGCATAGTGTGTATCGAAATACTGCGGAAACATCCAGCTCTGGTGAGCATACGGGCGAAAATGATCCGCCGCGTAAGCCCGGTCTGGGGCAGCGAACTTTGGATCGCATTGGCAATACTCCATTGCTTCGCCTCGAGCGCGTCGCCCGTGATTTGCCTGGAGTCGAAATTCTCGGCAAAGCCGAGTGGCTCAATCCTGGAGGCTCGGTGAAAGACCGCGCCGCCGCCAATATCGTGGCGCATGCGCAGGCCAGCGGCAAGTTAACATCCGGTAAAATTCTGCTCGATTCGACCAGCGGGAATACTGGCATTGCTTATGCAATGCTGGGCGCCGCGCAGGGGTTTCCGGTTACGCTGTGCATGCCGGAGAATGTCTCAGTCGAACGCAAGCGCATTCTGCACGCATACGGCGCCAACATTATCTACACCGACCCCGCGGACGGCTCAGATGGCGCGATTCGGGTGGCTCGCGAACTGGCAGCCAAGCATGCCGACCTTTATTACTACGCGGACCAATATTCAAACGACGCCAATTGGCAAGCGCATTATCACGGAACAGCCAGCGAAATCTGGGAACAAACCGAAGGACGCATTACTCACTTCGTATCGATGCTAGGTACAAGTGGAACTTTCATGGGCGTGACGCGGCGATTAAAGGAATTGAATCCTAGCATCCGCTGCATTTCGTTGCAGCCGGATTCGGCATTCCACGGAATCGAAGGCGCGAAGTATATGGCCACCGCCATCGTCCCGAGAATCTATGATCCGTCGCTGGCTGATGCTGACTTGGGCATCTCCACCGAAGACGCGTACGCGATGGCCAAGCGTCTGGCTCGTGAGGAAGGTTTGCTGGTAGGAATATCCGCGGCGGCAGCCGTAGTAGGCTGCCTGCAATTGGCGCGGCAGTTGAAGAAAAACGAACACGCGGTTTTCGTGACTATTCTCTGCGACTCCGGCGACAAATATCTAAGCGAGAGGTTCTGGCAGGAAGGTTAAGCTTCACTACAGAGACACAGAGTCACAGAGGAAAACAAAAAAGATTTTGTGTGTCTGTGACTCTGTTGTTAAAGTCCTATGTTGAGAATTGGCAGGACTGACTTTGACGCGATTCGGCAGCATGGCGAGGAGACCTACCCGTATGAATGCTGCGGAGTCTTGCTCGGACAGATGGATGGGGACGCGCGCAGCGTAAGCTCGATCGCACGCTGTGGCAACACGCGCACAGACTCTCCGCAGAACCGCTATCACATTGATCCGCGAGAACTGATTCGCATTCAGCGGCAGGGACGCGAGCGCGGGGAAGATATTGTCGGCTTTTACCACTCGCATCCCGATCACCCAGCACGCTGGTCGACGACTGATCTCGCCGAAGCTCACTGGCTCGGCTGTTCATACGTGATTACCAGCGTCGAGGAAGGGAAGGCGGCAGTGACGAATTCGTTCGAGCTTTCAGGTAGCGATGAGGCAGACAAAAAGCTGATTGACGAGATAGTCGAGGTGATTTGAATCTGTGTGGGACGGACATTCCTGTCCGGACTGCGCGTAAACCTTTTTTGACTCAGACTTTTTTTGATCAGATATTACAGAGCCACACCCAAGAGTCAAAAAGCGGCGGACAGGAATGTCCGCCCTACACACGACCTGTGCCACACGAGCTTGCTGAATCTCGCGAAGCTCTTTGGGCATCACTTCTACATGATGACGAAAATTCAGATTCCCACACCCTTACGCCAATATGCCGGAAAGCAGCCAACGGTCGAGGTCAAAGCCGGAACTGTGGCCGAGGCCTTGTCCGGATTGGTTTCCAAGCACCCTGAACTGCGGCGGCATCTCTACACGGACGACCAGAAACTGCGCTCTTTTGTGAATGTCTATTTAAATGACGAAGATGTCCGCTATCTGCAAAAAGAAGCCACCGCGGTCAAAGACGGTGATACTATTTCGATTGTGCCTTCGATTGCCGGAGGCCGGTGAACTCGTGAACGACGGACAAACCACTCTCCGAATGCGCCGCCACAGCGCTCGTTGTTGTCCGCTCTGTTGTTGTTTCTAGCTATTCATTTCGTAAATATCCACCATCAAAAATTTGAACCGAGGGTTTTATGGCTACCATTACAGAAGTCAAACCGAGTGAAACCAAACCTGACGCCTCTGCTCTTACCAATGATGAGATTTTGCGCTACTCGCGCCACCTGATCATGCCCGAGGTGGGTATGGAAGGTCAGCAGAAGCTCAAAGCGGCGCGCGTGCTGTGCATAGGGGCCGGCGGGCTAGGGTCGCCACTGGCGCTTTACCTGGGGGCCGCGGGCGTGGGCACGCTTGGAATCGTGGACTTCGACGTGGTGGATTATACAAATTTGCAAAGGCAGATTATTCATAGCACTGCCGATGTAGGACGCAAGAAACTCGACTCAGCGGCGGAAAAGCTGAAAGCGATTAATCCGTTTCTTAATCTCCGGAAGTTCGAAACCCGCCTCACCAGTGAAAATGCCCTCGAACTCTTTCGCGACTTCGACATCATCGCCGATGGCACTGACAACTTTCCTACGCGCTATCTTGTGAACGACGCTTGCGTCCTTACCGGCAAGCCCAATGTTTACGGTTCGATTTTCCGCTTTGAAGGGCAGGCTAGCGTTTTCGCGACGAAGGACGGTCCTTGCTATCGCTGTTTGTACTCTGATCCGCCGCCGCCGGGATTGGTTCCCTCCTGCGCGGAAGGTGGAGTGTTGGGGATCTTGCCCGGTCTCGTTGGCGTGATTCAGGCGACGGAAGTCATCAAGCTGATCCTTGGGAAAGGCGATCCACTGATTGGACGCTTGCTGCTGATTGACGCGCTGGGCATGAAGTTTCGCGAGCTCAAGCTGCGCAAGAATCCCGATTGCCCGGCCTGCGGGACGCATCGCACCATCACAAAACTGATAGACTACAACGAGTTTTGCGGGATCCGCGGTGAAGAAAAACGCGAGGAGAAACCAGTGGAAGCAGGCATTCCCGAGATGCAGGTAGAAGAACTGAAGCGTCGTCTGGACGCGGGCGATGATCTTTTCGTCCTCGACGTGCGCGAGCCGCACGAATATCAAATCTGTAACATCAACGGCCATCTCATCCCGCTAGGCGATCTACCCAAGAGGGTAAACGAACTCGATTCCAGCCGCGAAATCGTTGCCCACTGCCGCTCCGGAGTGCGCAGTGCAAAGGCCGTTGCTTTTCTGCAACAGGCAGGATTCAAGAAGGTCCACAACCTCGCCGGCGGAATACTGGCCTGGGCAGATCGCGTCGATCCGAGGATGCCGAAGTACTGAAGGGGCCCTCAAGCTTTCGGCTTTAGGAAAATCGCAACGTAACGAGAAAAGGGGAGCTTAACGCTCCCCTTTTTCTTCTCACCCCGATCAACTTTACTTGCTGTTACCGCTGCTGCCATCCATACTTGCCGTTTCCTGTCCGATTGCAAGTGCATACTTCTTGCCGCCAAAGTGAATTTCAGACAGCGACTTACTGCCGTCGTCATTGGTTTTCACTACGGCAGAGTTGCTGTTTGGAGTTTGATTCAGATCGATAAGCCGAGCTGGAGTTGTGGCTACAACCTTCTTTCCTTGCATGATGCTCAACTCAACGTTGGGGCCACTGCCATCCCATTTCACCGAGTAATCACCAGGCCTCAATTGTTTGCCACTTACAGTGACAGGATCTACAACTTCCAATGAACCCTTGTTAGAGGCTGCTAATGCGCTCGTTGCCAGCAGCAAAGCCAGTCCCAGCAGCAAACCTTTGGAAAACTTTACGAATTTCATAAGCTCCTTTTTCTTTCCCGAAAGCGTCGGGAACCGGTTTTGGCGGCCTGGACTGGCTTCCACGAAAAACTTGCATTTTTTCGCCGTGAAAGCCTTACAATGCTGCAGCGGGGTTAAGGAGAAAGCGCGTGGCCGCAAGACCGCGGGCTGTCTGCTGCAGGGATTGCGCTCACCTGGGCCGCCAAACCGAGAATGAGCCAGTCCCTTAACCCCTGAATTGTTTTTGCACTCTGGATGAGCAACTCACCCGCGCGCTTTTCACCTCACCGTGTGAATATACGTTCTTCGATGTTTCAAAGTTCCCAGTAGTTTCAGATTGCAATTACAAACTTGGACGCTTGAT
This sequence comes from uncultured Acidobacteriota bacterium, assembly GCA_963743375.1. GTDB lineage: Bacteria > Acidobacteriota > Terriglobia > Terriglobales > Acidobacteriaceae > JABDBE01. Next base: position 29,893 of record CAVUQA010000007.1, on the reverse strand, counting down.
GAGCAGTGTCGTTAGCAAACGATCATGTGCGGGAAATCGCCACAGCTCTCGTATGTTCTGTTGAGCGCAAAGAATTTACGAGTGTTCACAAAAATTCACACAACGTTATCAAAAGGATTCGTCACGGAGACACAAAGCACAGAGAAACTTGTTTGACCTCTTCTCTGTCTCTGCGGTCAACTGATTTTCAGAACCACTTTCCCAAAGTTTTTTCCTTCGGACAACAATCGGTAAGCCTCGCTGGCCTTCTCCATCGGCAGCACATGTCCGATTACTGGATGCAGGTGGCCTTGCGACGTCCAACTGGAAAGTTGTTTCCATGCCTGGCTCATGAGTTCTGTCTTGGCGGAAAGATACGTCAACCACAAGCCGTGCACGCTTGTGCCCTTGGCATAGAGCGTTCTGGTATCTAATTCCGGTTTTTTCCCGGTGGCGCTTCCATACACGATCGCCCGGCCGAAATCACTCAGGCAGCGAACGCTTTTGGCCGTATGCTCGCCGCCCAACATTTCGAATACGGCATCGACACCGTCGCCGTGAGTCAGGTCTTTGATTGCCTCTTCGTAATCGCGCTGCTTGTAATTGATCTCGTGTTGCAAGCCGAGCTCTTTCACTCGCTTGAGCTTTTCGTCTGAAGAAGAAGTCCCGTACATTTCGACGCCAAGCAGTTTTCCAATCTGGACGGCTGCTGTTCCCACGCCTCCGGCTACGGCGTGGATCAATACACTTTGAGTACCGCCGGCAATCGGATTCCGCTCGCCAATGAATCCCGCCTTCCAGAAGGCGAAGTATGCCGTGAAGTAATTGACCGGGAACGCAGCGCCTTCTTCCGTGGTCCAACCGTTGGGGACAGGCCACAACAGTTCGGATCGGGCGGCAACGAGCTCGGCGAACGCTCCCCACTGCGCATAGCCCATTACCCGGCGACCGTCGCTTTCCTTTGTGCCGTAGAACTCCCGGCCGGCCACGAGCGGAGCTTTGGGCGCGCCAGGGTATCCTCCCTGGGCGGTCATGATGTCCGCGAAATTCAGGCCGGCGGTCTCCACACGAACCAATTCGTGTCCGGGACCGGGGACTGGATTAGGAACCTCTCCCACCTCGAGGACTTCCGGTCCTCCTAAGCGAGTGATGACAACTGCTCTCATACGAATCAGTCTATCGCAGGCCTAAATCGGTCCTGCTACCTCACCGGAGCCTGTGACTTGGGTAATCGCCGCCGCGTCTGCCTAGGTATATACTTCCTTGGAATATCTGTATCTTGGTTGCTGTCTAATTTTTGGACATCAGCGGAGCGGTTTATACCCCCGTCTCTTTCATAGGCTCCGCATATAGATCACTGGCCGCAATATATTTGGCAGTCGGCGGCGAGTGCGGAACACCATCTGGCCGTGGGTTCTGAGGAGGAACGTACGTGGACTTAATAATGGTCCGTCTGTTGTTTGTGGTTTTCGTTGCTGTTACTTGCTACCTTATTCAACCTTTTGGTCTTTCTCCTAAGTTAGATGCCGGAGTAGGCGCACTGCTGGGCATTGCCGTCGTTACCTTCGAGTGGCGATTGCGCCTGGTTAGCTTGAAGCGTCTGATCGGAGCTGCGATTGGCAGCGTGCTAGGCATTTTTGGCGCTTACCTGTTCGCCCTGGTGATCCGCAACAGCATTCCCGCAGGGCATACTCAGAGCTTCCTGCAGATCATGGTTATGCTTCTCATGGCGTACGTCGGCTTGATTGTCGGCGCCAACAAGGGCGATCTGCTTAATCTGGCCGCGCTCGGAGGGATTTTCGGAGGCGAGAAACAATCCCGTAAGAGTTTCAAAATTCTGGATACGAGCGTCATTATTGATGGACGCATCGCCGACATCGCCGAGACTGGCTTCCTTGACGGGGTGATAGTAGCTCCGCAATTCGTTTTGCGCGAGCTGCAATTGGTGGCCGATTCCGCGGATTCGCTTAAACGCAATCGCGGGCGGCGTGGCCTCGACATTCTGCAGCGCCTGCAGAAGATTGCTTCGGTGCAAATACAGATCGTGGAAGATGATTTTCCCGCGGTCCGCGAAGTCGACCTCAAACTGATTGAACTGGCCAAGCTTTACGAGGGCAAAATTATCACTAACGATTTCAATCTCAATAAAGTGGCGCAATTGCAGGGCGTTGCGGTGCTCAACATCAACGAATTGGCGAATTCGTTGAAGCCGATCGTGCTGCCCGGCGAGACTATGAAAGTCTTCATCCTGAAAGAAGGCAAGGAATACAACCAGGGCGTCGCCTATTTGGACGACGGCACCATGGTAGTCGTAGACAACGCGCGCAAAATGATTGGCAAGACCATCGACATCTCTGTCACCTCGGTTCTGCAAACCACGGCGGGCAAAATGATCTTCGGCAAGTGGGATGAGCGCATGGCCCGTACGGAGCCGCGGCCTGCCGTAGTTCTGACCGCCGCGACCGCAATCCCGAACGGGGAGCCGAAGAAAACTCCGCCGGTGGTGCTGGAACGCCCGGTGGAATAGGGCGACGATATCGCTATAGTAAACGTTTCGACGCTGCTCGCATCATGCGAATCAGGAGCCAAATGGATACGCAAACGCTGAGGGTTGATCAGGAAGTTATTCTAGCAAGCGGAATTTACAGCAACTTGGGTAACGTGGTTAAAGTTACGGCAAAGGGTGTTGAAGTACAAACGCTTGATGAACTGTTGCAATTCGACAACGCTGGCAAGGGGCACGATGAAGACGGTACACCTGAGTGCGGCCCTTATTACATTCAGCCGCCACAGGCATAGCACGAACAACGCCTTTCCCGGAATTGGGAGTACACGCTCATCCATCTCATCGGCGATTCCAAAGATTACAAGGCGCGCCCCCGCCGCTACGCGATCTTTTACCAGCCTACTTTCTGTCCTTTGTTCTGCTCATCGAGCCATTTCTGCAGAGGCGCGAAGTATTCGAGCAGTGCACCGCCGTCTATCTGGCGTTGTCCGGTCAAAACATCCAACGCGTCAGGCCAGGGTTTGCTCTGACCCATTGCCAACATTTTGTTAAATTTCGCACCTGCTTCTTTTGATCCATAGAAGGTGCAGCGGTTCAGCGGGCCTGTGTATCCCGACGCCTGGCACAGGGCGCGATAGAACTGGAACTGCAGAATCCGCGCAAGGAAATATCGCGTGTACGGCACGTTGGCGGGAACGTGATACTTCGCTCCAGGATCGAAATCCGCTTCGCTGCGCGCCACCGGCGGCGCGACGCCCTGATACTTCAGCCGAAGATCCCACCATGCTTTGTTGTAATCGCCGGGAGTCACTTCGCCGGAGAATACTTCCCAACGCCACTGATCAATCATCAAGCCGAAGGGCAGAAACGCAACTTTGTCGAGAGCCTGCTTGAGCAACAATGGAATATCGCTGTCGGCGGACGGCACCTTATCCAACAATCCAAGCGTGCGCAAATACTCCGGCGTGATCGCCAGCGCAATGGTGTCTCCAATTGCTTCGTGAAACCCGTCATTTGCCCCGCCCTTGAACAGGAACGGCTGATTCTCGTAAGCACGCTGGTACATGTTGTGGCCAAGTTCGTGGTGGATGGTGACGAAGTCAACGTCGCGAATCTGGATGCACATCTTCACCCGCAGGTCGTCAAAGTTATCAATGTCCCAGGCGCTGGCGTGACAGACGACGTCGCGATCGCGAGGCTTGGTTAAAAGCGACCGCACCCAAAAAGTTTCGGGCAAAGGAGCAAAGCCCAGTGACTTGTAGAAACCTTCGCCGTAGCGCACCATGCCTTTGGCATCGAGGTGTCGCGCTTGCAAAAGCTGAGTGAGGTCGTAGCCGCTGCTATTTTCCGGCAGACCCAGAATAGGGAAGACATTTCCCCACTCCTGCGCCCACGGATTACCGAGCAAATGCGCGGGGATGGGACCATCCGGAGAAGCTATTTGCGGCCCATATTTTTTCACCAACTGGGCTCGAACATAAGTATGCAAAGAAAGATAAAGCGGACGGACTTGTTGCCAAAGGCGTTCTATTTCTGCGCCGAACTGGTCGGGAGGCATGTCGTAGCCGGCGCGCCAAAGCGCTCCTGTGTCCTTAAACCCGAGTTCCCGTGCGCCCTGATTTGAAAGCTGAACAAAGCGCGCATAGCGCTCGCGCATCGGTGCGCCGACTTTGTGCCATCCCAGCCAGACATCTTTAAGCTCGTTGGGATCCCGGCTGTCTCCCATAATGTTTTCGATGGCGGTGATGTCGAGGCAATCATCCGCGATGCGGCAATACTTGCCTTTGCCGTAATCGGCGTCGAGCGAGGCGCCAATCTGCGTCATTTCTTTTCGTAGCGCCGGATCTTTCGGAGCTGGCGCAGTCAACGAGAGGCGCAGCAGCATGAACTTGCGGGCAAGTTCCGGCGGAAGCTGAAGGCCGTCAAAACGCTTGGCCTGCTCTATCAACTCCGTGGTCGCTGCCGTGAGTTGATCCTGGCCATCGGCGGACAAGGCTTCGGTGTCGTCCGTGATGAAGTTTTCCTGCACCCAACTGGCTCGTGCCGCTTTGACCTCGATGTCATTGAGGCGTGCCTCGGCCTGGTTCATGAACTGTTCAGCATCGGCCACCGTTGGTTTCGAAGCGGCTTGAGCTCCGATTACGATTAGGAATAGTGACAAAGATAGTATGATGCGAAGTTTCATTCACAGCCTCCGGTTCAGCATTATGAATGAGTGGACGGAAATTGTCAGGTTCAGTTAGCGCGAGGATCGGCTAATGACGCCGCGCACAGCCCACGCACGGGCCGGCAATTCGATCGCACCGCTGGAATCGGTAGGAATCAAATCGCGCAGCCGCTCTCGAATCGCGCTGCGAATAGTCTCATCGCGGCTGGCAAGATAGTTGGGAGCAGAACCTTGTCCGGTGAGGAATGGTTGCCAATAGTCATCGAAACTTTCGAACCGGGTTGTGATGTCGAGCGCACATACCGCTACGTCATGCAGAGAAGCGCTCTCGAATAGCTTGCTCAGCGAATCGGGATTGCACATGGGGAAGCGATGGGCCTGATCGTAGGCCGACGCTTCAGGGTCGACCGCCGCGGCCACGTCCCAGAATGTGCGCAGAAAGCGCGCCCCCTCGGCGTAATCCCAAACGTAGACAGCGATAACACCGTCTGGAACCGTGACGCGACGCATTTCCTGTACAGCAAGTTCAGGTTGGGGAATGAAATTCAATCCTAGCCCGCAAACGGCAATGTCGAAGCTGGCATCAGCGAAGGGAAGAGCCATCGCGTTCCCGGTTTCGAAAGTAGTAGCGGGGCTGGCGCGGTGTGCGCGGGCGAATTCAATCTGCTGAGGAGATGCGTCTAGACCGTTAACTCGAGCGGGCGCGAATCGCTGAACGATCGCTTCGGAGAGGATCCCGCTTCCGCAACCAACATCGAGCCAATGCAGATTGGACGACGGCGCCAGCCAGCTCAAGAAGTCACGCGCCAGCAACTGGCTCCAGCGCCCCATCCACTGGTCGTAAGCTGCTCCTGACGTCCATTTGTCCATGTGCTTTGTGCGTGGGCGAAAGCCCTCGTCGGCCGGCCGGCAGTTTACAGAAGACCAGACTAAGGCGAGGTTCGCTCCGTCGGGACGGGGGCGTCCGCGCCAATGTGAGCATTGCCTCCGTAGTACAGAGTTTCCATCGCCTGGTGAACCTTCGCAGAAAGCGTCTCCATTTCGCGCAGCGAATATCCGGCGGTCGAAATTGTTTCGCCCACTCGTATTTCCAGCGGACGAGACTTGATATGGTAAGTGTTCATAGGCAGCAATTCGTAAGTTCCCACTAGCGCGATGGGAACGATATCCGCTTGTGCTTTGATTGCCAGATAAAATGCACCCGGCATGAACGGTTTGATTTCACCATCCGGCGTTCGGCCACCTTCGGGGAAAATCACCAGCGGCATTCCACTTTGCAAGCTCTTCACCGCCGAGCGGATGTGAGCAATGGATTGCGTCGGTTTCTGTTGATTAATGCAAACTTGCCCTGAGCGTCTCAAGTGCCATCCGATAATCGGATACGACAGCAGTTCTTTCTTGAACAGGATTCTGAATTGAAATGGCAAATAAACGTAGAGCACCGGAATGTCGAGCGCGGAGGCATGTGTCACGGCGTAAACATGCGGCTTCGACGTGTCGATCTTTTCGAGGCCCGTAACCGTGACTGGCGACAGAATCGTCTTCATGATCAGCCAGGACCAGAAACTTGCGAAACGATGTAGGATGCGACTCTTCTCGCCGAAAAGAGATACCGGAACGGAAACAATCCCGAGCACGACGGTGTAAAACCAGATCAGGGGATCGAAGATGAAATAGGACCGCAGCAGACTGAGCCAGCCGTGTTTTCTGATTGGCACAGTGGGAGTAGAAGCGCCGTCCTTCGCCGCGAGTCTGATGCCGCCTGAAGACACATCCACGGACAGCGGGGCACTTGATCGCGACTCCTCTCCGACTGATGTAGTCAAGTCCTGCATTTGCGACTCAAACCTTCACGCCCAGGGCGCGCATGGCCTCTCCTACAATGTATATCGAACCGGTTACAACTACTATGCCGCTGGAACCAGCCAGGGAACGAGCCCGAGCCAATGCCGAGGCTACATCCTCTGCATCTTCGATGTCGGTTGCGGTGCGCGTGGCTGCCTCTCGAATCTCATCTGGCGTGGCCGAGCGGGGATTATCGGCCTTCGTGGCAATGACTTGTGAGGCAAGAGGGAAGAGAATTTCAGCCATTTCCCCTATGGCTTTGTCCCGCATGGCTCCAAAAACGAACGTCATCGGACGGTCTTCATAGCAAGTGGAAAGCGCCGATCGCAATGCCCACGCACCTGCGGGATTATGCGCCACATCGAAGACGTATTCGGGGGCGCCGCGATCAGCTGGAAGCACCTGGAAACGCCCGGGCCAATAAGTTTGGCTAATGCCCTGTTCGATGGTTTGTGGAGTAATAGGCAATCCCTGGTGACTGAGCACTTCTGCTGTCGCGATAGCCAATGCTAAGTTCCGCAACTGATGCCGTCCGACTAGAGGGCTCTCTACTAAAATTTGTTGTCCCAGTACCTGAAGCGGATAAGTTGAAATCGGTCTTGCGTCCGTCGCACCGGTGTGCTCGGGACTATTGGGCGAGACCGGCGGAACATACGGAACTGCGCTTACCCCCTGCGCACCCAATTCCAGAATGGTATCTCCAATTACGTCGTTCGCCTGGGGCTGTTGCGGCAGGGTAACCACAACGCCTCCGGGCCGGATAATTCCTGCTTTTTCGCGCGCGATCTCGGTCACGATGTTGCCCAGGAATTTCTGGTGATCGAGCGAAATGTCGGTAATCACGCTGACGCGCGGCTCGACGACGTTGGTTGCATCCAACCGGCCGCCCATACCTACTTCCAACACCGCCATCTCTACTTTGTTTTGCGCGAAATATTCAAACGCAATCGCGGTCAGCATCTCGAAAAAACTCGGATGCCATGGCAACTCGTTTTCTTCAACCAAACGCTGTGCCGTTCGCGCCACTACTCCGTGCAGCAAGGCGAAATCATCGTCGCTGATTTCACCGCCATTGATGCGAATGCGTTCATTGATTCTTAATAAATGAGGCGAGGTGTAAAGGCCAGTCCGCAGGCCGGAGGCTTGGAGAATGGAAGCGAGCGTAGCGGCCGTCGAGCCCTTGCCATTAGTTCCCGCAATTAAAACAGCAGGGAACTTTCTTTCGGGATTATTCAAAGCTGCCAGCAGTACGCGCATATGCGCCAAATCAAATTTGTGCGAGGGTGTGTTGGCCAGTTCATGGCCCAGCGCGTACATGCTTGCCACCGCGGTTTGATAGGACATAGGAAGCTATCAGCTTTTAGATTATCAGTGTGCGGCTAGGATTTAGGAATTGGCTACTGCCTGGCAGCTAAATGGGGGGCAAACAACTTGAATGGCACGAATCGCTGGCTGAGAGCTGCTGGCTGAGAGCTGACAGCTTTACGCTGCAGCCATGAATTCCAGCGCACGTCCGATGTACGCCTTCAACTGCTTGCGGGGTACGACCGCGTCTAGCATGCCGTGCTCCAACAGGAATTCACTCCGTTGAAAACCCTGAGGCAGCTTTTGGCGGATGGTTTGCTCGATCACGCGGGGCCCGGCGAATCCGATCAAGGCACCTGGCTCGGCAATGTTCAAGTCACCAAGCATTGCAAACGAAGCGGTAACGCCGCCGGTGGTGGGATCGGTCAAAACAGAAATGTATGGCACGTGGGATTCATCTAATCGCGCTAACGCCGCCGAGATCTTGGCCAGCTGCATCAGGCTGACAACCCCTTCCATCATGCGCGCGCCGCCCGAAGCGGAAACGATAATAAGAGGAGCCTTGCTGTCTGTAGCCTGCTCGATAGCTCGGGTAATCATCTCTCCCACGACAGCGCCCATACTTCCGCCGATAAATGAATATTCCATCGCGCTGACAACAACCGGGCGTCCATCTAGCTTGCCCCGCGCATTGATAACGGCATCGTTCAATCCGGTTTCAGATTGTGCCTGCTGCAGACGCGACGAATAAGGTTTCAGATCGACAAATTTCAACGGGTCGGTCGAGACCAGGTTGCCATCGAAAATCTCGTACTGATTTTCGTCTAAAAGCTGCGACAGACGGGTGCGAGCGTCGATGCGAAAATGCTTGTCGCACTTGGGACAAACATTCATGTTCTCTTCCAGATCTTTTTTCCAGATGATCTGCCGGCAATGCTCACACTTTACCCACAGCCCCTCGGTGCGGACTTTCTTCTCGCCGGTGGCATCCAGTTCTCCGGATTGTCGCTTGAACCAAGGCATAGATGATTGTCAATTTCCCATTGACGATTGCCGATTGTCCGATGGGCTTCAATTAACAATCGGAAATTGGCAATTGAAACTTTTAGTACTCGATTCCTCTCTGCGCCATCACACCCTTTTCATAAGCGTGTTTTACCTGGCGCATTTCGGTTACGGTGTCAGCCAGTTCGACAATTGCCGGGTGCGCGTTCCTGCCGGTCAAGATAACATGAACCATCTCGGGCTTCTTTTTCAGGCTCGCGGCCACTTTCTCGGGATCGAGCATACCGTAACTGATCGCATAGTTAATTTCGTCAAGGATGACCAAATCCCAACTGCCAGAAGCGATCGCGCGTTCCGCCTCGGCCCAGGCTTCTTCCACCATCCTAACGTCTTCGGGATCAGGTTTCTCAGCGCCCACTTTCACGAAGCCGCGGCCCATTTGCTTCATGATGAACTTGTCACCGAAGGCCTGCACCGCGTCCAGTTCGCCGTAGTGCCACGAGCCTTTGAGGAACTGCAGCATGAGAACCCGCATACCCTGCCCCACGGCTCTCAGCGCCGTTCCCATGGCGGCTGTGGTTTTGCCCTTGCCCGGTCCCGTGTTGACGATGATCAGACCGCGACGAATGTCGTCCATATGTGGGAATGATTGATTGTACCTGTTCAAGGCGTGCGGCGGGGTTCGAAAACGCAAGGGTAGGCGCGGGCGTCCACGCCCGTGCAGATGACTCGGCAAACCGCGACGGTGACAGCTAAGGCATATTGACCACGGGCCGTAATTCAGTTTTCTCTGTTCCGGAGGATGAAGTTTCTTCTCCCAGCAACTTGGCGGTGATTCGCAGAGCTTCTATTTCCTGTCTGACTCGCACCATCTCCTGCTCTTTCATGCGCAACACTTCGACCGGATTTTTCATTGGGGGAGGGCTCCTAATTGGTCACGAACACTCATGCACTCTAAACTGCGAGCTTAAGTAATGAAACATCACAAAGGTACACACCAGACTTTTCTAACTCTCAGTGGCCGGTATGATAAGGGTGTCCTTTCAAAATAGTGAAAGCACGATAAAGTTGCTCGAGCAATACTACTCTGGCTAGTTCATGCGCAAGCGTCATTTTGCCAAGCGAGAGTATGAGCTTCGCTTCCCGCCGAGCTTCCGCGGTGAATCCGTCAGCTGGGCCGACCGCGAACAATAACGGACTGTTTTCGGAATAATTTCCCAGAAATACTGCCAGTTCCTCAGACGAGAGCTGCTTACCACGGCTGTCGAGCAGCACCAGCGTGTGTCTAACGGGACGCGCATCGCGACTGCAGAGCTTCAACAGCGCGAGCTCGTCTTTCATTGCCATCCCTTGCGTGTCGGCATAACGGGACAACCGTTTCAAGTATTCATCAGTCAGTGACTGGATGGCAGGTTCTCTGGTTTTGCCGATCCATGCGACCCGCAGCTTCACAATGGGATTTAATCACACGATGTGTATAACCTCAAAAATGCACTCAGCCAAAGAAGGAAAGCGTACGAGTGTAGTGGTCTCAGATCAAAACAGACCCAAGTGATCGTTATACATGCTGTGCGACAGCAATTTTGCTTTTTGTTACTAAAGTGCATAGCGAAGCTTTCACTTTCGTCATTTGAAGTGCCCGATTCCCACCTTGTATCAAAGATGAGACATGGAGCTCAAAAGGCGTCTCATGTCGAGACGGAGAATTTGATGAGTTCGATCTATTATTTTTCCGCTTGGACGGATAGCGGCTGCTTCCTGGGTTGTGAACACGAACATGCGACAGTGACGTCCGCAGTAGCCTGCATTTCCCGCGCTGGGGGCTATGTTCTCGCTGTTGAAAAAGGCGTGCAGCGCACGTTGAATGACAAGGAGCAGGCAGACTTCCAAACTGCCATGTTTGGCAGTAAAGCCGAATCCGCGCCGGACGCCAGCTCTGAAGGGATGTTGAGCGTTGAATCGTGTTGGCGGGCCGGGGGCGCGGCTAGAACTTCTTAATTAATATTTACCTTAGCCTTTTGTTCCCGAGGCCAGCACTACGACGGCGCCAAATTTAATGCTGTCGCCGCCTGCGTATTGCTGAATTGCGGATAACACTTCGCGGTCGATTTCATTCCGGCGCTCCGCTGGAACCCGCTGCAGTAACGGAAGAAAGGGAGTTGCCACCGCCTGTGCCTGCTCCCAAACCTCTTCCGCTGTCCCTGGCCAGGTCCACGGCAGCGATTTCGTTTCCTCCTCAACATCGGCGAAGCCTGCCTTGCGCAACTCCGCCGACAAAGTTCCGGGCCCGCCAAATTTAAAAGGATCTGCTCCGCCGGGAACAAGCACGGGACCGCCCACGTGTTTTACCACTGCACCCATAGTGCTAGACCAATATGGCTGCTCAAACGGTCCCCATGCCAGAAAACAAGTTCTCGCTCCAGGCTTAAGCACGCGATGCACTTCACGCAGCGCCTTTTGAGTATTTTGAAAAAACATCACGCCGAAGCGGCTCGTCACCAAATCGAAAGCTTGATGAGGGAACGGCAGCTCGTGTGCGTCCGCTTGCTGGATCGAGAAGTTTGTAAGTTTTCGTTGTTGAGCTCGTTCAGCGGCGATCTGCAAAAGCTCACTACTGAGATCGAGGGCAGTAACGTGACCTGCTGGCCGGACGCGAGAGGCCAAGCTGATGGCCGGTTCACCGGTACCGCTCGCCAGATCCAGAACCTTCATTCCCGGTTTTGGATGTGCGTACTCGACCAGGGCCTCGGTGACGTCGCGCCCCATGGCGGCTGATTTCGCCTTCCATTTTTCGGAAGCAATCAGGCGATACGAATTTCCCCACTGCGGAGTTGAATTAACGTTCATTTCCCAGATTTACGCGGATCAGTTTTTACCATTATCCGCGACATTGGTGAAAATCCGTGGCTGGTTTTCTAAGCACGCTTTTTTGCGACGCTTCGGGTTGCGGTTCGTTTGGGTTTTGCCAGCTCCGACGGTTCCAATCGCTTAGCCGATTTCCATAGCCGTTCCAGATCATAAAACTTGCGTGTTTTCTCGGAGAACACGTGCACGACGAAATCCACGTAGTCGAGCAGAACCCATTCTGATTGTTTGTAGCCTTCGATGTGTGTAGGACGCTGTCCAGCCTTCTCCAACCGCTCCTCAACCTCATCGCAAATGGCCTGGATCTGTCGCGGGTTGGTGCCGCTGCACACTACGAAATAATCGGTAAATGCCCCGGATCCCTGTTCCAGTTCTAAAATCGTAATTGCTTCCGCCTGCTTTTCCTGGCAAGCGGTAATGGCCTCGGATACTTGTCGCTTCAGATCGCTTTTTTTCATGAATTCTTGGTCGTTGGTCGCTCGTCGTTGGTCGTTGGTGTCTTCATTCTAACTGAGAACATCGGTGCACAGGCCGGATTGCCGTTTTCCAAAGCAAACATATTTTCCAAGCACGTGGGGGCCAACGGCTAAGGGCCAACGGCCAGCGACTGAGAACCAACATCGGCATTTACCGAGTCTGATACAACCCCATTTTCTTGATGTAGTCAGCAACCGCAGAGTCGACAAATTTTGTCAGCGGCCGTTTGGCGACAACTGCGTCTCGAATCGCCGTAGCCGAGATATTTTGATGTACATTTTCGAGAAGGTGCACGGTCGCTCCTGTCAGTACAAGATCGCCCTTCGCTGCTTGCTTGGCGAATGGCTTGGTCACTTCGGATTTCGGGCGAAGCTTTTCCGGCAGCGCATTGGCTACATCAGCAAGGGAATATCCAGGGCGACTGGCCACGATGAATTCACATTCGTGGAAAAGTGCTTCTGCTTCGCGCCATCCCGCAATTTCCTTGAATGCGTCAATTCCAATAAGAAAGAAAAGCCGATCGCTTTTTTTTAGAGTTTGTTTCAAACGTCGAACGGTGTCGATGCTGTAATTCACCCCGGCTCCGGGGTCCGGTTTTACTTTCTTGCCTTTAATTTCATTTCCTGCGGCCTCGGCTGGCGCCTCCAGCAGCGAAGGCCGGAATGCCTTGTGATTCGCGGTCGCGAGCGCGACCATAGCGTAGCGATGGAAATAAGAAGTTACCGGGTGCCGCTGCTTGTGCGGCGGAATGTGCGCCGGAACAAAATGAATGCAGCCTAAATTGAAGCGTTCTTTTGCTCCTCGGGCTAAAGCCGTGTGTCCGTGGTGAATGGGATCGAAGGTTCCGCCGAAGAGTCCTATATTCATCTTGTCTTACAATCAGGCATGTTGAGTGTTTTGCCCGTGTAACTCTTGATTCTCGAAATCCAAAATTTTACACGCTCGTGAAATTCACAGGCCTGGCTTGTTGTACATTCAGGCCAACAGTTGAGGCAGTGGTTGTCCTCAAGGCCAGCGCCCACCTACTAGCAACCACAGTGAACTCCCGTAACTCGCGGAGTTCCTATTTTGAAACTAAAGTTGACTTGCATGCGACTGAAGCTCCCCCTCCTTCGCGCACGCTACATTCCCCCGGCGCGGGCTCCCATCCTCCGGTATGGCGTCGCCGTTCTCAGCATCACTCTGGCTCTGATTCCGGCATTAATGCTGGCCGACGTAGTCGAAAGCCGGCTGGTTGTTTTCGCCGTCGCGATAATGGTTAGTGCCTGGTACGGAGGCTGGAAACCGGGCCTGGTTGCGACCTCTTTTGCACTCACCGTCAGCGCTTATTTTTCTCTCGCCGGAGAACACTCGCCCGCCGAATATCGCAAAGCAATAATACATCTGACACTGTTTGTTTTCGTGGCGCTGTTAATTTGCTCGTTCAATGCAGCGCTGCGTTCCGCACAGGAGGGTTTGCGGCGCTCTGAAATCAACTTTCGCTCCCTCGTGACTAATGCGCCGTATGGAATTTGCCGCTGCGATTCGGATGGAATTCTACTGAGCGCGAATCCTGCACTGGTCGGCATTCTGGGATACGCTTCGCCCACCGAACTCGTGGACCGCAACTTGGCGAATTTGTACGCCGACACGCAGCAGTGGTTCGTGGTCGCCGACCACTTTCGCGCCTCTCACCGCTTCAACGGCCTGATTGCCGATTGGGTACGCAAAGACGGCATTCCCATCACGGTTCGGCTTTCGGGAAGAACCATCCGCGACGAACGTAATTCAACGTTCTTCGAACTGTTTGCTGAGGATGTGACTGAGCATCGAGCGCTCGAGCAACAGCTTCGTCAAGCTCAGAAAATGGAAGCGGTCGGACGTCTCGCTGGTGGAATCGCGCATGACTTTAACAATTTATTGATGGTGATTTCGGGATATTGCGAGTTTCTGCTCGAGCGCATTGGTTCCGACCCGGCCGTCCGCGGGCCCGCTCAAGAGATTGCCAACGCCGCCAATCGCGCTACCGCACTTACTCGCCAACTCCTTGCCTTCAGTCGCAAACAGATGCTGACTCCCAAGGTCCTCGACCTGAATGCGGTGGTAACTGAAAACTTCAAGATGCTGACTCGCTTGATTGGCGAAGATATCGAACTTGTAATGGTTCCCGGCGCAGACTTGGGTGCAGCAAAAGCTGATCCCGGACAGATTGAGCAAGTAATTATGAATCTGGCGGTGAATGCCCGCGACGCTATGCCACGCGGAGGCAAGCTGACCATTGAAACCGCCAATGTCACGCTCGATGACACCTATGCTCGGCTGCATCCGCCAGCCGAGCCGGGCGAGTACGTGATGCTCTCCATCAGTGACACTGGAGTCGGAATGGATGCGGAAACACAAAGCCGCATCTTCGAACCGTTCTTCAGCACCAAGGGGCCGAAGGGAACTGGTCTTGGCCTTTCCATGGTCTACGGCATTATCAAACAAAGCGGCGGCTATATCTGGGCTCAAAGCGAGCCGGGCAAGGGGACGTGCTTCAAAGTCTACTTGCCTCGCGTCAGCGAGACCGGAGAGCCCACTATGGCGAAACCCATCGTCGCAGCCAAAGAGGTTCAGCAAGGGCGCGAAACGGTTTTGTTGGTCGAAGATGAGGTTACCGTGCTGCGCCTCGCGCGCGAGTACCTGGAACTTCAGGGATACACCGTGATCGATGCCGGAGATCCCGCGACCGCAATCCTAATTTCGAATGCTCACAATGGCCCCATTCATTTGCTGCTGACCGATGTCGTCATGCCGGGAATGACCGGGCGCGAACTCGCAAATCATCTTTCCCCGCGCCGGCCCGAAATGCGGGTGCTTTATATGTCGGGTTACACCGAAAACGCGATCGGACAAAACGGCACGCTGGACGAGGGAATTACTCTGCTACAGAAGCCGTTCACTCTGCTCACGCTCAAAGCAAAAGTACGCGAAGTGCTGGACTCCCCACTCCCCAAGGAGGTATCAATGTCCGCTCGTTTAGCCATGCAGGTCGAAGCTGGCCGACCGGTTGCGAAATTGTCGCCGTACCGCGCGCAACGTTTCAAACTTCAATTGCCGATAAAATATCGCCCGCTTGGAGAAAATGATTGGCGCGCCGGCACTACCGAAAATATCAGCCGGTCGGGCCTGTTATTTCGGGCGGAGGAGATGCTTCCAGCCAATATTCAATTGGAAATAAATCTGGTTTTGCCTCCGGAAATCGCAGGCCTATCGGCTGCGGAGGTCGTATGTCGCGGTGAAGTGGTCCGTACTATGGAAGCCGAGGCGCCATCGGTGAACCCCGCCCTTGCTGCGAAGATTCTGCAGTACCACTTTCAACACGGCGCGCATGTGCCGGAGGCGTGAGTAGAAGTTCCTCCCGCTAAGTCTCTGTGGATCGCGGATCTCGCACTGTTGGCCCTCCATGTGAAAATTGTTTCACACTGTCGAGAAGCGGCGGGATGGGTGTATCATCGGCGCTGCTTGTGAACGGAGCGGAGATTCCAATGACAAAACCGCGAAATGTTTGGTTGTCTTTCGTGCCGGCGCAGAGACGGAATCCGGTTAGCGAGGGGTGTCTCGGAATATCAAGAATCGCCCGTATCATTTTTGCTTTTTGTGCGGTCGCCGCGATTACAGTTTCCGCACAGACCTTCACTAGCCTGGCGAGTTTCGGCGACTCTGCCGGATACTACCCCGACGCGTCTTTGATTCAAGGCACCGACGGAAACTTCTATGGGACAACCCCTCGTGGTAGCAGCACCGGATGTAGAGATGGTTTTTGTGGCACCATCTTCAAGGTCACCCCAGAGGGGACTCTGAGCACTTTTTACAACTTTTGCGCGAAAGGGGGCGAAAAGTGCCCAGACGGCTCCAACCCGCTGGCGGGTCTGACTCTGTCCACAGACGGAGATTTTTACGGCACAACGTACTATGGGGGAACGTACGCCGAAGGCGTAGGCGCCGGCACAGTCTTCAAAATTAACGCAGGAGGCAAGCACAAAACCCTATACAGCTTTTGCTCCCAAGGGGGCAACTCTTGCACCGACGGCGATTTTCCAGCGGCGGGGGTAATTCAAGCCACCAATGGCAATTTCTACGGCGTGACCTCGAATGCCGGGCCCTACGGAGGGGGGACAGTATTCAAGATTACCGCGCAGGGCAGACTCACGACGCTCCGCGGTTTTTGCATTGGGTCCAACGACTGTCCTGACGGCGCTACGCCGTATGTAGGGCTGGTGCAAGCCGCCGAACGGTAACTTTTATGGGAGCACATGGGAAGAGGCAGCGAACGGAGGTGGAGACATCTTCAGAATCACCACCGGGGGCACGCTGACGGATATTTACAACTTTTGTCCCCAACAGAACTGCACTGACGGCTATTACCCCTCCGCGGCTATGTTTCAGGCGCCTGACGGGGACTTCTATGGGACAACCAGGTACGGCGGGACGACCGGGACCACGGGTCCTGGCAATGTCTTCAAGATCACGCGACGGGGCACGCTGACCTCGCTTTACACTTTTTGTTCTCAGGGTGGCAGCGAGTGCACAGACGGCCGCTATCCGGGGTCGCTGGTTCAAGGCACCGATGGGAACTTCTATGGGACAACTGTCGATGGCGGAGCCAACAGCTCTAGCACCTGTCCTTATGGCTGCGGCACGCTCTTCCAAATCACGGCAGCGGGCAAGCTAACCACGCTCTACAGCTTTTGCTCCCAGACCAACTGCGCGGATGGCGCCGGCCCGACGGGGCTGACCCAAGCTACCAACGGGACCTTCTACGGGACAACTGTTTTCGGCGGCACCAGCGGTTGCACCGACGGCTGTGGCACCGTGTTCAGCTTGTCTATGGGGCTTGGCCCATTCGCGCAAACGGTACCCATCTCCGCCGGGGTGGGGAAAAAGGTTATCATCCTGGGAAACAATCTGACGGGCGCGACCGGCGTCAGTTTTAATAGCACCGTGGCAAACTTCACCGTCACATCCAACACTGAGATCAAGGCCAGCGTACCAAAAGGGGCGACCACCGGTTTCGTCACGGTGACGCTGCCCAGCGGCACACTCCAGAGCGACGTGGTGTTCCGCGTAAATAGATGACGCACTGCCGAAAATAGAGGCCAATATCAGCCGGCTACCGACGGCTCGACATTTCCTCGCGCTTCTTCCACCTTTTCCGCTATGGCGTACTTTAATTCCTCGATGCCTTTGCCGGTGACCGCGGAGATCGGAAACAGTTCCAGATTATTTTTCTTGCAATAGCGCTTCAACTTCGCCAGCTTTTCTTTATTGGCAATATCGATCTTCGATGCGGCCACGATCAGCGGTTTATTCTCCAAGCCCGCGCCGAAGCTCTTAAGCTCTTCGCTGATGACCTCAAGATCTTTCACGGGATTAGGACGGCCGCTTGCATCGGAGACATCCACCAGGTGCACCAGCAATCGCGTACGCTCGATGTGCCGCAGGAATTGCGTGCCTAAACCTGATCCGGTGTGGGCACCTTCGATGAGTCCAGGAATGTCCGCTACAACGAAACTGCGTTCCTCTTTTGCTTCTCCGACTGCGACGACGCCGAGATTGGGTTGCAAAGTTGTGAAGGGATAATCGGCAATCTTCGGCCGAGCAGCGGAAATACGCGAGATCAGCGTGGACTTCCCAACGTTGGGATACCCGACCAATCCGACATCAGCTAGCAGCTTGAGTTCTAGACGAAAGACACGTTCTTCTCCGGGCCGTCCTTCTTCATGCTCGCGAGGCGCCTGATGGGTTGACGTGGCGAAGCGCGCGTTGCCTCGGCCTCCGCGGCCGCCATGGGCGATCACGACACGTTCATCGGCGCTGGAAAAATCGTGGACTTTCTCGCCGGTATCTGCGTCGAACACGATTGTGCCCACTGGCACTTTTAGCAAAACGTCTTCGCCTTCTTTACCCTTGCAATTTGACCCTTCGCCGTGGCGTCCGCGCTGTGCCTTGTATTCAGGATTGAAGCGGAAGTGCACCAGGGTATTGTGGCGCTCACTCGATTCCATGATGACATCGCCGCCATCGCCGCCGTCGCCGCCAGAAGGACCGCCACGCGGCACGTATTTTTCCCGGCGGAAGGCGAGGCAGCCGTTGCCTCCATCTCCAGCTTTCACCCGGATTGTAGCTTCATCGATGAACATTGTTCGTCGGTCGTTGGTCGTTGGCTGACAAATAAGAAAAGCCTCGGCCCGAAGGCGAGGCTGTGTGGCGCGGGCGCCCCCGCCCGCGAGATCTTAATTACTCTGCAGCGATGGGTTCAACCATCACATATTTGCCGGACTGACCTCGGTCCATGAATTTAATCCGGCCAGTGATTTTGGCAAATAGAGTGTCGTCCTTGCCGCGCCCTACGTTCAGGCCTGGCTTTACCTTTGTTCCGCGTTGCCGGACGATGATTGTGCCGCCAGGGACCAATTGTCCTCCGAACGCCTTGAAGCCTAACCGTTGTGCATTGGAGTCGCGACCGTTTCTAGAAGTGCCTTGTCCTTTTTTATGTGCCATAGTGATTTCCGTAGCGCCGGCGTCCCGCCGGCTGTCGCGAGGGCATCTCGCCCTCGGTTTTACTACTTCTTCTTTTTCGGGGCAGCTTTTTTCGCCGCCGATTTCTTCGCTGGAGCTTTCTTCTTCGCCGGCGCCTTATGGGTTTTGGCCTCTACTTTGACCTCTTCGGTTCCTTCCGGGGCCGCCTTCTTGGGCTTGGCAACTTTTTTGGGAACTTCGGGAGCAGTAAATTTCTGTCCGTCGAAGGCGATTTCGGTGATGCGCACGGCGGTGTAGTTTTGACGATGTCCGCGCAGCTTTTTGTACTGCTTCTTACGTTTGTAATGGAAGACGAGGATTTTCTTTTCGCGGCCCTGTTCGACCACATCGCCGGTCACAAGGGCCCCCGACTGCGGTTTGCCGATCTGGCCATCGCCGCCAGAAACCGCCAGCACATCGCTGAATTCAATTTGACCGTTGGTGCCGGTGCCCTGGCTCTCCACCCGAATTACGTCGCCGGGCGCCACCCGGTACTGCTTCCCACCGGCGCGGATGACCGCGTACATGCTTATCTCCTGCAGTCCCGGTCCCGCCGATTTAGCGCGATGTAAACCGTTCATCGCACACTGGCGCGACCTGCTGAACTGATGATTTCTATGCTTGCTGCTTTCCGCGTCGGCCTCTTGGCAACGATTGCGGACGGCTCCAGAACAGAGCCGCAAGTACAGGCAAACCTAAGTATTCTAACGTGCGCTGCGGAGAAGCGTCAAACGGAAGCTGAATTAATCCATGAACTAGCCAAGCAGACGCGTATGTGTGAAACTGTGTTCATGGGAAATAAGAACGCACCAAAGCGCGAGAAGAGAAAACCACCGAAAAACAAATAAGCACCGAATCGTTATGGCACCGCGTATTGCCATCCCGGTTCCGCATTCTGGCGATCCAGAGTATGCGGCGCGTTCGCTCCCTCAATACGAGCGGGCGGTCGAATTCGCCGGAGGCGAGCCGGTTCGTATTCCTCTTGATCAATCACCCGCCGAAATAATGAAGTTGATCGAGAGCTGCGACGCTGTGCTGCTGCCCGGCAGTAAAGCCGACGTTGACCCGGCCAAGTACAACGCGCAGCGCTCTCCCCAAACCGCGGCGGCAGATTCCGGCCGCGACATAGTCGACTGGATACTTCTGGATGATGCATACAACGCGCGTAAGCCGATTCTTGGTATCTGCTATGGCTTGCAGAGTCTGAACGTGTACCGCAGCGGGACGCTGATCCAGCACATTGAGTCTCCAGTCAAACATGCTGCCGGACGAACCGTGGCCGTGGCGCACAACGTCGATGTCGAGCCGGAATCGAAGCTGGCTGGAATTATTGGCTTGGGAAACGAAACTCCTAACCGGACCAAAGTTCCGGTGAATTCCAGTCATCACCAGTCAGCCGATTCAGTCGGCCAGGGGTTGCGCGTGGTCGCCCGGTCTGCGCAAGACGGAATTATCGAGGGGCTCGAAGGAACGTCTGCCGATCACTTTGTGCTGGCGGTACAGTGGCATCCGGAGCGATCTGTTGATGAGGATGAAGCGTCGCGAGCGATTTTCCGGGCGCTGGTTGATGCGGCGCGAGTGAGACAGCGAGAGCTCGAATCGGTCTAACACCAGTCGCAGATCTTCACAGATTTACGCGGATCAAAATCCTAAAATGGTTATCCGTCTAAATCCGCGGCTAGCTTTTCTCCAGCAACACTACAACATTTGCGATCGCTGCATTGTCGGTGCCCATACCCTCAGGTGTTTTGGCTTTGAGGCCGACGCAATCCGCGGGTATACCTAACAATTCCGCCATGTGTTCGCGGATGGCAGCGGCATGCGGGCCGATCTTCGGTGCGGCAAGAATAAGCGTCGAGTCCATATTGACTACGGAGTAACCTCCCGCTCGCACTCGCTTCAAGGCCTCGCGTAGGAAAACCGCAGAGTCGGCACCTTTCCACTTCGGGTCGGACGGCGGAAACAACGAACCAATATCAGGCGCGGCCATGGCGCCGAGCAGGGCGTCGGTCAGCGCGTGCAGCAGCACGTCGCCATCGGAGTGCCCACCCAAGCCCTTTGGATGAGCCAGAGGTACTCCCCCAATCTTCAGAGGAATTCCAGCTTTAAATTCGTGAGAGTCCCAGCCGAAGCCAATTCTCATACGAGGACCTCGGCCACGGATTTGCACGGATTTTCACGAATCTTTTTTCGGTCGTTGTCGAAGATGATTCTGCGGAACTGGGGTCGCGTTCCGAAATTGAGCAACATGCCAATTTCAACCTCGGTGGACTTCAGGTAATGCAACAACTGAGCTTCGCGAGCGGGACCCAACGATCGCGCAGCTTTCAATTCGAGCAGCACGCAATTTTCGACCAGCAGGTCTGCCCGGAATTCGCCGACCTTGTGGCCGCGGAACCAGACCGGCAAAGATATCTGCCGATTCGCATTAACTCCTGCCTGATTAAGCGCGATCTCCAACGATTCCTCGTAGACGCATTCCAGAAACCCGTAACCGAGTTCATTGTAAACATCGTAGAAGATGCCGATGATTTTCTCGGTAACCTCGCCGTGTTTGAATGTTGCGTCGGCGCCCATACGGTGAATCGTACTGTGATTACCCGACTTGATCAGTGAGAATCCGTGCAATCCGTGGCCGCCTTTACCGTTTCAGGAAGAACTCCGCTAACTCCATGTCTGCTGGGGCAGTTATTTTTATGTTTCTCGGAGATCCCATGACTACCGCAACCGGATGGCCAGAGCGCTCGACCAGCGAAGCTTCATCGGTTCCGGTAAAGCCGTCAGCTGCGGCCTCGTCAAATGCTTTTTTTAGAACGTTGTACCGGAAGCCTTGCGGAGTTTGCGCCAGCACTACTCGCTCCCGCGGCAAAGTAGCTGTGATCAAAGCGCCGTCTGCTGTGCGTTCGACTTGCTTAACGGTATCGACCGCCGGCAGTCCGGCAATCGCAGCTCCATATTTTTGCGCCGCGCGGATTACTTCATGAATTATCTCTTCCGTGACGAATGGACGAACCGCATCGTGCACGAGGACGATGTCGTCATCGGCAGCCGAAACCGAATTCATCGCATTCGCTACTGATTGCTGGCGGTGATCCCCGCCCCCGACTAGATGAACGCTTTTCTGCAAAACGTTTTCGGCTTCTTTTTCCAGCCGGGCGCGGAATCCTTCGATTTCATTAACTCGCAAAGCAACATAAATTTCAAAGACCTCTGGGCTGGAGGCGAATTGGCGTAAAGTACGAATCAGAATCGGCACGCCGCCCAGTTCGGTGAATTGTTTGGTCGCCCCGGGCTTCTTGCCCTTAAGAACAGGAGCCGAGGTCATGCGCGTCCCCAGTCCGGCAGCCGGAATAATTGCGATCACCTTCATGGCGGGCTGCAAGTATACGAGGCTGGCTGCTTCAGTTCAAATCGCATGGCCCGGTCGGGAGGAAGCTTGTGCCTTCAAAAATAACTGAGCCAGGCGTCGCTTCGGCGTTGCCTCAAGTCTGCAAACCGCCGACATAGGGGATAAAGTGCAAGCACCACAAAAGCCCAAACCAGATAGACAACGGGCAATGAGAATCCCCATTCTGGAGGCGGAGTAATGGGAAACTGCCCGACGCTCGGTGACTCGAACATCCAATACACATGGTGAAAACGCGCGTAACAGACGGCGATCGCCAGCAGGTGAATGAGCGGTATGTGCAGCAGGTAATAAAACATCGGTACTTTGCCGAACACAAGTGCGGGTTGCAGCAGTCGCGGGGTATTATCGTCGACCGCCCACAGGAAAACCATCGCCGGGCCCAGCGTCATTAAAAGAAAGAGCAGCGACGGCGGATATTTGACAGTGTTCAGAAATGACAGCACGGTAAAGACTGCCGACCTTTGCGCGGTCCAGCGAAATGGATCGCCATAAATATTGATGGCACGAAGCAGGATGAAAGCCGCAATCAAACTGATTCCCAGACGCAACAAGAATGCCTTCCGGCGATCTGGCGCCCACGCATAAATTTGTCCAAGCCCGTAACCGACCGCTGTAACTCCAACCCATGGAACCAGCGGATACCCGACGAATACAGAGTGCCGAGGATTATTCAGGACGAAACCGGGTTGGTGGAGGATGGACCAAAGTGGATTCGACGACTGTACTGAGTCAAACAGATTGTGCCCCGCAATCATCACGACGCCGAAGGTCGTCACCCATGCGGCCGGCAGATAGACCAGGCCCGAGAGTACAATCATCGCCCAGCCGAGCGCCCATAAGACGATCAGCATTGTGACGTGATAATCAAAATTAAACTGCCAGCCCAGGCAGCGCGTCACCACTACTTCCAGAAAAATGAGCCAGAGTCCGCGCGTGAATAGAAAGCCCGATAACTCGCCTTTGGATTTCCTGCGCAGGGAGAGATAAGCGCCGGTCCCCGTGAGCAGAAAGAAAACGGGTGCGCAGATATGGGTGATCCAGCGGGTGAAAAACAGAGCCACCGTGGCTTGGTCGAGATCGGTTGGACTAATCCCCGGAACGCCGAAGAAGTCTCGCACATGATCGAGCGCCATGATGATCATGATTACGCCGCGAACGATGTCGATTGATTCGATGCGGTTCAGTTTGACCGCAACCGGCGCTTCGCATATTACAGCCATAACACGCTTAGTGTAGCGAAAAGGGCGTTCAAGTTTAAAAAGAGCGCGCTGGAGTCATTGCTGCCAATCGGTCGATCCGGGGCGTCTGACCCCCGGTGTTTTATACTGGAGTGGAACCCTATGGCAGAAGATATTCACATCAAACTCCCCGACGGGAGCGTGAAGGACGTTCCTAAAGGCAGCACTGCGCTCGACGTCGCCAAGTCTGTTGGCCAGCGGCTCGCCGACGCCGCGCTCGCTGCCAAGACTAACGGCGATCTCATCGATCTCACCCGGCCGCTGGAAAAAGACACCGACCTGCGCATCTTGACCGAGCGCGATCCCGAGGCGCTTGAGGTTTATCGGCATTCGTCCGCGCATCTGCTGGCGGCGGCGGTTCTGGAGCTTTTTCCTGAGACCAAGCTTGGTCATGGCCCCGCTACCGAAACTGGATTCTTCTACGATTTTTATCGTCCCACTCCGTTCACTCCTGAGGATTTGGAAAAGATCGAAAAGAAAATGCAGGAGCTGGTGCAGCAGAACCTTCCCTACGCGCGCGAGTTTCTGCCGCGGGAGCAAGGGCTGCAGGGATTTAAAAAAGAAGGCGACTTCATGAAGTGTCATTTTATCGAGCAATTTACCAAGCCCGATGAAAAGATTTCTATTTATCGCACCGGCAAGTTCACCGACTTCTGCCGCGGACCTCATTTGCCTTCCACTGGGAAAATAAAGGCATTCAAGCTGCTCAGCATCGCCGGCGCTTATTGGCTTGGAGATGAAAAGAATCAGCAACTGCAGCGTATCTACGGGACTTCGTTTTTTTCCAAGAAAGACCTCGACGATTTTCTGAATAAACAGGAAGAAGCGAAGAAGCGCGACCATCGTGTGTTGGGACAACAGCTCGATCTGTTTTCTATTCAGGAGTTGGCTGGGCCCGGGCTGATTTTCTGGCATCCCAAGGGCGGAATTATCCGCAAGGAGATGGAAGACTGGATGCGCTCCGAGTACATCAAGCGCGGCTATTCGCTGGTGTATACGCCGCATGTGGTGCGGCGGCAGTTGTTCAATGTGTCCGGCCACGAGGGCTATTACTCGCAGAACATGTTTGACTTCATGGAGCTTGATGACGCGGAGTATCGCCTCAAGCCCATGAATTGTCCGGGCCATATTTTGATTTACGCGGACTCGCTGAAGTCGTATCGCGACCTGCCGGTTCGCTTGGGTGAGTTGGGGACCGTCTATCGCTACGAGCGGTCCGGCGTGATGCATGGGCTGTTGCGGGTGCGCGGCTTCACTCAGGATGACTCTCACATTTTCTGCACTCCGGAACAGATTGAGAGTGAAGTTGGGGGCTGCCTGGATTTCGCGCTCGCGGTGCTGAAAGTTTTCGGCTTCGAGCAGTTCCAGACCGAGCTTTCTACCTGGGATCCGAATGACCGCAAGAATTTTCTGGGATCGGAAGAGCAGTGGAACATGGCCAACCGCTCACTTGAAAATGCGCTCAAGCAGCGGAATATGGAATATAAGGTGATCCCGGGCGAAGCGGCGTTTTATGGGCCGAAGATCGACATCAAGTTGGTGGACGCAATCGGGCGGCTTTGGCAGCTTTCGACCGTCCAGGTCGACTTCAATCTGCCGCAGCGCTTTAACCTCGAATATGTCGCCGAAGATGGGACGCGCAAACAGCCGGTGATGGTGCATCGCGCGCTGTTTGGATCGATCGAGCGCTTTTTCGGCGTCCTGATCGAGCACTACGCGGGCGCGTTTCCGGTCTGGCTGTCGCCGGTTCAGGCGGTTTTGATTCCCATTGCTGAGCGTCATGTCGATTACGCAATCAGAGTCGCGGACCAACTCAAGGCTGCGGGCGTGCGCGTCGAGGTCGATGCGCGCAACGAGAAGATGAATGCGAAGATTCGCGAGCATGCCATGCAGAAGGTTCCGTTCTTGTTGGTCGTCGGCGACAAGGAGTCTGAGGCAGGGAAAGTCAACGTCCGCGCGCGCGGCAAGGAAAAGACGGAAGACATGCTGGCGGCGGAGTTCGTGGACAAGATCAAAAAGCTGATTGCCGAGAAGAGCGCTGTCTTTTAGCGGTTTCAGTTGTTGTTTATTGTCGTCATCCAGTTCTTGTCGTCATCCCGAGCAACGCGAGGGATCTGGGTTCTTCGCGGCGACCGGCAAAAACCCAGATTCCTCGTCGCTTCGCTCCTCGGAATGACAGGGAATATTTTTGGAATGACAGGTATTTTTGGTATGAGAGCGGGTATTTTGGATATGACAGTGAGTATTCTGCCCTTCCGAATGACGTAAGTGCAGATTAAATCATGGCGACTGACTTTTCTAAGAAGCGCGTAGCTGTTCTGGGTGCGGGAAAGATGGGCGGAATTCTGCTCAAAGCGCTTCTGGAAAAGCAATTGTTGTCCACCAAGACGACCGTCGCCACGGTTCAGCACGAAGAAAAGGCTCGCAGCCTCAGCAAGAAGTTAGGCATAGCCGTTGGCACAGACAACCGGGCGGCAGTTCGCAACGCGGACATCATTCTGGTGTGCGTCAAGCCGCAGGTTGTCGATCAGGTAATGGAGCAGATTCGTCCAAGCGTCACCAAGAACCAGATCGTCATTTCAGTCGCTGCTTCGGTTCCGACCAGCCGCATTGAACGGGCTTTGAAGCGCGCGGTCCCGGTTGTGCGGGCGATGCCCAATACTCCTTGCGTTGTCGGTTGTGGAATGACTGGCTTGTGCAAAGGAAAATTCGCAACTGCAGAACATCTGGACGTTGCGAGCGCTTTGTTCGGTGTCGTGGGCAGAACCGTTGTTGTCGATGAAAAGCTGATGGACGCTGTGACGGGATTGTCGGCGAGCGGGCCGGCTTACATTTACATTATTTTGGAATCGCTCGCCGAAGCAGGAGTGAAGGTTGGATTGCCTCGCGATGTGGCGACTTTGCTGGCGGCACAAACAACCATGGGCGCGGCGACGGTAGTGCTCGAAACCGGCGACCATCCGGCGCTGCTCAAAGATGCGGTCACTACCCCTGCTGGCTGCACCGTTGACGGCCTTCTAGAGCTTGAAGAGGGCAAGCTGCGCGTCACGCTGATTAAGGCTGTAGTGAAAGCCGCGCAGCGAGCCAAAGAGCTGGCCAACGGCTGATTCTGTTCGATGGAGGACGGGTGTCCCCGCCCGGCTTGGAACGGGCGAGACACCCGTCCTCCATTAAAATTGGCTAGTGATTGTCGGCGTCATTTCTGATACCCATGGCCTGCTGCGCCCTGCGGCGCTTGCCGCTCTGCGCGGATCCGACTACATCATTCATGCGGGTGATGTTGGAGACCCGGCAATTCTCGACAAGCTGGCTGAGATCGCGTCGGTGATCGCGGTTCGCGGGAACATTGATCGCGGGGCGTGGGCGCAGAAAATTCCGACTGCGAATGTGGTCGAGATCGGCGAAGTGTCCATCTACGTGCTGCACAGTATTCAGGAACTTGACTTGAAGCCAGAGGCAGCGAAATTTGCGGCAGTCATCTATGGGCACAGCCATGTTCCCAAACAAGACATGAAAAATGGCGTGCTCTATTTCAATCCCGGCAGCGCGGGACCTCGGCGGTTCAAGCTGCCAGTGAGCGTGGGTAAGCTTCTGATCGAGAACGGCAAGATCAAAGCAAGAATATTGGTGCTGGAAGTAAATGAGTGACCAGATACCTGCGAGGGTGGTGAAGTGAGCCTCCGGCCCCCGCGTCCGTTACAATCCTCGCAGTGTCCATCCAATTTCACATAGAAGCTCATGGTGGCGCAGCCCGCGCCGGTCGTTTGATCACTCCTCATGGTGAAATCGAAACCCCGGTGTTCATGCCCGTTGGCACGCTGGCCTCGGTCAAGGGCGTTCCGCAGGATGTTCTTGAGGAGCTTGGAGTTCAGATTCTTCTTGGGAACACTTATCACCTCTATCTCAGGCCTGGGGTCGAGCAAGTGCGGAAGCTCGGCGGACTGCATCGATTCATGGCATGGCCGCGTGCGATCCTAACAGACTCAGGCGGCTTTCAGGTATTCAGCCTTAATGAGCTGCGAAAAGTTACCGAGGATGGCGTCACATTCCGCTCGCATCTGGATGGGTCTTCGCATTTTCTCAATCCAGAAGGCGCGATGGCGGCGCAGATCGGGCTAGGCGCGGACATTATTATGGCGTTCGATGAATGCACCGAGTATCCCGCTGATCAGAAGCGGATGCGGGAGTCTATGGAGATGACGTTGCGTTGGGCGGAGCGAAGTAAGAAGTATTTCGAGGAGCACAAAGACGAAGTCCCTTGGGCGGAGACCCATGTAGCCCCGGACGTTACCGCTCAATTCACAAGCTGCCCGGGCGAGGGCGTCCGCGCCACAAGAGCGGCTGTCTCCGTACAAGGGGAGGCTACACAAGCGCTCTTTGGCATAGTGCAAGGTGGGATGGATGTCCAACTGCGGAAGGAATCCGCCGAGCGGACTATCGGCGTCGGCTTTCCTGGTTATGCCATCGGCGGACTTAGCGTGGGCGAGCCGCGGTCGCTGACTCGCGAAGTTGTCGAATCCACAATTGAACATCTTCCTGCCGATAAGCCTCGCTACCTCATGGGAGTTGGGACGCCGGAGGAAATCGTTGCATACGCCAAGCTCGGCATCGATATGATGGATTGCGTCTTGCCCACGCGAGCGGCACGGCACGGATTGCTATTTACATCCGTGGGAAAAATATCTATCAAACAGACGCGGTACACCGGCGACGACTCTGCGCTTGATCCAAATTGTGGGTGCCGAGTCTGTCAGCGCTACTCGCGAGCGTATCTGCGGCATCTTTATGCCGCGAACGAGGTCTTAGCGCAAGTCTTAAATACCATTCACAATCTCAGCTTCTACCTTGACACCATGCGGACTGTGCGTCATTCTATTTTACTTGGGAAAGAGACTGGTTCTTCGTGTGTCCAGTCTGAACCGAAACCATAGCTCGGCATCCCCGGTTTGCGTCCGAAGCTGAAGAAATCTCCGGCCTCATAGCGCGAGAACTCCAGCGGTAAATTGCAGAAGCCAGTGCGTTGCTGCGAGATTTGCGGCGGCAGTAGCTTGTTAACTTCGATATGACTGTTCAGCACTTTTTGGCGGTACAACTGGGCGGCGGTTCGGCAGGATGGCTGGGGTTTGCTCCGCTTATCTTTATTTTCGGCATCTTTTATTTTTTGCTGATCATGCCGCAGCAGCGGCGGCAGAAGAAGTGGCAGGCGATGCTCAACGAGTTGAAGACGGGCGACAAAATTGTGACCACCGGGGGCCTGCGGGGCACGATTGTTGCCATTAAGGATGACTATCTTCATCTGCGGGTTCCTCCGGATAATTTGCGGATCGAAGTCAGCAGGGGTTCGGTGGCATCGGTGACTACGCCGGAGGAGACGGCGAAGTGATCGTGGGATTTTCAATTTTCAATTGCCAATTGCCGGATTGTCCGGCGCAATTGGCAACGGGAAATTGGCAATCGGAAATCATTTTTTATGAATAAGAATTTGGGTTGGAAAGTAATCGTAATCGCGGCGACGCTGCTGTTTTTCCTCTTCGGCATCTTTGGCTTGCCGGATAAATGGTCGGGCGGCGGGTTGCTGGCGGCGTTGCAAAACCGCATCCACCTCGGCCTCGACCTTAAAAGGCGGCACGCACCTTATTCTGCAGGTGCAGGTGAATGACGCGGTCAATGTCGATTCCGACAATGCGGTGGAACGCCTGAAGGCCGATCTGAGGGCACGCAAGATCAACTATACGGAAATCAGCAAACCCGATCCGGCGAACAATCCCGACAAGGTTGTGATTAAAGGTGTGCCGCCTGAAAACCGGTCGGACTTGCTGTCCATCGTGCAGGATCGGCTGCCGGAGTACAACCTCACTTCGGGCCCGGACAACACTTGGACCGTTTCCATGAAGCCGCAGGCACTGGCTGACCTGAAAAATCGCGCCGTCACCCAGGCGATTGAAACCATTCGTAACCGCATCGATCAGTTGGGCGTCAGTGAACCTATCATTGAAGAACATGGGCTGGGGCAATATCAGATCCTTGTGCAGTTGCCGGGCGTGGACGATCCTGCGCGTGTGAAAGAAATCATGCAGTCGACCGCCATGCTTGAAATACGGCAATCTTTCGGCGGGCCTTACCCAAGCGAGCAGGCAGCGTTGCAGGACAAAGGTGGAGTTCTTCCGCCGGACCAGATGCTCATGCCGGGCCGCAGTGCGCCCGCGAGTTCGAGCGACACCGGTCAGAGTTGGTACCTGGTTTCGCGTGCGTCGGCTGTCACCGGCCGTGATTTGCGCGCCGCGGATCAATCTCGCGATGAAAATGGACAGCCGTCTGTCAGTTTCACTTTGACTGGTGAGGGCGGGCGTCGATTTGCCAGTTTCACGGGCGCTCACGTCGGCGATAATCTCGCAGTCGTGCTCGACAACAAAGTGCAGGAAGTTGCGGTCATCAAAGACCAGATTCACGATCAGGGCGTCATAAACGGACGCTTCACCGAGCAGCAGGCGAAAGACCTTGCCATGATTTTGCGCTCGGGCGCTTTGCCGGCCGGCATTAAGTATCTGGAAGAGCGA
>CAVUQA010000006.1:0-399946 GCA_963743375.1 uncultured Acidobacteriota bacterium | reverse complement strand
TTGTCGCTGCCTTTCGTTTCAGTTACGTGCTGCTCGACCGGTTCCAGACGTGCTGAAACCGCCCGGCGTGCCTGCGGGCAGCTGGCCGGGCGGGCCGCGGATCTGCGGGTTCTGGCGACGAGCCGTATCCCGCTTGATATCGAGCCCGAATGCGTGTGGCGGGTGCAGCCGATGGCTGTTCCCGGCGAGGCCCTGCGGTTCGACGGAGGCGGTGACGTTGTTCTGGCCCGGGCCGCCATGGCGGGGGTGACGGTGCAGGCGGGGCCGGGTGAGCTGGTCCTGGCGGGTAGCATTTGCCGTCAGGTGGGCGGCCTTCCGCTGGCGCTTGAATTGGTCGCCAACCGCCTCAGGGTTGCCTCGCTGACCGAACTCGCCGAGGGGCTGGGGTCTTCGGAATCGCCGGCCAGGACCACGGGCTCGCGACGACATGACTCGCTGGAGGCGTGCCTGGGCTGGAGTCATGCGCTGCTGCCGGCCGATGCGGCGGTGGTGTTCCGGCGGCTGAGCGTGTTCCCCGGCGGGTTGAGACCTGGCCGCGGCGCGGGAGGTGGCGGGGGCACCGGCCGGTCAGGTCCTCACCCACACCCGAGTAAGGCTTGCCGGCGGGAAACTCATGGGCATCTATTTCAGCTTTCGAATAATGCAGGTTGATCATGGATTGGCGCTGAAAGGCCAAGCTCTCGGCTTTGTCTTTTAAAAGTTTGTGTCCGCCCGTCCAAACAACTTCGGTCCTCAGATATTGACCACGCCCGTCACCTTTGTAAACACAACCGGTTGCGTCCGCATCGGCGTGGGTGAACGGGTCGCCCAGCACCTTCGTGAGCTCTTCCTTAGTGAAGATCGCGCACTGGCCTTGCTCGGGAGTAACGATCTTGCTTTTGTCGAGAACCACGGGTGCCTTGGGCGAAGCAGGGGACCCAGGAGAGGGCTGAGCCGTCTGTGATACCAAACTTTGTACTGTGTTTACGATGGAACTTACGTCCGGATCACCCTCTGCGCTCGCGGTGCGCTTAGGGGCGGCAGGAGGCGCGGCTGGAGGCTGTGATGCCGGGCTATCGAGTGCCTTCAGGATCGGACTTATATCAGGGATGGCTTGAGTGATGTCCCGGGCATTGTTGGCGGCGCGAGGAGAATAGTAGAACACAGCTCCTGCCACCAGAAGTACGCAGAAAGCTACTCCTCCGACAATCAATTTCAGGATTGGATTGCTCCCCTTTGACGGAGTTGAGAGCGTTAAGCCGCCCGCTCCGACAGCCTTACCGCAGGAACCGCAGAATTTGGCGGCTCCCGAAACTTGCGTGCCACAGTTTTCGCAGAATGACATGCGAATCTCCTTTCCAGATCAGGTGGTCCGCCACTGATCGCCTCTCAAATCCATTTGCGGGCGGCGCGCTGGCGATTCGAGAATCGGGTTGTGGATTTTCTGCATTTCAATGATCGCTGCCTGAAATTCCAGCGGAGGCAGAAACGTTGCCCGCCAGCCGCGAGAGCGCGGTATTTGTAAACATCCTCGTGAGATCATCGGAATCGTGGTAGTAGCGCAGATCCATGGTTATCCCGACATCTCCTTTGTGCGCCGTCACAACATTCCAAAGATTGACATAGGCCTCGTCACCCGCGCCTGGATAGGGCGTTATTGGAAAACCATGGGAATCTATTTCGGCTTTCGTATAATGCAGATTGGACATGGAATGGCGCATGTCCGCCAAAGCGTCGCTCTTTTCCTTTACTAGTTTGCGCCCGCCCTTCCACAGCGCTTCCGTCCGCACAAACTCACGTGGTCCATCTCCTTTATAAGTACAACCTGTCGCGTCGGCGTCCGCGCGAGTGAAGTTGGTTCCGAGTACCCGCGTGAGCTCTGCTTTGCTGAAGAGCGCGCATTGGCCTTGCTCGGGAGTAACGGTCTTGTTTGCGTCGAGAACCGGTGCGGGAGCGGGCTGCGGCCGGCGGTGGGCTGTGACGGCGGACTATCGAGTGCCTTCACGATCGGACCTACGTCTGGAATGGATTGTGTGATGTCCTGGGCATTATTGCTGGCGCGATGGGAGTAATAGAGCA
Source organism: uncultured Acidobacteriota bacterium (assembly GCA_963743375.1). Lineage (GTDB taxonomy): Bacteria > Acidobacteriota > Terriglobia > Terriglobales > Acidobacteriaceae > JABDBE01. The sequence goes on along the minus strand of CAVUQA010000006.1, from coordinate 397,888 downwards.
GAGCTCCCGCACCGAGGAGGGTCAGGAAGGCCGCTCCTGCGACGCTCCATTTCATGATTGCACTGCTTGGCCTTGAGGGATTGGAGGGCGTTGTCGCGGCGCCCGCTCTGGCAGGCTTGCCGCACGAGCTGCAGAATTTGGCAGCATCCGAAAGCTGTGCGCCGCAGTTTTCACAGAATGCCACGCGAAAACCCCTTTCTTTGTGCGGTGGTGTCCAACAACTATACAAGCCCAAACTTGCTAGAGGAATTGCGCAGAAATAAGACAAACCTGAGCTTGGCTCCCGAACTTACTGATCACCTAGGCATTTAATTCCATTCTTATATTTAACAAATTCCCACTTCCGAATCGTTTTCGCCACTTCGAGTGGCTCGAAATTCAGATCATGCTGTCCCAGGTGGAAAAATCCAGGGGAGTGTCTGGCACCATTGATTGTGAATGGCCTAAATGGGATGTTCACCTTTCCGCCGAATCCCGCGTTTAAAGCCACAACGAGATTCACTTTCTCGCAAGGTTGTGGCATGCATCCACCCGGCACAGGCAACGTGCCTGTCACGCCGGCGGTTATGGCACTAGCGGATGTAACCAAGTCCATGAAAAAAAACGGCGTCACCGGGAACGCCCAAAGGCTACGTGCAGGAAACGCAATGCTCTGAATCGGAGCCATTAGAGATTCTGCTGTAGTCGAGCCGGGCGCGAGGCCCGCGATAACGCTCCTTGTTTTTGGATGAATGTCCGAAAATTCCCCGACATACGAAGCGGGAGCCAGGACTCCCAATGCGAGCTCAATTCGTGGCAGTTCGAGTGCAACGACAAAAGCAACGGGCCCGATACCGAAGATAGATGTATCGTGTTCTACCTCCTGAGTGCTTTCTCCACTACCTTCACTCTCAGTTCCGCTTGACGAGCTCTTGGATAATCCGGCGTCCCCGTTATAGGTGACTATGACCTCACCAGTAGTAAAGGCATTCGGCGTCAGGACCGGATGTACTATAACTGCTCCGGTGATTTCTAACATGCACGGTAATCCGCCGAGGATTAGTGGGAAATGCCAGGAAGCGGGAATGCGGAATTTCATGGACTGCATCGTGATGGGCACAAGTCCGGTCTGGCGAGCTATCCACGTAAACACGACCTTCCCATTAAAAGGCTCCTTCGAGGATGCTTCGGTGATTTGGTACTGGTCGATGAGAACTTTCCCTGTCGATGAAAGATTTTGGAGGTAGCCTTCGCCCCTGAGGTCGATATTCGTACTCTTAAATTCGATATGGACCTTAATACGGTTGGAAGCTTCTGTCACAAATTTGAGCTCATAATCGAAAGGGCCGATAGTGCCTTCAAACTCCGACGGTTCTGGCAGCTGCTCCGCCCAGGCTGGTTGAACAAGCAAGTCGAGAAGAGACAAGGTTCGTGACCGCGGGGGTTGAGAGCTGAACCCCTCCGTGAAGTCAATCGGGACCTGCCATGCAATTTCGCCGTGACGGATTGCATCGGTGAGTTGTGCCTGTGTGGTAGAGACGACGACGTTCGATCCACTGGGCTGTAAGGACGTGACTTTTCGCAGCGCCACCCCGTAGAGGAACAGGACCGACCCCCGCTTAAGCTGATGAACTGCGGGCTCTGATGCGTCCAGGATGTACGTCGCGCCATCGTCACTGACGGCGCGAAAGGCTCTCTCGGTGGCGGCTTCATCGAACACGACCGTCTCAGGTCCGTACTTGACGTCGTATACAACCTTTCCCCTCTTAGCCGCCCGATCAATATAAGCGAAGCTCTCGGAAGTCGGCGGACCTGGTTTGACCGTACGGTGACCTTCGGAAGGCGTGTTCGTAGAGTTGTGGCTACAGCCCGAGGTCAGGAAACTAATCATCAGGACACTCAATACAAGTTTCATGCGACCTCCTCAAAATTGTTCTGCCACCCACTTAACCAGGTCTTTCAGTTGCTTTTCTTTTTCGGGCGTATACGTCTCCATGGGAATCATGTTGATGTAATAGCGCACCTTGCCCTTTACGACGTGGAGGGCATAGCCGGAGTCACGATAGGCGGCGTCTCCGATGCCCGGCACTGGTGTACTGGGTCCAAAGACTGCGTTCAATTTGTTGAAAGTATCTTTGGCAATTGCGGGCGATGCGTCCACATAGACAATAAAAACCACCTTACGCGGAAGCCCTTGTCCTGTTCGATAACTGTCGTTTTTATAGTTGCATTCGGTCCCAGAGGCACCGCCTCGAAATGCCGCGGGAGCTGTGCTCTTCATTGGCGGGTCGTAGGTTTCTTGTAGGACCTTCTCCAATTGAGCGGCGGGCAATAGGGTACAGACATCGGAAGGGAGTTCTTTTGCTGCGAGGGGCGCACATAAAAGGATTCCAAAAGCCAATAACATTGCGACAACTCGTACCGCACGCTTGCTGCGTATTCGCGACTGGCTCATCAGTGGTTCCTATCTTTCTCGACGATTAAGACAATGCTCGTCAGCTTCGCCGGGGCCAAAAAGCTAAATGCCACGCGACGTTAATGGGATGAACGTTGTCGAGCCATGCCTTGCATGGTCATCTTGTGATAGTCAGCAGGAATTTCGAACAGGGCGGCTGGCTGTGGAGATTCCTTTATGTTTTTCAGCTCTCCCGAAATCCCTGGAGCTTCCTGTTTCACAATGAAGTGCCACTGCGAATCGAGCCACACGTACATGGTCGCCGGCGCGCCTCCGATCGTTACCGTTATTTCCCACTTCTCGGCCTTTCTGCCATTGATTATTTCCGTGCCAACTCTCTTACACGAGCTGGCGCCGGTGCTTCCAGGGTTCTTCTCGCAGGGTGTGTTGTCTACCGGCTTGTAAGTCGCGATGCTACGATGCGCCGTCGCCGGGGATTGTTCGAGATAAATTTTTCGGTTTTCATCGACGACGACGCTTGTACCCGCCGCGAGATCGAGCAATATAAACGTCTTCCCAGCATTGGCGGAGCCTGGAGTTGCTTCGTCGAGCGGCTCAATACGTACCTTTCCATGACTCATGTAGATCTTGCTCTTGGACGTGTGCCCGGTGGAGTCGCGGCCGACCTGCTCGGCAGTCAACTCCTGAGCGGGCATGTGAATACCTAAGGCTAAGATCACAATCAGAGCAAATAGAGATTTGGGTATCATCGATCTCTCCTGTTTACTTCACTTCAAACGACCACACCGAATTTAATACCTTTCCATTGCCCTGATTCCTAGCGACATCAGCGCCGGAGAATTTCATTGTCTTCGAAATCGGACGCAACACGATGCCATATTCGCCGGTTCCCAGGAGCACCAGCAGGCCGGTTAAAACTCCAGCTATAGTATTCAAACCCACAGCCCGCGTATTTCTCATAGCGCCTCAAAGTAATTCTGATTTTGCTGGCACTGCCTAATCCTCCACTCGCTTGCGATCGGATTTCGCCCGCTCCCAATGTCGAACATTCACGGCATCAGCGGTATGGTGATGCCATGGAAGACTCCCACACCGTCTTTATTGGGAACAATGGTTGCGGCAGTTCCGCCGGAAGCGTTGTGAATCTCGAGACCGCCGCCGCCGGCAGCCTCCCCGGATGGGATCTCTTCGAGCGTTACCACCTCTTGGTGAGATTCGTTGAAGATTCTAAGTCCCATCGTGCCCTTATTGCCGGGCGCCAGTTCTGCTGTTTTCAGACCGGACTGGGAGAACTCCAGATGGCCCTGTCGATTCATATCTAACGCCAGCAACAAGTGTGCGCTGTCATCCGGGCTCTTAAACAGTAGACCTCCATTCCCGGATGCCGGACTTACACCCATCTGGGCCACGTTTTGCCCATTTCTGTCATTCATTAGGATCAGGCCGCCGTGGGAGGTTGAGTGGGCACCCAAGTACACTACCTTCTCTTCATCTTCGTTCCAGATATTGACCGCAGGCTGATCAGTATCGTGATCTATTCCCATTTCCGCCACTTTCTTCCCGTTCCGTAGGATCTCCATCAGTCCGGCGCTCTCGCCCATCCCCCAGAAACCTATACCGACTTCCGCTTGCTCCCCGCTCTTAGGGAAAAGCTCCACAGCTCCATTTCCTACCGGGTCGATCCCCACCTTCGCATTTCCACTACCGCTCTTGTTGTAGAGGTCTAGAGTCCCACCGCCGACGTCTTCGAAAATCTTTGCGATCGTTTTGCCCGAAGCGTTGACTACCCGGAAGGGGGCGGTGACGACATTATTTTTGCTTCCCGTAGCACTAAAAGAGACAGTCGACAGCCGCGGAGATGCCGGCCTGCCCCGAGGCCCGCGAGGTCCCGCCAGTCCCGCAGGCCCTGGCTTGCCCTCCTCACCATTTTTGCCGTCCTCCCCTCGCTCGCCTTTAGGACCTTTCACGCCCCTGAGCCCTCGGATATTCCATTGCATGAATTGCTCCCCAGCGGAACAATTTTTGGGAGTAGGAACGGAAGCAATGAGGAGCATCCGCATCGCTCCACTGCTCTGATTGACGCAGACTGAAATCACATTGTTTGGTTCCAGCGCCCGCACCGCAGCGGCAGTTCCCAGCAGCACGAGGACGCAGGTAAGTCCTGCCATCCTGCTCCATCCCATGGCTCCCGTATCTCTCATAGTGCCTCCAGGCAATTCTGATTTCGCTGGCACTGCTTTATTTCACTTCGAATGTCCACACCGAATTGAATACCTTTCCATTGCCCTGATTCCGCGCGACATCGGCGCCGGAGAATTTCATCGTCTTGGAAACTGGGCGCAGCACGATGCCATATTCGCCGGCCTCGAGCGGCATGGACGCAGCGATCTCGAAAACTCCGGGAGCAATTTTCTTCACTTGAGTCGGCGCCTGGTCCTGCACGAAATTCGAAAATGCCTGCCAATCGACGGAGGAACTCGAATACGCGTTTTCCTTGCCTTGGGACGCGCCCACCAGCCGCAAAGTGTTGGGCGGCTGCGTGGGAGTCAGCTTGACGATTACTGGCTCAAATTCGTCCACATTCACGTACATCCATCCCTCGAAATTCACCGAAAAGCGGGGCTGATTGGAGAGAGCCTGCGTCGCAGAAGTAAGACCCGGCACGGACCAGAGGTAGGTGATCGAAGCCCTTCGGCGCGATATCGCCGAGCCGAAAAGGCCGCCCGCCTCACCGGCAGCGATTCCCCCCAGCATCGATCCTCCGCTATGCATCAGTCCTTCTGTAGCCGCGGTGTTCGCGCCGGCCTGCATGGCCTCCGTTGTAACGGAATCATTAGCATAGCCCCCGAGCGAAGCTGACTTTGTTTTCGTCTGGTTCAATTGTGTTTTCTCGATGGCTAACTGGCGCGCGCCTGGCGCAGCGGACCCTGGGGACGCGCTGGCCGGCATCATTACAACCGACGGCTCTTTCGATTGCCCTGATTGGTCGGCGGGCTTCAGTTGCATGGACGCGGAGGAGTTGCTCTGGGCAGCCGATTTGGGTTGCACGCTGTCACTGGCCGCAGTCGGCGAGCTAGTTTTGTTTGTTGCGGCTCCCACCACCGCGTTGATTACGTTCTGCGTGACCCCTGCACCTTTCATGGCGATCAGCGCATTGGGAGAAATATCGAAGTTGGCCGGACTGGCCTGCATGACCGCCAATATCGTGCTTTCGCCCAGACTGCTCTTGGTCATCCTGATAATGTCGTCATCGGTGAGCGGATTGGTCTGGCTTTGCGCCCAGCCAATGCTAATGGCCAAGGTGACGATAAGTGCGATACTCAACCTTTTTGTCGTTTTCATTCCGTCCTCCTCTTAAGCGGCTCCTATTTAGTAAAGCGGGAAAAAAGAAGTAGAACGGCAATAGCTGATCAAAAAAATTGCCATCTGGTACGTTCACGAACAACTCTTACTCCCTCCTAGCGCCTGTCGGGGACGTTTTGTCTTCAGCGTTATTCCGGAAAGGCCCTATTTAGTAAGGCGGGAATGAGGGTCAAAATAGTCACCCGAATAATCCCGATTAATTAAGACAGCGCCGTTAGGACGCAAAAATTGCCAATCAGCGCTAGGCTTTTGTCTCAGCTGGGTGTAATGTGTTGCAACTGTGGAGGTTTGATGGCTCTTCCTGCGAACCCCGACGTCACCCGCCTGCTTAAAGCCTGGACGGGAGGAGACCAGGAGGCTTTGGCTAAACTAACCCCTTTGGTGTACGAGCAACTACATCGAGTAGCGCAATGTTGCATGGCTGGCGAACGCCCCGGCCACACCTTGCAAACAACCGCCTTGGTTAATGAGGTGTACCTGAAACTGGTTGACTGCGGACAAACCAATTGGCAAGATCGGGCACATTTTTTTGCTGTGTCCGCGAAAATGATGCGGCACATTCTGATCGATTTCGCCCGCTCCCGCATTTACCAGAAAAGAGGCGGCGGCGTGGTCCACGTTTCCTTGGGCGAGGCGCCATCGCTGGGCCAGGAACCCGGCAGGGACCTGGTGGCTCTGGACGACGCGATGAAAGCGCTGGCCGCAGTCGATGAGAGGAAAAGTAAAGTGATAGAACTCAGATTCTTTGGCGGATTGAGCGTGGAAGAAACCGCTGAAGTGTTGCAAGTCTCGTGTGAAACCGTCGTGCGGGACTGGCGATTGGCGAAAGTTTGGCTCCTTCGCGAGTTGAGCAGAGAGAATTGATGTGGACGAACTCTGGAATCGAGTCGAAGAACTCTATCACCAGGCACTACAACTCGACCAGTGTGATCGCGCTAAATTCGTCGCCCATTCCTGTTTGGACGATCCCGTACTTCGTCGCGAAGTCGAGTCACTGCTTGCACACGAGGAACTAGCCGAGCGCTTCCTTGAGTCAAACGCGCTAGAGGTCGTGGGGAGCCTGATTGCCAGCCAGTCAGACACAGCAGAGAAACTGATTGGTACTACAGTTTCTCATTATAAAGTTGTTGAGAAACTCGGCAGCGGCGGTATGGGAGTCGTGTATAAGGCCGAGGACAGTCGCCTGCATCGTTTTGTGGCGCTTAAATTTCTGCCTGAGCACTTTGCTGGAAACCCACAATGGTTGAACCGCTTTCAGCGAGAGGCGCAAGCGGTGTCTGCGCTCAATCACCCCAACATTTGTACGCTCTATGACATCGGCGAGCATGCGGGCAATGCATTCATAGCCATGGAGTTTCTCGACGGCCAAAACCTCAAGCAGATTCTTGATCGTGGACCGCTCCGCACTGAGCAGATTCTGGACCTGACTTTGCAAATCGCGGATGGCCTGGAAGCCGCGCATCTTAAAGGCATTGTTCACAGGGATATCAAGCCGGCCAACATTTTTGTACTCAAGCAGGGACAGGCTAAACTGCTGGATTTCGGGCTGGCCAAGCTTAGCCGGCAATCTCCGATTTTAGAGGGCCTCCCTGCGGCATTGGATTCGCAGGCCAGCCTTCTCACCGAAACCGGACTTGCAGTGGGAACGGTTGCCTATATGTCGCCGGAGCAGGTCCGGGGAGAAGCACTCGACGGGCGAAGCGATCTCTTCAGTCTCGGCATTGTGCTCTACGAAATGGCGACGGGCGCACAGCCGTTCAGCCGCAAAACTTTAGGGGCGATTTCTGCTGCCATCCTGCACGAGGTCCCTCCATCAGCTTTGCTGTTGAATCCAAATCTTTCTGCTAGACTTGATGAAATTATTAACAAAGCTCTGGAAAAGAAGCCTGAACTGCGTTATCAGCGAGCCGCCGAATTTTGCGCCGATGTGAAGCGGCTACGTCGCGACTCTGAACTCCGCGAAGCAATCGTTCCGACGGGAAGCGCGGCTAGTCGTGCGAGCGGCACTGTCGTCTCACTTTTCTCCCAGCGCAACAAAAATTCACATACACAGAAGAAATCGCACTGGAAGCTAGTAGCGGGGATCGTTGGCGCGCTTGTCCTGCTGACGCTGGGAACAATCTTGTTTCGTGACAGAACAAAACCATTAGCTTTGGGTGAGCGCGACTGGGTTCTGGTTTCCGATTTCGTGAATACGACAGGCGAGCCCATCTTCGATGGCGCCCTGAAACAAGCGCTCACGATTAAGTTGGCCGAATCACCTTACTTCAATATCGTGCTCGACTCGACCACAAGGCAAACCTTAAAGTTGATGGGGAGGCGGCCTGACGAGCGGGTTGTTCCGCCAATCTCTCGTGACGTATGCCAGCGGGAAGCAGCTAAGGTGGTCGTTGGCGGCTCGATAGTCAGTATTGGCAACAAGTACGTTCTCGATCTGAACGCAATCAATTGCCTCTCTGGAGATTCACTGGCTCACGCTTTGGCCGAAGTGCAAAGTAAGGATGAAGTTCTAAACCGGCTCGGCCAATTGATTCCATCGATCCGCAAGAAACTTGGCGAATCCGTCAGTTCGATTCAGAAGTTCGACACACCTATCGAACAGGCGACGACCGCCTCTTTGGCCGCGTTAAAGGCTTACACGTCGGGCGATGAAAAGCGTGCGCAGAATCTGGAAACGGAGGCCACCCCGTTCTATAAGATAGCGATTGATCTCGATCCAAACTTCGCCATCTCTTATGCCAGGCTCGGCGCGATCTATGGCGATCTAAGCGAGCGCGCCCTGGCCGTTCAATACATGAAACAGGCTTTCGAACGCCGCGAGCGCGTCAGTGAGCGGGAAAAATTTTATATCGCCGCTCATTATTATCAGGACGCCACCCGCGAGGATGACAAGGCAATCGAAACCTATAACTTGTGGACCCAGACCTATCCTCACGACTGGATCCCGTTCAACAACCTCGCTAATGAATACGTCAAAGTAGGCGGTTCAGGGAAAGAAATGGAGAGCGCACAAGAAGCGTTGAAGCTGAACCCGAATCACGCATTACCGTATAGCTCTTTAGTGCAGGCTTATAGGATCGCAGGCCGATACGCCGAGGCGAAGGCTGTGGCTGATAGGGCAGTGGCAAATAAGCTAGACGGTTACACACTCCATTTCAATCTTTATACCGCTGCGTTTGTGGAAAACGATCAAACAGAGATGCAGCAACAGATCGACTGGTTCAAAGGCAAACCGCTCGAATCCTACAATCTTAATCATCGCGCGTGGGCCGCCATGTGCCTGGGACAAATCCGCCGGGCTCGCGAGCTGTTCGATGCTTCCCGGGCCTCCGCCCAACAAAATGATATGAAGGAGTATGCGGCGGCCACGGCGAATGACCAAGCTCAAATAGAGGCCGACCTCGGCAATTTTACGCAGGCGCGTGCGAAAGCAAGTCTGGCCCTCAAACTCGGAAACGATTCAGAAGACGTGAAGGTCGGCGCTGCGTTCGCTCTGGCGCGAGTAGGCGACGAAACGGCGGCCGAAACCCTGATCCAGCACGTGAGCGAGCGGGATCCCTTGAATCTGTTGCTCAATAAGGTTTGCCTGGCTTCAGTGCGAGCTGCAATCAGGCTGCATCAAAACGATGCCGCGGGCGCCATTCGAGAGCTGCAGCCGTCTATCCCCTACGATTTGGGAAGCAGCGGCACAGTGCCGGATTTTATTACCATGTATCTGCGCGGGCTCGCATATCTTCTAGACGGAAGTGCGAGTGAAGCCGCAGCGCAATTCCAGCGAGTAATCGACCATCACGGGGTAGGTCCGGTATCCGCCTACTGGCCATTGGCACACTTGCAACTAGCTCGCACCTACGCCAAAGCGCTAGATCTAGACAGGAGTCGATCGGAATATCGCAATTTCTTTGCCCTTTGGAAGAACGCTGACCCCGATGTTCCCATCTTAAAAGACGCCCGAGCGGAATATACAAAGCTACAATAGCTGCTAGTAACCGCGCCGCAGCCAGTTGGCCACGGCTCTCGGATCAAATCTGACACAAGTCCCCACCCGAAACGAAGGAATCCGTCCGGCAGCGGCGTGACGCCTTCGACAATCACGACTGGCTATTTGAGTTGAAGTACGACGGCTTTCGCGCACTGGCTCATCTGCGCGATGGACGGTGTCAGTTGGTTTCTAGGAATCAGCATCAGTTCAAATCCTTCTCCAATCTAGCAGTCGAAATCGCGCAAACGTTGGTCGGAGAGTCTGCGGTTCTCGATGGAGAAATAGTCTGCGTTGATGACCATGGAAGACCACAGTTCCGCGATCTGCTTTGGCACCGGGCAGAGCCGTGTTTCTTTGCGTTCGATCTTCTTTATTTGAACGGCCAAGATTTGCGCACTCATTCGCTAGTTGACCGAAAACATGAACTGCGACGAGTGTTGGAGAACGTCCCAAAGATCAAACGCAATCCAAGAGCGCTCGCACTTGCCGACGCAAATCTCGTGATTGGAGCGAAGATATGCAAAGTCATTTTCACGCGCGCAGGATACGCTTCCGATGCCCTCGTTGACATGCTGGGACAATACATGGCGCACTACGCGATTCTTTCCACGATTCGCAACGGCTCAGAAATTGAACCCTTCCAAGCTGGCGGACACAAAATCGGATATTTTCCTTTTGGGTTAGACGAAAAGATCGGCGAGGTGTACCACGAGCTCAGCAAGTCCATTGATGATTACGCAACGGTGTGTACCCGAACGCTTGGGATACTCGCAAAATCAAAGCAGTAGGCGACTGTGCAATCACCCAGTGTGAGTCAACTCGACTATTACAACACGCACGCCGACGAGTACTGCAGATCAACCGTGGGCTTGGACATGGGTAGTGTCTATCAGCGATTTCTGAGCGAACTCGGCCCCAGTGCACATATTCTGGACGCTGGTTGTGGTTCCGGCCGGGACACCAAGATCTTTCGAGGAAGAGGTTTTGTTGTGACAGCTTTCGACGGATCTCCCCAGATGGCCCGTTTCGCAAGCGCTTATACGAGTCAGCAATGTCGTGTCCTTCGTTTCCAAGAAATGCGGTTCGAGCAAGAATTTGACGGTATCTGGGCGTGCGCATCACTGCTGCACGTACCGAAATGTGAGATAAACGATGTGTTACGACGATTTGTTATGGCGCTGAAGCCTGGCGGAGTCATGTACGCCTCGTTCATAGAGGGCGAAGGAGAGCGCATCTCTTCAGACGGTAGACTCTACAATTCCTACACTGCGGAGTCTCTAAGGGATCTACTTCGAGGAATGTTGCATGTCCGTGAAATAGCGTGCTGGAAATCCAAGGAAACACCGTCGCACGCTTTACGCGCACCTTGGCTCAATTTCCTCTTCACAAGAGCCACGCCAACGGTGCAAGAACAGAACACACAATGACGAACAAGAGAAGCGGACTATCAATCGTCGTGGTAGACAGGCTCAGCGTAATTGACGCGCCCCTCTCGTGGCGCCGGGAGGCGCGTCTATGTCGTTAGAAATGCGGTTTACTTAAACTCTGAAAGGGCTGCGCTCCCCGACTACTTCTAGGAGGCCGTCAAACGTTCCAGAGGTGAGCCTTCAGAGTAAGGCGGCGACCGGCCGACTGCCTGCCGGTCAGACCTTTGCTATACGATTCCAAAGCCTCTTGACTGAAAATTAACACCTTCTATGTCGCGAGAATTCGGGCGGTATTATCCAATCGGGAACGTGGCCATTTGCACTGCAAGGACCGCGCGAACCCAATCATCACTGCGCGAATTAATGCTTGAGCAGTTTGGCGCTACAGGGTTCAACCGGCACATGATTCCAAGCTGGTTGTTCTGAACTGTCGCGACATTATTGAGCACGGTCTCGGTGACGATAACTCGTTTGCGAGTGGCGATTGTTTCGAAAAGGTACTTATCCTGTGGAAAAGTATTAGGCGCGATCAATTGAGCATTCAGGTGCACAAAGGCTTTTCTGGTGACCAACATTCCGTCAAATCGGGATTTTGGAGCGAAGTAGGTAAAAGCCGGATCTGCGCTCCAACCTTGCAAAGCCCCATTTACTGCATGCGATTCAAAGCGCTGAGAGTCCGACTGCACTTCCGCATCCGAATTCGCGATTGCCAATTCCACCCTCATCACCATATCGCCATTGCTTAGCGATCCGGTACAACCGTCAGCAGCCGTCTTCAGCGAGATGTTTGACGGAACGACTACCGTAGCGCCCGAGGCAAGGTTCTGATAAACGTCAAAGGAAAACTCGCTCGGATTCACATTGAAATAGTTCACGATCTGCTGAAGTCCAATCGCATCGTCCGTCGATGCTGCGATCTGCGGAAAGGAGGCCGTGCGTATTTTAGTCAATTCAACTCCGGAGCAAGTCAGTTTTCCCTGGACGCTTGCTTCAGATTCTGATGCGAAAAGCCCTGCGGCCCTTATCGAGGAAGCCGAGATTCCGGGATTTTGTTGCCCGATTGCATCTGATGAGGTTACGAGTTGGTGGAGCTCGGCTGCAGGCACGCCCCAACTGATCCCGGCAGCTCCATTGTCGAGACCCCCGTCACCAATCGCCACCACCTTTCCCGCCTTATCAAAAATCGGGGCACCCGATAAGCCAGGCAGCAAATGACCTTCAATCGGGGCTATTTGCAGACTCAGGCTTGGAAAACCAATTTGGGCGATCTGATTCTGTAGGGTGTCGTCGGCGATTATGTCACCCAGCTTGCCTCCCCCATATCTTAGGTCCAGACGAGTACTGCTCATGTTTTCAGCTCGAAGCGGAAAACCAAGGGTTGCAAGGTCCGTGTTCACTGCAAGCGCCGTTGTCTCCTCTACCAGTGTAGGTGCAAGCGGAGCGTTGTCGATCGATAACAGAGCGAGATCCGCGTAACGCCGAAGTCTTACAACATGCGCCGCCCGTGACACCCTTGCCTTTTCATAGTAGACAATCAGGTTGCTACATCCTGCGACAACGTGCCAAGCGGTTACGGCAGTGTTTGCGTCCCGCCAGATGAATCCAGTAGCCATCCTGTCACCAGCCTGGCAGTTGCTCGCTGAGATTTTGAGAACCGATTGCGCGACCGCTTCGATTTGTGAGGCCGGGACTCCCTGACTATAACCTGGACAGGTGGACGCAAGAATCAGAAGGAGGGAAAGGGGCAGCAGCGTTTTAGATTGCATGTTGATCACCTAATGGCAGAAGAGCTTCTGCGCAGACCCAAGAGCAGCATTACGTCCAGCCATGTCGAGATGAGCTACAAAGCTGGCATAGGAATCCCAGACACCTCCTTGGAGTTTGAGCGCATTGATCTGCTCTTCCTGGTTTTTGTAGTGCTCGGCCGTAAAGAGCCCGCACACGTCCGCTTTGCCCTCGGAAGCGAACAAGACACTGGATATTGTTGCTGCGGTGCTACCGGAGCCTTTCTCAGGTGAGACGGATTTTCCACCAATCAACAGTCCCGAGTTGGTATATGCGACCCAAGCGCGAGCATCGTCCGGCGAAAAACCTGCATCCGTGAGTTCCTTGATCTGATCCGCGATGCGCGGCGTAAATAAATGGTGATTTCTTATCCAAATACCAAACAGCACCGAAAGACAACACATGAGTCCGAATCCAGTCAATCTCCACGCGGTCGTGGCGTCCCGAAGCCGGAGCGGTCGCTTTTCCGTTGGAAGCCAAGCCGAGCAATATCAGTAATCCAGCGGACACGGCTCCGACGACACTGGCAACAACTGGAGAAGAAGATAGCCCGACCAACAAGCCAAGCAGCAGGCCGATTCCTCCACCAGCAAGAAAATGGATTACCAAGCGCGACCTCGACCCTGCGGACGATGCGGAAGCGGGTAGAACTGAACGCTACCATACACGCTCGAAGGTATTAAGGCAACACTCAGCGTCTCCATTGGTCACGAGTCCCGAAATTCCACGAGGGACATCAAGAAAATTGATCGAACTCTCGCAGCATAGGGCGGCGTCCAAGGTCATTTGAACTGCCCAGACTGCACAGCTGATCTTGAACAGCACTGCACCTCGCCCGGCAAATCGACAGCTTACCCAAAGAGTTAGTGGGCAGGTTGTGTGCCAGTAGTATGCACAAACCGGGCGCGAAGCAACAACGCGACTTACTGTCGGTTAAATCTAACGGCAAGGAAACGTTGGATGGTAGGGCGAAGGATGTGTGTCCAAACGAGGCCAGGTCAGTGGCGATTAAGGATATCTGGAGTCCCTGGGAGTACCGCGAAATGTCAACCCAGTCTTAGCATTCATTGCGCAAGCTAACTTTACTTGGCCTATTCGTGGGGCTCGGTAGCTACATTCGACCACCAAATCAATATGTACCATGGTACAATCCGAAACGACGGAATTCAGCCTGATGAAATCCGCGACGCTGCCACGTTTGACAGCTAAAATACTAACTTCTGCCGTGTACTGGATTTGTACTGTCGTCCTGTCTCTGCTGTCCCTGAAAGGCAATGCAGTCCTTGATTCTAAAGGGTTAGACTGAAAGCAAACACTCCAAAAAGGTTCAACTCCGTCCCTGGCCACCACATTTCAAAGTCACTTAAGCCCAACCCAATAAAATCTTTCAGCCCATTGTCAGCCCATGATTCTGGGGGATGTCCTCAATTTACCACTTCACTGCTTGATTGCAGAATGGCTTCAAGCATCTGTCCTTGAGCCGCCATTCTGTCTTCACTGATGCTGTGAGCATAAAGTTGAAGAGTGGTCTTCACGTCAGAATGCCGTAGGAGAGCTTGCACGGTTTTCGGATCAGTCTTGGTGCGTACTAGGAATGAGGCAAGACTGTGCCTCAGGTTATGGAACCCGAAGCGCACCTTCTCACCCTCCACCAACACCCCGGCTTTGACCGCTGCCGGCCGAAGATGAGATTCGACCAACATGTTGGCGACCCGAGGTTGTTTCCCTTTGCACTTGAAGGACGCGAATACCCAATCGCCGGGTTGGGAGAAAGAGGTCGTGTTCTTCCATGCCTGCATGAACTCCGCAAGCAAAGGATGGAGCGGTACGGGGGCGTGCGAAGCCTTGCTCTTCGGCACGCCCACCTGGCCACAGGTCCAGGTACGACGAACGTGAATCTGCGATTGCTCGAAATTCACGTCATGCCACTGCAACCCCAAGCATTCCGAGATACGAAGTCCTGTGGCAGAAGCGAGCAAAGTCAGCGTACGCTCCGGTTCTTGCAAGTGCATGAGAACATCAAACGCCTGCTTTGGAGTCAGAATCATCGCTTCATAGCCGCTGGTCGTTTTACAGCGAACGAACCGCATCGGATTGGCTTCCTGCGTTCGAGGAATCAATCCATAGCGTTGTCCATGCTTGTAGACCAGACTCATCACTCTTCGTATCTTGTCGAGCGTAGGATTTGCCAGATTCTCTTCCTGTTTGAGAGCCTTCAGCCATTGCTCTATTTCGAGTGGCTCAAGACTCAGCGCCGCCCGTTTGCCCCACCTGTCAATGCAGCGGTTCTTGAGAATGCGTTTATAGCCTGCAATGGTGGTGTGGGATTTTGGGTCGGCTGTTTCGGTTTGCTCGCCCAGTTCGTGAGTCATAAAGTGCTGGGCGAGGTGAGAAAACGTCATGCGAGCTTTGAAACCTGGTCCGTTGAGTTGTAGATGCTGGCGATCCACTTCCGCCCATGCCGCCGATTCGGTTGGGAAGTCATGCACAAGACCAATCGGAATCTTGTGTTCGACCCTCCGCCCATCGGACATTCGGGTTACGAAATAGCGCAACACCCAGTTTTGTCCATTCTTGCGGGATTCAATCCGCAAACTTCCACGTTGAAACCGCGCCATACTAGATCGTCTCCTGTCTTGGCGCGGGAGACTGCCATGGGTAGTCTACACTGTGAGCGCGGAGGGCAGCGGCAAGTTCTGAAAGCCGAAAACGCCAGACGCGACGGTGGCCCTGTCCTAAAGGATATGCGGGAATCTCGCCCCGGCGAGCCATTTCCAACACTCGGCGCGGGCGTAAGTGAAGAAACTCGCCCGCCGCTGCGGCGTCAACAAAAGGCTCACGTTGTGTGTCGGTCTTCATGGCTCGTTACCACTTGTCAGCTATTCTCAACCGGGCGATCCCACTGCGAAATTCCGAGAAAAACCACCAGTGTCAGAACTCCGATGATTGCGATGATTCCGAATAATGTGAGTTTCATACTGCCTCCTTATCTTCCTCTTTGGCGATTCCGCCACAGTCTGCTTCGGGACGGCGATAGCCTTCGAATCTCCCATTCACCCAACTTGTCTTAATCAGTTCCGGCGTTAACCAAAACTTCTTTTCGCACTTGGGGCACCGGAGTTCATAACGTCGCTCCAACTTCGCCATACGTCCCCAAACATCGTCCCGATCCGCAGCCTCAATCATCGCTTCAAACCGTCGAATCCCAGTTTCGACTCGTACAAACATCTGCATTCCGCAGGGATCGCAGATCATGTAAGGCTTGCCCTTCTTGGTGTTTCGTACTTCGCGTGGTTCGCGGCAAACGCAGCACGGAAATAACCTCGTCTTTCGGTTTAGTAATGACGTTTTCACTTTGACTCCTTTACACCGCCGCGCCGCTGCGTGGCCGGTTGAATGGTCTCCTGTAATTCGGACAATAACTTTTCGGTGGTGCTGACCCATTGGTAGGCTTTTTTGCCGTACTTTTGGGGAATGACTTTCACCTCGCCGCCTTTCACTAACCGGTTGAGCACGGTGTGAATCACAGCCAATGGATTCTGGAACCGGGAAAGGTCGTATTTTCGGGCCACTATTCCTGCCTTGAGATCGGTGGCAGTCATGGGTAGAACCGTCTCCTTCAAGAGCACACGGATGGTCTCCGTAATGCCTCCTCTCAGGTCGACCTTAACGGCGCGGTCGATGCATTTCCAAAATTGTTTCTGATCCTGCTCGGCGCACAGGTCCTGTAACTGAGTAATGAGTGCCTGTAGCCGAGCTACCTTTTGGTCGCTCTTCTGACGCTCCACCAATTCGTGAGCCAGCTCTTGCTTGGCTTGGTATAAGGCTTTGCGATAGTTTCTGTTTGTCATACGTAATCAAGATAACATTATATGTGTAAATGTGTCAAGCGAAAAGTGGTATAAACCAAAGACGGATCGAGAGCTGTAGGAAAATCTTGCCTCGCGAGCGTGCCTGCGAAAGAAGCCCTACGTTACATACGTACGTAACGTTAGGGCTACCCGCACACCCCCTTGCCGGATACCCGGGAGCGTCCTGCTTTAGCGCTTGCCTGACCTACGCAGGTATTCCAGCCGGGCTCGTCCGCGCGGCGTGAGGCGATAGGCTAAATAGCCTCTGCGGGAGTTCGGATGTCGTTCCAGAAGTCCCTGCCGTTGAAGCCGTCCAAGGTAGCTGTAAAGGGAACGGCGGTGGGGCAAGGGTCTAAGCAGAACGTAAACGTCGTCGGGTCTCAAGTAATGGCCGCGTTGCGCGAAGATTGCCAAGACTTGCGCTTTAGTCATGGGAAGGAAACTTGTATTCAATACGGATTATTGATCTACCCTATCACATACGCTAGTGTATGATAACTTCGAATAAGAACTTAATCTGAGAATCTTCGTATTCAAGTCATCTTCGCGTTTTCCAAAATTATTAGAATTCGATTATTCAGGGTATTAAATTATCTCCGTATTGAATTGTTGATCTTTAATTATCCTTGATCTTCATAATTTTTCTGCCGATTTGGAATGTTTCGCCAAAATCTCGTGAATGTCTACAGGATTGCGTGATACATCGGAGGTCCAAATGCCAAAACCACGTTGGCCATTGACAGCTCTAACCCATTCGCTCAAAAACTCCCGCTTCGTCTGTTGTTCCTGATTGTCCTGGCCTTTGACTTCTAGAACCAACGACGTTCCATTTATAGCAGCACAACGGGGTGCGCCGCGTGCTGGCGCGATGGATACGCTACGACGTAATCGCGCTCGATGAAGTCGGCTACGTGCCGCTGGCCGAGATCGGCGCCGAGTTGTTGTTCCAGGTCATCGCCGAAAGGGCCGAACGCGCCAGCCTGATCGTGACCACGAATCTGCCGTTCTCGGAGTGGACGCAGGTGTTTCCGAACCCGCTTGTGCAAGGCGTTGCTGGACCGGATTACGGACCGCGCCCACATCATCGAGAACGGGCACGGACGCATATCGTTTCCGGCGAACCTTGGAGGTGCGCAACAAAAAAGAAAGCGGCTCGAAGTGGCGGCAGCGTCGTTACTGCCTCCGCAACGACCTAAACGCGCTGTCCTTCGGACAGCGCAGGTCTCCGCTCCGGGCAGCAACGACGCTGAATTGTTGTCGGGCAGAGATCATTCATCAACTGAGGGTGGGCCAAATGAGATGAGCACAGGTGTGCCAAGTCAGGTTGTCAAACGCAACGGCAGGCACGTTCGGTTTGTGGAACAGAATTCAAGTTCATTTATGGTACGCGTCGCAAGTAGGTAAACTTCCGAGACCGTCCCCGTATCACTATTTTCGTAGGAACCAGCTAGGCGCATCGTGAAGAGTTAACTCGCTTTTCGGGAGGATTCTGACAAGTTCGGGACTGCATAATTCACGGCTCTGCACGCTCCGCGCAGCGCACGAAAGAGTCGTTATGCGTCGAACTGGCGAGTCAGCAATTCCTCTGCTAACCGCCGCAAAGGTCAAGCTCGCGTACTGCGTACGCACTGGAGAAAGGCTTGGGTATGGATTGGAGGGTAGCCAAGCTCCTTCAGTTCATAGACCGCCACACCGGGTCTGTCGATCGGAACCTGGAACATATTTGCCGGGAACTCAAGCTAGGGATTTCTCCCGCCTACGCCGCCCGACTCTTTGCGCGTCATACTGGGCAGGGCATCAGAGAATACTCGAAGAAGAAGCGTTTGTTGAAGACCGTTGAGCAATTAATCGCCACGGATCTACCCGTAAAGGCCATCGCTGCCGAGTTGGGATACCGAAAACCCTTTGATTTGACCCGCAGCTTTGAGACGCAGTTCTGCTTAACTCCGACAAGGTTTCGCAATTCCAACCGCCTGCGTCTCATGTCTCAGTAAGTATCTTGCATGTCTTCTTCGGTAATGTAGCGGCAGTTGGAGGCTGGTCAGGGTCATTGACCCCGCTATTATTTTGCTGCCGTTTTGATAAAGCCACTGAATGACTTAGAAAATCGGCACAGTGTTGTGGGTCCGTTCTCAAGGCTGAAGCTCGAACACCGTGCCGCAGGACTGACAAAGGCCGCCTTCGTACGTCACGCCGTACAGATCGTGCCATTTGCCCCAGATCAGACCGAAACCCGGAACAGCGCCGTCACCGTTGTTGGGGGTGAACCCGTGCAGTACGGTTTCAGTCCACGCGCCACCGCTTTCCTGGGGCGGGCTCAGACGATAGACAGTACCCCCACCCCCGGCGCTACCTGCTTGCGTTGTGCCGTAAAGATTCCCTTTGCCTTCGAACACCATGTAGCCACCGGGTTGTACACCGTCGTTGCCACCTTCGAAGGCATAGAGAGTATCGTAAGTCCATGGTTGCCTGTCATTGGCCGGAGGCGAAAGCTCGAACACCACGCCGCACCCGTAACCTCCTTGGCAGTTGAGGTCTCCCCCCAGCGGGGTAGCGCTGTAGATATTGCCGAATTTATCCAAAATCACCGGTCCCCCGGGACTAATGATGCCGTCATTGTTCGGATTAAACGAATAAAGCACGGTTTCAGTCCAACCTCGATCTTTCTTCTCAGGTGGGCTTAAACGGTAGACGGCACCCCAATCGTCGGTTCCCCCGCGAAAGGTTGTGCCGTAGAGATTTCCCTTCTGATCGAATACGACGCCGTCGAAAGGTTCTGCTCCATTCGGCTTTCCCGTGAACGTGTAAAGCACGCTAAAGCGCCACTTTCCACCTTCCTTCGTTGGGGTTTTCAACTCAAAAACTGTGCCACAGCCCTCTTGCTCACAGGCAAGGTCGCCGCCAAGTTCGGTTGCGCCGAAAAGGTTTCCCTCGGAGTCGAGCACTATCCCCTGAATCGCCGCGCCGTCGTTCTTCTG
This sequence comes from uncultured Acidobacteriota bacterium, assembly GCA_963743375.1. Taxonomy (GTDB): domain Bacteria; phylum Acidobacteriota; class Terriglobia; order Terriglobales; family Acidobacteriaceae; genus JABDBE01. Next base: position 378,107 of record CAVUQA010000006.1, on the reverse strand, counting down.
ATTGAGCGTGTAGAGAGCGGTGTAGTTCCACGGGGCGCTGTGAGAAGTCGGTGGCTTCAATTCAAAAATGGTTTGGCTAAAGTCGACGCCGTACAGATTGCCGTCGTGACCAATGACCAGTGACACGGGGTATCCTCCCCCCTTACCTCCGGGAAAGGTATAGAGCACCGTTTTCGTCCAAGCGCCATCGCGGGTTCGAGGCGCAGTCAGCTTAAAGACGGTACCCCAGCCGTAGGCACCGCCGTCGACGGTGACGCCGTAGAGATCGCCGTTCGTCGCGGCAGCTACACTGGCAGGAAACCACCCGTAGGAGCCCTGAAAATCGTGAATTATGCGGTATGTTTCCCCTGCGTAGGCAATGCCTCCCAATAAAGCGATAGAAATGAGTGTGGCCAACGTGAGGACTACCCGGGCAGATTGCCTGCTAGGTTTCATTGTGGATGCCTCCTTCCGAGGTGTGTGAAAACGCTCACAATGCGCCCCGGGCGTGGGGAGGGACCACACCATATCACAGTTCTGTCACGGTTTGTTACGCAAAATGCCGTGGTCGTGAAACGGTCAGCAAGACGTTCCTCGCAAGGATGATCCCGTGCTGAGCGCGACCGCGCAGAGTCCTTACACAGAAGCCGACCATCGACCCGGAGGAGGACTTTCACGGCAAAAAAGCAGAAAATGCGGCTTTTTAGCAGAAAATGCTGTTCGTTTGTGATTGACGGACTCGCGATGCAAGCTACCATCAGCAGCACAACACCAGGGCAAACACAAGCCCGCAAGGTGAAAAGACTTCTACGCAGGTCCCTGCAGATTCAGAGTACGTTGAGGAGGAATGAGATGAGAATCAAAACGAGATTGCAAGGCAGTTGGGTGCCCATGGCCGCGGCACTGGCTCTGCTGGGCTGTTTTTCGCTCACCGAGGCTGGCGCAACAACGCCGGGTGCCAATGCGGTTTGCAGCTCAACCTCAAGCTGTTCGAGCCAAAGCCCCTCTGTCGCATTCATCGACGCCAGCGTTTTCTCGCATGGCAGTGATGTTTGCGCTCAAATCCGTGCTGCTTACGGCAGCCTCCCGAGCGCAGGCGGGGTTATCGACGCTCGGGGAGTTATACCAGGTACAAACAATAGTTTTAGCTGCGCCAATGGAACCCCTTGGTGGGATGGCGGCAGCACGTACTACACAACGCCCGCGGAAATTTTGCTGCCAGCCGGTCAAATCATGATGGTAGAGCCCTGGGTGCTGCCGAATCAGACTCGTGTCTTCGGAGCGGGGGCGTTTGGCTACGGGTTCGGCACCTCGCTCCGGGCATGTACCATCGGCAGCGCATGTCTCATATCTTCGGGCGGCGCCATGGTCCAATTTGGCGGTACTGACACAAACAGTCATACCTTCTGCACGGCCTGCACCGGCATTTCAGTAGAGTATCTGACTCTCAACGGCGGGGACAACAGTGAAACTACTCAGCCGCAAGACTTCGTAGCGATCCAAAATGAGTATGCACAAAATGGCTCCTACGTCGACCAGGTGACTATCGAGAACATCGCTGGATCATCCGCTATCGGCTTGCAAATCGGTGCCTCCGGCGGTGCGAGCGCTCTAAATTCGGGGCCATATACCAATATCTTCTTCAACGGCAGCCAAAACACGTTCGACGGAACTACAAAGTGCGTCGAAATATACCAGTCAGGAACGCTTGGTCTGCACGGAATCACATGCACGGGAGGAAGTGTGAGCTTTACCACAGTGGCTCCAGCTATAAATCTCGATGCCTCGAATACGACGATTGAAGATGCTCATATTGAAGACTTCCCCGAGGGGATTTGGGTCGGGCATAACCAATCGGTTCAATCTGACACTCTTGCCAATACCTCCGCAGGCGGTGCCAGCGCGCTCACAACCATCGTTCACATATGCGGACCCAACCCTCCGGCTGGCGGAACGTCTTGTGGGAACAATACTGTATCGGATGTAAGCCTGATTGGTATTGCAAACGCCCTTGGCCATAATGCGACAAACAATATTGAAGATGACTTGACCAATACGCTAATTCCCGTAATGCCTGGCGGTTCAAACACACCGATTTACGGGGTGGGTCTTTACGGAGTCGGCGACCAATTTGCCGGAGGATACACGCGTTTCTCCACTAGTCCGGATATACGCTCGTCCGGTACGAATCCGAAGCCGGTTCCGAGTTGGGGTGTCGGAGATGGGCCGCCCGGCAGTGGTACTTGTCCGGTAGGATCTATCTTCTCGAACACCGGTGGCACTGGCAGCAGCAACTATACTCTGTACGTCTGCGACCAGAGTGGATCAAGTGGCGTATGGCACAGCGTCCTGTAGGCGGCTCCCGGTGGACGCCCCCGAAAAATTGAAAGAATACGATTCCCGTGAGGAGGATTTGTGAAAACTGCAAAGAAATCCATCGCTGTCCAAGGAGTCCGAGGCTTGCGCGTGGGCGTCGTTGCTCTCGTCGCTGTGCTGTGCCTTCTTCCCCTACGCCTCCAATGCCAGTCTCAAGGCAATAACGCCGTCTATAGCATGTCGGGCATGGATACGGGTTCCACCGCATTCGTCGATGCCAGTGTGTGGGACGGGATGAACAGCTACGCGAAGGGAGATGTGTGCGCTGACGTCTGGCAGGCATTCAATTACGGTGTGGCGTTGTCCACGGTACCTATGGCTGTGATCGACGCGAGAGGGATACCACAACCGTCCGGTGGATTTAGCTGTTCCGCTACACCTTGGACGGTCGGCGCGGCGGTCACCCTGCCATCGGTTATTCTGCTTCCGGCCGGAAAAATTCCCATTGGGGCCGCATGGGTTCTGCCTAATAGAACTAGAATTATCGGTGAAGGTGCCGATACCACTTCTTCCGGAACAAATGGAACCATACTTACCGCGTCTGGCTTCACAGGCTATATGGTTCAGTTTGGCACTAACGCCGCGTGCGGTCCTTGCTTTGGTATAGGCATTGAGGATCTGACGCTTGACGGAGGTTCCATTTCAAACGTCAACGGGATCACTAATCAATTCTCTCAGGAGCGCAGTTACGTAAACCGCGTAAGTCTCCGGAACTTTGCGGGGACGGGGTTGGACGTTGAGTCTACTCTGGCGCAGAATTCTGGACCTTACTCCAACATCACGTTCTTGGCCAGCAGTTCCGGCAGCTCCGCTGTATGCGCCAGAATTTTGGGAACAGGCCCCACGCGCGGTATACATGGCTTAACATGCACTGGGAATGGAGGCGCAGGAGGGATCTATCTTGACGGCAGTGGGAACACCCTGGAGGATATCTCCCTGAGCAATTTTGCTGATGGTATTGTTGTCGGGTATAACCCCACGACAACTGAGTACGCAGCTAAGGGCAACGTCGTGCTCAACGTGATTGGTGCTTCTTCGATCACGAACGTCGTTCACATCTGCGGCTCCGCAATTGGAGATTGCCCCTCAGGCTTCAAAACGGTATCTGATCTGAGCATCCTGCAGGTGACCCAGAACGGCGCCACATATACTATTGAAGATGACGCTATTCCCGTTTCATCGGGCTCCGGACCTACGCTAGTAACGGACAGTCAGTTGGCAATCTATTCCATAGGCGGGGAGCCCATGACTGGGGGCTACTCGCGCTTCACCACCGCTAGCCAAAGCAACTATGTCCCCAGTTGGCTCGTAGGAAGTGGCGCGGCTTCCGGGTCTTGCACGGGCAGCCCGAAGAACCAAACCGGCACGCTTTACTCAGACATGTCTAGTGCGACGGCCCACTCACTCTACATCTGCAACGGTAACATTTGGACTCCGGTCCTTTAGGCAGATGACTAGCCGGGCAAAGAAACCGTGGGAAATGACCAAGTTGATGAACAAACGGAGATTCTAATTATGAAACTGACAAAGAGGTTAGGCGTAAATGAAACTCTCTTCGCAACCTTGGTGGTTTTCTTTGGTTGCTATTCCATGTTCCCAGCTAGGTTGATGGCTCAAACAAGTTATGACGGGTACAACGCAGTCTACGGAGCGAACTCAACCAGCCCGTGCGCGACGGGTAGTATTTGCCCGTCCAGCGCCTTCATTGACGCCAGCATTGTTGGCGGAACCGATTTTTGCGCGGCGGTGCATAATGCCCTTGTCGAGGCGCAGACAACCAACAGCTTGCCAAGTGCCGTGATTGATGCCCGCGGGGTCACTAATACTAGCTGCGGGACTAATCCCTGGATCGGCATCACCATACCGTCTACGGTCCTGCTGCCTGCTGGAACAATCTCTCTCAGCGCGACTTGGATACTGCCCGCTCACACCAAGATCATTGGGGAGGGAGCTAGCCTCACAACACTCGCGAGCCCAACTTCGAGCGGCCTGACCCCAGTGATTCAAATGGGATCATCGACTCTTTGTTCTTCCACATGCACGGGAATAGGAATCCAGGACTTGAGCGTGAGTCAGCCGAATGGCAGTTCGATCGCGATCGACAATAAATACGCGCAAAACCTGAGCTATGTGCAGCGCGTAACGATCTCGGTTGCCTCTAATACGACAACGGGGTTGAAAATAGAGTCTAATGGCCAAAACTCAGGGCCGTACTCGGACATCGCATTTGCCGGTTCGGGTACATCGAACCCTAGTTATACGGGTGCCGCCTGCGTCTGGGTGGGCGCCCCTGGGATAAAGATTCAGGGACTCAGTTGTGCAGGCACGCTTGGTTTCACGGTAGCGGTTGCGATGGACAGCTACAACGACTCCGTCGAGGATGTATATGTCAACGACGAATATGTCTATGGAGTCGTTGTGTTTCCGGATGCCAGCGTTTACAACGATATCCTACTGAACATCAGCGGCGGCGCGAGTGACACAGTCCTCATTTGTGGACCCTCCAGCTCGAGTGCGGTCTGTGGTAGTACAACCAATACGGTCCACGACCTGAGCCTAATCGGGATTTCGAAGGGCGGAACAGCCACGAACAGTGTCTATGATCAAGTAACTTCGACCACCTTGCCCGACGCAAACCTGGCAATCTACGCGCTTGGCGAAGGCGTTCCGGTTAACACCTCGGTGACGGGTTACGCCCGCTTCACCACGAGCATTAACACCGCCACTTGGGGTGTGGGTAGCTCTGCGCCGAGCGGTAATTGCACATTGACGCCCGCGAACACAAAGGGTTCACTGTTCTCTTACACCGCCGGTACTGGCGGCTCGGGGTGCACGACTACCTGTGCATTCTGGGTATGCAACGGTACCAGCTGGAAAGGGGTGCATTGATTCATGTCTGTCCTGGTGTTGGTTTGGCAAGCCCCGAGTTCGTTGCGCGGGGCTTGTTTTCTGTTTCCCAATGTCCGAAATGGTTTCTCTACCCCACAGGATGCGTCGCAATACTAGCTCAATGTTCTTCGTTCCATGTTTCCTTTAAAGGCCGACTGTCAAACAGCGTGCCGCAGCCCAAGGGGTATTAGGGGTCCGGGTCTCCACCCGTACCGCGCGGTCACGAAACTGTGAAACAATTTTCATCTGTAGCACGCGATTCTGCACACCGGGGGCAGCAATCTGGAGACTCGTGAAATTGGCCAAAAGCAACGATTGCTCTGAAGTCGCTGCAGCCATTTTTCGCCAGCGGATCGTCGGTACAGTATGCTTAGTCGGTTGCGACGCTCACGCGCCGCCTAAAAAACGAGAGAATAGGGGGGTCCGTTCAATTTTCCGGTCGTCTTTGTGCGATGATAATATTTGGCTCGCTGCGTGCTAATACAAGATCAAGAGTGGAGGCTCCGGGGAGGACCACAAGACGCGAGTTGTAACAGGGACAAAACCGGCATTCCGAGCCACTACTGGCAACGAATGAATTAAGTGAGCGTCGTTAAGGGAGGCAGAATGCGATACAAAGCGATAGCAGCCTTGACCATTTCTTTGTTCTTGGCGACCGGCGCCTCCGCCAGCAACGAGAACATCATCAACAACTTCAGTGGCCCAAACGGCGTAAATCCGGCTGGTTCGGTGATTCTCGATAGTTCCGGCAATATCTATGGTACGACCTACGTGGGCGGCGATCATGGAGCGGGGACCGTGTATCAACTGAAGAATACCGGCGGCGACTGGAGTGAAAGCGTCCTGTACAATTTTACCCGCGGCAATGACGGAGGCAATCCCGAAACGGGCGCCCTCGTTGTGGATTCCTCGGGGAGTTTGTACGGAACCACCGCTTATGGCGGAGCCCATAACTATGGGGTTGTCTTCAAGCTAACCAATTCCGGCGGTATCTGGACCGAAACTGTCCTACACACTTTTACCGGCAGGGTTGATGGCGGCAATCCCGTCGCGGGGCTGATTGAATCCGAGGGCAGTTTTTATGGCACGACGTACTACGGGGGCAGGTTCGGCTATGGAAACGTTTTCGAACTCAAGAAGAGCAAGGGCTCATGGAAGGAGACCGTGCTGTACAGTTTCTGTGCGCGACAGCACTGCGCCGATGGCGCAAATCCTTCTGCTCCTGTTACTCCGGACAGTTCTGGGAACCTGTACGGGGGAACAACATTCGGCGGAGAGGGCTGGAACGGCGTGATCTTCAAATTAACAAGACCCTCAAAGGGTGGCGCGTGGAAGGAAGCCATTCTCTACAAGTTCCACCGTAACTCTGGTGGCTCCAACCCTAATGGAGTGCTTCTGGACGCTCCCGACAACCTGTACGTCGCAGCTGGCTCTGGAGGGGAATACGACGCCGGCAGCATTGTACAGTTGAAGCGCTCTGGCGAAAAATACGAGGAGAACGTGATTTTCACGTTTAACGGATCTAATGGTGCCTATGCTCTCGGGCCGCTCGCCATGGATTCTGCAGGCAATCTCTATGGGTCTGCGCACGCTGGCGGATTATATTCTGTGGGTGTTGTGTTCGAATTGAGCTACGGCACCTGGACGTTCACTGATCTGCACGACTTCGACGATAACGGGACTGATGGTTACACGCCTTTTTCAGGCGTTGCGCTCGATTCGTCGGGCATTATCTATGGCACAGCATATTATGGTGGCACGAGTCGCGATGGTATCGTTTACCAGATAACGCCATAGCGAGGGGACAATCTTCGCAGTTCGGTTCGAGGAGTCTCTGCGATTAGCACCGGAGAACACGATCTGGTTCCTTCCGAAATCCCTTCTTTTTCCACTAAGAGAAACAGAAAGGATAAGACTCAATCGCCACCTCGACCGGGGCTTGGTGGTGCTGAGAATGGCCCCCGAACAGAATCGGCGCAACCGACTCGGCTTTGACTCAGCCCAGGATTCCAGCCCATGATTGCTCCGGCTTGCACGTGTTTGCACGTACTTGGCAGTCTCCCGCAAACCTGTAAGTGGTTGTAGGTTCAGGTTGAACTAGGCCTGAAAAGGCTGGCGTCGGCGGTTCAACTCCGTCCCTGGCCACTATGCTTTCAACGACTTGGCTCGCCGTCGCACCCAGGGGTTTGGCTCCGGTTGGCTCCATAATGAATTGGACTTGGCTGACTTCAGCATAGCGATCGCAGCGGCCTAGAAATTATTGCGTGCGGTCCCCGCCTCGCACTGCGAAGACTTCGGACCCCAAATGTGTGGCCACTGTAGCCCAATTCCTGAATTTTCATCGACTTCTCATCCACTGTGGAATTTGGCAGCAAGTCGACTGCTTTGCGCTCTGGACACGGTTTTTGGACTGATTTGGATTTGAGAATCCAGCCAACCGTTATAGCGGAGTTGTATCGTTGGACGATACACTTCCCGCTTTGGACGGCAAATTAGTAGCAAATTGGTAGCAAATATGCCTAAAAGTGCCTCAAACTGCCTACTTGGAACGCCCGGAAGTCGCTGAAACCATTGATTTGGTTAGGTTAGCGTTCCATCAGTAGGTTTCGGGGTTGATCTCGTAGTATATTCTTAGCCGAGTTCCCCCTCTGCTTGTCCCCGGCTAGGCTTCCGAAGTGAGGTAGTGACCATGCAGTGGAAATCCTGCTCGAAAACGATGGCGGTTTTTGCGGCCCTTTTAGGATTGGCGGCCTACAGTGCGGCGTCGACGGTAACAGTTTTGTACAGCTTTAAGGATCGTACTGACGGATACGCGCCGGCTGGCGTGATTATGGTTGACGGCAAGCTATTAGACAGCGAGTACGATCCCGGCTTCGGGATCTGATGACGAGAGGAGACAAGCCATGTCCCACAGCATATCGACCTTGCTGCTTCGTAATCTGAGCGACGTATTTGGCGAAAATGACCCCGTGCGTCGGCGCGCGGCCATTGACGACATCTGGAATGAGGACGGTGTGTTCTACGATCCTAAAGGAGGCGTCTACCGAGGCCGTGACGAGATTGGTCGTATTGCTGGTGTGATAAAAGCAACACATCCAGATTTCAAATACCAACCCCTCTCCCCTCCCGAGGAATTAAGTGATGCTGGACGGGTTCGATGGGTATCTGGCACACCCGGCAAACCTCCAGCTTACGCGGGAACAGATTTTGTCGTCGCCCGTAATGGTCGCATTGCTTCGATCTATATGTTTTTCGACGGCCTGCCCTGAGCTGGACTCTGCTGCCCACGATACACGAATCACGAACGTTTGTCGGCAACCCGGACTGTGCGTCAGTTGGCGTAACATCCCGATTACGCTCAAAACCCCTCAATAAGCGAAATCGGCCGCTCCATCTCTGTGGCGAGAAATGGAATTCGATCCGGGCGATACGATCCCAGGTCGCCCGCAGTGGCGCCTCAGTCGGCGGCCTGATCTCTCCCTCAATAGCGAGGTCTGGCTCGCGAAGCATGGCAAGACTCACGAGCTTCGCGTCTTCAAGTTCGCCTCCAATGAAGGGCGTTTGAAAGGATTAAAGCGCGAAGTGACGGTAGCCCGCTTTCTTCGCGAAGCTCTCGGTCAGAGGGCTGACTTCGTCCGGGTTCTCGAATGGAATCTCGAGAGTCCTCCTTACGTCATCGAAAGCGAATACGGAGGCCTGAATCTCACCGAGTGGGCAGAGCAAAACAAAAGCCTCGCACAAATACCTCCGCCCATCAGGATTTCAATCATTGCCGATGTTTGCAGAGCCGTGGCCGCGGCCCACGACGCGGGAGTCTTGCATAAAGACCGGAAGCCCGCCAACATTCTGATCAAGCCGGTCGCGGACGGAAGATGGCAGGTCAAAGTTGCGGATTTTGGAAGCGCGACTCTGATTGACCCAGCGCGGCTTGAAGCGCTGGGTATCACCAATCTTGGCCTCACACAGACCGCCAGTGCCCAATCCACATTGCTGACGGGAACCTTGATGTACATTGCGCCCGAGGTTCTTTCAGGGCAACGGGCGAAAGCCACGGCGGATATCTATTCGCTGGGCGTGATGCTGTATCAGATTGGCACCGGGGACTTCCGGAAGCCGCTAGCGCCGGGCTGGGAGGCCGACATAGATGATCCGCTGCTACGCGAAGACATTGCCGACGCCGCTTGTGGTGATCCCGCACGCCGCCTGAAACAGCTGCTGAATTGGCCAAACGACTTACGAATCTTGATCACCGCCGCACCGAACGCGAACAGCAGGCCGAAGCCACACGCCGATAGCAAGGAGCCGAAAAAAGACGTGCCGCGGCTAGCGCCCGCATTCCCTGGATCCTGCTGGCGGCTGTCCTCGTGGCAGTGGCCGGTACCGCACTTCTTCGGTTCCGCAAGAAACCGATATCGCCTAACAGGATTCAGACCGTTGCCGTGCTGCCGTTCCAAAACGTCGGCGCGGATCCGAAGGTTGATTTTCTGCGCCTCGTGCTCCCCGACGAAATCGCAACGGCGCTGAGTTATGCCCACCCATTGTCGGTGCGGCCCTTCACTGGCGCCCGGAAGTACGACGCCTCCAATCTTGACCTGCAAAAGGCGGGTAACGAGATGGGCGTTTCGGTGCTCATCACCGGACACTTCCTCACCGAGCAGGGCAAATTGCAGCTCACCTACGAAGCCGTCGACGTCGCGGACGATCATATTCTCTGGCGCGACACGATCGCGCTACTTCCGATCCCAGTTGTATTGGCGACGGGAGTGGCGACATTTTTTGTGGTGCAATTAGTGCCACCAATACACTGACCGGCACCTTATTTAATCGGTTCCTGACAGATTGGTCCAGCCAGACCAAGCGCCTTTGCTGAACTGGTTTGACATCAAGGTGTGTGTCTGGCTTTGGGCCACGCACATCACTTCTCTGGCCGCAAGTTGAACGCACGACGGTTCTCCGACTACAGGGGTTTTGCCTAAGCTGCGAAAACCGCTCCAAGTAGCCGACGCGGAAGGGATGAAGAGCAAGGGTGGCAGCAGTGACCACCAGGCAATCAAAAATCCGGCATTTCATAGTCACTCCTTGTAATTGTGTTTGTTGAAAAGTGGCAAAAGCGATGAGCCTCAGCTTCAGTCTGGGGCACGTTCGCTCCGCGCTCTTACTACGCAATTCGCAAACGCGCAGCAAAAACCCTTACTCCGCGAGATGCCCTGGGGTAGCTGCCATTGGTTTGATCACAATCCCAATGGGCTAGCGGCCCAGCGGGGCGTATTGTGCTCAAATACCGATCAATTGTCCTGACGGATTTCTAAAGAACTCTAAAGGAGGTCGAAACGCGTGAAGGATAAGCGTTTTAGACTCGCTCGCGCAATCACTCTCTATCCCTTTGGCGCAATCTGCAATGCTTTATCCACGGCGTTGCTAGTCGCAATCGCTTGGTTGGCTTGCGGCGTCGCCTGCTTGATGGCGGCAAGCGTCGCAGTCAGATTGGCTTGCGCCGCGAACAGCCCTTGCCGCTGAAGCTTTTTGCGCGTTCCCATCGCCATGTCCATAGTACCCTGAATCATTTTCGGCGCGAAGGAATTAGTGGCTCCTGGATGTGAAGAAAAGGTCATAGTAATCGGGATAGATCCCCGCGGGTTGGAGTACTTGGTGTCACGGGTCGGAGTGGTGCTCACGAACTTGGCTCTCGTGCGTCTTAAAAAAGGGTCTCCATCGTGGCCGCTGGGGGTAAGAAGCAGTGATCAGCAAAGCTGCATTTTTTACCTTTTCTATTTTCGTGCTGGCTCTACTTACTTTGCCCTCTCAAGCCTCCAATCCAAGCCAGGCAGGATTCGATCTTCCCCAACCCAATGGCTGCCACCCCGTGGGCAGTAGAACGATTGTGTTGAGAGACCCGCGCCGTAGCCGGAATCTGCTAGTCACGATGTGGTATCCAGCAGTGGAGGGCACATCCCCATTTGCACCCTACATGGACAAGAAGACTGCGAATGCGCTGGCCGAAGAATGGAAATTGCAACCGGATTTCCAACGCCTCGTGCGCACGCACGCAAGACTCTCGGCACCCATCGCTAACGGCGGCCCCTTCCCAGTCGTCCTACTGGAACACGGCTCAAGTGTCGTGCCGGCCATCTATACAGTTCTGGCTGAGGGACTGGCGAGTATTGGCTTCATCGTGGTCGCCACCAATCATCCCCCTGACTCACTGATCTCGGTATTCCCGGACGGGCATGAACTAAAATTCACGCCCTACTGGCCCGCTGAAGCCGATCGACGAACCCAAGGCGTGGCCATCGGTAAGTTCGCGGACGAGGTTCTGGTGGCCGATGTGCGATTCGTTCTCGACCAGCTCCAGGAAATGAATTTGCATGATCATTTCTGGCATGGCCAGCTGGATCTGTCGAAGATTGGAATCGTGGGCCACTCGATGGGTGGAACGACGGCAGCACTGGCCACGCAGGAGGATTCTCGTATTCTGGCCGGTGTCAATCTGGACGGCTCCACTTATCCCGGCATGAACGGGGATGTTCGGCCCATTCCAGTGCACAAGCCGTTTCTGTTTCTTGCAACCGAAGAGCACGCTTCGGGTGACAGCCGAGCTCGTGAGTATGTCGGCAGCGAATCCAATACCTACTACGTGGTGGTGACCGGGGCCGATCACATGAGCTTTACCGATGCGCGCCTCGTTTCGAGCAGGTTCACGCGCGATATGAAACCGGACGACAGTGCATTTGAACGGGCCTTAATTACGAGCACCTATACCCGATCCTTGGTCGAGGAATTTCTTACCAAGTATTTGAAAGCTGGTGTCGCCCCCGATCTTGACTTGGTCGTGCGAGTAGATAAAAAGTAGCAAGTCCTCGGCGACCGAAACAGTATCCCGAAAAACCTCTGACCGTGAAGACGAGATCACCTGTGAAATGAGTTAGAGACGGTCTGCTAGATTCGGCGGCCGATGATTTTGTCGACGTTCCTCTTGCGGGGCTCCGGTCAAAACGGAAACAAGTTCCGCCCAGCGAGTGGAAACGGTCGTCGCTGGCGGAAGGGCGCACTTGCAAGAACTCGGCCTCTTGCGGGGAATAGGCAAAACTCCCTTAAGAACGGCTATGACGACTTATGCTTCGGCATCTTCGCGTTAATGTCGAGATAAGGCCCTCGGCTGCAAGAGGGACATGCGTCTCGTGAGCAATTACAATATCCTGACTGTCGTAATATCGCTGTACTGGCATCTAGTTCTTCAGCCGACGATGAGAACAAGAAGCATCGTAATCGCGTTGACGCTTTGCTTTGTTGGAGTGGGCGTGTGTTTCGGTCAGAACGCGTTCATGGGAACTTGGAAACTTAAGGAAACAAAATCGGAATTCTCCCCGGGGGCACCGAAGAACAGGACTGTCGTCTACGAGACCGAAGGCGACAAAATGAAAGTCACGGTCGACAGTGTCGGTGGCGACGGCAAGCCGACGCATTACGTGTGGGTGGGCAAGTTCGACGGTAAAGAGTATCCGGTTATTGGCGACCCGCTGTCGGATTCGCGGTCATACACCGTGGTCGACGAGCATATTTTGGGATTCAATGTCATGAAAGCCCGTAAGGTAATCACCAGCGGTCGGATCGTTGTATCCGCAGACGGTAAGAGCCGCACAGTTACAATGAGCGGAACAAATGCGCAGGGCCACCGGGTGAGTAGCAGCGAGGTGTATGACAAGCAATATTGATGGCATTCGCAGCGTTGTTCATTGCCCCCTCCGAACCCTCCAAGTGGTGCCAAATTCCCTGGCGTTCGCCACCCGCTCCGTGATGTGGTAACACGGCGTTATTAAGGACAGGTACGCGCCCGACGTTGTAACCAGCGGCCAGATTCAACCCAAATATCGCCAGTCAAGGGTGGACAAAAATTGGCTCTCGACGGAAATTGAGTGGCCTTGGAAGTAGAACGGCATGTAGCCCACGTTGGTTTCCCAGTTGAAATCGCCGGGCGTGCCGGTACCTGGTCCGTCCACGCGAACACAAATGTCCACCGCTGATGCACCTGAGTGCCGATGCGCTTTGGTCAGACCCTCCTGTAATGCACGGAACAGGGCGATCTCAGAATCTTTGTGCAGCCGATCCAGCTTTGCTGGCAGATTGATGTTTACCTTGATGCCGCTGCGCTCGGCGAAACCGTCCGAGTACCACCGAGCCGCCGAGGCAAATCCTGCCTCATCCAGCATCGACGGATGTAGGAGATAGGAGATGGTGTGTGTCTCGGTCAGGCACTTGTCGACGTCTGACTCTGGATGGATTCTCCACACGGCCGGCGGCATCAATGATGGCGGACAGGTCAGCGGCTCCGGCTATCACAATGGACAAACGCGAGGATTTCTCCTCACTCCGCAGTGATTCGCAGCTTTCGAAAAAGGAAGTTGGCTGGGGAGTCCTGTCCTGCGGAAACGCAATTTATCAGCCAAAATTTAGAGCAACACAGTGTTTAAGACTCTACCCAAAATTCGGGTAATGTAGAAATTTGCGTTGAAACTATTTGATCCAGCCAAGCTCCCGAAACAGATCGAACGCTTTAGATTGCAACTCTTTGCTCTCTGGATCCAGCGACCATTGTTCGAGGATTTGCCCCAGTGGACCACCCAACACACGGATGGCTTTATCGGTAGGTGACTCTGGCAGCTCGGCGGACTCCAAATCGGAAGTGTGGCAGCGAAGCGGCTCGGGCTGGACAATAACGCTAGGGTCTTGTGCGCCGTCATCCACGACGTGCACAATCGTGCCGTGGATCAGGCGCGGAACGTTCTTGAAATAGACTTGTCGACCTTTCTCAAGGGCCACCTATAGTGCCTCCGACCTAACGCAGAAATTATACGCCGGAAAATCAACCCGCCATGGCGGGTTTCTATCGGAGAATACAGTGAAAACTAAGGACAAACCAAAGCCTTAATACTGACGAACTGGAAGTCGCCTCGTAAATACTCGGCATTGATTGCTGGCGTGTAGCAACTAGCCTTGCGAAGCCAGAATGCCCATGCTCTTCTACGATTCATCAGCGACTGAAAATGACGCCACACCAAGCTATTGAGACATTGCCATTAATGCTCATTGACCAGCGTCAAAGCCTGTAGTGGCCTGGTTTTCGTCAACTGCGCTATTACGTGACTGTAAACACTCCGGGGCTTGTCGCCGTCCCTCCTGGCGTCGTTACTTGAATCTTACCTGTCTTCGCTCCGGTCGGAACTGTGGCCGTAATCTGCGTATCGGAATCAACCGAGAACGTGGTCGCTTTCACTCCCCCGAACGTGACCTTGGTTGCACCCGTGAAGCTGGTGCCGGTAATCGTCACTTCGGTCCCCAAGCGAAGCGAGCCTAGCAAAACTAAGTTTTCTTTTTCAAACGCCACACAATCGTGAGTGGATCGCGACCCTTGCCAGGGCTGATGAGTCCGCGCTGTTCCAGCGCCTTGATGGTATTGCGATTGGCAGACAGAGCGCGTATTTCTTCATTATCTTTCAAGTGCCGCAGAACTGGATTGCCACCGAGCGAATCAGTTTCAAGCTCGTAACCCTGTTGCATGTGGGACAGCAGGTCTTGTTCAGTCTCTGTGAGTTTTGACACGACACTAGCAGCTTTCTTTTTTGCCATCGTTTAGCTCGTCGGATTCGATAGCTTGCAAGTAACGAGGTCGTCCGCTTGTGCATCACTTTCAGACGTCCTCCACTTCGTTGAGTTGAGTGTAGGAAAAGAGTACGATGCGCGAGGAGAATCTTGTGGGTTGCCTCTTGCTCGTTGTCTTTCTTGCCTTTCCCCGAATCGCCCTCGCATTGTTGTTCTTTTTCTCGAATTATTTAGAACGAGCGTACCACGGCCTGTTATTGCCCTTGCTAGGATTTCTGTTCTTACCTCTAACAACGTTAGTCTATGCGTGGATGGCCAATACGCGACAGCCTATAGCTGGCATTAATTTGCTGATTGTGATTGTCGCCGTTGTGATCGACCTCGGCGGCGCTGGTGGCGGCGAATATCATCGACGGAGACGGTGGCAGGAGTAGGTGCCTAAAAAGACGCTGAGACGATCCATCATTTTTTCCCAAGTGCGGGAGAGACAGCACCGAAACCACTTTCAGATGGTCGCGGTCCGAGCAAGTCTAGCTCTAGATTTCAGATCGGCAGCAGACGCCAAAATGGTGCCACAGCCGGAACCATGGGCTGCGCCAGCTTCGCATCATGCCTTCGATTGGCAGCAGAGATGTCGTTTGTGCTGAGCGGTCTAATGTCCGGTGCTTCGAACATTTCCTGTAGCTGCTCGATGTCGTCAATGATGCGTTCAACGTCCATCTCTCAGGCAGTATAGCTAATCTGGGTGTAGCCCTCAGAGCGACAGCCAGCATCGAACAGACGTGATGTCGGAAGAGAAGAAGAAGTCCGAGCTTCTGAAAGGTTGGCACCAGATCGCTGGGTTCTTAGGCCTGCCGATTTCCACGGCTAGGCGATGGGCAAAATTTGGGATGCCAGTCACTCGCGAAGGTCGGCGCGTGCGGACCTCGCCTGAGGAACTGAATCGGTGGCTGGGACGTGAATCGGCTGGGGAGCCAGTGCAGATCGCAACTGAAAACACTGATCTCAGTGCGGAACTAAAGCGTGGGCTCACTTATGTTCGTAAGCATGGGCGAGCACAAAGCAAGAAGAAAGCGGCGTAATTTAGCAGCAGGGCTACGTCCCTATGGCAGCAATCAATCGCACACAGAATCGTCGTCACGCAGCTACCAAGTGTGAATCCTGAAGTGCGAAAACTGGTGAACGCCCGCTAGGCTGCCTGCCGTTTTGGGTCAAGGGGGAATCCAGCGTCCTGCCATGCTCGGAAGCCACCTTGAAGAGCCCACACATTCTGGTAGCCCTTTTCCCGAAGCTTCCGCGCCAAACTGGCGCTAGAGCCCTCGTCTGGTCAAGTACAGTACGCCACGACAGGTTTGTTCTTGGGGATTCCGGGAAGGTTTTCTTCGAGTTTGTCCAGTTGCACTCGGATCGCTTCTGGCAGCATGGTGTCCGATTCTGCCCATGCCCGAGGGTTACGAACGTCGATCACCGTGAAATCTTCCCGGCGTCCATTCGCTTTTTCAAATCTTCGACTGTGATCCGCGGAGCATCAGTCATAGAGAACCTCCGTGGCGGCTTCCCGATTCGCCGCGATTGTGCCGGGCAGGCAAATGGCGTGACGCCATTCGCGCTCGCCTGCATCCAGCGCCCTGATCAATTCCTGAACCAGAGAATCAAGCTTGCTGGAGTCGGTCTCGTTCGTTACCGCAGCACACAGTTCGCGCCAATCCCTTTGCTTGTGTCCGGCCATTTTGAGCCTCCAGGGTCCGAGAAATTGAGTGCAGGTTCTAATAAAAACAGCATGTCATTTGCCAAAATCCTAAGTGTTTGTAACAGCGGAAGGTGGTGAGAGCCCGCGTGTAGTTTTGTCCTTACTCGTGAAGCAAATACATTCTTCAACCGAGCTAGCCCTTCAGTAAAATGAGATTCGATCATATCGTGAGGTGGAGGAACTCATTATGCTGCGGGCATTCGGACTGGATATTCCGGAAAGAGTGGAAGACATTTGTGATCCAACGCGATTGGCTTTGGTTGTGTATGACATGCAGGTTGGTATTGTGCAGCAGATCGAGAATGGCCAGCAGATCACGGACAGAGTTCTTCAGGTTCTGGAAGCAGCTCGCAAGACGGGAATTCGCGTCTTTTTCACGCGCCATATGTCACTACCGAAGGAACTGATGGGTGTGTCTCAGTTCCGCATGGCGATGGCGTGGCAGCGGGTGAAATCGCCAAACGAGGTCAATCCTTGGTTCTTGCGGGACGCACCGGGATTCCATCTGATTCCGGAAATGAACCCCCTTTCGAGCGAAGCGATCTTCGACAAGATCACCATGTCCGCGTTTGAAGGCACGCCGCTGCACATCGCGCTGCGGGATTGCGGCATCAATGCCTTTGCGATAGTCGGCATCGCGATGGAAATCGGGATTGAACCTACGGTGCGGCATGGAGTTGATCTTGGTTACATCCCAGTCGTTGTCACGGACGCTTGTGGCTTCGGCCACCGCGATGCCGCGGTACGTTCAATCGCCAGCCTCGAATTCGCGGGTGATGTTTTGCTTACAAACGTCGAGACAATCTGTAGAGTGCTGGCGTAAGCGCAAAGCGATTCTTAAGCAGGTAAAGACTTAGGCGGAATCAAAGACTTCTTTGAAATGCGGCAGTGACCAAAGTCTGCGGTTGCTGTACTAATGCGTTCGACACCCGCCAGCGACAAAGCGTAGGCTCAAGGCATGTACACAACGACCAGAAAAATTGTTGGCGGCACTTTTATGGTATGTAGTGACTGCGGCGACGCGATCAGCATGAACAAGATTTGTAACACACCTCTTCAATCGGCAACCGACATGCTAAAACATATGGCTGTTCACAACGCTTCCCGCGCATTCGCGCCAGTGGTCGAGCACGTCACGGGACCGGCACCCGAAGCCGACTTCTCCAGTGAATTGGTGAATTAGTCCCGCGCTCTCGGGATCCAGCATCACTTGATTACTGGATGCCCCAGCCACCCAAAACTTACGATCAAACGTTTAGCTTCCAGTAACCATTCAGCGGGGCTTTCAGGACCTTTCGTTCGCCCAAGAGGATGTTCAAGGCTTTGGCAATAGCGTCGGGTCGCTTGCGAAGTTGTTCTGCTAGGTCGTGCGCGCTGACGACCACATCTCCAGTTGGATAGCGTTTATGAACGTCGCGGCCGTAGGTCGAAATCCTATCGGCGAGTGCACGCAGTTCTTTTTTTCGGTTACGCTCCTCCCGTTGGGCGCGGGCTTTGTCAGTTTCGAGACACCATCTGCATGTAACCACAATTCCGAAAGCACCAGCGATCATCGCGCTGGTTCGCCAGTGGGAGGCAATCCACAAAAAACCACGGTCGAGGGAATTGATCATAGGAATAGTCTGTCCGATTGGGGTCGGCGCAAATAGAGTACCGTGCTTAGTGTGCAGCACGAAGATTACAAAAGGCGCGCGCCTCTGCCGACGGATTCTCGGTGATTAGCTCGACAGAGCGTGGCACAAACGGAGTAAGCTCTAATATGTCCAGGTGTTTCCCTCTCGACAACTAAATACAAATGGTTTCAACGGTTTCCCGAAGTTCTCAGTCGGCAGAAGTGGACAGTTTTAGGCTAGGTTGTTACGAAGGATGTTACGAAGTTCATCGCACCGCTGTATTTTCCGATCAGAGATGAAACAGGACCCGAACCCGGTACGAGCAAACAGACCTCTACCGTGTCAATTCTGAGGTCAACAACCTAAAACCGTTTGCTTGTCTTGCTTTTCCACATAGCGCGCACGTCAAAACAGCCTGAAAACAGCCTAGTTTTGGTGACGGATTGGTGACGAGTTTTCATTGAGGCAATGAAGCATTATCACGGCGTCGGGCATGTTAACGACACCTTTTTGTACTCGGCAGAAGCCTTCAAGGTCGCCCTAACCTTCCGCAGTTACCACCGCGTCCGCCTGCGCTGGCCGTCGCGTAGAAGTTCCCATCCGCTCCCTGGACCAGCGGATCGCTGGGGTTTGAGCTTGTCATCCGGTATGCTTCACCTTCGTGTCCGTAAAAATCTCCGGCGGCAGTCTTCTTCGTCGGGTAAGCCGAGGGCAATGACCCCGCTAGGATAACTGTGGCGGTGGGAAAGGGTACGGGACGGTATTTCAAGGTCAGTCCGCTAGCCATCTTTGCGCCCGTCCCAGGACAACAGGTTCCACCACCGGCTGTAACACCATAGAGGTTCCCATCAGTAGCTTCAACCAAGCCTGCCCACGGTTCAACGCCGTCTGTGCCACACTCAAGGATGTGCAAGAGCCTAAACCTGCCGCCGGATATAATCTTGAACACGTGCCGCAGTCGTAGTTTGCCCCACCGTGCGGCACAGTGCCGTAGAAGCTGCCGTCACTCGCCTGTATCAACGGAGCCGCAGGATAGATTCCGTCATCCATAGTGTAGTCGAAGCTGTGAAGCAGGTTAATCTGTCCCTTTGCATTCATCTGGAACACCGAACCGCATCCAATGCACCCTGCTGGTGCTTGAGCACGAACCGCGCGACCTGCAAACCTTGGGACCATGTATAAAATCACTCCTGCGGGGGACTACTCGGTCATCTTCAACTTTCAGTCTCCGGCGGTGAGTCCATACTCGACGCTCATCCAGCATACAAACGGGAAGCTATACGGAACAACGTTAGGATACCCGGCCAACTATGCACGTTTTTCAGCGTTGATCTCGGCCTGAAGCCGTTTGTCAGTCTGATACCTGCATCCGGCACCGTGGGGCAGGAAATCGGGATTCTAGGTCAGGGATTCAAAGGAACTACAGCCGTATTGTTCAATGGCGTTCCCGCAAAGTTTACCGTAGACTCCGGTACCTATTTTACCGCGACGGTACCTGCGGGAGCGACAAACGGGTTTGTGACGGTAGACACGCCTGACGGAGACCTAAAAAGCAGCAAAGAATTTCGCGTCGTAAGATGAACCTGAAATTTCTCGCGCCTCCGAGTCAATGAGTGAAATGGCGATTTTTGCAACAACGACTGCATAATTCCCGCCGCCTGTAACAAGTGACAGTTGCCACGCAGCCCAGAGTCTATTGCACTAGAATGCGCTCCGCGACTTGGAGGAACAAAACAGGTGTCGAATCGTACGGAGAAAAACCATGGGGCGGGTTCTTCATGTGGGCGGGCATAAGGAGACACTATGACCGCCAACTACAACTCAGCCTTGGCGTATGAATTGATTTCGCAGTTCAGGCTGATTTCTTCAAATTGCGGTGTCGTCCATTCCATATTTCCTCCTCACCCAAAGGGCATTAACTTCCTGAGCGCCGTAGCGGATCAGTTGCATGACCGACTCAAGGGTCCGTAAATATTGAAATCGCTTTGAGTCGCAACGTACACATATCCATTCGCAACCGTTGGCACCGAAAACTTCGTTGGGAATCCGGGCTGATCAACGTGCGAGCTACCGATAACGCATTTGTAACTGTCATAAAGCTCGTTTAGGTTGTCCGACCTGAAGGCGTAAAAGAGCGGCTGGGAGGCTGCCGGGGGGTTGTCGGCACTCTTTGCCTGGCCGTCGTTCCACAGTGCCCAGACAACGCCGCTGCCCGACCCACCCGACGTACCGTTCGAAGAAACGGTTGGCGTCGTGCCGTACTGGAATTTGATCTCGTTGCCGTTACCGTCGTTCGAAACCACGCTGGTTGGACAAACTGGCGGCGTGGAGCAACCGGTCGATAACTGGTAGAGCGAGATCGGACTAGTGTGCGCCTGGCCATAGTACAGGCTCAAATTCCAATAAGCAGGCGAGTTGTGAAACACGTAGCCGGAGGACGTTGCAATATTTTCGAGGTTAGCATCGGTGCCGCTGCATGACGGAAGTGATCCGGAACAGCCCCCAGACCCGTTTGGCGGCGGGCATGAAGGAACCGGCGTGCTGCACGCACCGGTGTATCCGCCAGGGCTGCCGCGGTCCATCACGTGAATCCTCCCGGCCTTGTCCGCTTGTACGGCCAGGTAGCCGTAACCGGTGCCTAGAGTACCGTCCGGGATCAGGGTTGTTCCGCCTGACCCAAGGTCCGTATCGCTGCATGGGCATCCCAGCGGTATCGCGTCCGCCGGTGCGTAGTAGCTGGAGGCAGCGAGGGTGTTAGAGGTCAACTTCAGGAACGCCTCGCCGTAGTCCGTATTAGGAGGGCTTGATCGGTATGCGTCAAAGGTCCCGTTTCCGGTCGCGAAGTAGACATAGGTGTTCCCGCTGGCGGAGTCCACGCCCGCGGCCAGACCTGCGCCGCCCTGCCAAACTCCTCCTCCGTTGGATCCGCTCGTGGACGTGGTTTGGAAAGAAAGCGGATAGCTGGAATCCGACAGGTTTGCCGCGTTAAACGCAAAGACAAACCCAGGCGGGTCCGGGTTTGTAACGCCGTCCATCATCGAAAAGGCAACATAAACTAGATTTTTTGAACTCCCATTTTGGGTCGAGGATAACCACAGCAGTCCCGGTCGCTGGATGTGGTCCATAGACCACAGGCTTGAACCTTGCCCTCCACAGCCAGATGCACACACCTGGACAGGGCTACCAGTCTTTTCGTTCAGCGAAGTGATATCCAGCGCATGCAGCCGGTGATCGAAAAAACCGCTTCGTTGCTGTTATTACCACATTTTTGTATTCGGTGGACACTCGGACTCGGTCACCGCGTAAAGGATGCCCGACCCGGTGTCGATCACCGGGGTTCCTACCATCCCAACCCAAGGTTTAAAGGTCGGGCACGTGGTCCCCCCGCCAAGGAGAGTGCAGTCCGCCGGTGTCTCGCCCGTCGGAAGTAGGCTGACCGGGCTGCTGAGAAGCGGGCTGCAAGTGGTGCCGTCGAGGGCATAAACATTATCTTCCAGCGTCACGACATAGACAACGGTTTTCTGTGTACCGCCGATGCTTACGCCCGTTACGACGAGCGGCTGCGCGTACACCTGCTCATTCGTGGCCAACGTGTGGTGACAGATCCTTCCAAAGCTGTTTTTGGCGACATTGCTCGGAGTGAGCGTAGTCTCATTTAGGTTTTGACCTGTGCGCCCGATATCGTTCTGCCACGTCGTGACATTGACGGACTGACCCATCAGCAGAACGGCACTGAGCAGACACACTGCTACAGCAATCCAGGGGATGAAGCGAATGCCTCTCACGTTTTCCCTCCTGTGTAGCTGATTGTTTTTGTTTTCCGAACGGACCCAGGACTCGTTGCGTTGCTCACGGTAGTTCCCCTAGCTGGGCTAACGCCAACCATCCTATCCCTCCGACGCAAGATGTCAACGGAGCCTTTCGGCCTATTTACCCGGCGCATGACCATCACTGTCGATTTCATGATTTCAACCTTATTCCCGCCTTCGTGTCTGTCCAGAGTACATTGACGCCCATCGATTTAGCTAATTTTCCTCCCGGTAATTAACACATCCCCATCGAGGTCCCCTATGTCACGCCTAAAACCCGAAACCGCCTGGCGGCGGATCGTCGAAGACCCGAGATTGTCGGTCAAGGCAAGGATCGCCGCACTTCAACAAATTCCTCGACCCTCGATCACTTGGCTCCGACGACTCCTGAAGGCTGAGCGTCACCGCCGAAGCTGCGCCTCGTGGCCTGCGAGAAATATCAGGTCGAAATCTTAATCCGAAAGGCTGTCGATGCAGGATTACAAGACTGAGCTTTTACAGCAAATCGCAAACGATGATCGCCGACCTCAGAGAGAACGGGACGCGGCACGGCACGAACTTACTACCGCAGGGCAGCCTGCTCGCCGACACAGAGGCCGTAATTCAAATACACCCATATCCCAAGAGGACCGCGACTGCGACATCGTGAACTGGTACAAACGCGATCTGCTCGATACCAACCTAACCGCTACAGACCGACGCGAGATATTCAACGGCTTCGACGCTTCTACCCAAGCCATCCTCGATGCCTTCGGCAGTAATCTCTTCTGGCTCTTCACCAACAATGCGGCCGAGGTACCAGTCCTCATAGACGCCGCGAAGAACACCAAAAGCGAATTTATCCGGGCAAAGGCTCTCTCGACACTGGGTGCCATAGCGAGGAACTCGCCGATCGAAACCGCCAAGGCCGCCGCTGCAGAATTCCTAAGTCAATTCAAGGAGAATTAAATGAACAACGAACACGATCAGAAAATAGAACTCACTCCACAGCAGACCAACCCCTATACAGCCAGGCCCGAAGACTTCAAAGTCGGCGCACCTGTCCAGGCAAGTAAGACCCCAGGGCACGGGCAACGAGGTCTTACCCGCCGCGAAGAGTACCTGTTACTTGCCCTGCGTAAAGCCAGAGGCCGAGGCATCACATTACCAACCGATGTCAATAACGCAGGCCCGCCTAAGAGGTTCTAATGATTCCCGACCCATTTGCTGAGGTAGAGCCCGGCTTCGAGCCTTGGGCGGGTCCCGCTGATGCCGACTTATCGCAGCCAGACATGACGCCGTGCTCGCTTAAGGAGTGGCTGCGCTCAGATGAGGTGACCAGGACACTGGACGAACTGCAGCCCGCAAGACCTACCCCGCACCGCACCCGAGTATGCCTCGGCTACATCCCGACCTTCCCCCATTAGGAGATGAAATGACCCCGGAAGCACGAAACAAGATAATCGCCGAAGAGACCGCCAAGTTCTTAGACCCGAGCTTTGCTCAACTAGACCTCAGCGCATTCCCAGATCTTAACCATCCAGCACCGGAGGAGTTCGCGGCCGAAGACAAGAATGGATTGAATAGAGTAGTCGTCTCTGGTAGCAATCTGCTCAAGGCTCTCGCTGACAATCCGGATCGAGAAGCGTTAGAGCAGATAGCCAAAGAGACCGGCGATGCCGGGTTGATCGAGCGGCTGACAGACGAACACGAGAATACCGAAGCGAAAGCGTTCATGGCGGACAATCGGAGTTATCACCGTACCGATTACAACTACGAAACGATCCGAGAATATCTAGACGATCGCGGTCTCGCCTTTAATCGCGAGAACCTGACTATCGCCTTCAAGGCTCTGTCGAGAGCGGGCAAGCTGCAAGTCGATCCGGATACGCCAAGACCTCTTAGCGAGCGTGATAGTCGCGCAATTGCCCTTCAGGCCAGCTCGGGTGATGTTGAAGGCGCTGTTGGAAGATACCTAACCCTGCGGATGCCTAAGGCAGCCTCCGAGATATGGATGTACTCCACTTCACTGCAGGAGGCCCTGGACACCATCGCAGAGCCGCAGTATGAGCGCCTAGTTGAAGAGGCGGTATGGTTCTGCTGGGGTCATGGCCGTCCTAACTACACACCGACACGCGCCCGGCGTCAATTCATTCAGGAGTACGTCGCGAACAGGATTCCTACCGCGCGATTACTCGACGAAGCCTGGGCTGCCTGCCAGGCCGCTGAGAAAGACACGCTACGCTCGACTCTGTTCGGCCAGGTGACGCCACAAGCCGAACTGGAACAGCAGCCCGATCTCGATAGTCTTAGCGACCAGCAGATTGATAGCTTGTACCACAAGGCGCTGCGGACAAATGCCGTGGAGGCAGTAAAGCAACGACGAGGTATCGGCATACTCAGATAAGAATTCTCCGTGTCGTCGGTATTCGGCGGCATGGGAACTAGGGCGAGGGAATGGCAACTCAGCTCCTCGCACAGCGCTTGCTACGCTGAAAACGGCTGAGAGCTCCGATTGCGAATCGAACGCAACAGAGCAACGTGGAATTGCTCCGCGTGTTTTCGGCAGCAATGACCGGAAGGCCGAAGACAAAAAATAAGCCCCAGAGGACAACCTCCCTCCGGGGCTAACTTTTTGGCAAACACTCAGATCGTCAGCGCGACAGCCGCCTTGCGCCTCTTGTCAGTAGGTAACCCTAATACAGCTAAGGTAAATGCCTGATTTCCTGTTGCTTCCTCGTTATAACGTGGGCCGTTGGGGGGGACCCATGGAAGCGGATTTCATTGTCCTGAAGTACGACTACCGAACACCGATCCTCGCCATGTGCCGTCGATGCCAGCTTAAGTTTTTTACCCTGCACATCTTGAGCCTCGATCCCATTGGCGCGGAACAATACCTGTGGGGAAAGTATCAGGCGCATGATTGCAAAGTCGCAGGATTCCCCTCCCAACCTTGGCAATCAAGAAGGGCTGTGTGACAGTCAACTGGGACGGTTAAAGAAGCGGTACGTTTATCGAGCCTGCGCCGGTCGAATAAACACGACCAGCAGCGCCACAGCACCGGCCGTCAGCGCCAGAAGTCGTAACTCAATCAAGGTCGTGTCAGGAACTGCAGATTCGGATTCAAGCTGCCATTTCCGGTATTGCGGAGGAGACCCAGCGGAACTGCATGCCGCATCATGAAGGTGACAGACGAGCCAGGTCAATGGCTTCTGGGTCGCAATGACCGCTTGCCGTTCTAGAGTTCACCGGAGCATTTGCAACCTATTCGAGGGGCGCGGACCCGACCTGCAGGTTCGCGCCCGGTGAAGAAAATAGCTAGCGTTTGTGTGCGTGTACCTTCTCCTTCGCTCCCGTGATCTCCCACAGCGTTCCAGAGCTGCTCGTGCCGCCGTAGTAGGTAGTGCCATACACGTCACCAGCCTTGTTCACGAAAGGACGGCTGTAGGGGTATGCCCCGTCGGTTTCGCTAAAGCTGTACAGCGTGGTGAATGTGCCGCCTGAGTTTATTTCCCATACCGTTCCATAACTATTACCGCCGCCCTCGGTGGTCCCGAACAGGTTGCCTGCGCAAACCGTCTTCTTCCCTTCCTGGCAGCCCACACCTCCATAGGGAGAGGCGCCGTCTGTGTAAGCAAAGCTATGCAGCACAGTGAATGTACTGGTGCTAATGTCGTATTGCCACACGGTTCCGTAGCCGCTCGCGCCGCCGCCTTCGGCAGTGCCGTAGAGGCTGCCCTTGTACTCCAAGATATTTCCGGTGGGAAACTCACCGTCGGGGCTGCAGTTGAAGTTGTGCAGCACGCTGAAGGTGCCCCCCGAGGAAAGCTCGAAGAGTGTTCCGCAGCCGGAACTCCCGCCTGACTCGGCAACTCCAAAGAAGTCACCTTTCGCATCGCGACGCAAATTCCCCAAAAACGGATAAGCTCCGTCGCTGCTCTCACTAAAGCTGTGAAGAACGGTTTCCGTACCATCAGAGCTCACTTCCCAGATCGCGCCGTAACCGTCAGCGCCGCCCTCTTCGCCGGTGCCATACAGGTTGCCCTTCGCACCCACGACCACATCGCTGAAGATATATTCTGGATCTCCGCTCGCTCCAAAGTTATACAATGTGGAGAAAGTCCCGGAGGAACTTATCTCGAATACTGTGCCGTAGCCGTTAGACCCGCCATAGTAAGTAGTACCCCACATGTTGCTGTTAGCGGCGGCATTTTGCAATGTCAGGCCCACGTAAGGATATGCCCCGTCCGTTTCCGAAAAGCTATGCAGGACGCTTATCGAGCCACTACTACTCAGGCTCCAGACCGTTCCGTAGCCGCTCGCGCCGCCGCCTTCGGCGGTGCCAAAGATGTTGCCCTTGGCGTCTATAACCGGCGTCCCAAAGATATATCCTCCGTCGGTGCTGCTGTCGGTAAAGTTGTACAGAGTAGTAAAGGTAACGCTTGGCTTCTTCGTTTTCGAAGCCGCCGTGCCCGCAAACGCGCATGTCGCCAGGATCAAAGCTATTGCCACAACTACCGCTGTTTTGCCTCGCATAAAGTACTCTCCTTGAGATTCGTGGCGTCTTAAGTGCTAAGCCACAAGACCAGCGCCACTTGCATCTCGGCTGCGAATTATACGCGCGAGTGTTTGGGCAAACGCAACTAATTCAATGGCATTCCCGGAAAAGATTGAACTTGTTGCAAGCTATTTCGCAAAAGGTGCAAGAGATATACACATCGGGCGTCCCGCGCTCGGTTTGGAGGACTCGTCGCCGAAGGCCAACTAGGGACTTTTAAAGATATTGTCATCGGCGGATGGCCCGGCCCAATCAGTTAGGCCACTTTTTTCCTTGCAGCACCGGGGTTCTCTTAGGCCTTAGTGAACTTCCCGCCGAAGAAATGCCTTAGAGCCGGGCGCGAAGTACAAATAAAATTCATCGTCGCCATCCCGCCCAGGTGTTACAATTCCCCCGCTTCGCTAGTTCTCCTTACAGAAACTGAGTGGCCTTGTCCGATCAATTCGGCCACTCATTTTTGCTTTTGCATCACACACGGCGCTTGAGCCGAAAAGTGAGCTATGCTCTGGCCAGGGGCTCCGATTACGAATTCTTCTATTGTTCTGGGGCTGGCAAAGCTGGGAGCAGCCAGCGTGAAACCGAACAGGACCCCAAAGCTAAAGGCTTAAGCGGCCTGAAAATCGACGGCAGTCTTATCTAGAATTGCATCAGCTAAATTCTGGCCCTTTTCTCTGGGCAAATCAAATGTACAGTTAACGAAGTAAACATCCCGCATTATTACTGGGCCGCCGCGCCAAGTGACGTGTGCATTAGAAACGATCACATGCCTGAACTCCGTGTTGTCTAGGACGACAGTGCCACCACTCAAAACCACCAATTTGTCGCCGTTAGGGGAAGTGTCCGGTGGTGTTCCGATGGGGGCCATTACTGCCGCTTGTTCTCTAGGAACCGTACCGAATACCGTCAAGTCCGTCTGGGTTGGTTCCGAATTTCGAGGCCTCCACCGATAATATTTGGTTGTGCTCCACTTTTCTTTTAGGGCAGCCTTGGCCGCTGGCTTCAGGGAGGCTAGATTCAAGTATGACTTGTATTCCAAAAATGCTAGCGCAGCGCCCCAAGCGGCAGGATGGATTTGGGCCGCGTCGATAAATCTCTTCCCTTCGCTTACCACCGTCTTGGGTGCAATTATTGTGTGTGTACTCCTGGCATCAGCAAGGAGTTGCTTTACCTGCTGAATGTTTTGCGGATCGGACGGATTTTCTGAGGCTTTCTTCAACTCCATCTCACTGACGGAACTCAAAAGGCGAGACGCATCTCTCTCAAACCCGCTAAGGCGACCGTTCACTAAATATACTTGGGTGGCCATGGCCAGGAAGGCAGCGGTTCCGATTCCGAGCAAACCACAGGACATTGCGAGTGCGTTCTTCAACCGTTGCTAGACGGAGATTGATATCCGTATGAACGAAATCTTTAAGCTCCTCTATTCGCTCACCGACCCTTAGAGAGCGGTCATCGGCGTCCTTGACGGCCTTCTCTAGAGGGACAATTCTTGCAAGGATGTTGTGATCTGTCATTTCTCTAGGGAGTACTTAGGATTTCGCATTCAATCGGGCATACTTCCGGTCGTTCTATCTGTGGGAATACTACTCGCGTACCACTTTTGAGAACCAAATTCTTCTCCGTTCTGACGCGCTGCTTGGCGTTCTGGCGGCTTTAGTGGCCATCCCATCTCCCAAATGTTTAATCGGGACACGAATTTAGTCCAGCCCGAGACAGTCTGTCAATGGCACCAACCGGCCTTCGCCCTATCTTCGACGGTAGCTCGGTAGCTCTGCGAGCCTATCCGTTCATGTTTCACGACTACCATTGCCAACCGGTTCAGCGCCGCCGTGATGCCTTCGATCACCGCGACTGGATCTTCGAATTGAAGTACGACGGTTTCCGATCTCTGGCTAAGCTGCAGCACGGCCGATGTGAATTGGGAAATCCTAATGGTTCGGAACGTAGCCGATACGGATGGATATCCCTGCGGCCGACCCTCAATGGCCGAATGTTCCGATTGCGGCTCCAGGCTTTGCGACCTGCATTCCGAGCAGTGCGACCTCTGCCAGGAGGCATACTGCAGCGTCTGCCTGGGGTTCCATGTCGCCGGGCACTCCAAACCGAGCTCGTCGGTACCGGATGAGGCTGAGCGGCGCAGAGCTTAAACGTTGTCAGCCAATTTCTAATTCACCCTAAGCTCTTCCAATCCCGGGTAAACCAGCAATACCTGCCCCACTGTTTGTTCTAGACGACGGATCTTCTCGGCCTGCAATTTTATGATTTGAGCTTGAGCTCGTAAGGTTATCAATGCCGCCGCCAGATCATCGCGAATCGGCTGTTTCTTGTTGCGTTTCATCACGCCCTCGTTGCAGCTTGGATATCCGGGCGCTAGATGGCGTTGCCCTAAATTAAGAGAAAATGTCACTGATCGTGACAGCGAGCAAGGGAGAGCGCCGTGGCCTGCCCCGCCAAAGACGCCCTCCAAACTGTCCTTCAGGAGGACTGCTCGTCATAAAATATACGGGAGCCCTCGGGTAAGGCGGCGTTCGACAAAAAGCCAAAGACGACCTGAAATACAGGAAACACTGTAGAGAATTGAAAAACCCGTGGTTCAGATAACCTTTATTCGCATCGGTTGGCGCATCTCCAAGAAGGCATGGGTGCGGGCGACGGGTTAGGCAGCCGTTCTAGGCCTCACCCCGCGCCACTGGTCCCGCCCGCCCGACTTTAGGAATTCTAGACGGGGGATTAAAGACGGCTGTGGGCACCGTGCTCCAAAGGAAGGGGTAGGGGAGACCCTTTGAAGAGGACGTAGTGAAGGGCCGCCCCTCCCGGCGTGAGTTAGCGTAACAATTGCGAGCTTAAACGCAGGTAGTAGGTTGCAAATCAGGCAAATGCGGTATTAACAGCGCGGTTAAAACAGTACGGTTAATCCCCTCACACTCTCCGCCGCTAGCAGATCGTAGGTCGGACAATATCAACTTCTCCTTGTCAGGATCTTTTTCGGAAACGGCCAGGCAACATAGTTCCTTGATACGGTCTTCGAGTCTGCGCGACGGGACAATCACAGCAAAGAATCTCAGAAATCGAATGTTTGTACGATACCGTACTTACTGTAGAACACCACTCAATGGCTTTCTTGTTCCAAGAGGTTCAAAGCGTCCCGAAGAGCGTGGAGTTCTTTAGGATGATGACCCGATAGCGCGTGCATACTTTCGATGCGAGCTAGGATTGCCTGCCGAGCCGCGCCGATGAGTGCGGGGAGTTTTGAGTCTTCTGACTCAACTAACGCAGCTTCGTAAAGCGAGAACCACTCTTCATTATCGTGGTTTTCCATGAGCCAGTTGACTGCGTCATTATCGCTATAGCTAAGAGCCGACCAAATGGCACGAACGTGGGGCATTAGCCGAGAATGCGGTCCGCTTCTTTCAACAGACGCCGCATTGCGCGGAGTAGCAGTCTCCTATTTTCTGGATCTTGGGTTGACTTCAGTTGGGCGAGTATTTTCTCCAGGTCTTCTGCACTTCGGCAAATTCGGACCTGTCGGGCACGGGCTCGTAATGTATCGAACATTTCCCCAATGGCTTGACGTATCTGGGACCAACCATGCAACCGGACAGAAAGGATCCAATGGCACTCACGAGAACGATGCCATAGCGTCTCATTGTCTTGCTCCATTGGAGTTCTTAGCGACCAGTTGTACGGCGGCTCCATTCGCAAGCGAGTCGGACGGGTTTACAATCACCGTATCGCGCGCCGATAGTCCGGAGATCACCTCGACCGTGCTGCCATAGTCCTGCCCGATTGCGATGGGAGTGAGTTCGACATGACCGTTGCGAACAACTCCTGCCCGCAGTCCCTCGGCGCGGAAGAGCAAGGCGTTTGACGGGATGGTGAACGAGCCGGGATGAGGAGGAACGCGGAGATGCATAAATGCATAGGCTCCGGGCAGCAGGCGTCCCGTTGGATTGGGAACGTCCACCTCAACGTTGAGTGTGCGTGAGGTCGCGTCAATGGCATCGGCGTTGCGGACGACAGCGCCCGTCAACGTTTCGCCCGGAAGTGCATCGAGTGTGAGCTTTGCCTGTTCTCCGGTCTTCACAAATGCGGCGTAGATCTCGGGCACAGCAACATAGACACGCAGCGTCTGAATGGCTGCCATGTGAAAAAGCTCTTTCGGGCCCGAATTGTCGCCGGCCTGGACTAAGGCGCCAATGTCCGTGTTGCGGGCTGTAACCACACCATCAAAAGGAGCCGTAACGCGCTCGAAGGCTTGGAGTTGCTCTAAGCGTTCGACGTTGGCTTTGCCCGAATTCACCAGAGCCTGTTTCGAGTGGAGATCACTGACGGCCTGATCAGTTTCCTGATGCGAAACGGAATCGGTCTCAAGCAGATGCTGCCAGCGCGCCGCCGTGGTTGTCGCCAACTGGAGATTCGCCTCGGCATTCTCCAGATCAGCCCGTGCCTGCCGCAGTTGTTGGTCAAGTTCGGGGGTTTCAATCGTCGCGAGAAGTTGGCCTTTTCTCACGCGTGCGCCGATGTCTACGTACCACTGCTTGACGTAGCCGCTGGTCCGCGCGTAGATGGGAGTGTCGTTGAAGGCTGACGTACTCCCTGGCAGCGCAATCTCATCGGCGTCTGCACTCGCTTTTGGGGAGACCACATCCACATAAGGAATCGCCGAAGCCTGCGCGTTCTCTCGCAACTTAGCTTCAGCCTTAACGCGCGAATGTAGTCCAGAGACAATCGCGAAGCCAGCACATACGATGAGGATGACGGCAATAACGATTGATCGCTTGAATGCAGGCTCTGAGTTGTTCCGAACCGGTTCCGTCACGACTGCAAGATTATTCATTTCCTTTGTTGTCATAGTTAGAGCCTTTCCGTTCTCGATTTGCGTCCATGAAACACAGCGAAGACAGATGGCACGAACACCAGGGTTGCTAGGGTGGCGCACAGCAGTCCTCCGATGACCGCGCGTCCCAGAGGCGCATTTTGCTCTCCTCCCTCACCGAGACCTAACGCCATCGGCACCATCCCGATGATCATGGCAAGCGCCGTCATGATGACCGGACGGAAACGGGTGACGCCCGCTTCAATCGCGGCCTTAACTGAATCGCCATGGATTTGCAGCCTTTCCTTGGCGAACGAAATCACAAGGATGCTATTGGCCGTCGCGACGCCGACGCACATCAGAGCGCCCATCAGGGCCGGAACGCTCAGAGTTGTATGCGTGAAAAAGAGAAAAAGAACGATGCCCGCCATGGCCGCCGGCAGAGCAGTAATAATGATGAAGGGGTCCAGCCAGGACTGGAAATTCACCACGATCAGCATGTAGACAAGTACAATCGCGAAACCCAATCCGACGATTAAACCGAGATACGAACTGCGCATGGTTTCCACTTGACCGCGAATCGTAATAAATGTTCCGCGTGGCAGTGATTTCCGCTCGGCGTCGACGATTCGTTGCACGTCCCGGCTTACCGCTCCGAGATCGCGGTCCTGAACCGCCCCGTAAATATCGACTACGCGACGGATGTTGTAATGGGAGACGATGGCCATTTCGCGCGAGCGCTGCATCGAAGCCACGTCAGCTAGAATCTCGGGATTGGCTTTGTTGCTGCCCGCGATAGGAATGTTCTGGACATCCTTGACCGTTTGGAGGCGATACTGCGGTGTCTGCGCGACCAGGTTGTAACTCACGCCATTGTTCCAATTGACGAAGAACATCGGGGTTATCTGGAAGCTCCCGCTAAGCGAATTCAGAACGCTGGAAGCCACGTCACGTTCCGTGTAGCCCGCCTGCGCTGCCTTGGTTCGGTCCACGTTTATTTCGAGGGTCGGATAGTCGAGGGGCTGCTGGATATGCAAGTCCGTCAGACCCGACACCTGGTGCAATTCGGTCAGGATCCTATCAGCGATTTCGTGACTGGCCTGCACATTCGCGCCTTCGATTTGCACGTCAATGGGCGCAGGGAGCCCGAAATTCAGGATCTGGGTCACGATGTCGGCGGGAAGAAAATAGAAAGTGACACCGGGAAACTCCCGCGGCAACTCTTCGCGCAATTCGCGGACGTAGTCGGCCGCCGCCCTGTGATTCTTGCGGAGCGAGACGAGCACATCGACATCGTTTGCGCCAATAACACCCGACGTCGCATGCATTGTGTTCAGCGGGCTGTACGGCAGTCCGATGTTGTCGAGAACGTTGTCCAGCTCTGCCGGCGGAACTTTCTCGCGAATCGCGTCTTCGACCAGATCCGATAGGCGCGCCGTCTCCTCGATGCGTGAGCCTGTCTTCGCGCGAATGTGGAGGATGAATTGACCGGCATCAGATTGGGGGAAAAAGTCCTGGCCCAGCCAAGGCACCAAGAGAAAAGCACAAAGACAAATCCCGAGAAACGCTGGAATGAAGACGCGACGGGTTTCGACACACTGCGTCAGGACACTTCGATAAGAGTTGCGAAGCCGTTCAAAGCCTTTCTCGAATTTCTTCTGAAAACGCACGAACAGATTGCGACTGTCCTCGCGACCCTCATTGAGTTTGAGCATGTACATCACCAGCGTCGGCACCAGCGTTCTCGAAAGAATGTAGGAAGCGAGCATCGCAAAGACCACCGCCTCCGCGAGCGGAACAAACAGATATCGCGCTACTCCGCCAAGCAGAAACAACGGCATAAAGACGATGCAGATGCAGAGCGTCGAGACAAGTGCGGGTACTGCAATCTGCTGGGCGCCATCCAGAATGGCCTGCCGAATCTCAGTCTCGTGACCTTCTTCGAGGATGCGGTTGATGTTTTCGATCTCGACCGTGGCGTCATCCACCAAAATGCCAACCGCCAGCGCCAACCCTCCCAGAGTCATTATGTTGATTGTCTCGTGTAGAAAACTGAGCACCAGAATCGAACTCAGGATCGACAACGGAATGGAGATGGCGATGATGAGCGTGCTTCGCCAACTGCCGATGAAGAGCAGAATCATGACTCCAGTGAGGGCAGCGGCAATGACCGCTTCGCGAACCACACCGTCAATCGCACTCCGCACAAACAGGGACTGGTCCGCGATAGGACTAATTTTCAACTGCGGCGGCAAGGTCAAGGCAGCGCGGGGTAAAACTTTTCGAATTCCTGACACGACATCCAGAGTCGATGCAGTTCCAGCTTTGAGAATACTGAGCAGCACACCACGGTGGCCATCCTGTCGTACCACGTTGGTTTGAAGGCCAAACCCATCGCTTACTCTAGCTACGTCTCTCAGGTAGATCGTTTTCGCTCCGACTTGCTTGATGGGAAGATCACCAAGCTCCGAAACCGTGCGAGGTGTGACGTTTACGCGAACGTCCAATTCGCTTTCAGCGATCTTTGCGGAACCGTGTTTAAACTCGAACGGAATGGGAACGACGGTTGGAAGAAATCCATACTGTACAACTTCGCAGGCGGTACGGATGGACAAGGGCCGAACGCACCGTTGGTCTGGAGCGGAAACAATAAGTTATATGGAACAACATTTTTCGGTGGCGTGGTTTCCTGTTACGGTGGCGTCGGTTGCGGAACAGTATTTGAACTCAAGCGAAACAAGAAAGGCGGATGGTCTGAACATGTCATCCACAGGTTTACTGGATCGCCCGACGCAGCCTTCGCGGAAGGCCTGATCAGCGACCATGGATCGCTGTATGGCGTTACAGATCAGGGTGGAACTAGCGGTTGCTATGGGCGGGGTTGCGGTGCGCTATTTGAGATTAGCCATTCCTCTGGAGCATGGGTTGAGAACGTACTCCATCGATTTAGCGGCGCAGCGGACGGAGCTTTTCCGCTTGCTAACTTGATTACTGATAAAGCTGGAATTCTGTACGGCACCACGCAGCAGGGCGGTGACGAGAATTGCAAAGTCAGCGGCGGGTACGGAGGCTGCGGCACTGTTTTCTCGATGACACACTCAGGAAATCGCTGGACACAAAGCGTGCTATACAGCTTTTCAGGTGGAACGGACGGAATCATTCCATGGGGACCAGTGACTTGGCACAAGAACAGTTTGTATGGCACGACCTCGCAAGGCGGAAGCGACTCTTGTGGTGGCGATGGCTGTGGGACAGTATTCGAACTGAGGCAATCGAATAATCGGTGGAATGAAAACGTCCTATATGCTTTCGACGGTAACGATGGCAATTATCCTCTGCACGGTGGAGTGGCCTTCGATCAACGAGGAAATCTATACGGCACGACCAGCGACGGCGGTGCGTATAGCGTGGGCAATATTTTCGAGCTGATGTTCAATAGGCGTCGGAGGCCGATTCTCGAATGGCGTCGGCTGGTACGACTGCCTACTGCACATGGATCATCTTGCCGCTGGAATCGAGGGTGCCATGCACGCGAACTTTCTTGCCTTCAAACTGCTTTACTTCGTCTTGATGATCGATATCGTATGTGGCGTTGCTAGCGGTATCTTGCAACACGTATTTGTCACCTGATTTCACAATCGTACCTGTGAAGACCTGAACTCCGGGGGACTGCGACTGAGCCTGGGAATCCGGCGCCTGTCCTGATTGGTCCGGTGCCTGCCTGGGTTGCTGCTGTTGTGCCGGATCCTGACCGGGCTGCTGGGTTGGATACTGCTGTTGCGCGGATGGCGCGGGATGCTGCCCGAAGAGCTGAACGCTCGTAAGCATCATCCCACACACGAGAAGAAGCATGGCAAAAAGCCGCGTAGAGTCTGTATGTCTTGTTCCTTTCATGAGTCCTCCGAAACGGGTTAGTCGATTCAGTAGTGCGCAGCAAACTGCTTGCCAAATGTTCCTCCGGTACTGCGATTTGTCGAGAGTGACAGTGCGGGCGTTCGATTTACAAGCTTTAGGGTGGATCGGAGCTATCCACGAAGAATTCTTGGCTATACAACCGGACATTTCTGTCAGTGCAAACTACAGGGAAAACTGTATGCGATCTGTTGCTCGACGTGATCCTCGAAAGCAAAGAGAGCAAAATTTGCTCGGTTGTAAGCGTGTTCGTGCTTGGTGCCATAGCTCTGCCCACAAGTGTGGAATCCTGGTTCATTTCAGCTGACCGTTGTACTTGGGCCGGGAAGCCGAGGTGCCATTGGCTGCCATCGCGCTGCTGGCGCATTGAAGGTGGCCAGCCCCGCTGCAAGTCCAAAGCTAAAGGTGCTTTCCCACTAACGCGGAGCATCCCTCCACAAACTCACGCTCTTCTTGGTCAAACGTGTCCTTGAAATAACTATTGATAGCGAGGGCGGCGGCCACGCGATTCAGAAGTGGGCCCGGGAGGCTCTGCGCCCAAGGATTGTGGATGAGCACCGGCACAACGACTTCTGATTTAGTGTGCTCCGAGCCCATGAGATATCGCGGGTCCGCGGACACGTCGTTCACCACAACCGTCTTGCCGGTCGTCGCCGCTGCTCCGCACAATCCCTGGCTCAGCGGAATCCTCGTGTGCGGCGTGTCGGCCCCAGAGAAGGGGCCGAGCACAACAACCTTCGGGTCCTTCTTGTCGATCAGGTAAAATCCCCACCCAGTTGTAGCGCACCAACTGCTCGTGTAAACAGTCCGAGATGTGTTGCATCAGCGCTTCCGCCGTGGGGCGGGACCGGGCAAAGCCTTCGAAGTCGGCCGGGAGTTGTCGATGCTGACTCGGGCGCTCGGCCCTATTTAGGTATTGCTATGCAACCGGTCGAAGCTCCAGACCATATGCGCTCTAAGCTGCCTGCTGAAACTCGGGTTGGGCTGCTGGTCACGCACGTCGAAAATGGTGCGCCCGCAGAAAAGGCCGGAGTCTTGCTGGGGGACGTTGTTTTCGAAGTGGGGGGAAGGATAGTTGAGCACGTGGATGCGATCCAAGACTCGCTTGCCACAGCAAAAATTGCTGATGTTCTGGAGGTGAAGCTAATTCGAGCCGGCAAGATCACGCCGCTTTCAATTACGCTGGGCGAGAGGTCGCGATAACGAATGTCAAAGCGAAGCGCTGGAGGCGCCATCCGAGTTGCGGTTGCGGCGACCTCCGCGGTTCGCCGGGCCGGGTTCGAAAGCATCGTTCGCGGCGACGCTGATTTGCATCTGGCAGGAAGTTTTGGAGCTTTGGCCAGTTTGGCGTCATTTGCGCGTGGCACCGAACTGGATGTAATTGTCATTGATTCCGATTCGATCGGCGATTTATTGCATGTGCCGGCACTGGACACCGAGATCGTACTGCTCACGGAGATCAGCGACGCGCGATCAATCTCGCGCTTGTTACGGAGCGGGGTGCGCGCAATCCTTTCCAGTGAGAGTGACGAGGACGATCTTCTCTCCGCGATTTACGCCGTCCATGACGGATTGGTGTTACTGAGCGCACCGACTGCAGAAAGTCTGGCAGCTGTCTACGGCGATCAGCCATTTGATGTTGGGGATGAACTCTCCGAAGAGATTACTTCTCGCGAAACCGAAGTACTCAGAATGTTAGCGGAGGGACTCGTTAACAAAGATATCGCGGTACGTCTCGGTATCTCCGAGCATACAGTCAAGTTTCACATCAGCTCGATTCTGGATAAGCTGGGTGCTTCTACGCGCACCCAAGCCGTTACGCTGGGAATCCGGCGCGGGCTAATTTCGATCTGAACTCTTGCCCCTCAAGTGCATGTCGCGCTCCGGGGAGGAAAAAATAAATATGACCAACATGGTCATATCAGCTAGAATGGAATTATGAGAACAGTGAATATAAGCGATTTGAAGGCGCAGCTGAGCGCCCATATTCGGCTCGTGCGGGACGGCGAAGAGGTGCTTGTGTGCGACCGCAACAAGCCTGTGGCCCGGATTGTCCCCTGCCCTGTTCAGGGCCAGTCCGAGCAGGAGCAGCGATTGGTCTCCCGCGGCGCTCTCACGCCTCCGCTGAAGAAACGGTCCGCGTCGGGCTCATGGCCAGATCCGCCGGGAAATGTTTCCGATAAGGTCATGGAGCAAGTATGGCGGGAAGAACGGGAAGGCCGGTAACGCGACTTTCGGCTTTTTGGGACGCGAGCGCACTGGTTCCTCTCTGCGTTCGTCAGGGCATGACGCCTCGGGCCATCGCACGGTACAAGAGCTACAATGCAATCGTGTGGTGGGCAACCCCCGTCGAGATTGCAAGCGCGCTTGCGCGACTCGTGAGAATGAAGCAACTAGACTCCGGTGATTGGACGAAGGCTCGCAAGCTCGCGAAAAACCTTGCTGATTCGTGGTTCTTGATCCAGCCATCGAACGTCTTGCGCTCCAAAGCGGTACAAGTGGTGGAGCGCTACGATTTGCGAGCGGCCGATTCCCTACAATTAGCGGCGGCGATGGCTTGGTGCGAAGACGCCCCGCAAGGGCATGTCTTTCTGACCGCCGATCAAAAGCTGCGGGAAGCGGCTCGGCTCAGCGGCTTCGATGCCAAAGAAATATGATTTCTGATCCTTCACGCGGGTAGCCTGAAAAAGCATAGACATACTCCGAATGCGGTGCCTACTTTTCGCGTTGCCGCTGACGGGTGAAGGTGGTCGCTCGCCAGACATCGCCGGGCTATAGTTGCATGCTGAGCGATCAGAACGGGCCAATGTTGCAGCGACCGGAATGGTTCATTTGCGAACAGTGCGGCCACGTAGTGATCCCCGGCGACCCAGATTTCAAGTGCTGCTGCCGCAACTGCCCAAAAGTGAAGCGAGCGGCTTGATTTTGGTTGCCCTCATGATCAGCGGATCGGGAGAAGTTCAGTAGATGAAGGCTGTGGCAACAAAGAAGGGACTGGGCCAAGAGAAACCTGCAGGTTTACGGGAAATGGGAACGCTTCGGTGTGATGGTTGCGGTGAGGAGTTCTCTATCGGTCACGATCCTGCATTCGTGGATAAATGTCTCGCTGAAAAACAAGCATATTGGCTAGAAAAGGTTCTTGCTGAAGAGCACGACCGCGACAAGAAACACGCAGACCGAATCGAACTGCCGGACTGAGAGCTGGACACATGCGGCTATCCCTTGGGGACAAGATGAACGTAATCGTTGCCGCTGGTAATCGCGAGGTCGGAGCGTGTCTTGTCTTGTGGTTCCTGATCAGATAACTGATCTGCGCGGATTGCAGGAAGAGAAGAGAAGATGAAATCAATCCATTATCAGAGACGGCGCAGCCTGATCCGCGTTCTGAGCGCTATCGCCTGTTCGCGAGGTTATTTCTGTGAGCCTTCGCATTTAGTCGATCCGCAGATGATTCTTCTCAACAACTGACACAGTTTACGGGGCCGGACAAACCCTTCAACATCGGAGCGATCAATAGTCCGTATTGCACATATCCGGCCCATTTTATCTTTGGCGGCAGCTTGCCGAGCACGAGCCTCGATGCTTTGCTGCGCCGAGGTTTGCTCATGACCTCTCGATGCCAACTCAAGGACTAGGTCAGCGGGGATCAGCGGAACGCTTGTAGCTTAGCCCTTCGCCTTCCGCTTCTTTGCCCACAGCGCCTTCTGTTTGATGCTCATCGCCTTCCGCTCCTCGTCCGTCCATTTGTGAACCGTGTGTTTGCGGGGTGCGGAATTACTCGCTGAGGCTCCAGTGTGTTTGCTGGGTGTGGAATTACTCGTTGAGGCTCCAGGCTCAAGCAAAGCGATCACCTTGTTGAGCCGATCACGTTCCTGTTTAACAAGTTGTAGTAGGTCCATGGTTTTGCATTCTACCTGATCTGCGGCGGTTGGGCTCACCAACAATGTCGGCTCGTTGGCCCGAGTAAAGTTGACAACTTGCCGGGAACACATGAGATTCATGCAGACACAGTGGCACCAACGCGCTCGAGTCCCAAAAAGCAGGTTGCTTGCTCATAGCGATTGTTCCCGATCTTCAAGCAGAGCTTTCGTTCCCGCTCGCCCAACGTGTTTACACCCGCATCCCAGGGGCAACCATATTTGGTACTAAAACCACCACGACTGGCGATGGAGAGACAGTCGTGTAATCGCCACCGCCGATATACCCGGCAACGAGTCCAGCCGAGCTACTGCCTTCCGAGGTCGCTGGACTGATTCACGAGTAGCTAGTGTCGCCTGAGTCGTAGTAGGCCATAACCCAGTAGTCGTGCGTTGTGTTGAGTGCCAGAGCGATTACGTCGCTGTGCTCATGCCCGTTAGTGTTGGAGTTGCCGAACCACTGAAGGTAACTGCGCTCGAATCTTCCACCGCTTGAGCACTTGGTGTTGCGGCACGTGGTTCACAACGTATAGGAAATGAACCACCACACGGCGCACTTTTCTAGATTACATCACAGGGTGTGTGTCGATGTAATGAACGCTTAGATCGGCGCGTCGCGGGCCGCAATCGTCGACGCTCGGTATCACCTCTATCGCACAAAACGAAAACGGCTTCTCCCCTGACGTCTTGGAGTAGTAGACCATAGCTTGTTTCCATGATCAGGACGCACTCGTACTGCTCGAGGTCCCTCAACCTTGGCGCACTCTGCGCTCATGCATCTGTAGCTTGTGATCGCTGCCGCGACATCCGTCCCACCTCAAAGTCCATGCTGAACCAGGTCTACTTCCGATGAAAACTGGGAAAACGGTGGACTGTTCTTTTTGCGCTTATAATAGAAAATGACTATTATGACCATAACGCCGATTCGGCGAAGGCGGCCAATGAGCACGCAGACATGGACAGTAGCAGAGGCGAAGGCTAAGTTCAGCGAATTGATAGATAAGGCAAAATCGGAGGGGCCTCAAAAGATCACGAAGCACGGTCGCACCACAGCGGTGGTCGTTGCGGCTGAAGAATGGGAACGCAAGGCCGAGCGCAAAGGCAATCTCGCGGAGTTCCTGGCTGCATCCCCACTGCGGCGTTCCGGGCTGATGCTCAAGCGCCTCCCAATGCGTCTGCGCAGGGTTCAGCTATGAAGTTTCTGCTAGACACGAATGTCATATCAGAACCGATGAGAGCACGGCCAAATGCAGGAGTGCTCACATGGCTCGCCGAAGTGGACGAAGACAGCGTTTTTCTTAGTGTCGTGACTATCACAGAATTGCGCTATGGCATTGAACGACTCGCTGCCGGCAGGCGTCGCGACCATCTCGATGAATGGCTACGGAAGGATCTGGGGTCGCGGTTTGAGGGAAGAATTCTGCCGGTTGACCTTGGGATAGCAGATGCCTGCGGCAGCCTTGTGGCTCGGAGTGAGTCCCTGGGGCGGCCGATAGAACCGCGAGACGCGTTTATTGCTGCTACCGCGGAGGTTCACGGCCTGACTCTCGTCACGCGCAAGGCTTCTGATTTCGAGGTAACGGTGAAAGATATTGTGACACCATGGATCTAGACTAGCAGGCTGCTGAAAAATTGACGGGCAGCGCAGTTTTTTTCTGTTTCTCATCGTTTGTGATGCTGGAAACTCGATTTGCGATGTTTTGTTTCCCCTTGGTCCAATTCCAGGTTCCTCGGGACACACGTCGGAGGGAGTGCAACAACGGTTTTCTGCCACGGCTAGTTCGATCGGGCAATGACAACTGAGTGGTTTGGGCTCCGACACGGTGTTGGTGCATCTGCTTCTATTTTTCATAACGAGGAAAGCTGCTTTTCTCGTCACTCTCCGTGACCGTCTTTATCGCGCCGCTTTCATCGATCCCCTCGCAACATTGTAAGCCAGATAACATTAATTTCGCCCTGCTCAGCCGCGATGCACTGCCGCGTGACAAGCGTTGCACTGTGTGATCAGGTTCTCCTGCGAATCCTCGCCTGGGTGTCTCCGAAAATCTTTATGGGATACCTCCAGGCCGCGCATCGACACAGTGTAGCCCGCGCAGAAGATCGGCGCTGCTTGCTCGTAGGAAACCTTGTCGGGAATCAGGTAGGTTGCGTCGGCATTCATCAGCATGTACTCAGCGTGCCCACCTTGTGCCTCAATTCCTGAGTCGTTCATGTAGGGACAGAACATTCTGCGACCACGCTGGCACCATTCGCAGCGTCCGCAGGTGGATTGAATCCAGGCGGTACCCCCGCGATCACCCACCTTCCGCGTCGTGACGTCGGGAGCCGCGTCAACGATCTCGCCCACTGGCTCGTGGCCTAAGATTCGGGGAAATGGTCCGGGAAAGTGTCCGAGCGTCAGATGTACGTCGGTGTAGCAGATGCCGCTCGCATGCATTTTCACCAGCACCTGATTCGGTCCGGGTTGAGGTTGCGGAACATCTTCGATCTGCCACGAACTGCTAACAGCGGGAACGACTGCAGCTTTCATAACATTTCCTCCTTAAGCGCATTTCGATGCGAGAGAATTTCCGGTCGGTGCATGATTTTGCGCGCGAATCGCAAATCGCACACGTTGAGCAAGATTGACATCGGCCAGATTCCCGGCGTACCGAATCATAGGCGGCACTCAACCCGGAATTAGAAACCGCTTGTTGACCCCACGCCCATCCCACCAAGGACATCCATCGCAACCAGCAAAGTACTCCTCGCATTGGACCCTCCCCCGCTCGGTAAGTCGCGCCCTAGTTTTGTAAAGCGTAAAGTGGAGGGGAAATAGCTCACAATTCAAAAAACAATGGTAAATGGTGAGCCAGCCCTTGGTATTGGTCACAGCAGATACGTAGTCTCCTGCTCCTTTTAGATGTTCTCAGCAGATTAAAATGTCCGCTTTTGGTAGTAAGTGAAATGTCCGGTTCAAGGTTGGTGCCCTCGCCGTTTGGGTTGGGTTGTTTTGGGGATGGGGGTTGC
This sequence comes from uncultured Acidobacteriota bacterium, assembly GCA_963743375.1. Classification (GTDB taxonomy): domain Bacteria; phylum Acidobacteriota; class Terriglobia; order Terriglobales; family Acidobacteriaceae; genus JABDBE01. Next base: position 335,903 of record CAVUQA010000006.1, on the reverse strand, counting down.
AGGGAAGGGGGCAGTTCCTGGAGTGCGCCCCAAAAGTGAAACACCAAATTAAGGGACCAACTACATTGAATGGAGGAGAGCTATGTTGGTGCCCCGACAACAGTATTCTCGCGGATTGAAGATCGCCGCGATGCATGAGATCAAGTCCGGAAAGGTGTCTCGGAACTCGCCCGCATGTTTCAGGTTAGCCCCAAACGGCGGGAGACCCGGAAAGGCGAGTGGCGGGCGAAAGGTGAGCTGACATTTCCCGGCAACGGTGCAGCCAGCCCAATCCAAACTCGATGCCAATCGGATCGCCCAGTTGCAACCTAAGATCGGCCAGCAAGCGATTATGGAGATCGAGTTCCTAAAAAAAACCTTACGGCGTTTCAGGAGCATCCCTACCAGTCGTCGCCAATGGCAAAGCCGTCTCTATCAGCGCATTCTGCGGCTGATATGAGCTGGGAGGGTGAATTAAGGGCCGGACAAGTACTTGCAAAGCTAACAGACTAGTTGATAAACTAGTCTACATGGCTCATGAAACTACCGTTGGGGTGTTCGACGCAAAGACCCATCTCAATGGTCTGCTAAGAAAAGTCTCCAAGGGCGAGACGATCCGGATCACAAGGCGGGGTGTTCCGATTGCTAGACTGGTTCCAGCGGACCCTGACGAGAAACAGGATCCTGGCCAAGTTGTGCGAGAGATTCGCGAGCTTCGAAAGGGCGCGACTCTGGGAAAGATCACGATCCGCGAGTTGATCAATGCCGGCCGCCATTATTAAACGGATGGTTCTGGATGCATCCGTGGCCGTGGCCTGGTGCTTCGAGGACGAGAATATGCCTTTCACAGAAGGAGTTCTCGATCTGTTTTCGGCAGGAACCGAGGTACTCGCCCCTGCGATATGGCCTTTTGAGGTTGCCAACGCATTGCTGGTAGCAGAACGACGGAAGCGCATCACGGTCGCACAAGTGACAGCCTTGCTGAGGCGGATCGCGGGGCTCCCGATTTCGGTTGAGCCTATCGAAGCTCGCTATGCCTTCGAGCAAGTCCTGTCGGTTGCACGACAACAGAATCTGACCGAGTACGATGCCGCTTACCTTGAGTTGGCTCTGCGCGCCGGCGTTCCGCTTGCCACTCTAGATGACAAGCTAAAACAGGCGGCCAGGCTCGTCAACGTCGGATTAGTGAAGATCTGAACCCTGGGTTTGGTTCCTGATAATCCCGTACGGTGTCGGTTTCCGCCTTCCATCTGAGAGCTGATCTTAGATGAAGGCGACTATAGTTTGTTCAGCGCGGCAACGCTCACACAACGTCCAGCAGCGTGCTACAACATTATTAAAATTGTGCTACACGAAAATCTTGATGAAGGCTTTGTTCCAAGGAGGTGAGTCGTGAAGCATCGGGCCCAATCCGGTTCTCAACGCCGAAGGCAACGCGCAGGCGACGAAGGCGAGAGCCCTGTGCGCTTGTGCTCTGAAGAAAACCAGAGATAACTGTTACACAGCCGTGAACACAACGCTTTCTGGAAGCGTCATGAGCTGGACTCTAACCGTCTCATCGGGGCAACAAAATTACGCGACCATCAACACCATCCATCACTATGCCTTGTGGACGGCTCCCAAGAACGGAACAAATCTGACTCTTAGAAAACAACTGGCACATAGCGCGACCTCGTTTAACCTCGCCAATTTGGGTTTGCCCAAAGGAGCCTATGATGTTTATTTGGAAATGATCGGCCAGCCCTCGATGCAAAACAAAATGTCGAATAAAGTCACGTATACGCAGAACTAGCCTGGTGCCTGGGACAGCGGTCAACTTCTCGCTATATATTCTTGCTCTACACCGCCGCCGGCTGCGTTACTTCTTGTAATGCCGCTGCGAATGCGTTGATGGCTTGGTCGATCTGGTCGCGGGTGATGTTTTTATTTTCCGTTGGAAAACAAATCAGAAGGGCAACGGTTGCACCGGATGGCGCAGCAGACGTAACAGTTGACCCCGACCAAACGGTTTGTGAAGCTGGGGCACGCCGGGAATCAAGACCCGCTTCTCGCTGGTTTGCAGGATGCACTGCTGACTGGGATTCATCCGGCGAATTTTCTGGATAAGTTCCACCCCGTCTCTGACCCGCCTCCCACCACACTGGTAATCCGTAATCACCGCGTCGATGTTCGGCGCCGTCTGGAAGACTCCCCATGCCTCGTCCGCCGAGTGGGCGGTGTAGGTGTCGAACCCGTTGATGCTCAGGAAGTTTTTCTCAAGCCACGATAGCTGTAAATCGTCGTCATCGCAGAGCAGAATTATCATGAGCACCTTTCTGTGCGCAGCGGTTGTGAAGCTGGTTGTGGTTGACAGGGAACCGAAGCATGCTTGGGGGCATCCTCACGGCTGAAAAGTTTCTCGCACACCATGCAGCGACGGATACCGTGCTGTTCCACCCGAAAGATTTTGCCAATCTTGTCCATGTGGTTAGTCAATGCTGACGGGGAGTCCAGTTTTGCCGTCAATGTAAAAATCGGAAGAGTAGTGAAGCTTGAAATTTCCGGTCGTGCCATCCTGCTCCAGCGTCAGCTGTTCTTTGCCGTTGTTCCATACCCAACCGGATTGAGTGTCGGTCATAGCGCCAAATCTTGATTCCACTGTGCGACGAATACAGGCAAGCTGTTTTTGGTTTGTCCAGTGCCGACCCTCATAGCGTTCGTCGGTTACGGTCTGGAGCGTCATACTCCACCAAGCAAGCCGCCCTTTTTTGAACACCACACTGCCGTCTCCGCTGATGGTTTCGTCATCGCAATGGACAAACTCGAAGTAGGGGCAGGAACCGTTCTTGCATGAAGCCAAAGTCGTATCCAACGAGCGCATGGTACTGTCCTGCGGCTCGTGGTAGTGAAGCTTTAGTGACGGCATATCTTGAATTGGCGTCTTGTACGTGGTCTGCAAAGACACATGACGTTCTTGGATTTGCGTCATGTACAGGAAAGCCAACAGTCAGCAGCACGCCAACCCAGAGAGCAGCGGCGCATCGGGCGCTGATTGTTGCACCGCAGATAAACAGAAAGAGAGCAATGAACGGAAGGGCTACAACACCGACTGCAAGAAACACTCGGAAGAAGATAGAAACTGCCTCTCTGGTACCCGCATCGAACATCGGAGTTCCAGTAGAACAGCAATACACGACCCACATTACCGATGCGAATGGAGCAATGATGATGAACGCCGCTGCCATGAACAAACCACTAACCCACTGGAGCGGAGCAGCCATCAGGTGAATGTCGCTAGCCATCTGTTCTTGTCTGTCCATAAACCTAGTCTGGACGGATTTAATTGATCGGCCAAGGCCCCACTGAAGTGCTATTAATTCGCCCCGGAAGTTGTTGAAACCTCAGGCTCGTCGGAAACCATACGGCTGGCGTTCTTCAGATGTTCTTCCACGGATGTTTAGCGACTGGATCTTTTCCAGCTTGCTTGACTCCCCTATTGTTTAGTTGACGGGCGATCTCAGGTACCGAGAGCCTGTCCGAGATAAGCATGCGGTACATCTCTCAAACATGCGCTACTTCGAAGTCGGGACCGTGCACCAGCGTGACTCGATCAGTTGCGATGCTCTTGCGTTCTCCATTTGCCAGCAATTGTTTGAATGTTCCATCGCTTGCCACCAACGTTCGTCGTAGCCCGTACCCCGGAACCTCTCCCTGCTTGAAACCCAGACAGGCTATACGCTTTTGGCCAGCCAACACTTTGACGCTCAGTTCGCGGCTAAACTCTGCGGCCATAGTTCTTTTCAGGGTCTTCATGATGAGACTGGGAAGACTCCCCTCGTTCGCAAAGCTTTCGGCTTCGGCTCCTTTCTCCCGAGCCTGTTGGTTGGATTCAGTACCACCAACTTTACTCGAGCATGGGAGCCGACATTGTCATGGAATCAATTTCACTTATTGACCCCCGGACGGGATCGGCCAGTTCTCAAAACGTGCTATGGCCTGGTTTTGTAAACTATGCACACTCCTCTTCCGTCCTGGCTTCTCCGTTGTGGTGGGCTGCGGGCTGCCGTCGGCGATGAAGCTGATGAAGGGATGAAGCAGCGCTAGACGGCTACCTTTTGGCTGGGGTGTTCACTCATATGGGGGCGGCCCGCCCTTCCAAACTTAATACACCAAAAACACGTAGGCTTTGATGTTGCCAATCAGCGAACTACTTTGCACCCCCGTGTTGGTGGACGTCGCTGCTTGGCCATCGGTGGCATAGGCATACAGGATGTGAATGCCCTTCTGCAGCGGATGTTTGATCTGGCCTTTGTAGCGGCGTGAGCCTTCGCTTTCCGCCAGGGTCCAATTTCCCTGCAACGTGTCTACCTGAAACAGGAGTTGGTCGATTTTGGTGGCGTTTGGTTTGAAGGTGTCTTTGGTAGTAAAGAGAAACGTAGGCCGCGGCTCGTGAGTGCGATTGTGGGCTAGAGGCTGAATCGCAACTTGGATCGGGATCTTCTGTAGCTGCTGCTCAGTGAGTACAGCAACATCACTCGTGTCCCCAAAGGCCATATAGACCTTGCCGGTGACAGGGTTAGCCGCCACGGAAGAAGCCCCCTGTCCTTTGGGCAAAAGGGTAGTCGCTGCATTGCTAACACCGTCGAGGACCGCTAGAACATTGCTTTGGCTGGCAACGTAGATTTTGTCGGCTGCGGGATTCACGCTTATGGCCAAGGCGTAGAAGCTATGCGGCGGTGTCACAGTCGTGATGCCGTTTGTCGCTCCATCGATCACTGATATATTGGAATAGTTCCCTACGTAAATCTTGTTCGTGACTGCGTCGACAGCTACTGCGTGAGGAGTGGTCGCATTCGGATCGGCAATTGTGGTGGTCTGGTTTGTCGCTCCATCGATGATGGTTACATTGTTGCTGTAAGCATTGGCAACATAGACCTTGTTTGTCACTGGATTGATCCCTAAGGCGTACACGCCACTTGCGTTGGGGTCCCTTATCGTCTTCGTGGTATTCGTCGCCCCGTCGATCACCGTCACGCTGTCATTCGTGGGTGGATATCCCGTTCCGAGGTTTGCCACGTAAGTCTTATTGGTCACAGGGTCAACAGCAACGGCACCAGGTCTGACAGCGTTCGGATCCTTCACCGTAACTGTGGTGTTTTTTTCGCCATCGATGACGGTAACGTTGTTACTTTGATTGGCGACATAGATCTTGTCAGTGACCTCGTTCACAGCCACCGCGATAGGGAATTGGGCGTTCGGATCGGTGACGGTGGTTGTGCTGTTGGTTGCCCCGTCGATCACGGTGATATTTCCGTACTTTGGTCCACCGTTCGCTACGTAGATCTTGTTAGTGGCTGCATTCGCGGCGACTGCGCCCGGGAACTCAGCATTGGGGTCTGTGACGGTCACAGTACTATTGTTGGCCCCATCGATTACAGTGACGTTGCCGTGGCCCTGTCCCGTCGCACCGTTTGTTACATAAATCTTGTTGGTCACCGGGTTTACAGCTGTATCGAACGGCCGTCCCGCGTCGTCGGTCACGATCGCTGACTCATAGTTTCTTCCATCGAGAACACTCACGTTGTTGCTGCCGTTCTCATCTATTCCTCCGTTGCCCACATAAACTCTTCCAGTGACCGGATTCACCGCAACCGCGGCAGGGTAAACCGCATTCGGGTCGCTCACGTCCACGAGGGAGTTGGTCGCACCGGCGATCACGGTCACGTTATCACTTAAGGCGTTCGCTACGTACACAGTGTCAGTAATGCTGTCCACCGCGATGGCCAAGGGCTGATACGCGTTCGGATCGGTGACGGTGGTCGTTGCGTTGGTCGCTCCGTCGATCACCGTGACGTTGCCATAGCCGTTTTGGCTGTTGTTCACCAGGCCAGAGTTTGCGACGTAGACCTTGTTGCTCACGGGGTTGACGGCTATCGATATGGGCCCAACGGCGTTCTGATCGGTAACGGTAACAACGTTGTTGGTCGCTCCATCAATTACCGAGATGTTCCCGCTGTTCTGATTGGCCACATAGATTCTATTGGTGGCGGGGTTCACGGTAACAGCAACCGGATACAGCCCATTGGGATCAGCGATCGTCGCAAAATCGTTAGTTTTTCCATCAATGACCGTGATTACACTCTTGTTCGTAGCCGGCCCAGCGACGTAGATCCTGTTGGTTTCCGGGTTTATGGCGACAGCAGTGGGATAGGTGTTGTTTGGGTCCGTGATGGTGGCAATAACGGAACCGGTTGCGCCATCAATGACTACGACATTGCCTGGCCCGTAATTTTCACCAAAGCAATTGGCAACGTAGATTTTGTTCGTAGCAGGGTTTACCGCCACCGCACATGGGTTTGGTTGGATAAGAGTCGACGTAACTTTATTCGTGTTTCCGTCGATGATGTCGACGTAGCCTCCCATGTCACCTGCGTCTGCCACATAAATCTTATTCGTGAGTGGGTTCACGGCTACCGCGTACGGCCACATAGCGTACTTGGGGCTAATAACAGCCGTCTGATCGGATGCGCCATCGATCATCATAATGCCGCCACGCCACGAGCCCACAACATAGACACGGTCGGTGTTCGGGTTCACCGCAAGTCCCATGGGTGAGCCTGCGATCCCGCCGATCGTTGCGATCACGGTTTGTGACAGGATGGTGCCAGTTGATACTGAGAGCGCGATGATTACGAGGATAATTTTCAGAATGATGACTTGCTCATTGTGGCGTGCGCTGAACATGATCCCTCCCTATAGTCGGGCCGAAGAATTGCGAACCGCACGTTGCTTTTTTACCTCAAAAGCGTCTTCAACTTTACACCCTGTTCGTCTCATTTCCGACTGTGAAAAGTTTTTCATCTGTCTCGTCCGATTTGATGGGAGTTTCGCCCCAATGCTGTCCAAATCACTCGTCTTCGAACCGAGTTTTTCAACACCCACGCGATTATTACATCACTTGACTCGCTGCTTCGGTTCCGCTGCGATCCGCTGGAGAATTACATCGTGGTCTCGAGGAGGTGTTGAACCTCCCGAGCAGGCGAATGCAGCACATGCCACCATGAGTAGGTAGTAGTCGAGTCCGCATCGGAAAGGACTAGAGCGTACAGGACAAGGAGGGTTTCCAGAAGCACAGTGTAAACAGGGAAGGAACGTGGGATTACACCTTACATTCGCTAACTCTCGTCTGCTTATAACCTCGTTGTCGCCCACGCAAGCACCCAACTCGGTGACTTTTTCAACACCAACGAGATGTTTCGCCAATTGAGGTTATCCATGATGGCGATGGTCCTTTCGAGGAAACCTCTCTTGTCCGGTTGACGAGCGTTAGCACCGTGACAAACGGCGGGGCGCGTGATAGGATCGGGGCCGCTCGGCAAGCGCGTCAACATGAGCATACCCAGGTTTGGCAGAGTCATTGGCGTCGTAGCATGTGTCCTATTTTGGACTCAACTGATTTTGGGGATAGGGGGTATGGCGATCCAAAGTTGCACCCCCTTCCGGCAGGTGGGATGAGGCGATACAGGTTGCCTCTAAGAAATTGTATGCCGCAAAGGATACAGGTTACCTCTCAGAAATTGGATGCCGCAAAGAAGGAAGTTGCATGATTGACATTCGCACCCGCAGCGCTGACAGCAATGGTTTGGGTGACGGCCAGCAACTCGCCGCACGCCGGATTGCGCGGATATCGCAGCTGTTGTCGGGCAGATTCCTATATGCGAGCCTGCTCATCAGTCGATCCCCCACCCATCAACAAGGGTTGTCGGCGCGGAGTCCTTCTGCACTGCGCAAAAGGTGTTTCCCAGATTGCCACCGTACTGATCGCCCCGGTTGTAACAGCCGGGCGTAAACGCATATGAGCTGCCCACGGAAATGTCAACTTCAGCCTGGAGCTGAGTGATCATGTTCCAAGTCCAGTAGGCCATGTATTCCGAAACGTCATTATTGTTGTTGCCTGGGTTCGGGTTTTCAGTGGCCAGGAAGTACTCTCCTCCGAACGCGAGAAAAGGAAACTCCCATGAAAGCGGTATGCATAACTATTTTCGCTCTCACCGCTTTTAGTCTGCTTGTCTTCGCTGGCGACAATTCAGAAAATCCGCCCGTCGCATCAGGAACTCCGCTCATTTCTTTTAGCTCTTTCAGCAATTGCGGCCCCGCCCGGGCCAGATTTCCTTGCACGTTCTGGGGAATCCATGTCCACGATCTAGCCAGTTATCCGCTGCAGGTACCCTATGGCCAATTCCGGGGCTGGGATGGTGCGAACGCAAATTGGCCGGCGATCGCTGCGAGCTGCAATCCGTCCAGCCCGCCGACGTCGTCGTGCTTCGACTGGACAAACCTGGATGCCGAACTGACAAATGTGCGCACGCAGGCGAACGTCAACGATGTCTTCTATACGCTTTCGCGGACGCCTCCGTGGGCGGTTACCCAAGGGCAACAAGACGATCCCAATTGCAACTACTATGGGCTGGGCTCCGAGTACCATGGCGCGTGCTATCCGCCAATCGACTTGGCTGATGACGGCTCCGGGACCAATCAGATATGGAGAAACTGGATCGCCGCCATCGCTATTCATGTAAATGCTCAGGGCTATGGGGGAGCGCACATAAAATACTGGGAAATCTGGAATGAGATCTACCGTTCGTCGACTCTTCAATTCAACCCGTTTGGGCCTCCTTATTCTTTCGAAGGCTCATATAACCAACTGGTGCGGATGGCGCAGGACGCCAACTGCATCATCGCCGGCCGAGTGCAGAAGATTACGGCAACGGGAGAGAACTGCCAGACGGTTTTGAGTACGGTGGGACTTACGTCATCGGTGGATCCGAATGCAGTGATGGTTTCACCTTCTACATCGGTGCCGGCGGCCGCCAAAATCCTGGAAAATTTTCTGCGTTGCGATATGCAGCACAAGGCAACGTGCACAACCGGAGACGCTGGCTTCAATGCAGTTGATGTCATCAACGTGCATGCGTATGCCAGCACCAAGGTTGAGACTCCTGAGTATGTCGCCGGCTCGCAGCTTCCCACTGTATTCGGGATCGCGGGCGGCAAACCGGTTTGGAGCGGAGAAGGCGGCTGGGGCAACACCGCAGTACAAGGCAATATCTGGCAAGACCCGTACGCTCAAGCCGGATTCATCCCCCGTTTTTTTGCGCTCTACTGGTCGGCCGGGCTCAGCGGAAATTTCTGGTATGGATATGATTTTCTCGACGACGGACAACTTTTCGACCCAACGCAGAACGTATTGTTACAGCCTCAGGCCAATGCCTGGATTCTCACTTACCATTGGCTGTCTGGCGCTGTCCCGCTGCACAGCACGTTCTGCCAGCACAGCGGCACGATTTACAGCTGTGATTTCACGGAAGCCGTGGGCCGTAAGGTCGCGAGGCTGGTGTGGGATAGCAGCTATGGTCAGAATTGCTCTGAGATGGCGGTTCCCATCATCTGCGGAGAGACACCTTACAAGGCACCGCCTGAGTTCAACATCGATTGGATTGACCTTAGCGGAACTGTGCACCCACTCTCGAGCGCAACCGGAAGTAGTGTAGTCATCGGAGCGAACCCGATTTTGCTGGAAGGGCCGGTGCGGTAAGCGCGCGTTACTGCTGCTCCGTCGCGTCCCGCGTTCACCGTGGGACAATAGGCCACCCACCGCTGACCGCGGCGGTTGCCGGTTTTCGTGCTATAGTCCTGAGCCAATGAGGGAGAATTTTCTCGCTCCTGAGGTTCCCCTCCTCGAAACAACCAAGCTCTTGCCAGGAGTCCCTGCAATGCGACACAAAAACCTGAGGTTCAGCATAAGGAACATCGCTGTTTTCGCAATGCTCACCTTTGCCTCGATCAGTTTGGCCTGGGCCGGCGCAAAGAAAGAGATTCTCTACAGCTTCAAAGGTGGCAACGACGGCAAGTTACCGACTTATTCGCAGCTGATCGTTGATAAAGCCGGGAACTTGTACGGCACCACGTTTGACGGGGGAAGGTACGGGTTGGGTACCGTGTTCGAGCTAAAGCCGAACAAAGACGGCACCTGGACGGAAAGCATAATTCACGCCTTTGCCGGAAAACTAGACGGTGCGTTTCCATTTTCTGGTCTGATTTCTGACGATGCTGGAAACTTGTATGGTACGACGGGTTACGGTGGTGGTTTGGGCTCGTGCCTCGAACAGGGCGTCAACTATTATTGCGGCACGGTTTATCGCTTACGGCGGGAGGGGAGCGGCCAGTGGTCGGAGACCGTCCTCCGCAGTTTTGATGACGGGACGTACGGGGGCTACCTTTACAATATCTCAATCCTGGATGGCTCAGGGAATTTGTACGGTGTGGCCGAAGGGGGCGCCGCGGGCTACGGGGTCGTGTTCGAGCTTATTCCGCAGGCCAAGACGCCATGGAAAGAAAAAGTCCTGTACAGCTTTCACAAGGCCGATGGAAACGATCCAGAGAGCCCTCTGATTTTCGACGCTAAAGGTAACTTATACGGCACAACCATCGGGGGAGGCCCAACCAACGGCGGCGTCGCATTCGAGTTACAGCCTGCGAAACATGGACCGTGGAAGGAGACGGTGTTGCACGAATTCACAGAAGCGTCCGAAGGATCTGCGCCATACGGACTGCTGGCTCTGGACACGCACGGCAATCTTTATGGCTCGACGGTGTACGGCGGCAGGTATCTCTGCGGTGGCCCGGGTTGTGGTGTCGTTTATGAGCTTGCGCAAGGTAGCTGGAAGGAAACAGTCATTCACGATTTCAACGGGCACAACTTCAAGGGCATCACCGACGACACGCAAGGGGTTGCCTTTGACGCTTCAGGAAACCTATATGGTACAGCTACCGGCACAGCCCTCTACCCCGGTGGCATATTTCGGCTCCTTTACCAACGAGGAACATGGGTTGAGCAGCTGATCTACAAGTTTCCTCTAGACGCCTTCCCTGGGATGGTGATGTACGGCTCCGATGGGCGTCTTTATGGCGCGTCTGTTCTTGGGGGGAAGTACAATTTGGGCGCACTGTTTTCTATCACACCTTAAAGGAAAATAAAGCGGAACAGGGGAAGTGACAGCGCCGCCTTCCCCTGCCCAGTAGCTTCTACGGACAGTTACTATCTCCCTTCTTGCAACTAAAAATGGCGGTATACCAGCTGCAGGCTTGATCTAAATAGTAGTCACGGTTCATCGTTCGTTGACTTGTTTCAATCTAGCCTCCCGCATTTCTTGTAAAACAACCTCAAATACCTTTAATCACCTGCACCTGTGGGCTCTCTCAGATCGTCGGTCCCTGCCTTAAAACTCACTCCGAGGAATGCAATCTTCTTCTTGTTGGTCCTTAACACCGCATTCACAGCCCGATCAACGTGCGCGGTGTTGCTGCGCAAGACCGAATCCAGTGAAGGAAGCGCAACATCAAGTTCCTTGGCGCGATACCCAAGCGCGCGAAGGTCCTTCGGAAGACATGATCCGCCAAATGCAAAACCGGGACTCAAGTAAGCCGGCGAGATGTTAAGTTTCGCGTCTGAGGTATAGATCTTAGTCGCTCCGTCAGTGTTCACACCCAGGTGCTGGCAGAGCGTGCCCACCTCGTTCGCGAAACTCACTTTCACCGCATGAAATGCGTTGGAGACATACTTCACCATCTCCGCCACTTGAATGCTGGTCTCAAAAAAAAGCGCCAGGAACCGTGCTATACGGCTCGCGGAGCAAGACGAAATGCTTCGGATTTTGTGCCCCGAGAATCTAGAAACTTCGAAAAACAAACCAGTTTTCGCCCGCCAGAATCATAGCTATAATAGCCATGACGGAGGTGGCCCTCATGCGAAGCGTTAATGTTGCAGAACTCAAGAACCGGCTGAGCAAATATCTGACGTTTGCCAAAGGCGGTGAGGAAATCATCATACGGGACCGTAATCTTCCTGTGGCGAAGCTGGTTCCTTTTTCTCCTGAAGAGGGCACCGAAGAAGAGCTGCTCTTAGTCGCTGCCGGCAAGATGCGATTGCCTGAGAGTCCCGTCGATTTGGAGAAGGTATTGCGGGTTCCAACAGGCAAACACGTTGGGCGAGCGGGAACGAAAGCTCTGCTTGAAGATCGGGAACAATCGCTATGAGCAAGCAACCTGCTTTTTGGGACTCGAGCGCGTTGGTACCACTGTGTCTGCATGAATCGACAAGTCGTCAGGCGCATGCTCAACTGCGGAGGTTCCTGCCGGTCGTTTGGTGGGGGAGTTTAGTGGAAGTCCACAGTGCAATCGCTAGAGTCCATCGCCTCGGCCAGCTGACCGATGCAGAGGAACAAAACGCTCTGTCTCAACTCGACCTGCTAAACCGCGGCTGGAGGGAGATTCTCCCAGGCGATCCCGTGCGCGAATCGGCAACGCGTCTTTTGGACGTTCATGACTTGCGAGTGGCGGATAGCTTGCAACTTGCGGCAGCCATGACCTGGTGTCAACAGCGTCCGGCAAAGAGGAACTTTGTATGTGCAGATCAACGACTATCCAGGGCGGCAATAGCAGCTGGTTTCTCCGTCCTGGAACTTGCCTGAGCGATCCACTCTCGATCTTGTTGGATCACCTTTCTAATACATCCCTCGCTTTCCATGGCTCCCAATTCTGCCGCAAGGCCGTTTTATGACCACTTTCTATTTGTAGGAGAACTGCAATGCCAAAGAGGGTAAACAAAGTGATCCTCGTTGGGAACGTTGGGAAAGACCCGGAGGTCAGGTACTCACAGAGCGGCACTCCGGTCGCGAATTTCAGCCTCGCTACTAACGAAAGATTCAAAGACTGTAACGACGAATGGCAAGAGCGGGCCGAGTGCACAACGTCGTGGCCTGGCAACGTTTGGCAGAAATCGTCGGCGAATACGTTTCCCATTGCATTCTGATCGCCCCGTGTCGAAGTCGTGATTGCAACTTACCATCCTAGCGTGGCGTCGATGCTGAGAACCATACCGATTTCCATTAAAACCGAGAAAGTGGTCGTTTCCGCACTTCCTGGGCGTCGCTGCCCATAGCTACGGTGATTTCGCTCCGAAAAACTCAAAACGGTCAAATTTTGAGTATTAGGACTTTGAGGAGCTTTCCCGCGAGGGTGGCTTCCGAAACCTAACATTTAAGGAGCTAGTATGATTCTTGATTTTTCGAGCAGTAACGATGCGTCCAAGGAACGCTTGTATTTTGTCGCAATCTATGTCAATGGTCGAACGTACGCGTACTCATGTTTTGCTCTTGACCACCTCCATGCGTTGCAGTTGGCAGCTGCTGACCATAAAAATGACGGACTCCCGCTTTCTGTGGGCACCCCTTGGATAGTAGAAGGTGAATGTCGCGACACGGGCTGCGACTGCGGGGGAAAGATGCGCATTAAAACAGGATGGTTCCTCGGTCAGCCTGAAACCCACGCTCAAGGCTGGACAAACTAAGCCTCCCTCAGATTGCTTGGATAACAAGTCCGTTTCTGGTAACCCAGCTGATCAATCTTCTTAGTAAATTGAGCGAACCGTTTGATCGGATCGTGCTCGAATGGCACCTGGTTACCAAAGATTTGTCCCGAAAACTGGCCGTTTTCGCTTGGCGGTCCGTATACTGACAGAAGGGATGGGTGGTTTGGCCATTTGGCCAACGACGCCCACTGCCCTCTAACTCCCCTTCATCTGATCCCGGTAAGGCGTTGCGAATGCCTGGACAATTGGTTCCAGAGAGATAGCGGCCTCTCATTGCCGCGCGGTGGCGATACTCGGATCTCCTTTCCCGACTACCTAACGACGGACCCGATTTTGAATCCGAAACATACGTGCTCGGAGGAAATGTGCTGAAAGACCAAATTGGCAAAGTATTCATGGTTAATCGGAGCCTGCGTATGTGCCTTGTCTGTGAGAAAACATTCAGCCGGCAAGAGTCGGCTGCACACGCTCAGGTGCCGTGCTACCCGGCTATTTCCCAAAGACCAGGCATAAGGAAACAAAATGCAAATCGGTGAGCCGCTCCGAACCATTATTGTTGAACCGCTGCAATCTCCGGTAGCTGGTCCCCTAGACGACGATGGCATTTCTCCGTCGGCTGCAACGAAGGTGGAGCCCGAAACTTCACCAGGGCCCGTGCCAGTCTATCGATGACTGCTCCAGATTACATTTCTCCGATCGTCGGGTACCGCGTCTGGCAATGGGATGGCACTGGACTAAAATCTCTCAATGGCGAGGCCTGGTTTCCCAATCGACCGATTGCAGCGGCTTGCAATGCTGTTACTCCACGGACTATCGTCGATGGCGCCAAGGGCGCGCACAATACCAAGGACGTTCCACGAGCGCACTGCACCTGTGGCATATACGCAGCGCGAAGCTTTGCGCATCTGCAAATGATGGGATATTGGCGATATGGAATTCGCGGAGAGGTAAACCTATGGGGGGCCGTCGTGGAACACGAGTTAGGGTGGCGTGCGCAGTTTGCTTACCCAAAGGCTTTGTATCTGTCCCACGACGCCATACCGTTCACGATTGCGACAATACAGTCCAGGTTGAAAACACTGATCGCGTACGGCGCTAAGATTTTCATTGCCGATGCGAAAGCAGATATCCGACTATGGACAAACGATTCGGGATACGATTCCGCAGGATTGGACTACCTGCTCAAAACAAGTAAGCAATATTATGAGCGATGCCGACAGGAGCGAACTTTGAAGAAGGGCGATCGTGTGGCGCTCATCGCCGGCGGCATCGGGGTGGTCGAAAAGGCTGCCGACAATGACGTCCACGTCGCTCTTGGGAAGGCATGCGGGCTCAAGATTCCCCGCAACCAGGTAGTTTGGAACCAGCAGAACATTCGGTGGGAGGCGAGCCTTACGGGCGTTTTTCAGGAGCGGCGGAAAAATCGTCCGGAAAAGAAGTCATAGTTACCAAAGATCAGCCTCAGATTACCCTCCCAAACTGGCCGTTTTTTCCGCGTTCTACGTATACTTCAACAGGGGGAAAGTGAACTCATGCTGAAAAAGGATTACGTTCGAGACGGGAACCGGAAAATCATCGGCTCGGTCACTCATGGTTTCAGCGACACATCTGCCGTCGTGAGAGACGAAGGCAACCGGATCACTGGTCGCACCAACGAGCGCTTCCATACGACACGCGATAGAGACGGAAACCTGGTCTCTATCAATTCCCCCGATCCCGGTCTCCTGATGAGGCGCGAGTAATAGCACCGCTTCATCTCCCCTTTTCCGAGGAAGACCTATTGAGCTGCTGAACTTGCCGCTCGGCGTTTTTGGCGCGTTCTTCGAAGGAGGTGAATCGATGGACTATGTCAACGTGTATGTGCTCACATCTTTGTCTATGAACATCGAGGGCAACGTGGTAAGCCGGAATGTGGGTGCGACCTTCGACGTTTTGGAAGCCGAAGGGCACAAAGCCAAGGGCGTGGAGCACGAGTTCGAAGTGTTTGCTGTGCCCGGCAACTGGCGCGAGGAAGCCGAGCAGTCGGACTTGATCGCCTCAATGCGCGACTTCCGCGAGATGGTCAAGGCCATGCAAGACGCAGCGCTGCGGTGAAAGCACACTCATCCGATGAACCTCTAGAACCATGAGAATATCGGAGGTAGCGCTCTCCTTAAGGTTTTTCTCACCAGATCGTCTGAAGGGCGCGCGACCGGCGGATCTCTCGGTCCGCGGTAAGAAGAGGCATTCCCTCGATTAGGGCGGTGGCTCCAATAATGCGATCTGCTGGATCCTTAGGGTAAGTCGCAGGAAGTCCGAGGGCGCGCGCACACGCGCGGCCGCTGATGGGCAGGGCAATGAACCGTGCCTCGATTTCTTGCAAAAAGGATTCGAGACTGATCTCGAGGCGGATGCGCCCTTTACTTGAAAGCGTCGCCAATTCCAGTAGAGTGATGTCGGAAATGGCCAATCCGTCGCTGTTGCTGCGCGCGTCGTTGATGGCCGCTCTTGCGTTCTTGGAGAGGTGAGTTTGGTCAAGCGCCAGCCACGCGACAACATGGGTGTCGAGGAGAATCACTTGAGTTCTCCCCACTCCTTGTCCGAAATTGCGGGGGGAACGATATCACCCAATATGGTGCCCTTGCCCGCCAAGAAATTGTAGATGTCGTTGTTTTTGTCGGCCGGGACGAGTTTAGCCACCGGCTTGCCGTGTTTCGTGATCAACACGGCTTCCCGCTTCGCCTGAACTTCATCCATCACCGCAAGGCAATGTATTTTAAACGAACCTGCCGCCATTTTCCTCATTTCCACCTCTGAGATCATAGTCATCATACCATAGTCGTAAATCATTGTC
This sequence comes from uncultured Acidobacteriota bacterium, assembly GCA_963743375.1. Lineage (GTDB taxonomy): Bacteria > Acidobacteriota > Terriglobia > Terriglobales > Acidobacteriaceae > JABDBE01. Next base: position 319,683 of record CAVUQA010000006.1, on the reverse strand, counting down.
GCATGAGTATCGTGCCGCCGATGCTGATCTCGAGGAACCCAACCGGCTTGGCCGGATAGTATTGCTCGTCTGACCAAGCCGCCACTGCTTGCTCAAAGCAGGCCTAAGTTCTTCCCGATCTGCAATGCGCTTCAAAGCAAGGACTTGGAGACATCCGTACGCTCGCCAACCGTTGACGCATTGGCTTCAGCGATGGCAGGCTCTCACGACCCAGCTAAAATCCTCGCCACATCAGACGAGTGGAATTGATCTTTCAGAACCATCATTTATGTCGCGTCTAGATTCCGACGGCGGAAAGTACTGCGACTGAGATGCGCTGGAAGTATTTTCCCACCCATTCGAGGATGCATCAGCGTACCGAACAGTTCGACATCGATTCCGGAAAGCTGACCTTTTCTGGCACGCGCACCTCCACAGCGAAGCTGGGGAGACAGATTACCTACGTAAGCGCAGTCACCACGATTGCGCTTGAACTTCCCGACCGAGGATTTTAAATGAGAAAGAACTAACAGGAGACGGATGCAAGAGCCAACCGAACCGTTGAACGGACAATACAAGACCGAGGGCGAAGTACAAGCGGACAAACCTGCGGCAATCCCTCGAAATGAGCGCCTGGCAAACAACACAGAAGCCCAATCTGATGCGACAGCCCAGTCTGATGCGACCCAGAACACTGATACGACTTCCACGCCAGAGCTTGAGAAGCGTCAGTCCAATGAAGAACGTTCTGCATCAGAATTGGGTGCTTCCACTGAAGCTCCGGTCATTGCTGTTCAGGAGGGAATTCCCGCAAAACCGCTTGAGCGCACTCCGATGCCAGACCTCATTCGTCGCGCTTCCGACGGTCGAATCGCCGTCGCTCTAATGACGCCACACGATGACGGTTCCATCCACGGCTACTCCGGTCCCGAAGTCGAGCACAACGGTCGACGGTACCGCGTGCCCCGGATGCCGCTAGCCCTAGAGCGGTCATTGATTTTGCCAAGCCATCCCCACCCAGGGGGATCAGCCCGACAACTTTTCGATGGCATCCTAGCTTTGTTGCAGGAACATGTCCGGCTTTCCAAACGAGAATGCTCGATTATCACTTATTGGTCAATGGCGACGTGGTTCCCCGATTTCCTGCCGTTTCTGCCTTCGCTTGCACTCACGGGGCCTGCGTCCGCAGCCGATTTGCTTCTGCGTACGCTAGTGGCTGTATGCCGGCGCCCAGTGTTGTTAGCCGATGTGAGTCCTGCCGTGCTCCGTGCTCTTCCGTTAGGTGAGCTAATGCCCACCCTCTTGATACGCGAACCGCAGCTGAATAAGAGCATGGCAGCGTTACTCGATGCTTCGAACCAACCGGGATACTTGGTTCGTTGCGGTAAAGACTTCCAGCAGTTCTACTGCGCTAAGTGCATTTACATGGGTGAACAACCGAATAATCAACTGTTCACATCCAACAGCGTTCATATTCATGTTGGCGGAAATTCTCTGAGATCTTTTCATCCGCTTCCTACAGATAACGTTATACAAGACTTCCAAAACCGACTGTATGGTTACCGTACCTTTAACCATGAGATGGTGGCAGCTTCTAAATTCCGGGTCTCCGGGTTTCGACCAGAAGTGTGTGCAATGGCCCAGGTCCTCGGTGCGCCGATTGCCGATAATCCCGAATTGCAGCAAGGCGTCATTGCATTGCTGAAAGAACGCGATGAGCAGTCGCGAGTCGATCGCGCCACTGGACAGAACGGAATCATACTCAAAGCGGTCCTCCGGCACTGCCACCAATCTGACCAGCAGAAAGTGTTTGTCCGTCAAATTGCGGATACCGCTACACGGATCTATAGTGAAGAGGGAGAATCGCTGAAAATCAGCAATGAGACCGTGGGACATGCGCTGAAGAACCTTGGGCTTTACACGCGTCGGCTCGGCAATGCCGGGAGGGGATTGATACTTGACAAGGACACACAATCTCGAGCACACGAGCTGAGCTATGCGAACGAAGTGCTCCCGGATAGTGCCGAAGTGCCTGCCTGCGGTTACTGCCACAAACTGCAATTACTACAAACTCAAACAGTTGTGTAGGGCGTGCAGGTTGTGAACGTTTTAATCGACGAGGATAGAGCACAAAGATTGCAAAGAACGCGATGAGCAGTCGCGAGTCGATCGCGCCACTGGACAGAACGGAATCATACTCAAAGCGGTCCTCCGGCACTGCCACCAATCTGACCAGCAGAAAGTGTTTGTCCGTCAAATTGCGGATACCGCTACACGGATCTATAGTGAAGAGGGAGAATCGCTGAAAATCAGCAATGAGACCGTGGACATGCGCTGAAGAACCTTGGGCTTTACACGCGTCGGCTCGGCAATGCCGGGAGGGGATTGATACTTGACAAGGACACACAATCTCGAGCACACGAGCTGAGCTATGCGAACGAAGTGCTCCCGGATAGTGCCGAAGTGCCTGCCTGCGGTTACTGCCACAAACTGCAATTACTACAAACTCAAACAGTTGTGTAGGGCGTGCAGGTTGTGAACGTTTTAATCGACGAGGATAGAGCACAAAGATTGCTCGGAAAAAGAGTATGGCCATGTCTATACTCAGCTGCGGGAACAAGCGTGTCGCCGATATGAATGATCCTCATAAACCAGTTGAAGGCTGTCGCTGCCAACAAAAAACCGCCGGGGTGCAAGACGCGGAGCACTTCCGCGAGGACCTTGTCTTTCAGTTCTTGAGAAAGAACGTGATGCAGCATGGTGACGAAACTGCACCCGAGAATTCCGCGTCTCCGAAGGGCATTCCCGTCGCATCTTCTTCCCGGCGACCAAAGGCTACGATCCTCATCTGGGCTCGACGATGTGAAGTCCCTTGGCTATTGCGAAGTGCCGTTTGTTGAATGTGGCCAGGTGGCTTCCACGTTCGAGAGTCGTCGCTGCCACGATCAGATCGTAGGCGCCGATCATTTTGCCGGCCGACTGCAAATCCGCCCAGAGGCGCGCGTGTCCATACGCAGTCTGCTCTGTATAAGGAATAATAGGCAGCGCTGCCACAATGGCCTCAAGATATTTTCGACGCTTGGACTTGTGTGGCTCGGTTCCACGCTCTACCCCGTGCCACAACTCCGCCAATGTGATGGCCGCAACTCCGAACCGATCGTTCGGCCGCGACGCAGCCCAGGCTGCGAGGTCGAAGACGCCCCTTTCCCCGCGGATGATGACGTCGGCATCGAGAATTATCTCCATTTGTCGCCAGGCGGCTTAGCGGTCTTACCTGCAGTTTGGAGATCACGGCGCCACGCTCTGGCCTCGTCTGGCGACAATTCGGTTTCGGTCAACATCGCGGCCAGATCTCGACCCGAGCAGACTTTTTCGCTGTCCGGCACCAAGCGAGCGAACGGAGTCCCATTTTTGAGGAGCACAAAAGTGACGTTTTGATTGTGGGAGCGGTTGAGACAATCAGCGAAATGCCGGGCCGCTTCGGTAACGCTGATGGTGGTCTTCTTCACAAAATCAGATTATCAGATAGTCCGTAGGCGGTAAAAACATAGCTGCCCGGTTACCGCCACCAAAGCGATCTGCTTGGCCGATGATGAGCACAAAGGCGAGTGCAGGAATCGAGGTGCTCATCCTGCGATATGGCCGTTTGAGGTTGCCAAGCCGCACACTTACGCGGAAAACCCTACCTCGGACTTGTGAGCGAAGTAGTCCGCGAACAATTCCTGGCGTCTGATGTGTGTCAAAGCGAGGTCACTTGCCACTGGAAGGTGCGAAACTCGGCGAGCCTGCTGAAATCTCGTTCGTTGGCTGTGATTACTCGGATGCCCAGCCGCCCCGCGCTCATAGCGATTAGTGCGTCATTGGTCAAACGTCCCTGCCCGGTCTTTTCGTAGTGAAACTTGACCGCCAAGCGAGCAAGCACTTTGCCGGCTTGAGCCCAGTCGCTAAGATTCGGAACCAGGATTCGCTTCGCCCTGTCAAAATCTCGCTCCAAGCGTTCTACAACCTGACGATCGCGCTCGGCTGTGCCAGCATAGAGTTCTTCGAGCACCACTGCACTGAGCCAAAGGGGCGTATCCGTAGTGAACCGGCGCAGAGCCACCGCATGGTCCCCTCGCCGCAGCGCGGTAATGTAAATGGAAGAGTCGAACAGGGCAGGCTGCATCTAATCACCCAGCGTGCCGTATACGTCCTTGATCTCAATGCCACTCTTGACGAAACGCTCAGTGGCTTCGAGAACCAATCGGTTGCTCTCGTGTTCGGCAATCGCCAAATCCAGCGCCCGCTCGATGGCCTCAGTTTCGGTTTTCGCCCGCAAAGCCTTTTGGGCGCGCTTGATTTTCACGGAATCCAACTGAAAGTGCTTGTGCGAGCGACTCCTCGCTGTGGCCATGGGAGATTCCTTTCTCTATCAGAGAGGATACCATGTAATGTACACATATTCCATATTCATGTACATACTTGGAATATTCTTCAAGCCCGTTTTCGTATTGCTGTGGTTGCTTTGCGCAACTTGGCTGCGAGAGGTCAAATATCCCAAGCTCTCCCGAAACTGAGATTTCCGCGCGGCAGCCTTTAACTTCCAATGGCGTGTTTTTCCGGCACCCGACCGCAGTAAAATGAGTTGTAACAGAGATTATCTTCAACCGACGCTCCGGGGGCGCCAACTTTTGCACCTTCATTGACTTCCCTTAGCCTCGGTCCTAAGATTTCAACCCAGATTGGCGAGACCAGCTCGCACGATCGCATCGAAAAACTCGGCGGCGGTGGGATGGTCGTGGTCTTCAACGCCGAGGATATAAAGCTCGGTCTCAGGGCGAAGCCAAAGCTGCCGCGCGGAACGCCGCGAAGCAGGTTCGATGATGAAGAGTTTCGTAATTAACCACGTTTAAAGCAAGGAGGAAATCGTGAATATCGCTGCCCCAGATCTCTCAAGAGGATGGCTTGTTTTAGGTTTGCTCCTGGCATTGCTCGCGACGATTGGATGCAGCAGCAAGAAACCAAAAGACGCGCAGAACGATGATCGCAAGTCGACAACCGCTGCCCGCGAGGATTTCGATGGAGGAGCCTATTGCGTGCAGATCATTTCGCAAGGTCCGCCGGTATCTCAGCCCGTTCATTTCTCCAACAAGCAGACCGAAAGCGACGGATCGTCAAAGGACTTTGAGTCCGACTTGTCGAGCGATAAGTTCGACATCACCTTTCGCGAGCGGCACCCGGCGACGTCGGACGACAAACCCGGCAGCACGCCTGCCGTGGATAATGGGCCCATCCACGTGCCAGCGAGGACGATTACTGTCGCAGACGGCTATGCCGAACTCGACCAGGTCACTCACTACGTTCGCTCGCAAGACCAAGATTGGAATATGGGCGTGACCACCGTGGCGCAAGGCGGTACTCCTTGGGGGCTGTTCATCTACAAACCTCAGGTGACCAAGGTTGGCAGTGAAACCATCAGTGGCTACGAAACGACCAAATATGCCGTCGACACCACTCATCAGAGTCAACTGGAGAAGTCGCCGGGGCTGATCGGGGGGCGACTCAAGGATTACAACATCGTCGGCACCGCCTGGGTCGCGAAGCAGGCCGCTTGCGTCTTGCAATACCAGATTGACTATGAAGAACACGCCAAAGACGGCACGGTTCGGAAGGTGCACTTAGAAGGTTCTGTCACGAAGTAAGTATCCAACTTGTCTGAGGATCAGCCTGCGAAGGGAAGATTGGCGCGTTTGCGTATGGATGGGTTAGAGCGGCCCACTTTCCCGAAGGAGGCTTAGCTGAAATTGCCGGCAACGAAAATAGGGATGCTGTTCCAGCGCGTCAAGAGGCTGATTCGCCACGGCGGCAGGCCTCACAGGTTCCGTCTTCACCGCCGAAGAATCCGACTCCAGCTCCAACCCGTTGACCAACCTTCCAGGTCGTGACGGCGGGACCGACCTCCTCCATTCGCCCGATAGCCTCGTGACCGGGAACGCGGGGATATTTCCACCAGCGAGAACACCCTGGGCGAAGATATTCCACTGCACTGTAGGTATCTCGCATCCTGATCCTCCAAAGTTGCGTTCTGCACTCGGCTCGGCTGGCGAATGTGGTTGTACAAATGCAAGGGCTGGGCCACTTTCATTTCCTTGAGGAGATACAACCTAGGATTGGGGCGAGTCTTGAATTTCGGGGAATTTATGTTTCGTGAGGAAAACGCCTTTTGGTTCGGGTGTCCGGGCTTATCGTGCCCTATGTTTGTAGGATGCGGTCAAATGTTCCGACGGCGCACCTACATATGAGCGTTGCTTTCACCTAGCTCTCGAGAAAGAGACCTCTTTAGATCTCTATTTGGTTACTTCTGGAGAAAAATCCGTAGAGATGGACAGTTCTCGCCATTTCTCGTCCGAATCCCTTCTGGCGATATCATTCTGGGTTGCAAATGTAAATGCGTCGCTTCCCAGCAGCAATCGAAGCGGCGGTTGTTCGTGACCGGCAATGCGGATGATAGCGGCGGCAGCTTTAGCAGGATCTCCAGGTTGCTTGCCGTTGTAGTCCCGCTGAAATCGAATTGCCGCGCCGACAGTGGCATCGTATTCCGGTCGCCCTTCACGAAGAGTGGTTGAGGAACCGGCGAAGTCGGTGCGGAAGCCGCCTGGCTCGACAATCGTGACTTTGATGCCGAGCGGCCCGAGTTCCTTGGCGAGAACTTCGGAGAACCCTTCGACACCCCACTTTGCCGCCGCATAGGCGCCGCGACCAGCAGGTCCGATTCGGCCGCTTATTGAGCTGACTTGAATAATGTGGCCTGACCGTTGTTGGCGAAGTGTCGGGATCGCTGCCTTCGTCAAGTTGATCACCCCAAAGACATCACCCGAAGCTACGAAGAATATTTGGAGATCTTCGACGCGTTTTATGCCGACGATGTCGAGGGTATCGATACGAGGGAAGAGCCGATCCGCGGAAAGGAGGGCGTGCGGTCACTGGTTTTCAGCTTTTTGGTTCCACTTCATGCAATGGCCGAGGTCGGTGGTGTGTCAATATCCGTTCGACAAAGGTCGATTCCTGGAGACGTTGTCAACGAGACCCATTCCGCGTGGACACTGGAGTTGGTCGGGGCGACAAGCAAGGTCTGCACTGTGAGCTGGCGCACCTTCAGGAAATGGAACGAATCGCGTGTGGTGCTGGAGCATCATTACGACCACCAGCAAAGCGGTGAGCCACTGAGCGAGGGTGACTTTAGGTTGAATGTGCTTGAGCCTCCTATAGGTTTTCCTAAGTCGTCCTGAATATCCGGGGGCGGTCCAAAATGGCTAATTCCGCTCGCTGACCGCATATCAAATGCGACCCGGGACCGGTCGGTCTCATCCAACTCTTTGTATCGTGCGGTCAGCGACCGTATTATCGCGAAGTTGACATTGCTAGGAGCGGAACGTGCGCAAAGGCGAGCAAACTCGGCAAGAGATCATTCGTAAGGCAGCGCCAATCTTCAATCCAAAAGGATACGACGGCGCTGCGCTTTCCGATCTCATGCGAGCGACGGGTCTGGAAAAAGGCGGGATTTACAGGCACTTTGAGAGCAAGGAAGAGCTTGCGGGCGACGCCTTCGACCACGCTTGGAAAGTTGCGATGGATGCGCGCTTCGAAGGAACAGAGGAGATCCCGAATACCGTTGATCGTCTGAAACAAATCGTGCGGAACTTTCGCGACCGACGTGCAGGGCTGGTGCCGGGAGGCTGCCCGCTGCTGAACACGGCCATCGATTCCGACGATGGCAACCCTAAGTTGCGAGCCAAAGCCCGCCAGGCTCTCAGTTCCTTGCTTGATCGTCTGCAATCGATTGCCGAGGAGGGGCAACGCCGAGGCGAAGTGCGTGCCGATGTCGATTCGGCGAAATTGGCCACCTTGATTGCAAGTACGCTTGAAGGCAGCATAATGGTGAGTCGTCTGCAGAAGAAGGAAGAGCCTCGTGATCTTGCCGTCCGTCATCTGGAGGAATATCTCGAAACCAAAGTTCGTGCGCGGAAATCGAAGGCGGGAGCCGATAAGTCATGAGTGCCCAAGAAATTCCCTCGCAAGCAGACTTCAGGGAACGCGCAAAGACGAACAACGTTCCCATCGCGCGGCTGATTGGATTTGAGGCGAAAGACATCGCTGACGGGCGGGCGACGGTCGTCTTGGCAGCCGGACCACAGCACGCAAATCCCATGGGAACACTGCATGGCGGAATTCTTTGCGATATTGCTGACGCCGCGATGGGCATCGCGTTTGCAAGCACTCTCGCCCCAGATGAATCCTTTACTACCGTGGAATTGAAAATCAATTTCTTTCGCCCGGTGTGGCAGGCACAACTCAAAGCGGAAGGAACGGTCGTACAGCGGGGCCAGACGATCGGCTACGTCGAGTGCACCATCACCGACGAGGAAAACCGATTGGTCGCGAAAGCGGCTTCCACCTGTATGGCGCTTCGCGGCCAAAAGGCCGCAGGACGGTAATCTTCTAACGTTGTCTCCTGTTTCCTGATGTAGCAAACTCTGCTCAGAGAACACCTCTCTCAGGTCAGCCCTCAATAATTCATATCCTTCGTTAGAACTCGCCGACCAAATTTATCTTATTGCTGATGCGACCGATCGGTCTCATCTGTCATCCGATTGGATTAAGGTCGAGAGAATTGCAAATGACTGTGGCACGACATAAATCGCGAGGGCGCGTGCAGCTTCCATTCCACTGGCATGCGAGGTTTGCCGCGAGGGTCTGGTCACGACTTTAATTACGGATTTCATCTTCGTCTGTGATCCGTGCGCGAAGAGGATTTCCACCGCGCTCGGGCGGGGACGTCAGGCGGGGGATCACCGGTCATACGAAATCCGAGAAGGACGACAGCCCAAGAATCACTGAAGAGACCCGTCAATACATCCGTGATTTCTAGCACGTCGCCGAGATGACGAGAGGCGGTGCGGCCGACATGTGCAACCGAAACGCTTATTACGATCGTCCGACCAGGTCAGTTCACTGGCGAAATCAACACGCTTTCAGGTCGGCGCGCTGATCTGCTTGAAGTCCGTCATGGAGTTGATAACTCGCGCCGGGCGAAGAATGTTGCCACATGTCGGAACATCAACTCCCCGTCGTGAGCATTTGTGAAGTCGTGACCACCGTCGGTACCAAGGTTTCCACGTCCATGAACCGATCTAGGTATCCCCGTCCTCAGGAGCCGATCTCGGGCCCGGTTTGACCGTAATCCGTCAACATGATAAAGCCGACACCGCAACTTTTTGAGCGGGTGTGGCTAATCTTCAGCTTCGAATGTCCAAATTTGTGCGGGCTCAATTCCTTTTGCTGGAACCCCGACGTAGAAACGGTCTCGCTTCGAGAAGAAATATCCGGTGCGAATGCCTATTCCGGAAGGGACATTTGAAATCAACTCGTAATGATCCGGATCGTTTTGCTGAAACACGCTGATGATTCCTTCCCCACCTATGACGTAGATCCGTTTGCGCGATGCGTCAAAGAAAACGTCATCACACTCTCCAGCGGCTCGCAGTCTAGCGACTTCGTTACCAGTTTCGGTATTCAGGATGACCATCATCGGAGTCTTGCGGGTGATCGTAAACAAGCGGTGATCGGCTTCGTTCAGGGCCATTGCGTAATTGCCACGCAAGCCTTTCAGCGGCCACTTAGTTACAGCGCCAGTCTTGCGGTCGATCGACTCCACTACGTTGCCGGCATCGGGGACGTTCACGTAGATGCGCCCTCCAGTTGCTTCTACCTGAAAAGATTCCGGGTGGCCTTCTGTTTTGTACACTTGGCCTACACGTGCATCCGTTCTTGGATCGATCATTGCAATGCCGCCGTCGTCCTCGCCGAATCCCACAAAGACGGTCTTCGAAACTTCGTCGTAGCGCAGATTGTCGGGATCCTCGCCAAAGTCAATCGTCTTACGAAGAGTATAAGTCGCGCCGTCGTACACTCTTACCTTGCCGTCTTCGGCGTTTGCTACATAAAGCTTGTCCAGACCGGGAACGTATAACGGTCCTTGCGGCTGCGCCAGCCCCTTGATGCTGTGAATCACCCTCCCGGCGAACACGTCAATCACTTCCACGGAGTTGTTGCCGAGTGCGGACACGAATAACCGTTTCCGTTTTGCGTCAGCCGTAAAGTGATCGAGCCGGCCCGCCACTCCAGGCACGGGAATCTGCTCTTCCAGTTGCAAGGGGAGCAATTCGCGCGCCTGCGTCTGCGCAAGTGCGTTCTTCGTGCTTCGGATCGTGAGGACCCCTATTGCGGCTACCGACACGAGACTGATGGCCAACCACTTCTTCATACCTGCTCCTCAGAATGATTTGTTATTGCATGTTCGCGCTAAGAATGTGGCCAGACGAACAACTTTTTAACATCATGGCTCGAAAACGAGAATAGCTGCGCCTTCTTGGTCGTGGGCAGGCGCGGCAACGTAGTAGCGGTTCAGTTCAGAAGACCAAAAGGAAGTCCCTGCGCCCGGTCGCGTCCTGATTTTTCCTATTGTCTCGTAATGGTCTGCGTCCAGTTGTTGATAGGCGAAAATGTTTCCGACATCGAAGCCACGCCCTCCCGAAATGTCAGACGCGTCTCCGAGCAGCATCAAAATAGACTCCATCCATACCTTCGACAGTTGGAAGATGGGCGACCTCCTTACCTGAATGGGAATCCATGGCCACCATTTCTGAAGGCATACGCGTGCCGATGAGCAAACGGTGCGTTCGATCATCAAAGGCCGCGTCGCCGGGGCGCTGGCTGCTTACGGTCCACGTCGACACAACTTGCCGTTTCTTCGTATCGATGACTTGCACTTTGCTCATCGCGGGAAGAAACACGAACAGAGTTGCTCCGGAGTTGTCCAGCAGAAGTTCCGAGGGGTGCGCGTCCACCTTGATGTCGCCGAGATGCTTGTCCGTTTTGCCGTCGATGATTCCAACCTCGCCATAGTCCTTGCCTGCGTCCTGGCCGCCATAGCCTACATAAAGCGCTTGCGCCTGGGGATCGTAGGCCACGCGGTTGGGACCGAGATCCAGTTTGATGGAGTCGAGCAATTCGAGAGTGTCGCCGCGGAAGGTGCGTAGGATTCCGTCTTCGCCACTGGCCACGAACAGTTTATTGAGCGACTTTACGTACGCGATACCCTGCGGCTTTTTGAATCCTGGGATGCTCTTCACCCACTTCGCCGCCTGTAGATCGATCACTTCTACAGAGCCATTCTCGAGTCCTGCTACGAAGAGGCGCTTGCCTTCGACGTCCACATCCATGTGATCAAGGCGGCCCTTCACGTTCGGCATGGGAATTGTCTTGATCAGTCGCAGGGGCGCTTTGTTTTGCGCTTCTAATCTCATCAGGGGTGAGAGGAAGAGCGTGAACGATGCGACGACAATCGTAAGAAGTTTTTTCATCAGATGCACAACCGAACTTATCCAATGCTGTGATTCGCGTCTACCAGTGTAAAAAGCAATCCCGAGCCAATCGTCACCCATACCGCGACGTCCAAGGCCGGCACCCAGCCTCGATGAACCGCAATCGAAGCAGTTACCGCGGACGATACGACCCCCCCGAGACTCCCAATGGTGTTCATCAGGGCGGAAAGCGATGCGGAATATCCAGGCGCCAGATCGATACAAGATGCCCAGAAATTCGCCGCTCCAAACATGGTGAAACCCGCAGCCAACGCAATCATCGGCAGTGCAATCACCGTCAGGGTAAGATGATTTCCTGTGTACAACAAGAGAGCCGCGATGCCCATACCAACCCAGACCGCCGCGAGGCGTCCCTTGCGGCGATCTGTAACACGCGCAACCCGGTCAGAGAACCATCCGCCAACGGGAGACAGTACTGCCATCGCGAGAAAAGGCGCTGAAGTCCACGCCGCCGCGTGCATAATATCCAGTCCGCGCATTTTCACCGCGTAAAAATAGAACCAATTGTAGTAAACGTAAAAGGCGTAGCCCTGACAGCCGTAGCCCAGGATCAAGCCCCAAACCGATAAACTCGTGATCATCTTCATCCATGGAACTGAAATCGCGACGTGCTGCACCTTAGCGCTCGCTTTTTCCTGTCCCGGGCGGATAATCTGCAACTCTTGCTGGTTCACACGTGGACTTTCTTCCGGCCAGTCGGTTGCGTACCAGTGCCAGATTACAACCACGAGGAAGGCTAGCACCGCTGAGATTGCGAAAGAGGCTCGCCAGCCCCAGTGAACCATGGTCCACGCAATTGCGATGGGAGTCAGCGTACCGCCCAGACCTAAACCGCAAACCTGCAAACCGCTGGCGAATCCGCGCTCGCGCGGCGCGGTCCAGGATGCAATGACGCGGGTTACGTTGGAGGAAACCGCCGCCTCTCCGACGCCCGTAAAAAACCGAACAATTCGAAAAACGGCGAGTGCGCTCAGTCCGGTTGCCGCCGCGAACCTTGGCGCGAAAACCATAGCTGCGGATCCAACCGCAAAACCGAGGATGGACCAAGTTAAGGTTCGACGCGGGCCGATGCGATCGCAAACGTATCCCCAGGGAATCTGAAATAGTCCATAACCCCACAGAAAGGCGCTAAACACGCGCCCCATGGCAATCGTACTGAAGGAGAATTCTTCCTCGATGTACTTACCGGCAATGCTCAGGTTCAGGCGATTCATTGCCGTCACCGCCATGATCGCCATGACGATGCCCATCACCACCCAGCGCACGTGGGTGGCGCCGGGGCGCTCAACTACGGCATCACTTGGTTCCCGGCAGAGCTCGCCTTTCGTTTCCAATTGCGTCCTCTGTTGTTGCTGTTACCGATTCGGTTGCCTGCTGTCACTCGTGCGGAGCGTTTCCAAGCTGTCGGGAGCTACGGAGGCCGCCGTAGTCGGGTCGCGGCCTCCTCGTTCGGGGGAGAAAATTAGAAGATCAATTTCAGCCCCAGCTGAATCTGTCTTGACGTTGTCGAAGTCTGATTCAATGCCGTGGGTAGTGCCGTGCCATCGGCGTCATACACCGAGTTGTTCTGGCCAAAAGTGTTCAGGAACCCCGGCGACAGGAAGTTCGTGTGATTCAGGATGTTAAAAAACTCCGCCCGGAACTGCACATTGAAGGCCTCGGAAATACTCGGGATACGTGTGTTCTTGAAAATGGAGAAATCCACGGTGGTAAGCCCCGGCCCGTAGAATTGATTGCGCTTAGTGTTGCCCAAGACGTTGGAACAGAACTGAGTGCCCGAGGGCGGCGCAACCGGAGAATTGGGGAATGATCCCGGAGCGCAACCCAATGGATTGGCGGCCGTCGCTAACGGATAAGAAATAGGAGCCGTCGGCGGGGTGAAACAATTGGTGTTCACGTAGTTGATGCCGCCGTGAATGGGGTTGCAGCCGGGAATGAGACTGGCGAAGTCCATGGAAAAGTCGCCGTTGAACCCGGTACCCAGCGGATCGTTTCCATCGCCGACCGTGAGCGTGAACGGAGCTCCGGTGGTTGCAGTGACGATGGTGCCCATTTCCCATCCACCGGTTAATGTGGATAAGAACCGCGAGCCATTCTTCATGGACGGAAGGTTCCACATCAGCGTCCCGGAAAGTACCTGGCGCACATCGAAGTCACAGGCGCCAATGCGGGCCGACTTAACCAGGAGCAGTGGAACGGCAATCGAGTTCAGATAGGTATCCCCAGTGACTGGAGCGGAACTCAAATCTCTGCACTTACCAAACGTGTAAGACACCTGGCCTTGAACGCCCTGGCTGAAACTTTTCTTCAGTTGTGACTGGAACGAGTTGTACGAAGCAGCTCCGTCATAAAGGACGGGTCGAATGCCAGCGCCGCCGCCCCAGTTGGGATCGATTCGTGTCCCGTTTACCGGAAACACCAAACCAACTCCGTTTACGTTGGTTGGTTGAACCAAATTAATGTCGTCAGCTGCAGCAGAAAGATGTAACGAACGCGAGCCAACGTACCCGAGGAGCAACGTATATCCTGGTGCAAGCTGTTGCTGAATGTTGAAATTCCAGTTCATGACGTATGCGCGTTTGGGGAAGGCATCAATAAAGCGATTTCGAATCTTCTGTTCGTTGAAGTTGACGTTCGGGTTGATGCCACTGCCCAGTGTCGCCCCGGGAGCAGCGCCAATGATCTGGAACGGAGCGGTTGCCGCAGTATTCAAACCGAATTCATACGGAAGCGGCAGCACGTCGAACATGCCAAAGCCGGCACGCACCACAGTCTTTCCTTGCTTGAACGGATCCCACTCCAAGCCGATGCGGGGTTCGAAATCCTTAGTAGTCGGATTTTGCAAGAGAGGACTGTTCACCCCGATTGGTCCGCACGCCGTGGGGCCGGACAGACAGTTGGATAGACTCACGATTTCCTGGAAACCGTCAGCGGCCACGCTGTAGCCGTTTACCGTGTAGCCCGGGACGGTATTGGCGTCCGTTGGTCGGGTGGTCGCTTCATAGCGCAGACCCAGGTTCACGGTGAGGTTGGGTCGAAAGCGCCAGTCGTCCTGGATGTAACCTGCGAACAATTTTTCACGCAATCCCACTTCATGAGATCCGCCGGGAGCCAGAGCGTTGAGCTGATCGGGAGTGTTGCTCAGAAAGGCGGCCAGGCTGCCATAGGTGTTCATCCTGCCATTGGGGCTCAACTGTTCGAGCACATTGTACTGCATGTACTCGAACGCAAAACCAAACTTGATTGAGTGCTTTCCTTTGGTCAGGAAAGCGTCGTCGGCAGCCTGGAACGAGTTCCAGGCATGCGTGAACCGGTTGAATCCTCCCAATGCGAAGGCAGTGGTAAGTCCGGGCACTGGGATTTCGGGTGGCGCACCTGCACCGGGCGCGATGGCCAACGCTGCATCCTTGGCTACCGCGTCTCCGGAAACCGGGTCGTTGATTTTGCCCAGGGCGCGGCTGACGCCCAGGCGGACAGTGTTCACTAACCCCGCGCCAAAGAGATGCGTTTCTTCGAAGGTGCCCGTCTGTCTGCGGGAAAAAACCTGATGCACCGTATTCCCCAGCGGGTCGGCTTGCGATTGCGGGCCAGAGTCAAAGAAGTAACTGCCGGTCAGACTGTCCGAAGTAGAGATCTTATGATCCAGCCTGGTGATGAAATAGTTCTCGTTCGCGATGGTTGCCACATTGGCATTGAAGGTTTGGATGCCGGCGACGTCCGGCGCACCAGCAGGCGCAAGCGGCCATAACGCCAGATACGGTTGGATCGCCGGGACGGCGGTTGCACGCTCGGCGGCATCCGGCACATGAATGGTTCCGGAAGCCTCCTGGCTCTGGCGAAATCCTTCGTAAGCGCCAAAGATAAATGTTCTGTCCTTTATGATCGGCCCTCCGGCAGAGCCTCCAAACTGGATGCGGCGGAACGGAGCAATCGTCGGTCCGTCAAAATAGTTACGTGCGTCAAAAATACTGTCGCGGTCAAAAAAGAAGCCGGTCCCATGAATGTGATTGGTGCCTGACTTTGTAATTGCGTTGATCACCGCGCCGGAGGTTCGTCCATACTCTGCCGTGTAGCCGGTGGTGATTACGGAGAACTCCTGGATCGCGTCGACTCCCAGATTCAACCCCGTAGCGCCTCCGGGTGCGGCGTTGGTGTAGTCGTTGATCGAGATTCCATTCAGACGATAGCTGTTTTCGTTGGGACGATGGCCGGAGTCCGTTAGTTGGTTGCCAAATCCGCGGTTGCCCTTGTTTGCGTTGAACGACGCGGTAGCCTGGTTGGGGATGCTGGCCACGCCTGGTTCGAGAGTGGCTAAGCTCGTCCAATCCCGGCCATTCAAAGGAAGTTCGCGGACCGTCCGGGAGTCCACCGTCGAAGTTATCGCTGTTGTACTGGTTTGAATGTCAGGCGGTATGTCGGTTACGTTTATAACCTCGGTTACCTTACCGGGTTTCAAACTAAGGCTCAGGGATTGCTGCGCGCCGACGTTAAGAGTTATATCCCTCTGCACAATTTTCGAAAATCCTTCAGCTGATGCCGAAACCTCGTAGGACCCCGGCAGCAGGTTCGGCGCCGAATAAAACCCGTCGCCGTTCGACTGAACCTCGCGAACCTCACCCGTTCCCACATTCCTGATGGAGACGCTGGCGTTGGCGATGGATGCCCCAGACGGATCAGTGATCTCGCCGGAAAGGGTGGCACCGGCTACTTGTGCTTCCGATGGTGCAGGACAGAACAGGTTCAAAGAAAGCGCAAGCACCGCGCAAGTCATTAAACCGACTGCCGCCTTCATTCCTTTTTGGATTGTCATTGGGCTCCTCGTTTGATGGCTCGGAAGTTTTTGTGCCATGTCTCGCACGAAATGTTTCGTCGTTTTTAGATAGTTCAGAATCCCCACTTTAGTTCTGAACTCAGGCCTGGAGAAAGAGATCTTTTTTTGCCGCCGCCAATTTGCGCCGTACTATCTCCCTAGCGCAATACTTGATCCGTCCTATTAGGAACATTTCTGCATCAGCTAGCTAATTATTGAAAATAAGAAAGATACACTGATTGCTCTCGAACTTTGACCTTGGGTCCCGGGGGAGCTATACTCCCACTCGGCCTCCTCAAACGAATGGGTAGCACTGCGGCGGTTACGAGGATTTTGCATTTCGGTGTTTTCGAAGTGGACCTGAAGGCCTGCGAGCTTCGCAAGCAGGGTCTTCGTCTAAAGCTCCCGGAACAGCCTTTTCAAGTTCTTGTCGTGCTCCTGGAAAACCCGGGCGAAATCGTCACGCGAGACGAATTGCGCAATCGTCTCTGGCAAGGCGATACTTTCGTCGATTTTGACCACGGGCTGAATAATGCGGTAATGCGGTTGCGGGAGGTCCTTGGGGACTCTTCCGAGAATCCCCGTTTCGTAGAAACAATTCCGCGGCGCGGTTATCGTTTTATTGCGCCAGTTGCCGGACCTTTGATTCCAGTACCCTCCGCTACTCGCGAGGAAGTGGAAGACCATGGTCCCGCCCAAGCGACTAGAGAGCAACTGATTGAACCGCTAGATCTGAACACTCCCTCTGAGCCGGGCATCATCCGCGAAGAGCTTTCAGCTCCCCGTCTAACCATCCTTGCCATTGCGGCACTCATAGTGGCAGCCGTGGTCGGCTTCGCGTTCGTTCATTACTACCGCTTCGATGCCAATAAGATCGCTCCTGCCCGAAACAAGTCCCTAGTCGTGCTGCCGCTCGAGAATCTCTCTGGAGACAAAGACCAGGAATACTTCGCCGACGGTATGACCGATGACCTCATTGCAAACCTGGCGAAAGTCCGGTCGCTACGCGTGATTTCGCGGTCCACAGCCATGGCGTACAAAGGAACGCGCAAACCATTGTCGCAGATCGCGAGCGAACTTAAAGTCGACGCTGTAGTTGAGGGCACGGTTTTGCGAGTAGGCAACCGGGTGAGAATTACTGCGGAACTGGTGCAGGTCTCCACCGACCGTCATCTATGGGCCGACACTTATGAAAGCCAGATGGGGGACGTTCTCGCCCTGCAAAATCGCGTTTCATCCGCCATCGTGAACGAGATCCGGATCAACCTGACTCCGGAGGAGGAACAGCGGCTAGCCAGTAATCCGGCGATCGCTCCCGAGGCTTACGAAAACTATCTCAAGGGACGCTACTACTGGAACAAGAGAACCGATGAGAACTTGACCAAAGCCATCGCGTATTTTGAACAGGCGACGCGTCAGGACTCCCGGTACGCCTTGGCCTATGCCGGCCTGTCCGATTCCTACGCCATCATCAGCGCCGAGATTTTTGGAACCATGCCCGCGCCCGAGGCCGCGCCCAAAGCGAAAGCCGCCGCGCTGCGGGCTCTCGAGATCGATCCTACTCTCGCCGAGGCCGAAACTTCACTGGCTACCGTGAAGTTTAACTATGACTGGGATTGGAACGGCGCCGCCGAGGGGTTTGCCCGGGCGATCCAGCGTAATCCGAGCTACGCGACTGCGTATCAAAGATATTCGCTTTACCTGATAGCGATGGGCCGTCCAACAGATAGTTTCGATCTGATTAACAAAGCCCGTGAACTTGACCCACTATCCATCAGTATCAATTTCAGCCTGGGATGGCGGCTATACATGGCGCGGCAGTATGACCGGGCCATCCAACAGCTCCGCAATACACTGGAAATGGATCCGTCTTACGAACTGCCTCACCTTGTCCTCGGCTTATCGTACGCACAAAAGGGTGACTTTGCCCTTGCTGTTCCCGAGTTGCGAAAGGCTGTGGAACTGTCTCACGGAACCCCGCTGATGATCTCGGCTTTGGCAAATGTGTTAGGCCGATCGGGAAACAAGGCGGAGGCGGAGAAACTTCTTGCCGATCTAACCGCCGCTTCAAAGCAGCAGTACGTTTCCCCGTATTATTTCGCGGTTGTCTGCGTGGGTTTGGGGGAAACTGAAAAAGCACTCGACTGGCTCGAAAAGGCTTTTGCTGACCGCTCCAATGGTTTGGTGTTTATGAAAGTGGAACCCGAATTAGACGGCCTGCGTTCAAATCCGCGTTTTGTTGCCTTAGAGCAAAAACTTAATTTTCTCCCCTGATGCTTCATCTTGATGGCGCATCCGCTTTTGGCAGGCGGCCAGTTCACCCCCGATCTCTTCGCACACCAGAGATATTCATGAGAACGGCACCATGACTTGCGGAGGCTCTCTTGCGCGTCGGATGCACTCTTGAGGGAATCTAGCGGAACTTTGAAGTTCCTATCGCAATGCGTGCAGATGCCAACGGCCGGCACGGTGCCCAGCCACTTCACGACTCTCCGAATCGCCGGGAGAGCCATCATCTCAGTCCACTCCGCGATGCTCAACATATGAGGACGAGTGTCATCGCACCATTTGTCAAAATCTCCCAAACTTGGCGGCGTACACTAGCTTCGCAAAATGCTCTGGGGTTTCATCGGGTTCCAAACCCCATGACTCCCGTGTGGTTGCTGGTTTGTGAGGCTTCCATGTTTGAGTTTTCACTTTAACCCGGTGCTCTTACTGTCAACGTGCTCTCTGTTATCCGCGTCCTAGCCTTCAATCACGGAGAAAGCCCACAGAAGCCAGTTCTTGTGCATCTGCGAATGCGGCCAGATCGTGATCCGACTGGGCAACTCGCTACTCACACGAGAACGCGAAGGATGGGAGCAATCCTGCAGCGTCTGTTCACGACGCGAGAAATTGATCGCACGCAATCGACAAGGCAAAGGCATCCGGAGGGATCACGCAGCAAGACAACCTAAAAATTGAAACGGCTCTGGAGGGAGCGCAATCGCGCAAAATACCAACTCCCGAGGGCAACCCGCCTTCGGGAGTTATTTTATTTTGGGTGAATCATCCTGTCTGTCATCTTGGTGCAGGGCACGGAGAGCTAGCAATCGTTTATCCTCATCGCATGTCTGAAGCCAGCGCGGAACGCCTGCATGTTACTGCTCGCGGAAAGCGGCTCGAACGTTTCACTATTGTTTGGAACGCATTGGAAGGAATCGCTGCCGTTACGGCAGGTGTCATCGCAGGAAGCATTTCTCTCACCGCTTTCGGCATCGATAGTTTCATCGAAGTTGCATCCGGTGCGGTCTTGCTGTGGCGAATGTCGGTCGATGCGAACGAGCACGAAAGAGAACGAAACGAGCGTATGGCGCTCCGCATGGTCGGTGTCTGTTGTCTCGCCCTCGCCGTCTACGTCGCGGTTGAGTCAATCCGCGATCTGCTAAGCCGCAGTGCGCCAGAGCACAGCGTGTTCGGCATCGTGATCGCCTGCGTTTCGCTGGTCGTGATGCCTATACTCTCAAGAGCAAAGAAACATGTGGGCACAGAACTCAATAGCGCGGCGCTGCACGCAGACGCAAAGCAGACGGATTTCTGCGTCTACCTTTCAGCCATCCTGCTATTTGGTCTCGTCCTGAATGCGCTCCTTGGTTGGTGGTGGGCTGACCTCGTCGCGGGTCTCGTGATGGTGCCAATCATTGGCCACGAGGGTTACCGGGGCCTCAGAGCCGAAACATGTGGTTGCGCCTGACGCCTCAGCACATGAAGCAAGTAGCCAATGAGAAACAACGTCAAACCGAGAAAAGCACCCGATAGGTCGAGGTAGTGACCGACGCTGTGCACGGAGCCCCACTGCATCCGAGGAAATAGACGAAGTGCTTCGCAGAGATGGGACAGAACAACGATAACGAGACATCCTGCGCATAGCAACTGTAGGAGAGAGCCGAGAGTTCTCTCTTTCAGAAACAACACCGCCGAACCAACGAACAGAATGGCAGTTGGCAACAACGCGACCAGTGCTTTCGATAATGTGGCATTCATAGCGTGACCCTTCTCCGTCCCTCACAGAGCTCTCGATTCTTTGCAGAGCCGAAATACGCGGCTGTGACTAACCCACTTTGTTCCGATGGTAAGTCATCCCAATCCTATACAATAGCCTCCGCTATCACTCTTGAGGGGGGAATCAATGGGAAACTTAAACAATGCGCTTCAGGAACTCCGTGCGGAGCGCAAGCAGGTGCAGTTGCAGGTAGAGAAGTTGGATCAGGCGATTTCAGTCATAGAGTCGTTGAACGGTTTTGGAACAGTCCGGCAAGCAAATCAACCGACTCGAGTTATATCCCCAGCATCACGGCGCAAGATGGCGCTGGCACAAAAGGCCAGATGGCAGAAGGTTCGTGAACAATCGCTGCCAGTAGCAATAGCGAAAATGACGGGCTCGGCTCCTGTGAAACGCACGATGTCAGCGGCAGCCCGCAAGAAGATTGCTGCATTTCAGAAAGTGCGGTGGGCGAAAATAAAGGCGCAGCAGAAAAAAGCTGCTTAGAGGGAGGTGGCGCATGGAAATGCACAACGTTCCCTTAAGAGGCGTCAAGGTAGACCCGCTTGCGCACGAGCTTGCAACTTCGGAAGGAAACCGACCGTTGCTGCGTGCTGGTTGGTGGGCCATTCAAGCCCTCCTTTGGCTTGAGCGGGGGCAGCAGAACTGGGCAAGACTCTCTCGGCGTTCCCGCTTTTTTTCGCACCCCATTCGTCTCAAGTCTCAGCGGTCCCAGCGCGAGAGCACAAGACTCTGAGGACGTCCCATTCAAGCCAAAAGGCGGCTTGAATGGGCCACCCGACGTAAAGGTGGGCCACCGTGGCTGGTTTTGTTGTTAAGGGGTGATCTCGAATACCACGCCCCAATCGCGGGCGCCGCCATCGAACGTTGTGCCGTAGAGATTTCCTGCCGTATCCAGAATTACGCCGGCTGGGGGCTGGCCGCCGTCTTTGCCTCCTGTGAATTGGTGGAGCACGGTCTCAGTCCAGGTGCCATTACTCGGAACTAATTTGAAGATGTTGCCCCATCCGCCGCTACCGGCAAATTCTATAGCCCCGAACAAGTCGCCGCTTGGAGCTAGGACTATGCCAACCGGCAAATCGCCACCCAAACGTGCATGCGTCGGATTTCATTTTTGCCTGACTTCGCTGCTTCATTAGACGAATCCTCTTCACCGAAAGCCGATGCGGTGGGATACTACTGGGGTCCGTTCTTTCGCATAGAGCGCGAAAAAGGCCGGACACCGAGCTGAAGATTTTATCGCGCAGGCCACTCCTCCGAACGCGAGGAAAGGAAACTCCCCCATGAAAGCGGTATGCATGACTATTTTCGCTGTCACCGCTTTTAGTCTGTTTGTCTTCGCTGGCGACAATTCAGAAAGTCAGCCCGTCGCATCAGGAACTCCGCTCATTTCTTTTAGCAATTGCCCCACTCAGGCCGGATTTCCCTGCACGTTCTGGGGAATCCATGTGCACGATCTCGCCAGTTATCCGCTGCAGGTACCCTATGGTCAATTCCGGGGCTGGGATGGTGCGAACGCAAATTGGCCGGCGATCGCCGCGAACTGCAATCCCTCCAGCCCGCCGACGTCGTCGTGCTTCGACTGGACAAACCTGGATGCCGAACTGACAAATGTGCGAACGCAGGCGAACGTCAACGATGTCTTCTACACGCTTTCGCGGACGCCTCCGTGGGCGGTTACCCAACAGCAACAAGACGATCCCAATTGCAACTACTATGGGCTAGGCTCCGAGTACCATGGCGCGTGCTATCCGCCAATCGACTTGGCTGATGACGGTTCTGGAACCGATCAGATATGGAGAAATTGGATCGCCGCCATCGCCATTCACGTGAATGCTCAGAGCTATGAGGGAGCGCACATAAAATACTGGGAAATTTGGAACGAAATCTACCGTTCGTCGACTCTTCAATTCAATCCGTTTGGGCCTCCTTATTCTTTCGAAGGCTCGTATAACCAACTGGTGCGGATGGCGCAGGACGCCAACTGCATCATCGCAGGCCGAGTGCAGACGATTACAGCAACGAGAGAGAGCTGCCAGACGGTTTTGGGGACGGTGGGACTCACAACCTCCGTGGATCCGAGTGCAGTGATCGTTTCACCTTCTACATCGGTGCCGGCTGCCGCCAAAATCCTGGAAAATTTTCTGCGCTGCGATATGCAGCATAAAGCGACGTGCACAACCGGAGACGCTGGCTTCAATGCAGTTGATGTCATCAATGTGCATGCGTATGCCAGCACCAAGGTTGAGACTCCTGAGTATGTCGCCGGCTCGGAGCTTCCCACCGTATTCCAAATCGCGGGCGGCAAACCGGTTTGGAGCGGCGAAGGCAGCTGGGGCAACACCGCAGTGGAAGGCAATATCTGGCAAGATCCGTACGCTCAGGCTGGATTTATCCCGCGTTTTTTTGCGCTCTACTGGTCGGCCGGCGTCAGCGGAAATTTCTGGTATGGATATGATTTTCTCGACGACGGACAACTTTTCGATCCAACGCAGAACGTATTGTTACAGCCTCAGGCCAAGGCTTGGATTCTGACTTACCATTGGTTGTCTGGCGCTGTCCCGCTGCATAGCACGTTCTGCGAGCACAGCGGCACGATTTACAACTGTGATTTCACGGAAGCCGCGGGCCGTAAGGTCGCGAGGCTGGTGTGGGATAGCAGCTATGGTCAGAATTGCTCTGAGATGGCGGTTCCCATCATCTGCGGAGAGACACGTTACAAGGCGCCGCCTGAGTTCAACATCGATTGGATTGACCTTAGCGGAACTGTGCACCCGCTCTCGAGCGCAACCGGCGGCGCTGTGATCATCGGAGCGAACCCGATTTTGCTGGAAGGACCGGTCCGATAGCGCCGTTCTGCTGCTCCGTCGCTTCCCGCGTCCACCGTGGACAATAGCCCACCTACCGCTGACCGCGCGGCGGTTGCCGGTTTTCATGCTGTACTGCTGAGCCAATGAGGGAGTTTCCCCCTGCTCCCCGAGGTTCCCCTCCTCGAAACAACCAAGCCCTTGTCAGGAGTCTCTGCAACGCGACGCAAGAATCTGTGGTTCAGCATAAGGAATATCGCTGTTTTCGCAATGCTCGCCTTGGCCTCGGTCAGTTTGGCCTGGGCCGGTGCAAAGAAGGAGATTCTCTACAGCTTCAAAGGTGGCAACGACGGCAAGTTACCGACTTATTCGCAGCTGATCGTTGATAAAGCCGGGAACTTGTACGGCACCACGTTTGACGGGGGAAGGTACGGGTTGGGTACCGTGTTCGAGCTAAAGCCGAACAAAGACGGCACCTGGACGGAAAGCATAATTCACGCCTTTGCCGGAAAACTAGACGGTGCGTTTCCATTTTCTGGTCTGATTTCTGACGATGCTGGAAACTTGTATGGTACCACGGGTTACGGTGGTGGCTTGGGCTCGTGCCTCGAACAGGGCGTCAACTATTAGGAACCGTGCTTTACAGCTCGCGGAGCAAGGCGAGATGCTTCGGATTTTGTGCCCCGAGAATCTGGAAACTTCGAAAAACAAACCAGTTTTCGCCAGCCAGAATCATAGCTATAATAGCCATGACGGAGGTGGCCCTCATGCGAAGCGTTAATGTTGCAGAACTCAAGAACCGGCTGAGCAAATATCTGACGTTTGCCAAAGGCGGTGAGGAAATCATCATACGGGACCGTAATCTTCCTGTGGCGAAGCTGGTTCCTTTTTCTCCTGAAGAGGGCACCGAAGAAGAGCTGCTCTTAGTCGCTGCCGGCAAGATGCGATTGCCTGAGAGTCCCGTCGATTTGGAGAAGGTATTGCGGGTTCCAACAGGCAAACACGTTGGGCGAGGGGGAACGAAAGCTCTGCTTGAAGATCGGGAACAATCGCTATGAGCAAGCAACCTGCTTTTTGGGACTCGACCGCGTTGGTGCCACTGTGTCTGCATGAATCGACAAGTCGTCAGGCGCATGCTCAACTGCGGAGGTTCCTGCCGGTCGTTTGGTGGGGGAGTTTAGTGGAAGTCCACAGTGCAATCGCTAGAGTCCATCGCCTCGGCCAGCTGACCGATGCAGAGGAACAAAACGCTCTGTCTCAACTCGACCTGCTAAACCGCGGCTGGAGGGAGATTCTCCCAGGCGATCCCGTGCGCGAATCGGCAACGCGTCTTTTGGACGTTCATGACTTGCGAGCGGCGAATAGCTTGCAACTTGCGGCAGCCATGACCTGGTGTCAACAGCGTCCGACAAAGAGGAACTTTGTATGTGCAGATCAACGACTATCCAGGGCGGCAATAGCAGCTGGTTTCTCCGTCCTGGAACTTGCCTGAGCGATCCACTCTCGATCTTGTTGGAACACCTTTCTAATACATCCCTCGCTTTCCATGGCTCCCAATTCTGCCGCAAGGCCGTTTTATGACCACTTTCTATTTGTAGGAGAACTGCAATGCCAAAGAGGGTAAACAAAGTGATCCTCGTTGGGAACGTTGGGAAAGAGCCGGAGGTCAGGTACTCACAGAGCGGCACTCCGGTCGCGAATTTCAGCCTCGCCACTAACGAAAGATTCAAAGACTGTAACGACGAATGGCAAGAGCGGGCCGAGTGCACAACTGTCGTGGCCTGGCAGCGTTTGGCAGAAATCGTCGGCGCGCAATTTCTGAGGCCTACGGGATAACCTGTCGGTAACAGGCGTCTCTGACAATGTGGGCCCGTGGCAAGCCCTTTTCGAGCACACCGCTGCTTATCCTCGATGAGAATGTTCGGCAGTCGAAATGATCAGCCTGTTCTCGCACCGCTCGAGCACTTCAGCTAGGATCAGGGCTTGAGTCCAACATGATAATAAGGATCGATCAGGGTGGTGGAACAAGAGAGAGAATTTGATATCTCAGATCTACAAGACCGATGGTAATTGACACGCGTAACGCGACGAAGGTATTAAGAGTCCTAAAGTCGTCGTCCAGTGCTGACAAGGCATGGCTCTCGCGCGTTTTGGTCGCGACAGGGCTGTAGATGACCCCTCATTTTCATTCAATTTGCAAACTAGGGGTTAAGCTTCTAAAGAATATTTACCGCACGAGCTGCCAACAGAGCCACTGTTGTTAGAGAAATGAGTGCCTGAACCATCATAAGGAGTTTGGCCCATGTTGATAAAACGGGACAGTCCGTTGGTGAAAATGCCGTGCTGGTATTGAAGGCAAGAAAGAGGTAATCCACAAAGCCTGGACTCCAGCACTGCTCTCCCATCTCGCGCTTGGCTTGCTGGTCGAGGGTCATCTGGGGAAAAAGGAATGCTCCGTCTGTATGGACGCCACGCAACTCACGCTCACGCGGGCCGCCTGCGTCCAGCCGCCAATACCATGAGGCGAAGACGAGGATGTTCGTGATCCATAAGGCAGCTGCGGAACGCAACAGCTCTTGCGGAGCCTGTCGATGTGCGGGCAGAGCCGCGACCAGCAGTCCAAGCGACCAGATCATGTCGAGGGTCACAATGGATGTCAGCAAATAGCCCATAACCCGATTGATCTTATCCATGCCGCGACGGCGTGCCCACACAGTGGGAATCAGCAACACCGCGATGACGACGATGAGCAGCCAGTCTGGTCCCGCTGACAGAGATTCCGGCAGAGAAAGGCGCAATCCGCCCACGGCAAGCAGAGCAAGCACCGCAGGCCAGCGTGGCTCTGAACGGTTCAGGGTATTCGGCATGGCACTTCCATAGTGCAGGGCTTGCTCGCGATGAGCAATGTCAACGTCGGTTCGCCAGTTTGCATTCCTGATCGGCCAATCTATGTGTCAGGCTTCTGCACTGGCGCGGGTGCCCGAAACGTGATTATCGACACTCCCCCCTGCTTTTCCTTCACTGATGATGCAGTTGTAACGGGAAGCGGATGGCGTGATTCTGGTGGCGCGCTGGGGACAAACTACCAAGGCCGCGTAATCGAATTCGCTGCGCCAGCGTGTGATGCTCTCCTTCATCTTGCTTGAGCCTAACAGTACGGCTGGCTGCGAAGTCGCCACTTCCGTCGGTCGACGCTTAGAACTCCAACCGCGCCTGAAAGGCGATCATGCGTGGACTGCTATCGCCGCCCAATCCGACGCCTAGCAAGCCGGTCGGCGGAGAAGTCGTGTACGTGAGCGCTCCAAATCCACTCTGCGTGGAAGGATTTCCTGGAATGCCGGCCTGCACCATGCTTGGAAGCGCAAAATTCGGATGGTTGAAAACATTGAAGAACTGCCCCTCGAACCGCAGCTTCACGTGCTCGCTCAAGGGAAACCATTTTGTCAGGTAGAAGTCGCTCCAGAGAAAATCAGGACCGCGCAGGGCATTGCGGCCGAGGTTTCCGAATTGGCAATTCTGCGGGCTGTCGCCGCCATAGCACTGCCCGGTACTCGGATCGACCGCCGACACGAAAGCGTCCGGATTGAGCCACTGCAATGTTCCCGCCTGCGTTACGCCCGGAATCGGATGATGCTCATACAGCGGAACGCCGGGAACGACGCTGGCGAACTGCGGCCCGCTGCCCTGCACGATGCCGTTTCCGTTTGCTGAATAAGGCGTGCTCAGCACCGAGAACGGAACTCCGCTGTGCCAGAACGCTGTTCCGGAAATCTGCCAGCCGTTGAGCGCGTAGCCCAGCGAATGACTGCGCACTTTGACCGGCAACTGATAAACATATTGCGCGTTGAGATTGTGCCGGATGTCATAGTCGCAAGGACCATAGTCGCGGGCCAGGTCTCCCGGCAGAGGCGAGAGAATCCCTCCTGCGGAAAACGAAAGGAATCCTCCGTTCGAGACCGTATCCATGCAACGGCTCCAGGTGTAGTTGACCTGCCCTTGCAGACCATGTCCGAGGCGCTTCATCGCGGTCAGTTGAAGACCGTTGTAGTGGCTGTTCGCGCCGGTGGAGAACTGCGTCACCGCGCCGAATCGTGGATCGGTCGGCTTGCAGGTAGGGAAACGGCGCAAAACAGCCCTGACACACGGTTTGGTAGCCGTTGACTTGGGTTGAGTACGGTTGATTCACGGCCCGCGTGCCGACGTACTGCGCTTGCACACTAGCCGTCGTTCCAAATTGATGTTCCATTCCCAGGCTCCACTCCATGAAGTAGGGCGCGTGGAGTTTGCCGTCCGGGACGGCCGTGATCGCGACCGGTGGAAGACAACTTGCGGGATTTGCCTGTGGAGATGCGCACGAAAGCTGTCCCTGGGGAAATCCCGAGGTAAAAATCTGATTTGCGGCAACGGTTGCATCGACTGCGCTGTTGGGCACTCCCGGCGCGATGGCCGTGCCGCCCACGGTGCCAAGCAGTCCTCCCTGAAACGTCTTGTCGTAGGGAGGGTTGGTGCCGATCAGGTCGGCCACGCTGCCCGGCAAGATATCGCTGAAAATCCCAAAGCCGGTCCGGAGCACGGATTTTGGCTCGAACTGCCACGCAATCGCCGTTCTTGGTTGCAGAATGGCCAGCGGTGTAGACGAAAACAGATTGCCGAGATGAGTCTGAATGGCCTCATTCAGCGGTTGATTGACATCATGCGAGATGGAACTGAAAGAGCCGCGAAGACGGGCGACTTGATCATGCGGATTCAGCGGATTGGAGTTGAAGGTGTCGCGCAGACCGAACGTCCAGGTCAGTTTGCGAGTCACTTTCCAGGTGTCTTGCGCGTAGACATCGAGATTGAGAAAGTTGAAGGGCTCATTTGCGTTCGAAGGGAACGTCTTCGACGCGGTGTTCGCTACTCCGTCGATGAATTGCTGCAAATTCGCGTAGGTCACCGTGGGAACCGTGCCTTCTCCGAAGTCGTAGTCGTTCAGGCGGAAGATACGGGTATTGGTTCCGAACCGCAGTTCATGAGCGCCATGACTCCAGGCGAGGTTGTCGTTGATGAAAAAGCGGGATGCGCGCCGGCCTTGAATCCAGGTGTTGTCGAGCCCTCCCATGGGCGTGAAGGCATTCGCGCCGGTGCCCTGTAACACGATCGGAAACGCCGAAAGTGTCTGCTGCAGGTTGCTTGGCCCGAACAGGCTTTCGTACCAGGAGAACGCCGGATTGAAGTAGTTCACCAGGTTCTGCGAGAAGACGTGCGTGTGTCCTGCCGCGAACGAATAGAGAGGCTGCGGGGAAAACGCATCGAACAACGGGTTGATGGGATCCGTCTACGCGGCTTGCAGACCGGTGTCCGACTGAAAGCGAAACCAGGCCGTATCTTTCTGGTTGATGTTGTAGTCGACGCGGACCGTCTGCACCTGTTCGTGGTCGTCGCTGGAATGCGAGACGCTCTGCCGGTTGGCGCAGCCCTCCTCGGCGGCGCCGAGCGGGCAGCCGAGTATCGCGGTCGGTGTGCCGCTGGTGTTTCCATACAGCGAAAACATCTGCTGATAGAACGGGACCGAGGCAGAAGGAAGTTGCTGCAACACGTATTGTTGGAATGCCGCGCTGGGAACGATCGTGGGCGTGACGATGGGCAGTGCGATCCGCACCCATTCGCTGTCGAAGAAGAAAAACAGCTTGTCGTGCACAATCGGCCCGCCCAGACTGCCTCCAAAATGATTCACGGTCGATCTGGGCTTGTGGTTCCCCGGCGTCGCGTTGGTGAAGTAGTCCGCTGCATTCAGCAGCGAACCATTCCACAGTTCATAGAGATTCCCGTGAAACTGATTCGTGCCGGACTTGGTGACGTAGTCGACTTGCGATGCTCCATACCGTCCTTGATCCACGGAATAGGAAAGTGTGTTGACGGTCACTTCCGAAATCGAATTCAATCCCAGGACGAGGTTGGTGGAGAGGCCGCTATTGAGATTGGTGAGCGGGTCGTTCGTTTCCAGCCCGTCCACGATGTAGCCATTGGAGAGGGCGGGAAGTCCGTTGAACTCCACGTTGCCGTACCCGTTGCTGCCGCCGACGAAATCGTTGCTGCTGCCCGCCGTATTGATGAGGGCCCCAGGGGCAAATTGCAGAGGGTAGGTCAGATCGCCGCCCGGATTCGGCAGATTCTCCAGTGCCGGCGCAGTCAGAGTCGTGGATGTGTTTGCGTTTTCCGGGTTGATGAGTGGGGCTTCGCTGCTTACCTCAACCGCCTCATTGGACCGCGCCACCTTGAGCGTGAAATCCACGGTTTGCTTCTGGCCCAGACCCGAAATGACATTGTCATTTTGCTGCGGATCGAAGCCGGGCGCTTCCGCTTTAACCGAGTAGGCGCCCGGCTTTAACTGTGGGAAAGTTGAACCGGCCTGCGTCATCGGTCCTGGCGCTGCGCTTGCAGGCCGGTCTCGTGATTCGTGATCGTCACCGTGGCGCCCGGCACAACCGCGTCGGTCGCGTCCCTTACTTCGCCAACGATGGCGCTGGTCGTTTCGCCTTGTGCCAGTGCTTTCACCGGGAGGAGACAGGCCACGATCAACACAAGAAGAGCAAGATGACCGACCCGTGCCATGGATTTTCCATTCATTTGGACTGCAGCAAAAGTGCTTTCAGTTTTTATCTATTAACCAGCGATTATTACCAGTAGTTAACCATAGTTAATCATAATAGACAAGAACAAAAGGCGAGCTTGCGGTAAGGCAGGACTCGCAGACGTGAATTTCACATGGGTCTTGTGCTCGCAAGGAGAGCTGACTAGACCAAAATCAGGGAATGACGAGGATACTGGTCTACAGGGGCGTCCAGACACGATTAACACTGGATTTGGTCCACAAATCGGGCCCTCACGTTCCTACCTTTCGGCGTTCTCAGCGTGATAAGCAGGCTGCAACAAGTTCAACAGCAATCACTTGGAATCAACAAAATCTAACAGATTTCGATAAATCAAGAACTGACGTTGGTGTGGGGACGGGGCCGCCAACATGGGCCAGCTCACTGTCTGTTTGTGAAACTGACCCACTCAGCGGGGGGCAACATCAAGGCTGCGGCGGTGCTTCCACCTGCATGATGTGGATTACACCGGTATCCGGGTCAACGTGTACGATGATCGCGACGTGTTGTCCTTCGTGACCTTTGAGCGCGTCGGGGTTATCGACTTTATAGTCTTTGCTGTCCTTGTCGTTGGTGAAAGTCTTGCCACTCGAGCTGACGTTCCCCGACATTTCGCCGGATTTCGAGCTGGCCTGGTTCTGGTCAGTTTGATTTTGTTGGTTCCCACTTTGCGCAGATGCCTGAGTCCCAGCCACCACCCATAGAGCCAGCGTGAGAGCCAAGAACCCCAACATTAACTTTTTCATAATCCATCCTCCGTTACGCTCGCAGTGAGCGGATTGAATCCCTGGTTTTGTCAGCCTACCCAGAGACTGCCAGTAGAACAATTCTTCGTAAGACCAAACCACGACTACGACGTAAGCCCTAAAGGAAGAACCCGAGAGACAAGGTGCCCGCATAATTTGTGCGGGCACGGGCGCCTCGCCCGGTGTTGTGCATTTCTACATTACTGCCAAATGACCGCAGTGCATGGGCCATTGGTCGCATGCACACACCAACACCTTGTGACTGCCGTTCGCCTCCTAATCGTGCAGCGACGGCTCGCGATGCTGCGTGCCGGCCGCCCCGAAGTTGACTTCACTTCGATTGAACAGCGGTTGAAGGTCATTTGCACTGCTTTGGTGCGGATCAGGACGATGAAAACTAAATTGACCGAACTAGGCTCGCGCACACTCGCCATCGACGAACCACCTCACGGGCGAGATCAAAGAAGCGCTTTCTTCCATCGAGGACTCATTGCGTGCTAGTTAGACAAAAAGAGCCACCAGCGTCGACTTGATCTTGGCTACCAAGGCAGTCGTGACAAATTGATATGAGGGCGCAAGGAGACCGCTACCTTTGGGTTAAATCCCCGGAGTGCTATGCGATCTTCCGTCCTTGATCGGAAGTTGATACACATTGCGGACACTTCGACTGGATGTCGTCCTTGTTGAGCCGCAGATAGTTTTCAAACGACTCCCACCAATGCGGCTTCAGCAGGGTAACGCCGGGGGCGGAAGCTTCGGCGCGGGCTACGGACTTGGGACGCAGGGTGACTTTGCCGGCGATAGGTGCGGGATCGGAGAATACATCGCTGATCCGGTCGGGAAAAAGCTCGGCGGCGTTTACTTCGGTGTTGACTGATCGTGAGCTGCCTTCGCCTGGCGAACTCGCCTGAGCCGGCCTAGGCTCTTCGGGGAGAGTGATAATCCGGTAAGTGTCTTTCATATGTATTACGGGCTGCTCGTCCCAATATTTCTTGAACTCCTTCTCGTATTTCTTCCATTCGTCTTCTGAACTGAGTGATTTGCTGTCGTACTGGGGAGCATTTTCGATCTGTTGCTTAGTGATACCGGTGGCGAGACCATCCGCATGGTTGGTGTCAAGAGAAACTCTGTCCGCGGGCAGCAGGACGGTTCCAGCTTCCAGTCTGCCATTGCTGTCCAAAACCAGGTACTGAATCTGTAGGGTGTCGTGGTCAAACACCACATCATCTACCGTGCCGAGTTCTTTGCCATCCGACCCGCGTACGATGGCGCCGCGGATGTCACGAATATTATCACCTACCTGCTGAGTCTCAAGATTGCCGTAATGAGCCATGCCATGCCTCCTCTGTCTGGTCTTTGATAAGTCCACAGCTAATAGATTCTCGCTAAGTGGCGTCGTCAACCGGCGTCCCTGCCTTTGCTTTTAAGGATGCTTCGCGCTCGGCATCGGCTAGAATTGCCCAGGCAAGTTCAGCATCGCGATTGTGTACCCAGACAATAATGTCGGCCGGCAGTCCGGGGAGCGGCATTGGGCTGAGCTCACACGCGATACCGCTCGTACGGAGTAGCCCGCAAGCAAGTTCCGCCTCGTCCCAGC
This sequence comes from uncultured Acidobacteriota bacterium, assembly GCA_963743375.1. Classification (GTDB taxonomy): domain Bacteria; phylum Acidobacteriota; class Terriglobia; order Terriglobales; family Acidobacteriaceae; genus JABDBE01. Next base: position 287,647 of record CAVUQA010000006.1, on the reverse strand, counting down.
GCTCGTAGCGTTCCACTTCTTTGCGATTGCTGGGATCGACATGGCGCAGCGCGGGATCCTCGTCGACAAATTTAGTGCCATTCGGTTCCACAATCGTGTCCAGCTCAGCGCCTTAAGGTCCAGCGCTCCGTCTCGTAAGTGTCAATCCCAAGCTGCTTGACTGCCAATACGTCGCAATGCTATCGAGTCGCTATACCTCGAACAATCCCTCGTCTGGATGAACGCGTATTCCGAGAGGGCGCCTAGGACGAAATTGACGTGACGTGTCAGATGTTTGTACGACTTCAGACGTAGAGCCAACAATTCATCATGCGTGGAGCGCGGAGAACTGTAGGATCTTCGTAAATTGGAGATTGGATGGTCTTTTCTGCGGAAATGTGCCGCGAGGATCGTACAGGGTGGTTTTTTGTTCAGCTGCTCTTCCGCTGAACCCGGCAAAAGCGACTCTCTTGCAACCAATCAGACTTCGTCTTCAGCAACATTGGTGGGTATTACTGCCGTGACAGTGGTGCCGTTTGGAGTGGATGCGATTTCGAAGCTTCCGTTCAGCTGTCGCACTCTTTCGCGCATTCCTTGGATTCCAACTCCCAGCTTGAAGTTTGTCTCTTCAAGCGTGGTGAAGCCTGGAATACCTCCGCCGTTGTCCTCGATCTGAATCCTGACGGTTTGCGGGCTTTGACTGATCTGTACCTTCGCGGTCTTGGTTCTTGCGTGCCGATGGACGTTGGTCAGTGATTCCTGCACGATACGAAAGACTATCGCTTCCGTCTCGCGCTGCATTCTTTGGAGGTCGGGGTCTATTTCGAGTTTCACTTTAAGTCCGCTTCGTTCCGCGAGCCCTTCGACATACAGGCGCAGGGTGGATGACAGCCCCGCCCGCTCCAACAGCGGCGGATGCAGGAGATGCGACACGGTGCGAAGCTCCTGTGACAATTCGTCGGCAAGCCGGAAGGCATCCGCCGCCAGCTTCGCCCATTCCGCATGATCCGGACCGATTTCCTTGTGCAGAGGTCCCAGTTTCCACTTCAAGGCGACTAACAGCTGGCCAGCACTATCGTGCAGTTCCAGCCCGAGGCGTCGCCGCTCCTCGTCCTGCGCTCGCATGAGTCGGTAGTTCAAGTCCCGCAAGCCTTCTTGAGCTTGTTCCAGTTCGGCGGTGCGTTCCTTGACCCGCGCCTCCAGTTGACTTCGCGCCATTACTTGTTCGGTTACATCGATGCCCTGGAACAAAATGCCATCAACTTCCCCCGCCAGGTTTCGCACCGGGAAGTAACCAAAGTCGAGGTAAATGGATTCCTGCTTGCCATGACGATTAAGTGTTACTGCCCGCGCCGTGGCCAGGAATGGCTCACCGCTCTGGTACACGCGATCCAGAAGCTCGAAGTACCCTTGTCCGACAAATTCGGGGAATACCTCTCGCGCGGTTTTGCCGATAAGCTGAGTAATGTCGCGGGCAGCCATCTCGACATATGCTTCGTTCACAAAAGCAAATTCGTGATTCGGGCCATTGACTAGAGCCATGGCGGCGGGGGCTTGAGTGAACGAATCGCGTAAGCGGTTGCGCTCCAGATCGGCTTCGGCACGCAAACGGCGCTCGATCTCGGCTGACTCGGTTCGCGCCCGTGCCATCCTTAAATGGGCGTCCACGCGGGCCAGCAGTTCACGCGCGGTAAACGGCTTAACCAGGTAGTCGTCGGCTCCCGCGTGCAACCCTTCGATTCGAGACTCTTCTCCAGCCCGCGCAGAGAGAAGAATTACGGGTTTTAGTCTGGTTGCGGGATCACTCCGGAGCGCACGGAGGACTCCGAACCCGTCCAATTGCGGCATCATGACGTCGGCGAGGATCAGGTCGGCATTCAATTCGCGTGCATCCTTTACGGCGTCCACTCCGTTGGACACGCCGTGAATGCGGTAATGTTGACCCAATAATCGGCGAATGTAGTCACGCATGTCGAAGTTATCGTCTGCCACCACGATTAAGCTGCGGACAGTCGCCAGTTCAGGCCTTTCTGATGGAACACCCGGGACTGCCACGGCAGAGTCGGGAACGGTATCCTTTAACGGCGACTGATCTCTCTTGAACTCAGGCGGCAGCCATCCCAGCGCCTCTTCGACGTAGCTGCCCGTATGAATTGGACTCGCTGTCGAGGTGCGAACCGCGCCAATCCGATCCTGTGGAAGGTGACCGCTTCCTTCGGGAATCGACACCGTGAATGTGGTACCTTTCCTTTCGCTGCTCTGGACCTCGATCGTGCCGCCGTGCAATTTCACCAGTTCCTGAACTAAGGCCAGCCCAATTCCTGTGCCTTCATAGGTGCGTCCCTTTGCTCCCTCTACACGGTAAAATCGCTCAAACAAGTGCGGCAGTTCACGCTCTGGAATTCCTGTACCCGTGTCGCTAACTTGCAACTGGACAAGGACGCCGACCGATTTCACCCTCACCACAATCTTGCCTTGGAAGGTGAACTTAAAGGCGTTGGATATAAGATTCAAAACAATCCTCTCCCACATATCACGGTCGACGAAAACCGGCTCGGAGAGCGGCTCGCATTCGATCTCGTAGACTAGCCCGGCGCGTTGCATAGCGGAACGAAAGGTGCTTGCCAGTTCCGCGGTAAGAACTGATATGTCGGTGGGCTGATAAACGGCCTCAGCCCGCCCCGCTTCGATGCGTGAGAAATCGAGCAGAGAGTTCACGAGTTTTAGCAAACGCAGGCTGTTGCGGTGGACCACGGTGAGCTGCTCTCGGTGCTCGCTATCCAACTGACCGTTTGAAGTCGCCAGGATATCCTCCAGCGGACCCAGCATCAGCGTGAGCGGGGTGCGAAATTCATGGCTCACGTTGCTGAAGAATGCGGTCTTGGCGCGATCAATCTCCGCCAGCGCTTCCGCCCGTTTGCGCTCCTCATCGTAGGCGCGGGCGTTGGCGATTGCGGTCGACACTTGAGTGCGTATCAAGGCAAGGAAGCTCTGGTACGACTGATCGAACCACAGGCGAGGACTAACACCGGCTATCAGGACGCCAGCCAGTTGGTGGGCGATGCTCGATCGAATCGGCATCAAGGCGGCGGATTGCGGAGGTTCGGACCAGGGGCCACGCGGAACCGCTTTCAACCTCGTGGCCAGATCGTCGACCACCAGTATTTGATCACTCTTCACTACTTCATGAATCGGCCACACGCTGTTAGACGCATGTCCGCGCAGGTTGACGACGAGAGGAGCGTCGGGACTGCCCTTCTCAATCCCGCAGGTAGCCGCGAGATAGGCAGCGCCACGATTGGAATCGATGAGATACAGCAGAGCAAAAGGAATGTCCCGGGGATGGCGGCGCAGCGCTTCTGCCGCAATGACGCAAGCTTCCTCCGCGGTGTTGGCATCGGCGGAACGTGCCCCAAGATCGCGAAGCACGGCCGCGCGGCGATCGCCGACCACCTTTTCAGTGATCTCGTGAACCGTCGCCAGTACGCCTCCGATGCCGCTGGGAACGCTGTCATCGGGGACCGGACTGTACGCTATCGTGAAATGAGCCTCTTCGAGAAAATCATGGCGCTGATATTCCAACAGCATGTCTTCCATCCAAGTGGCTGGGCCACCCCTGAAAGGTGAGTCAATCAAGGGACAGATGATGTGCCAGATCTCGGGGAGACACTCGCTGGCCGGCTGTCCCATCGACCTGGGATGCTTGGCCCCAAGTACCGGCCGATAGGGATCGTTGTAGAACTGGCAGTACCAAGGCCCCCACCAGAGCAATAGGGGGAATCGATTGGCGAGAAGAAGCCTCACCATCATTCGCAACGCGGGGGACCAGGAATCAACCGGGCCGACTGGCGTCTTCGACCAATCCATGGAGCGCATCAACGCTCCCATTTCGCCGCCCCCGGCGAGACAGTCAAACTTATTAGTCAAGCGTCGTTCGGGCAGTGGCGGCATGAAATTCTAGCTCTGAGCCGGCTAAGTTTCGGTGGGGTTGCCCTCTCGAGAATACAGATGTTTAATTGTTCTACATCTCAGTCTGAGCTTCTACGCTCAAATCGTCGCAGTCGTCGCGAAATCTCGCATGATTGCGCTTAATCTATTATCTGCTGAATCATTTTGGCATAACCATAATTGATAAACCAATAATGTTAACGCTGTACACTAACGGCGTAGGTGTCTTCTAGTAAATTCTTGCTGCTTTGTGTCGGGAGACTGCCGAATCCAGGTCTCTGAAAGAGGTCGTAGTGCCCGTCAGAGGCTGGCTCGCCATCGAGCCGGCGTGATGCCGACAAGCCTGCGAAAAATATTTGTGAAGTGGCTTTGGTCCGAAAAGCCAAGACGACTGGCGATGTCTGCGATGCCAAGTCTTTTATTCTTCAGCAGTCCCTTAGCCTTCTCAATTCGCAGATGCAGAATGTATTGGTGTGGAGTCAGGCCGGTGCTCTGCTTGAATAACCTGCAGAAGTGGAACGGACTCATCTCGACCAGGTCGGCGAGGTCTTGAAGACGGCCATCCTCGGCAAGGTTCGAGGCGATGTAATCGACAACTATGAGCGCCTTATCTTTCGGCAAGCCTGTAGGTCTGTTCATCTTCATCGGCATAACGGCGAAGTTGCGAAGCACATACGAAGCAAGAGTCATCGAGCGACTCTCCGTAGATTCGCCCGTTCAGACAGTCAGTACTGGCCTCCGCTTCCAGGAGCGAGCCCAACGCGCGAATCTGCGGGTCATCAATGTCAAAAAGGTTCCGGACTTCCAGGTGGCGGCCTTGGGTTTTAGCCTGCCTAAAGAGTTCGTCACTAATAAAGGAGACGACCGCGACCGCCGTTCGACCCACACAACGGCCCCAGAAGGGCGTGTCTTTGCTCGGAGTGAAGACGCCACCCGATTGTGTTGGCCAGCTGTGAATGGAACCGCCTGCGACCCGCTACTCCATGACGCTCTGGGGCTCGGTCTGCTCCGTGAAGAACGCTACATTCGTTTCCAGGAATGTCACTTCGCTTCGCTCGAAAGTCCGACGGATATAGCGTTCCCCTTGAACAGCGTGCGCCACGGAGAGTTAGCACTCGAGACTAATACCGACATCCTCTTTTCGTTGGGGACGGACTGTCCCCGAAGATCTCGAGTGATTATCCAGATGACTGCATGGACGCTCGCTCTCCCCAGCGAGCCCGTTCAGCGCCAACCATCATCGCTCAAAACCAGTCTTGCGCTGCATGAGATTCTCTATCGCCGGCGCCAGGTCAGTATCCACGGCGTACTTGGAGACGAAACCTGCCGCCCCAGCTCGCAATGCGAGTCGAAGGCTCTCCGCAGTTTCCTGCTGGCTTATGATTAAGATTTCCGATTCAGGGAGTTCCTTCCTTATCACCGGTGCAGCTTCCAAGCCGGTGAGATTGGGCATTCGGATGTCGAGAAGAATCACGTCAGGCTTAAGAGATCTTGCTTTCTCTATGGCTTCCCAGCCATCCACGGCTTCACCACAAACTTCCCACCCTGCGTGCTTCTCCAACACCCCCCGTAGCCCTTGGCGAACTGCCTGATGGTCATCTGCTATCAGTATCCGTGTGTTCCCCATCAAGCTCCCCTGTTGTTATTTGCTGTTATACCGAGATTGTCGTACGCGAATTTGGGGAGAGTTCGCGTACATCGCAAAACACTAAACAATAAGAATCGGAGTGGCTATACGACTTTCGATGTATTTTTAGCGCAGGGTAGGTCCAACCGAAATGCGAGTGCCGTCACTTCTGTGGAAACCGTGAAATCAGGCCACATCATCTTCATCCAAACGTACAAGTCCCCGCTTCACAGCCTTGCTGATCGCTTCTGAACGGCCCGTGACTTTTAGCTTCTCCAACATATGCGTCACGTGTACCTTCACGGTGGCCTCGCTGATGTTGAGCTTCGCTCCAATCTCCTTATTGCTCTTTCCGGTCGCTACCGCACGAAGGACCTGCAATTCTCGCGGCGTTAGCTCTTCATCCTTTAGCCGCGTCGCTAACGCAGCTCCGATCGCGGGCGGAACCCAGGTGTCGCCCGCTGCAACCGAACGCACGCAGGCAAGGATTTCATCCAGGCCGTCTTCTTTAAGCACATACCCTTGCGCCCCTGCGTGCAGCGCCTGATAGATGTCTTCTCGAGTTTCATGGGTGGTAAGAATTACCAGCCGCGCGGTGGGCTCTCGTTCACGAATTGACATCACCGCTTCGATGCCGTCCATCAGCGGCATACGCAGATCGATCAGAGAGATATCGGGCCGCTGGGCAATGAACATCTCAACCGCTTCCCGCCCGTTCCGGGCTTCGGCAACAATCCGCATGTCGGCTTGCCGCTTGACGGCCGATATAAGCCCCTCCCGCACTACGGGGTGATCATCCGCAATCAGAATTGTTATGCAACCGGGGTTGCGGAGGGCCTGAGACTTGACCACTGCGTTGGGCGCCGGCTTATGCGACGTCTTCACGGAACGTTCCTCGATGCTTCAGAATCAACACCCGGCACCGATGCATCAATGAGAGACACGTTGTATAAACTCCTAATACTTTCGATGTACCGCGGTCGCGATTCACGGCTGCGGGGACTCAGATCAGGCGCTGCGCCGGCCTGGTGATGCGAATGCGCGTAGTCCTACCGCTTAAGTTGTACTGCCGCCTTTGACTGCTGGCGGAGCCATTTCTACACGTCCTCGCGGAATCTAACTTCATCCTCCTGAGGAATTGTTCTGCACATGCCCGGCCAGTAGCATCGCGGATAAGCAAACATCCGAGAGAGCGCGGGTAGGACAGGGTCCATCGTCGCGTGAGATCTCGATGCTTCTTCAGAGGTACAGGAGTAAGCGCTGATTGTACTTCATCGCAACGTCGACTCCATCTTCTATGCATTGCTCGAACTGTGCCTCCTCGGTAGCATGCTGATCCAAGAGTGAATTTATTCTTGCCAGAGAGGCCGATTCCCCGCCGGGTACATCGCGGGAACGAAAGTAGGTTGGAAGAAATGATAGAACGGAAGCTCACTATTGCCGAGATCATACTTATCGCTGGCACCCGCGTCGCATTGGGAGCCGGGCTTGGACTGTTGCTTTCCAGTAAGCTGAACAATGACCAACGCAAAGCCGCCGGATTGGCTCTCGTTCTGGTCGGGGGCCTTACTACGATTCCGCTAGCCTTAGGTGTGATCGGCAAAAGGAATTCGGAGGAGATCAGGTTAGCCGCCTAGGCCCGCTTACCCAATGAGTGCACAGCGCGATTCGCTGATCTTGGTCCGGAACCACAACCAGAGTGACGAACAAGAAAGCAGGTAAGTATGGCGGTGAAACTAAACAGAACGGGATTCGAGCATGCCAAGGAACTTATCGGCGAAGGAAAAGTGGTAGTGGACGAAAGAGACGCGTGGAGCGAACACCAGCCATCCACCCAACAAGAAAACCACTTCATCGATGCGCATGGGTTCTCTGAGTACGGGAAGTGGCATTTGGGAATCGACGACGAGCAAGATGAAAATACTAAGAAAAGATACAAATTTCCCTACGGTGATTTCGAGAAGGTCCACCGCTGTGCAGTACTTTCCGCAGAAAGTCGGGCAGGACAATACAAGCACTTTGATATTGAACGAGCGGCTGCACATTTGCATGGCATGATCGAGGAACTGCGGAAAAAGGTCGCGTGAGACCTCGTCGGATCCAGCGCGCAATAAGAACATGCGAATCAAAATCTACTATCCGGCTGCTGTAGGGCGCTTTCCAGTCATCGTTTTCTCCCACGGTGCATTGGCATCGAAAAATGCTTACTCGGGTGGACTGAACCCTTCACCACGAACGCCCGCGACTGCACAGCCAGCAGGTTGTCTTCGCGCATGATCCGCAACACACGCTTCCTATAGATCAAGTGGTAACTCATAAGACCTTCGATGTAGTGCGTCCAGTGGTCACCGTTCACCGGCTGCGGAACTCCGATCAATCGCTGTGCCAGCCCTAGTGACGCCAATTATTTCGGCTGGAAAGCGGCTGCAGATTCAGCATCGACGAGGCGCGCGGTCCTACCGCTAAAGTAGTATTATCGCGTTTTACTGGCGGCGGAGCCTTTCCTACACGTCCTCGCGGAATCTCAATTCATCCTCCCGAGGAATTGTTCTGCACCTGCCCGGTCGCTAGCATCGCGGATAGGGAAACATCCGGGAGAGCGCGGTCGCGCGCAAAAGAAAGTGGAGGAATTATATGGCTACTGCAACCCTAATTCGCACCGACCAGGAGATCCAAAAAGATGTGATGGCGGAACTCCGGTGGGACGCGCAGATCCAGCCCAATGAAATCGGCGTGGCCGTAAAGGATGGCGTCGTAACTCTTACTGGATGGGTGGATTCCTACTTAAAGAAATGGACCGCTGAGGATGCGGCCCGGCGCGTCGCCGGGGTGAAGGCTATCGCCAACGACCTCGAGATCAAATTGGCCACCGAACGGACCGATCCTGACATTGCGGCCGCTGCGGTTCGTACCCTGGAATGGGATACTTCTGTCCCTCCCGGCAAAGTTCAGGTCACTGTGTCAAAAGGGTGGGTAACCCTTAGAGGAGAGGTCGAGTGGCAATACCAGAGGCAAGCGGCTGAAAGTGCGGTTCGCCGCCTGGCCGGGGTCAAGGGAGTCACCAACCTGATCGTAGTGAAACCGAGTACCACGCCTTCGGAACTCAAGAAGAAGATCGAGGACGCTCTAATTCGCAACGCCCAAGTTGACGCGAAAAATATCACCGTCGAGGTACAGGGCAGCAAGGCGATCCTGAGGGGCACCGTCCGCGCCTGGGTGGAAAAGGAAGAAGCGGAGCGGGTGGCGTGGTCGGCGCCGGGGATCACGTCGGTGGACAACCGGATCACGCTGGAGGTGTAAGCCAGCCGTGCGTGTGTTGAAAAGACAACCGGCGGTCAAGTTCTGTCGCTCCCCGCCGCGAAAGGGTTTCGAGGTTAGTCAAATCACAAAAGGAGAAAAAGTATGCACATTCCGACTATAGGAAGGTATGGCCTTCTGGCGGGAGCATTACTTAGCGTAGTCCTGTTCCTGTTTCCCGCCGTGGTAGTGGCGCAGAACAACAACGACGAAAACCCAGAGGTTGCTCGTCTGCTTGCCGCAGCGAGAGACGAAGCAGCCCAACTGGCCAAGGACGCTGACGACATGGAGTCACTAACCCGCTCTGATGTGAGTTGGCAGAGCCATGCCGCTATGCTGGACGTAATCAAGGACCATGTGAATGAGATGGGGCGCATCGCAGCCAAGCTCGAGGCCTCTCGCGACCAGGCTTCTCCGTGGCAAAAGCAGGCGATCGATCGCATGCTGCCTCTTTTACGAGACATTGCCAACAATACGACTGCGGCGATAAACCACCTCAACCAGAACCGCCTCCGGCCGGTCTCGGGCTCGTACCCCGAGTACCTCAAGGAAAACGCCGAGACCGCTCATGAGTTGGCCGACACGATTTCGTCGTTTGAGAAGTACGGAAAGACCCGGGCGAAGCTAGAGAAGCTCGAGGGAAAGCTCGAGATTGCCCAGAAATAGAGGCTAGGACGAACCCGTCGCTGCGCCGAGGCCGGTCCCTCTCTAAGGAGACCGGCCACTGGATTCCGAGCAAGCTTGGAGGGGCAGCGCGCTTTGCCAGAGAGGGCGCATGCAAGAGCAAGTCACAACTCGAATACGCTTCTGTCCGTGGGTTTTCCTCGTCCTGGTATGTATGATCTGGCCCGGCTGGTCTGGGGCCCAGGACAATACGGGCTCGAATCAAAACACTTCGGACAATCCACCTTCGAGGGTGGCGCGACTCAGCTACTTGAAAGGCAATGTTTCTTTCCTGCGAGCGGGCTTGACCCAGTGGAGCCAGGCGTCGCTGAATTTCCCGGCAACCACGGGGGACCGCATTTACACCGACGAGGGCGCAAGAGCAGAACTTGAAGTGGGTCCCTTTGCGGTACGCACGGCGAGCAAAACTGATCTGACCGTCACCAACCTGAGCGATCAGATTATGCAGCTCGGATTGCAGCAAGGGACACTGCGCTTGAGTGTTTATAGGTTGGATAACGGCGATTCTGTCGAAGTGGACACGCCGAACGGAGCCCTGACCGTTCTCGATCCGGGAAGCTATCGAGTTGACTCTGAGGCAGATGGGAGCTCCACCGTGGTCACTGTCATCCGCGGCAGGTTGGAGATAACGGGCGGAGGAGTGGATCAAACGCTGGAATCCGGAACGTCTGCAAGGTTGACCGGCAGTGATCAAATTCAGGTTGAATCGATTCCGATGCCTCCTCCGGACGACTTCGACAGGTGGTGTGAACAGCGCGATCACCGTCTACAAAACTCGAATTCGGCGAAGTTCGTGAGTTCCTCTACGCCGGGGTTCGAGGACCTCGACGAGTACGGGCATTGGACCGAGGAGGTTGAGTACGGACCTGTTTGGTATCCGCCGGTTGCCGCGGGCTGGGTTCCTTATCGTTTTGGTCATTGGGCGTGGGTCGACCCATGGGGGTGGACTTGGGTGGAAGATGAACCTTGGGGTTTCTGTCCATTCCACTTTGGGCGATGGGTTTTTATCGGAGCTGCATGGGGATGGATCCCAGGACCAATCATTGCTGCCCCAATATATGCCCCAGCTTTTGTTGCGTTTTTAGGAGGTCCAGGATTTTCGATTGGCGTCGGAGTCGGCTTGGTTGGTTGGTTTCCTCTGGGACCGCGCGAACCCTTTTTCCCCTGGTATCACTACGGCGGCAATTACCTGAACGTAGTGAACATCACCAATATCCGCAACGTGACCAACATTACGAATATCACCAACGTCACGAACATGAACAACATTCATTACCAGTACCAGAATATCGCTACCACAGCTGTGCCTAAAAGTGCGTTCAGCAGTGGACAACCGGTGGCGCGTCAAATGGTCCATCTCACGCCGCAACAACTGGCAAAGGCGCAGGTCATCCCGCATCCGGCGGTTAACCCGAGCCCGAGGGCTGCGGCTCCAGGGAAGCCGGTAGCGGCTCCGCCGGTGCGATCGCATCCTCTGGTGGCGAACCGAGCGAGCCAAGCCGCGATGCGGCCCGGCAGCGGCGCGAAACCAACGTCACCCGAGGCGACCGGCCCTAAGACGCCGCCGAGGGCTAGTGCCGCGCAGAGAGTCCCGCCGCCAGGACATCCAATGACAACTTCGCCTCCGCGATTGATAACGAGGGCTACGCCGCCGCCGATGGCGCCATCTTTCGCGTCAACGCGTGAAGCCATGATGGAACATCCCGGCCGACCGCTCGAACCACCACAACTCGACAACTTGAGGGCTGGCAGACCCGCTGGACCAATGATAGACCGAGAGTCTCCGCCGCATCCCTTTCCGGTCGTGAGGGAAAGACCGATGCCTCGGCCTCCTCCGCCTCCTGTGGCGAAGCATCCGCGGTAGATGTGCGAGGCGGAACTCTGCTCTCTGCACATGGGTTCGCTCGAAGCTTCACTGTTCTTTTACCTCGGAAGTCGTACGGGGACCTCTGACGATAAGTACAGTCGGTTCTAAGCGCCAATTCGGAATCACGGTTAGTGCGGATGAAGAATTGTCCAGCCACATCTGGATGGTTAACGATGCTGATGGACTTAAGGAATAGCTCAATCAATGGTGACTGCCAACAGCAAAACAGAAAACGCTGGGAGCCGGGCTGACCATGAGGGCGGCAACGGATGCGCGGAGGTTCAGAACTGGTGGGCTTCTGTTGGGGGAAAAGCTTTGGGAGAATCCACCGGAGTCCACAAACCGGGTCTTGGTGTGGAATCTGCGCGAGAGTTTTCGCGGGGTGCGGGTCACTTCGCCCCGGTGAGGCATCGGACTGAGGATAGGTTTGTTTCAGATATGGAGGCTGCGCTTTGCGTCGCATTGGGACACTGTTTCTTACAGGGGCAATTATCTTGAGCGCGGCGCGGTCTTCGTTCTCGCAAGACGCTTCGGTTGCGGCAGGGGTACACAACGCGGGAGCGAGTGCTGCGGACGCAGAACACCAAGGCACGCAGACTGGTGGCGCACAAGCACCGGGGGAGCAGTCTGAGAGCGCGAAGCCTGCCGCACAAAATACTCCACCGCCGCAGCCGAAACGCATTCTGGGCATCATGCCAAATTTCCGGGCGGTCAGCGCTGGCACTATCCCTCCACCTCCCACGCCAAAGCAGGCGTTCGTGATCGCCACCAAGAACAGCTTCGATTACTCGTCGTTTATCTTTGTGGGGATCACTTCCGCGTTTGCCGAATGGACCGATGCTCATCCGCAGCTTGGGCAAGGTATGCCCGGCTACGGAAGATATTATTGGCGAGGATTTGTGGACAAAGCCGATGGCAACTACTGGGTGATCTTCGTGCTACCTACCGTCATCCATCAGGACGAGCGCTATTATGCGCTGGGCAAGGGCGGATTTTGGAAGCGCGGAATCTATGCAGCCTCCCGCATTTTGATCACGCCCGATTATCACGGACACAACGGCTTCAACGCTTCGGAAATTTTTGGCAGAGGCATCGCGCAAGGTATCTCTCTGGCGTATTACCCCAGCGGTACGCGGACTGCCGGGGCGCTGGCCTCCAAATACGGATGGGCCATCGGGCGAGACGTACTGACGAATGTGTTTCGGGAGTTCTGGCCGGATATCGCGGTGCATGTGTTGCATCGGCAGCCGTAAAACGGAATCTAGAATTAGGTGACGACCCGCCTTGGCACAAGCCGCCAAGGCGCATACACGCATCGAGCGAGGGCACATTCTGGGACGAATCGTGTTGCAGATTCGTTCCAGAAAGTAACAACCAGAATGCGACGTGATTGAACCGAAGTGCTATTCATCCTGAAAGACACGGAGTATCTATGGCATCCCAACTGGCAACACTTACAGAAAAAATCGAAACCATTACTAAGAAAATCCTGCGCTATTCCGGCTTTGACGGCCAGTACATCAACGGCTCCTGGCGAGCTGGCCGTAGCGGCCGCACACTTGTTGACACCGACCCTTATACCGGTAAACCGGTGGCGTCACTCGTGCTCGCTGACAAGAGCGATCTCAATGAGGCCTACGAAGCTGCCGCGCAAGCACAGCCTGCATGGGCAGGGTTGCTGCCGGCACAACGGGCCGCCGTCCTCATGCGATCCGTCAACCTCATCGAAGGCCGCCGTGAAGAAATCATTGACTGGCTGATCGACGAGTCGGGCAGCACGCACGTCAAAGCCGAGGTGGAATGGCAAATGCTTCATGCGATCACGCTCGAAGCTGCCTCGTTCCCCCATCGCGTATCGGGCCGGGTTCTTCCTATCGATGAACCGGGGAAGGAAAGTCGCGTGTACCGTCAGCCGATCGGAGTCATTGGAGTGATCAGCCCGTGGAATTTCCCCATATATCTGTCGCAGCGCTCAATCGCGCCCGCGATCGCTCTCGGGAACGCGGTGGTAGTGAAGCCAGCCCAGGACACGCCGATCACCGGCGGCTTGCTGCTTGCCAAGATATTTGAGGAGGCCGGGCTGCCCCCGGGAGTCTTGAACGTTGTGATGGGCGCGAGCAGCGAAATAGGAGATGCTTTCACGAGCCATCCTATCCCGGGTCTGATTTCCTTTACCGGATCCACCGCAGTGGGACGGCACGTGATGGATCTTGCCGCCACTAGCCCGATGCTGAAGCGCGTGGCGTTGGAACTCGGAGGAAACTCGCCATTCGTCGTCCTGGACGATGCAGACCTGGATCAGGCCGTTCGAGCCGCGGTTGTCGCCAGATTCCTGCACCAGGGACAGATTTGCATGAGCTCGAACCGCATCGTCGTAGATGCGAGCTTGTACTCCGAGTTCGTAGAGAGATTCACGGCTCACGTCAGGACGCTTAAATATGGTGACCCGCATGACCCGGAGACGGTCATCGGTCCCGTCATCAACACTAGTCAACTCGCAACCATGCTGAAGCATCTCAAAGACACGCGCGATGCCGGGGGGCGGCAAGTGTTGGGCGGGGATCCAGTCGGGCTTGTGCTTCCGCCGCATGTGTTCGCCGACGTCACCAACGACATGCCGATTGCGAAAAATGAGACGTTCGGTCCCATAGCCCCGATCATTAAAGCGCATGGAGACGCGGAAGCACTGCGTGTGGCGAACGATACTCCGTACGGGCTCTCGAGTGCTGTATGTACCCGCGACGAGGGACGAGGGCTGCGCTTCGCTCTTGGCATCAAGGCCGGTATGACCCATATCAACGACAGCAGTGTGGACGACACGCCGACCGGCCCATTCGGCGGGGAGAAGAACAGCGGCATCGGTCGTTTTGGCGGGGAGTGGATCATCGAGGAGTTCACCACCGCTCATTGGGTGACGGTGCAGCATACGCCCAAAGAGTATCCGTTCTGACGATTGGGCCAGGAAGGCGACATCATGAAAGTCGGATTTATCGGTCTTGGAAACAACATTTACTAATTTGGAGGAAGTTATGGACAATGTCACCGGATTGAAGGTCGCAATTTTAATTACAGACGGGTTCGAAGAAGTTGAGATGGTGAAACCGCGTCGGGCGCTCGATCAAGCGAGTGCCAAGACAAGCATCGTTTCGCCGAAACCTCAGCAGGTTCGGTCATGGAACTTCGTGGAGTGGGGTCAGGAGTTTCCGGTCGACATCGCTTTGGATCGTGCCGATCCTGGCGATTTCGACGCTCTTCTGCTTCCGGGTGGCGTCATGAATCCCGACAAGCTTCGAATGGAACCGAAGGCAGTGGCATTCGCGAAGGGGTTTTTCGAAGCGGGCAAACCGGTCGCTGTCATCTGTCACGGGCCGTGGACAGTAATCGAAACTGGCTACGCCAAAGGGAAGAAGATTGCCTCGTGGCCGTCGCTCAAGACCGACCTGCGAAATGCAGGGGCAGAGTGGATGGATCAGGAAGTGGTTGTCGATGGCAAGCTAGTGTCGAGCCGGAAGCCTGACGACATTCCCGCATTCAACCGCGAAATGCTTAGGCTGTTCAGTCAGGTGAAAGGTCCGGCGAAGCGCGCCGCCTGAATCCGAGACCGTGATTGGGGCAATGCATCGAGAGTTGGTCATTGGAGGTGAGCGTGCTTTCAGCAATGGCAGTTCGCACTACCAAGCTTCCATCCGGAGAAGCCGTGCCCGTGCTTGGGCAAGGAACGTGGCACCTTGCGGAAGACAGGCATCGTCGGGAAGAAGAAATCCACGCGTTGCGGGTCGGCCTTGACCTGGGTATGACCCTGATCGATACCGCCGAGATGTATGCAGATGGCGGCGCCGAGGAGTTGGTAGGGGAAGCAATCACAGGCCGGCGTGACGATGTTTTTCTCGTCAGCAAAGTTTTGCCGGAGCATGCGACGGTCCGGGGAACGATCACGGCATGCGAGCGCAGTCTGCATCGGCTCAGGACAAATCATCTCGACCTTTATCTGTTGCACTGGCGGGGCGCAATCCCGTTGGAAGAGACGATCAGCTCGTTCGATGCACTTGTTCAGGCCGGCAAGATCCGTTACTGGGGCGTCAGCAACTTTGACATCTCGGATATGGAGGAGGCTGTGGCCTCGACCGGAGGCGAGAACGTCGCGACCGACCAAGTGCTCTACAATCTGACGAGGCGCGGCCCCGAATACGATTTGTTTCCCTGGTGCCGCCAGCGTCATATTCCGATCATGGCCTATTCCCCGATCGAACAGGGGCGAATACTGAAAAATCCGGAACTGGAGGCAGTGGCCGTCCGGCACAGCGCAACTCCTGCTCAGGTGGCGCTAGCCTGGGCGCTCCAGCAGGACGGAGTTATCGCGATTCCAAAAGCGGGTACCGCGCGACACGTTCGGGAGAACCGCGGTGCGCTTGAAGTTCGCCTGACCAAGCAGGATATGGTTGCGCTCGACCGCGCATTTCCACCGCCGACTGAACCGCGGCCGCTCGAGATGCTGTAGTTAGAGAGGAACAGAATGCGTGACGCCACCTGCGGTCTCGAAAGGCATCGTGATGAGATCAGAAACTGTCGACCGGAGTTCCACGGGTTGGAAGTGCAGCGCGTGTGGCCAACTGATCACACGCATTGAAGACGGTTGGGTTGAATGGCTAGCCGTCGAAGATCAACAAGGGAGGACTTATCTTGCAGGTTTGAGACTGGTTCATCGCCTGCCCACCCGCGCTGGAAAGCGTGGGCCACATTCCTGCAGGTACGACGCGCGACGCCAGTTCCGCAAGGATCGCAGTATTGTAGAGGGCCTGTCTCTTGAAAGTTTTGTGGGGCCGGATGGCCTTATGCTCTTACTGTCATTTGTCGCGACGGGCGAAATGCCGGTCGGAGACATTCTCGAACTGGCCAAGCGCGTTCAGATTCCCGGATATGAGTTGATACGCGATTTACCACGGCAGGTTACTCACAGATTCATTGCTCCTTCGATCGGCGATGGCTATTATCTTCAGTCCGAAATACAAGCCGTGCTTGCCTCCTACGATCAAAGCCGGGCTAGCTGAAATTCCCGCCGCCCGGCTTCCTCGTTTTCCACTTGCATTGATCTGGTCGGCGGATCAACGCCGCACACGCTCGGACTGCTGCTTACCAAGAAATGCCGACAGCCTGTTCTCGAGCTTGGCGAAGACCGAACTGGCGTCGCTATTGCCCTTGAGCTGCTTCTCGAGGTTCGAAATGTCAGAGTCCAGGGCGGCATATTCGGGATCCCGTCCCGCGTACCCCAGTTCCTTCGATCGCTCTAGTTGTTTCCGGGCAGTTTGAAGCAGGACTTGGGCCTTGTCCTTGTCTTTCTGGTCTTGCTCTTTGGCAGCATCGATGGCGGCTCGAGCCAGCACCAGCGGGAGCGGGGTCACTTGATCAACCACAACCAAGGTGTTGAGAGCTGTCAACAGCGTATTCGCAGCTTCTGTCGTTTGCTTCTGATCGAGCAAACGCGCGGCCTGTGTCAAGGCGATGGGATAACTGGCTAGCGGCAGGTTTGACGTGCGTACTCGGATTTCGCTCATCAGGGCATAGAGCAGAACTCGTGCTGTTGGAAAATCCTTGTCCCCCACTGCTTTGGACACGCTTTGCCCGAGTTGCGTGACGGCCTTGTCGTCTGTGGGCGCGGTGTCGATTACAGCGACTACTGCCGCTACAGGAATGAGGGCTGTTGCCGGGTTGCGGGCCAGCAGAATATTGATCTTGCCGGTGGCTTGCTCGATCGCCGCAAGGGCTTCCGAGTTCTTATTGGCAGCGATTGCGTCGATGGCTGCCTGGGTTTCGTCGATTGCTTCGATCGCTTCTTTGTCCAGCGTTTGGTTGGCCTGCTGTTCAGCTTGCGCGCGCTGTTTCTCGATGTCGGGCCGCACCTGCTGATCAGCGTCCTGCAGTTGTTTCTGAAGATCAGACTTGCTCTGCGGCTGGGGTTGCTGCGCTGTAGACGCCTGCGCTGCCCGCGTGTCATTACTGTGACCACACGAAGTCAGCCCCAACAAGGTGAGTGACAGCGCCATCAGAGATACCAGCACGCCTATTCCGACTTTCATAAAACCTCCTTCTATGTCGTGTTCCCGTTTGCCCTGTCGAAGTCGTCTTCCGACCGAGGGGCTCCAAGTGCGGGGTCCTGTGCGCATCCTAGGGACTCGATAGGTTGCTGACAATTCGTCGTCAGGGTGAGCTGACGTTGCGAAAGGATGGCTAAGCACGATTGCATCCTGCGCCCAAGCCACCAGTAGAACTTTGGTGGTAGAACCGCGTCTGACTGGCGGCGGAGCGGCTCCTAGGCGTCCTTTCGCAATCAGCTTTCATCCTCACGAGGAATTGTTGTATGCGAGCCGAATCGTTAACAATCTTGGACTTGGAGATGTAAGTGCCCCACGAGGCGCTCGACCTCCAATGCAGTGCGGACATCGATTTCCTGCTTCTGGAATTGCAGGTCGCCGGTCCGCCGTGCTGGTGAATCCGACATCAAGTGCGAGGAGACAAATGAAACTACGAAACTGCTGTTTGCTGCTTGTGGGTGTTTGGCTGGCTGCAAGCGTGGCCGCATTCCCTAGAGAAGTCAGAACTGACTTCGATCATCATGCCAACTTCAGTCAGTACAAGACTTATTCATTCGCCAAGGTCGAAACCCCAGACCCCCTCTGGAATGACCGCGTCAAGCAAGCAATTGAGAGTGCATTAGCAGCGAAAGGCTGGACGCAGGTTCCGTCCGGCGGAGACGTTTCGATTGTCGCGGTGGGCACCACACGAGAAAGACGTACGTTGAGAACTTTCTACGATGGGTTTGACGGTTGGCTATGGGGCGGATTCGGTGATGCCACCACCTACGAAGAAACCTACGATGTAGGAACACTCGTGGTGGACATGTTCGACACATATTCCAAGAAACTGATCTGGCGCGGGTCAGCGAGCGACGTGCTAGCCGGCAAACCGGAAAAGGATGAAAAGAAGCTGGAGAAGGCGGTGGAGAAAATGTTTGAGCACTTTCCGCCCCGATCCTGAGACTAGATTCTTCAAAAGTTGAAGAAGGCGGCCGAAGACTACCTCGGAGAGAAAGTGAACGACGCGGCTTAGCTCGGTACGATGTGGAGACGGTTTGCGCTCGTGAAATCAGCTGCATAAGTATTTGTCCGTCAAGCAGCGAGGTGGAAGTTATGCTAGTCGAAGTATGTGCGCACATCGAGGGCATCACTAAGGTCAAGCATCCGAAAGTTCATGTCTGTGAAGAGTGTGTCAAGATTGGGTCGCCGTGGGTTCACTTGCGGACATGTCAAACCTGTGGCGTGACCCTTTGTTGTGATTCATCTCCGAATCGCCATGCGACCAAGCATGCGCACGCTAACGGCCATCCGGTGATTGCTTCGGCCGAGCCAGGAGAGCGGTGGCTATATTGCTATCTCGATGACGCGTTTGCACAGTATTAGCCTTCGCTGAGGAGTCCATTTGAGCGAGAAAGAGAAATCCAAGGCGGATCTTCGGATTACGAAAAGCGAGCAAAGCGAAGGACTGGGAAAAAAAGAAGCAGAACTTGCAAGGTTGGCGGCCCAGCAGAATAAAGAAGAGTTCTTCAACCAAATCACACCTCTACTCCAGCCACTAAGATCGTACATCAAGCGTCGTCTGCGAGTGGCCTATCTGACTCTCCAAATTCGTACTCCGGTTTACACCAGTGATGATCTTCTCGATCGAGTCATTTTTCGTGCCTATGAGACCTATGGGAACAAACCCGCCAATTTGTCGCTTGAAGAGTGGCTGTATCAGCTGGCAAACAGGGTGGTGGACAAGTATATTTCGCGGCGCAAAGAAGAAGATGCGCGCCGCAGGAGCCTTGAAACGCTGAACCAGAAAGAGCTGCGTACTCTGGAAGAAATTCCTTTTACCGCTGACGCGGACGGAGAAGTTTGGTTTCCGGAAGAACTGGATGACAGCGAAATTCCATCACGAGAGTTCAATGCGCCAGCGTACGAGCTCGACCCAGAGAAAGAATTGGAGACGGAAGAGGAAGTGTCACAAATCCTTGAGGCTCTCTCGCGGTTACCAGAGCGCGAACGCACGGTGTTCGAGCTCTACGTCATAGAGGGCTTTCCCGAGGAGGCGGTGGCCAGGATCTACGATATTCCACCGGAGCAAGTGCCAGCCATTGCTGAAAAGGTGAGGGCACAGGTCCAGAAAGAGATCAGGACCGAAGCAACAAAAAGGAAGAAAGCGTCCTGACCCTCGACTGGTCGCGCAACCACTGAATGTCGATTCCATAGGTGTGTGGGATCCGATCTCTCGGGCACACGGCCGTTCAGCCGCCGGTCACATAGCGGTGAACGAACGTCACCGCCATCGCGCCTTCCCCAACCGCCGAGGCGCATCGTTTTACAGAACCGTGCCGCACATCACCGGCCGCGAACACACCGGGCATATTGGTTTCCATGTAATAGGGATCGCGGTCAAGGGTCCAGTTTTTGGGGCGAGATCCGTTTTTCATCAGATCGGGACCAGTCACGAGATAACCGGCTTCATCGCGGACGATGCCAACCTCCTCGGCCCACTGGGTGTGCGGTACTCCGCCGAGGCAGAGAAAAAGCCAATTCGTGTCCTCGGTCCATTCTTTTCCTGTCTGCTTGTTGCGAAGGGTAATCGCGCGTAATTGAACGTCGCCGTGCAGCGCGACAACCTCGGTGAGCAGCAGCACTTCGATTCGCGATGAAGACCGGATGCGGTCAACCAGGTACTGCGAGACGCTCTTCTTCAGCGAGTCATCCCGGACAACCATGGTTACTTTCTGCACGTAGCGAGAAAAGTGCATCGCTGCCTGAGCTCCGGAGTTGCCGCCTCCGACCACAAACACGTGATCCTTACTTCCGCACAATGACGCTTCGCTGGCGCCCGCGCCGTAGTACACCCCGGCTCCATGGAAGCGTTCTTCGTTTGGCAGGCCGAGCCGCCGGTACTCCACGCCGGTGGCGCAAATACATGCACGAGCGATGATTTTCGTGCCGTCCGACAAATAGCCGATTCCTTTGCCCGGCATAAATTCACCGCGAACGCCTTCCCGCAACATCAGAATTTCCGCACCGAAACGGCAGGCTTGCTCGCGCGCACGCTCCGCCAGTTCGGCTCCGCTGATTCCTCTCGGGAAACCCAGGTAGTTCTCGATCTTGGGACTGGTGCCGGCTTGTCCGCCCACGGCGAAGCGCTCAACCACAACCGTTTTCAAACCCTCCGAAGCGCCGTAAACAGCGGCGCTGAGACCCGCGGGCCCGGCGCCGTAGATGCTGAGGTCGTATTCCGATCGGGAAGGATTCGTGAATAATCCAAGTTTCTCGACGACCTGGCGAATTGGAGGTTGCTCCAACCGCGTGCCGTCGTCGAACACGCAGACGGGCAGGCGCTTATCATTGAGTCCGCTAACTTGTGCCAGCTTTCGCGCCTGCTCATCACTGGTCAGCTCGACCCAATCGAAGGGCACATCGCAACGATGCAGGAAGTCGCGGATGGCATAAGCTTCGGCAGAACCACGCGTCCCGAAAACTTTAACTTTAGGGCCGGCTTCACTCATAGTAGTGTAGGGCCGCGGTGGACCGGAAGCTATCGGAGCTTCAGGCTCAAGGGCCAAGGCTGCGGCAGAATGAGAATCATCAGCAACGCCCCGACCAGCGCCATGTTCTTCATGAAGTTTATTTTGTCGGCCTGCCGAGCCTGGGCATCCTTTTCTTTTTCTTTCCAATAGTTGTGGATCTGAAAAGACGCTCCCAGCAGGAAGATGATCAGCAAGGCGATACCCACGGTGGGATATGCGCCCAGTAGCACGCTCATCCCACCGAGCAAAAGCATGACGCCAGTTCCCGCTACGGCGAGCTGCGGAGCTGGCGTCCCTTTGGCTTGGGCATATTGCCCCATGGGGCCGAGGTTTCTTAAGTGATTGAACCCCGCCATCAGAAAAAACATCCCAATCATAATTCTTCCGATCAGAAAGGCCACGTTCATACCGGATTGCACTCGTTTCTGGTGGAAGGTCTCAGGCTGCCTTCTTGCTTGTGTCAGTCTCGGAGGCTGCGGGTTTCTGTTGTGCTGCTTGCGGCTGAGCGGAGCCTGTCGTTTCGATTGGAATCTGGCGCTGGTTGCTCTGCGTCTGTGGAACAGGAACCGTAATTTGCAGGACCCCATTCTCAAACTTGGCCCGAGCGTTCGCGGTGTCGGCTCCCTCCGGCAGCGGAATGGCGCGATAGAACACTCCATAGCTGCGTTCGGTTCTGTGGACACCACCCTTTTCTTCTTCGTGTTCCACCTTGCGTTCGCCTTGAATGCTCAGGAAGCCGTCGTTGATGTCGATTTGGACATCCTTTTCGGTGAGGCCTGGCAACTCCGCGGACACAACCATGTTGCCATCGCGATAGGCAACTTCGATCGCTGGCGCCCATGCCGTGCTCAGCGCAGCGTCTGCGGGGCGGAGAGCGGTCTGCGAAACTGCCCGGGTCATCTCCCTCTGCAGTCTTCGCAGCAGAGTAAAGGGATCGTCGTCAGAGAAAAAACCAAAAGGATCAAATACGAGCGAAGAAACGGATGGGAGAACAGTTCGGACCGCCAGACCGGTTGGCGAGTTCTTCTGCTGTTCTGGTGAAGTTGACTGTGAAGTTTGGGTTTGCGTTTTTTGTGCTGACATTGAACCACCTCCGTAGAATGAATTTGGAATTTGTTAGGAAAAACCTTAATAACGATCTGTTGCTCCAACGCTGCTCAGATGGCCAGACCCTTGGGCGCGTGCCGGACGCTCGGACAATCGGCTATGAGATTGATGGGACTTGCGTGCGGTGCGGAAACCCATAGCAACCATTACGGACGACCAGCCGCGCAGAATCAGGCATAGCGCGACCGCTAGGCCAGGAAACCAGGTCGCCATCCAGAGCGGCGCCGGCCACAGAACAGCAGCAAGCGCGACTGTGACAACTCCGTCAAACACCGCCCAAGGCCAATTAGGGAACTTCAGCCAGTACGCGGCAATAGCACGAAAGACCCCGACGACGGTGAAGTAGGAGGCAAACATCAGCATCCAGGTGCGCGCGTCGGCGGCTGGATGAACCGTCATAAACAGGCCAACCGGAACTCCGGCAATCGCGGGAACCAGGTGCAGGAAAAATCCGTCCGACCGGCGAAGACGAAACGCGTGGGCAGCCTCGGCGATCCCGCTCACCAGAATCAACCAGGCCAACAGCAAGTCTGCGGCAGTGCCGGAAAAGCTGATCGCGCCCAGGGCGATTAGTCCCAGAATGATCAGACCTACCCCTGACTGCGCTGACCAATTCTGTTTGCGGCGCAGCTTTTCGACGTCTGGAGTTACTGTCGCCGTTCCGTAGTTCTTTGCTGCACCACTGTTTGGCATCCTAAACGCGATGCTAGTGGCAGCTCATGACAGTGACAATTCTTCATTGGGATGAATTGAGGGTCTGAAAGGAATGGTAGGATCGCGCCCTCCGAACGATTCAGAGGGCACTACGACTTTAGCAGCAGTGATTCGGAAGTGAAATTTGCCAATCGGTCGAACGCACGCAGAGGGAAACTCTGATCAAAAGGTTTGGCAACTAATCAAGAGGAACCACAACGGGATTTCCCTGGTTACTGGCCTACTACTAAAGTCGTAGTCCCTCGTCACTCTCATGCAGAATGTGGTGAGAGAGCCTGTCGTTGCTAGCATATGGAAGTTAGCGGATGAGTTGCGATCGTTAGGTGTCTTTCCTGGTGCTTCTGGTTCGCACTAGTAGGGAATCGCCGCGGCCGGGAGCTACCTGGTCGCGGACGTCTGCTCGACGAGATATTTGTCAGTCCACCAGTCGAGGTCTCGCAATCCTTATGCTTGCCCGGGGCGTGGAAAGAGCAGTACACAAACCGCCGATGCCGACAAGGGCAAGGCAAGTCCCTGAATATTTCGTCGCGGGCAACTCGGTTCCAGCATCCGCTATCTACCAGGTTTTCCACGCTCCCGGTTGTGTCAAAGAGCCCAAACGAGAGGCACTCTGGGCCGGAGATACCTTTCCAGCTCACGGTTGCTGCGGCCGCGAAGTGCGGTACCGTCTTTTGTCACGTTTCGACTTACTCGACGCGCAATAGCTGCTGCGCGTGTTCGCGTTACAAGTTTTTTCATGGAGGATTACAGGATGGACTTCCTCAAAGCCTTTTTTTCTCCCAACGATTTCATGCCGCATGGATATTGCTATTTGTGGAACACGCGTCTGGTCTGGCTGCATGTTGTTTCAGACTCTCTGATCGCGTTGGCCTATTTCTCTATCCCGATCACTCTTGTCCATTTCATCCGCAAAAGACGAGATCTGCCATTCAACTGGATGTTTGTGTGTTTTGGAGTGTTCATTCTGGCCTGTGGCGCCACCCACGCCATGGAGGTGTGGACTCTCTGGCATGCCAGCTACTGGTTGTCTGGTGCGGTTAAGGCCGTGACTGCCTTAGTATCCGTCCCCACCGCCATCCTGCTTGTGCGCCTGGTTCCTCAGGCGCTCGCTCTGCCTAGCCCTGAGGAATTGAGGCGCGAAATCGCTGATCGGAAGCGCGCACAGGAGGCGCTCAGCAACGCGAAGATGGAGCTGGAAGTACGCGTCCAGGAGCGGACAGTGGAGCTCACCAAATCCAATGCGGAGTTGGTGATTGAGATCGCACAGCGCAAGCGGACCGAGGATGCGTTGCGCCGCAGCGAAGAACGCTTTCGCTCGTTGGTTGAAACCGTCCAGGATTACGCGATTTACATGCTGGATCCGAATGGGATTGTTACCAGCTGGAATGTCGGGGCGGAGCATATCAAGGGATACCGAACGGAGGAGATCGTCGGCCAGCACTTCTCTCGTTTCTTTTCGGCCGAAGATGTGGAGGGTGGCGAGCCGGAGATGGAACTCAAAGTAGCGGTTGAGCGAGGCCGGTTCGCCCACGAAGTTTGGCGCGTGCGCAAAGACGGCTCGCGCTTCTGGGCGAGCGTTGTAATTACCGCGTTGCGCGACCAGCAAGGAAGACTAGTGGGTTTCTCGAAGATCACACGCGATCTCACGGAGCGCAAACAGACGGAGCAGGCTCTGCAGAAAGCAATGTCCGAACTTGCTCACATGGCTCGCGTAACCACCATGGGCGAACTGGCAGCGTCGATTGCTCACGAAATCAATCAACCCCTGGCTGCGATCGTGAATAACGCCAATGCCAGCGGCCGATTGCTTGCCAGCGAACCACCGGATCTCGACGAGGTGCGGCTGGCAGTGGCAGATATCGCGGAGGCGGGAACTCGGGCCGGGGAGATCATTTCGCGGGTACGCACGTTCTTGAAGAAAGCAGTTCCGGCAAAGACCCAAGTGGATATCAACCAAGTGATTCGCGAAGTTCTCGCGCTCACGCCTGGCCAACTGGAAAAGCACAATATCTCTGTAAGGACCGAACTGCTTCCTGGACTCGCGCCCGTACAAGGAGATCGAATCCAATTGCAGCAGGTGCTCTTGAACCTGATTATGAATGGCGTCGAGGCCATGACCTCGGTGAGCGACCGGTCGCGGGTCTTGGTGCTACGGTCGCAGCCCCACGAATCGGGAGGAGTACTGGTCAGTGTGCAGGACTCTGGTGGAGGCCTCGACCCCAAGAACATCGGCCATGTGTTCGACGCTTTTTTTACCACCAAGCCCGAGGGAATGGGAATGGGGTTGCCGATCAGCCGTTCCATCGTGGAAACCCACGGAGGCCGGCTGTGGCTTACGCCCAATGACGGCCAGGGCGTAACTTTCCAGTTCACACTGCCAGCCTGCGCCTGAAGGAAGCTATGAGCGAAAGCGGTCCTATCGTTTTTGTCGTGGACGACGAACCCACTGTCTGTGCATCCGTCAAGAGACTAGTTCGATCGGTGGGCATTGAAGTTCAAACCTATAGCTCGGCGCAAGAGTTTCTGCGCGGCACGCGCCCGGACGTGCCGGGCTGCCTGGTACTCGATGTGCGCCTGCCCGATCTGAGCGGGCTGGATCTGCAGCAAGAACTTGCCAAAGCAAACATTACTCTACCCATTATTTTTGTCACTGGTCACGGCGATATCCCGATGTCGGTTCGGGCAATGAAAGCTGGGGCGGTCGAATTCCTGACCAAGCCTTTCCGGGAGCAGGATCTTCTCGACGCGATCCAGCACGGGATTCAACAACATCGGACGCTGCGAGCACAGCGGGCGCAAATCTTCGACTTGCAAAGTCGCTACGAGTCGTTGACGCTTCGCGAGCGGGAGGTTTTTCCTCTGGTCGCCGGCGGATTGCTGAACAAGCAGGTTGCGTCGGAACTCGGTGCTAGCGAAAAGACGATCAAGGTGCATCGCGGCCAAGTCATGCACAAGATGAAGGCCGAATCGCTGGCCGACTTGATCCGCATGGCCGAAAAACTGAAAATTACTTCCCCAAAAGCCTAGCCCAGTGGGGCCAAGGTCCAATAGACAAGCTTCGTCCCCAGGGTTATTCTCCGCTTATAAGAGGTAACGATATGAACTCTCTACTGGTTTACAGTTCGGATGGAGCGATGGCGTACCAGCCCCCTCCGGGGGTGATATTAGGAACAAACCTATTGCTGGGACGGCGACGAGGAAGCGAACCCGAAGGCGCCCTGATAGCCATCGTGGATGATGACGAGTGGGTTCGAAAGTCCCTCGCCAGACTCATCAAGGCAGCAGGCTTTAGAACGCAGACGTTTGCCTCGGCCGAAGACTTCGTAGCCTCCGGCAATTATGAGGAGAGCGCTTGCGTCATCCTCGACCTGAGGTTGCCTGGGATGAGCGGATTGGATCTGCAAGCTCGTATGGCTGCCGAGCACAAGCTGGTGCCAATCGTTTTCGTGTCGGCGCACGATGAACCAGGGGTGCGAACCCAGGCTGTGCAAGCGGGCGCCGTCGCTTTCCTGGGCAAGCCCGTAGACGATAGAGCTTTGTTGGATGCTATTGACCTGGCTCTAAAGTAAAGATTCTCCAATATTCCATCACTGTGGCTTGAACGGGTGGGGCCCCGTCAGACCGCTCAACCGTCACCTGATCGCAGTTTAGAAAGAGAAAGAGGAGGAGTTATGTCAACGATTGATTTTCGCTCACGCGGTGGCCGACATACCGCCGTGTTTGGAGTACGACCTGACACCAGCCCCGCAGGAAAGAGGATTCGAGAGTTATTGCAGACGCAAGGTCATTCCCGGGCCCTTCCGCACGGCGGCAACGGTCAATTAAGAGCCGATTTGCAGCGCACGCAGGAGCGCTCAACCCAGTCGGATGCAAGGACACCGACAACGCTCCTGGTTGCCGACGACCATCCCGTCGTGCTCGAGGGACTGGTGGCCTTGATTAACCGGCAGTCCGACATGCAGGTGGTCTCCCAGGCCCGCAACGGCAGGGAAGCCGTGGAATTATTCCTTGCGCAACGCCCCGATGTTGCCCTTCTCGACCTGCGGATGCCGGTCATGGACGGGGTGGAAGCCATCAGTGCGATCTGTGAGAAAGACCCAGCGGCTCGACTCATCGTGGTTACTATCTACCAGAGTGAAGAGGATATTTACCGGGCTCTGCGGGCAGGGGCGCAAGGAATTCTTCTCAAAGACGCCCCGGCTGAAGAGATCGTCGAATGTATCCACGCGGTGGCTCAGGGCAAGACCTGGATTCCACCGGAGGTGGGAGCCAAACTCGCGAAGCGCGTCACGATTCGCGAATTGACGCCCCGGGAAACGGAAGTCATGCACGCTGTTGCCAAGGGCAAGAGCAACAAGGAAATTGGAGTGGCGCTGGATATCAGTGAAGCCACGGTCAAGGTGCACGTCACGCACATCCTCGAAAAGTTGCAAGCGAGCGGGCGCACCGAGGCTATAGGCTTGGCAGTGAATCGAGGGCTGGTACGTATGGATGCTCTTGTTGCGGCATGACCTTGAGTCCGGTGTGCAGCCGGGAAGCAAGCGTGCTGGAATTGTGCACCAATTGGTTTCTCACGGATCAGATTTCGTTTTAGGAGACCGAATCGAGTGTCGGCTAGACCAAAAGTCGTAAACAAGTATTCCACCCTGGGTGCGATTGCTACTAGCCGTCCTTTCCAAAGATCGATTCAGTCTCACGAGGAATTGTTCTCAACCTGCGCGGGCTCCTAGTATGTCTCACAGTGGAACTCGCGCAGTAGATCTAAACAGATTGGGTTGGCCAAGAAATGTCCAGGCGGCCTGGACTTCGGAGGTGCCTTGTGAACACGGATAGTTTGAGACTCGTGGGCAACATCAGCGATGTTTCCAGGAGAGGACTCTATTCCGACCAGATGGAACGAGTGACAGTATCCGTCGAGGGAGCGGAGCCCTTGTACGCAGAGTTGCGCTTGCCCAACACGGTTGGCTGGGGTGTGGGTCAAAAAGTGCTTGTGATGATTATTCCGGCTGCGCCGCAGGCAAAGTGGGATGTGATGACCTCGAAGCCCGTCAACACGACGTCTTCTGAACCGGAGCGCGGCCAATCAGGGCAGGTTTGATTCTGCATCAGCTCGCAACCATTTGACCGATCATTCAGTTCCCAAGGGGATATATGAACGACTTGTCCGCGAGCACGGAACCAGAAAGGCGAATCGCGACATTGCACCAACTCAGGCCGCAGAGCGAGAACGACGCGGCGCCGCAGCAGAAGTCTTTGCTGAAGGCTCCGGTGGAATGGCGACTGCTCTCGCAGCGGGATATCAGGGCCATTGTCGAAACCGAGTGTGTGAGCCCGGTAGTCACCCTGTATCTATCGTTAACCGCCCCAAAACTCGTGCCGCGGGGAAAAGGCTTAGCGCGGGCCTTTCGCTCGTTGAAAACGGCTGAGTACGAGAAGCGGCAGAGTTTCATCAGTTCGCTCTCGCGCCGGCAGCAAGATCGGTTGGACCACGACATGGAAGAAATCGAGACTTTCCTCGAGAACTTGCTTCCGATAGAACTTGGTACGGTGATTATCTTCAAGTGCGGCGAAGATCTCAATCGGATACTGGGGTTGCCGGTACACACCGCCGACAAGCTGACCATTGATCCCGATCCTTACGTTGTGCCTCTCGAAGCCGTCATCGAGCAGAACGAGCGGGTTTTGTTCGCCGAGGTCTCGAAACAGGAGAGCCGATTCCTTATCTACCACCTGGGCTACTCTCAGGAAGTCGATCGAATTCGTTCCTTTGTGCCTACCGATTCAGTCGACGCGTCGATTCCAGGCAAGGTCCAGAGGCACCGCCTGACTCACTTGCAATGGCATCTGAAAGAAACGGCTCGACATGCCTATCGTCTTTTCAACGAACATAGCTGCAATGTGCTCGTGTTCATGGGGGAGGAACGAGTGGAGCATCTTCTGGAAGAATTTCTCCACCAGTCTCTCAAGGAAAAGATCATCAGCCGCATCTACGGCGCGCCGGCGGCTGCCCCCCGCGACCGCAAGGGGCTGATCGAAAGCGCGCTTCGCGAGTACAAGACGACGCGCGAAAAGAGTGCCATTGAGGAGTTGGGTCAGCAGAAGCCGGCGGAAATCGTTTCGGGGTTACGCGACGTGATCGACGCCAGCAACCTGTTTCAGCTGCGAAAGCTGGTGGTGAGCGCAAATCTCCAACACGAAGGCTTTGTGTGTAAACAACACCACTACCTGTCACTCGAAGCAACAGATTGCCCTTTTTGCGGCAATCAACTGCTTCCTGTCGAGAACGTAATCGATGAACTGATCGAGATCGCTCGACTTCACGGTGTCGGCACTACGATTGTTGAGTACGCCCAGGATCTCTTAACTGAATATGACGGAATTGCTGCGGTGGTGTACAACTGGACAAGTCAACCCGCATTGGAGTGATCTTCCTGAATTCCACGCGAATTTCGCGCTACCACAACCATAGCGGGCCGCAGCAGCCGATCTTTCAACTTGTACCCGCGCCGCAGTTCTTTGATCACATGGTTGTCCGCGGCCGATGAGCTTTCCACGGTCTCGACCGCCTCGTGGACGCGCGGGTCGAAGGGTTCGCCGGTAGCCGTGATCGGTTCTGCACCAAGCTTGCTTAAAGCCTCGTCCAACTGCTTGCGGATGAGCTCGACTCCGGAGCGGAAGTCCGCGGGGTTCTGTGCTGGAGTCTGTAACGCCCAATCGAAGCTGTCGAGGATGGGCAGCAGAGACTTGAGCGCGTCGGTCAGAGCGAATTCTTTGAAGTCTTCTTGTTCCCTCGTGAGGCGACGGCGAGTGTTTTCGAAATCTGCCTGCGCCCGCGCTAGTCGATCGAGCAGAACTTCTCGTTCTTCGGTAATCTCCGTTGGGACTTTTGGCGCGGGCGCTTCTCCGGGTTTCGCCGGCCGCGTTGCTTCATCCTTAGCGGCTTCTGCGGAAGGAAGCTCGCGGTCGGCAGCCAATCGCTCAAACTGGAGAACTTTATCGTTAGTCGTCATCACTTACGCCGCTTGCCGGATCTGACCCGGCAAAACCAGGCTATGAATCGCCAGTGCGAACATTACATAAGTCCATCCGCGCAAAACCAGTGAAATGCCCAGCGCAAGACCGATGAACCATATTCCTGACCAAGGCCACTCAGCCCAAAGCAAGATGCCCAAGCCGAGCGTGACTAACCCGTCAAAAAGTGCCCATCCCCAATTAGGGAACTTCAGCCGCAGTGCCGCGACGATTCGGAAAGTCCCAATGACGGTAAAGAAGGACGCGAACAGCAGCGTCCAGGCAAGAGCGCCCGCCACCGGGTGGGTGACGACGAGCAGGCCAATCAGGATTCCCAGAATCCCGCCAATCAGATGGAGAAATATCCCGCCCCATGCCCGCATTCGAAATGTCTGGATCAGCTCTACGATGCCGCTAATTACGAGGAGCCATCCCAGCACTATCACGGTTCCGATAGTGGCCGCTGGAGTGATGAAGAAGGCGATGGTTCCGAGAATCACCATAACGATTCCGAGCGTCAGCAGCCATCCCCATTTGTGCCTCAGGTTGTCGAATTCGATAAGCAGTGGACCTGCGCTCATGTGTCCTCCGAAAGCGGATGATTGTCTTCCAGTGATCAAGATGTGGGGACGGCACGCTGTCTTCTCATCTTTCGGAAGATGGCACCATCCCCAGTACTCGGCTCATTTCACTCCGCTCTTGTAATGCGGCGTAAACGTGCTCCGAGTGCATCTTTACGGCATCCTATCGGCTGGCTGTGCCCCTTACAATTCTTCGTGAGACTGAATCCAGGCTCAGAAAGCACGCCTAGGGTGGGCTCCTCCCCGAGTCAGAGCCGCTGGTACGACTTCAGAAGTATGGACAACCCGCGGCAACTCCGTTACACCAATCCTCTTCCTTTCTACGTCCAAGGTCGCAGCAACATTTCAACCTCAATGCCTACTCAACCCTACTCGCGCCTGCGCAGGTGGACGTCGCCCTCAAGATCAATTGTTGGCACGGTCTCCAATGGTTAGCATCCTTGGGTGGTGAGGGTGTGCTGATGAAGGAGGCGCGGCCGATGGTGCGCGGAAAAGACGTCTCCAGAATCGCACTGCTATCCGCACTCTTGCTGCTGGCCGCGGCGGCTCCATCGCAGAGTTTGCGTGCGGAAGCATCCAAAAGCAAATCGCAGGATTCTGAGAGGCCAACTGGGGGGCAGCTCCAGGTGCCGAGTCGGGCGACCGAGCCGCTATTCAAGGGCAAACAGGGCAACCAGAAAACCGAAATTCACTTCGATCCCGCCACGCGCACGGTGACCATTAAGTTGCTTGTGCAGGATCCAAACGGGTACTTCATACCAAACATCCGTCGCGAGAATTTCGTCGTGTATGAGAATGGTGTCCGGCAGCAGAATGCGACGGTCGATGTTGAACACGCTCCAGTTTCCCTGGGATTGCTCATGGAATTTGGCGGGCATTCCCCCGGACTGAACCGGGATCTCGGCGAAGAAGTCTCCAGAGCTTGCCAACGCGCGGTGGATGAACTCAGCCAGAACGACAGTATGGCAGCCTGGAAGTACAGTGATAACGTACAAAACTTGAGCGGGTTCTCACGTGACAAATTATCCTTCGAGACCCTATGCCTGAGGCTCGGCACGCCCGAGCTTTCGGAAACCAATCTCTACGACGCGGTTATCTTCACGCTAGGGCAAATGCATCCGCTCAACGGACGCAAGGCGATTCTCTTGATTTCTTCCGGTATTGATACCTTCAGTAAAGCCAGCTATCAAGACGCCTTGAACGCCGCTCAAGCATCTGGTACTCCGATTTATGTCCTCGGCCTGATGCAGGTTTTGCGCCAAGCGGCCGAGCTTCACGCTCACGTGGGTCCAATGGTTCGCATTGATTGGAACCAGGCAGAAAAGACCCTGGAAGAGCTAGCCAGAGCTTCCGGAGGCCGCGCCTACATTCCGGAAAATACGCTCGATCTCGCACCAATCTATGACGACATGCTGGAGAACCTAAAAGTGAGATACGTCATTACTTACACCTCTTCCAGCAACCTCGATATGAACTCTCCCCGCACTGTACGAGTCGAACTCATCGACCCGAAGACTGGGGGACCGCTCCAAATCGTCGATTCCAACGGCAAAACCGTCCGCGCCAAAATTGTCGTTCAGGACAGCTACACGCCCAGTTCAGCGTCGGCCCACTGAGGTGGGATAGGCGGCGCTCGACTCATCGGCTCAGCGTTTTGGATCAGCTGCACTCCCCGGTGAATCCACCGGTTCAGTAGCACCTTCCGGTGTTGAGGCTCGTTTTGAAGAACACAACACGCACGTCCTGCCAGCCAGCCTTGGTGCGGCAGCCCACGAAGCTCCCTCGGAAGGTGGCGTAACCGTAGCCCAACGCTCGGCGATCTTGTCTCCCTCAAAGCGCCAGAGCACGAATCCGTGAAACTGCATCTTTTTCCCGGACGTGTCGGTCCAGCGCCACGTGTTGCGGCACACGACCTTATCGCCCTCGGCGATCATCTCTTCGATTGTCAATTGCAGATCCGGCATTGCCTTGTACATGCCGACCATCATCTGTTCGTCACCAGCCAGATCGATTGGTTGTCCACCGGGTCCATCGTGATCGTAGAAATCCGGTGTCATGTTCTTTTGGATCACCGCCGCATTTCGCTTGTTCACGAAATCTTCGAAGTGCTGCCTAACGAACTCCTTCATTTGGCCGGGTGTCAAGTTGGTTGGCATTATCCGCTCCCGAAGCGTAGCTACTCCATCTCAAACGAGATGATCCCAAAACGAGCGTCGGCGTTCAAGAAGGCACTTTTTTGTTCCCTAAAATGCTTGACTGCAAGATGTCGCTTCAGGCGCTTCTTTTCAGCCATCGCGGCTGATTCGGCCGATTTAGTAGGAGGAATGCAGGGGTCTGCATCGTTATCGGTTTCCTTTGGATAGCCAAGCACCAGTTCCCTGTGCATCTTTCCCCAAGCGCGCATGACCGCTAATACCGGGATGAGAGTGCGACCATATTCGGTGATTGCGTATTCGGTGCGGACAACTCTTCCGCCTGATGCGGTACGAGAGACGATTCGGTCCTTTTCCAGTTCTCGAAGATGATCCGTGAGAACCTTCTTGCTAGGCTCAGGAACCAGGCGGCGCAATTCTCCGTAGCCGAGATTGCGATCCTTAAGCGCCTTGATGATGATCGCCTTCCACTTACCCCGAATCACGTCTATCGTGGCCTTAACTCGACAGTCCGCTAGCATCATTTTCATTGCGTTTTCCTGTCGCCCAAAAGTGTAGTGCTCCGGAGAGTCCTCGCGATTGTTGAACTGAGCTTAGCTAAGCCCAGCTCTGCTCTTCAAGCGAAGTACCGGCAGCCATTAAGCCACGGCTCCCCCTTTGCGAGCCTTAGATCCCCTTCTTCTGGTGTCCCCTCTGCCTCTGACTCGACCAACTGCAATGCTTCGAGCGCCAGGCTGCTGCTGTTCGCATGCTCCTGAGCTTCTTCGGATCCGGCGTGCTTGCCTTTGAGATACGCAAGTGTGACGTCGAGTGACTCGTGACCAAGCCGCTTGCAAATCGCCTGATGATTCTTCTTAAGATACTCCTAGAATTTCCTGATCCCCGCGATTCGCCGCTGTCGTTACTCTTTGACGATTGCTGGACTCCGTTGCAGTTCCGCCAAGCATCGATCTTTTCTTGCACAGTCTTCGCCTGAGCCACCGCCGACAGCGAATTCTGATCGACATTGTCCGTTGGCATCGCGCACGGCGTACAGAACCGCGTTCCATCGGGCATGATGAAACCGTCTGCTGAATTTACGCCACACCGCTCACACGTAAACATTTTCCCTCCGGTTCCGGGCTCCATGTGAAACTTGATCCACCCTACTTCGGTATGCAGTCATGCGAGCACCAGCCCTTCGTCCTTCATGCCCTCGGCCAATCCCCACGCATAGCGATGCTCAACCACGAGAGCGTTTCCAAACCACTGGGCATCGGATTGAACATGCTCGTCGATCCATTCCTTTGCTCGTGGTGTCAGTGGGCAGAACAAAAATAGAGTGCCTTCATTACGCACCAATACGTCGGGCGTGGCCTTGGCTTCGATTTTCATGTGATCTTGTTTGCAGGTCCTTTCCACCTGCCGCATCTGCCCTAGTGGGCGACCACCGTGGAACGCTGTTTTGTCCTCGGTTGGCGGAGATGCCGCGTGGGCACCCCGCTCTTGATGCATGCTTAGAATCCCAGATTGTTCAAGGCTTGTCTATGGGTATTGCGTGCGGAGAAGTGTTACTCAATGCAACAACGGACACAAGATCCCGGCCCTTTGCTCACGAGCACGTCAATGTTGTTGATCCTTTTGACTGTCGCCAACTCCACGGCTTTCATTGACTTGCTGCGGCTTGCGCCCTAGTATTGTCGCGTCTGGCGCGAGCTTCGTCCTTTGGTCGGCCAAACCATCTCGCACTACCGCATCGTCGAGAAGTTGGGCGGTGGCGGCATGGGCGTGGTCTATAAGGCTGAGGACGTAACGCTACACCGATTCGTCGCGCTGAAGTTTCTGCCCGATGAAGTAGCCAAAGACCTCCAATCATTGGCCCGCTTCCAGCGTGAGGCGCAGGCGGCTTCTGCACTGAACCATCCCAATATCTGCACGATCCATGAAATCGGCCAGCAAAATGGTCAGCCATTCATCGTCATGGAGTTTCTGGACGGGCTGACTCTGAAACACCGTATTGCGGGGCGTCCGCTGGAAGCGGACGTTCTTCTCCCCATCGCGATCGACATCGCCGACGCGCTCGACGCCGCTCACGTTGCTGGCATCGTTCACCGCGACATCAAGCCTGCCAATATCTTTGTGACCAAGCGTGGACACGCGAAAATTCTGGACTTTGGATTGGCGAAGGTTATCCCGGTGGGAAGCACGGCGATGGGAGCGGCGGGGGGCATGTCGCAGGCGACTGTCGAATCGAGTGCCGAGCACTTGACGAGTCCGGGAACGGCTGTGGGAACGATCACCTACATGCCGCCGGAGCAAGTCCGTGCTAAGGAATTGGACGCACGAACGGATTTGTTCTCGTTCGGTGCCGTTCTCTACGAAATGGCGACTGGGACGTTGCCGTTCCGTGGTGAGAGTACAGCGGTTATCTTCGACGGGGTCATGAACCGTGCTCCGCTGCCTCCTTTACGACTGAACCCCGACATGCAGCCCGATCTGGAACGGGTCATCATCCGTGCGCTGGAGAAAAATCGTGAACTTCGTTATCAGCACGCCTCCGACATGCATTCCGAGTTGTTGCGGCTGAAGCGAGACAGCGAGAGTGGACGCAGTTCTGCGGCAAGCTCAGGCACGGTGGCGGTGCCTGTGCCAGCGGCTCGGCTTGCGAAGGTTTGGAAGATTGCGGTACCCGTCCTGCTCCTCTCCTTGCTCGTAGCGGGCGGACTTTACTATCGGTCGCATCGAAGCAAGCCACTGACAGATAAGGACACCATCGTTCTCGCCGATTTTGCCAACACCACGGGCGATGCGGTGTTCGACGACACGCTGAAGACGGCGCTCAGCGTCTCTCTGCGGCAATCGCCTTTCTTGAACGCATCCCAGTCATCAGGAAGAACTCAAACCACAGACGCTCTTCTGCATCGCAGGCCGCGAACAGCGTATCCAGTTCGGCCTGCTCATAGACCTCAGTCTCCTCCTCGGTATACTGCGGCCAATCTTCTTTCTTGACGATTTTTTCAGTAATTCCCTGCGAGCGCAGAAAACCCAACACGTTTGAAAATTTATTGTGCACGGACCTCGGCGCTTGATTCTTCTCGTCTCGCAGAAATGCCGAGAACTTCAACAGGTCTCTACGGTCGATGTCTTCCAAATGGGGCTTCTTGCAGGATTCGAGGAAGTATTTCAGAGCGGTTGAGTACGCCGCATGGGTCTTATGTTTTTTGTTCAGCTTTATGTGGGCAAGGTATTCGGTAACCGCTGCTGCGAGCGAACGACGACCGTTGCCGGAACCGTCCTGCGGCTGTTCGGTAACCGGTACTCCATGGTTGGCCGCATTGAGTTCGGCCTGCTTGCGCGAGCGCTCGAATGCCGCATCCTGCCCGTCCTTGCCGACGCTTTTCCTGACAAGCTTCTTGCCCTCATACCACGAAATGTAATACGCACCTTCGGAATGGCGTTCTTCCTGCCCGTTAACGATTACCAATGTCGGGCGTACGCCCCGTTCGCGGCCAGCAAGAGGGCAATACCGCCGTCCCTGTGGGGTTTGGACTAGTTTGTTGAGGTGACATCTCGGTTTGCCATCGGAGCTCCTCACTAAAACTGAGTGTCAGTAGTAGGTATCACCGACTTGCAAGTGAAAGATAACAAAAGTAATGGCGGAGAGGGAGGGATTCGAACCCCCGGTACCCTTTCGGGTACGCCGGTTTTCAAGACCGGAGCCATCAACCACTCGGCCACCTCTCCGAAATAGCTTATTTCCAACTACTTACAAGGACTTTCGGACCGGTTACTTTCGTTATCTACTGACCGTTTTACTGACCAGATACAATCTTGGCATGAAACAAAAACGGGCATCGACCACAGAGTTAGTGAAACGTAACCGCAAGCCTCGCGCCTCGATTCATCGGGTTTGTGTGTACGAAGCATCTGAGAAATTCTACCTCAAATATCGAACCGGCATCGGCGCGAATCGCAAACGAGTGAGCGTGTACCTCTGTGACAAGGACGATGATGCTCACAAGAACACGAGGTCCGCAGCCGTTCAGAATCTCGCGCTCGAACAAAAGCTGAAGCTCGTGAAGACTGAGCCGAAGAACGCGCCGGTGACCGTCGCTGCTTTCTGGGAATCGGTGTACTTGCCTTTCCTGAAGGCCGACAAACGACCGTCCACAGTGACCGGATACGTTCACCTGTGGAAGCGATGGCTCGCGCCACACTTCGGCGAGACCGCGCTGAGCGAGTACATGACGGAGACGGCCACAGAGTTCCTGACGGAGCTGAGTGGCAAGCTCAACCGCAACTCCTACAATCATGTAAGAAGTCTATGCAGCGGGATTTTTTCCCACGCCGTCGCCATCGGCAAGACGAAATACGGGATCGCGTTCAACCCGATCCACGACGCGCATTCCGTCAGCTCGAAGATCAGGACTCCAGCGGCGACGGCTGCTTACTCGCTCGGTGAGCTTGAAGATTCGATCAGCAAGCTTCACGATCACGTCGATGCACAGTTGATGCTCGCGCTCGCGGGATTCGAGGG
This sequence comes from uncultured Acidobacteriota bacterium, assembly GCA_963743375.1. GTDB lineage: Bacteria > Acidobacteriota > Terriglobia > Terriglobales > Acidobacteriaceae > JABDBE01. The sequence goes on along the minus strand of CAVUQA010000006.1, from coordinate 250,562 downwards.
ACTCCGGCCATCTGAGATCGTTGGCCTGAAGTGGGGTGACATCACAGATGACCTGATCTGCATTCGTCGCGCCGTTGTGCATGGCATCGAGGGTGATTGCAAGACGCCGGAGTCGGTCGATGACATTCCCCTGATCGCGCCGGTGAGGCTGTACGCGGCTCTGTGGCGTGCGAAGTCCGGTAACCCGGCTCCTGATACTTGGGTGTTTCCGAATGGCGTAGGTGACGAGCCTGCTAGGGTCCGTGACTACAGCCGTCGCGTGTTCAAGCCGATCCTCGGAGATCGCTTTGTCGGCCTCTACAAGGCTCGCCGAAGCACAGCGAGCATCGTGACCCGGCTGACGGGTAATCCCATCGCTGCAAGCCGCATCCTGAGGCATAAGAACATGTCTGTGACGATGGCTCACTACATCGAGAACGACCGTGTCGCGCTCGAAGCCGGAATGAAGCTTCTTGAGGCTGAAACGGCGAAGTAACTAATTATCAACAGCTTACAGTCGCCATCGGCTCTAAGAACCGGTACAAACCTCGCATTTTCCCGCCAAAGTCGCGAATTGCTGACCACAGGACTGACCAAAGAACTTAATGTCTATTGATCTGATAGACATTGAGTTTGTAAAAACCAATGGTTGCGGTTAATTTGTGTTAACCCGGCGCACCACAAATCGGACCGGACTCTATACACAAGTCCAGTCGTCCGATTTTGAATAATCGGACGGAACACTGGACTCGCGCACTGTGCAACCCATCCGACTTAAGTCCGACTATTCGGACTATCAGTCCGATCCAACTCCGATGCTCGATTCTCTACCATGATGGTAGGAAACCTATCACACGCATCCCTGCCTTCACTTTTCGGAATGACCACTCCGGCCTCGGTTACGTTGTTATCTGAACGTTAAAACAAAAGGCTAAAACAAAATTCGGAGCGGACTTCCTAGAAAGTGTTTTTATATTAGAGATGAAGCACGATTACCAACAATTCCCCGAGGAACTCCGCGTTCAACCTCTCTTCGTGAACTACCGCGCCATCCCTCGCGATGGCCGGGTTACGAAAATTCCTTTTCAACCTGACGGCGCTCCGGCTGAGTCGAACAATCGGGCGACGTGGAGTTCCTTTGATTCAGTCATCGCTGCTCTCCCAAAGTTCGACGGGATCGGCTGCAATATCCCTGAACCATGGATAGGAATCGACTTCGATCATGTGTGTCGCGAGTTCAGAGCGACAACGATTGAGTCATGGTGTCTCGATGCTATCAATCGACTGAACAGCTACACAGAGTTCTCACCGAGTGGTGAAGGGATTCATGTGTGGTGCAGAGGCAAGCTTCCACCCGGACGCCGCCGTTGTGGCCGCGTTGAAATTTATCAAGGTGGACGTTTCTTTACTGTGACCGGAAGGTGTCTATGAGCGCGTTCCCTAAAACCGTTAACGAGTTTCCCGAGGACTTCTTTGCGGACCTCGAAACTCTCGACCCGGCTCGCAAGAAACCATCGGCGAGTGTCACATCCGCGAATGTGGTGCATTCTGCAAAAGGAAAGTTCGAGTCACTCATGCGCGGAGAGTGGCAAGGGTTTGGTTATCCCTCACAGTCGGAGGCCGATCAAGCTCTCTGTGGAATCCTCGTTCACAAAATTGGACCGAACGCCGAACTAATTGACCGGGTGTTCCGATCTTCCGGGTTGATGCGCGATAAGTGGGTTGAGGTGCATGGTGCTGATACCTACGGGAACTTAACCATCGCGGAGGTTCTGAAGAAAAAACATTCAACTGAAGACGAACCTCACGCTCCTCTCGTCATCTCAACCGCGTCTCAGTTCTTGAAGAAGAGTTACAAGAAGCGCGAGGCGCTAATGGTGACTGCCGGGTGTTATCCGGTTTTTCACACATCTTCAATTATCCAAGCACACGCTTTTCGCGGCGTCGGCAAGACCGCCTTCATGCTCGGTCTCTGTGGGTCGCTCGTTACGGGAGAGGAATTTCTTCAGTGGAAAGCGACGCGACAGTTCCGAGTTCTGTACGTCGAAGGTGAACTGCCAGGTGATGAGATGCAGGAACGAGTTCGCACTCTGGTAGGTGATAACGAGAACTTTGCTGTCATCACCCCAGAAGATCAACCTGATTCGCGAATTCCGTCTCTCATGACAGACGAAGGTCGCCGATTGATAGAAGAAGCGATTGTCGCCTTCACGGCTGAAGTTCTCGTCCTCGATTCCATCTCGACGCTCGCAAACATCGCGACAAACGACGAATCAGAATGGCTTGTTCTCTGTGAATGGTTCCGGCTGTTGCGCAACAAGTACGGAATCGCTCTTTTCTTCTTGATGCACGATGGGAAAACCGGCCTTCAGCGCGGCCACAGTAAGAGTGAGGACCTTCTCGACAAGTCGATTCAACTCTTCTGGGAAAACGGTTATCGCGGACAGGACGGATTGAAATTTGCGCTCACGTTTGACAAAGCGCGACAGCCGGTGAAGGAAGCTCACAGCCTATCGGTTGAGCTGATCGAGACAAACGGAAAGTTGGAATGGATTAGCGCCGTGCGGGACTCTTCCGGCGATTCTCAGAAGGCTCTAGCCTTCTCGATGTTCGAGAAGGGAGTCACGTCAGACAAAGTACGGGAAAACCTGAAGGTCGCACAAGGAACTGTGACGGCTTGGAAAAAAGAGTGGAAGACCACAAAGACATCGAAACAGAAAGACCTGATCGAGCAACCGGCAGTCGAAGATGACGCGCCGAAGTATTGAAAAGGAGCAACACAATGAACACCAAAGAACAAATCAGGTTAGATCGGATCAAGCTGTCGATTCGCTCACGCCTACTCGGCATAGGCGTGCAATACAAGACAGTTGTCCGAGCCGCAATTTCCGGCGCGACCGACGCTGAGTTCGAGCAAGCTCTTCAGTGGCTCGTTGAGAACAACCTTGTGGAGATTCGCGCTGGAAATCGTTGCGCGGAAATACTCGCGGTAGTTACGGAGGCGTGATGATTCTTACGCTCACAGAAGCCGCAAAATTCCTGAAGCTCAAGCCGGGTCAGCTCTATGAGCAAACTCGCGAGCGGACTCGCGCACGACAGCAACTCCCTGTTCCTTTCCTCCGCATCGGCAAACATCTCCGCTTCCGTCAACCCGATCTCGAAGCTTGGATCGAACAGCTTGCGAAGGAGAGCGTCCAGTGACAGACCCTCGCATCACCGAACTGTGGCGAGTCGGTGCCATCATTCATCGCACGCCGCGCCGACAGTGGCACTATCGCCGCGTGATGATGGATTACTGGCAGGACTTGTGCGAAGAACTTTTTAGCGCCGACATCGAGTTATACAAACAATTCATCGACGAACTCGCGAGGAAAGCATTTTTATGAGCGAACCCACGATCTCTGAAAATGTCGCCATCGTCGCCGTAAAGTTGCGCGAGGGGAAAACCAAGCAACAAATTCTTGCCGAGACCGGATGGTGTCGTCAGACACTCGCGAAGTACATCAAGGAGCACCTCGCCGACGAGCTGAAGGCGATAACCCAGGAGGAGCTACAGCTTCACCTTCGCATCGAACTCGAACGCTGTGACGAACTCGAAGACCGCATCGAAGCGGGAACAATGACCGACGCGAAACGGATTCAGCTCTTGCTCTCTGTGGTGAAGCATCGCTGTGAATTGCTTGGACTCTTTCCGAAAGAAGCCATCGTTCTCACCGGCGAGACGAATTACACGCCTCCGGTCATCAACATTACGTTCAGGGATGGACACGACAAATTCTTACCCGCGCCGGTCGCCGATGCTGAGGTTATCGAATGAGCCTCGTTCAGGATGCTATACAAAAACTTCGTAGAGCACGCCTCGCGAGAGCTGCTTATGATCGCGCCGTCGCCGATGGAGTGAAGACCGTAGAGAAGAACTGCAAACTGATTATCGACCTTGTCGCACAGGATTACCCGGTAAAAAGTCGGGACGAGTGCGTTCTCCTCACTGATGACGAATACGCAGAGTACGCGACCAAACATTTCGCGACACAGCTTGCTCTGTGCTACCTAATCGCTAAGGACCTTCCACACAAACCCGAAGAAAACGACTTCGACGACGGACCCGCTACGAACTTGGAGTTTTGATATGGCTACACTGTCACGCCGGGAACGCCGCGCACTGCAAAAGATGTACGGTCCGCAACGTCCTTGGGCATACGAGAAGAAGCGCGAACAACGCCGCAAAGAGGCCGCACTACTGTGCGATCTGGTGCTCCTATGTGCCAAGCATGACCTCGACCTCGATTCGGTCAAGCAATCTGTAATGTCGGTCACAGAGGTAGACGCGGACCTATTCTGAGTATGGCGACCTCGGCCCTCGGATCGGAGCTTGGTCGCCCTGCTGAGGGCCGGTCAATGAATTGTCCGATGAACGAACGCGAGTTTTATTTCTCGAGTGGGACCTGTCACAGGTGTGGGATTCTTTGGATTGACCATCCGGGGAACGTGTTCAGGGCAACCGAAGCGAAGTACGGCAAGTTTTACGAATCACTAAGACAACGATTTTTGGAGGAACAAAATGCAAACCATTCAAGAGATGACAGAAGCATTGATATACGCGGGAGCGAAGAAAGGTCTGAAGTTCCCGACGCGCACGACTGAGACCGAGGAAAAGTTCCTCAGCGATATCAAGTCGATCTGTGAAGCGTCCGGCGTGAAGCTCAAGATCGACCGGAAGAACGGCGGTCGTCAGAACTTCAGCGAGGCCGACAGCAAGTCTCGCGATGAACAAATCCTTACCGTCATGCAAGACAGTCGCTTCAACTATCGCGACGCCTGTTACGTGATCGGCGAGAAACCCGAACGCGATGTGAGGCAACCGGCATCAATCACGGAAGCGATCGGCGCTCGATGGAAAAAGCACTCACCGTGGATCAGCGAGAAAGACGCTCGCACACTTGCGGAGATGGGGAAGCTTCCATAACCCATGCGCCTGCTCAGAACCACAACCGAAATTTTGATGGAGGATGAAGATGTCGGAGATGAATTTTTCCCTTCCGATGGGTCTCGATCCGAAAGAGATTACACGGAAGGTAAACGAAATACAATCGGCGGCGAAGGTTGCGAAGCCGCAACCACATCGCTCTCGTAATTGTAATTACTGTCAGCAACCGTTGATCGCAATCGTCGCCGGTTGCACCATGCACGCTCGGGAGATGAAGACCTATAACACAGAGTTTTATCTTCGCAGCAACGCACCCGAAAAACTATCTGAGGCGACGGCGGAAGAATTTCGGCTTGAGGAACGCGACCGTGAACTCCTCGCCGCTGCCGACTTTGCGAAGGAACCGAACAACGGCATGTCGCGGGAACAGCGCGAGGGGAACTTAACGAAAATCTTCGGCTATGACTTCGCGACCAATGCAACCCGGCATCTCGACCGACCGACGATGGAACACAAACCCGGCCTGCTCGACATCGTGCGTGCAAGACTTGCTGAGATCAGGACCGAGATGCCGAAGCTGGTCAGGATTGCCGAAGCCTATCTCGACGAACAGCGTTCCGTTCCAAGCGATCTGACGATCCTTGCGCAGAAGCGAGCCGTTGAGAAAGTTGAACAGGTATTACGGTGAAGCTTCACGATGCCCAATCAGCGCGGAAGGAGTTCTTTCGCCGCTCCGAAGATCGCATCATTCGTCTTCGCGGACTCCTTGAACTTTTTCAGTCGAAGCAGATTCCAATAAAAAAGTTCCGCCACTTATCGTCCACTTTGCGAGCTGAACATCGGGAAGATTGTCGTGAGAACGGCATGGAAATTAGATCAGAGTTTCGTTAATAAGCCTCTCGGCAGGCGGGACTTTCACCCGTCTTCGCCTCTGGCCGGTAGGTTACCTGCCGATGAAACCGGCCCTCCCTCACAGAACAGAAAAGGTGAACCATTATGCAGAATCACAAAGCACCTCAAAATCAGGCACCAGTGCAGTCGCCGGTGAAGACCAACCCGAGCGACAAAGCACCCAACCAAAACGCCAACAATTTTCCGCAGTCGAGTGAGAAGGACAACAACTAACATGATCTTCCGACCTTGGAAACAACTTCGACAATACAAAGAACTCTGTGGCTTGCTCAATCAACGCATCGAGCAGATCGAGAATATTCGCAAGGAACAGGTCGCGCTTCTCTTGAAGCAGACTTGTGAACTCGGTCGCGAGAACGTAAAGCTGTCACAGGTTCAGCCGGTGAAGATGCCTCTTCCCACTGCGGAAGCTGTCGAAGGTTTGGTGAGCGCATTCTTTGATGGTGAATCCATCAGCATTGCACGCGAAGCGGTCGAGCTGACGCGCAACCTCGCGCCGGCTGGGCCACAGGATGTGAAGGCGACGAACCTTTGCCTGATGAAACTGTGGCGCTTCTACGGTATGCGGAAGCTCGAACAGGCCGCAAAATTGGAAGGTACTCAGGCCCCATCACTTTAGAGAAACGCGCTCATATCGCTTCTAATGCGATTTTTGAAAGGACAAAATTATGCCAGATACCGCAGCCGGGGTCCAGATTGGCGACGCCGTCGTGAATTTCATGGGCGACATGACCGAGCTGGATAAAAGCATAGATGGCCTGAACGACAAAATAGAATCGGGCATGACCCGCGCTTCACAGAATGTCGGTCAATTAGATACCGCGCTCGACGAAGCCGGGACGACGGCCACTGTGGCCGGAGGCGAGATCGACGAAGCAATGGGAAAGTCGAAGGTCTCGATTAGCGAAGCTCGCGGCGAAGCGATGCTGTTAGGTGAAGCCTTTGGTGTCCATCTCCCTCGACACGTTACGTCGTTCATCGCCACAGTACCGGGTGTAGGCGAAGCTCTATCAGCCGCGTTCAGTGCGACCGCCATCCTGTTCGTTATCGACGCTGTGGTGAAATTGACGGAGAAGGTCACCGACTTCATTGATACGACCTTCATTTATACCGATCAGATGAAAGCCGCTGAGGCCGCGCTCGCAAACCTGAACGTGCAACACGGTAAGGAAAACGAACTGTTAGCAGAAGCGAAGCTTGCTCTTGATCGAGTCGGTGAGTCAGAAAAACAGCTTGCGATTGACCGCATCAACGACGACTCCGCGAAGCGTGTTAAGGAACTGAACGATAACCTTCAAAAGCAAAATGCTTCGCTGGAGGTACAGGATAGTTTACTTGTGCGGATCGGCCTGTCCTTCCGGCTGAACGCGGCGTATCAGGCGCACGATGCAGCCGAAGCCGCGAAGGTCGAGGCGCAACAGAAGAACATCGCGGACAATAAGCGCGACCTCGACACAGAGGAACAAAGACGCCTGACACAGATCGCAACCGTGAATAAACAGATCGCGGTGGATACAGCAAAGGCAAAGCTTGAAGCGGAACAGAAGTATCACGAGCAGTACATCAAGACCGTCGATCAGATGAATGAGGAGGAGTACGAAGCGGCTGAGAAAACAGCGGCAAAGATTCAGCAAGCCGTGTTGTCTGCTTTCCCTAAGTCGTCCGATTTTCCGTTGACCGCAACCTTGGACAAAGTGTCAGCCGGGTTAGCGAAGGCCGCTGAGGCCGCTCACTACTTCGGACAGCAGACGAAGGATGAACTCACACAAGCCGTAAAGGTTGCCGTCGATAACTTTATGGCTTTGCAAAAAGAAGCCGGTGTCACCAATGTTCAGTTGAATAACGCCGGAGATCAGGTTGTCGCGTTACAGACAAAGCTCAACAACTTTGGGAAAGCGCCGGAGGCAGCGGCGAAGAGCCTGTCAGACATGCTCAACATGACCAAGGCATTGACGCAAGCCGAAGAGGGATTCGGCGACGCATACGGAGCCGCGCTTGCGAAGGTTGTCACAGGAGAAGCGAGCATCGGTCAGGCCATGAAAGCGGCGACCGGACAGATCATTGAACAGATCGGCGAGCGTGCTCTCGTGCAAGGTATGTATGATCTCGGCCTCGGCTTCGCCGCGCTCGCGTCGCTTCAACCTTCCGTCGCTGCACAATATTTTGAAGCCGCTGGAATCCTTCTCGCTGTGGGTGCTGGTGTGACTGCCGGAGGCGCGGCGATTGCCGGTTCCGGTAGCTCGTCATCGGGCGGTGGTGGTGGATCGTATCAGGGAACAGGTGTGTCCGGTATTCAGACATCAGGAAGTGGCGCGGCCTCGGGTCCAGCTACAACGACGACCCGGCTCGCGGGTGGAGGGTTGGTCAATTCTCAGACACTCGCTTTGATTGGCGATGCCGTGGGTGGTGGTAACGCCTCTGAGGCTGTTCTTCCCCTCGATCATCCTGAATCAATGGCAAAGATCGCCGCCGCGCTTGGACCGCATCTATCGGGAATGATGGGTGGTGGTTCAGGCGGATCGCACACGTTCAATGGATCGTTCTTCGGTGACATCCGTCACAGTGATTTGAAGCGGCTGACTAAGAAAATCAATCAAGCTGTGAACAAGGGGACGGCCACACTCAAATCGACTTCAACGGGGCGCATCGTTAAGAGATCGGCTTAGATAAAGAAAAAAGCCGTGACCCGAAGGCCACGGCTCTTCACCCCTCGGATCATGTGATCTCACCGGATTTTGGTTTTCGCGGGTGTTTAGCGCAAGTGTGCAAGGCGAACTCTTCGTCGCGTCTGGACTCAAACTTCCGCATCATTTCATCGAAAGTCTTTCCGATAGGCGGACCTGTAGAGCTGAAGACCCATTCACATTGTGAGCATCCCCAACCACGAAAACGCGGTTGGTCGATCCACACCAACTCACGCGGCATGGCCCGCATTATATAGCGAGCCTTAACGGCGGCTCAATATTCTCTACAGTCTTCAGCGCATCCTCTTCGGGACTGACGATTCTCCTCACGCTCGCTATGGAACGTGTCGCAAAGCTGAGCGATCAGATGCATCAATTTTCCTGGATCCATTTCGGTGCTCGCTTGTTCGGCCAATCGGGATTGGTGTGGCGTCAACATAGAATTTTCCTTTTGGGGGATTTACGTTGACCCAACTCTACCCTTACCGCCTGATGCTGTCTGAGCCATTTTGATCACTCTACGATAGCCGCGTATGCAAGGTTGATCTCGCGCATCCGCTCCACAGAGCCTCCGTGATCGGGATGATGCTTCAGCGCGAGTGCGCGATAGGCTGATCGAATCTCCTCGCGGGTTGCGTCCGGCTTGACGCCGAGTGTTCGCAAGGCTGAAACACTTGTGGCATTTATGCCCGAAGTGTTAGTCCGACGACGACCTTGCTCACGATCCTCCGCTTCCCGATACTGGCGACCGAAATCATCCCAGAAGCCGGGATCACCCCATCGCTTTTCTTGCTGTGGTTCCTCTTCTGGTTCGCTTTCCTCTTCGAAGTCGGCGAAGATGCTAAAGTCACCCGATTCAAACGCAGCCTCCCAATGAAACCAGAAATCATTATCGCTCCCGGTCTTAAAGTGGAAACCCGGACGCTCTTTAACAGGAGATGCGGACGATCCGTACTTCGCTCTCCACAGGTTCCAATATCGCATCACGTCTCTCATTCGGGATTCTCGCTCCAATTCTTGGTCTCGGGTCATCACCACACCTCCGGCTGTGGTTGCCGGCTCGATGACGTGTCCGCAATCGTGACACTGAGCAACTTCGTTGTGAGGTTTTAGGTCGTGACCACCGCAAGCGGGACAAAGAATTGGTAGACTTTGAGAAGCCATCTGAGCACCTCCTGTGTGCTTTTTTGGTCAGGGCCACAGTGTGAGTTGACGCTCATCTGTGGTCCGCTTACTGTGTCGATCCTACCGGCGCGACGCTCGTCGCGCTAGATAACTGTCGTGCCTGTTACGCGGAAAAATTGAGGTAATGAAACGACATGTTCGTTGCATGACGAACAGGTGATTGGCGCGGGTTTGAGCGAGGTTACCGGGAAGGGTGAGGTAATTTGTCACGTTTCGTGCGTCGCGCATCTCAGGTGTAGCATTTTGAGGCGTGGGGTGCTCCAATGGCCCGGAACAAAGAAACCACCATCGAAAGAATCTACCGGGAAGTCACCGGTCGCAAGATGAGCGAGGCGATAAAGCGCGTACTTCTACCGAAGCGAGGTCCGAAACGCATTCACTGACCAATAAGCTGACCACGAACCGCAATTAACCCCAAATAACCCCAATTTATGTCGTTTTACTTCCCCGTAAGCTATTCATTCTAGGTAGGATACGAGGACGCCTCGACTTTCAAGACCGGTGCCATCAACCACTCGGCCACCTCTCCGTAACTATAGTTTTATCCGCCGCGGGTCGTTCTTGCCAGTGAATCAGAGCGTGTCCCTTAGCCTGCTTACTTGCAGCGATCAAAGCTTTCGAAATGAGCAACCTTTTTCGCGACTGCTGCTGCGATTCCTACCACACTGCTTCCGTGCGGGTCCCCACAGTTTACAGCGCACGACTAGAAACGGTTCGGCGTTAAGGTTTATTCTGACATTAAGGGGCCTGTTCTTGCCAATGTCTGCATGCTGGGCGCGTGAGGTTTCATGAAATTCGACTTTCAATCCCTTCTCTTCTCGCTCTTCCACAGCCTTTTGTTGTTTTCCCTGACGGTACACTTGTCTTCAGGCTTTGCATTTGGACAAGCGCCGAGCGGGGCTGCCGCGTCGAACGATGACTCAACCCAATCCTGGACGGCGACCACTCAGCAGCAACTTCCCAGCAATTTAAATCCGACCAGGACTTCAGAAACCCACACCCAGACTGACGGACGTACCCTTGATAATCAAAGTATCCAGGCGTTGGGGACTGACGGGCGCTACTCACCCTACTTGGATGTACAAAAGGAAACGGTAAGAGTTGACGCCAACACAGTGCGGACCATCGAGCGCAGCTTTGGCAGAGATTCCGATGGCCGTAAAACGCTGGTCCAGGTGACCGAAGAGGAGAAGCGCAGTTTGCCCGGAGGTGAGGTGAAGGTCACGCGCTCAACCTCGGACCCTGACGCGAATGGTGCTTTGCGGGTGGTTCAGCGCGAAGTTCAGGACGTTCGGCAAATCAGTCCAACTGTGCAGGAGACTAAGAGCACGCTGCTGACGCCGTCAGCGAATGGCGGCTTGACAGCATCCATGCAGAGCACGGAGCGCGAAACCAAGACGAGCGAGCACAATGTTGAATTTCGCAAATCTACTTTACTGCCTGATTCCAATGGCAACTGGCAAGTGAGTGAGGTTAGAGAAGGGACAATTAAGGACGACGGCAAGAATCGCACAAAAGACGAGAGTGTGCTGCGGCCGGGGACTGACGGCAACCTGTCCGTCGTTGCGCGGACAGTTAGTACAGAATTGCAGAATGCTGCCGGAGAGAAACGTGCTACCACGGAGACCTATGCAAGCGACCCTGCCTCTCCGATGGATGGCCTGCGCCTTGAGCAGCGGGTAACGACGGTTCATCGCAAGGGCGATAACGATGTGCAATCCATTGATAAGGAAATTGAGCAACGAAACCCCGGGCAGCCTAGCGACGGTTTGCGGGTTACCGAGCAGGCGATTGACATTGTGCGGCCGGGAACTGGTGGTGCAACTCGGGAGACCCAGACGGTTCGATCGTTGGATTCAAATGGTGATTTCGGTGTGGTTTCCGTCGATACGCGGAAACAAGAGAACACCTCAGCGGTTAAAGTTGACATAGCTCCGGCTAAGGCGCAGCCAGCAGGTCCGGGCCATTAGCCAGGCTTTGAGAGTGCGAGGGCAGGATGCCCTCGCGACAGCCGGCAAGATGCCGGCGCTACTAAAGTTATTTCGTTATCACTCCGCAGGCGATGCGATCGCCAGAGTTTCCCGAGGGATCAGTCTTCATGTCATCCTCTTTGGCGTGAATGATCAGCGCTGTTCCACCATTGCTGAAGAGTGAATGGCTGTCGCTCGCATCTTTCAAATTGACGTCAGCGTCAGTGAGTTTCATGGTGGCTTTGCCGTCTTCTTTGACAATGAGGTTCAGCATGTCGCCGGCGTGGTGGCCTTCAGGATTCTCCAGGCCGTGCTTCTTGCCGTCTGGATTGAAGTGTGGACCGGCAGACTTGAAGTCGGGACCATCGCATTTGGCGTTCTGATGGAAGTGAATGCCGTGTTTGCCCGGAGCCAGATCATGCACCTTTATATCGAGTACCACACCCTTGGTTCCGCTCTCCGATAAGGTGATCGTTCCCACGCTCTTGCCTTGGGCATCTTTCATCTCAACCACAGTTTTGGCTGCGCTGGTGAGCGAGCAGAAAACCATGGTGAACAATACCGCAGCAACGAACAGACATGTGTGTTTCATGGCCCGGATTATAGCTAAGCCGAGGACGGTGCGCCATTTGATCTTGCGGAGAAAGGATGCTCCGGATACAGCGAAATCACCTTTCTGGGCCGCATTTGATTTTGCACGTCCAGACAGTCGCAAGCACCGATTTTATAGTCTTTCGACAATGTGGTGCAGTTCTTTCGCAATCTCGTCGGGGTTGCGATCTACAAATTTTACCGGGGCACCCATTTTTACTTTGACTTGTCCGGGCGGGGCAAACTTTTTTCCAGCTTGCTTCACCTCGAATAGTCCGTCGATGCGCATGGGCACAATCGGAATTTGCAGATTGTTTGCCAACAGGCCAATGCCGGCGCGGAAGGGAAGCAATTTCCCGTCCGTAGTGTGACGGCCCTCGGGGAACACAAGAACGCTGTAGCCGCGATCGACGGATTCGCCGGCATAGGCAAAGCTCCCGCGAAATCCGGCTTCGCGCGGCAATGGAAACAGATTCAGCAGCGCCACGCCCAAAGTCCACTTCAGGCGGTCATAAACTTTTCCGATGAAGCTTCGCGTTGCGGGCGGAGTGCGCAATATCTCGAGCGCCTCGCCTCCGGTTGCGATTGCCAGCTTATGCCGCAGATAAAAGGGAAGAGCGGTCAACACGAAACCGGGATCGAGATCCCCGATGTGATTGCAGATTACCAGCACCGGCCCACGCACTCCTCGCAGATTCCCCCGGCCCTGTATGCGCGGCCAGCCCAGCAGGAACACTGCTGGCCACAATAACACATAGTGCACTATGACGCGGATCCAAGTGACCGGCCAGCGTTGCACCCAGCGCGGATAATGATACGGCGTTCGCTGCGGAAGCTTGCCATGCAACATGTGTTCGAGCTCGTCAACGGTATTTACGTTGGCGAATCGAGTTTCGCTAAGGTCGATCTGATAACGGTCTTCGAGCGCGCTCAACAATTCCACGCGATCGAGCGAACTGAGGTTTAATTCGGATTCGAGATTCATCTGCGGTGAAAGTCGCGCCGGCATTCGGCCTGTGATCCGTCCAATTAATTCCGCGAGCGGACTCGAAGACATTTGGTTAGAAGAGTGCTTCGCAAACTTCGCTTGCACAGCTTGCTGAATCTCGTTCCTTAGTGGCTTCTGCGTCGAGGTGCGGGGGAAATCTTCCTCTGGCCAAACGATCCATCTGTTAACGCGCTGGTATTCAGCCAGGGATTCGTTGGCACGCATCACGGCGGGCTCAGGATCAGTTGTGGTATCGCGCAGAATGAGCGCTGCGCAAGGTTCCGCGTTGCCATTTCGCGGCAATGCGATTACCACAGCATCTTTTACCTCGGGCTGGCGGCGTAGAGTAGCTTCGAGATCGTCGGGATAAACGTTCATGCTCGCGGGAGTGACAATCACATCCTTCTTTCTTCCCTTGAAGTAAAGATTTCCTGCGGAATCGAGTTCGCCGACATCGCCCGTGCGATACCAGCCGTCCTCCGTTGCAACAGGATGAAGTTCAGTTCCGCTCAAGTAGCCGGCTGCCACTCCACCGCCGCGCACCAGAATTTCTCCATCCGGTGCGAGTTTGATCTCACGTCCGGCGAGCACTTTTCCGATTGAGCCTTTGCCCAGGCGAAAAGGATGGTTCACGCTTATCAGAGAAGTAGTTTCGGTAAGGCCGTAGCCTTGAATCGCGGCGTAGCCAAGGCGTCCCCAGAATTCTTCAGTGTCGCGATCGAGAGCTGCGCCACCAGAGATAAAGGCCCAGAACTTCCATCCGAACTTCCGATGGATGCGCCGGAAAATCCACCAGCGGTGCAGGAAGTGTTTGCCCTCTGCGGCTTGCAACTTTTCGCGAAATTGCCCGGCATGACCTTCATCTTCGAGATCACGTTCGAGCTTCTCCTTAAGCGATTGCAGCACGCGCGGCACCGCGACCAGTACTGAAACACGCTGCTTGCGGATGGTTTCAATTATTTCTGCTGGTTTGAAAGTGTCGTGGAATATGACCGTACCGCTCATCAGTTGCGGAAGGAAAATTCCGAGAAACTGCCCGAAGACATGACTAAGCGGCAACAGGTTCAAGAAACGAACTGGATGCACCCATCGTTCGTACTTGAGATACTTTCGAATCTCGGTTTCCAAAGGCGCAATATTTGCCAGAACATTGCCATGCGAAATGACGACTCCCTTGGGCTCAGCGGTGGTGCCGGAGGTGAATACGACTTCCAGCGGGTCAGAGGGCCCGATTTCTTGGGCGGGATATTCCGCTGACGAATGCGCCGCCAGTGCGTGGGGCAAGTCATCCAATGTGATGGTCGAAATCCCCTCCTGCACATGCGGGTGCGAACACACCATCAACTTCGCGCCGACTTGCTGGTGCACTCGCAATGCAAAATCGGTGGTGGCAACGTCGTCCATGGGGACTACGACCACCCCGCGCAGGGCGCATCCGAGAAACACGGCTACCCACTCAGCCGAATTCGGGCCCCACAGCAGAATGCGGTCGCCCTTAGTAATCGCTCGTGCGTCCAGTTCACGGGCAAATTGAAAAGCCGCGCCTGCGACCTGCTGATATGACCAGCGCACAGTCCGATATCCGCGACGCTGCACGTAGGCAGTCTCCGAGCCTCTTTGCAGGTAAGCACGGAGATAGTCGGCAATGGAGCGCTCCACGTAACTGATGTTAGCGCCTAATCACTGAGCTGTGAGTGAGATTAGATGTGCGTGATCAAGATAATGAGCTTGGCCGAAATTGATACTGCGGGAAGGCTAGGCTGCCACATCCGGCAAACTTCTTCGCCTGCTTAGTCAGGCTTTTAATTGCGAGTGAACATCCCAGCAAAACTGTAACCAAAGAGCAGACCGACCAACCCCAGGACGACGGACGCTCCCACCATATGCTCACGCGCGTTTCGCGAGATATCAAGTTTCTCGCGAGTAGCAGCGATCTTCGCTTCCACTTCAGACTTCAACTCCATCGCAGTCCTATGAAGCTGATGTCGCTGTTCCAGCGCTCGCAATTCTAAATTTTCAACCGAGTGTGTGTTCATGCCTGATTTTTCACCTCCGCTTCAATCCAGATTTTGTCTCCCTTAAGCACTTCAATAGTTCTTTGCGGTAGTAATGGGTTCATCTTGAGTTCACGCTGGGCGAAATAAGCAGCGATGCCGCCGAACACAGCCCAAGCGAATCCCACGATGATAAAGGCAAAGAACCAGCGATAGGGATTGTCCTGAAATGCCACTACCACTAAACTCACCAATGCCAAAGTGAATAAGAGGTAGGCCGTTCCCAGTAGCAATGCTCCCAAAGCACCGAGCGGAGCAGCGGACTTGAGGATTTTCAGCTTCTCCTGAAGCTCGGTTTTCAGCAGTTCGATTCTTGTATTCAGAAAATCCAGCAGCTCAATTTTCATTTCCGCCAACGTGCCAGCTATACTGCGGCCATTGTTAACCTCGGTATTCATAAGACTTCGACCTCCAAATCCTTATAGCCATGCCCAGGACAAAAGCCCCCGCGGTAATGCCACATAAAAGTTCCAACGGATGTTCCTGTTTAATGTGCTGCGCTTGCTTCCGCACACGCTTAGCAGCGCTGAATGACTGGTCAAGAACGTAGATACAGGCATCGCCTGCCGCAAGCCGCGCCTGTTCATACGCCGGACGAAGCGATCGCACAGCGCCCGCAACCGCCCTTACCTGTTCTTCCACAGTTTCGATCCTGGTTGAGGGGAACTGCGTTTCGGATGAGCTAATCGAAGGGGCAGCTGTCAGGGGCACAACTTTGGCAGGACCGCGGGGCTGCTCAACAGGTTCCTTTTTTTCTAGGGCTTGTGCCATATGGTTAAACTCCAAAAAGGCAGGGTTTGGCCGCATCTACTGTATAGACGGTACACCTCTGATCTGGAAGGCTCTATCCGGTCGTTCCTGTAAATGAGAGCAAGAAAATGCCCACGACTGGTTACTTCGCTGGGTCGCAGTGGGAGGCAAACAGAGCCGTTCTAGCGCCAGAAAAGGTAGAGAGAACCACTTCAGAATTTGCAGGAAAAATGGTAGGCCCGAATGGACTCGAACCATCGACCTCTTCCGTGTCAAGGAAGCGCTCTAACCAGACTGAGCTACGGGCCTACAGGTAAACGGTTGTGGTTTCAATTCTAATGGCGGCGGGTGATTCCGGCAATGTTTGGCCGTGGGATCGCGGGCGAATTCTTCAGACCGTTTCTTGCCGTGTAGGACAGCCGTCAGAATCGCGAGACGGATTCATAGCCTCCTGACACAGCGGTTAACTATGCTTAAGTCGTATAATCTCTCCCAGTGATCACAGTTTCCAAAGAAGACTATCTCAAAGCAATTCTTGCCGCCGAGAGCGAGGGCGAGACTGTCATCTCGGCTACGCTTGCGCACTGGCTGTCGGTGTCGGCGCCGGCGGTTACCATGGCGCTTCGCCGCCTGAAAAAAGACGGACTGGTGCGGGTGCAGGCCGACGGACACGTCGGGTTGACTGCGGCGGGGCGCAAGATTGCCCGCCGACTTACACTTCGCCATCACCTCATCGAACGCATGCTGTCTGAAATTTTCGGAATGGAGTGGTATCGTGTGCACGACGAGGCTGAGCGGCTGGAGCATGCAGTTTCACCGGACTTTGAAGCCAGACTGCTGGCTAAGTTAGGCCGTGGGGGCGCCTGTCCTCACGGCAATCTAAGTGAACTCGAGAGTCCAGGCAGTAGACGTCGACGGGGATTGGTGCTGCTGGCGAATGCCGAAACCGAAAGGGATTACCTGGTCAGCGGAATTTACGAGAGGGACCGGCACTTGCTTGAATTTCTTGAAGGGCGCGGGATACGCCCTGGTGCGCGAGTGCATGTGGCAGGTCGGAACTACGATCAAACTTTGACTCTCGCAACCGATGCTGGAACGGTTGCCCTGGGCCATTCAGCGGCTGAAAAGGTCTGGGTGACCGCTGAGCCAGGCCGACAAGTTCCCCAGCGGTCCAAACCATAGCGAGCCCATTCTTTTTATCACATGCTTAACCGTAGTTTACCCGCTAATATATACTCAGGCTAATTGATTTCCCCATGAGTATAGATTCACAGACGCCACAGACCGCCCGTATCGCCAACGCAGCCGAGACCGTCGTAATCACGCACGAAGACGTGGATCGGGCGCATGATCGCGTTCGCGTCTCCGCGGCACGGGCGCGGCACGGCTTTTTCTCGAATGCGCGCTTGCTGTGGTTGCTTGTCGGACCCGGGGTTCTGGTAATGCTGGGCGAGAACGATGGTCCCAGCATGCTTTCCTACGCAGCAACCGGAGCCAAGTTCGGCGTTGGTTTCTTCATTCCCTTCGTAGTTGTCACCTTTTGCATGGCAATTGTTGTGCAAGAGATGACTGTGCGACTCGGCGCCGCAACGCATCGAGGACACGCCGAACTGATTTTTGACCGCTTCGGGCCATTCTGGGGCTGGTTTTCGATGATCGATCTCGCCATCGGAAATTTTCTTACGCTGATTACTGAATTTATTGCTATACGTGCGGGACTAGGTTTCTTCGGTGTGCCTCCATGGCTGGCTGTTCTGATTGCGCTCGCCATCCTATATGCGGCGCTGATGAGCCATCGCTATTGGACATGGGAACGCATTACGCTTGCTGCAGCCGTATTTAATTTGGTGTTCATTCCGGTAGCGCTCATGACGCATCCGCATTGGCATGCCGTGGGCCGCTCGTTGACTACCTGGCAACCGCTGCCCGGTTTCAATAAAGATACGTTGCTCATCGTGCTGGCTGACATTGGGGCGACAGTCACTCCGTGGATGCTTTTCTTTCAACAAAGCGCCACAGTCGATAAAGGGCTCACCACCAAGGATATTCGTTTCGGACGCATCGATACCGTGCTGGGAGCGGCATTGGCGACTGCGGCGGCCGTGGCCACAATTCTTGCTACAGCGCCGTTGTTTGCTCACCAGATGACCGCCGGCAACTTCCAGGCCGGCGAATTTGCCGAGGCTTTGGAGCCGCTGATCGGCCGCTTCGGCGCTTCATTGTTCGCTCTCGGCATGGTCGAGGCGGGAATTGTGGCCTCTATCACTATTTCAACATCGTCGGCCTACGCGTTCGGAGAGGTCACGCACAAACCGCATAGCCTCAATTTGCCTATGGGACAAGGGAAGTCTTTTTACTCGGTATTGACGCTGTGCGCAGTAGCCGCCGCAGCCATCGTGCTAATTCCAGGGCTGCCGCTGGTCTACGTAGTCTTGCTGGTTAACGTGGTTGCAGTTTTGGCCATGCCACCGGCGCTTGTGTTCCTCTTCATGCTGGTGAATGACAAAGAAATCATGGGCGACCTGGTCAGCCCCGCATGGGCAAATGTCCTCTCCACAGGCGTTGTACTTGTTCTGACGCTCGCGGGCGTGCTCTTCGGCATCAGTGTAATTGCTCCCAACGTTTTCGCAGTTCTAGGAGGAAAGTAGGAAAGCATGGCAAGAGACAAAGAAAACAAACGAGTCTTGCTCAACGTCTCCGATCAGAGTTCGGATAACAGTTGGGTTCTATCGTCCCTCGAACACGATCAACTGGTGCGGGCAAAGAAACATCACATTCCGAGGCGCCGACTGAAAGGTGCAGAACTTGCAGTGCTTTGGGGGCTTCGAATCTACCTTTTGTTTATGATGGCAGTCGTCTTTTATCAGATCTGGACTGCCGCTCGCTAGGCTGGCAACGGTCAATGCAGTCGGGTAGAATTAACTGGGGCTCGAAGGATGGATCAGCGTTATGGCAACGAAGAGGCTTTTGCAGTGTGCACTTTGTACAGGTGCTTTCTTGATGTTCGGTTTCACCTCGGTTAAGTCGCTAGCTCAGTCTACGACAGACGATTCCGTAGCTCAGTCACCGACATCTGACACAACCACTGGGCTTTCGAAGCTGAAGCACATCATCTTTTTCGCGCAGGAAAATCGTTCGTTTGACCATTACTTCGGAGAAATGCGCCAGTACTGGGCAGATAACGGTTATAAAGATGAATCCTTCGACGGTTTGCCGCAGTTCAATCCAGCCTCGGGGCCTCCGCCGCTATATGGGCCGCCTCCGACCAACCCCGGCTGTGACCCAAAATATCCCCCGCCCGATCAGTGCACCATAGACGGCAACAGCCCCAAGGTCGAATCGTACCAGCTAATCACCCAATGCATCGAAAATCCCAGTCCGTCATGGAACGAGGCGCACGTAGACTGGAACTATTATGCTCAAACAGGCAAGGAGCCGGCTAATTTGGATGGCTTTGTCTACACGGCAGGTCACGATGCCAGGGTGCTCGATTATTACGATGTGGACGGCGTGCGCGCCATAGGATATTACGACGGAGCTGATCTGAATTATTACTACTTCATGGCCTCGAACTTTGCCACATCAGACCGCTGGTTTAATCCCGGGATGTTTCGTACTCATCCCAACCGCGAATATCTGGTTGCGGGTACTTCTCAGGGAGATGTCTATCCGATAGGCACCGACAGCGGTGACAAGAATTTGCTCACCGCGACAACCATCTTCCAGGAACTCATAGCCAAAAATGTGAGCTGGAAGATTTATGTAAATCCCACAAATACTGGCTGTAACGGACCTCCATACGATCCGGCCTGTTTGTTGCAGACCAGCTATATCAAGTATTTCGAGTGGGGACAGACGATTCCTACGAAATATCCCAAGAATATTGGCACCATTGGCATCACAAACTCTGATTTCGAGAACGACTTGAAGAACAATACGCTGCCCGCAGTCGTGCAGATTGAGCCAGCAACCGACGCGGGATTCGACGAACATCCCTCGACTTCAGACTCGAGTCCAAATCGCGCCCAAGAGGGAGCGCTGTACGTTTCCGAGCTTATTAATTCCGTGATGAACAGTTCTTCGTGGAAGAGCACAGCTTTCATTCTTACCTACGACGAATTTGGCGGCATTTTTGACCACGTTGCGCCTCAGAAGGCGGTAAGTCCGGACGGCATTAAGCCCAAGGATCTTCTGCCCGGAGATATTTGCACCACTAGTACCGGACCGACTTGTGACTTTGTGTATACCGGATATCGGGTTCCGCTCATTGTCATTTCGCCGTACAGCAAGAAGCATTATGTTTCGCACACAGTGGCTGACAGCACGGCGATTCTTAAATTGATCGAAACTCGTTTCAACCTTGCTTCTTTAACCAAGCGAGATGCGGCGCAGATGAATATGACGGAGTTTTTCGATTTCGCTCATCCATCGTGGATGACTCCGCCCACGCCGCCGGTACAGAACACGAGCGCTCCCTGCTATCTCAACAAACTGCCATGAGGAATTAGTCGTTAGCGGTTAGCGCTTCGCTCGATCATGTGCGCGGTTAGTGACAAAATAAAGGCCTGCCAAGCAGGGGCTTCGCGGGCCTAAGGCCTTTAGTGTTTCGTGTCAGGGATTCCGAGTCTCTCCGCCATCCTCACCAAATCGGGCAAAGAGTCCGCACCCATCTTCCGCATGAGCTGTCCTCGGTGGACCTTAACCGTGGTTTCGCTGGTTCCAATCTCGGAGGCGATTTGCTTATTTGGAAGTCCAGAAACGACTAAAGGCAGCACCTCTCGCTCTCGCGGCGTAAGCCACTCAAGGCGATCTCGAAGTGCGAATATCTCTTTCTCTTGTTGGCGTCTGGCTGCGTCGCCCTCGATCGCGACGTGAATCGCATCCAGCAAATCTTGCTCACGCCATGGCTTGGTCAGGAACTCCACAGCTCCGGCTTTCATGGCGCGAACTGACATGGGGATATCACCGTGGCCGGTAATGAAGATAATCGGGATGAAAATTTTCGACTCAGCCAGCTTGCGCTGAAAATCAAGGCCACTCATCCCTGGCAATCGGACATCGAGGATCAGGCAGCTGGGCAAGTCGGGACGTTTCGCTTGCAAAAATTCCTGCGCTGAGGCGAAGAGCTGTACCGTTAAACCAACCGAACGGATCAAGCTGTCGAGCGCTTTGCGGATCGATGGCTCGTCATCGACCACATACACGATGGATTGGGGTTCAGTCATGCGCCGCTATCCGCCTTAGGCAAAACGAATTGAAAAATTGCTCCGTGCAAGGGAGCTGGAACGGCTCGTAAGTGACCGCCGTGCGCTTCCACAATGGAACGGCTGATCGACAGTCCCATGCCAATTCCTTCGGGCTTGGTGGTGAAGAAAGAATCGAAGATACGGGATGCTTCCTCGGGATCGAGTCCCTTGCCGGAATCTTGAACCTCGATTACCACGCCCTCCGCGTCTGTGGCTGACTTAATGAACAGCGTCCTTGGGCGGTCGTGGACGGTGCTCATGGCGTCAATGGCGTTCATGATCAGGTTCAGTACCACCTGTTGCAGTTGGACACGGTCGCCGAGCACGGTGGGAAGATCGGGCGTCAGTTCCGTGCGGGTGGTAACGCCGCCGGTGACAAGCTCCCCGTGGGCCAGGGCCAAGACATCTCGGATGACTTCATTCACATCCACGGGCCGCAGTTGAGGGGGCACTTTCTTTAGCAGGGTCCGAAGTCTATCAATCACGCCGCTAGCCCGATTGGCTTCATTCATGGCATTGGCCATGGCCTGCCGCGCTTCGTCCAGGTTGGGGGGCCGAACGGCGAGCCAATGCAGTGAAGCACTAGCATTCGCGGCTACCGCTGCAAGAGGCTGGTTGATCTCGTGCGCGATGGAGGCGGTTAACTCTCCCATGGTTACAATTCGAGACACACGAGCCAGTTCCTCCTTCGCCTCCTGAAGAGATTGCTCGTTCTTTTTCTGATCCGTGATGTCGATGCCGATCCCAACCATGCGGGGTGATCCGGCAGGAATTACTACGCCGTGAGCGTCGATCCAGCACATGGTTCCATCCGGGCGCACAACCCGATACTGGGCTGAGAACTCTGAGCCGCCCGAACGCACTGTTTGGACCGCGCCCTCGATAAGGAGCTTATCTTTCGGGTGAATCCGCAAGCGCGCATCTTCGCCCCGTCCGGAAAAGTCATCTCGTGAAAAACCCCACTGACGGTAGGTCTCGTCCGACCAAACCACCGTGTCGGCAACCATGTCCCATTCCCACAGTCCGATTCGCAGGCCGACCCTTTGTGCCAATTCCAGGCGGAGTTGCCATTCTCGAACCGCCTGCTCCGCTCGTTTGCGCTCCCGGATGTCGCGCGCCACCACCTCGATGGCCGGCAAACCTTTCCAGTTAATGGGAAACCCGGCCGACTCTACTTGTACCGAGGAACCGTCAAGCGCGACCAGAAAACATTCCTGTGGGGAAGACGCCGTTCCGGTCTCGTAACAGCGTTGGATTCGCTGCCTTATGAAGTCCCGGTAATCGGGATGAACAATCTCTAAAATGTCCTTACCTACCAGTTGCTCGGGCTGTTGCGCCCCCAGTAACCTCATGCCGAAGGGATTGACAAAAACGATTTTCCCGCCGCTGTGGACGTACAGCGCGTCGGGGAGCGCTTCCACCAGGCGGCGAAATCTCTCTTCGCTTTCGGTTAGCGCATCGTTGGCGGCGGTAAGTTGGCTGGTTCTTTCGACAACCCGGCGCTCTAGCTCTTGGTTGAGGCGCTCGACTTCGGTCGTCGTCCGCCGGTCCACCGACGATGTAACTAAGGCGGCCACGAGCACGATCGAGGTCACGATAGCAATTGCATTGTTGCCAACGGCGGAGATGCTCACGGCATGGGAAAGATCGGGAGGCGTGGCGGGAATGAAACTTGCGGCAGCCATTCCCGTGTAATGCATCGCGGAAACGGCGAGTCCCATCACGATGGCGCTGCCAAGCCTTCGCGGAACGGTCCATCTGGTCTCTTCTCGTAGGTCGAATGCCATCAACAGCGCAATTAGAGAAAACAAAACTGCCAGCAAGAGGGAAGCTGTAACCAGAAGCGGAGAGTACCGGGTGATGGCGGGCAATCTCACCGCGGCCATGGCGATGTAGTGCAGGCCGGCGATGCCGGCGCCCATAATGACACTGCCGTTCAAGGCTTCGCGCCAGCCCATCTTCTCGCGGCTCGCCACATACAACGCGAACGCGGACGCGAAGATGCCTACCAAGAGTGCTGCCAGAATTGTGGGCCAGTCGTACTCGACGGACACTGGCAAGTGAAAGGCCAGCATCCCCGTGAAGTGCATCGCCCAGATGCCGATGCCCATGGCAAAGGCGCCACCGCTCAACCAGGACAGGCGAACCAGGCCCCTGGCGACGGTTACACGTCCGGTGAGGTCGAGCGCGGCATACGACGCAGCGATGGCTATCAGCACCGAGCGAGCCACCCCGCTGTAGTCGTACCAACCAGTCATCGGCGCGATCGCGGAGACTGTCACGAAGAATCTCCCCGGGCCCGTTTGGAGGCGACTCCAAACTCAAAACACGAAGTGTCGCATCGACTTGCCAGTATTCATGCGCTGGCTCAAAGCTTCGACAACGCGGTTCCCTCCGGTCGCTTCAGGTTTTTAGCAGCCAATCAACCAGCAAACGGTGATTCTTCGCGTACAGCTTAATTTTTCCGCAGTCTTCACATATCGCCGCCGAGACCGTCCCCGAATAGGTGGGACCATCAACGTCATCTGGGCGGACGAAATCCAATTTCAAAAGACTGCTTACCACTTTGGAGTGCTGGCATTTGTCCGGAGCCATTTTTCCCCCCTCGGGCAACCGGTTTGATACGCGTGCTCGTTGTTTATGGCGCCAGTTGAAGCCGAGCGATCGAATCAACTGATGGGAAAGTAGCAAATAATAGTCCGGCTAATCTACACCTAATAACTGGCTTGTCAAGGTTTTCTTGCGATTCAACTCTCTGCTCGAAGGAAGCTAGCAGATCGCGAGGCAAAACTGCTCATCCGTTCTGAGCCTTGCGAGCTCTTTAGTGCATAAAGATTATCGTTGAAATCTAAACCTTCGTAAGGTTTTCTGTGCTAATCGAAAAGCCATTTGCACGAACGCAGCATAGATTATCAGCGTTGTCGATGCTACGGTTCGAACTATCGCCGGAAAAGACCTCCCCCGAGGCTCGTCATGAGTAGAAGTTCGTGAGGATGAAATGAACGACGAAGGCTCAAAATCCAGCCTGGATGACATCATAGGCGACACGCCGCAGCTCAAACAGATGCTTCAGTTGGCGATGAAGGCGGCTCGCACCGACGCTCCGGTGCTGATTCTCGGTGAACCGGGATCGGGAAAAGAATTGATTGCCCGAGCCATACATCGGATAAGTCCCAGAAGACACGAGAGTTTCGTTACAGTTAACTGCGCAGGGCGTGGTGGCGCCAGCCTGGCGTCCCACATATTCGGGGAAGCTATTGACGTTGAGAAACCAACGATCGGCCAGATTGAAGCAGCCGATAAAGGCATACTTTTCTTGAATGAGATTGCGCTGGCTCCGCCGGGTGTTCAAACCAAGCTGCTTCGGTTGCTGGAACATCGCGAATTTGAACGTATGGGCAGCGTGCACAGTATTCCCGCGAACGTGCGGTTGATTGCCAGCACCAAGTACGATCTGGGTGAGCGAGTCGCTGAAGGGACTTTTCAAGAGGATTTGTATGATCAGCTCAATGTTTTTCCCATTAGGGTGCCAGCCCTGCGCGAACGGCGCGACGACATTCCCTTACTGGTGAACTACTTCGTGCAACGGTTCGCTCGCCGCCTGAACAAGCCGATCAACTCGATTCCCGATGAGACTATGAACTCTCTGGTTAACTCTGACTGGCCGGGTAATGTAAGACAGCTGGAAAATCTCATCGAGCGCGCGGTAGCTCTAGCCGAAGGTTCGGTTTTGCGAATTCTCTCGAGGTTTCTACAGCTACAGTTCTAGACGGTTCGACTAATTTCCTCTGATATTCCCAAACGACCGTCGCGGCGCCTTTGGGTTAGAGCACGTAAGGGTGGACGCCTCCTCCGCGTGGCGGAGCAAAGTCCTTTCTGCGGTCACCGTTTGGCGATTGCCCTTAAGACGCGTTCGCGGCTCGGTTGTTAGCCGCCAACAGACTACGCAATCCCTTGTAGAACGACTAAACTGGTTACTTAGCGAACAGTGCCGCTCCGGCTGGGTCTCACCGGCTGGCGAGGCATCTATTCTTTCAGGAAGGCAATCTTTATGAACAGCTTTGGGAGCCGCTCCACGCTCAGTGTTTCCGGCCACGACTACGAGATTTATCGCATCGATGCGCTCGATAAGCAGGGCATTTCGACCACGCACTTGCCTTTTTCCCTGCGCATTCTGTTGGAGAACCTGTTGCGCAACGAAGACGGGCGTAGCGTGACCAAAGGAGATATTCGGGCGCTGGCCGCATGGAACAGTAAATCGAAGCCGGATAAAGAAATCGCTTTCACGCCGAGCCGCGTACTGATGCAGGATTTCACCGGAGTTCCGGCGGTGGTGGATCTTGCCGCTATGCGGGATGCCATGAGAGCGCTCTCCGGCGACCCGGCGTTGATCAATCCTTTACAGCCGGCCGAGTTGGTCATCGATCACTCCGTGCAAGTCGATGAATTCGGCACTCCGCAAGCTTTTCAACTGAATGCTGAACTGGAATTCCTGCGCAACAAAGAGCGCTACGGGTTTCTGCGTTGGGGACAAACCGCGTTTCGGAATTTAGCGATCGTTCCACCGGACACCGGTATCGTGCATCAGGTCAATTTGGAGTTTCTCGCCCGCGTCGTCTATGTGAACGATTCGAACGGGAAGCGCGTGGCGTATCCGGATACGCTCGTGGGCACTGATTCGCACACCACGATGATTAACGGTCTCGGCGTACTGGGCTGGGGCGTAGGCGGAATCGAAGCTGAGGCGGCAATGTTGGGACAGGCTGTCTCTATGCTGATCCCGCAAGTGGTAGGCGTGAAGTTGACCGGAAAATTGCGGGAGGGCGCGACCGCTACCGATCTGGTATTGACTGTGACCGAAATGTTGCGCAAGCACGGCGTGGTCGGGAAATTCGTCGAGTATTTTGGACCTGGCCTGCAGGAGTTGCCGCTCGCCGACCGCGCGACCATCGCGAACATGTCTCCGGAATACGGGGCTACATGCGGTATCTTTCCTGTCGACAAAGAAACTCTCACATACTTGCGGTTGACGGGGCGCTCGGACGAACAGATCGCTTTGGTTGAGGCTTATTGCCGCGAACAGGGATTGTTCCACGATCAGAAAACTGCCGAAGCGCAATATTCGGAATTGCTGGTGCTTGATCTGGCTACCGTGGAATCGAGTCTCGCGGGCCCCAAGCGCCCGCAGGACCGGGTACCGCTTCCCAAGGCTCGCGAGTCGTTTGAACAAGCATTGCCTTCTTTGATAAGGCCAGGCAAGGGTACCGCCAAACCGAGTGGATCCGCCGGTGGGAATGGACATCTTCACCACGGCAGCGTCGTGATCGCCGCGATCACAAGTTGCACTAATACGTCCAATCCCTCTGTGATGGTGGCTGCAGGTCTGTTAGCGAA
The DNA here is from genome assembly GCA_963743375.1 of uncultured Acidobacteriota bacterium. GTDB lineage: Bacteria > Acidobacteriota > Terriglobia > Terriglobales > Acidobacteriaceae > JABDBE01. Next base: position 223,882 of record CAVUQA010000006.1, on the reverse strand, counting down.
AAAGGCGGTCGAGCGTGGCTTGCAGGTTCCATCCTGGGTGAAGACTTCTCTGGCTCCCGGTTCGAAAGTGGTTCGCGATTACCTGGAACGGGCAGGATTGACTGCGTATCTTGAGAAGTTGAAGTTCCACATTGTCGGGTACGGATGCACTACCTGCATCGGAAACTCCGGCCCGCTGGCGGAAGAAATCTCGAAGGCGATTGACGAGCAGAACTTAGTCGTCGCCTCTGTGCTCTCTGGTAATCGTAACTTTGAAGGCCGCATCAATCCTGACGTGCGCGCCAATTATTTGATGTCGCCACCGCTGGTTGTGGCCTTCGCGCTGGCCGGACGCATTGACCTCGATTTGCGAAAAGACGCCATCGCAAACGACAAAGAAGGCAAGCCGGTTTATTTGGCCGACCTCTGGCCTTCGCGCAGCGAAGTGGATGAGGCGGTTAAGAAATCTATTTCGGCGGATATGTTCCGGCACAGCTATGGCGAGGTTTATCGCGGGGACGATCGCTGGCGCGGTTTACCTGTGCCCAAGGGCGAGACTTATGCGTGGGATAAAGACTCGACTTACATCCGGCGCGCGCCATACTTCGATGGCATGACGCTAAACCCGGCGGCGGTGGACGACATCAGGAATGCCCGCGTTTTAGCTGTGCTTGGAGACAGCGTTACTACGGATCATATTTCACCAGCTGGTTCCATTAAGAAAGACAGCCCGGCGGGGAAATATCTGATCGAACATGGCGTTAAGCCTGCCGATTTCAACTCCTACGGGTCGCGGCGGGGCAATCATGAGGTTATGGTGCGCGGCACGTTCGCCAATGTTCGCTTGCGCAACAAGATGGTTCCTAACCTCGAAGGCGGATTCACCCGTCACTTGCCCGACGGCACGGAGATGAGCATCTTCGAAGCTGCGGAGAAATACATTGCGGAACGTGTTCTCCTGGTAATTCTCGCGGGCAAAGAATACGGCTCCGGTTCCTCACGCGATTGGGCTGCGAAGGGGCCTCTGTTACTGGGAGTGCGTGCGGTGATCGCGGAAAGTTACGAACGCATTCATCGTTCAAACCTGGTCGGAATGGGGATTCTGGCACTGCAATTCCTGGAAGGCGAGAGTGCGCAGTCACTGGGATTGACCGGCGAGGAAGTGTTCGATATTACTGGCATTCGCGATCTCATTGGCAGCTTCGCGCCGGGACGGCAAGTAAGCGTGCGCGCGAGCGCGAGCGGTAAGACCAAAGAGTTCAAGGCGCTGGTTCGAATCGACACTCCGCAGGAAGCGCAATATTACGCGAATGGCGGCATCCTGCAATTTGTTCTGCGACAATTGCTCTCGACCCGTCCGGCAGCGGTGCACGCGTAACTGCGGGCCGGCCGTTGTTACCTGTTCTCGACGGTACGCAGGGAGGCTGGAGTTGAGCGATCATCTCTCGAAGCGGGCTCCACTCCTGGCTGAAATACTGCGCTACATCAATGACGGTAGATACGAAAAAACTGGCGAGGCATGGTCCTTCGGACTGGGCCCGGGCGAATCTCCTGAACATTGCACCAAGGACGAAGCTGTCTTTCGAAAAATGCGTCGACTGGTTTACGACCACGTTGCTCGCACCGTTGCCCTCCAACGCACTTCGCTTTCCGGCTTGCCCACGGTAGATTCTCTGGCCGACGAATTCAAGAAATTGATGGACGAACTGACGCCGGGCACTCGCGAAGCCTTGGGACAAGCAATTAGTCCAATCGCTGAGGGACAGGATTCCCCATCGCCTGGAAAAGTTTCTGCACCCAGCGACCAGTTGGACGCGCTCGATCGCTACTACGCGGAAGAGATCCTCGACAAGCTGGATGGCATTGTTTCTCGCGCGTCGGCGCTGGATCGCCTGGGTTTAGAAATTGTTCCTAATCGCAGGGTACAATTTCTTTTTGAGGAGGCCCATCGCTGTTATCTTTACGGCTTCCACCTGGCATGTGCTGTCTTCTGCCGCGCCATTTTAGAGGGAGCACTCAAAGAAGTCGCGGATCCGCACAGCGAGACCAATCAGTCCATCCACGAAATGATCGCCATGGCTGTGGAGAAGGGCATTCTCACGGACGATCGTCCGCGCTGTGCCCGCGAAGTGGCCAAGGCGGGCAACCGCGCCATTCACGATCCCGAAATGTTTGACCGCGATTACTCCGCGGAAAAAGTGCAAGAAGTTCTGATCAACGCGCGGAAAGTGCTGGAAGAACTGTACCGGCTCTCGCCTGCGTGAGCGTTCTTAGCAAGCGTGCCGTTGTGCCGCACGAGCATGGACGCTCGCGCCTACACTAGAACATTTTGGTCGAATCGAGCAGAATCGTGACTGGGCCTTCATTTACTAACTCCACCTGCATCATTTCCTGAAAGCGGCCGGTTTCGCAGGGAATGCCTGCGGCGCGGATGCGGTCCACAAAATATTCGTAGAGTTGGCGGGCGCGGTCTGGCGGGGCCGCCGCGTCGAACGACGGTCGCTTGCCGCGGCGAACGTCGCCGTAGAGGGTGAACTGCGAGACTACTAAAATCTGCCCGCAAATCGAGGCCACATCGATGTTCATCTTTCCACTCTCGTCTTCGAAAATACGCAGACCTACGATTTTGTCCGCCAGGTAGTCGGCGTCCGCTTCGCTGTCAGCCTGAGCCACTCCCACTAACACCAGCAGTCCGCGGCCTATTTTGCCCACGATCTCACCAGCGACCGTGACCTGGGCTCGGCTGACACGTTGTACCACTGTACGCATAGCAATTTCTCAAACCTCATCGCACTTGCTTGTCATGCGCAATTGGAGAACATCATATCCTTTGCGGCATGCTGGATTTCCGCCTGATGCACGGGCGAGACGCCCGCGCCACACCTGCCACTTGGGCCACGTTGACCCCGGGAACTGCCAGCGGTTAGGATTCTTGTGGGCCTTCTCAGAGTCGACCGCGGCTGGATTCGCCAGCGGCGGAACTCGCCTTTACAGCGATTCGTGCTGGCCGTTACACTACTCATTCCTTTTTCTCATTCTTTGGAGGTGAATCGCGATGGCTGCTGGAGACAAATTGAAAGAAACCACTGAAAAAGTAAAGCAGATTGTAAGCGAACAATTGGGAGTCGATGAAGCCGAGGTCACGCCCAGCGCTTCATTCGTGGACGATTTAGGCGCCGACTCGCTTGACCAGGTTGAACTGGTAATGGCGCTCGAAGAAGCATTCGATCTGGAAATTCCGGATGAAGATGCGGAGAAGATCCGTTCCGTTCAGGATGCGATCGACTACATCGATAAGCACGCCAAAGTGGCGAAGTAGGCGCGCTCTTCAAATGGAGGCCGGGCGTCCTCGCCCGGCTGGACGGGCGAGACGCCCGTCCTCCATTGTTGCGAAATAAAGAGTCTGACTCCCGTTCAAATCGAGACCGCAAGGAGAATGCATGGCAGCCGTTGATGAAAAAGTAAAACAGATCATCGTGGAACAACTGGGAGTGGACGAGGCTGAAGTAACTCAAAATGCCTCTTTTGTAGACGACCTTGGCGCCGACTCTCTCGACACCGTGGAGCTGGTAATGGCTTTTGAAGAGGCCTTTGAGATCGAGATTCCCGATGAAGACGCCGAGAAAATCCGCACCGTACAGGATGCGGTCGACTACATCGGCAAACACGCGAAAGGCGGGAAGTAGTTGCCAAGACGGGTTGTAGTTACTGGCATTGGCCTGATCTGCGGGGTAGGCAATACCACGCAGGAGATTTGGCGAAACCTGCTCGCGGGCAAGAGCGGAGTGGCCCGCATCACACAATTTGATCCAACGCAGTTCGCCTGCCAGATCGCGGCTGAAGTCAAGAACTTCGATCCCCTGCAATTCGTAGAAAAAAAAGAGCTCAAGAAAATGGGCCGCTTCATCTACCTCGCGCTGGCGGCAGCGGATGAGGCAATGAAGGCTGCCAGCTTGGAAGTGACAGAAGAGATTTCGACGCGCACCGGCGTGCACATCGGATCGGGTATCGGCGGCTTCGACGTGATTGAGCGCGAGCATATAAATCTGCTCAATGGCGGCCCCCGCAAGATCTCCCCGTTTTTTATTCCTGCCTCGATCGTGAACCTCGCGGCGGGACACGTCAGTATCCGCTACAAGGCCAAGGGGCCTAACGAAGCCACCTGTACGGCCTGCACCTCCAGCGCGCACTCAATCGGCGATGCCTACAAAATCATCGCGCGGTGCGATGCTGACGTTATGATCGCAGGTGGGACAGAAGCTGCCATAACTCCCATGGGGGTTGGCGGCTTCGCTGCGATGCGTGCGCTTTCCACCCGCAACGATGCGCCTGAGAAAGCCAGCCGGCCATGGGATTCAGGGCGCGACGGGTTCGTGATTGGAGAAGGCGCGGGAATTCTTGTTCTAGAAGAATTGGAATTTGCCCGCCGCCGCGGAGCCCAAATTTTGGCTGAAATCGTCGGCTACGGTATGAGCGGAGACGCCCACCACATCACCCAGCCCGCCGAAAATGGCGACGGCGCTTATCGCGTGATGTTGAACACGTTGAACGATGCTAAGGTCGCCCCGGAAAAAGTGGACTACATCAATGCGCACGGCACTTCAACGGACCTTGGCGACAAGCTGGAAACCATTGCCATCAAGCGAGCCTTCGGCGATCACGCCCGCAAGCTGGCGGTGAGTTCTACGAAGTCGATGACCGGGCACCTTCTCGGCGGCGCTGGCGGGCTGGAAGCGGGTATTACCGTGCTTGCGCTACGCGATCAAATTTTGCCTCCGACCACCAACCTGGATAATCCCGATCCAGAGTGTGATCTCGATTACGTTCCCAATCACGCGAGAAAAGCCGACGTGGAATACGCCATGTCCAATTCGTTTGGCTTTGGCGGCACCAATGGCGCCTTGCTGTTCCGTCGCTGGACGGATTAGCTAACCGCCCCAATGGAGTACAGGGATGGACGTCCGTTCTCCCCATACTCGTCTAAGCAAATTTCCCGGGTTGCAACAAGCCGCCTATAGTCGTTGGTAGCGAGCCGTTGGTCGTTGGCAATGCGCCAAGCGGCTTGAGATTTTGCCAACGACCGTCGACCAACGACCGACGACCAGCCTGGCAAGGAACGTTAGGGCTCCTCCGTTTACGCCTGGTAATGCGACCTTAGTACTCAGGGATTGGCCTTCTTCCCCTTTGCCAATGCCGATAGTGCAATACAGAATAGAGCCTGGCCAGAATAATTTCGTCTATGGACAAAGCTTTCGGAACCCTCGTAATGCCTGCGCTTTCGAACAAAAAGGCCTCGGCTCGGGTGGCTCTTGTCGATATCAAAGAACCCTTCCGCAATACGCTGGCGGAATGCTTCCGCCAGTTTGGCATCGAGAGCGTCGCACTGAACGGAAATGCTGCGGAACGTCTGAAAAAAGAGAAATTTGAGGCTTGCGTGGTCAAGCTGGGTCCGGGCGCGCAGGAGGTAATGGAATCTGCACGCACCTCCTCCTCTAATAGCCGCATTGTTCTGTATGCCGTGGGCGGTAGCGCTCAGGACGCAATTCGCTACTCTAAGTGTGGAATCAATGCCATTTTCCACGAGCCGCTCGAACGCCAAGCCGTGCTGAAATTGGTTCGAGCGACACAAATGCTGGTGCTGCATGAAATGCGGCGTTACGTGCGCATTCCGGTGATCACGGAAATTACCTTTACGACTAACGACAGCCGAAAAGTGACCGCAACCAGTATTGAAATCAGTTCCGGAGGTATGTCCCTGCGCAGCGCGGAGGATATCGCAACCGGTCAAGCGGGAGAAATTTCATTCGCTTTGCTGACGTTGCCGAGGATCTGGGTTCGCTGCACGGTAAGCTGGCGTAATCCCATCGGCAAAACCTTCGGCATCCGTTTCGACAATCAGGACGAACGCCGTTTCAGAATCAAAGAGTGGATTGACGCTTATCTGGAAGGTTAGCCACTCGCGGACGGCACAGATTTCCTTGGTCAGCGCGGTTGGGGTCCGGCCGTCGTCGCTACTGACACGGTGAATTGCCCTGCAGGAAAAGGCGAGCCTGGAACTGTGGTCAGGGCTCCGCTATCTTCGTCGAGCACGAAAGCAGACACATTGTTCGATCCCTGGTTGGTTACATAAACGAACCGGTCGGAAGGATCGACTGTTACCGATACGGGGCCGTTTCCTGCAAGAAACGGAGAGCCGGGCACCAGCTTAGACTTCCGGAATTGCTGATGGTGTAGGCGAGCACGCCACCTTGCGCGGGCACATATACATACTGTGCCGAGTTATCTACAGCTATCGCAGCGGTAAAGGGACGGGCTGCGAAAGGCGAGCCGCGCAGTGGTGTAAGTGAGCCGTTGGCGTTGATCGCGTAAGCGGAAATATCGCTTGATCCAGTGTTCGCCACGTACACAAATTCATCCCACGGATCCACCGCAACGGCCAGCGGACGGTTTCCGGCGGCGAAGGGCGAACCCGCAATGGAGGTGAGAGCTCCGTTCTGCCCGTTCACTTTGTACGCCGAAACATTTCCCGAACCGGCGTTGGCAGAATAAGCGAATTGGCCGGATGGATCGACTGCCAAAAGGTAGGGATATTGCCCCGCTGCGAATGGCGATCCCGGGACACCGGTGAGAGCGCCAGTCTTGTTGTTATGTAGGCGGAAATGTTTCCGTCTCCGCTTCCTGAACAGTTAGCTCCGCAGTTCGCTGCGTACAAAAACTTACCCGTCGGATCGATGGTCACCGATGCAGGTCCGGAGGCGGCCGAAAAGGGCGACCCGGGCACGGGAGTCAGCGCGCCATTTTTTCCTATGCGGTATGCGGAAACATTATCCGAGATAATGTTTGCCACGTACGCGAACTTGCCTGAAGGGTGTATTGCTACGCCATTGGGCGCGGAGCCGGCTGTGAACGGAGACCCGGAAATCGGAGTAAGCTTTCCGTTTGGGCCGATCTGGTAGCCGGATACGTCATTTGCGCTCTGGTTGGCTACGTACGCAAACTCAACTCGATGCCGGCGAAAGCCTTCCGAGTGGGAGCCCGCACGAGCTTGCCCGAAACCAAGTCCGGACCCGAGCCCAAACAACACAGTGGCACTGGCCAAATACAAGGGTTGCAGCTTCATGAGGACTCCAGAAATTGAGTTCCAGCTACTCTTCGAGTCTGCAGCACGGCGATTATACGCGCGTTTTCTTCCGACACAACATTCAGAACCCAGGTGATTGTGTGTTAACGGTGGTGAAAAGGTATTCCATGGCGCGCTTCATGATTGCTGACCGGGCATGTAAAATCGAATGAGATATGGCAGGAGCTTCTCAGTTCGTACAGATTGATCTTGCGCCGCCGATCCGCCAGCCCAAGCCAAAGTGGCTCAGGGCCAAGGCCCCGGTGGGCGAGAACTTCCATAATCTCAAAAAACTAGCTCGGGGATTGGGGTTGCACACGGTATGCGAGTCGGCGCAGTGTCCCAACATCGGTGAGTGCTGGAACCACCGCACAGCAACATTCATGCTTTTAGGCGACATCTGCACGCGGCGCTGCGGGTTTTGCGCTGTTCCTAAAGGAAAGCCTGGAGCGATTGATTGGGATGAGCCGCGACGCGTGGCTGAAGCTGTGGCGACGCTTGGCTTGAAACATGCCGTCGTGACTAGCGTGAATCGGGACGACGATAATTTGGGTGGGGCCCGAATCTTTGCAGAAACAATACGTCAGATTCGCGAGTTATCTCCCGAATGCCGTGTCGAGGTTCTAATCCCGGATTTTCAGGGTATCGACGATGCCTTGCGCATTGTTCTCGACGCCCAGCCTGACGTTCTCAACCACAATACGGAGACGGTGCCGCGGCTTTATAGGGTGGTGCGGTCCGGCGCCCGCTATGAGCGCACGTTGCGCTTGTTGGAGAATGCCAAGAAGTTCTCTCCGGGGATGGTGACGAAGTCGGGGGTGATGGTGGGACTAGGTGAAACCATTCCTGAGTTGGTGGAAGTCTTTCGCGACCTGGGCTCGCGTGGTGTTGACATCCTGACCGTAGGCCAGTACTTGCGGCCTTCCCGGGACCATCTCCCCATCGCACTGTTCTACACGCCGGACGAATTCCGGTACTTGAAGGATGAGGCTTTGCGCTTCGGTTTCTGTCATGTGGAATCCGGTCCGATGGTGCGCTCCAGCTATCACGCGCACGAGCAAGCCGATTCAACATCGCGCGAGCCTCGTAACCAGCCAAGCGTCATTTAATTCCGTCTCGCGCTTCACCCTACTTCGAATTGTCTTCCCGAGCAACGCAGGGATGTGGGTGCTTGCTTGTCCAGGCGAAAATCTGGATCCCCTAGGCGCCCGAGCAACGCGAGGACATCTCTACTAAGACTTCAGAAAATCTTCAGGTGGATGGTCAGATACTTCTTGGGGTTCTGACGGATTGCTTGTATCAACTGCTGGGTTTCTACCAACAACTCGCTGGTGTGGTTGTAAACTGTTGGATCCTGCAGCAGCTTTCCTATCGTGCCCTCGCCCGAATTGAGACGGTCGCTCAAATCCGAGAGTTTGCCCATGGTGTTTTGCAGTTTGTTGGCAAATTCCTCGTTCTTCGCTAACACGCCTATCGCGCCTTTGCCGGCATTGACATCGTCAGTTAGTTTCTTGACGTTGGCAATGGTGTCATTCGCCGTGTTGTAAAGAGTCGGATCCTTCAAGAACTTACCAGCTGTGCCCTTGCCTGCGTTCAAATCGTCGATAATCCCATTCAACTTGTCGATGGTGCTATTCGCGTTTCGATAAAGCTGATCGTCGACAAGCAACTTGCCCAGACTGCCTTTCCCCGCAATGACATCATTCACCAAACCTTGGAATTGACCGACCGTGGCATTCAGCCGATTGTAGAGGCTGGGATCGTAGATCACCTTGCCAATGGAACCCTGACCGCTTTCAACGAAGGCAAGGATACGATCAACCCGCTTCTCCAGCGCGTCCAGATTTTGCAAAGTGCCCTGGCTGGCGCGCACCACGTCCTGAATGTCTGGCGTCTCGCGCGTGGGCAGCACGTCCCCAGGTTGAACCTCAGGTCCGCTGGCCTGTGAGCTGTCAATATCGATATAGGTCTCGCCAAGGACGCCAGCGGTGGCAAGCAAAGTGACCGAATCCTTGTGCAAATTGCGGTGATATTCCGTGTTCACTTTCAGGGTTACTTCAACCGGTGTGAGTCGGCGGGCGGGATCAGATACGACGCGGATTTTCGAAACATTGCCGATGTCCACGCCCTGAAGCCGCACCGGCGCGCCTTCGCGCAATCCTCCTGCGTTATCGAAATAGGACCTTATAGCAATTTTTTTAGTGAACACACCGCCGGTGCCGCTCATGAGCAGAACCAAGGCGCCTAAAGTGATGCTGGCTGCCAGCACCGTAAGCCCGACCTTCAGTTGAGACCACTTCAACTGTTTCTGGCTAGGCACCGATTCTCCCTAAGAGGGTCATAGCATCATTCCCGAGAGCATTCGAAAAAACTGTACGAATCTCAGCATAATAGCAGACCGTCTTCAGGATCACATCGAGGGAAGGGAGGTTATGAATCACCAGAAGAACTATGGGAAGGGTCCGCGGGCTGCCTTCCACATGGAAAAGAGCATGCCGGTGAATCTTCTCGAAGTATGTTCAGGCTCGCTCTGTTGCGCTCGAGCTTCGCACTTCCTTTTCATACTCGAGATCGGAATCGGCCGGAAGCAGAACCCAAAGAGTGTAGATGCCGAGCGCTGTTCCAAATGGGACGTTGAAGAAGAGTGAAGGGAACGCGAGCACTACCGCGAGTGTGCGAGCCCACGGTTCTCGTTGAATCAAACCCCAGCCTGTGGCGAACCCGGCGAAGGCTTTTATGACGACGAGAATTCCTATGAAGCTGAGCAGCGGATGCAGGAAAGTTGGTCTTCCCGGGTGGCTGTCCAAGCTGAAAACAGTATTGGCTACGATATAAGACGCGACTCCCATCAAACCATCCAGCGCCGACAGGGCCAGCCAGAAAATTCCCAGAAGGCGAATATGCTGGCGTAGGCGGCTCGGCCGTGGATATCCCGTCATTACCCCGGCCGCAACTTCCTTTCCGCAGCGGCTGCAAAAGAGCTGATCCTCCTGCAATGTTGTGCCGCATTTATCGCAAAACATGAATACCTCCAAGGAGCTGTCAGTGCCACGCTGAACAAGATACGAAGTGTATCGTATGGCCGTTCCAAGAAAACACCGACCGTCTGCGTGGCTAATGAAGCGCAGGAAGGCGAACTTCTCAGAAAAACGAAAAGGCCGCCCGGGCAACTTGGGCGGCCTTCTCTTTCAAGGGAGAATAGTTCTAACGGAGATCAGGCCGTCAAAACTTTCTGGCGAAATCTTATGAGTCTAAAAAGGGGGGTGTCAAGTTATATCTAGGAATTAAATGTCTTTGTTTTCAATGTGTTGGGATAATGGTAAATAAATATTGGAAATTCGTCATTGTGAGACGAATTAGTCGATAAATTCCTGTAATGCCTTTTGATTTAACCACTTACATCAGCAATTTATGTTCCGGAGGCTTTTCCGACAGGTGCAGCGCGATAAATTCACGGCTCTCAGCCCGTTCAAAAACCCTGCCGGGGAACATCCCTCTGGCGAGTATTCGGATGCCCCCGAAGGCTACTCCTGCGACGAGCGCAAAGCCGATAATGATGAAACACAGAATGATGACATTCACCAGAAGGTTGGCGAGATTGTCTCGCTTGGTGAAATGCGTGTTCTCATTCCAAGTGACGTTGGCGTCATAATCCACCGACGCGAGCAAGGACTTGGCTTCGGCCTGCGAGAGCGGACCAGCTACAACCACCACGATCGGACCCGTACGCTTGTCGAAGATGGGATTGACAAGCATCGGAGTCGAGCTCGCCGTCGCTCCGTTGTTCTGCGGACTGGCAGCCTCAATGCGGCGCAGGTGCTCAGCCGCAATTTGCGGCGTCGGATAAGAGATCAACATCAGCGTGGCTTCGCCACCCGAGCTGTTGTAATTCCCCAGCACCACCTCGGCTCCGGAGTTGAAGTCCACCAGCGAGGCTGGAACTGGAGCATCCAGGTTTTGTAGGGCGACCGATCCCACTACATACTTTGCCGTGTTCTTTACGTAGGATTGCGGCGGCAGATAAGCGGGCAATCCCGGCAAATTGCGGGTGTTACCGGCAGGTAGAGGAAGACTCTGTGCCAACTCGCGCAACTCCGCCGCAGACATTGCCGAGAGCTTTTGAAATACGGCGTCGATCAGAATGTTGCCGCGATAAAACAGGACGCGCTCATTCATCGAAGCGGCACCGTCGCCAACTTTTTCGATCAGCATCTCTGGAGTCTTGTAATAGGTATAAGCGCCGTAGGCGCCGCTGGCATCGCCGAATCGGGCGGCGCGCAGAGTGAGCTTACGACCATCGTCCCGCGAATAGGTGGCGGATTCGAAGCTATTAAAGCCGTATTCTTTGAGAACCGCGGCGTTGACCGGATCGGCGACGGCAGGGTCGCTGCTGGTGCGCGACGAGCCTGACATCTGCCAGCCGCAGAACTCCTTCGGGAGGATTGCGGGGGCAGAAGCCGTGTCCTTAGCCCAGACGAATCCGGCAACCAATACCACCAGCGCATACGCGGAGATCAGCTTAAAAAGCTTCATCAAACGTTAGGCAAGCAATGCAGAAAATACCTACCAAATTAGACTACCCGCGGAGCAGGAAAGTTTCCAGGGTCAAACCGCCAGATAGCCTCCATCAACGGGGAAAATTGAACCCGTCACCCAGGAAGATTCATCGCTGGCCAAGTAAACTGCAAGTCCCGCAATATCTTCCGGCTGGCCGAGACGGCCAAGAGGGTGCACGTTGATCCGTTCTGCACGCACTGCTTTGGGATCTGGGGCGTTGCTGAGAACCGCGGCCGTAAGGTCAGTCTCGACAAACGACGGGCAGACGGCGTTGACGCGGATTTGTTCCTGCCCGTAATCGATGGCCATGCACTTGGTGAGCAAAACCACCGCGCCTTTCGAAGCGGCGTACGCGGCGCGGTTGCGCGCTCCGTTGATGCCGAGGACTGAGGCCATGTTGATGATGGAACCGCCTCCGGCTTTCCTCATGGCAGGAAGCGCGGCTCGCGAAAGCAGCCAGACTGCGCGAACATTCACGTTGAAGGTCTCATCCCACTGTTCTTCGGTTATCTGTTCTGCGGTTCCGATGTGCAGTACGCCGGCGTTATTAAGCAAAACATTCAGGTGCCCGAAGTTGGAAACCGTTTGCTCGACGATTCGCTCAGCTTCTCCCTTTTTGGAAATATCCGCCGTGAGGACAAACGCAGAGCTACCGATTTCAGTGGCGACTCTATCGAGAAGGTTCTTGCGCCGGCCCACCAATGCCACGCTTGCGCCTTCCTGCGCGAGTGCCAGGGCGCACGCGCGACCAATGCCACTGCCAGCGCCGGTGACGATGGCTGTCTTATTTTTCAGGCGAGAACCCATGCGTGTAGTTAGTGTATCGCTTGCCCTAAGGAAAGAAAGACGCAGTAAGCTGATGTCTCTATTTTGCTAGCGAAGGTTGCTTTTACGGCGCTCCCGTTCGGCTCGCCGGATTTCTCGGCGGCGCCCGGCATCGTCGTAGCGCCGTCGTTGATCGTCGGTCTCAGGAATGACCGCCGGGACTTGAACATGACGTCCGGTTGCATCGATGGCCACAAACGTTAAGTAAGCCGACCCGACGTGGTGGCAGTCGTCGGCGATGTAATTTTCCACCCAGACTTTTACCCCTACCTCCATGGAAGTGCGGAACACGCGATTTACGGAGGAGCGCAGAATTACCAGATCGCCCACGTGCACAGGCACCCAGAAATCCATGTGATCGATGGAGGCCGTGACAACGTAATTTCGGGCGTGCCGATGCGCGGCCATGGCTCCGGCGAGGTCGATCCAATGCATCAGACGTCCACCTAGCAGGGCCCCGAGCGGATTGGCGTCGTTGGGTAAAACAATCTCCGACATCTCGGATTGCGAATCCCGGACCGGGCGTGGCAGCATAGCCTCGTCGTTCTTATCGATCGGATTTTCGTTCATAGTGTTTTCGTGGGTTATGCTCATCGGGTTCAGCTCGGACTGGAAGTTACAGAGTGTGTCCTGCGCAATAAGTACGATTGCAAGTAGCAATCAGCCATTTTTTGAATGCGCGAGTCGGAATGTGATGACGTCCATTGTCCAAGAGAGAGATCGTATTCCAGTATTCCGTGTCCTGCAGGGCGATGCGCCGACTCACACACAAACCAAACCTGCAGCCGGTTACCCTGGTCGCGAGCAATCGAAAATCGCACTGCATCGTACGCCCGTTCTTTGGGTAGACGCTGGCAGCTCGCGGCGTAACCTAGATTGCAGAAGTGATGTACTTCCTGATCGCTCGGTTCCGCGCCTTCGTGGCCGGGCGCGCAGCAATGGCCACTCCACCCGCCGCCCAAGGGCAATCGCGACGAATGCAGCCAACCACCATCTTCCAACTTGCTCGTCGGCATAAAAAATGGACAGGCCACTCGCTAAAACTCCTGTTGAGAGATGAAGGCATTGTACTCAGCGAGGAAATGAACTGCTAGTGTTTAAAGGGACGGCGGTTTCCGGGCGCAAAGGATCTTGTAGTAATCTCGTGATTCAGATGTTTGTGAGAGCTGATTTTATGGATCGACTGGCAATGCTTAACGAAGTGCTCGCGCAGAACCCCGACGATGCCTTCGCGCGTTACGGCCTAGCCATGGAGTACTCGAATTCCGGCGAGGTAGAACGCGCGTTGGAGGAATTCGCGAAGCTGCTCTCGACCCATCCCGATTACACCGCAGGATACTTTATGGCGGCGCAGACACTGTCAAAGGCGAATCGACTCGAGGAAGCGAAAAAAATGTTGGTTGACGGAATTTCTTCGGCAAGGCGCACCGGCAATACTCACGCACAATCGGAAATGACCGCCATGCTCGACGAACTGAAATCTTAGTAGCGCCGGCATCCTGCCGGCCCGGTTGCTGGCGAAAGCCCGCCTTGGCGGCCAGTACTACACACGCTGTCTCGCCATCTTCACCATCGACCACTCCACGAGTCCAGGGAAAAGCTGATAGATCTTGATCACGGGATGCATGGTCCAGGGAACCACGACTTCCCGTTTGCCTTTCAAATATCCCTGGAGTACAGCATTGGCGACGCGCTCGCTGGAAATCCCGCGCACGCTCGCCGGCCGCACCTGCTTTTGTTCTGTTCCTTTAAACGCGTTAGCGCCGAAGGCGGTACGTACGTAGCCCGGACATACGGTCATGACGTTAATCCCCGAACTTTTCAATTCGATGCGAGCGCCTTTGCCAATTGCGTTCATAGCAAACTTGGTGGCGCTATAGACCGCATGAAACGGTAGTGGAATGTGCCCGGCAACGCTGGAAATATTGATAATCGTACCCGAGCCTTGCTGCTTCATTACCGGAATCACTGCCTGCATGGCTTCGAGCGCGCCAAAGAAATTAGTTTCAAAAGTCTCGCGGCACGCGGCCATATCCACGTTCGTAACTGAATCCAATATGCCGTGACCGGCGTTGTTGATCCAAACATCGATGCGCTTGAAATGGTGCAGGGTTAAGCTAACTACGCGATCGATCTCTTCGCGATTGCGCACGTCACAGGCTAGCGCGAGAGTACTCTCTTGCTGTCCAATTCGAGCACGAGCTGCTTCCGTTCGTTCCGCATCGCGCGCAAGCAACACCACATTGGCGCCTGCGTCGGCAAAGATCTTGGCGATGGCTTCGCCGATGCCCATGGAGGCACCAGTCACCACCACCACCTTGCCGGAGAGTTCCGCTTGGTGCGTTCCCATTCGGAGCTTCTAATCTTCTGTCGCTCTTAAGTCAAGCAGGCTGCAGGCTAGGCTCTGACGTACAATCAAGAAATTCGCACCGCGTATTATCCCGGAGGCTGTTCTTGAGCACGCTGCTGCCGCTATTTCCGCTCGACCTTGTTCTGCTCCCGGGGACGCCTCTGCCGCTGCATATTTTCGAACCTCGCTACCGCGAGATGATCTCTGAATGCCTCGACCGCAGCCAGCATTTCGGCGTTCTCAGAGGCAAGGAACAGGAACTCGCGGAGGTCGGCTGCACCGCGGAAATTCTTACGGTCACAAAGAAATATGAAGACGGACGCATGGACATCGTCACCCAGGGACGCTCGCGTTTCGAGGTTCTGCAGTTGAATCAGGAGCGCTCGTTTCTGCAAGGCGAGGTTATGTATTTGAACGACGAACTGGGCACCGCCTCGCAGGAGGAAATAGCCCAAGTTCTGAAACTGCACGGAGAAATTATGACTCTGGCCGGAGCCGAACCGGAGCGATCGTCCGAAGTCAATGAGGGCCAGTTGTCATTCCATCTGGCGGGTTCCCTTCCGCTTGATCTCGACTTTAAACAAAGTTTGCTGGGAATGACGTCGGAGGCCGAGCGCCTGCGCGCCATTATTTCGTTCTTCGAAAATATCTTGCCGAGCATGCGCCGTACCGTGCACGTCCGCCGCAAAGCTGGAGGCAATGGCCATGCGGGATGACAAGACAGCTCGGCGTATAATCGGGCCAGAGGCAGTGGGGGATTTTCTATCATGAGTTTTCCTGGGACGCTTGGCGAGTTGCGCCACAGTCCATTTTCCGAAGAACAATTGCGAAACCGGCGCGTGAAGGACGAGTTGCGCGACAATCTGACCGCGAAACTCCGCCAGGGCAGCCCGATCTTCCACGGAATCGTTGGTTACGATGATACTGTCGTGCCACAAATCATCAATGCAGTTCTCTCGCGCCACAACTTCATTCTGCTGGGACTGCGCGGCCAAGCCAAAAGCCGCATTCTGCGCGCTCTCACAACGCTTCTCGATCCGCAGATGCCATACATTGCCGGCTGCGAAATTCACGACAATCCTTACTCACCTATTTGCCGCCGGTGCCGCGACGAGATTGCAAAGCATGGCGACGATACCCCGATTGCGTATCTCAGTCAGGACGATCGCTACGTGGAAAAATTGGCCACGCCCGACGTGACCATCGCTGATTTGATCGGTGACATCGATCCCATCAAAGCCGCGCGAGGCGGCCACGAATTGGGCAGCGAGATGACCGTTCATTACGGATTGCTGCCACGCGCCAATCGCGGCATCTTCGCTATTAACGAATTGCCTGATCTTGCGGGAAAAATTCAGGTGGGCCTGTTCAACATCATGCAAGAAGGCGACGTGCAGATTAAGGGCTATCCCATCCGCCTGCCGCTCGACGTTGCGCTGGTATTCAGCGCCAACCCGGAGGATTACACAGCTCGCGGCAAAATCATTACGCCACTAAAAGATCGTATTGGTTCTGAAATTCGCACACATTATCCGGCGTCGGTCGAAGAAGGCATCGCTATCACTACGCAAGAAGCGTGGACCAAGCGTGACGGATACAAGTTGCATATCCCGAAATATGTGCAAGAGGTCATCGAACGAATTGCCTTCGCTGCACGCGAGGACAAGAAGGTCGACAAGCGCTCCGGTGTAAGTCAACGTCTGCCCATTTCTACCATGGAGAACGTGATCTCAAACGCCGAACGCCGCGCCATCCGGCATAGCGAGAAGTTGGTCGTGCCGCGTATCGGCGACGTGTACGCTGCGATGCCAGCCATCACCGGCAAGCTTGAGTTGGAGTACGAAGGCGAAATGAAAGGCGCCGACCACGTAAGCCGGGAGCTGATCCGAACCGCGATTGCCAAAACCTACGACGGATACTTCAAAGGCACGGACATGAACCAGGTGGTGCAGTGGTTCGATCTCGGAGGCGAAATTCAACTGGCAGACAGCGCGGGCGCAGTCGAAGCGCTGCAATCGTTGCGCGGCATTCAGGGGCTGATGGAAAAGTTAGTCAAACTCAACGTCGGACCGAAAGAAACGCCGGAGACGCAAGTTTCTGCCGCTGAGTTCATCCTCGAAGGACTGCATGCGCACAAGCGCATTGGACGAAACGAAGAGCGTCTCTTCAGCGCCGGAGAAAAACCGCCGAAGGTTGCAGAAAAACCGTTCGAGCGAGAGGACATGCCGTTTCGCGGCAGAAGGTCGTTTAATTAGCTGTCAGCTCTCAGCTATCAGCCGTCAGCAAAACCATTTAACGTGCGGTCTTGCTGTTGCTGAAAGCTGAGAGCTGATAGCTGACAGCTTCCTATGAAACGCATCCGCTACAGCAAATACGTTCCCGACCCCGCGGGCGAAATGAGCATGGAGGACCTGCTCAGCGCGCTTTCTGATTACCTGCTGCAGAGCGGCTTCCAGAATTACGTTTACGACGATTTCGGAGACGGCGAGCAGACTCTGGACGACCTGCGCAGAGCCATCGAGCAGGCATTACTCGACAGCGACTTGCTCGATGAAGAAATGCGTCAACAACTTCAGCAGATGCAAATGGATGGCACTCTGGACGAACTCATCGATCAGTTGATTCAGCGCATGCAGCAGGAGGATTACATCAGCATCGACGAGGCCCATGATCCTTCGCGGCAATCGAGCGTCGGCGGGCAAGTGGGCGAAGCGCAGCAGCAAGTGAAGTTTGAAATTACTGACAAGAGTCTCGACTTTCTTGGCTTCAAAACGCTGCGCGATCTGATGGGCTCGCTGGGAAAATCAAGCTTCGGACGCCATGATACGCGCGACATGGCTACCGGCATCGAGGCCAGCGGCGCGTCACGACAATATGAATTCGGCGACACCCTGAACCTCGACATTACCGCGACTCTTTCCAATGCGATCCAGCGCGAGGGCATGAATCTTCCGCTGAACATTGAATATTCCGACCTGCAGGTGCATCAATGCGAATACCAGTCGTCGTGCGCCACCGTTCTGATGCTCGACTGTTCGCACTCGATGATTCTTTATGGAGAAGATCGATTCACCCCGGCCAAAAAAGTAGCAATGGCGCTGTCGCATCTGATCCGCACCCAGTATCCGGGCGATTCCTTGTCTTTAATTCTCTTCCACGACTCCGCAGAAGAAGTGCCCTTGTCGCAACTGGCGCGGGTCAAAGTGGGGCCTTATTACACGAACACCCGCGAGGGTTTGCGATTGGCGCAGCGCATTCTGCAGCGGCAGCGTAAAGACATGAAGCAGATTGTGATGATTACCGACGGTAAGCCATCAGCGCTTACACTCGAAGATGGGCGAATCTACAAAAATGCCTTCGGTCTCGATCCGCTGGTGGTGAGCCAGACGCTCGAAGAAGTTTCCAAATGCAAGCGTGCCGGAGTCCTGATCAACACTTTCATGCTGGCTTCGGATCACGGTTTGGTGCAGTTCGTGCAGAAGGTCACGGAAATGTGCCGTGGCAAAGCGTACTTCACCACGCCTTACACACTGGGCCAGTACCTGCTAATGGATTACATGTCCCGCAAGACGAAGACCATCCACTAATCTAATTACTCGGACAGTTTCCTTACCTGCGGATGCTCGCCAGCGTATTCATCTTGCGATTCGGGTTCGCTCCAGGCGGCCACTTACCTTGGTAACCTTGTCCGCGCATGTAGACATCCGCTAGTTTGTATATTCCCATGGGAGTTGTGTGCGCAATCCAATTTCATTTCGTCGACCACCGGAGAGCCGCTCATTGCCGGTTCTTTGCTTTGTCCTGGTAGTCAGTCTTTCAACGCTGACGGCGTCCATTGCGCCAGCAGCGCACGCCCAGAAAACTCAAGAGAGAAAAATCGTTTACCGGGTTGAGCCGGAATATCCGCCGGACCTGAGGCACGCCGGCATTGGTGGTTACGTGCGTCTTGAGGCAACCATCTCGTCGAACGGCTCTGTCGAAAGCACCAACGTGACGGGAGGAAATCCCATCCTTGCCGAAGCTGCAGTCACGGCGATTAAGAAATGGAAGTACGAACCTGTGGGTTACCAAACCAAGGCCAAGCTGGTTTTCCATTTTGCTCCGTAATACCAACCAGCCGCCCTTTTGATTGCGCGGAAATGCGTTCAGCTCTCCGCCTTCTTCACTGCCAACTCGGCGCCCTGGAAGCCGATCTTGCTGTGTGTGCCATCGCAAAACGGTTTATTCACTGACCCGCCGCAGCGGCAAAGAGAAAAAGCGGGTTTGCCGGTGAGATCGTACTGAGTGCCGTTGATGTCAACCAGTTCGACCGCGCCTTCAGGAGCCTCGACGCGATACGGACCGTTGGGTCTGACGGTAATTTTGACTGTAGCCATGAGTCCTCCAGATGAAGTGTGTTGAGTATGAAGATAACAGCTTCGGGCTGCTAGCTACTAGCTTCTAGCTGCGAGCCACACAAGTGATTGCGCGTCAAATCAGTCCCATGGGGGAAAACTGCGGATTCAGCAAGGGGGAGTTGTAAGCGAGAAGCTAGAAGGAAGCTAGAAGCTAGGAGCTAAGAGCTTTTTTACGCCACGGCCAATTTCGCTCCCACCAGGCTGTGGTACAGCTTAACGTATTCGTCAATCATGCGCTTGGCTGTAAAACACTCGCGCGCACGCTGGTAGGCTCGCGTTGCATAGCCGCGGCAGATGTCACGGTGCTCGTGCATTCGGCGAATCACATCGGCCAGGCTCGACGCGTCGTTCGCCTGGAAATATATTGCGGCATCACCCCAGATTTCGCGGAAGCAAGGAATGTCATTTGCAACGATCGCGCATCGCGAGAACGCGGCTTCCAGCGGAGCCATGCCAAACGCCTCATATCTCGACGTGGCTGCGTAAATCGATGCGCGGCTGTAAAGCGTGCGCAACTGCGCTTCAGTCTGCGGCCCTTTCAAAGCTACAGTGACGCGGTCGATTGCCAATTTGATGTCAGTGCGAATGGGAACCTTGGTCTCGGCGACTGCGGCTTCCGCGCCGACGATGCAGACCGGCAGCGGATGAATATGCTGAGTCAAGAGGCTTACCTGTTTGCCCGCATCGCACAGGCGACCCACTGATAGCACCGAATCGTCCTTACTGACATAAGGATTAAAGAAGGCGGGATTGCGTCCGTTGTAAATGACCACGTCGCATCTGGGACGCGCGTAGCAATCGCGAATGGCATCCAGCATCCATAGCGATGGCGCCACTACCGCGTCGGCGTGCCACAGGCCACGCATCATCGCCTCGCGATACCAACGCATCCAGCGCCCCGCGCGCGGTTCGTGTCCGTGCACTTCCTTCCACCAACTGATTAAATCACCGTGGGCCACGACTACCCGCGGAACGTCGACCGGAAGATTCCCATAGCACAATTGATTCAGGTGCAGCAGATCAGGTTTGAGTTCCTTTACCAGTGCTGTCAGATAGGCGGATGAGTCTGTCAGATCTTGCTCCGCTTCCTGCATCCAGTCCAGGCGAAACGCAGTCGGACGATATTCAAGACCCTGCAGGTCATCCATCCAGGTGGTTTGGTGGGGCAGGGGAATATCGCCCAGGCTAACCAGCGTTACCCGGATACCGCGGCTTACCAGGCCCGTGACCAGTTCCTGGGTATAAGCCCAGACTCCGCTTAACGTATCGGTGGTCACAAGAATGTGCACAACAGTCTCCTGTTATTGTAGGCGCAAACGTCCTCGTCCGTGCTTTACGCGGAGTGAATACTCTTGTCACCCCTTGCTTCGCTCTGAATGACAAGGGACACCGAGCGCCACCATTTTAGTGCGAAACCTGCGGTTTGTTAAGGCAATAACGTGCCAGGTTAAGTGACAATGCAAGATATTGCATAATTCACCCGGAAAATCAGCTGACATCATCAAGTTACAATAAATTCATGCTGCGATTGATGTGCATTACTGCTCATCCGGACGACGAGGCCGGAGGTTTTGGTGGCACGCTTCGCCTTTACCACGACCGAGGCGTCGAGACTTGCGTAGTCTGCCTCACTCCAGGGCAGGCGGCGAGCAATCGAGGGAACGCGGCAAATGATCAGGAACTGGCGGCTATGCGACGCCAGGAATTCGCGGCCGCTTGTGAAATTCTGGGGATTGCAACCGGAATCGTTTTGGACTATCCCGATGGTCAGCTCTACCGGCAGGATCTTTATAAAGTTGTATGCGAGTTGACTTTGCACATCCGCCGTTTCCGTCCGCAGGTGCTAATTACCTTCGGTCCCGATGGTTCCGTCACGGGCCACATCGATCATTCCATGGCGTCGGTGTTCGCGACTTTAGCGTTTCATTGGGCGGGACGAACGAATCGTTATCCTGATCAGACTGGTTGGCGGAATTACTGCGCACCGAACGCAGAAGCTTTACTACGGCACGGTGGATTTCAATCTACCGGACCGGCAACCAGTTACGCTGCCCCCTGCGACCGCAATTATAGAAATAGGCAATTACCTGGAGACAAAAGTCGCGGCATTCCGCGCCCATACCACGCAAGCGCCGTTGTGGCCGCTATTCGAATCTCACGTACGTCAGCGCGGAGCGAGGGAAATGTTTCATCTCGTCGCAAGAATTACGCCGGGATTGATCGAGCAGGAAACAGATTTATTCGCTGGAATTGAAGAAACTGTGTGAGTCGGGCCGAGCGCTGTGGCCGCCCTCCTATTGTCCTCGCAGCTCACGAAACACTTGCAGCAATGAGCTATGCGCAAAGGGTGCGGGCGCCAACGTCAGGATTAGCATTACCAGAGCGAACCCGGCCAACCACCGGCGAAACCCAGTTACCTCCGGCCACTCCGCCACCATGGGATGCCTCATGCCGCTGATCCTCAATAACACCGCCCAGATCAACCATCCCGCCCAAAAGTAAAGTGCCATAGGAATAAGCGCGAGGATGGTCAAGCGCGACACCATTTTGTGAGCCCGCGGAGCGAGGGAGAATACAATGTGTCCGCCATCCAGTTGGCCGCCGGGTAAGAGGTTGAGTGCGGTCGCGAACATTCCTACCCAGGCCGCGATCGCTGTCGGGTGAAAATAAATCGAGTGCAAAGCCGACGTTGAAGCCTTGAGCTGCCCGAGCGGAAGTACGTACCAGGCCAAGCGAAAAATCAGCGGATATCCCAACTGGATGTCGGGGCTCGCCATGGTCGGCGACATCGCTTTGGAAAGTGGCAGAGCGAATATCAGCACCGTCACAGCTACGACGAACCCTGCGATCGGCCCCGCAATTCCGATGTCAAACAGCGCCGCACGGGAACGAATCGGAGATCGAATCCGAATAAACGCGCCCAAAGTTCCGATCAGCGTCGGCGCCGGAATGAAGAACGGCAACGTCGCGTTCACACCGTAGTAGCGGCAGCACAGATAATGTCCCATCTCGTGCGCAAGAAGAATCAGCATTAGCGTGGATGCAAACGGGAGGCCCAGCAGCAGCCGCGACGGTTCAGCCAGCATCCAGCGCAACGGGAAAAAAGGCACATCGTCATCATTCAATGAAAAGGCGGGCTGGTTGTGCTGGAAATTATATTCCATGCGCGCGCCCACAACGAGGGTGGTAAAGATCGTCGCCAGCAGGAGAATAATGTGCAGCCAATAACGCTGCTTCAGCGGCTCTACTACAAACACTTCGACGGGACGGTAATAATCCGTCGTAGTCGAAGAAACTGGGGGAAGAAATTCGGGCATCAGGATTCTACGGTTCGAGAGCAACTGCGGGCGCGATGCCCGTATCTCCATCGTACCGGAGAAATCAAGCTCAGTCGATGGACTGCAATTCCTTGCCGGGTTTGAAGCGCACCGCTTTGCCTGGCGGAATAGAAACCTCGGCGCCGGTGCGCGGGTTGCGTCCGATTCCGGTCTTGCGCGGTCTGACGTTGAACACGCCGAATCCGCGCAGCTCAATGCGATCACCTTTGGCGAGTGACCGCTTCATGCTGCCGAAGACGGTTTCCACGGCGAGTTCGGCCTTGGTCTTGGTGATTCCGGTTTTGTTGACCACTTCGTTGATGATATCGAGCTTGATCACAGGTTAGCCCCCGCAATGAATCACAACGGCTACATCAAGTGCTTGATGCTAAGGGAGATATGGGAGATTGTCAACGGGACGTTATCGCTTAAGTAAGCACTGCTCTAACGCGGACTACTTCCTGGCGTTCTCGTCTTCTTTATACATGTATTTGATCGCAGGCTTGTAAATCATGAGATTGGGGGCGCCGATGCAATTTATCTTTAGGCAGCTCTTGTCGTACCATTCGATGACGCCGCGGATCTGTTCGCCATCGCGTAGAACAATGACCATTGGTGTTCTCGCCTGCATCTGCTTCTGATAATAAAAGTTTTCCGCATTGGTCTGCTCTGGTGGAGGCGATTTGCGACCACCACCGCCATTGCGATCGCCGCGGTCATTACGATCGGCACGCTCAACGACACGCTCAGAACGCTCACGGCGCTCCGCCACTGGTGGGCCAGAATGGTTGTGGTTGTGGTCGTTGCGGGTTAAAGATGGGCGAATCAGCTTCCGGTTGGCAAAAGAATCCGGTTCGATAGGACGTTCAACCGGCATGGAATCAACCGCATCTTTCATAGCTGCACCACCTATTCCGACACGCTTTTTAACGCGGGCCACAACCCGGCGCGACTGTGTTGTGGATTCTGAGGCGTGAACTTTCAACTACCGTAGCATAAGAACCGGAGAGATGACAATCCTCAAACTCTTGCTATTGGGCGAAGTGCCGATCGTCTTGGATTGGGGTTCCAGGCTTATCGGGCGACTTTTCGGCGGAACCCAACGACTTAAGATAGCTCACGATCTGCCAACGTTGCGGCTCCGGCAATTTTGACCACACCGGCATACCCCGGCGAACAACTCCGTTGGTTAGCACCCAGAAGAGGGTGCCCGGAGTGGCCCGTTGCACTTCTTCGGCCACCAGACTCGGCGCCTTCCGTCCACCCTCCGCCATGTCGCCATGGCACTCAGAGCAATGCATTTCAAAAAGTTTACCGCCGGCGACGACGGCATTAGGATCCTTCTCCAATGGATTGGGGCGGGCGACAGCTTTTTGCGGAGCTTTCGCAAGGGGAGCATAAACCGATTTTTCCTGTTTCTGGCCAGAATCCTGGTTCCGCGCTGCCGCCAAATAATTGGCCAATATCAAGGATAAAATCGCAAATACTGCGGCAATATGGTTGCGAGGCCTGAGAGTTTTCATGTCGGATTCCAGTTGGTTTGTGGCCGTTCTTTCCTTGGAAAATCAGCGGCGGGTATTACGGCTTGGCCCCTCCGAAAAGGCGCTCCACCAATTGCCCGAAGCCAGAGAACTCGCGCGATATTCCCCATCGCAAGAGGAAGACGTGACTATTATCATTTAGCCCAAAACCCGGAGATAGCCGAAAAGTCCAGTCTGACGGCAGGTTCCATGCGACCACGGGCGCGATGTATTGCGATGTATCGTGCAAGCCGAAGCTGTGGCGATCTCCCAGGCCGCCATACATTTCTACTCCGGCGATGAAGTTCTCCCGGCACAGATTGCATAACTTAGGGGACGCCTTCAGCGCCAACGGACGGCTGGCACCGACAGCATAGCCGAACTCCCATGGGTTTCCGCGAGTAAGATTTTTTGTCGCGATAGTATTCTCGGCGACGTTCCAGCCCTTGAAAGATTTTGAAAGCAGGAGTTTGAATTCCAACTCATGATCGTGTTCTTTCCGCAAAACACTGTTGGGAGGGGCATAATCCGATTCAACGTCGTGGCCTTCGACTTCTTTCAGGATTTTATCTGCGCCACTGGTTTGCTCGTATTCGATATACAGAACCGGATTAATGAAATGCTCGAGTTGAAGTGGACGAATGCGGTTCTCCCAACGAAAGCCGGTGAAAATAGTGCTGTCATCGAAGGTCGTCTGCCCATCGAAATAGAGCTCAGTCGTCCACCAGGCGGTCGCTCCATATTCAAACTCTGCCCAAAAGGCATCAAAGTCATTCCCGCGACGTTGTGTGCCAAAGGTCGAAAAATATTCCACCTCCAGGCTGCCGGGTTCTTCGAGATAGTGATCGTAAGTAACGATGTACGGACTCTCCTGCGCTGTCGCGGGCAATGCGAGTGCGGCTACAGCCAGGCCCAGAAAGCGGAGGAGTCGACCGACAGGCACGAAAATTCTTGCCCGCCGGATGGCGCGTTGCATCCCGTCGGTTCGCTCCGGATGTGGCGGATTTATCATGACGGCCTGAATAACTATCGCCGCTAGTTGCAACTCAGTCGCATTCAGCGTACATTCATAATATTGCCGCACGGCTCGCGATACCGTCAAGAATCCGGTAAAGATTCCGTCGCAGTCCGATTGCGACCAGTTGCGACAGCAAGGAAGTAATCGCTTATGCCGCTACCCCAAACTGAAATGCCGGGCCGTTTGCAGGCTCATTTCGCGGACCGCGGAATTCGTATGACTCCGCAGCGCCGCGCTATCTTGCGCGTGATGGAGACGGCTAGCAAACACCTGGATGCGGCACAACTTTTGCGCAGGGCGCGGAAGCTCGATGCGAGTGTCGATCGCAGCACGGTTTATCGAACGCTACAACTGCTCAAGCGACAAGGCCTGATTGACGAACTCGACCTCATGCACATCCACGGCGAGGGTCACTATTACGAGCGCAGACTGAACCGCGACCACATCCATATGGCCTGCCTGCGCTGCGGCAAGATCATGGAGTTCGTCAGCGACATTTTCGAAAAGCTGAAGGGACAGGTGGAGAAAGACTGCCGGTTCCGAATTGTGGTGTCGCGATTGGAAATCGGCGGATATTGCACCACCTGCTCACGATAGAAAATCAGAATCGGCTGTACTCTCCCCAGCCCGAGGCCTGGAATCCTAGGCAATCGCGAGAAGCAGCAGTTTTCCGTTATTCTGCAAACATTTTCTCTAGCGGGCGTCATTCAGCCGTCAGGTGGCTGATTATTCTTGAACTTCACTGCTAGCAGGTTTACCTTTATCCGGCATCATTCTTGCCTCCGGAGATGTATGAGAATCCCCCTTAAATTTTGGGCATCGCATGTGATGGTATTGTTGCTCGCGGTCTGCATTGCCAACGGGAATGCGGTTGGCGCGGACAAGGCCCACTGGATCGTAACCAATGATGACGTTCCACCGAACCTGACCAACAGCTCCTCGTTTTTCGCCATAGGGACAGACGGTCAACTTACCCTCAAAGACAAGGTGTTGCTGGGCAGCGGCGGTATTGCGGGTGGCTATTTTGCCGCCAACCGGGTGCAAGTGCTTGATAGCGGAGTCGCACAGTGCGCGTACGCTTCAGTGGCTCAGACCGGCGCCATCCTCGGAATCGTGCTTAAGACGCTAGTCGTCGGTGGCACGGTAACTGGTTCCAAGCAGGACACCGGCGCGTCCAACGGGGTCGGCTTGGCAATGAATGCCAAATATCTCTACGCCAGCTTCACCGATTTCAGTACCATTGGAACTTTCACCGTTTTACCGGGCTGCAAAATCAAGTTTGTTGGCGATATAAGTGTGAGCGGGTTGCAAGGCGGCATCATCGATGGCATGGCAATTCGCGGCGATATTATGGTCGTCACTTATGGCGACGGTTCGATTGAATCCTTCAACATATCGTCGGGCACACCGGTGTCGAACGGGGATAAACAGAATTCCACCGGTTCGCGCCGCGGCAATACCTATCCCAGCGGCATCGACATCACGCAGGATGGGCACTTCGCTATTTTCGGAGATACATCTGTGTTCACCGTCGTAGAAATCTCAGACATCTCCTCGGGAAAGTTGACCCCGACAGTTGTCTGTAACCTCGGAAAGAAAGTTAACTCCAGCAATGTTCTGCTGAGTCCGGACGAATCCCTTCTCTATATCAGTAACAATCAATCAGGAACGATCACTGCAGCTTTTTTTGACAAGAGCACCGGCAAACTTACCAAAGGTTGCGTGTCTCATGTGCTCAAAGGCTACGTCAGTAATTGGTCCTATTTGGCATCGATGGCGTTTGACCAAACCACCGGGACCGGCGGAATCGTGTATGTTGCCGAGTACGGGGCCCCGTCGTCCATCGGTGAAGTTAACGTGAAATCGTCAGGCGGGAAGTGCACACTGACAGAATTGTCCCACTCGCCCGTGCTTGACGGAAACAGTCCAGGCCTGTTGTCCATCGGAGCATTTCCGCCCAGGCCTTTCTAGAAGTAAAGATAAAGGAGTCGAGTATGCGGTCCTTGTCCAGATTTTTGCTCGCAACCCTGCTATGCGTATTTTCCTTTGTGTCCGCTCAGGCGCAATGCCCGCCGCGACCTGATCCCGGCAGCGTGGTTAAGGATGCCCTCAGCATCAATAGTATGAATGGCGTTCTTGATGCCGAATTCACGATGCGGCATTCGGTCGATAGTGGTGGGTTCAATCACTATTGCCTCAATTATGAAAACGGCAAAACCGAAGTTGAGGCGCCGACATTGCGCCTCAACCAGGGCGATCGTCTTGTTCTTGACGTCAAAGACCGCATTGAAAGCGACGACGATTCTTCCGGAATGGCCGGCATGGACATGTCTGGCACGCCGACTTGCGGTGACACCGGAACGCCCACGTTGTCTTCGACCAACGTTCACTTTCACGGCCTGAATGTTCCGCCCATTTGTCATCAGGACGATGTGCTCACCACTTTGATTCAACCCAACAAACCGGCATTTCGATTTGACATGCAGATTCCAAAGAACGAGCCGCCCGGGCTGTATTGGTACCACCCCCATGTACATGGGTTCACCGAATTTCAGGTGAATGGAGGCGCTGCCGGCGCCTTGGTCGTTGAGGGAATGGAGAAAGTGCGTCCCGAGGTAGCTGGACTTCCAGAGCGTGTGTTTACTATTCGCCAACAATATCTGGTTCCCTGGGTGCCCGGACCTTACCAGCTAACCATCAATTACCAGGTCGCTGCGGCTCCTACCTTCCCTGATCCAATCATTCAGATGAAGCCGAACCAAAAGGAATTCTGGCGCGTGGCCAATGCGACTATTCAGGATTTCATGCCGCTACAGGTGCTATTCAATGGCAAGCCGCAGCAACTTGAATTGATCGCTTTCGACGGGTATCCGTTAGAGAAGCCGAGATTTCAAGATACTATTCTCGTTCCCCCGGCTGGCCGAGCCGAGTTCATCGTGAAGGCTCCTGCGCAAGACAACGTAGCCACCTTCATCTCGAATGCGTATTCCACTGGTCCGACAGGAAATCCCGATCTCCTACAGGAACTAGCGAAAATCCAGGTCAGCTCAGACGCGGAGGAGACGCAAGAGAGAATGACGCCAGATGCCAACAGCGGTCCGCCGATTGGCCCCATAAAATTCGCCGGATTGGATCAAGTGAAGCCAACCACACAGCGTAAGCTTTACTTCTCCGAAGAATTTGGCGGGACCAATGGTCCTATCCAGTTCTACATCACGGTCGATGGACAAAAGGAAAAAGTGTTTGAACCAAATGAGAAGCCCGTGATCACGACTCACGTGGGAGCCGTCGAAGACTGGACCGTGGAGAATCGCGCGCTCGAGACCCACGCCTTTCACATCCACCAGATCCACTTCAAAGTTTTGGAAGTGGATGGGAAGCCGGTTAAGGATCAGGATCTGCGTGACACCTTCGAGATTCCCTTCTGGGAAGGTCCCGGCCATCCTTATCATAGTTTCAAGGGCCGTTTCGATTTCCGCGATCCCACGATTGCAGGCACGTTTGTGTTTCATTGCCACATCCTTCTTCATGAAGATTTGGGCATGATGCATAAAATTCTGGTACTGCCAAAATAAGCGCCGATATCAGACCCGCGATCGACCACAATTAGAGTGAGGAGAAATGCGAAAGAGCATTCTGTTTGTAATTAGCAGTGCATTGTTGCTGCTGGCTGGATATGTGATTGGAAGCAGGAATACTGTGGCCTACGCCGGACAGCAAAACAATAAGGACTACAATAGTCCACCAACTCAGGGACGCGTGCCGAAATCGTATGGTCGTCTGGTTACAGCGATTTCCGATTCCATTGGAACCGGCTTGGTTTTCGAGGACGGTCAAGGCGTAATTCGGTTTGTGAGCATCACCGGAATGAAGGAGGGAGAACTGCCGCGCTACGATCAAACGCCGACTCGCGGCGGCATTCCCAAGTCCTATGGTCGTCTGGTTACGGCAGTCGTCAATTCAGAAGGAACCGGACTGATTTTTGAGGACAGCGAAGGCGTCATCAGATTTGTCACGATAGCCGGCAAAAAAGAAGGAGAGCTGACGCGCAACTGACGCTGCTTTGGTTGTCATTCTGAGCGAAGCGCAAAATACGTCCGCCACTGGCACAAGCTAAGAAAGTCTCACGGAGTTTTAACCACGTCCTTGTTCGCGTTTCGATCCGACGCCACCGGCTTATGCTCACAGCTAGCCGTGTTGATACAAGAATCCTTCATCCTCAACCGCTCTACCGGCTTGCCTCCCACAATGTGACTGTCGATAATTTCATCGACATCAGCCAGAGTCACCCCGCCGTACCACACCGCGTCCGGATAAACGACCAGGTTCGGCCCGTGTTCGCACTGATCCAGACACCCCGACTGGTTCGCCCGCACTGTACCTTTTAATCCGCGCTGCGCCAGCTTCTGCTTAAACAACTTCTGCAATTCCGCTGTACCCGCGGGGTCGCAGCAGCCGCGTGGATGGCCCGGCGGACGCTGGTTCCCGCATATAAAAATGTGTCTTTCAAACTTAGCCATGTAAAAGAATGTAACAGGACGAGGCAAGTGATAGACACGTAACCCCGCAACTTTTCTTCGCTTTCCGCGTTTACATGTACAGGTAGGCGCTTCAGACGAACTGAAGCCTGAAGGCCTCCGGATCTGCGGATCGCTTGATCACAGATCGGGGAAGGGGAGGTCACAATGCGTTACTTGCGATATTTAGCTTTGCTGAGCATCTTCATGGTCCCAGCGGTTCAGTCGCACGCTGCTGTTGCAGTTGGCGTCGGAGTGGGCGTTGGCGTCGGTCCGGCTTACGGTTATGTGGGTGCCGCACCGTCATGCGCCTATGGCTACTATTCCTATTATCCGTACGCATGCGCGCCGTATGGTTATTACGGTCCGCAGTGGTTTGTGGGAGGCGTGTTCATTGGCGCCGGTCCCTGGTACCACGGCTGGCACGGTCCCTACGGGTACTACGGACATGGACCGTATGGCTATGGTCGCGGATATTATGGTCGTGGATACTATGGTCGCGGCTACTACCGGCCGGGCGCCTATGCATACCGTGGCGGAGCCGGCTACGCCCGCGGTGGATTCGCGCGTGGCGCGGTGGGCGGTGGCGGCTTCCATGGTGGTGGTGGACGTCGCTGAGCGTCCCCGATAAATTAGCTGAACGCGGCTGGCAGCAGAGTCTGCCAGCCGTTGTGCTTTCTGACAAGGCATCCTTCAAATAGTTTTTGCCGGTGACTATACTGAACTCTCCATGGCAGTGCTCGTTTCCATGCTTCGCGGCATTAATGTGGGAGGCCACAACAAAATCAGCATGGGTGAGCTTCGCGCGCTCTATGAATCACTCGGATTACAAGATCCGCAAACGTACGTGCAGAGTGGCAATGTGGTTTTCCGGACCAAAGAACGCAACGTCGCTGCTGTGGCTAAGCGCATCGAGGATGCTATCGAGCGGCGCTTCGGTTTTCGCGTCGACGTCATAGTTCGCACATCTTCCGAACTAAAGGATGCGATTGCCAGAAACCCATTCGGAAAGCGTCGGAACGTTGATCCAGGCAAACTTCTGGTTACGTTCCTCGCCGGTCACCCCAGCGCGGAAGCTCGGGATCAGGTTCTCAAAATCAAGACAGATCCCGAGGAACTTCATATTAACGGTCGCGAGGTGTACATCTACTTTCCTGACGGCATGGGGCGCTCAAAACTCTCATGGCCCGCGATTGGAAAAAAGCTGGGGACAACTGGAACCGGCAGAAACTGGAACAGCGTCACCAAACTGCTAGAGATTGCGGAGAAGCTTGAAGCTGCCGAATGATTTGACACGCTGTTGGGAAGAAGAACCGGCTCGCCTGGCGTAGGCCGCGGAGTTGATTCGGTCCCATCGCCCGCCCACTCGTTTAGAATAGCGGAAATAATGTCCGTGCCTTCCACACCTGACGACGACTCCGCTATCAACGCATCCGGAAAGGTGATTCGTCCCTTGGAGTTCGCCAAAGGTTTTCTTTGGGGTGTATCGACCGCTGCCCATCAGGTCGAGGGGAACAGCCAGAATCAATGGTCGGATTGGGAAGCCGCCGGGCACATTCGCTCGGGCGATGCCTGTGGAATCGCGTGCGACTGGTGGAACAACGCTGAACGCGACTTCGACCTGGTGCACGACATGGGCTTGAATGCGTTGCGTTTTTCTGTTGATTGGAGCCGCATCGAACCGCAAGAAGGCAAATGGGACATGGCGGCATTACAGCGCTACCGGCAAATG
Source organism: uncultured Acidobacteriota bacterium (assembly GCA_963743375.1). Taxonomy (GTDB): domain Bacteria; phylum Acidobacteriota; class Terriglobia; order Terriglobales; family Acidobacteriaceae; genus JABDBE01. Next base: position 192,550 of record CAVUQA010000006.1, on the reverse strand, counting down.
CTTGATGGTCTCGCGCAGCGTGGCATTTGTCCCATAATCTGCCTGCATCATTTCGCCCACCCCAGATGGTTCGAAGCGAAGGGCGCTTTTTTAAGCTCGGATGCGCCGGAACTCTTTGAACATTTTGCTCGTGTAGTAGTTGGCGAACTGGGGGAGCGTTGCAACTGTTGGTTGACCTTCAACGAGCCCAACGTGTACGCCGCGATGGGATACGCTCTCGGCGAATTTCCTCCGGGCCGACGCGGCGACATCCCCGCCGCAGTGCGAGTAGTAAGTGCGATGGCTCGTTCACATCTGCGTGCCTATCGCGCGATTCATGAGCTGCAGCCGCAAGCAGAAGTCGGATGGGCTCACCACTATATTGTGTTGGAGCCCGTGCGCCGCGGGCCAGATCTCTGGATTGCCTCACTGATGAACGAGCTCTTTAATGAGAACTTTTTGTGCCTTATGCAGCACGGCAGGCTGCGTTTTCCTTTGAGCATGCTCGATGGAACGGCCGGCGCTGTGAAAGGCGCCTATGATTTCGTTGGCTTGAACGTCTACAGCCGCTTCCATGTGGCTTTCGATTTCAGAAATACCGCTCAGGCTTTTGCCCGGATGTTCGTCCCGCCGCATGTGCCGCAAGGAGACAGCGCCTGGGACCGACCCTACGGTGAGGCCTATCCGCTGGCGTTGCGGCATGCCGTTGAACGGTCGGCGGCGCTCGGCAAGCCGATTTACATTCTTGAAAACGGAGTGCCGGATGAACAGGATCGCATTCGTCCGTGGCTCATCGTGAATGCAGTAAAGGAACTCCATCAGTTGATCGCAGAAGGTCACGACATCCGCGGCTACTTTCACTGGACGCTCACCGACAACTTTGAATGGACTGAAGGCTGGCATCTGAAATTTGGACTGGTGGCGTTGGATACCGCCACGCAAGAACGAACCATGCGTAACAGTGGGCGGTTGTACGGTGAAATCGCCCGCAGCAACGCCCTTTCGAGAGACATGATTGCACGGTACGGGTCGTTGGAATCTGCAAGCGAACAGAGCCTCTAGCCAGACTTCGGGTTCTTTTTAGCCAGCGGTCGGCCTCGCACATCGGCGCCCTATTTCAACTTGCCGTTATCTTCTCTTCGACCGTCGCGATGGCGCGGCTCTGAATTGGTGTATCGTGGCCGAATCCTTCGAGCCAGATGACGTCAGGCTCGCGGCGGAACCAGGTCATTTGCCGTTTTGCATAGTTGCGATGTGCCTGCTGCGCCGCCTGCACCGCTGTCTTCGAATCAAGTTCGCCACAAAGGAGTTGCACTGCCTGTTTGTATCCCAGCGTGGATAGTGGTCGCGCGCCATCGCTGTACTTTTCAAGCAGGCGCTTTGTTTCTTCGACTAATCCCGCGTCGAACATCTGCTGTGCGCGCTGATTGATGCGAGCGTACAGCGCGTCACGGTTGGGATTCAGGCCCAATCGCAAAACTCGGAATCCGGTCAGCGGATCACGCCCTTGCTTCCACATCTCGGTCATCTTTTGCCTTGAAGTAAGACAGACCTCAATAGCCCGGATGAGTTTTGGAATGTCATTGCCATGGATCTTTGCTGCTGCCTCGGAGTCGAGATGGCGCAGTATTCCGTGCAGATATGGCGAACCCTTTTTTTCTGCGCGATCACGGAGTCTCTCGCGCAGTTCTTCCGAACGCTGTGGACCGGGGAAAAGACCGTCCAGCAGAGCGCGGAGATAAAGCCCAGTGCCTCCAACCAGGATTGGCAACTTGCCTCGCGACTTAATCTCAGCGAGAGTCTCTCTGGCCAAGCGGGCATACTGACCTGCAGTTATGAAATCCGTGGGGTCTGCAATATCGAGCAGATGATGCTGAGCCCGCGCACGCTCGGACGCGGTAGGCTTGGCGGTTCCGATTTCGAAGTCGCGATACAGCGCGACCGAATCGCAATTGACGACTTCGCCGTGAAAGCGTTCCGCCAACGCCAGGGAGAGTGCCGTTTTTCCGCTGGCTGTCGGACCCAACAGCACAACCAGCAACGGATCGGGAAACACAGTCAGCGCGCCCCCCAGGGAATGTGATGCCAATACCGGACAACGGTCAGGATTAGAATCAGGGCTGCAATCACCAACAAGCCTGTGGCTTCCAGGGTGTAGATTTGCGGTGTGCGATGGTGCTCAGCAGATGCCGGTTCGGGCGGATGTGGATCCGGCTGTCTTTTGGCACCCGATGCAGGCATGGGAATATTGTAGCCCCGGCGAGCCGCGATGCACGCCTAAACGAGGCGGTACTTTTGAGGGAACATAAGGAGTCTAGCCTGCGTATCAATACTCGAAAGGCGGGGGCAGAAGTCTGCCCGCTTTGCCCGTCAGGAGAAAATCCATGAACCGATTGACCTTGCTCGCATTGGGACTGTGTCTGTCTGCAGCGCCGTTCGTCCACGCCGATGAATGGTCAAAAACCTACACGATTACTGGAAAGGCCGATCTTCGTGTGGAAACCTCGGATGCCGACATTCACGTTGATACCTGGGATCAGAAAGCGATTGAGGCGCGCGTGACGTCCGATCGTTACAAGATTGGCGGCCGGGGCTTGAAGATCGAGGAGCATCAATCGGGTGATTCCGTTGACCTGCAAGTTCATTTGCCCCACGATGTTCACATCATCAACTTCAACTTCCATAACCATGTCGAAGTCGAGATTCACATGCCGCGCGAAGGCCGAGTCAATCTGCATACCGGAGACGGCTCGATCCGGCTGGAGAATTTCAAGGGCGAAATGGAGTTAAAGACAGGCGACGGACATCAGGAGATTGAATCAGTAGATGGCACGCTGCGGGCAACCGCCGGAGATGGCCGCATCACGGCCAGCGGACGATTCGATGGGCTCGAACTCGGCACGGGAGACGGCCGCATCGAGGCTCACGTCACGTCCGGTTCAACCGTGACTTCAAGCTGGACTCTGCACACCGGCGATGGAGGCGTCACTTTGGAATTGCCGGCCAATTTTGCCGCTGATCTGGATATGCACACCAGCGACGGGCACATTACCGCTGACATTCCGCTCTCCGTCGATGGACGGCTGAGCGAGAAAAGCATCCACGGGAAGATCAATGGCGGTGGGAACCTGATTACCATTCATACTGGCGATGGTTCAATACGTTTACAGAAATCGTAGGGGCCCGGCTATCAGCGGTTGCGGGAAAATTTCGAAATCGGCGACTGGGGCCTTGAAAGGCGCGGCTTCAGTAGCGCCACACATCGTTTTCAATCATTTACGGCACGGCTGGGAAGCCGTGCCCTTTCAAGACTCCGATGCCCAGAGTTTTTCCCCCAACCACTATCAGTCGTTGGAAATTAAATAGCGGCAAGGAAGCATGCTCCCTTGCCGCTGTAGTTATGAATGTAGATATGAATTAGTTGATGGTTAGAGTTACAGGTGTGGTATGGCTCAGTGAGCCAGATGTACCTGTAACCATTAAAGTGACCTGCGACGTAGACATCTGCGCTTTCGGACTGTTCGAACTGCTGCCACATCCCAGGGTGAACATCGAAACCAGAAGCAGCAATCCCAGAGCGCTGGTCCAGAAAACGCCGCGAGTAAGCCGTTTTGCTTTTCGAGCGAGCGCGGTGCCGAACAAGCCTAAGCCGGGCAACAATCCGACGCCGATCAAACTGTAGCCTGTAACCGGAGGCGGAGTTGCCGCCGCAGTGACCGTCAAAGTGGATGATGCCGCACTCGATCCAGGCGAGATGGTCGTCGGATTGAAAGCGCAGGTGAGGCCCGCAGGCGCCGTGCAAGAAAGCGAGATCTGACTGTTGAATCCGCCAACTGCGCTGGCGCTGACCATTAAGGTAGCCGAACCACCCGCCGCTACGGTTGCGCTTTGGGCCGAAAGATTCAGCGAGAAATTTGGACTACCAGCCGCAGTTGCGGGAACGAGGCTGGCGAACACACCGGTTGTATTGCCTCCGGCCGCGAAGTTGGGTTGGTTGCTGCCTCCAGCGGTGATGTAAAGCGTGTTCGGATCACCCGAGGGTCCGCCTTGGCCGAAAACCATATCCCACAATCCAGGGTTTACCAGTACTTTGTTCGAAGCGTCGGTCACTTGCCCGAGAAACTTTCCGGTGGTATCGAAGGCGCTGATAGTGCCATCGCCAAAATTTCCCACAAGGATGGCGCTCGGGAAGGCGCCGAATGTAGCCGTCGCGGTCACCACTCCCCAAGGTGCGTTAATTTTGCCGCCTGCTGCAACCAACGTGCTCACGAAATTGCCGTTGGTGTCGAAAATATCTACCTGTCCCAGACCGGCGCCGGGCTGAGCATCGTGCTTGGCAGCATCCTGCATCGCGTAGGCGACAAAGATCTGGTTTCCGATCACGTGAACGCCGTGCGGAGCAAGTCCTGCCGGAAGCTTCGGATCGGTGAACGAACCGCTCAACGTCGTGGGATTAAAGTTGCGATCATAAACGTCAACCTTGCCGCTATTGAAGTTTGCCGCCAGAAGAGTCGTGCCATTCAGCAAGGCCAGACCTTTGTAAACCGCGCCGCTGGCAGAGTTGTCAAAAGCTATTACTGCGCTGGTTGCGCCGGTCCAGTTAACGATGAGTCCATCTTCAGTGTCAAAGATGAACGTTCCGCCGGAGAAGTAGCTGCCGTTGGTGTTCGCTACCGTTCCCGTGGGGCAACCCGGAGTGCAGTTTCCATTCGGATTGCTTGCTGCTCCAGGGATGGTAACCACGAGCGAGTTCTTGGTGCCCTTCGAGTCATAGAGCGTGGACACGCCTGCGTTATTGTCGGCGATCCAGAAGTCTTGCCCGGGAAAAATCGAAATTCCCCATGGGTTTGCCAGTTGACTATCTGTAGTACTCCCGACGCCGGCAGTATTGGAGACCAGATTGGTCTGGGAATAGCCGGCCTGCTGAGCCCACATCCCCGACGGTATAGCCAACGTCAAGAATAGTGCGAGTAGAGATAATGTTTTTTTCACGATATCCTCCGTAACCTTTTTCATAAATTGACGACGTTGGGCCGGCAAATTCCTTGTGACCGACCGCCGTCGGAGCAACCGTCATAGTGGTGTTCGTACTCCAGCCACTTACGCCTTACAGAGCGGGTAAGTGTCTTCACTGAGCTCAGTTGTAGGGTTAGACGCAGCGGGAGACGGCCAGATGCGGCGGGAATGTCATTTGATTGTCAACTGTTTGTCGGGTGTTTGTCATGCGCTGTTAGGCGCTGTTGGTGATCTAGCGTCCGCGTTGGTAGGTCTAAGGATGTCGAGCGAGGACGAGCGCGGTTACGTCGTCATGCGTAGGAGTAGCGTGCATGAATTGCTGCACATGATCGAGTATGGACGCGCACAGTTCTTTCGCACTCGCCCCAGCGGGCGATTGCTGAAGCACATCTTTCACGCGCGGCAATCCAAATTCTTCGGATTTGTATTTTGCCTCAACAACTCCACGCGACACTAGAACCAGCGCGGCGCCAGGCTCGAGGGCGACGATAGAAGCATCGGAGGTGGCGTGAGAGAACAGTCCCAGAGGCAACCCAGTGGCGTGAAGTTCAACTATGCCGTTGCCATCCCGGGCAAGTCCTGCAGTGTGACCCGCGTTGAAGTAACAGACAAGCCCGAGGGTTTCGTCGTAGCAGCCGGCAAACGCCGGACATGAGTGGACTCCAGCCGCCGCGCTGATTACGGTACGATTCAATCCATGGCAGAGCTCAATCATCGCATCGGTTTCATTGATCTCCTGCCGCAAAAACAATTCAGTTCCGACGCAACGAAAAGTATCTTGAGTGGCAGTGAGGATGGCGCGCGTCTGCGTCAGACCGCCGGCCGCATCGAGAAGCCCGAACATGACGCGGTGGGGGCTCACCCGAAAGAAATCATAGAAATCGCCGGCGATTCGCTGGCTGTGATACACGGAGGCTAGCTCCGCTCCGCGAACTTCAGGAACATCGGCACGAACCGGCACGCTAACCGGCTCGGGCGCTTCAGAACGATGGAAGAAAGAACGCATGGTCGAAATCGAGCCGAAATGGTACCAGACAATTGAGCGACGAACCACTCTACAGAGTCGTAGGCGGGTACTAATCCGACGGAACGGGCCCAAAATAGACCTGCAGGAGGGTGCCGCGCGGCTAATTTCCGTATTTGCTGTTGAGGTACTTACCAATTTCGGCTTCCAGTTGGCCGTAATCGGAATGGATGGTGGCGCGAAGGGCAGCCTCAGTAGAGCTTCCCTGTCCAAGTCTTTCGAGGACGCGCTGCAGATCGCTCATACCGTAAGTGTCGCTAATATATTGCACGGCGGCGAGAGATTCTTCATAGGCTATTGTGGCCTGCACACTGGAGAAGGCCATGAAACTACCTTCAAGTGCGTTTAGCGGAATTTCGCGTTGGGTGCGGAACAGGTCAGCCAAGAGCTTTCCATGGGAGATTTGCTTGGGTTCCATGGCTTGAGCAATGCCTTCGTTGAGCCATTGTGGGCAACGCCCGTTAGCAAGCTGGCTGATGAATGAGTGCGTGAGTTCATGTTTAAGCACGCGCGCTAGTTCGGGCGTAACCGAAGTCAGCCCGTTAACCGGGATGCGCAGCTTTCCATCAAAGACTGCTCCACTCCACGAGGGCGCCTGCGTGACATCGAAAAAGCTTTGCTCGGTATAGAGCACTACCAGAATGCTGTTGCGAGGAGCGATGCCTAACTGGCGAACCAGATCGTCGTATTCCGACTCCAAAGTCGCGATCAACTGGCTGCGCAACATATCTGACGTTTGCTTGCCTTCGTATTTCAGGACGAAGTGGTTGCTTTCATGCTGGGTATAATCGGCTTCGGCAGTCGCATCGCGTTGAGCTTTGGCGAGGTATTTTTGCACAGTCGGATCGGGACGAAGCTCCAAAGAATGTTTCCATGTGCGAATAGCGTCCGACGTGTGATCGTCGGCAAATTGGACGTAGCCAAGAACGGTGAGCGCATCGGGCGAATCGGGAGCAGCACGGACGGCGCGCTCGGCGTAGGGCAATGCCTCCGACGCATTCCCTGTTCTTGCGAGCAGTGCGGCATAGTAGTTGAGAATGGTGGGATTTTGCGAATCGAAGCGCAGCCCCGTCTCGAGGTATCCGCGAGCTTTGCTGAAATTTCCGTGATCTAATTCATGTTTGCCTGCGATAAAGTATCCGGCGGCGGTCGCAGAATTGTTTCCCGCCTGCTCAAGGGAATACAGCGCCTCGGGATCGACTCGGCCGCTCTGAATGATTTTGGCAAACAGTACGGGATCATTTTTCGAGTTATCCGCAGGCGCGAACTCTGGGAGATCACGGGCTTGGTGAGCATTGTCTCCGGAAGATGAGTCCGCCGGAGGAACTCCGCCAGCATCGATCTGGTCGACCAGCGATTTTGGAATCGCGTAGGTGTTATCGCCAAGGTCATATTCGATATGAGTGCCGATATCGCGAACATGGTCCGCCCAGATAGTGCGGCCATTCTTGAGATGAATGACTTCCGCGCACGCGCGCACTGCGGCCGAGGCGAGCAGAAGGGCAATGAAGCACCAGCAGATGACGGGTTTGCGCACTTAGGTGCATTCTAGAAGACGGAAAGCAGCGAGCGTAGGTGACCAGGGTAATCTCAAAATTGCGGAGAAGCTTGCCGTTCTTAACTGGCCTTTTGCTGAGCATTTCGGCAATGGTACCGCCGGCCTGGACTCAAGGTGCCCCGCCATCGGTCGTTGCGCCGACGCCCAATACCAACACGCCTGCATCACAATCTAAGCCGGCTGAGAATCTTTACATGCAGTTAAGCGGCGTGGGCCTGGACAAGCTGCGAGTCTTCCGTCTGCGCGATGTCTCTATCGACCGCGCAGCTTTTCACATCACGCTGAACGATGGACTCATCGCCTTCACTGAGAATGTGGCAAACCATGTCACGGGAGCCTTTTTCGAAGGCGACGGCGAAATCCTATTGTCGCCGCCCAACCGATACGAGCGCGCATCCATGGCATTGTTCACCGGCGAAGCCATTCTGGAAGAGCGTTTCGTAACCGGATACTTCCGCTTCAACGACGATACCTTCGCCGATATGCGGCCGTCGCTCGAGCCGGTGGAGCATGCGGAAGCGTTTCTGTCGCAATGGAATGAGACCGCCCGAAATCTTGCTGAAGGTGACGCTCTGCGTCTTCTGATGACCTTCAGCAGGTTTCTACCGATCGACGGTCAGTCGTCCGAAGGTGCTTCTCCTGCCTTACCCTCAGTCGGTGACAAAGACCGCTTTCTTCATGTTCGATTGCAAGGTCTGAGATTAGGGACTTTCGACATTTACTTCGACGCTGACGCTCCCGAGCAGATATGGGCAGGACAATTGAAGACAGTCGAGGGCGCAAGCTACTACGATGTCTGGACCTCGTTCTCATCAGCGGAAGCGAACCGTGGAACTGAAGCCGTCAATGCCACAGTAGGAGAAAGCGGCAAGGCTGATTCGATCGCCATCTCCCACTACACTATTCGCACCAAAATAAAACCACCTATCGAAATTGATGCCGAAGCGCTAATGCAAATGGAGGTGCGGCAGGGTGGTGAGCGTGCAGCTTTATTTGAATTGTCCCGCTCACTTCAGATCACAGAAGTTGAAGCAGATGGGCACCCCGTCGAGTTTATTCATAATCCGGAAATCGAGGGAACGCAGCTCGCGCGGCGCGGAAACGACCTGGTCGCGGTTGTCTTCCCTCAACCCTTGCGGACAGGGCAACGGTTGGAACTGCGGTTTGTCTACGGCGGGGCAGTGCTTTCGGAGGCTGGCGCGGGACTGCTTTACGTGGGGGCACGAGGAACGTGGTATCCCAATCGCGGACTCGCCATGTCTAACTTCGACTTGGAATTCCGTTATCCGGCAGGCTGGACATTAGTCGCCACGGGCGAACGCACTGATTCGAAGTCTGGCACCCCAGTTGGAGAAACTTTGGCACCCGGCGAGCAAGTGAGCCGCTGGGTTTCGCAACGGCCTATCCCGCTCGCCGGATTCGACCTGGGGAAATATGAACGAGTAGTAGCGCATGCTGGCGATGTATCCGTCGAGACTTATGCAACCGCAGGCATGGAACGCGGATTCCCCAAGCCGCCCCCCGAAGCCGTGTTCCCACCAGCAGTGATCCGTGGTATCCCTCGGCAGCCTTCGCTGCCTATCGTGCCTCTGCCGCCTTCTCCGGCGAAAAATGCGCAAATGGTTGCGACCACATCCGCACATGCCATCGAATTTTACTCTCGCCGTTACGGGCCGTATCCCTACGCCGATCTTAAAGTTGCCCAAATGCCTGGCGGATTGAGTCAAGGCTGGCCCGGCCTCATCTTTCTCTCCAGCACTTCCTTTCTCACTGCAGAAGAAAAATCGGAACTGCACATGACCCCAGTAGAGAAAACCTTGATCAGCCAGGTCATCGCGCACGAGACCGCGCATCAATGGTGGGGCGATCTCGTTATGTGGAGCGGTTACCGCGACCAATGGCTGGCCGAAGCCTTGGCGAATTACAGTTCGATGATGATTCTTGAAAGTGAGAACCCCGCTCAATTTCGTGCCGCCATGGAGAAATATAGAGATGATCTTCTGCAGAAGAATAAAGCGGGCGCACAGTTACTTGAGGATGGCCCCGTGACTTTGGGGACGCGCCTCTCTAATTCGCAATTTCCCGATGGATACGAGGTGATCAGTTATGGACGCGGCACATGGCTGTTTCACATGCTCCGCTCCATGATGCGCGACGCCGAGCGCACTGGTGATCGTGCGCGTAATGCCGGGCAGGCGGATGAGCCCTTCGTCCGTGTTCTTCGCCGCATCAGGGAGCGTTACGAAGGGAAAGCGATTACCACCCGCGAATTGTTGCAGGCGTTTGAGGACGAGTTGCCAGCTTCGCTAAGGTACGAGCGCCATAAATCGCTGGAGTGGTTCTATGAGGGCTGGGTGAATGGGACAGCTATTCCGCGATTCGAATTGCACGGCGTTAAGTATTCGGATAAGGCGGGCTCAACCACAATTAGCGGAACCATCTTGCAAAAGGACGCCCCGGACGATCTGGTCACGTCGGTTCCTTTGTACGTATCGGTCGCTGGCAAGATGGTGCTGCTGGCGCGGGTATTTGCTGATGGTCCAGAAACTTCGTTTCACTTAACTGCACCGCAGGGGGCACGGAAGGTCGTACTTGATCCCGAGCAGACATTGCTCGCGAGATCTCGATAAACGGTTTCAACTGCGTCGACCATTTCAGAACCCATTCCCGTTATTTCCACTTGTTTTTCCCAAGACGATTATTTTGCGTACGGCTAGAAGTTTCTTTTCCGCTAGCGTGGACCGTCCGCTCTCGCTAACTAACGGTGAAATATAGCCGTACCCAGTTTGCCGCATGTCCTGGTAGAAGTGGAGACGCGTGTGCATAACGTTTTCGTGGTTGGAGGGGAGAAGAAGTGAACCATTCACAATCGTCCACGGAAACGTTGCCAGAACCGACCGCAATCGTAGACCACGCGGCTTCACCCCGGGGTCGCGGAAGCATCCTGCTGGTAGAAGATGAACAGTTTCTGCGCGAGGTGACTTGCGAGATTCTGGAGGCCGCCGGCTATCGGGTATTGAAGACTCGCAATGCCGTGGAAGCGTTATCCACGTTCAAGGAATTCAAACCAATTATCCGATTGCTGCTGACGGATGTCGTGCTTCCAGGCCAAAATGGCCGCGACCTGGCGAATGATTTACGGTCCGTTTGTCCAGAACTCAGCATCATCTTTATTTCTGGATAATTTACGTATACGTCCACGACATTCGTGCAGGTATCGAAGGACAAATTCCACACATGCTCAATGATCATAGCGCGGGTGATTCGCCGGCCGGCGTTGCGCATCAGGTATTCCAGCAGGGCAAATTCTTTGCCGGTTAAGTCAATGCGCCGCCCCGCCCGTTCGACTCTGCGCTCTACCCGGTCGAGCTTCAAATCTTCCACCGTTAATACTGATTCGGCCGGCAGGTGGCAGCGCCGGAGCAGCGCCCGAATCCGCGCCGACAACTCTGAAAAGGAAAACGGCTTGCTCAAATAATCGTCCGCACCCAGGTCCAGACACTGCACCCTGTCCTCCACTCGCGTGCGCCCGGTCAATATCAGAATTGGCATACTCGGCTTGCGCGTCCGCAAATAACGCAGAATTGTTACTCCATCGAGACGTGGCAAATTAAGGTCAAGCACCACCAGGTCATAATCAAATTCTCCGGCCATGGATCGGGCCTGTTCGCCATCATGCGAAACGTCCACTGCGTAATGTTCGGCGTCGAGGCCCTTTTTCACGAAGCTGGCGAGTGCGGAGTCATCTTCAGCGATCAGAATGCGCATAAGGTTTCTCTAACTTTCACCTTCGATTCTAGCCACGAACTGGGCAAAGATTAGAAATACCAGTTGCACGAAGGGCTCTGTCTTCCGCAAACGGGAACACGAACCTGCGCTGACACTCGCTGCCACTTTGTTCCGCCAACGATAATTCCTTAGCACAATGTTCAGGCTATAAAGGATCAGGCCTCGCCGTGGATATCGGGAGCAAGGGAACATTGAAATCCCTGTTCGTGCCTGGAGGCATACTGCTGCTTGCTGCAGTGGTTTTGCTGTCGGGCGGATTTTTGTCCATCTCCGCCGCGGCAGTCGATTTCTACTATTACGCCGTTTTCATTGCGGGAATTCTGCTGGCATGGCGCTTCCACGCCAGCAGGATTCTTTTCGCTCTCGGCATGTTGTTGCTGGCGCATCGCGCTGTCGAGTTCTTTTCCGCCGGCCGCGCGGTGACCACCGGTCCGGGCCGCATCGCCTTTGAGGCCATCTGCTTGCTCTTGCCTTTGAACTTCATCGTTACCCCGCTGCTGCGCGAGCGTGGTCTGGGAATTCCTGCTATTACTCCGCGCGTGCTTTTGCTGTTTCTTGAGTCTGTCTTTGTCGCTGTTATCTGTCGTCCGGGAGAAAAAACCAGTCCCGCATTCCTTCACGCAGCGCTTCTCGAACGGTCGTGGTTTCACTGGACGAAAATTCCTCAACTCGCCTTGCTGGCATTCGTCGCCGCTTTTATTGTGTTGGTGGTCCGGCTGTTGCTCTATCACAAGCCGCTGGAGAGTGGACTGCTCTGGGCGCTGGCTGCGACTTTCCTCAGTTTGCAGACCAATGTCGTCGACCGCATCGGCGTTGCCTATTGGGCGACAGCCGGTCTGGTTCTCGTCGCTTCGATCATCGAGAACACCTACTTCCTCGCCTATCACGACGAACTTACTTCGTTGCCGGCGCGCCGCGCCTTCAATGAAGCCTTGTTGCGCCTCGAAACACCGTACGCGATCGCTGTGGTCGACATCGATCACTTCAAGAGTTTCAACGATACTTACGGACATGACACTGGAGATCAGGTTCTGAGCATGGTGGCCGCACGATTGGCTCGGGTGAGCGGAGGCGGTCAGGCGTTTCGCGTCGGTGGAGAAGAGTTTTCTATTTTGTTTCGCGGAAAATCCATGAAGGACGTTTTGTCTCATCTCGACGACCTCAGAATTGCGATTGAGGAAGCGAAGTTTCGGGTTCGGTCGACTCCGGATCGCCGCAGCGATCTTCGCGACGGAGGCCGTAGAAAAGAAGATAAGAAATCCGCGGAAGCTCGCTCGCGATCCGCAGCGCGCAAGCTTTCCGCAGGATCACTTGCTGGCGAATTATCCGTCACCGTCAGCATTGGAGTCGCGGAGCCGACTCCCAAAGCGCATGAAGTCGAGCAAGTTATACAGGCGGCCGACAAGGCTCTCTACCGGGCGAAAAAAGCTGGCCGCAATCGGGTGGAGACGGCAAGCGATACCCGCAGCCGGGCTCCACGACTCAAGCGAAACATCGCGTGAAAAAGATTACGACCTCCACTTCAACGTAACCGGGCCGGCCATGGGATGCCTCATCTCGCCGCCATTGCGGCATGATTCGAGATATGCGGCCTTCAACTGGAAATACCATTTTGCGGGACGGTCGGCGTCGTCGATCAGCATGAGATGGGGATTGTGCTTCAGGCCTTCGGCTTGATTCGCCATTGTCTGCCGGTCCTGTTTGACGAACTTCGCAAACACAAATTTCAGCAACGACGCGCCGAACGGCATCCAGCGAAAAATATTCCAGCAGGCGACTACATCGATACGGCATTGGTTGCGCGTGATCGGCGTGACTGTGGTCAAGCTTGAGAACCAGTACTTTCCTGCGCGAATGGTTTCGAGGCGCAAGTTGGGTAGAACGAAATCAATGGTCGTGGTGATCGAATCCGCATCGGCGTAAAGGCGCAGAAGCTTATACGGCGCGCTGTTTGAGCTTGGCGTGTGCGCGCTCATGCGAAAGCCCAACGGGATCGGCTCGAAATTCTTTTGCTTCTCATGAATACTGTGGCGGCTGCGCCACCACCAGGCCTGATGCACAAATGGGCCGTGCGCCGGGTCCATTAGGCCGATGATGCCGTGATCTACGCTGCACGGCAGATCGGCGCTCAGGCGCGCGATCTTGTGGCTTCCGCCAAAAGTTGGGACTTGCGGAGCATTCGCCGACGGCTGCGTTGCTTTGCCAAAACCTGCGCTGGGCGGAGGCGGTTCGGGAATAAATACCCAGATGAAATCGTCGTGTTCCTCGCACGCGTAACTGGCGGCGTAGATGCGATCTACTTTCAGCTCCTGGTCGGAAGTCAGCGACGGAATTAGCTGGCACTGTCCGCTGTGCGCGTCGAACTTCCATCCGTGATAACTGCACTCCAAATTCTGCCCATCGAAGTGGCCGCAGGACAGCGGCATTCCCCGGTGCGGGCAGGCATCGCGTAAAGCAAATGGCTTGCCTTGCCGGTCGCGGCCTATAACTAAAGGAGTCTCTAGCAGCATCGCTTTTTGCAGACGATCGCGAGTCACCTGGGCGCTGGGCAGAGCGCGATACCAGAAGCCGTAGAGCATCAGCGAATCCGGCGTTTGCCTTTGGGATGTTTCCACTTCATTCATGGGATCAACAGGCAGCGTACTACAGCCATGAACGTTTGTGGAGGACGGGCGCCCGCGAGTCTGTGTCGCCCCTACTCTTTCGCCCCGCCGGGGCTCAGCCACCTCCCACTTGGCCCACGGCTTGCGCCGTGGGCTGCATTCTTGCGCCGCTTCGCGGCTGACGATGGAGATCCCGTTTCACTTTTCGAGCGCCCTTTAGTTGTGCTCCCTCCAAAAGCAAGAGCAAGCCTACATTTTCAGGTCTGATTTTCGCGTTGAGGAGAGTCTTGTAGTGCGATCCCCCAGCCACGCGCGGCGTTTTTAACCATCTCTCGTATCTGCATCATGGTTTGCTGCTGTTTAGTTGCGATACTTTCTTCCGCGGAGGCTTCCAAATTCACGTCTTCGTCGCTGGCCTCGAGTTGTTTCGGCTCTTCGGCGGGAATATTCTGCACGAAATCTTCGCGGCGCCAGAGGTCCTCGCCTAATACAGTTTGGTCTACGGTGCTGGGGTCGATGACGACATGAGGTTGGTATGGTTCGAAATGGGTGCGCCTGAGGTTGGACGAAGCGGTCTGCAGGGCGTAGAGCAGGAGGCCGGCAGTTTTGGGCTCTACTTGTCTGCTGAGGATGAGGCGCATGATCTGCATGAGCGAGACTTGGACAGCTTCGGCGTCCTCGAGCACGGGCATATCGACGATGGAGCGGCCGAGGCGGGCGCGGGTGTCGTTGACGTCGATGCGAGTGTCGCGCCAGCGCTTGTGAAAGTAGCAGAAACGCTTGCCCCGGAGGGCGGGCGATCCGCACTGGGTGCCGTTGGTTTTGATGTGTTCGCAACGCGCAATATTACTGGGATAAAAAGACATGAATGGTCTCCACCCCCTCCCCCTGATCTTTTAGAATCAGAGCGGTAGCGGGGATCTAAGGTTGAAATTTTTGGGTTTAAAGGAGTTACAGGGAAAATCTTGGAAAGAAACGGGTTGTGGATGGGGGAGGGCATTTGTAATGTATTAGCTATATATTTCTTATAGACTATATCTTATAGTGAAGCCAAGAGAATTGCGAGGAAAAGCGGGGGGGCTGTCCCGAAATGGGACAAGGATCTGGCGGGGGTTGAAGTGCGGGGCATCTGGCGTTCGCCCTTTTCGGAAAACTTTATCGGTGGGCCACCCGGTGTCGGGGTCTCGGTGCCCACTCGTCGAACACCGCGACGAGTAGGGCAGCCGCTTTTTTGGTGCTAATCGCCGTAAGTGGGGCCAGTCCCTGCGACTCAGAAGACGGAGAGTTCTGGATAGTTCCGTCCGTAATAAGATTTTCCTACTTTAGATGTATTGACAGACTATTTATAATGGATCATACTTGCAGTGACTAGTATGACTGAGAAACTTGAAACCGTATGGTTTACGACGAAGGGGCAGGTTGTCATCCCACTTCGCTTGCGCAAACAATTCGACATCGAGGACGGGACAAAGGCCGTGGTCCAAGCCACACCCGAGGGAATCCTTCTCAAACCCATGACCGCGGCGCTTATCAAGCGCGGGCGCGGTATCCTCAAGCGCACGTCGGGAGGCAAGCCGCTGACGGAGGACTGGGCCGAGCACAAGAAGCGGGAACGGGCACTCGAAGAGCGCCATGCCGGCTAAGGTGCTCGACAGCTTCGCACTTATCGCCTACTTCCGCGACGAGCCGGGCGCGGAGACGATGGAAGATCTGCTCGTCTCCGCCGGTAAGAAGGACAGCCCGCTCCTCATGACCGATGTGAACTACGCCGAGGTGAAGTACTCCATTGTGAAGAAAGACGGCGCGGAGGCGTGGGCGGAGGCCGCGAAGGTCCTTCAGGGCCTGCCGATTGATTTTCATTCCACGAGCCGCGCGCTGGCGGACACCGCAGCCGATTTCAAGGCGCGTTTCAAATTGAGTTTGGCCGACGCCTTTGCCGCCGCGCTGGCAAAGGAAAGAAGGACTGAACTGGTCACCGGCGATCTGGAATTCAGGGCGCTCGAAAAGGAAATTAAAGTTCAGTGGCTTAGATGATCACAGCCGAGGAAAACTATGGCGCAGGAGAATTGTTGGGAAATATGGGCACAGACGGGACGTTAACCTAGTTTTGCTGCCGTGAAATTGGGTCAGTCCCGTCTGTGCCCGGTTTTCCCGGTTTTGCGAAAGACCGGAAATGCCCCACTCAAGCCAAAGAACGGCTTGAATGGGCCACCGCCACCCGCCGGAAACCACCCGGTATTCAAGCACAGCGTTTCATCATGTCCGACACCTCCCGTTTGATCTCCAACAAACGCCCCTTTCGTAAGGCGAAAGCGGATTTCTCCAGTCCAGTGTGCTGGTCCTTGCTCCAATAGCGAGCGGTCGTGACTCTTAGATCGCTTATTTCTTGTCTCATGCTGCCGAGACGTTCCGAAATGTAATTCGCATCCATCATCAGCCTGACCTCCAGTTGATTTCAATCGGCTAGGTCTCGGGAGGCGTTTTCGCATTCGCCCGAGACTTCAACGCGCTCCGAAGGGCGTGCAGGGAATACATCGCGTCATCTACAGCCTGCTCTTCTGCGATATTGTCTCCTGCTGCGTGAAAGAGTTCGCGCCCACGCGTCACAAGTGCCGTTTCCGCTTCGGCAATTCGTTCTGAAACTTTGCTGGCGTCCAACTCAAAGAGGGCCGCCTTGTAAAGTTGTGCCCAAACTCGCTTGCACGGTGACCCTAATATGCTAGTGTTCATAACCAATCCTGGACAGGTAGCAGACCAAGTATTATGAGGGGGAGGCGACAGAAGCCGCCTCCGTTTCTCTCACCGCCCGCTGGTTTCATGCGGCCTTGCTGACAACCTTGGGTTCGAGAGTCTTCTCGCTGCTGACATTGACTTTGATCTGCTTGGGCTTCGCTTCCGCCTTCTTGGCCAAGCTGATCTTCAGGATGCCCTTGTCATAGTTGGCCGAGACCTTCTCCGGGTCCACGGTCGTGGGCAGAGTGAAGGATCGAGTGAAGCTTCCATACTGCCGCTCTACGCGACGGAAGTTTTCCTCTTTCTCTTCCTCCTCGATCTTGCGCTCGCCGTGCACGGTCAGGGTGTTGTTCTCGATACGGACATCAATGTCCTTCTCGTCAATACCCGGAACTTCAATCTTCAGAGTGATGTTGTGCTCGTCTTCGTAGATGTCCACCAGAGGTGCAAAGCCAGTGGTCGTCAACGCCTCCTCCGGGCCTTCGGGGCTGAACGACTCGCGGAAAAGACGATTCATGCGGTTCATGCGCTCTTGCATGGCAGAAAACTCACGGAGAGGCTCCCAACGGGTCAATACTGTCATGACGCAATTCCTCCTTTAGAGGGAAGCTAAGAAGAAAAACTTCAGATGGGCTGACTTAGTTCAGGGGACCTGAAAGAGTAAGAAGAGGTAGCTTGCTCAATTACAATGCTAGGCCTGTACGCTAGCGCTGTCAAGGCTGCTAGGACACGCTGGAAACAGGCAGCGGACAACCTATATGTTGGGCAAACTTTGATCCGTTCGACCCGATCAATTAGGTTTCAGCGACTTCTTTGAAAGCTCGCCCTCGAACTGACTTTCAACTTCTCCACGACTAAGCGAGTCTTTTGCGTCGGTCAACACGATCGAATAGACGACTTTGTTGCGCTCCACCTGAGCGGTGATAAACACCCACTCGTCCCGCAGCTCTTGGTTGGTGAATTTCACTCTTCTGCCATCTGCAAGTGTTTTAATCCACTCGTCGTCTAGCATTATCAATTCCCCCGCCAGTTCCCCCAAAGGCGACTCCATCCGTTGCCGCTTGGTATTCCGCTTGGGGAGAAGAATGCATTTCACTACAGCAGGCATTTTGTTGCCGGTGACTTCGCGGTAGATGCGTTCGATGGGAGTTTCGTGCCGTGGCTTATGCGGCATCTGGTCCTCACAAACAGACAGCGGAATAATACGCCCGTGGGGCGTGATGCACGAAACGTGACAGGCCGGACGAGCAATTTGCCCGAATTAACCACTTAGGTACTGTGTGCAATTGTGTATGACCTATATTGACCAGTCGAGCCATATTCCTGAGCCGTATGATTTAGGCTCTTTTTCCAGGGAGGGAGAACGGCATTCTCACGAACTGAAGCACGGCCAAGAAGACAATGGCGAACAAACATTCTCTCGGTTTCAGTTCTACAGTTTTCCGCAAGAAGTTCCGTTCTGCTATGACTGGGCGGAACTACCGAGACAACGAGGTCATTTTTGCGCAAGGGGATGCTGCCGATGCTGTGTTCTACATCCAGAGCGGTACGGTGAAGCTCACGGTGGCTGCCACGCATCGCAAGAAAGCCATAATCGCCGTTCTGCTGCGGGGTAGTTTTTTTGGCGAAGGCTCTCTAGGAGGACAAGCTGTGCGGGTTTACACGGCGCGTTCGATTGGGCCGTCCAATATCACTCGTCTGGAGAAGGATAGTACGGTTCGTACGCTCAAGCGAGACCCGCGGTTTGCAGCGCTGTTTAATGCATATCTGCTTTCCCGCGTCATTCGGGTCGAGGAAGACTTGGCGGCTGGCCCGCCTTTACGTTCGTTGTAAAGGTGGGAACGATGCGGTCGGCGGTCACGGGTGGAAAAATCGGGACGAAGGCTGCGTTAGTCCGCGCCTTTGCAAAACCCGCAAAGGTGGGCCAGCCGCGGTCACAAGCCAAACGGGGAAGGTCAAAATCCCCACCCTAACGTCGCAAAACCAGAGTGAGGATGGGTCGGACTATTTCCGCGACGTTAGGATGGGGCACCCGCCGCCTTCCGATGCATAGAAACGCAGGGTCTCTCCACTCCACAGATCATCGCTTTGCGATGATCTGTTTCGGGCGGGATGACGGAGTTGGGGAGAGCTGAGCATCCTCGCTCAAGCCCAAACCGTGCTTTAGTGGGCCAGCGCTCCGAGTTTCATTTTTTGGGCTCTCTTCCTGGTCTTTGTAAATCACATGCCCTTTGTGCTCGCACGCTTTCATTTGTTCGGGGGAGAGAGGCGTCACTTTTTCGTTTGGCAGCACAGAGTCGCACCGCATGTAATCCTCAAACCCGGGCTTCGAAAATACGAACACCACGCTGGCGGTCTCGGTTGCTGCGTTTTTTACGTTTACCCAGGTATGCGCCGGAATGAAAATAGTTCCTCCTGCGTGCAGGTCGCCCTCCTGGCCTCCCACATGAGCGTGAACCGTTCCTTTCACGATATACAGAATTTCATCCTGGCCGAGGTGCTGGTGCATTGGAAATTCGTCTCCGGGATGCATGTCCTCAGTGCCCATGACAAGGTGCTGGGAACCGTTGTTTTTTGGGCTGACTTTCAGGATGAAGTCGCCAGGAGGAGGCTCACGCCAAATGCGGCGCTCACCCTCATCTTTTTCGAGGAGGAGAGGTTTTGCAGCGGTGGGAGACGTGGTTGCGGAGATGGATTGTGCTGATCGAGTTTGAAAGACGAAAACCACTAGCAGCGTCAGAGCCGTTGTCGCAAAGGTTGTCGTAAGTGAACTTGAGTTCATGACAGATCTCCTTTCGTGGGCACCCGTATCTCTCTGGCTACTTGCAATCGACCTTGTTGTCCTGGGCGGCGGCGATCTGCCACTTGGCGTTGCGCTTCAGCCAGGTATCGGTCCAGACCTGGCACTGCTTCGCGTCGGGATGGGTTTTGTCTTTGCCGATGGTGTGCTCGCTGCCGTAGATGATGGCTACGTCTTCGCCGAAGAAACGCACCTTGGCATCGTCGAGTGCGCAGCCGTGTGCCGAGCGTGGGCCTTTTTCATCGCGTAGTTCATCCTCTTTGTTGTAGCGCTCGCCGCGAGTGCTGGTGCCCTGGAAATCGTCGGCCAACAACTCGGAGACGACTCCATTATTTGTGCAAACGCCTTCGGCCCACTTGCGCTCCATGTCGATCATGAAGTTCGCGGTTTTGTCGTCGGCTGTGGCCCAATGGCTTTGCTGCGCGTAGGCGGCGTTCATAAGGACTGCGACGGACGTTATCAGGTACACCAGGTGCAGAGTACGGAGACGCATTGTCCCTCCAGGGTTTGAGTCACTATACACAGATAAGACCCTCTCGCCCCTTGCAAAAAAACAAGGAGCAGGCACCCGCACCGGTCGCGCCTAAGAGCCCCACCCTGTTCGCACAGAACGCGAACAAGGGTAGGGCACCCGCTTCTTGGGTGGTTACTTTCGGCGAACACTTATATTTTTCAAATACTTACTGCGATTACCACGGTGGTTCAACGCTCCTTTGGTAAGTTGCCGCGGGTATCCCCGGCTCCTATAATTGTGGCACTCTGGTTGTTGTACGTTCTCCTTCAGGTTGCGGGTGGGCAGACGCGGCGATATTGTGTCCGCGTCGTGATGGTTGTTTGTGACATTGCGTCACCCGGCTATGCGAAAAGACCTGCAACTCGCCCTGATGGCTAGTTCCGTAGTCGTGATCTTCCTTTCACTCGCCACACCATACCTGCAGGCGGAGGCCGCTTCCGGCGCTGCGCATACTGCCATTACCAGTAGCACCGACGATAGCGGCCGCAAAGTCTATGTCAATGAATCGTTTGCGGTAGCTGCGAGTAAACGCTCGGAAGCTCCTACGCGGAATTCGCTGGCATTCTGGAGCGCCACTGAACATCGCTGGAAGGCGGTGCCTTCGGCCAACATCCGGGCGGCGCGATCGGCTGCGGCGGAGGTTAACCAGACAAATTTCGCTCCGGGAAAAGCGTTTTCGCAACAGGACATTGATGCCGCCATTGACGAGGCAGCATCGCGGCACAATGTTGATCCTAACCTGGTGCGGGCTGTGATCAAGGTGGAGTCGAACTTCAATCCCAATGCGGTTTCCCGCAAAGGTGCAATGGGACTGATGCAGTTGATGCCGCAGACGGCGCGGCAGTTGAAGGTGGAAAATCCGTTTGATCCGCAACAAAATGTCGATGCCGGGGTTCGTCATTTAAAGCAGCTCATGGAGAGCTACGGAGGCGACGTGAAGCTGACCCTCGCCGCCTACAATGCGGGGCAGGGAGCGGTGGCGCGCAGTGCCGGTGTGCCTCATTTTGCCGAGACCCGCAACTACGTTAAGCGGATCACGCAACTGTACTACGCAGGATCGGACCCAGGTTCGCACTTTCTGGAAAGCCCCATGCATGATCCAATTCATGTGGAGAGGGACGCCCGGGGCGTGCTTCACATCAGCAACACTGAATAATTGCGTGCAGGTTAGGTGGCTCCCAGTCATCCCAGGTATTCGTTCTTAATTTTGCGATAGCGATTACGGCCGTTCAATTGAAGACAAAACGAATTCAACGCGTGCTGCGCTGGAGTGCGGCTCTGTTCGCGCTGTTGCTGCCTGCGCTGGCTGTCGCGCGCGTTCATCGGTCCGGCGCCTGGGCCGACTCGCAATTTGCTGCTGCGCAACGGATGCAGGAGGTGTTAGAAGGTCAGCCCATCGAAAAGCGCATGCGGGTTGAGTATGAGCGCGTGATCAATGCCTATCGGCGGATTTATCTTGGAGCGCCTACTGCCGGACGCGCCGATCCCAGCGTAGTTGCAGCTGCGCAGATGACCGAGGAAATGGGGCGGCGCTTCGATGATTCCGATGACTTGCGATCGGCGATTCAGCAATATGAATTTCTTCGCCGGGAGTATCCGGGCAGCAAGTTCCGCTTCGACGCTCTGTTCCGGATTGGCGAGATCTACAAAGACGATCTGCACGACAAGAAGAACGCTGATGCGACGTTTGAAGAATTTTTGCGGCGATATCCGCGTAATCAATTTGCCGAGGCTGCGCGGCAGGCGCTTGCCGAACCGGCTCAGCCGACGCGCCGCTCACAAAAAGACATAAGAGCTGCTAATAAGGATGCGAAAGCGCCGAGGCCGAGTGGAGACGCCGATTCAGACGCCGTCTCCGAAAGCGCTCAGAATAATTCTGGCAATCAAACTGAAGTGGCGGAATCTGGGAAGCCGTCGCGGGTCATCGGAGTTCGGCACTGGTCGACGCCCGATTACACGCGGGTTGCGATTGATCTTGAACAGGGTGTGAAGTTCGAGTCGCAACGAATCGAAGCGCCCGATCGCATCTTCTTCGATTTGCTTAATACTGAGCTCGATCCCAAGCTGGCGGGCAGGACTTTCGATGTAGGTGACGGCCTGCTGAAAGACATTCGCACTGCGCAGTTCAAAGCTGGACGCGCCCGCGTGGTGCTCGATCTCGACGAACTGTCGGAGTTCGATGCGTCGCTGCTCGACAATCCGCCGCGGCTTATTATCGATATTCATAACAAGCCAATCACAGCTGCTGCGGCGATGAAGGCAAGATCAACTGCGGACGGAGAAAATTCTTCTGAGACGAGTGTTCCTGATCGCAGTAGCGGAGAAGGTTTATCAGCGGAGAAAGTCTCTGTTGAGAAATCAGTCCACCGCAACTCGGTGGTGATCAGCAACGGCGTAAAGAAGACCATCGTTGAGGCGGACAACGACCACCCCGAACAACCGGAACCGCTCGCGCAGGACACTAATAAGGACGCGGCTAACCTGGACTCTATCGATCTCAGAAAGATCAAGCCCGCTAGCGTCGACACAATTCCGAGTCTGCCCTCCGACCGCGCCAGGAGCGGCCCCAAAAGCAAGCGCAAGGCCGCAGCCGCTGACTTTGACATGCGCGAAGCCCAGCCGACTGCGAGCGGAGACCGCTCCCTGATTCGCGCGCTTGGATTGAAGATCGGGAAAATCGTGATCGATCCCGGACATGGAGGCCACGATACCGGTACCATCGGGCCTACTGGCCTGGAGGAAAAAGATCTGGTGCTCGACGTCAGCAAGCGTCTCGGGAAGCTGCTGCAAACGCGACTGGGTGCCGAAATCATCTACACACGTAAGGATGATACTTTCATCCCGCTCGAGACTCGAACCGCGATCGCAAATGAGGAAGCTGCTGATCTTTTTGTTTCTGTGCACGCGAATTCGAGCCACGATCCTGATGCCCGCGGAGTGGAAACTTACTACTTGAATTTCACTTCGTCGCCGGAAGCGCTCGAAGTCGCAGCCCGCGAAAACGCGGTCTCGGAAAAATCTATTCACGAGTTGCAGGACTTGGTTAAGAAGATCGCGTTGAAAGAGAAGATCGAAGAATCGCAGGAGTTCGCCACCGACGTTCAGCGTTCTCTGCACACTGGCCTGGCGGCGAAGAGTCCCGGGCAACGCGACCGCGGCGTCAAGAAGGCTCCATTCATCGTACTTATCGGGGCCAATATGCCGTCGATCCTCGCCGAAATTTCTTTCCTGAGCAATCCCGGCGACGAACACCGCCTGGAAACCGCCGACTACCGTCAAAAGATTGCCGAGTCGCTCTACCGCGGCATCGCCAAATATGTCAGCGGCTTGAGTGGAGTAAAAGTCGCCAGCAAGATTGATAAAGACGAAGGACAGTAGCGCACCGTACGCGTGTGCTCCCCCATCGACTGCTGGAAAAACACTACGCTGTCATCCTGAGCGCAGCGTAGGATCCATGCACTCTGTTTGTACCAGCGAGTACATAGATCCTTCGCTGCGCTCAGGATGACAGAGCGTTTTGATGCGTATTTGGGCATCACTTCAGCCGTGCCGACCTGCCCGAGAGCCAGCAGCGCTTTAGCGGACTGCTTATTGCTGTGGCGCAAAGCGTACTTTCAGCGTCTTGATTTCATACGGCTTCGTATGCACCGTGACAGAATCATTCTGCACAGCAAGATCGGCAATGGGTTTCTCCATCAAATCGGTTTCTGACGCCGACTGCGCTCCGGGCGGAACGTGCAACTTGACATCCGTTTCTTTTCCCGCCCACTCATAAAAGCGTAAAACCAGCGAGTCATCGTCCTCGGATTTCTTGATCGCGGTGAGCACTACGTTGTCGGGCTCAACTCCCACGAAAGAGTATTCGCTTGGAAGCCTTCCCTCATGTTTGTGCGGTTGCACAGCTATCATTTTGTAATTCAGTTCGTAGCCGCGGCGAACGGTTTGCGCATCCCGCCAGCTTCCAGCATGCGGATATAAAGAGTAGGTGAATTCGTGATAGCCTTCGTCGGCATGCGGGTCGGGCCATGCCGGCGAGCGCAGCAGCGAGAGACGCAGCACATTGCCCTTCACATCGTATCCGTATTTGCTGTCGTTAAGCAGGCTGAAGCCGTGTTTAGCATCGGAGAGATCGGCCCAGCGCTGCGCTGGTACTTCGAACTTAGCCTGTTCGGCCGGCGTGTTGCGAGTTGTCGGGCGTTCGATCGAGCCATAGGGAATTTCAAACGTGGCCTTGTCGCTGTGGGCGCTCAGAGGGAAAGCTACTTTCAGCAGAATATGTTTCTCGTGCCAGTCAGCCTGCATCTTCACGTCGACTCGCGGAACGCCAGCGTACATGGTGATGTCTTGCACGAAGGTGGAATTCTGGAAATGTTTCTTTACGCGGATCACGGCGCGCAGTGGTCCGCCCTCAATTAGTTTTACTTCGTCGGCTTTATCCAAGTCCCAATGTTGTTTCTCGAAATCAGCGTCGATGTTCCATGCGTCCCATTTTTGCGGTTTGTCATAAAAAGCCTGTAACAAGTTTCCGCAAGCGTAGGTCTTGGGGCCGCCGGTATCGGTCTCGGAAGGAGCAAGGGCTTCCGTCTTAGTTTGCATATCGAGAAGACTGGTAATACATCCGGTTTGCGGATCGACCTTAATGTGAACCGATCCATTGTCCATTACGTTTCCCGCGGCAATAACTTTTGCTACTGCTGGCGAGCTGGCGGGAACTTCATCAACATTAGAAACGTCCTTTGCTGAACGCACAAAATAGGTCTTATAGCCCACGGGCGGCACATCCGCGAGAACGAGGATGCGCGCCCGGTTAGTTGCCGCGTCCAGCGAGAGCAATTGCGACTCAATTCGGTCGCCCACGGCATCGAACACTTCAACCGACCTCGCATGGCCTGGAAGTTGGACCTCGGCCTCGATCACCTCGGTTCGCCGCCAAGCGAGAGAATTGAAGACAACAAGCGGGACACCATCATCTTTCGTATTGATGTGAGCCGTGATCTCGCCAAGCGACCCATCCGTGATCTCTTTCGCGGAGCGGGCGACATCTTCTAGATTTCGCTTGGCATCGAGGTAGTTGACCGCGATTCCCGACCCGGGCATCACGTCGTGAAAATGATCAAACAATAAATTCTTCCACGCCAACTGGAATTGATCTTGCGCATAGGGCCGGCCGAGCAACAAAGCCAGTGACGCATACTTCTCCGCATCAAGCATCGACTCTTCATCGTGCCGGATGCGTTGTTTCGTGTCCGCCTGCGACGTATACACGCCGCGGTGATACTCGAAATAAAGCTCGTCGTTCCAAGTAGGGATTTTTAGATTTGGAAGCTCCTGCTTCAGGTCCGCGAAGAAATCTTTGGCGGTGCTGAAATCAATCTTGGGAAAAACTGTGTTCGGATCGCGCAGGCGATTCGCCTGATCCAGCATCGTGCGGGTCGGTCCGCCGCCGTGGTCGCCGATTCCATACAGATACAGCATCTGCGGCGAATCGTTGAATTTGCTTCCGTAAATCGACGGCGCGTAGAACGCCAGATCCTTCGTGATCTGCTCGGCTTCGAATTGGTTAGCGTACTCGTGGGGAAAGAAGGTCAGCAGACGGCTGCCATCGGGTGCTTCCCACCAAAATAATCGGTAGGGAAATTTTGTGTAGTCGGTGGCCCACAACAGCTTGCTGGTCACGAAATAATCGATGCCAGACTTTTTGTAGATTTGCGGAAGCTGCCAGTTGTATCCAAAGGAATCCGGGTTCCAACCGATCTTGATATCGGCGCCAAAGTTTTTCTCGAAATATCGTTTGCCCACCAGAATCTGGCGCACCAGCGATTCGCCGTCGGGCATGTTTAGATCAGGCTCGACCCACATGCCGCCAATAACCTCCCATCGACCTTCTTTCACGCGCTGCTTAATTTGCTCGAACATGTCCGGATATTTTTCCTGCATCCATTCATAGGTTCGGGCTGAGGACATGGTGAACTTGAAATCCGGGTACTCGCGCATCAAATCCAGAACACTTTGAAACGTGTTGCGTACCACTTCGACTGTCTCCGTCCACGGCCAGAGCCAAGCCATATCGATATGAGAGTTGCCGACTGCGCGAATGGTGAATTGTTTCAACCACGGATTTAACGATTGCAATTGGCTCTGGCACCGCCGAAGAGACGCATCGAAGCCGGCCTGATCATTCTTATCGAGCGGGGAAAAATCGATAGCTTTGACTGCGGCATCTAGTTGCTGCTGACGCTCGGCTCGACCCTCCTCATATGCTGCAATCATCGGACGGGCTGCGAGAATTTCCATTCGCAGCATCGCCGCGTCTGGGCGGCCTACTGGCTCAATTGTCAATTGCGCGTGATGAAATAATGTCTCCACCTCGGGCGCGTCGATCCGTATCGCGATCAGAAATTTCTGCCCGGGCTGCGCGTTTTCCGTGAGTGGAATGGGCTGCTGCATGTCGTCATCGCCTCGCGACACTAGCGATCCATTGGAAAAAACAGCAATCATGACGGGACCTTTATTATTCCAATTGAAGTCGATCCTCATATCTAACTTGGCGCGCGCGCCTTGCACTGCGTAACCGTTGACCTTCTCGGGAATCTCGATCCAGCGGCGCAGCACGCGCGGCCCAGTCGACCATTTGTCACCGACTCGGACTGTTTGCCATCCCGAGTCATCAAGGGACGGGTCTTCGGGATGCGGCACATCAGCATGAAATCGCCAATCGGGCAACGGCAGAATAGTCAGCGACTGCAAGCGGTCCAAGATTGGTTTATACGGATCGCTCGGGCTCGGAGCTTGTTGGGCGGAGATTGACGTGACTGCGAGCGCGAGAAGCGCCGACACCATCCATCGCTTCACTTGTATTCCTCCTTCACGGACTGCGCGGTAGCGAATGAATAGGGTACTCGCGTCGGCTGCGTCTTGCCAGCCAATGAACAAGTTGAATACGCGATCTGGGTCCTTGCTGATGGCAACGGTACGGCGAGCGCAAGGCGAAATGCAGGTCCCTCGCTACGCTCGGGATGACAGGATTAAATAACGAGTGACTGCCGGCGCTGCTAATCAGCCACCGGCGATCGCGCCGATAATTATTAGAGGCTCCACTCCTGACAGGACTGCGGGGGGCAGCGGTGTCTCCGGCGGTTCGTGCGAGAGATCCTCCTCGCACGCAAAGAATCGCAAGAATGGCCGGCGCTGAAGCGTCACGTGATCGCGAATCGTTCCGCGCAGCATTGGGTATGCAGCCTCGAGCGCATCAAGGACAGAACGAAGCGTTATCGCACCCTCGACCTCGATCGACACCTCAGCGCCGACGTGCGCCAACGTTCGCAGATGTTGCGGAAGCATAACTCGGATCGTCATTGTTGCCCTCGCGTAGAATGCCTTGCAGAACAACCTTCTCCCGTATGCCCAGATTTCAATCCAGCGTCATCGAAAAGGATTTCGAATTGTAAGTTGCCGATTGATGATCTGGCCATCCTGCAAATCTTCGGAGTAAAGCGTCTTGCAGCCAGACTCTAGAGCGGCAGAGGCGATTAGTGCATCGTAGATACCATATCCATAACTTTCTGCGATAGCCAATGCTAATTTATGCGTGTCGAGAGAGGTTGGAACGGGGTTGGGGCACAGAATGCAAATGAGGTCCAAAAATTCTTTTACCTCTTTCCATGGCATGCCTAGCTTGCGACGTGCCACCGAGACAAACTCGTTCAATGATTGAATACTCACCATCCCGCCACTTGCGAGCAGTGCCTCGGATTTGGAGGCGCGAGGGTCGTTCTTCGCAACCGCGTAGATCAATACGTTGGTATCGAGAAAATGCTTAGCGGGCATTCGCCTCTGCCCGGTCGAATACGAAGCCCGCCGGCAAAGGGCGGCGTAACCGGCGTAAGCGTTCGAGAGCCCGCTGTCGGGTGGGATCGCGGCGCACTTCAAATTTCCGCGTGTTCGCGATCCTGATTTCGATTTGGTCGCCCTCTTTCAAATCTAGAGCTTCCACAACTTCAGACGGTAGCCGCACCGCGAGGCTATTGCCCCATCTGGAAACTTGCATAACGCCTCCGATCAACAATGATATACATCGCTATTGTATATCATTCACCAGAGGGGCGGCAAATCACGTAATTGCTGGTTCTCACGCCAGGGTTTGCACCTCGACCGACAGCACTGCTGGCAGATCGCGCACGATGGGGTTCCAGTTGTCTCCCGCATCGGCTGAGGCGTAGACTTGCCCGCCGGTAGTGCCGAAATAAATGCCGCACTTATCGAGCGAGTCGACGGCCATGGCATCGCGCAGCACGTTGACGTAACAGTCTTTTTGCGGCAGACCTTTGGTCAGCGCCTCCCACTCGTTTCCGCCACTGCGGCTGCGGAATACGCGTAGCTTGCCTTCGTGGACGTAGTGCTCGGAGTCGCTCTTGATCGGGACAACGTAAATCGTTTCCGGTTCATGAGCGTGTACGTCGATCACGAAGCCAAAGTCAGTTGGCAAGTTTCCGCTAACTTCAACCCATTGATCACCCGCGTTGTCGCTGCGCATTACGTCCCAGTGCTTCTGCATGAACAGCACGCCTGGGCGCTTGGGATTCATCGCCACGTGATGCACGCAATGTCCAATCTCCGCTTTGGGATCAGGAATGTATTGCGAACGCAGTCCTTGATTGATCGGCTTCCAGGTTTTGCCGCCGTCATCGGTGCGAAAAGCGCCCGCGGCTGAAATAGCGATCCACATGCGCTGAGGATTGCTGGGATCGAGAATAATGGTGTGCAGACACATGCCGCCAGCACCGGGCTGCCATTTGGGTCCAGTGCCGTGGCCGCGCAGGCCGGAGAGTTCCTTCCAGTTCTGTCCTCCGTCGGCCGAGCGGAACAGTGCAGCGTCTTCCACTCCAGCGTAAACGGTATCCGGTTCCGTCAACGACGGCTCCAGATGCCAGACGCGCTTGAATTCCCACGGATGCTGCGTCCCGTCGTACCATTGATGGGTGGTGAGCGGCTTGCCACTTTCGGAGGCGTCGTAAACGAACTTGTTGCTTTCGCTCTTCGGCGGACCCGGCTGAGGGGCTTGTCCCGCGGGGGTTCCCGGCTGATGCCACGTCTTGCCTCCGTCATCGGAACGCTGAATGATTTGCCCGAACCAGCCGCTGGTTTGTGACGCATAAATTCGATTTGGATCCGCGGGCGATCCCTTCATGTGGTAAATGTCCCAGCCCGCAAAATGCGGACCGCTTACTTCCCACTTTTCGCGTTTGCCATCGGACGTCAAGACGAACGCCCCTTTGTGTGTTCCTACCAGGACTCGCACTTTGCTCATGCTTCACTCCTCTTTTATTTGTCACTGCGTATTTATTCACCGCGATAAGCTCGCTGCAAGCCTTCAATATCAATTTTTTTCATTTGCAGCATAGCCTTGAACACCCTCTGCGACTTTGCAGGATCTTTATCGCCCATGAGTTCCATCAATTGCTTGGGAATAATTTGCCACGACAGGCCGAATTTATCTTGCAGCCATCCGCATTGTACTTCTTTCCCGCCGGCCGACAGCTTGTTCCAAAGCTCGTCTACTTCTGCTTGTGTCTCGCAGTTAACAAAGAATGATATGGCTGGAGAAAAAGTGTAGTGCGGGCCGCCGTTCAACGCTGTGAACTGTTGCCCCTCAAGCTCGAAAGTCACCGTCATTGCGGAGCCTTTCGGCCCAGGGCCCGCGTCTCCGTAGCGGGCAACGTTCAGAATTTTCGAATTCTCGAAAATCGAAGTATAGAAGTTTGCTGCCTCTTCCGCATTACTGTCAAACCACAAAAATGGAGTTATCTTTTTCATGTTTTTCCCCCCCTTCATAAATCCGAGATTGGGATAACCACAACGATTGTCAGTTTGCATCCATGGGGGCGGCGGTGCCGTCCGACCACTTTTCAACCGGAACCAGGAATACAGTTATAGGTTCGGGAGCGCCCTGAAACTGTCCACCGAGCATGACTGGGGAGCCGGGCAGATCTGCGCCCCAAGCGGCGCTCTGGGTGAGTGGAACGTAGATCATGAGATGGGCCATGTTATGTCCGTCGGCATCGGTAAGATAGGCTTGCTTCGACAACATGTAACTCATGGCCCCCGGCTCGAGAGCAGGCAGTTCTTTTCGATCGACTGCGGTTTTCAGGTTGTCCATGATTTGTGCTTTCGAAAGCCCGGCCAGCACCCATTCTGTCCGTTTGATGGTGAGCGGAAAAATGGATCGGGCTGCGGCTGGATTGAAGCAAATCGGCCCGCGCAGCTTTGGATTCCAAAACTCAGAGTTGTCAGACGGGGCCATCCATGCTCGTTCGACGACACACACGAAACCATTCTTGCCTTCGACTGCGGTTTCGTAGCCTTGCCGACCGAGGACCAAAATTTTGGCATCCCGCGAAATCGAATCGGGAGCCGCGCTACGGGCCAAAGCTATCTCCGCGGTGCGATCTGTCATCAGGTATTGCTCAAGCGGCGCCATGGCGGGATATGGGGTTTTGGCGTCCAGCGCTTGTGCCCGCCACGTGCCGCCCAGCACGACTACTAGCGCGAAACATGCGATTGCGCTGCCTAGTTTTCGGTTCATCCATTTTCTCCTGAAGATTTCGACAGTTCTCTTCATGTGGTTATGACTTGAGCGCGCCGAGATTCGCCCATCAGTTCGTGGGTGCAGCCGTTCCGTCCGACCACTTGGATACCGAGATGATGAACTCGGTGATCGGCTCCGGAGAGTATTGATGTACGTACACCGGGGAGCCAGGGAGACCTGCGCCCCAAAATATATCGTCTGTTTTGGGAACCCAAAACATCAAATGAGGGTCTGCGTTCCTGTATTTGCTGCCAAAGTATTGTTGCTTCGACATCATGTAGCACACTTCACCAGGTTCCGGCAGCGGCAGTTCTTTCTTGTCGAATGCGGCTTTGATACTGTCGAACATCTGAGTTTTGGACAGGCCAGCCAAAGCCAACTCGGTCATTTTGAAAGTGAGTGGCAGATGGGATCGTGCGGCCGGCGGATTGAGGCAAAGCGGAAGGCGCTGATCGGGGTTCAAAAACTCCGGGTCGTCGAAGGGGGCCATCCAAGATCGTTCGACGACACACACGAAACCATTCTTGCCTTCGACTGCGGTTTCGTAGCCTTGCCGCCCGAGGACCAGGATTTTGGCATCCCGCGAAATAGAATCGGGAGCTGCGCTACGGGCCAAAGCTATCTCCGCGGTGCGATCTGTCATCAGGTATTGCTCAAGCGGCGCCATGGCCGGATACGGGGTTTTGGCGTCCAGCGCTTGCGCTTGCCAACCAATCGCAAGCATGACCGCCAGCGCGAAAACCGCCGGTACCGTTTTCTCAGTCAGCCTTGGCCTCATTGTTGCTCCCGAAGAACTAGATTCGAAGTGCGAGCCTGCGCCACATTCACGAATCGTGGTCGCAGGCTCGAGCGCTGATGCATCAGCCTCTACGCTGCTTTTCCAGACTGCGTTCGCATCTGCTGCATAAACTGACGCATGGCAGCAACATTTCCAGGATTGCGGGCTTCAATCCAGGTTTCGTAGCGCTGCGCAGCTTTCTCCAAGTGGCCGAGGAATTGTTTGTTCTTGAACATTTCCCGACCCTTGGGGATGATCGGCTTGACCCGCTCCCAGACTCCGAAGAATTCACCGGTAGTTTCGAAGAACAGGTCTTCGTGGAGCAGACCATAATTCAGTAACGCGCAGGTCTGGTCCCAATAACTGACCACCATCATGAAATTGGTGCCTCCTTCTGTCATCGGCGCGGCGATCCGCATGGATTCTTCGAAGGTGTCCGCGAAATAATTCTTCATGAACCAATCGCGGGCCTGGCGGAGCCGGGCGTCGCGGCGCTCTTCAAAGACCTGCAGGTGGAGTCGTGCTTGTTCGTGGGTAGGTGTTGTTGCCATGTTTTTTTCTCCTTAATTGTGATTAGAGCTGAATTACCCGGGCAGGCCCGGGATTTCTACTACTGGGCGGATTTCGACCGTGCCCTTGCGCGCGGCCGGAATCCGCCCGGCAATGTCGATGGCATCGTCGAGATTCTTGGCGTCGACCATGTAGTAGCCGCCCAATTGTTCTCGCGTCTCTGCGAAAGGCCCGTCAGTTACCACTCGCTTGCCATTGCGCACCTGAACGCTGGTTGCAGTCGATACCGGCTGCAGAGGCGAAGTGCTCACAAACTGGCCATTCGCCTTGAGCGTATGCGCGAGTTGCGTGGATTCGCCATAACACTGCTGGCGCTCGGCCTCGGTCCAGGCCTGTTCGTCGCCATAGATGAGTAACATGTACTTCATTTTTGTGCGCCTCCATTAATAAGTCGAACGGCAGATGGCCAGATCGACATCCAGCGAAAACATTTTTGGACCAGCCCATTTTGACGTACGACGCGATCGAAACTACTTAGACGGCAATAAATAATAATAGTTCCGTCGGGGCTACTATTTCTTCCCGCCAAGTTGCGCGCGCAGGCGGCGGTCGCGTTCTCTAATTTCAGGCGTAGATACAGGGTCGAGGTCTTCGATTTCATATAGCGGGCGAATGTCAACCTCCGCGCCGCCGCCGAAGGGACTGCGTTTTAGCCATTCGATGGCCTCCTCCATCGATTTCACCTGCCATAGCCAAAAGCCCGCAATCAGTTCCTTGGTCTCAGCGAAGGGGCCATCGATTACGGTGGGCTTGGCGCCGGAAAACTTTACGCGCTTGGCCCGGGAAGTCGGCTGCAGCCCTTCAGCAGCCAACATTACCCCGGCTTTGACCAGTTCTTCGTTGAATTTTCCCATGGCAGTAAGAAGCTCCGGGCTGGGAAGAACTCCCGCCTCGGATTCCTTGCTGCCCTTGACTATCACCATGCATCGCATTGCTCTTTCTCCATTTCTGTTTGAATTTGTGCGCCTCATAAGTAGATCGAACGACTTAGGTCAAAATCGACACTCCACTCAAAAACATTATTACAATCAAGGCATGTCGTTCCAAACCAGTGAAGCCGTCGAATCGCTGTATCGCTCTGAATGGGGGCGCGTTGTCGCTACCCTGATCGGTCTTATCGGGGACTTCGACCTCGCCGAAGAATCGGCGCAGGAGGCCTTTGCCGCTGCCGTGGATCAATGGCCGGTATCGGGCGTACCAGAATTTCCGCGCGCATGGATCATACAGACGGCCCGACATAAAGCCATCGACCGCATCCGGCGAAATACCCGTTTCGAAGAAAAAATTGAATCGTACGTCAACTCAGGGTTGGTGCGGACGATTGAAACTCCAGATTACGATAGCAACGAAATTCCCGACGATCGACTTCGCCTGATCTTTACCTGCTGCCATCCTGCGCTTGCCCCCGAAGCGCAGGTAGCGCTGACCCTGCGCACGCTATGCGGCTTGGAGACCGACGAGATTGCGCGCTCCTTCCTAGTCCCCTCGGCGACCATGGCTCAACGCCTGGTACGCGCCAAGCGCAAGATTCGCGATGCTGGTATCCCGTATAGCGTACCCGAGACAACCGACATGTCTGCCCGGATCGAGGCGGTGTTGACTGTGATCTATCTTGTCTTCAACGAAGGCTACGCAGCCACCCGAGTGGGGCCGCTGGTTAGGACCGATCTTTGCGCGGAAGCTATTCGGCTAGGACGGCTGATCAGGTCGCTAATGATGCCGCAGCCGCCGGCGGAGGTCACAGGTCTGGTCGCACTCATGCTGCTGCACGACGCGCGTCGCGAGGCCCGGGTGGACGATGCCGGCGATATCATTGTTCTCGAAGAACAGGATCGGAGCCGCTGGGATCGTCGTCAGATTGCCGAGGCTCTGCCGCTGGTCGCCGAGGCTTTTCGCGGTGGACCCGGGCCGTTTGCGCTGCAGGCGGCAATCGCCGGCGTCCATTGTCAGGCGTCCCGGCCTGAAGAGACAGATTGGCCTCAGATTGTCCGGCTCTACGATCTGCTGGAACGTGTGCAGCCTTCGCCCATCGTTTCGCTGAACCGCGCGGTAGCCGTGGCCATGGCCGAGGGTGTCCAAGCCGGCCTCGATCTGATCGATCAGTTAGCCGCAACCGATGACCTTTCCAACTATCATCTGCTACATGCAGCCCGCGCGGATCTGCTGCGCCGTCTGGGCTCCGCGGACGAATCGGCAAAAAGCTATCAACGCGCGCTGGCGTTAGTCACTAATGATGCGGAGCGCCGATTTCTTGAGCGGCGGTTGCGCGAAGTCAATGCGCAACCTGCATCCGTCGAAGGTAGTTGACGGGCGTGCGAGACGACCGTCCTCCATCATCGCTTTTCTCAAGAATTGACAAGCATCACATCCGTCTGGTTCTATCGGATGGACTCAACCGGGCGTGTCGCCCGTTCTTCACCAGGACGTTTGATGTTGGCTGGAATTCGAACCGTCGATCTCCGCAAAGTATTTACCTCGCCGCCTCCGCTCGCTTCGGGCGGCGGTGGCTTCGCTCCGACTTTCGGACGCGGGAAAGGCAAGAAACAACCGAAGCCGGAAATCGTGGCGCTCGATGGCCTGTCTCTTCAAATCCTTCCCGGTGAAATCTTTGGCCTGCTCGGGCCGAATGGTGCGGGCAAATCGACTACGGTGGGAATTCTTACCACTCGCGTGCGGCCGACGAGCGGCCAGGCGTGGATTGGCGACCACGACGTGTGGATGGAGCAGGTCGTGGTCAAGCGACTTATTGGCGTGGTGCAGCAGCGACCCAATCTCGATTTTGCTCTGACTGCTCGCGAAATTCTTCTGTTCCATGGCGCGTACTTCGGCATCGATGGCCAAGAGCGATCCCGACGCGCGGACGCGTTGCTGGATCGCTTTCAACTTCGCGACCGCGCCGATCAACTGGTGCGCGGGTTTTCTGGCGGCATGATGCAACGTCTGTCCATCGCGCGCGCCATGATGCATGACCCGCAGGTGCTTTTTCTCGATGAACCCAGTGCTGGTCTCGACCCGCAAACTAAGTTGCTGCTGTGGGAAATTATTCGTGAATACAATCAAGGCGGCAAAACCGTTCTGATTACCACCCATAATATGGAGGAAGCGGATGCTTTGTGCCAGCGTTTGGCCATCATTGACCACGGCCGTAACATCGCCTTGGGTACTCCTCGCGAGCTGAAGGCTGCTGTTCCCGGTGGCTTCTTATTGCGCTTGCGGTTTGGACACCTTTCTCCCGATTTGCTGCAGCGTCTTCAGAAGCTGCCGGGTGTAACCGAAGTTCGTGCGACCGACGGCAACTCCGCCGATGTCTACGCTGATCGCGGCGGCTCGCTGGTTCCCGAGATCGCCAGTCTCGCTGCGCTGGCTAACGCGGAATTGTGCGATGTTCACATTTCCGAGCCGAGCCTGGAGAATTTGTTTCTGCACCACACCGGAAGGAGCTTGCGCGAATGAACTGGAAAACTTTTCTGGCCCTGCTGGGGCGTGATGCGCATGTGGCTCGGCGCAATCTGATTCCGTTGCTGCTGCAAACATTTTTACAGCCGATGATGTTTGTCTTCATCTTCGGGCGCGTCATGGTGAGCAGCGGCTACATGCCGGTCGTATACAAGAGCTTGCTGTTGCCGGGAATCATGGCGATCAGTATGGTGTTCACCGGCGTGTGGGCGGTGGCTATGCCATTGATTGGTGAATTTCAGTTCACACGGGAGATCGAAGATCGTCTGCTGGCGCCGATCCAGATTTCATGGCTGGCCATCGAGAAGGTTTTCTTTGGGGCGATTCAAGCGCTGTTCGCTGGCCTCGTCGTTATTCCAGCGGCTTGGTTGTTGCTCCGCCCGGGAGTTGAGTTGAACCTGCGCTCTCCGCTGAGCTTCGCCTGCGTTACAGTGCTGGTTGCACTCTTTTCCGCCTGCGGGGGGCTTGCCCTTGGCTGTAGCATTGATCAAAACCACATAGGTCTGATGTTCAGCATGGTTTTGACTCCGATGATCTTTTTTGGCTGCACTTATTATCCTTGGAGTGCGTTGGCGCACTTTCCTGTCTTGCAGAAGATCGTGCTGCTGAATCCACTGGTTTACGCGAGCGAAGGCTTGCGGGGCACCCTCGTTCCGCAGTTCCCTCACATCCCGGTATTAGCGGTATTGGTTGCGTTGACTTTATTTGACGTGCTTTTTCTCGCGACTGGGCTTTCGCAGTTCCGCCGCAAAGCGGTTAGCTAGGCAATCCGCCAGGGGTAGGCTGCTAAAGATTGGAAACGATGTTTGGCACGGCCATAGTGTGAAAACCAATCTTTCGCACCCTGGGAGCTGATCGGTTTCCCACTTTGCCCCCGGCTTAAGCCGTGGGCTGTATTCTTGCGCCACTTCGCGGCTACAAATCGATAGTCTTGTACCACTGCGGTGTCGATGAGGCGGGAGTTCCCCGCTTGGCTGCTGCGAGATGCCTGTCCTCCATAATCCGCGATATATAAAAGGATGGTTGTTTAAGCACCGATCGGGGACAAGTTGTCCCATTTACTGGGCAAATCGTCGATCCCTATTGGTTACAGTGATATAGGGCTTGCGTCCCTCCGTCTGCAGGCCAATCTGTCCCCGCCAATCCATCGAGTGTTGCTACCTAACTGATTGATCCCATGCCACTTAGCACGTAGATCCTTTGGCACCCCATCTGCATTATCAGTAGCGAAGTAGATCTTTGTATGAGGAGTGACTTCGTGCAAATGAAGAACAAAATTGGTTGGCTGGCAGGGTTAACGACGCTGGCCTACGTAGTCGTCCAAATCGTTCCCCATAGGATTTTTAACCATGCTGTCTCGCTGATTGCATCAGCCGTTTGGGGCAGCTAACAACAGATGACAAGGAATGGGAAGGATCGGAGCGACCCATCAATGAAACCTAGAAACTTACAAACTCAAAAATGGAAGGGCATAGGGACGGCGCTATTGCGTTTAGCAATGCCCGTCGTCCTCGCGACGGCGAGCTTTGCCGTAACGCCGGCGCAGCTCTTCAACCAGGGCCCCGGCGCAGCGCACGGGAAGATAGCCCGCGACATCGATCGCAGCCATCCCAACAGCCGGATGGATGTGATCGTGCAGTTCAAGGTGACTCCTACCGCCAAACACTACCAGACAATGTCGGCTCGTGGCGGGAGGGTTAAGGCTAAACTGCACGGCATCAAGGCTGCGGCTTTTAATATTCCGGTTTCCGCTCTTGCCAAGATGGAAAAGGATACAGACATCGCCTATGTCTCGCCGGATCGCAAAGTTACTCTCAAGGACGACAGTTACGAGGTCTTCGCTTCCGCAGTCGAAGCGGACGTAGCCGCGCAGCAATATGCGCTGGACGGAACTGGCATCGGTGTTGCCGTGATTGATAGCGGCGTCGCCGATCACGTTGACTTTCACAACGCCAGTGGGAGCCGCATCGTTCATAGTGAGAGTTTCGTGCCGGGAGTTACCTCTGCCGTCGATGTCTACGGACACGGCACGCACGTGAGCGGCATCATCGGCGGAAACGGCGCAGGCATCCGAGCCAGGCAGCGGCTACAGCTCCCAAATCATGGGTATGGCTCCGAATGTCAACATCATCAACCTCCGCGTGCTTGATCAGAATGGCGCGGGCACTGACAGCCAGGTGATCGCGGCCATTCAGCGAGCCATCACGTTGAAGGCGCAGTACAACATTCGCGTCATCAACCTTTCACTGGGCCGGCCGGTGTTTGAAAGCTATACCGTCGATCCTCTGGATCAGGCTGTAGAACAGGCTTGGGCCGCAGGCATCGTCGTTGTCGTCGCTGCCGGAAACAACGGCCGGGACAATTCGATGGGCACCAATGGTTTCGCCACCATCGGCTCTCCGGGTAATGATCCGGCCGTCATCACCGTGGGCGCCACCAGAACGTTCAATACGCCCACACGGAACGATGATTCTATCGCCAGCTACAGCTCCAAGGGGCCGACGCTGCTTGACCACATCGTCAAGCCTGATATCGTTGCTCCTGGCAACCGCATCGGTTCGTTGCTGGTGAAGAACAGCACGCTCGACACCGAGTTTCCGACTCTTGAAATCACGCCCACGGCTTGCGCTCTTCTGAGCGCCTGCCCTACGCAGTATTTCCGCTTGAGCGGAACCAGCATGTCGACACCAGTCGTTAGTGGTGCGGTGGCTCTCATGCTGCAGAACAATCCAGCGCTGACACCGGACATCGTGAAAGCGCGCATCATGAAGACGGCCTGGAAGGGATTTGGCCTCTATTGCAAGTCTTGGGACGTCTTCAACAACGAGTTCGACAACCAGTACGATCTCTTCACCTACGGTGCAGGGTACCTCAACGTTGACGCAGCGCTCGCCAGCACCGATACCGGTACCGGCGTGGCTCTGTCGCCGACCGCGGTTTTCAACCCCGCGAATAACACCGTAACCATCGTCAATACCAACTCAGTGACTTGGGGCACGTCAGTGCTCTGGGGTAACTCCCTCGTTTGGGGTAGCTCTATCGTCTGGGGGAACGGGGTATTGAATGCGAACTCGATCGTCTGGGGTAACTCGGTGGTGTGGGGCAACACTGTAGACTCAGGCTTCAGCATAGTCTGGGGAACCAGTATTGTCTGGGGCAGCTCGACAGCAACTTCGGCCTATAGCGATGGCCAGGACGGAGAGAACTAGCCATGACAAAACTCTCGACAAACACCAAACTACTTGTCGGGCTCATGGTGGTCCTCGGCACTGCAATACTTCTGCAGGTGCCGCTGACCTGGGGACACCCGGCCTACGGACGCTTCACCGGAACCTTACTGGTCGCACTGTTAGCAGCGCGGCTCAGGGTCTCGCTGCCGAAGTTGACTGGATCGATGTCGGTGAATCTGCCGTTCATCCTTCTGGCACTCAGCGAGCTTAGCCTGGCTGAAGCGCTTCTGATCACCGCAACCTCAACGCTGGTGCAATGCCTCTGGTCTGAGGGTGCCCAGCAAAAGCCAATGAAACTGATGTTCAACGTGGCCGTCACCCTGATCGCCGCCCAGGCAGCCTGGTACACCATGCAAGCCGTGGCGCCGAATTCAGGACTGGGCCTCGCCCTGGGAGCAGCGGCATATCTGCTGGTCAACACGATCCCGGTGGCATCGATCATCGCTCTAACGGAAAGCGGCAACGTGTTCGGAATCTGGAGACGGATCGTGCAACTCACGTTCCCTTATTTCGTACTCGCTGCGGGCGTAGCGGGCCTGGCCAAACTGGCCGCGCATGCTTTCGCCTGGTATGTTCCACTGCTCATCCTGCCGTTAATGTTCTTCGTGCAGCGCAGTTTCACCGTATACTTCCACGCGCTACGTGAAGGCTCGGGACAGAAGAGCGCTTACGCCATGGCCGCGGGCAGCCGCGCCTGATGTAAAAAATGATTCGAGGGTGCCCCGTCCAAGCTCAGCTTGGGCGGGGTTTTTTAATGTAGGCGCGGGCGTCATGACTGTGCAGGCTCGGCTCTCTAATGCGCTGCGGAGCTTTGCTCCGCCCGGACGGGCGAGGCGCCCATCCCACACGAGCATTTTTGGACGGGCTAGTCGTCTACTACTCGGGCGGTCATTTCTTCGGCTGGGGTGCCGGCGGTCATGCCTTGAGCGATGATTAACTGGCGGCCTTCAACTCTGATCTTGGGAAGTTCCAATGCGAATAAAGCTGCTCCACCGATACAGGCTACGGCGCCCATGGAAACCGTTAACGGCGCGCCGATGCGATCCGCCAGTGCTCCTCCCAGGAAAGCTCCGAGCGGAGCCATGCCCATGAACATCATGGAGTAGACAGCCATTACTCGCCCGCGCAGATGATCCGGAACCATTGCTTGAATGAGCGTATTCGACGCCGACATTTGCAACATCATGCCGAAGCCCACCGGAAGCAGGATCGCGGTCGAGAGCCAGAAATTCCGCGAGAGTGAAAAAAGGATCAAACTGACTCCGAAGCCTCCGCAAGAAAGCGCAACCCACCTTCCCAAGCCTTGCACGCTGGTTTTCGCCGCCAAGGTAAGCGCGCCCAGCAAGGCGCCTATACCCGTGGCGCCCATCAGAATCCCCAATCCGCGTGCGCCCCCATGCAAAATCTTGTCGGCAAAAACGGGCATGAGAATCGTGTATGGCATCGCCACCAGACTCACCAGCCCGAGTAACAATAAGATGGCGCGCATGGGAGCCGTGTGGCGGACGAAGCGGAAGCCTTCGATAATATGCGCCCAAGGGGATGAGACCGGCGCGCGACGAGCGGGACGCTGCACTCGCATCATCATTAGTCCAGCGATTACCGCGATATAACTTACGCCGTTCCCGAAGAAACACCAGCCTTCTCCAATCTTCGCAACCAGAATGCCGGCGATCGCAGGGCCGATAATGCGCGCGCCATTGAACATGGATGAGTTCAACGCAATGGCGTTCATGAGATCTTCCTTGCCGACCATGTCGACGAGAAAGGCCTGGCGTCCGGGAATGTCAAAGGCATTCACAACACCGAGCAATGCCGCCAGCACGAAGATGTGCCATACGTGAACTCGCCCGGTGAGAGTCAAGAACGCGAGCACCAGGGCCAAAATCATGGAGGCGATCTGGGTGCAAATCACGACTCGTTGGCGGTTATACCGGTCGGCAACGATGCCCCCCAACGGAGCGACCAGGAAAACGGGGAACTGGCTGGCGAATCCTACCGAACCCAGGAGCAGGGAAGAGCCAGTGATCCGATAGACAAGCCATGCTTGCGCCATACTCTGCATCCAAGTCCCGATGAGGGAGATGAGCTGTCCGCTGAAGAAAAGCTGGAAGTTACGATGACGCAAGGCTCGCAAGGTCGCCGGCAACGTGATGCCACGTGCGGCGCCTCTTTTCAAAGCTTGCTCTTCAGAACTGGCTGTGCGTGCTGGATGGCTCAAAGCTGAATCTTTCTATGCTCTTTTAGGATGCCTCTGATGGACGTTCCGATTCCGCTGTTGCCCTTCAGTTTTCGCCCGCCGAATTTAAGCCTTCCCAGAGGCAGGACGAAGAGGTAAAGTCGGAACGTTGCAATCGAGGCTGGTCTCTAGTATAGAGGCACATATCATTCGCTTTGGTGGAGACGCTATGAGCACCGACCAGATTCATTTTGAACGCCGTGCTGCGCAACGTTTTGAGCTCCACTTGCCAGTTTCCGTACGTCTTCCGCAGACATCTCTCGAAGGATGCGGCTCTACGCAAAACTTAAGCGCGCGGGGCGCGCTGTTTCACACCGATTTGCAAATGGCAGAGTCAGATCCCATGGAGATCACTCTAGTCATGCCATCGATGATCACGCTGGCCGATAATATGCGCGTGCGGTGCGGCGGGAAAGTTCTGCGAGTGCTTTCTTCCGCTCAGGGTCGAGGATCCGTCGTAGCCGTACAGGTTGAAAAATACGAATATCTGCCGGAGACCGATGGTGTGTCTTCCTCTCCTTCCCGAATCGCCGCCCTGCGCGAGCATCCGCATGAAAAGCACGGCAGCTTGGCTTCCAACGCCCTGATGTCCAAATGGTGCTGAGAGCGGATTTTCTTTTGCATGTTCCTTTGCAATCGGTAAGCTTTTGCGTAGAATAGCCGGGGACACTGTCTCAACTTCGCGGTTTTTCCGCTATGGTTGTCCTTATAGTTCGTGTGGTTTAGGTCTTTGAAGGGAAGTTCAGTGCGGAACGCCCGTTACGAAAGTCATTTGGCGGGGTACGCATCTCTTCATAACATCCACATTCAGGTAGATAATTGGGATTCCAGCCATGCATGGCATAGCGGTCACCCTCCTTACCGAGGACAAAGAACGGCTCACGGTTCTCCAGCAACGGCTGGAGAGCACGCAGATGGGCCGCAATGTATTCGGCCATGTAGGATTCCCGACTAGCCCGACCGATGCCATATTGCGCCAGATTCAGGATGTGCGGGCCGATGTCGTATTGGTCGACATCGATCCGCAAAACATGCAGCGCGCGATGCGCGCCATTGAACTGATTCACTCCAATACCAGCGAGATTGTGATTTTTGCCGTAGGACCGATGACTGATCCGGGCACCATTGTCTCGGCAATGCGCGCTGGCGCCCGCGAATACATGGAGCGCAACGCGACGCCGGAAAGTATGATTGAAGCTTTCACCCGG
The DNA here is from genome assembly GCA_963743375.1 of uncultured Acidobacteriota bacterium. GTDB lineage: Bacteria > Acidobacteriota > Terriglobia > Terriglobales > Acidobacteriaceae > JABDBE01. The sequence continues at coordinate 150,468 of CAVUQA010000006.1, read as the reverse complement.
TTCGCAGCTTCGCGCGGCCGAACGCGGACGACTTCGGGACGGGCTCGCGTTTTTGTCATCGCCAATGCCAAGGGAGGAGCCGGAGCCACCACGGTTGCGGTGAATACCGCTGTGGCGCTCCAGGAAATGCATGGCGGAGTGCTGCTGGTCGATTTCGCGTTGCTCGGTCATGCCGCGCTTCACCTCAACGCCAGGCCCACATTCGGACTCACCGACGCGCTGCAAAATCTGCATCGTATGGATACGTCTTTGCTTCAAGGCCTGATGACCACCTGTAAGAACGGCCTGCAATTGTTGGCTGGCCCGCAGGAGCCTCATCAAAGTATTCCGACAGCCGCCGAGTTGGCGCGGCTTTTTGATTTACTGGTTTCACAGTTTCGATATGTTGTGGTCGATTGCTCCAATCGCACCGACCAAACCGCACGGCTGCTTTGTGATTTATCCAATGCCGTGCTGTTAGTGGCGCAGTCCGATGTGGTATCGCTCTGGAGTGCAGGCCGATTGCGCTCTTTTCTCGAAGAAGGCGGCGGACGCGATCGGGTGCGTCTGGTGCTGAATCGATATAAGAAGATTCCCGGTTTCGGCGACGAAGATGTCGAGGCTGCGACCGGCTGCAAACTGCTCTGGAAAATTCCCAATAACCATCAGGCAATCGCGCCCGCCATCGATAAAGGCGCTCCGGTGGCGTTTCACGAAAACATCGATGTAGCGCGCTCGTTCCGAGCTCTCGCCGAGACTTTGGCCGAGGCTTCCCCCACGGCAGAAGGTTCTCTCGACCTGGTTTATCAGCCGGACAGATCCGATACGAAAAAGAAGTCGACTGGCCGTTTGCTGATCTCACCCCTGCGCGCAGGCCAATAGCAGCTAATTCCAAAAAAGAAATCTAACCGTTACTTCGGTGACCTATCGAGGTAACCACGGCAAGGCTAGAATCACGCCATTGTGAAACATTGGCGTCTGGTCCTTACTCTCCTTATGTTTGTCACGAGCCTGCCGTGCGCCGTTCAGGCCAAGCAGTTCGCGATTGTCGCTGACAAAGCGAATGCTACTTCGAACCTAACTGCCTCGGAATTGATAAAAATCTTTACCGCGCATACCCGCACCTGGGCGGGGGGAAAGCCCATAACCGTCGTGATGCGTGATCCGTCTTCAGAGGACATGCAACTGGTTTTGCGAAAGGTGCTGAACATGACGCCCGAGCAGGCGCATGCATTTGTGCTGGCTCATCGTGACGCGATTATGGTGGCCGACACTGATGACGCCGTTCTCCGATTCGTTTCGACGTCGCCCGGAGCCATTGGCGTCGTCGATTTGTACTCTCTCACTCAGGATGTAAACGTCGTCAAGATCGACAGTAAGTTGCCGGTGGAGCAAGGTTACTTTTTGAGGGGAAACTAGCCATGAGCAAAATTAGGATGATCAGTCGAACGCTCGCATTTCTTGCTTGTGCAAGCCTCCTCATCGGCGTTGCCGGCGCTGCGCAACAAACTGCTCCCGCGCAGACGAACCCGCTCACCGCAGTATTGCCTCTGACGACGAAATCTCCAGAAGCGAAACGTCTAGTCGAAGAAGCTCTGATCCTATACCTCGACCGCGTGGAGCAGGAGCAGTCGAACGAGATTCTGCGCAAAGCTGTGCAGATCGACCCTGATTTCGCGATGGGGCATGAGTTTCTGGCGCAGATCAGTCTCGATTCCGCCGAGCAGGTTGCGGAGCAGGAAAAAGCCTTTGCCACGAAAGGTCACGCCACGTCTTCCGAGCAATCAGTGATCGAGTGGTACCAGGATGCGGCTGAACACAAACTGATTCCTGCCATCACAAAGATGAATGATGTGCTCAATCAGTATCCGCACGATAAGTGGGTAGTGTGGATGACCACGTGGTGGCTGCAGAATCAAGCGCAGTACGAGCGGTCGTTAGCCGTGTACGAGCGTTCGGGAATCACCGATTCTCCCGGCCTGATCAATAACATGGGCTACGCTTACGCGTCGATTCGGCAGTTCGACAAAGCCTTCGCAATGATGGACAAATATGTCGCAGCGCTGCCCAACGACTCCAACCCGCAAGATTCTTACGCTGAAATTCTGCGCCTGGCCGGACGCTTCAACCAGTCGATCGAACACTACCGGGCGTCGTTGGTAATCAATCCGGAATTTTACTCGTCGCAATTCGGCCTCGCCGATACCTATTCGCTGATGGGAGATCAGGTTCGCGCCCGCCGCGAATATGAAATCGGATTCCAAAAGTTTACCCTGCCCGAGTTGCAACAGATTCTGTGGAAGACGCGCGAAGCCGCGACGTACGTGCGCGAGGGCGACTATGACGGCGCCCAACACGCGTTCCAGGCAATCGCTGATTATGCCAACACCAGGCAAAATAGCCAGGCCGAAGCTGATACCTACCGGCAGATGGCGATGTGCGAACAGAATCCCAAGCAAGCAATGGCCTATTTAGGCAAAGCCGAAGCGGCTACGCAGGATGGCAAGAACGCCTTAAAAATTGCCATTTCGCAGGAACTGGCGCAAGTCTTACGAGCCCGAGTGGAACTCGCCTTGAAGATGGGCAACAAAGATCTGGCAAACTCCACTCTTGCGCGGCTGGAAAAAATGTCGGAAAGCGCTGACGACAAATTGATCGAAAGTGCATACCACGGAGCCGCAGGCGCACTCTTATTCTCGCAGCGTAAGTACGATCAAGCCACTTCCCATTTAGAAGAAGACACCAGCAATCCACTTTCACTGAAGCTGCTCGCGGCCGCCTATCAAAAAATCGGATACAGCGCCGGAGCCAAGCGCACCACCGAAACCCTGACCAACCTCAATGATCCCACGCTCGAACAGGCGTTAGTCGTGCCCGCATTCCGCAAGTGCAGCGACACACCGTCGTGCAACGGAAACGCGAAAACCGCATCACTGAAACGCTAACCAGTGTGGCGCGGACCTGCCCTCGGCCGTGCATTAGTAGAATGAAAGCCTGAGCATCGAATACGAAAACGCGGGCGAGGGCGCTCCGCCACACTCGGTTACATCGTGCGGATTTCCCTACGGCAGCCCTAAATGGTCGGGATATTTGGCCTGCAACGAACTAACTAATAATTCAAATTGAGCATGACTACGCAGGTTTTTCAGGCACGGATCCTTCAGAAAAAAGGGCCAGCAGGCGAAGCCAGTATCTACGCTTCGCTCAAGCCAGGGAAATGCGACTTCCGTCCGGTTGAGCAACGAAAGAATGCAGGCGATGTGATAGTAGGTGTGGTGAGCGTGACCGAACGATTTCGGGTTGGTGCATGCGCGATTCATGCAGCGCAGCGCCTGCTCGGTTTTACCCATCGACGCATGCAACACGCCTTGAAGAGCGGTAATCATGGGTTCTTCCTGCACCAGGCTGGCGGCTTCATCGAGCAGACGTTTGGCCTCGTCCCATTCGCCAGTCAATATGGCCAATTGGAGGGTGAAATAAATAGCGTATTTATTCGCCGGATTTTCCCTGCGCCATTTTTGCGCTTCTTCCCAAGCGAGTTCGTATTCCCCGCTCCACAAGTACGGTTGCGCAATACTGTGGCTGACGGCTTTCTTCGGATCGAAATAGCTGCCTCTTTCAAACATGGTACGAGAATGATCAAGCAAACCGATATGCGCCAGGATCGTTCCCAGGCGGCTGTAGGCATGAGGCAGGTTCTTCTGCAGAATAAGTGCCCGCTTCAGCTCGGCAATGGCTTCGATATGCTGGAAATTCTTCGACGGACCCCACAGCAGGAACGCGTTGGCTACATGGCCTTCAGGCAAAGCCGTATCGAGTTCCAGAGAGCGCTGGCAGTGGAACTCTGCCTTCTCCAGCCATTTCCTGGTGGGGTCAGTTTCAAAGTGGCGTTTCGCGCACACCAAAGAGAGAACTGCGTGTGCCAGAGCGAAGAGGGGATCGCGCGCGACCGCATTCATGAGAGGCTGAGTCGCTTGTTCGAGCAGCTTAGGGTCGCCGCTCGAACTCAGCCGGTAACCCTGAATGAACTCGGCATAAGCCATTGGATCCCGGCTGTAGCGGGCACGACTCTGCAGGCACGGTTCGTGAAGCGGACGCTTCAACGTCCTGGCCGCCTGTTTGGCGATGTCGTCAATGTGCTCGAATGGGCGATTCAGGTCAAGAACGAATTTTCTTATGAAACAACTGGTTCGCGAATGGGAGTCGAACAATTCAACGGAGAGATGGGGAGTTCCTTTGGAAGCCTGAATCGCACCATGCACCACAAACCGCACTCCTAGCCGCGAAGCAACATCGGACGCCGGCATGCTAGTCGGCACACTCAAGATCGAAGATGTGGGCAAAACGTCAACGCCTTCCAGGTTCGCCAAGCGGGAAACCAATGCGTCAGCAAAACCTAAACAGAGGCCCTTGTCATCCTTGATGTCACCGTGCAACCGAAGTGGAAGTACGGCCAGCGAAGATCGGCCGGATTGCCAGGCCTCACCGTCTGTGGCGGGAATATTTTCGTGCGCGCCTGACACCGGGCGAATCACGCGGACGGGGCCAATAAATCGATATCCTTTACCCACGACTGTCTCAAGAAAACGCGGCTTGGCTGCATCCTCGCCCAACGCTCTGCGAATTTTACGGACAATGTTGTTGATATTGCGCTCGGTGTCGATGAAAACATCTGATCGCCAAAGGGTCGATACGATTTCTTCGCGGGAAACTAATTGCTCTCGCCGGCGGACCAGAAAAATCAGCAACTCCATGGGCTTCTTCTCAAGTCTGATGGTGCGGCCGGAACGACGCAGCTCGTAGCGGCCGAGGTCGAGCTCGACATCGCTCCCCTTGGCGCGACGCGCAAGAACGGTTTTGGCAGATAAACCCATAGACGCCAGTAGGCTACGAAGATACATCAAAAATACAAAAAAGTGATCTTCTGCTTATTGAAAGCTGACAAGAATCAGGTGATATTGTCTCTCGTAATTCGAGGTTGAGGAGGACTGCGATGAAACGAAAACTTTTCCTAAGTCTGACGTTGTTAGCCGCCATGTGCTCGATGAAGCAGCTTAGCGTTATGGCCGCTCCTGCGGAGAAAAATGCATTTACACCCGATGCAATTCAATATGGTCCGGCACCGTCGTTTGTCGCGCCTGGGGCGCAACTTGCCGTGCTGGAAGGCAATCCCATGGCGTCGAGCGGAGATTACACCATCCGCCTGAAGATGCCCGACGGATTCCGTATTTCGCCACACTGGCATCCCCAGCGTGAGAATGTGACGGTAATCTCTGGCACGTTGAAGGTTGGCATGGGAGACCGTTTCGACGAAGGCACTATGCTAACTTTTCCGGCGGGCAGTTTTGCCTATCTCGATCCCGACATGCATCACTACGTTATGGCTAGTGGCGAAGTGGTGGTTCAGGTTCACGGCGTGGCACCGGTGCAATTCAACTATGTCAATCCCGAGGATGATCCAAGCCGGAAGAAATAGCCGAAAAGCTATCGGCTCTCAGCGTTCAGCAACAGAAAACCATGCGGCGAGCGATTTTGCTGAAAGCTGATGGCTAACAGCTAATCGCTTAAAGTGGTCCGCGTCAGAATGGCTTACTTACCCGCGGCGGCTTTTCCCTCGAGTTTGGCGTCGATTGCGGGATTGGAGCAGATTTCGTAGTACCAGCGCTCGGTCCAGAGCTGGACTGAGAAATTGTGCGGATCGATTTGCGGCATGCGGCTGCCGCGCACGACGATTTTGCGGAAGATATCGTTGCCGACTGGGACCAGACCGCTCCATAGATGAAACTCTTCGCCGTCCCAGGCCCGCGGCAGATCGAGTGGAGATAGCTGCAGAGAAATTTCCTGTTTCAGCCTGGCAAAGGCGGCTTCGCTGATGCGGATGCCGTTCAAGTTGTATTTCAGAATGAAGTCGTCGGGACTGTCTTCGACGTCCGCATCGCTCACGGTCTGAAAGGCGTAAACGTTGAACGGCGTCTCCAACGTCTTCATCGATTTCCGTACCCGCTTGCTGCAGGACGAAAGCCGGTCGCTTTCGTTTAGAGCATCGGAAATCATGATTCGCTGCTCGCCATCCATCAGGTACATGGGCGCTGAATCCTGATAGGAAATGCCAACGCCTAACTCAATGCCCGGCAGCCCGGCGCGTTCGAGCAATTGATTGTATCCGCGTACAATGTCGATAATTTCACGCGCCAGCACCGCGGCGCGCGCAACCGCGAGTCCGGGCTCACCGTCGCGTTCTAAGATAGCCAAAATAATGGCGTCGCCTTCAAGAAAGACCTTGCTCGCCCCATATTTCGATAAAAGCTTATTCACCGGATCGTAGAAATTAAGGCTGAAGTACGAGGCGGGATTCATCCCGCGCTCCAACAGCGATCGCGTAAGCCGCGAGGAATCGCGCACGTCGGCTTTGATGATCACGTGGCGCACCACTTTTTCTTCCGTCGGCTTCTGCTCCTCCGGCAGCGGGAATTCGTATAAGGTCCCATTCATGGCGGAGAGCTGCCGCATTTTGTCGTTGGCGATTAGATTGACATTGTCCATCGCCAAGCGGAGCGTTTCAAGATTTCTGAGATCGCGGTGATAACGCATGAAGTCGTGCAGGAACCGCGCCGCCATTTTGCCGCGCTCCGCTCCCCGGCATCCTGCCGCTCGCTGCACCGCAGCTTGCAAACTGTCGCGGGAAATTTTGCCTTGCTCCACAATCAATTTTTCCACCCGGATGCGTTCTTCGCGCGACAGCAGTGCGTTTTTTAATTGTTGCGCATTGATGCGCGGCGAATACTCCGCCAGCAGCGGTACTGCTTCGTAAGAAGCCACTAAGTACTCCAGGAGTTTCTCGCGGTCGAGCAACCCCAGCCATGTCGCTAGGCGTGTCTTTTGTGCTCGCCCTTCGGGAGTAGTGTCATCGCACGTACCTGAACCGACCAGTTCCAAAGCATTCTCCGGCGCATTCAACCAGGCATTGATGGCGCGCTCGGGATCCTCCTCCGTGCCCAGATTCAAAGATTGCAGAAACTCATAGGCAATTTTGCGGACATTGACGAATCGATCGGGGTCGGTGTCGAAATTGCCCAGCATCACATACTGCTCGGCGTTGACATACGCATCGCAGCCATCGGAGGTAAAAATCAGAGGATTAAGAAAAAGTTTATATTGCTCGTCATTATTGCTGTTTCCGAACAGCGACCGCCGAGTGCGCGCCAATGTTTCTTTCTCGATTTCACGCAGAGTGCGAAACAGTTCCTGCCCAGTCTTGCGCAGAATACCTTTCTTCGCCACCTGGAAGGCGCCTACGCGCTCGCGATATTCCAGCGCTTTCTGCTGTCGTATGCCTTCATAACTCTTCAGCGTGACGCGGCAGCGTTCCAGAATCTGCGCAAATTGCAGGCCCAGTTCGATGCGCAGAAACTTGACGATTGCAACGCGAGCCAGCAAATCCAGAGATGGATTAGCTTCGGCCTTCGCCCGATTTAGCGCAGCCGTGTGCATTTCGACCAGAAGAGGCTTCAATTCAGAGCCAACAGGCTTGGGATTTGCCTTGGGAGCCAATTGGGATCCGATGAATTGGCTGCCTTGCCGCGCCTGCGGCGCTTCCGTCGCCAGCAGTCCCTCCACATCGCCGTGCCGGATAATCAGGCGAGCAATCTGTGCGCGGGTCTGGGTTACGAACTTAGGGCTCAGATGAACATCGTGGCGTAGATTGTCAACGCCGAGTTGCAACCCCTCGAGAGTAAGGAAAGGAGTGAAGCCGCTCAGCCGTGGTGGGGCTGCTTCTCCCTCTTCGTGTTGTCCGAAACTGAATAGTGGGATGCGTGGCATGGCGCGGGTATTTGCCCTACGGCTGCCCCGCTTGGCTGACCAGGCTCACGCGAAAGTGCGGCACCACCAAAGCTTGCTCCACCGTGGGCAGGTTCAGAGCTGAAAGTCTGGTAGCAATCGCTTGAGCTTGAGAGGTGGCTCCACCGCTGCTGTAGATACGCCACAAGAGCCGCATGGATTCGGGGTCAGTCGCGCCTTCCTCCAAGTGAGGAATCGCCTCTTCGAATTTTCCCTGAGCCACCAGCACCGCACCGGCAGCTCCGTGGTAACAAAGCTCGATCACCTCGCTGCGAATCGTTCCCGACATGGCTTCCAATTGCTGCAGTGCATTCGAGGCCGAATCCATGTCGTGAATTTCAATCAAACGAGAGACGCGCACCCGCAGAATTCGCGCTTGCTCTTCGTCACGGTCGCTGGCTGAAATCTGATGCTCTTCGTGCAACACGTCCTGCGCCGTCTGTAACTGTTTCATCGCTTCCTTCGGATCAGCCTCATACATCCCCAGGATGCGGTGTGCCTCAGCTTCCAGTTGCGCCAAGCCCGCGGAATGCGCATGCCGGGCGACATCACTCAAGGCGCGCTCGGCCTGCCTGCGATTATTGTCGCGAATCCAGGTCACGGCCGATTGCAGTTCGCGCTGCACTTTGTCAGCGTTGCTGGGAGCAAAAACAATCGCGCGGTCGTACTCCTCGCGCGCCTCCCGCTCCCTGCCCATCACCGCGTAAGTGTCAGCGACTCCAACCTCGGAGCCAAAATTAGGATCGATGCGAATGCTCATTCGGTACTGTTCGAGAGCAGCGTCGAATCTACCTGCCATTCTTAGTATTTCGCCATAGGAATCGTGCGGATTCGGCTGATCGGGCTCAAGTGCGACGTAGCGGTCCATGGTCGCGAAAGCCTTATCGAAATTCCCCAGGTCCGCGTAACCGTAGGCCAGATCATTAAGCGCTGCGGCGTAGTCCGGGTACAGCGCGATGGCGCGCTCCAGCACCGTCACTGCCTGTTCATAGCGTTTTTGACCCATGAGCCAATCCCCGGCAAGGTATGCCAGGCGCTGGTCCAGCGGATACCTTCCCAGCAAATCGTTCATGGCGCTGATCGCCGGCAGATAATTGTTCTCCTGCGCATCCGCCACCCACCGGATCAACAACTGCTCGCTCGGACTAACCTTCGCCGCCAGGTGCTTGGCACGTTCGCGCGTGGTCAACTGTTCTGCGGGATCTGGAGTAAGGCGAGACAGCAGAATGAAAGCCTGGGCAAAATCAGGATCAGCTTTGGTCGCAGCCCGCAAATCCTGTAGCGTCTCCGGAACGCGGTACTGCTCGAACTCCTGCATTGCCTTCTCGAAACTGATACGCGCCTGTGGGGAGGAAGTGGTGATCGGCAGCTTGACGATTACGTTCTTCTGCAGAGTGGGCGCCGGCTTCGATTTAGCAAAAACCAGCGCGACGCAGGACGAAAACAGCAGCAGGCAAACGTACCAGCGGCGCGGCATTTTTCCCCCGAAAGCCCTTGAGTTCTTACTACCTTATAGGGACGAGCCTACCACGCACGTTAGACCGCCAAAAGTTACTCAAGTTCCCGTCCAAAGGATTGATTTTTTAGGACATTCCCCGCCGGTCCACGATCTGGAAATCAGAGAAAATGCGGCCAAAAGCTGCACTCGAATGGCTCGTCCTTCGTGTACCTTTGTGTCCTCTGTGGTTTATGAACTTAAAATGCCGAAACCACCAAGGACACAAAGGTACACAAAGAAAAAAATCTCACGCGCTGGTTAATTCCGCTCGGTCGATCCACATCCACAAAACAACCGCCAAAGCCCAAACCGCCAGCAATGGAAGCAGACTGGCCAAACCATGCAGCCCGATCAGTTCGCCCAAATTGAAAGACCCGTGCACCTGGTTCGTACCCTGCTCGGCGGGTATTAGAGCGCTTCCCAAATTCAGCGAAAATTTCCCAGCCCAAAACGACGGCCAATAGAACTGCCGCAGAGGGCAATGAAATTCGTCGGGAGGTTGCGCGCTCACTGAAACCGCCATGAGCGTAAGCCCCGCGCCAGCAGCAGCCAGCGCGCTAATTGCGATCCTGCAAGCTCGGTGCGCGTGGTCCCAAAGCGGAGCTAATCCCAGGCACAGAAATGGCAAGCCCGGCGCCATATACCGCGGACCATACGACCAACCCGCTGGCCATGAGTAAAAAGAAGCATGAAAAATAAAATAGTAAGCCGCGATTAAAGTCGCTGCGACCGCAGCGGCATGGGATGAAGGCTGCTTCCAAAGTTGGCGCAAACCGAAAGGCGCAGCCAGCACCACCGGCCCCGAAAACAGCAGACCGCGCCGGCAACCAAACAACAGCTTGAGAGCGACATCAATTCTGGGATAGGTAAGTCCCATGTACCCGTGCTTCATCCACGAAAAAGCGCCCGCCGGATAGTACGCATAGCTCGGATGAAATATCGAACCGAACGCAGCGTGCTGATACAACATCAGCGCGAGCACGCATGGCAGCGCGCCTGCGCCAATCGCAAGCAGGACGCGCCAGCGCCGCAGCATTCCGTCCCGCCAAACCAAAGCGAGCGCCAAGCCGGCAACCATCGCCGAAGCTGGAGCCGACGGATATTCCGTTACCGTAGCCCATCCGGCGGTCACGCCAAGCGCGAATCCCCAAAAAATGTCACTGGCAAAACTCGCACCTCCGCGCAGCTTCAACGCACAAGCGAACGCGAACACCAGGCAAGCCGCAGCCAATGCGTGGCCCCAGAACAAGGTCGAGTACGCCCACATCGGAGTTGCAAGCCCGAGCGCCACAGCCCCAAACGCTGCGGCGTTCACGCTGGCTCCGAGCGTCATCGCGATCCAGAACAGACAGACACATGCCGCCGCCATGGGCAGAGCGACTGTGAACACGGTGAGGAAATAAGCAAGATCAACTAGCCCGCGCGGCGACGCCGAATCGATGTTGAGCGCACGCAGTATCTCAGCCATGGGCACGGCGAGTAACGCCAGCCCGGGTGCCTTATCGGAGTAGTAATGGCCGTTGGCGAATGCCTTGTCCTCGGTGTTTTGATGGAAAGCATCGATGCGTAACGTACCTTGCTCCACAATCGCCCGCACCATGTCCAAACGCGAATTCTGATTCCAACCAGCTCCTTCGTAAAAGTATGCGTAAGAAATAAAGATCACGGAGAAAAGCAGCAGCGCGCGTAATCGATAAGGAGACGCGGAAGAATCCATGGGATGAGGTGACTGAATGCCGGTCGCGATGGTCCGCGTCAAAGTTTAAGAAAAATGCCTTTGCGATAAAGCACCCACATCGCCAGCCAGCACATCAGCACATACGCCAGCGCATACAACAGCGATGCATTCACCGGACTAGCTAACGGCACGAACGCGCGCTGGTAGATGAACTCCTGCCAACTCAGCCCCGCCCCGGCATGCATGTGGTCCAGCAGCTGGGATATGAACTCGGCAAAGACGTAGGCCGCAACCGCATTCATGCCGAATACCAGCACAACCTTGGTCCACCAACCGCGCCATTGTTTGACATCCACCACCCAATAACACAACGACAGACAAAGCAGAGCCAATCCGGCGGTGAAGACGACGTAGGAACTGGTCCAAAGTTTTTTGTTGATGGGAAATCCGAGATTGAGAATCTTTCCCGCAACCACCCCGATCACCCCAAACAGCGCCATGCCAAACGCCTTTTTTTGTGGAGAACGCGTAGAGCGAAGCCACTGCCCGCCAAGCATTCCCAGTAACGCCGTGGCGACCGCGGGGATGGTACTCAATACTCCTTCGGGATCGCGCGTGCCCTCGTATAAATGTCCAGCCAACAACTGGCGGTCGAGCCACGCCGCGAGATTGCGATCGGGATCGAGCAACGGAATATCGTGAGTAGGCACTCCGAATCCGGGCACAGGAACGAAACGCATCAAAATCCAATAACCGACCAGGCAGCCCGCGATAGTTACAATCCATCCCCGCCAGTCCGCCCACAGAGCCAGAATCGCCGCGATGACGTAACAAATCGCAATCCGCTGCAGCACACCATAAACCCGCCAAGACGCCAATTGATATTGATTAGGAAAACCATTCAAAAACATGCCCAGGGCAAAAAGCGCCAAGCCGCGCCACAGAACGTGGCCAAGAAGCTCTCGCCGCGAAGCCCCACGTTTCAGCCGCGAACTGAACGAAAACGCCATCGCCACGCCGACGATAAACAGAAAGAACGGAAACACCAGGTCAGTCGGAGTCCATCCATTCCACTCGGCATGCTTCAACGGCCAATAGGAGTGCGGCTCGTCGCCGGCGTTGTTGACCAGAATCATTCCAGCAATCGTCAACCCGCGAAAAAGGTCGAGCGACATCAACCGCGAAGCTGACGACACTGATAATGTCTTCGGGGCTTCTGATCGGACAGCCGTGCCAGAGAGCGAGGCCATATAAACCAAGTTATGTTAGCAGGTCATGTGGCGACGGGCGCCTCGCAGTCCGGTTCGCGCGGAGGCTATGCCAGGTGGCAAGGAATGAAGTCTCAACGCCTATTCATTGCAGATTGGTCTTCAAAGGATAGTATTTCTGAATCATTCTCCCGGTCATCAAGCCACCCTCGTACTCGGGAATGATTACTTCGTCAGCCCCGGAAGTGCGTATGGCGTTAGCATATCGCTGCTGTCCCGCTCGGGTAATGATTTTCACGTTTGGATTGAGAGCTCTCGCAGTGACGGTAATATATAAATTATCCGCGTCGTTATCGATCACAATACAGATCCCCATCGCCCGCTCAATTCCAGCAGACTGCAGCACGTCGTGACGTTTGGCATCCCCCTGGATGACCATCAGCCCAGCTTTCAACAGTTCGCGGTACAGTCCTTCGTTGGTCTCAATCAGAACAAACGGAATCTTAACGCGGCTCAGTTGATCGACCACGGTGCGGCCGACCTGGCCATATCCACAAATGATGAAGTGGCCTTTCACCTTCTCCAGGCTGACTTCATTCACCATCGCTTTCCAAACCTCCGTTCCATGCCGGCTGAAAATGGTGACTGCAACCCGCTCCGCAATCCACACCTGAAAGGCAAAGACACCCATAAAAACGAAGAGGGCAAAAAACTTGGTGGCGTCGTGCACGCTATGGTAATCGATGGCATGGGGATTCAGTATCCAAAAAGTAGCATCCTGCCATCGCAATTTCTCGAGCTTCATGTACACGCGGACGCACACCAGACCGAATCCCGCCAGAAGCAGGAAAGGCAGCCGCAAGCGCCGAATAAACACTAAGAAAATGCGACCCATCGGCCTCCCAATGCAGTGCGCTTCAGATGAAGAAGCGCTGCTCACTCCTTCAGCCAACTAAAGGAATGTGGACCCTGCCGGGTTCAACGACCGTTTGAACGAGTGTTCGGCACTATATCAAAAAGACGTGGCCGAGTGAAAAGAATCGAACCAGCCTTATTGCTTTGTATCCAGCGGATGCCGCGCCTTTTCGAAGAATTCGTTCTGCAGCTTCAGGCTCTCGTCATCCGCCTTCACTGCGCGGATCGCGGTCACAATCGCGTCCTGCCAGGCTTTCATTTCAAATTCACCGAGTTCGCGAGTGGCGGCCGCACCGTCTCCCGAATAATGATTGGGAAAACTGGCGTACCACCAGATGCCGGTGTAAAGAGTGTCAGGCAACTTGAGCCGGGCCTGATCGGCGCCTGATTCCTGATTGGCGCGATCGAGGTGTACCAGATTCGGACTCGAAATCAGCATCTTCGAAGTTTCCGACTCGCCCGCGTGCATGTCGACCGCAGTTTTCCTGGCTGGTCCGCCCGCCGGGGACCCAACTATTCCCATAACGTAAACCACGTAGTCGTGCGGCTTCTCCAGTTGGCTCTGGGCAAAGAAGGGCAGCAGGTTTTCGTTGCCGCCATGTCCATTCACGATAATGATCTTCTTGCAGCCATTGCGCGACATCTCGTCGGTGGTTTCCTGTAACAGCTCCAACTGCAAATGCGCGCTATATGCGACGGTGCCGGGCTCGTGCTGCGCTTCGAATATCTGCCCGAAATAATATTGGGGAAACACCACCGCGTATTCCTGCTGCGCCGCGTTCAGAGCAACATAACGGACGTCAAGCAGGTCAGTCCCCAGCGGCAAATGCGGACCATGCTTTTCCAGAATCCCGAAAGGCAAAAGACAAGTTCCCTTGGATTGCTCGATGGCCGACTGAAAGTCGGCAGCGGTCAGTTCTTCCCAGTGCACGGAAAGTTTGGTTTGAGCCCATCCCGTCGATACAAACAGCAGAACAAAGAATGCAATCCAACCTGCGCGCATGTGGATTCTCCGGACATCGCGCATTCTAGCATTCACGCATCCGGCTGACTTCCGCAACTGTCTCAGCTCTTGCTACATTATTCCTTCGCGAAGGAGCACTCATGCCAACCCTGGTAACCCAGCCGACTCGCATTTCCGCCGTCGGAACCAAACCCAAACTGATCGAAGAATTCATTGGGCGAGTCAACACCAAGACGGCCGGAGTCAGCGTCGCCCACATGCGCAGCCCGCAGGGATGGGAAGAACCCGGACAGACTCCGGAGTTCGACGAATTCACCCTGGTCCTAAAAGGCCGCTTGCGCGTGCAGCACAAGGCCGGTCACATGGACATCACGCCGGGTCAAGCCGTCATAGCTCACGCCGGCGAGTGGATCCAGTACTCAACCCCGGCCGAAGGCGGCGCCGAATATATCGCCGTCTGCCTGCCCGCGTTCTCCATGGACACGGTTCACCGCGACCAATAATCAGCCGTCAGGCCGCAGCGACATTGTTCTGCTCGTAGGCTGCCGCTTCGTGCTTGCGAGCTTCATACCAAAGGGCAAGTTCGACCCGATTCCAAAGTCCAAGTTTGTCGTAGATGTGGCGAAGATGGTTTTTCACGACGTGCTCAGTCGTTCCAATAAGATCGGCAACTTCGCTGTTCTTAAGTCCCTGGGCAACCAATGCGATAACTTCCTGCTGGCGGGGGCTGGGTGTTCGCGTTCCGTAAAGACCGGTTGCGGGCGTGGCCGCTCCCTGGCTTGAAAAATGCATAATGAACTCCTGTTCGCCAGCGTGCGGCCACACGAAGGCTGGTATAAATGTTTCCCCGGCCGCTGACAGCCGTAGTGGCGCTTCCTGCTTTATCAGTGACAGCGACCAAGGCAATCTTGGGTTGATTGTTAGGCGCAACGGCGGGCAAGCTCAGCGTAGGTTGTCACAAGAGGATGTGATGAACATCACACTCGCGACCAAACGAGCGGGTAACGTCAACGATGAATAGCATTTAGGTCGAGTCCTAAAATGGTCAGTGCAAAAGAAAATTGCTGGAAGAGTCAAGTTCAGCTGTCACACTAGCGCGCAACCGATGGCGTGGCCGCCCGCAGTTCACGGAACGCCGGACTGGTGCTGAAGCGCCGGGGAAAACTCGCTTCGTACGCCGACAGGTTAGGGCAGATAAAGTGATGCGAAAGCGAAAAGCCATACGCCTCCATCTCCTTCATCGCTTCTTGCGAGCTCCAGCCTTGCTCGGCCATGCGATAGGCGGCGATGGTCATTCCCGCTCGATCGTCGCCCAGTCGGCAATGCACGAAAACTTTCTTGCCAGGATTTTGACGAAGTAACTCAAGGAAGCGCGCGAACGCCTCATCTTTTGGAAAAGGACAGTGCCATGGGATGGCCACATATTCCATTCCCAGCTTGTTGACTCGTTCGCGCTCGCTTTCGCGGGAACCGCGCAGATCCACCACGATGTTGACGCCCATGTGAGCCAGAGCTTTGAAGCCTTGGGAGTCCGGCTGCGCCCCGCGATAAAGTTTCGGAGTCACCTCGCCGGCGTTAGGCACACCCACGATTGTCAACCGGTGCGCAATCGAGCGATCAGGAGCGTTGGCGTTCGCCGTCTGAGCCGGGCGAGACGCGCCACTAAGCGCCAGCGCGAATATCACGCTGACCGCAACCGCAACGGAACTTCGCCAAAGTGGCATTGGGATATCTCGGTTTCATCCTAACAAAAAGGGAACAGCTGATCTGGTAGCGCCGGCATCTTGCCGGCTGTCGCGATGGCACCCTCGGGGGAAACGGCTAAGAGAACTTACCGCGGGAAATGATAATAGACATCCTGCTTGGAAGGAATCGGAACCCCATTCTTCGACGCCGGGCTGAACTGCCATTTCTCGAGCGCCGCCAGCACCCGGTTATCTATGGCAGGACCAAGGCTCTGCAGCACAGTTTTCTGCACAATGTTGCCCGCTTCGTCAATCGTGATCTCAACAATCACGTCGCCCTGTACGCCCGCCGCGTCCGATCCAAATACAGGATCAGGAGACACAACCGGCAACGCCGGACGAATTTCCGGCCCACTCATCGTCCCATAAGAAAGCGATCCATAAGGCGAGCCAGCAGCCAGACCGTTGGCCCGGGCCGACGCGATTTCGTTCCCCATCTCCAACTTTGCCGGAGGCGGCGGCAACTCTCGCGCACCATTTTTCTTCGGCGGACTCTGCCACCTAACCTGCGGCTTCGGCTTCTCCTGCGCAACTCCCGAGTCGCCGCCAAAATAAATGCGAGTCACCATGCTGCCCGATTGCCCTTTGACTACCGACGACTGCGCCACAAAAATCGGCGCCGGACTATGCAGCAACCACGCGAGAAGAACGAAATGCAGAATTAAAGAGACAGACAATAATCCAGTCCGCCGTTTCGAAACCCCGGGATAGAGTGGCGCAAACATGAGCGGGTGCCGCGAAAGCCTTCCTACTATTTTACTCTCCGCGTCCAGCTCAAATGCAAAATACAATCGCCTGCAAACCAAGCCCGTCACCAATTCGGCGACCCAACAGAGGCGCAAGCCACAACTCTGTCATTTCGAGCCCGCTTAACGATGCCATCGCCGGGCCCTCTTAACACTGTCATCCCAACCGAGCGAAGCCGAGGGGGATCCGCTGTTCGCGTGCGGCAACAAAGCCGCATCAGGGCATTCTCCCAAAACCGCCGGCCCGAAAATCACCGATCTGCTGTGGACTCATTTCACAGCTGCCCAGGATGACGAGGCCGGCATCCATTTGCCATGGTCAACACATGGGAACTGTCAGCGCCCGTGACCACATATGTTCCGATGCCATAGCCGATTTCGCCGCTTCTGTCTGCGGCAGTGACGGCGATCTTGACCTGGGCGAACCCACGATCCTTGCCGGCTGCTTTTGTCTGCGGCTGTCTTCATGCCACTTGCACTCACTTGCTGCCCAGCACGGCGAAGGCTGGGCCGGGCACGGTTTCAAACGGAGTCCACACGTCATTGTTGGCACATGTGCCCTCTTTGTCGTCGGAGCAGTACGTGGCCATCTTGCGATTGGTTAGCTGATCGGTGTCGTTGTCGTTCCAGGCGTCCACTTGGTCCAAGAAACGTTTTACGAGCATTGCATTGATACCGGCGTACGCGTCGGCTTTCATGCATTCCGGCGTTTTCGCACTGAAACCATACGCCGCGCTAGAACGCCGCAAGACATCGAGCGGCTGTGGCTCGGCCACGGTGGTGCCACGGTAACCGCTTTGTACGCACGTGGATTGCGGTTAGATGAGGCGTGGCGGCACGAATGGTGCGGGCGCGTTGGACTCGGATTCTCGTTGAATGGGCTACATGGGCTACGAAAAGTTGTCGAAATTTCGACGGCGAAAGCCGCGTAACCGATTGACGGGGTAGATAACAGAATTGGCTCCTCAGGTAGGACTCGAACCTACAACCCTCCGGTTAACAGCAGTGTGGCCGGAAAATCTAAATGCCTTATCGTTCGTTGCTTACGGGTGAGGAAGTTTTGAAATCTACCCTTAATTGGGCTATGTGGGCTATAAACCGCGACGCCTCGTTTTGTCTGAGGGAAGCGTATTGCGGGCAAGTGACCATTGTCAATTCAGTACGGCCCGGCCCCGCGCCGGGCTTTTGTTTTGGTGAATCTGGAAGAGTAGAATGTGGACTGAAAGGCAAGGAAAAAATGGCTAGTACCACAGTGCAAACGGGCGACGCGATTCAGCGCGCTTACGCAAATCTGAAGGCAGTTCGTGACAATCTGTCTGGCGGTTATGTTCATGAAGAAACCTACTACAAGATGTTCAGCACGGCGCTAGGGGAATTGCAACAGGCTGGCGTGGACGTGAGCGAATGGCGGTTGCCACCCAACCCCGTCGGGACACTTGACGCCAATGAGTTTCGGGCCAAGATTGATGCGATTCTGATGTACTTCACTATCCAGCAGGAAAAGACGGCAATCGGTTTTCGCAAGTAGGAGGCCTTGGCAATCATCGTCACGAACGATGAAGCAGCCCAGACGTATCGCAGCCTCGTGGTGCTCGTGTACCTTGGGGCTTACGTTTGGGCGATTGCGGTCAGTGGAAGGCGCTGGGCAACCCTGAAATGGATGTTTCTAAGCCTTGTAGCCACGGGGCTACTGCTGGCGGGCACAACTGTAGTGTTAGAAGCTATCACCAAGAATGAGTTTATCGGTATGGGGATGGCCGACCTCTTTACCATTCCGTCGCTGGCTGTTCCTGCCATTGTTGGCGTCATCCATGCAAGACGCCATCGGCGCAAACCGCAGGCGAACACTGATTCATGAAGGCCGGGCTTTTCACTTGCCGGTATCTGGCGAAGGCTCCATCAATCCATGATTGATTTCCCCGGATAAAAGCCGGGTTCGGTTGTATCTGCCGGTTTCGGTTGGCGCAGTTTCCAGTGTGACCCCGTGTTGTTGACCAAGCCCTTTGTGTACATGGCGTCCAGCAAGCATTGCAGTGGGTGCTCGGGTATACCCGTAGCGGCCATTATGTCTTCCACGTGGTGCCAGTTGCCTTCGCCCTTCGGCTGCGCCAGCGCTGCTGTAATCCGCTCGGTGTAGGTTTGCTCTGCCATCACTTGCCTGCCTTCGCAGATTTCTTTCGTGGAGGCAGTGGACCGTCCGGTCCGGCCCAACATCCTTCCTCATGCCTTAGCTGCGCCGGGGTTTTTGCAGCGCGGGCTTCGTCCTGCAAATCGTCTTGCAGTTCGTCCAGCACGTCCTTCGTTTCGGACAACTTGTCCGCTATTGCATTCTTTTTCGGAGCCGGAATGCCGTCGGGCCATAGCCCGTTCATGACATCTTCCATGATTCCAGACGCACGACGGCATTCTTCTGCCGCTTCTTCTTTGGTCATTGTTGGTTTCTTTGCCATTTGATTATCTCCACCGAAAGATTGCGGGCCACCCCGAATGCCAGCGGCGTGGCCCACTGCACGTAAATCGAACTGCCGCCTGTAACCCTGAAAGGAAACACGGCAGCCCGCGAACAGATAATGGCAGAACCACGGCAGAGACGACCAGTTACGAACGTGTGGAGGCGGAAGATTCTAGCGCAGTGGCGGCGCTGAACGAAGGAGGGCCGGGCAACGGACGTTGGGGACCGTTGCTCCGACCAACGGCTTGGGCAGCCGTTCTTTCTCAATATCCCCGATAGCCTGTTAGGGCCGGTAGAAATCAGCTACCGCAACCCGTTCGCCCACTGTTGCCCGTTTCTATCGTGGTAGAAATCAGCAGACAAAGAAACCGGGCGGTGGTCTAGTCCCGCCCGGCATCCGCACGTCTTGTCCATGCCAGCCGTCATCGCTTATGCCCGGCAGTCAGTGACGTACCGGGGTCTGCTCTTGCCAACCTGTCAATCCACTATTCCAGAAAAGTGTTATGGCAGAAACGTTCAACGTAGCCCGTTGGCCCACTGTTCACGGCTGAGAGGAACAGAACCAACTACTTTGCAAAAATCCGCGTACCGGCTGAAAGCATCTTGGGTAGGCAACGGGGCGTATACCCCGATTCCGGGCTTCTGGAGAACCGGCAAGCTGTGAACCGCGAACCTGGCCGCGTCTTTGCACCCGGTGGAACAGAAAAACTTCTTGGCAGCGCGTGGCTTCAGCTCTCGGTTCTTTCGCCTGCGCCGGTTCTCGTCTGCGTGCCTGCACTTTCGCGTGCAGAATTTTTGATGCCCGTGCGCCTGTTCAAAAATTCGCCCGCACACGAAGCAAACTTTTTCTTTCTTGGCAGGAACGCGCAACGGATTTAGGTTCATGCCCCTGAGCATGTTGATTCTGACGCTCAGGTGAACCCGCGTGCGCCTTTCGCGCTCCATACGCTTCCAAACATTTTCAAGTTGCCAGCACGTGCGCCGAACCAATGGCGGTTTAATCTTCATGGCAGCAGCGGTCTCAACGCTGTTGTAGCCCATGCGGTAGTAGTAGGCCACAATTCCCACAGTCAACTTCATGCCGCCATCCTCTTGGCTGCACCTGATATAAGTATCAAGCCCCTCGATTAGTTCTTCTAGCATCTTCGCCCGTTGCGGGTTTCTGCCGTTGCGTTTCAGCTCCACATATTCTTTGCATAGGCGGTCGAGGGTTGCCGTCCGGCGTGGCAGCCGCGCTATGATTGCAGCCTGCGCGTGTTTGATTCGTTCGTCGTCTGTTCCCGTGCCGGGCCTTCGGTTGAAAGCTCCTCCGACCATCCCACGCACTTCCATGTAGCGAACTATTAGCTTTCTAAGCATTGCATCGTTGGTTGCCCATTCCGGCTTTGGTAGGCGTCTGCTGCTATCTAGCCTGTGGTGAGTAGTGGCCATCCTTTCGTAATCGTTAAACGAAAGTCCGACACTTTCAAATTCTCCGTCGGCAGCAAGCTTGGCCGATACCGGCAAATGCGAACCACTGGAAAGATGCTGCTGCGTTTCAAGTTCAGGACGGTGCGGGCCGGGTGGGCAAAACGTAATCGTGGGCATGGCTGTAGACATGAACAAAATCCTTTCAGAAATCCGGCACGCCGGGTTAGTCGTCCGAGTCAAGGAAAACAAATTCAAAGTCAAGGTGGGTGGCATACAGCGTGCCGTGGGCCAGCGGTTCACTGTCGTCCGCTTCAAGCTTCAACCACGAGCCGTGTATTTCAGTTAGTCCGGCCTGTGGGCCGTCCAACGAAATCAAGAACAGGCGCAGAACCTTTGCCAGCGTCTTGGCCTGCTTGTACGTGCTGCCATAGCAGCTAAACCGCCAGCGCGAAGTCTGCAACGCGCCAGTACCTTGGTAGGATTCCTGCAAAGGTTCCCCGCTGACTTGCTGGTAAACCAAGTACGGAACCGGAACTTCCTCAGGCGCAAGAATCGGGAAAATTCCGTTCGTGCTATCCGAACGTGACGCCGGAGTTCCAAGCTGCGCTTGGAGGCTTTCGTCAGCAGATATTGCGGATTGGAGCGCTTCAACAATCACAGCCCGGCCTCACGTTTGATTTTTTCGAGCCGCTGCCGAACATGCCGGTTCACCGTGGTCAGCAGGTTGCTTCCGACTTTTTGGTTGGTATCCAGCATTGCTTGCAGAAATGCAGCTTGTGTTCGCGCACGCTGCTGGAGCAATTCCTGATTCGCGACTGCCGGTTGGTTGTCAGTTGGGTAAACTACCGAACCATCGCGGCCCGGCCTGCCGTCAACACCGTCGCGCCCATCTCGGCCCGGCTTTCCGTCGATACCGTCGCGTCCGTCTTTTCCGTTCTGCCCATGGACGCCCGCGATACCACGCGGGCCAATCGGCCCCTGTGGCCCTACAGCGGTCGAATCCGCGCCGTTCTGCCCTGCGATTCCTTGCGGTCCCTGTGGGCCGGTAGCGCCGACCGGGCCGCGTTCTCCTTGCGGGCCAACAATGCCACGCGGGTTCGGGTTGAGCATTCCAGAAACAGGCAACAGCGTGGAATCAGTCAGAACGATGTAGAATTCTTTCTCCACGTTCTGGAAATAAACGTCACCGGGTTTTCCCGCAGATGGGAGCCGCTTTACTGAGAATAGGTTTGGCATTGGTGTTGCTCCTATGAAAAGTTTCGCGGGCGTCGTTACCGACTACCCGCGAAAGGTTGGTTGCCGGTTTCCTCGCCGTATCAAAGCGTCCACGCCCGGCAAGTGTGGCGGCAGCATGGGTGCCACGCTTGGTGCTGAACTTTTTCAACCGTGCAGGCCAGCGTCGGGGCAGGTTCGCCTCAACGCTGCTGCTGGTTTCGCCGGGTGAGCGCACCCGGCAATCTCTTGCTAACTGTTGCCCGGTCCGGCAGCGAATCCGACAGCGTGAACTTTTATGCCTTGGCCGTTGCCTGCTGTGAGGCTCACACTTACGCCGTCTGCCGACTTGGTGAATCCGTCAACAGAAATTGTTGAACCATCGCCGTCCGTGGCTTCTACGGAAATCTGGCAGGAATAATCAACGCCCGGAAAATCGTTGTAAGGCGAATCCCACGAAAGGGCGACGAACTGCTGTGAACCTGTACCCACTGCGACCACAGCGCAGGCTTGAATGTCGGCTGGCGCGGAACCTCGCGGGTTGGCTGTAGAAAAATTGCTGAAATGTTGCGACATGATTTCTCCTTTTCAAATCCTCACAATTACGCTGGGCTGTTAACCCCGGCGTTCGGTCTTTGCCAAATGAATTGGCTGGCCAACTGCTGCGAGTTGCTGCCGAAGAACATCAACCTGCCCTTGCAATCGTTCGCAGGTTTCAACCAAGTTGATGATTTCGCGTGCTATCACCCAAGCAGCCGGGCGTGGGATTGCCGCGCAGGCCAATTCAAATGAAAGCTGCTGCACGGGCGGTAGCTGCGTGCCGTCATCCTTTACGCCCGCGCGTTCGGCTGCGCCCTTTTCGCGGGCCACTGAAAATTGTTCGCCGGTCATCGGTGTTCGTGGCCGGTTAGTTGCCGGGCCAGACCAAGCTCCCGGAATATATTCTGTTGCTTTTAATCCTGCGTTTGACATTGTGGTTCTCCTTTGTTCGTTTCTGCCTCTTTTATTCGGGCAGTGGTTTCCGTCCTGCCGTCCGCAGAACTGCTTGGTATGCGCGGCGAAGGTCTGCCGTGCGCTTGATTGCTTCGTCACGTATTTTCAGCGAGGCTTTGTATCGTGCACCGATAGCCTTGATTGCTTGTTGTCTCGCGTCCATTTATTTGCTCCTCCCTGCCGCGTTCGCCATGCGAATGCGCAAACGTTCATCGTCCAGCGCGGCCTGCGAACGTTGGTCAGGTTCGTAATCGGAATCAGGTTCGCATTCGCCAAACGAATAACTTTTGTCTGTATCGTCCCTCTTGTAGGTCATTCGGCAGCGCGTGTCCGAATCAAGATGCCGTGTGTAGCAGCGCGTGGCATCGTAGCGGACCAAGAAATGAGCAGGGTGTGCGCCGCTGCGCGTGCTGCCAAAGCGTTCGCCAATGGCTTCCTGCATTTCGTCCGTGTAATCCGAACCATCGTCCACTTCGTTATCGTCGTCATCCGAACGTTGGCCAGCCGCGACCGCTAGGCCCGCAGCATGAATGCGTTCTGACCTTTTCCAGTCGCTTGGCATATCCAGAATGCGCTTGAGAAAGGCAGACCACGAAGCATCGGCAGCAGCGCGGGCGGCCACGTTAGTGTCGCCTTGGCCGTAGAACGGGTCAGTAACAACCGAAACGTCGTAGATTTGGGCCGCACGAATCACGCGAACAGAACACTGTTCACCGTTGTATTCGCCGGTTTCCTGCGTTTCGTCAGTGGGCGCGAAACTGAAACTGCATTCCTTGATGTCTCCACGCTTGACTGAAGCGTAGACATCTTTGTGCTGTGTGTTGTTCTTATCCAACACGCACCGGAATGAAAGACCGTCCGCACTATCCGAAAGTGTCAACGTGCCACTGGATAGGCGGCCCAACGGTAGGCTGCCGCGAATATTGTGATTGAAGAGACAAACAACATCCGGCTTGGTAGCAAGGTGGGCGCTGAATGCGCCGGGCGCAATCATTTCCCGAACGCCGGGCATCAACTCGTTCGAGCTTACGGAGTTATATTTCACTGCGCGGCCAACCAAGGCGAAGTCATCACCGGCGGCGCGAACTTCGAACGAACGTGCTTGCTTTTGCATAAAAGTATTCCTCAATCTTTCAATGGGCTGTTACATTCCTTTTCCAAGTAGGAAAGCAGCCCCAAAAGTTTTATTGCGATGCTGGCCAATCCCTTTTCGCCTTCGCGCATCCACGCGCCGTCATACCCAACAGTTTCGGCACGCGCCAGCAGTTCTAAATACGACGGGTCATTCAGCGCCGGTAAATTCCAGCTAGGAACCGGCAAAGAAAGAACCCACCGCTCGAAATCGGAAAAAGGCCGGGCCATGCTTACCTGTTCATGGCCAAATGCCGGGCGAGGTTGTTCTTTTCTTCCTGCTTCAACGCGTCGGCATACTGCGCAATCACATCGGCAGGAACCTGCCGCTTGCCGAATGCACGGTGCGCATGTTCAGCCGGGCCTTCGAACCACTGTTGCTCATTTCCATTCTCGAAACACAGCGCGACCTTATCGCTTCTGTGGTTCTTACCCACATAGAAACGGGCCACAGCGGAAACTGGCGCGGGCGGCGCAGGATTCTGCGTGATACGTTCAACAGCAGCCGGAAACATTTCTAGGAGAATTGCAGCAAGGGTTCCGTCAACTTGGAAGAACTGGCGGCCCGTGGAAATTACTTTTATATCAGCCATGGTTGGCTCCTCTCAGCCGGGTTGACCGGCTCCACAATTTGCAAATGCTGTGACGGGTTACTTGCCGTACATTTCGTATTGAAATTCACCATCGAACGTGCCCGGCATGTTGTCCGTGTCTACAATCGTGTTGTTCCCAACGCGAATGGCTGCGCCGCTGTTTCCGCCAGACGGCGGTTCCCAATGAACCTCTGGCAGCCACAGATAGTTCACTGACGCTGACCCCACGTTCGGACCTTGGCCGGGTTCGGCGGGCGGCATTTCGTGTTTGCCGCAATGCTGAACTCCCACGTGCGCTCCGTGCCGCACTGAAAACTTACAGACGGGGCAGTAGAAACCGAGGGAACGTTTGCCGGTAGCACCAACGGAAACAAAAAAGCCGGGTGGCAGTTCAGCAGAATCAGCGCCGCGTGAAGTCACCTTCACGACAGGAGCATTGGCAGTCTTTGTGAAAAATCTTTTCAAGTTTTCAAGCATGGCTAGTTGTCCTTCTTTCTTGGTATGTGATTGTTTGTTTTCAGGTATTCCATTCCGGCGTCTTCGAGTTCCTGTTGTGTCATTTCCAGAATGAGGTGCTTTTTGGCCAAGTGGCTCATCAGTTCCAAACAGTGCACGGCATGGCCGCTTTGACGACTTGCCAGAAGCCAATCGAACAGCGGGTCGTGATTGATATGGAAAGCTTCGAAGATTTGCTTGTAGGGCTTATGCATTAAGGAGTTCCAAAGCCCGGTTTCTGCGACTGCAAGAATCTCGTGGCCACGGGCGCGTGTGTGGACTACAAAGGATTCCAAGCAGTTCTTCAACAGTTCCTTGCGCACATTGTGGTTGTCGATTCCGGTGGACGCTATGGCCTGAGTCGCCATTGTTCGCCACGGGCAGGCTTGAAAGGTTGAAGACTGCGCAGTGGCAAACACGGCGGGCGTGATTGTTCGCTCACCATTCTGTGTGCGGCTGGCAACTATCGCCAATCCCCATTCGTCTGCCAATTGGAAGTGGAAAGCTATAACGCTTTGAGTGGGTCTGGTGTACGACATGGTGTTGTTCCTTTCTGATTTCTTCGCATTGTTTCGGCGCTGTGGCATGGGGCGCAGCAGGATTGAAGATTTTCCAACTGCATGAACAAGCCCCAATCGCCTGTTACTTTCCAACTGTCATCAACGTGATGGACTTGGGTTGCCGGTTTCACATTGCACAATTCACATATCGGGTTGCGGCGCAGTTTGAATGGACGGAGCACCTTACGCCACGCGGCCTTGTCGTACCATGCATCCAGTTCAGGGCGCGGTTTGCCATTCACATAGTTTTGCGTGGCGTGCGTGGGGCAGAACCGGGCATCCACGGCAAGGTCAGTGCAGCCGGGCTGCGCGCAGAACGTTTTTCTAGCTGGCATGGGGCACCTGTGGTTCTAGCGCTGGCAGTTCGGTTCTGTTCGCGCCCTGAACCCGAACGGCGGAATTGTCCTCGTGAATGAAAATCACGCTGGGAACATCGCCGTCGCCGGGGCGCATAAGTGAACCGTTTTTGGTCTGCGCGGCCTTGATTGCGTAGAGAGTGGCAATCACCGGGTCGATTTTTCGATTTGGGTCGTCGCCCGCTTTGCGCGGGAAAACATTTTCGTTTGCGTCACGCCTGCAAACTACGTTAGTGAAAGCCCACAGGAGAACTTCGTCGTCTGCTGAAAAGTGAAAACGCCCGCCCAAGATTAGGCTGGCCAGCCAGTCCATGACTGGCGAATATTCCTTGGCGGTCTTGTTGAAAGCAGCGGTTTCAATCCCGGCTTCGTTGAGACCTTGGGAAAAATATTCACCTTGCCAGTTATCAAACGCGCACAGCACAAACTTAAAACCGTTTTCGTTTTCGACTGCGCCGTAGCCCACATGCCTGCGCTGAATGTCCAGAATGTCTTTCTGAATGGCTGCATAGTCGTTGCTGTAGCCCGGCATTGCAGTAATCAGGCCACGCTTGGCCCACGAACGGTATTGGCTGATTGGTGAAAGTTCGATGGTTTTCTCCGGCAGATAATATTTTCCGAATGCGTACAAGTGCTCCACCTGGTCGATATAACCAACACACAGGAAAATCACAGCGGCCAAGTCTTGGCGCGAAGCAAGGTCAAGGCCCATGGCGAACGGCCTATGTTCGGCTTCGGTGATGCCCGGTTCGCCAATGTGCCAGAATTTGAAATCTTCCATGCGCAGGCCGGGCACGCGGCAGGCTCCTACCTTCTGCGGGTCAAGCCAAGCAGTGGTGCTGCCAACCCACTCGCACAAATTGTGCGAACGGAGCGCGCTTTGCAGTGCTGGAATTTTCTGCGCACGTTCGCAGGCTTCAATCAGCGTGTCCTCATAAACGGAAATGCCAAGGTTCGGGTTCGCGGCGCGCATTGCATCAACGCTGGTCCAATCGAAACCTTCCGCCGAATACAAAAGGCAGAACGTGCGTTCGTCTTTAAGTTCTCCGGATAGAATCTTCGTGGCAGCCAAGTGCTGCTCGTAGCCCACACACGCAAGGTTTTCCCCGGCATGGGTGATGGTGGAAAGTAAAGAATTGTTCCGCTTATCGCAGCCGCGTTCCATTTCGTCCACGACCTCGCGGTTCCTGTGGCTCCACGTTTCATCGCAGAACGCAGCGTGCGGCATCTTTCCAGCAAGGGACTTTCCCTGCGCGCTAACTGGCTTCATCACGCTGGCACTTTCTTTCTGGATAATCGCGTGCTCCTGAACCGTGAGGCCGAAGCTTTCACACAGACGCGGATTTGCCCGCGCCATTTCTTTAGCCGTATCAAAGACGAGTCTTGCTTGGGAGGTCTCGCGGGCTGCGCAAATGATTTCTGCACCCGGTTCGTTATCTGCTGCCAGCATGTACAGGCCGATACCTGAACTCAGAAAACTTTTCCCGTTGCCTTTTCCGCAAAGTAGAAACGAACGGCGGAACCGGCGAAGGCGTGTATCGTTCTTACGCTTCCAACCGAACAGCGTTGTAACAAAGAAACATTGCCAAGGTTCTAGCTCAAAAAACTGACCGCCCTTTTCGCCCTTGATGTGTTGCAGTAGTTCCAAAAAGTCACACACGTCCGTGGCGGCCTGTTCATCGAACACATACGGCCAATCGGGTTGGTCTTGCCGGGCAAGGTCGTCAAGCTGGCGCTGGCAAGCAAGCTTCGTCCACTTGTTGGCGATGATTTCGCCAGCTATCACGGCGCGGGCATAGCTGTTGCCGATTTCTACGAAGTTCTTCATGCTCGGCCACCACGCTGCGCCCGCAGTTGGGCAATGCGGTCGCGGTTCGCGTTCGCCGGGTCCGTGGGCTTTGCCTGCGCCGTCAGCATTCGTTCCAATTCAGTTAGCAGCTTGGCGGCAGCGGCGCGCTGCTTCTTGGCCGTAGCAGAGCAGCAGTTCCACTCGCGGTTCAGTTCTTCGTCGGCCCCGAGTTCAATCGTGGCCTGTTCAATTTCGTTTGCGCGCTTTTCGTTGACCAGTGCAGCGCCTTCTTTCGCGGCAATCTGTGCGCGATACCATGTTTCCGTTTGCGCGGGCTGCGCGTCCGGGGCCGCTGGCGGCGTGACTTGTTCTTGGGCCACTGGTAGGGCGGTTGGTTGCATCTGGCGCGGCGCAGGGGCCGGGGCGGCGTAGCCACAATGCCCACAGCTTTTGGTTCGACCAGCTTTCACACTGTCAAGCCGGGTCACAAATTCCGGGCTGCCACATGCACACTTGCAGCGCACCATTTTCTGACGATTTTTGTTTCGGCCTGCAAGGCCAATAATCGTCAGCGCGCCGTATACCGGATTTTGTTTGCTTTCCATTGGTGCAATCCGCAACAGAAAGGAAAGCGGCTGCCGGGCTGATTTCTCAACCCGGCAACGGGTTCTTGCCGCAAGGAGGCGAAGCCTTGTGGAAGCTTGTTAGAAAAAATGTGCTGAACTTGAACTAAAACCGCGTTCGCCTTTTACTGCAAAAACCCACTACGCTTTACAACCTGTTCCTGCTCACAAATCACTGTTACGGGGTTTCTGGACGTTTCTGAACGCGGCCCACAACCCAATTAAAGTGGCCGGGAAATGCGCGGAAAGTGGGCCGAATGTTCCAACGAACGGTTGGAAAATCTTGACGGTTGGAACAAAACACGACAGTTGGAAACCGATTTTCGCGTTTCGCGTTGAATTTTTCCCGGCGCGCGCCTGTACGGGTGACGCCTTGACGACTTTTACCCTCCCCATTCCCCTCGTAAGCCTTTTAGAATGCTATAGCTGCAAGCAATTCGCGTTGCGGCTATGTTCGCCTGTCGAACTCTGAACGCACAGCACTTATTAGCCATGAACGGTATACCGCAGTGTGCTTTGTTCCAACGAACCCGGTTGGAACACCGTTGTAACGAGCGGGAGTTGGTTGTAATGCTGATGGGATGGCGAAGGGTGGTTGGAACAAATGGGCTGGCGCACCGCCCGGCCAAGGCTGCGGAACCACACGCCACAGCCGCACGGGCTGGCGCAGGGAACCCGCGTGCGCGATAGTCAGCAGGCCGGGCAAGTATCCGCTGCCATGCGTTTAGTCTGCCACGTGTGGGGTTTGATTCTGCTGTTGGGTCTTGCTTCTGGGGTGGTTGCTTGTTTCTACAGTGTTTGGGATTCGGTTGCTGCTGGTATCTAGCGCGGTTCACAAAGCGGAGTGGGGATGCAACAATCTTTATCGAAAGGCCGGTCCATCATAATGTGCCACTACCATGACCTTCGCGTCAGCGGCCCGTAGCACGATGCCGTCCTTGGTTGCGAGCGCAGTTACATGATAAATGCCTATAAGTCTGGCGGTGAAAACCCCGTCCTGGCCTATGTCTCCTCCGCGCTCCCTCACTGCCCAATTTATTACGGTCGTGTGTGGCGCACCCTTAAGCTCAGCGGAGAATCTTTGTGTTTGCCCGGTATTCAAAGTTATATTGGCTGGCTCGACCGTCAGTGAGATTGCTGCCTGCTTATCATCTCGTTGTTGGGCAGCGAAAGGAATCGCCAGTAACAGAGGAGCAATCAAAAGAAGGGACGCTATTTGCGGGTAGCGGGGACCTGTAGTCATACTCAACCTCAATCGCGACCGCCAAACCCGACTATACACCTTTGGGGTTGCTGCTATCTGCCGGTGTTCAGTTGCCGAACGGCGGCGCTGCGTGTGGGGCGTCTAGTGATGCAGACTATTGCTGTGGGGCCGTGGGCAGACTATCGCTTTGACTGTTTGCTGGCGGCGTTCCTGCGCGGGCGTGTGTTCGTTCTGGCGTGCTGTTGCTTCTGTCTATCGGGTTTCGGTTCGCGGCGCGGATACGGCGTGGTAGTAAACCACAGTATACCGTTCATTGTGCAGTCCGCTGGCAAATGGATGGTGATTCCGGCCAACGGATTCTTGCCTGCAAGCATGTGTTTCTTGTAGCTCATCATCGTTCTCTTTCCGCGTCAGCAGGCGACCTAGAAATCGTGTTTGTTCTCGGTGCGAACAGTTGAATGCGTTTGTGTGTGCAGGCGCAACCGTTTTCATGTGGAACCATGCTGTGCATTCTGCCTTCAATAGCACTGCTGAAAAGTTCAACGGAAAACGTCATTGGGCAGACGACAGTGAACGCACCGGAACCCCTGACGGAATATCGTGGCCAGCGTGCGCGGGTGATTGCTGCCCAGTCGGTTTGGTTTTTCTCGGGCATGGTTCTACGCATTGCCGGGATACTGTTCCGGCCACAACAGCGCGGCCATAGGGCAGGGTTCTTCAGGCGGGCGGAAGTTTCCGTATCGTGGACCTAAGCCTTGGGCTTTCGCCTTTTTCAAAGCGTATCGAATGACTCCGATTTTGCAGCCATGTTCCTGCGCAAGTTGCACCAGTTGTTTTCCGTTGTTCCAATCAGCAACAATCGCTGCCGGATTTACGCAGGTTTTCTTTGCAGGTTTCTCTGTCGGATTTGATTCAGTTTTCATTCGTCATTTTCCTTGGTGGCTCTGCCGTTGCTTTTGCTCTTGCTTTTGGTTGCACACAAAACAACACCCGCTCTGGTGTACTGTGTTGTTCTGTTCTGTACTGTTCTGTTCTGTTCTGTACTGTTAGAAAGTTGCGCAGGGTTGCTTTGCAGGAACTATGCGCAACTTGCAAGTAACGCCGTGCAACTTATAAGTTGCATTGCCTGCGTTTGGAACAATGCTCAAGCCTGCCTGATGCCCGCCTAAAGTTCAGCCCGCCTGTGCCGCAGCCGTGCCATGTCCTTAGCGCAAGCATCTGATGGTTCTCCCTTGCGGCAGACAGCAAGCAAATTTCCTCAAGTGAATCTGCGCGAAACGCCTCTACGATTCGATATGTGAAAGCATCCCGGCCAAACCTGCGCAGTAAGCCGTCAAAGGGACAGAGGCCTTTCCTGCGCATTTTGTCGCGCTTTGCGGGATTCCATGAGCTGCCAACGTACACGTCAACCCCTGTTGCTCTCCATGCGTAAGCGTAGATGAATCGAATGAACATCTATGTTTTGGAACCGTGCTGATTGCTTCCGTTTCCGCCTCCACCCTTACCTTGGCCGCGCCCGGCGCGTTGAATGCGTGCGGTCCATGTATCCTGAAGTTCCTCGAACCGTAGAACCCGAATCGTTTCAAAATCGGCGTTGGGTTCGTCAACCCATTTGCCGGTTTCATCCTTCGTCTGGGCTGGCGCGTGAATTACCCCACGCTGGATGAATCCAGATTCGGCAAACACGTCTAGGAACTTTTCAAGATGGTCATCACTTACCCACGGGTCGCCGTAGTCGTCTTGGCAACGGCATATCTCTTGCGCCAGCCACGTTCTATTGTTGGGCGATGCAAGGATTAGCGTTTCGCTGAATTGTTCGCCTGAACCACAGCGCGCGGTCATGACTTCCAGAAGGCGATAGGCAGCCGCACTACCGGCATCTCCTAGCCGTCGCTGAATCTGTTTCATGGCGGGCGAATCCCGCAAGTCGCGGTTGTGCTTGAACCAAAGCATATCTGCCTTTCAAATCCGAATCGGTTGGTCGATTCGTTCGCAATGTATCCGTAGCCTGTTAAGGCCCGCGCTGCGCATCCCGATTTCGCTGATTGAACTTTTTCCTATAAAGGGTCCACGATTGGTGGCGTAGCGAACTGGTGCTGAAAACAAACGAACATAGGCCACGATTTCTTCAGTTAGGTGGTCCCATGTTGAAACGTGCCAACTGAACTGCTATCATCTATTCATGCACGTGCTTAGTGTTGCGGAAAAGAAACGGGGCGGCCAAAGCAAGAGTGCAGCCAAGCGGGTTGCTGCAATTTCCAACCTGCCCGTTCGTGAAAAAACCAGAACGCTGGGCGAATACATTCTGCGCAGAAAAGTGACCAGCAAAAAAGAACTCGCTGCTGCGCAGGAATCCTTTCTTCAATTGACCTTCAAAGAACAAGATATTTTTGGAACGAATTTTGGCTTGAGGCCAGAGCATGACGACCAAGGCCGGTGGAAGTTCGGCGTCCCTTGGAATGGAACCAACTACGTGGTCAATCGCTACAGGAACCGCACGGCGCTGCGACACATTCTGCGAAAATTTCGACTGATAGCACGTTGGAACCTGAAAAAAGTTTAGCCGGGCGTTTGCGAAGACGCCCGGCCTGAAAGGCGGCAGGCAAGAGGATTGCCTACCGAACTCCCAGCCATCTGTTACGCGCAGTGTTGGCAAGTTTCAAGACGGTACAACCCAACTGGCCCCGAAATGCAATATCCCATTTGTTTCTAATCCCGCCTTCCCACGCCGGTTCTAGCAGAACCCTTTAAGGAAAAACTTTGTCACACGCATGTGGCACGGCATGGAGTTGCAAACCAGCCCGAACCAACCTAAGCTCATCCCGGCAACGAAACCGATAAGGCGGAAAAGGGGTCCATCCTTGAACCGCCGAACAGGACAAACAGGCAACGTGTTCCAACAAGGACACACAAAGCAGTGGAACCCAACAACCCCGGCTTATGGGCGCTATTGGGTTGACACTTCCGAATGCAGAAAACGGCGCACGGTTGTGCTTGGCATTTGTGCCACGCGCACACTGGCCCGCCGAAAACTCCGCGAACACATCGACCGCGAAGGCATCAATACCAACGTTGCGTTCGCGGCAACCGCAACCCCGGCCATGACATTTCGTGAGCAGGCTGCCCGCTGGATTGCAGCCATGCCCACGCGCAGACGCAGGCCGGTTAAACCCGCAACGATTTTTGGTTGGAACCACGCACTGAACCGCTGGATTCTGCCGAACATAGGAGACAAGCTCCTGTCCGACATTTCCAACGGCGCGTTGCGTGAACTAATCGAAAAGATGGCGGCAGAGCTTTCGCCCAAAACAATCGTGAACTATGCGCAGGTTGTGAAAATGGTCATGGCATCTGCTGTTGATGCTGATGGCGATGAACTCTACCCGCGAAAATGGAACCATGATTTTATAGGGCTGCCCATTGTCAGAAAAGAAGAACAACGCCGCCCAACGGTTACCGAAACGGAGCTTGGTGAAATCCTGCGCAGTGCGAAGAAAAGATACGCTGTGCTTTTCGCGTTGCTGGCAGGAACCGGGTTGCGAATCGGGGAAGCGCTTGCGTTGAAAGACACAAGCCTTTCGCCGGATTGCCGAATGCTGTTTGTTAAGCGGTCAATCTGGCACGGGCGAGAACAGCAACCAAAAACACCCAATGCCGTGCGCGAGATTGATATTCCGGAGGCACTAGCCGCGCTGTTGCGTGACTTTGTGCAGCACAAATCCGGGTATCTGTTCGCGGTCGCAAGCGGCCGTCCGCTGGCACCGCGAAATATTCACAGGGCACTGCACGCCACTGGAAAGCGGGTTGGCTTTCACGCCTTCCGGCGATTCCGTACAGAAACGCTGCGCAGGGCGCGGGCACCCGAAGACCTTATTGGGTTATGGCTTGGCCATGCGCAGCGAACCGTTACTGACCTCTACGCTGGCGGATTGCAGCAGGACAAGGCGTGGCGGCGCGAATGGTGTGAACGTGTGGGCTTGGGTTTTTCGTTGGTTGGGCTATGTGGGGCTATAAATGTTGTGCCGATTGATTCAGTGAAAGCTGCGTAAGTGCAAGGCGGGGTAGATTTTAAATTGGCTCCTCAGGTAGGACTCGAACCTACAACCCTCCGGTTAACAGCCGGATGCTCTGCCATTGAGCTACTGAGGAGTGTTTTTGGTGGGCGCGCCCGAAGGGCGCGGCCTTTTGTTGTCGATAACCATAATATCATCGGTGGGGTGGTGGGTGTTCTAAAGTTTCGTTGCGCGATCACTTCGGTATCAGACGTTCTTGATTTGTTAGTCTACCAACATTGATGGGGTGCGTATGGCTGGAGGTCGGGGCTTGATTTGGATTCTTATCTTAGCTTTTTCTTTATTGGTGGCCGGTATGGTCTTTGGTCAGGACAATTCTTCGGCTTCGGCTGCGCCTGCGGCGCCTCCTAAGGCTCGGGTCGACGTTGTCGAAGAGAAATTCGGCGGGCACACGATCGCGGATCCTTACCGGTGGTTGGAGGACGCGGATAGTGCGGCTACACAGGAGTTTGATCGGCTCGAGCTGGCTTACGCTCGGAGTGTTCTTGATGCGCTGCCCGGGCGCGCCGAGATCCATCAGCAGCTTACTCAATTGCTTTCTATTGGAATTATTGGGACGCCGCAAGTCGGTGGAAAATATTTCTTTTATATCCGGCGCGACGGAGTGCAGAACCAGCCGGTGCTTATGGTGCGCGAGGGGGTTCACGGAAAAGATCGGGCGCTCGTCGATGTGAATTTGCTTTCGGCGGATGGGACGGTTGCGCTTGACTGGTGGGCGCCTTCGGATGATGGAAAGTATGTAGCTTACGGGACTTCTCCTGGCGGGTCGGAGGAGAGCACGCTGCGCGTTGTCGAAACTGCAACGGGGAAAGTTTTGCCTGACAGCATTGATCGGGCTCGGCATGCGAACTTGGCTTGGAAGAAAGATAACTCTGGTTTTTATTATGGGCGCACTCCGAAGAAAGGTGACGTGCCGGCGGGAGAAGAGGTTTATCACGTCAAGATTTTTTATCACGCGCTTGGTGGTGATCCCGAGAAAGACGCTTTAATTTTTGGCGCGGGCCGTCAGGCGCAGGATATTCCGGTGGCTCAACTGGCGGACGAGGACGATGGTTGGTTGCTGATTACCGTTTATGAAGGCTACACCAAGACTGAAATGTATCTGCAGGACTTGAAGGCGGGAACGCCTCCCGTTGAGATCACCAGCGGAAAGGATTTTATTTACAGCGGCGAGATTCTGCGGGGGCAGCTTTACATTTTCACTAATGAGGATGCGCCTCGCTATCGCGTTTTGCGTGTGGACGCGCGTAAGCCTGGGCGCGAGTTCTGGCGCGAGATCGTTCCGGAATCGGATGCGGTTTTAAAAAATGTTCTCATCGTGCATGGAAATCTTTTTGGCTTGTATGAGAAGAACGCGAGTTCGCTGCTGAAGATTTTCAGCAGTGACGGACATTTTCTTTCTGATGTGAATCTGCCTGGGCTGGGATCGATTACTGCGATTGGCGGCAAGTGGGATAGCGAGGAAGCATTCTTCGGCTTTCAGTCGTTTACAGTGCCGCCTAGCGTCTACATGATCGACTTCAAGTCTAATGACGCCTCCGAGCTTTGGGCGCGGGTGGATGCGCCGGCGATTGATCCCTTGGCTTACGAGGTTAAGCAGGTTTGGTTCGCGTCGAAGGATGGCACCAAGGTTCCGATGTTTGTGTTTCATAAAAAAGGTCTGGTGCTGAATGGAAAGAATCCCACGCTGCTCACCGGTTATGGCGGATTCAATATCAGTCTGACTCCCAGTTTTGCGGGCGATCGTTATCTTTGGCTGGAGCATGGCGGCGTTTTTGCAATTGCCAATTTGCGCGGCGGGGCTGAGTTGGGAGAAGAGTGGCATCGGGCGGGCATGCTGGATAAAAAGCAGAATGTTTTTGATGACTTCATTGCGGCGGCTGAGTATTTGATTGCGCAGAAGTATACCGACAAAGATCATCTGGCGATTCGTGGCGGATCGAATGGCGGATTGCTGGTGGGTGCGGCGTTCACGCAGCGTCCGGAGTTGTTTCGGGCGGCGGTTTGTGCGGTGCCGTTGCTGGATATGTTGCGCTACCAGCATTTTCAGATTGCCAAGCTGTGGATTCCGGAGTACGGCTCGGCGGAGGATGCGAAGCAGTTCGATTGGCTCTATGCTTACTCGCCCTATCATCATGTGAAGGCGGGGACGGAGTATCCGGCGATTTTGTTTATGACGGCGGAGAGCGATACGCGGGTTGATCCGATGCATGCCAAAAAAATGGCGGCTTTGATGCAAGCGGAGGCGGCGAATGGGATGAGCCGGGAGCGTCCGATACTGTTGCGGATCGAACCCAAGGCGGGGCACGGCGTG
Source organism: uncultured Acidobacteriota bacterium (assembly GCA_963743375.1). Classification (GTDB taxonomy): domain Bacteria; phylum Acidobacteriota; class Terriglobia; order Terriglobales; family Acidobacteriaceae; genus JABDBE01. The sequence continues at coordinate 114,691 of CAVUQA010000006.1, read as the reverse complement.
GGGAAGCCGGTTACGAAACAGATTGAAGAGTTGACGGATGTTTATTCGTTTTTGTTTTGGCAGTTGGGGGTGGGGGCGGTCGTTGGGCGTTAGTCGTCGGTCTGTCTCTATACAGCGTCGCCGTCTCCACGGATGTTCCGCTAGGTTTCCGGATTGGGAGAAAATAACCGGGGTACGTCCCGTCTGTCCTCAGGTTTTCCTAGCCTTGATCTGGGCGGCGCGGAGGTGTCAAATGATGATGAGCCGCTTACCCTATGGCGGTCGCCTAAGAGGTAGGTCGTGACAATCATCGCTGGTTTCAGGTGCCAAGGAGGTATCGTAGTGTGCTCCGATACACAAGAGACCTCTGGAACTGCAAAGAGAAGCGTGCCGAAGCTCCAATGTTTTCAGGGACCAGTGGTAAGCCAAGACAGGCAAGGGATGGTTAATGCCGACCTTGCCCTTGCGATCTGTGGGGCTGGTGACGGTCCATTTATAGACAAGATCGCAAGTCAAGCGTGGGACGCTGTCCGACACGTCTCGGACATTTGGGAAGCATCCGAACGCGTTGAATCAATGATCAAGGAAGCTTACCGAGACTTCGGACAGATTTATCAGACCGGTGCGTGTCCTCAAGTCGATCTCATTTACGGGATAACTAAGGGCGGCGATAGTAGGCTCTTTCAGGCCATAGGTCCGGTGGTCAACGAAACGACGTATGCATCAAATGGGATCGGCTACTACCTCGCTGACTTCCTGACAACCAGGATGCGAGGAGATGGTTGGCTAACCATACGGCAAACGGTCATCTTGGCGGCTTATATTCTGCTTCAAGCCAAGGAGCACGTTGAGGGATGTGGCGGGGACAGTCACATAGCAGTTCTGCGTGAATCTGAATCAAGTGGGATGGTGGATTTTCGTCTCATCGAACATCTGACTGAATATCTGAAATCCGCTGATCGCTGCACGGGCGAGATGCTGCTTACAGCCGCTGATTTCTCCATATCGGAGTCCAATGCCTCAGATGGGCTATCGAACTCGATGGACCTCCTCAAGTTTATGAGAGCCGAGGAAATCAAGCGACTAGAGGAGCACCGAGAATCCGACCGGAATCTCTTTTTTTCGCTGGGAGACCCCAAAAGAGAAGAAGACGACCTCGGCCTACCGATTGAAGCCAAGCAATCAGACGCTCAAACCTCAGAGAATTCAGATTAAGAGTGAGAAGATTGAAAGAAGTCTTCCGGCAATTGACAAGACCGCGGAATTCCCTCGTATGTGCTATCTCGTCCAGCTTAGCCGAGACTGGATGCCCCACCCGTGGCAGTTTCACGGGTGGGCCGCGACGCCGAGGGGGTCAGGAGATTTTGCGGATGTGAAGCTCCGCTTTTTGAGCCTTGTTGACTAGGACCGGACCGGGTTCGCCGTAGGCGTAATGTCGGAAGCTGCTCCACGACCAGTCCTCAGGCTTTAGAACTAAACCTCGCTGCACAGGATTGCGGTGCATGTAGCGCAGCTTTTCCGCCCGTTTTTTTTGTGAACACAACGAAATCGTAGAAGCGGCGTTGCCAAATATGCCCCATGGCGACGGGCGTGCTCCAAAGCATGTCTGTCCGGGCACCGGTTTTGGCTCGAAGTTCTCGCAGCAGCCGATGGGCGAAGGTTTGTTTCAACGCGGCCAGCACCAGCGAAGGGTTTCCGCGCTCCGGCTCGGTGAAGAGAAGATGGACATGCTCAGGCATGACTACGTAACCGACGACTACAAATTGATGACGCTGGCGGACCTGATCCAAAACTTCGAGGAAGAGATCGCGAGAGCGGGGTGTCCCCAGAAGGGGACGGCGTTGATAACAACTTGTGGTAATAAAGTGGGAGTATCCAGCGCCGTAGTAGCGGTGCAGGTTGTCGGCATTGAAAAGGTGTAACAGGAACGCGACGATTTCGCTGTGACCGATGAACATGCCAGGGAGAGTGCGCAGCGGCCCACCCGTGAAACTGCCACGGGTGGGGCATCCGGTGTGGTGTTAGGGTACGGCTGGGCCAGCCCCCCACGAATTTTTTCGCGGTAGAAAAATGGGATGACCACGGCGACGCCGGGAGCGTTCCTGCAAAAGACAATGTTCGCATGGATGTGAATGGCATGCTTTTTGGTGTCGCGGCTGGAACCTCATTCCCGTTGCAGCCGGGTTGCGTGACCCAAAACGGGAGGCCGCTGAGAAGGTTCTTTGATTGGGCTTGACCCAAGGTTCAGGTGGCGTATTGTTGAATTAGGCGACAACCTCCCCCAAGTAGGAATCAGCTCTGAACAGGCCGTGACCTAGTAGGGTGTCTGGCCCCCGAAGAGTTGGGGCTGTCGCCATTTTCTAAAACTTCTTCTAAGCTCGTCGTGGTAGGTGCTCTCCATACGGCCAATTGGGAAAGTATGTGCGAGAGTGAGTCCGGATCGGGTGACATCTATTTGTGAGACAGTTTGTAATTCACTAAGCGTAGGCGAATGGCCGTTCGGCGCTGCTTCTCCAGAAGTAGGCGAGGATGATCACGCTTGCAACCGCCGCGTACGCACACCACAGCGAGGTGAAGGCGTACCGCTTGAACTCCATTACCAGCAGGAGAATCAGCAGGTTTGCGGCGCCGAAGATTACCATCATCCTGATCTTCGAGAAAAACAGCGAGCCGCAGGTTGCAATCACATACAGCACCGCAACCGCGATATTGTTGGTCGCTTGATTGATGTAGACAATGCTGTTTCCCCTGATGAACACCTGCGTGGGGAATGCGGTCAGCGCCCATAATATGTAAAGCGTGGTGGCTGCACCGAGCGCCAGGAACGGTAGCATGCGCCTGCGGCTCTTCACGTCTGGCTCGAACAGCAGCACGCTTAACGGCAGCAGAAAAGGCAGGAGTCCCTGCGCATAAAGCATGAACGCGGCACCCATGTCATGCGTCACCGCAGGGGAAAGAATCCCGTCCAATCCCAGCCAGACGAATCCCTCGATAAACTGATGAATCGCGAACAGCGTGGGTAGGGCCGCGAAAAGCAGTTCCCGCCTGTGCTTCACCTTGGTGAATGTGAGGACGCCAACCCCGCCCAGAACTCCACTGCCCACAAAGTTTGCGGTAGCTGAGAAGCACACGGCTGTTTTCTCCGCTGTGAAGGATTACACGTATTATCGCGGACGCAAAACATTTTCTGTAACGCAACGATTCGGATTCACTGGAGAGTGGCCGCACCCGGCGTTTGAATACGGACGACCGCTGCTGGTGATGACTTTGCGTTTGAGTAGTAAAGAAAAACCCTCTCCCCGGATATCGAGGAGAGGGTCATTGCAACCGGAACGGGTTTTACTCGTCCCCGTCCCCGTCGCTGTCTCCGGCGGGTGCTGGGTTGTTGAATTCGCTCGGCGGGCGAACCGTGCTCTCGCCAGGATAAGGCCGCTTAAACCCAGTGGCCTCGTACCAGTCAAGATGGTTGAGGGTGTCCGGGTCTTCGGCGTCGGGCTTGGTCAGCTTGCCGGCGAAAATCTCCGCCTTCTTCTGGAGCCAGGCCGCCCTCAGGGCCTTGATCGTAGCGCTGCCCTTGGTGTCGGCTTCGTCCGCTCCAACGCCCTGATTCAGCGGGACCTGGTTCGGTACGTGCGTCCACGGCAGGAAGTTGGCCTTGGGCGGCTTGCCCTTGACGAAAGCCGTCCTCATCGGCGAGGCGATGAGGTCGAACTGGTTCATGGGCGTCAGACCGAGGATTTGCTCCATCGTCCGCGTCATGTTGACCTGCGTGAAGTAGTAGGGTTGGGTGGGTCCGTTCTGCACGACGTATGGGCTGACGATATAGCCTGGGCTGCGATGACCGTCGATGTGGTCAACGCCGTTCTGCGCGTCGTCTTCCTCGATGAAGATCGCTGACGTGGACCACACGGGGCTGTGGCTGATGTAGTCGATTATGCGTCCGACGGCCAAGTCGTTGTCGGCTTGTTCGGCGTCTACGCTCGGTGGGCCGCCGGTGTGGTCGCACATTACCCAGAGGATGCTCAACGCGGGAACCGTGCCGGCCTTGACATCATTATTGAAGTCCTGCACCCACAGATCGACGCGGAACTGGTCGGGAATGTTCAGATCGAACTGCGGAAAGTTTTTGATCAGGTGGTCATACACGGCCGGGACAGAGGACTCTGCCTGGACCACGTTCTGATAGTGCAGCGTCTTCTCTTTTCCGTGTTCGAAGCGCCGCGAGTCATTGTAAAACTGGGTCCAGGTCGGCTCCTTCCCGCCCTTGGTTGCGAACGTATCGTTCTCGACATATTCTCCGTAGAGCTTCAGAGGAAGGCCGGCGGCAGCCGCTTCCGAGAAGAGGAAGCCCTTTTTCTGATAGGCGAGCGCATCACCGGCGTTCCCGCCTGGATAACTGCGGACCCAGTCGGGTGACTGGATGTCGTCGGCGTAAGGCGCCATGCCCTCGGTGATCCACTGGTGACCGTCAGCTGACTGGCGGCTCGGGTCATAGAAATTATCGAAGAGAGGGAAGCGCTTCACCAGTTTGTGTACGTTCGGAGTGTCCAGGTGCGTCTTGCCGTCGAAACCGAACACTGCCAAGTTGGGATCGCCATTGCCAGCGGCCACGTCTCCCAGGATCTGATCGTAAGTGCGGTTTTCACGGACGATCAGGAACACATGCTTGATCAGCGACGGATCGCCGATCTTGGCCGGGAGTGCGACCGGCTTGGTATTCGGGTTGCCACCCGCGGCAGAGGTGATATTTTCCGTCAGATCCCAGTGGTTGTTCTCGAAAACCTTTTTCGACATCACCTTCAATTTCTCGCTGTCCGGCACTGGGACGATGTTGACGGTGCCATTGTCCTGGTGGGTGTTGTAGTCGCATACGTTGTAGTCGCACTCAAACGAATAACGCGTACCGATACCCTTGTCGTTGGCAACGATGAGCGCGTTGTTGACCTTGTCCAGCACGACCGAGCTCGGCGCATAGGCTACCGGGATCATACCCATGACCGGATTTTTCACGCCCTTGGTGAGGTTGACCACCGCAATCGCGTTGGCATTGTAGAGCGCGACGTAGGCGACGCCTCTCGTGGCATCGACGGCGATCGAGTTGGGCGCGGCGCCATAGGCCGGTTGGCCTGCGCCGGGAACTCCGATCGGCAGCCCAAGGTCGATCGTCCACGCTACCTCGTTGGTTGCCGTGTCGATTACCGAGATGGTGTCGCTATAGGTGTTGGCAACCAGCAGGTGCGATCCATAGAACGCCATCCCGGTCGGGTGCAGACCGCCGGTGTCGATATTGGCGGTAACCGTCATCGAAGACAGATCAACCACAGAGACGGTACCGGTGATCGCGGCGCCAATCACTGGGTCGGCGACGATTTCAGTGCCGGCGGACCAGATCTGGAAGTCAGCCTCTGTAGCGGCGCGGCCACCCTCGTTGCTGACGTAGGCAGTCGTGCCCTTGCCGTCGATCACAATGCTGTGCGGCGCGTTGCCGACCCGGATCTGCTCACCTTGCTTACTCGTCGTCAGGTCGATCTGGGCGAGAGTATCGTTCTGGTTCAGCAGCGCGTAGGCGCTCTTGCCATCACTTGAGAGCGCGAGGCCGCCGGGATAAGAAGTACTCGGACTATAGAACGTGCCGCAGGGTACGCCATAGGCTCCCGGAGGGCTGTTCTGAAAACAGGTGATGAAGGAATTGTTCGGTGGCACGCTGATTTGTGCGTTGTCTTCCAGCAAGCCCTCTTCGGTGACGTTGGCGATGGTGACATTGCTGCTGTCCTGGCTGAACACCAGGTGCTTGCCGTCCGCCGAATAGGCTATGCCGCTATAGCTGCCGCTCGAATCCGTTCCGAACGTGATGTAGTCTTGCAGGACAACGCCGGTATTGGTGTCGAACACCTCGACGGTTCCCGCAGTTTCGTCCGACGCACTCACGCCCAAAGTGAGGACGGCGGCGGTGTGAGTGCGGAGGTTGGGGTTCAGTGCGATGGCCTTCGCGCGCACCCGGTCGCCGAGATTGACTTGGACGCCGGCTGGGGTGATGACCTGGCCACTGCTGACGACCCACGAGCCGTCCGGCTGCGGGCCGGTGAAGTAGGTCGGAAACTCCTTGGACTGAGCAGCGGCGAGCCCGGGAAGGCTCAGCCCCGCCGCCAGCAGTCCAGCGAGCGGACGCAAACGGTTGATGCGAGATTTATTTCTGGATTTTTTTCGAGAGTTATTTTGAGCCGTTCTTCGGGACATGTACCGTTCTCCTCCTTGAATTTTTCCATCACGCAACGGGGATCGGATGTGCGACATCGGAGTGTAAATACGATCGGGCACTAATCTTTACAGACGACCTATGACGGCTCTGTGACAATGTGGTTAATTTTCAGTTAAATGGGAGGAAATTTTCTCCCGGATGGTCGCGCCGGACGGATAATGAAACACCTTCGGAGGAAGACTCATGTCCAGCGCTCGCCAGTCGCGCAAGACACTCAAAATTTCCGATTCCCTTAACCGCCAACTCAATGCGTATGCGCTGGTGGCGAGCGCAGCCGGAGTTAGTGTGCTGGCGCTGGCCGGGGCCTCCGAGGCGAAAGTTGTCTATACGGAAACGCATCAAGTGACGCGTGCAGGCGTTCCCCTATACATCGATCTCAACCACGACGGCGTCACTGATTTTGTACTGCGCACGATGATTTACGCGGGCAGTTCGGGCTTCGAGGCAGGGCTCGACCCATCCGGATACCGCAACAACGCGGTCGCCGGGAAACGTCTTAGTCACAGCAGCTATTTTTTTTCTGCTGCCTCCGCTTTGCCCGCAGGCGCGCTGATCGGACAAGAACGTAAATTCCCCGTTCGTTTCCCATTCATGGCGGTGGAGCTTTTCCCCAAGGGTGCCCGCTCCAGCCAGTATTCCGACCTGGGCCCGTGGGTCCACAAAGGCAAGGGTGTCAGGGATCGATACTTGGGACTAAAGTTTATCGTTCACGGCAAAGTTCACTATGGCTGGGCGAGACTCAGCGTCAAGCTTGCACACCGTCGGCAATATGACGATGTGAGCGGCACACTGACTGGCTACGCTTACGAGACTGTCCCGAACAAACCGATCATCGCCGGCCAGATCACGGGCCCGGATGTGATTACGGTGCAGCCCGAAACGTTAGGCGAGTTGGCGCGCGGAAGAAAATAGGCGCTCATCTCAAGTGTTGCAAGATCTCTACAATTACTCACTGACCTTGGGATTTTGAGCGCTATGGCCTGTTAGCGGAAGCTACGGACTTGCAGAGTGGCGATTCCTACCAGCGATTGAGTCCGATCACAGAAAGTCACTGCCTCGCCTACAATGGTCGTGCTTGGCGGGAGGCCCTCCCAGTCGCATTTTCCCCGCCCGCAAGGGTTTTATGGCGCTCCCGGCGCGGCGCCCTAACGCTCTGGCGGTCAAGCGACAACAGGTGTACAGTTGGTGCCGCGCTTTTTTGAAAGGAGGCTCCTAGTGGACGACCTACGGCAAAATCGCACCTCGGTTTCCGCATCATGGCAAGCACGAAGTACGGCTGCGGCACTGGCGGCCATGTTCTTGGTCCTGGCTGCATGCGCCGCGCAGGCTCAGAATTACAACGAAGAAACGATTTACAGTTTCAGAGGATCGCCGGATGGCGCAAATCCTTACGGCGGCGTGGCTCAGGATTCCGCTGGGAACTTGTATGGCACCACCTACCAAGGCGGTCACTACAATCTCGGCACCGTCTTCAAGCTGGATACGGCTGGGAAGGAGACCGTGCTTCATTCTTTTGGTGGTCAGCAGGACGGCGCTTATCCCATGGGCGTGACTTTGGTCCTGGACTCGGCACAAAACCTCTACGGCACTACTTCCGATGGCGGCGGCGGTTTCGGAGTGATTTTCAAGATGAATGCCAAAGGGAAGGAGACTGTGCTGCGTATCCTCAAGCAGTGGAACGGGGCAACCCCGTACGCAGGCGTTATCAGGGACGCCAACGGTAACGTGTACGCTACGGCGGCGGCTGGCGGGGGAGAAGACGGGGGCGTCGTGTTCAAGGTGACCGGAGTCAGGAAGGGGAAGATCTTGCATAGCTTTATGGGAGGGATGTACGGAATGTACCCAGAGGGGCCCGTAGTGCAGGATGCGAAAGGAAATTTCTATGGGACCACCCATGGGGGAGGAGACGAGGACGAAGGCATCGTGTTCAAGTTAAACAGGAATGGCTCAGAGACACCTCTTCACTCATTCACGTGTACTAATGGTGTAGATGGATGTTTGCCCGAGGCAGGTTTGGTACTGGATGCTGCGGGGAACCTTTACGGGACAACGTCCCGGGGAGGCGTGGGCGGCAGTAATGGCGGAACGGTGTTCAAGATGGACAAAGCCGGAAATGAAACAGTGCTGCACACGTTTGAGGAGTCTGACGGCTGGTCTCCGGGCTTCGGCTCCTTACTGCTTGACTCGGACGGAAACCTTTATGGGACGACGGAGGAGGGCGGCGCGAATGGTTATGGGGTGGTCTTCGAGGTAGACTCGACTGGGAAGGAGAGTGTGCTTTACAGCTTTACAGGGGGTGAGGACGGGAGCACGCCAATGGCGGGCCTTATCCAGGACAGGGCCGGTAACTTTTACGGGACGACTGCCGAAGGCGGCGCTTACGGCTACGGCGTAGTGTTCAAGCTGAGCCCGAAATGAGCGTACAAGAGCAGCCGGGGGAACCACGCTCGGGCGTGGGCGAGGACTGCCGATATGAAGCACGTCTGAAGGCCTCTTGCGAATCGAGATAACCAGAAATGATAACGCGGCCGTAACTGGGAAGCAAAAGAAAGTCCACAACTGACGTCAAATCGCCATTTCACTCACCGACAGGTCAAAACGCGTAATGGGCTGATTTCTATAGTTCGCTTCCGAATCGCTTCCTTCTCTTGGAATCCGCTTCTGCTCGGCGTTATAATGCGTGGCGTTTGCTAGAAGCTCTCCATCGGTACGCCCATGCAGAATGTCCGGACTGTCAGATTCGAATACAAATGGAGGTCCCATGAAACCTTATCTTCTCTGCCTTGTTCAGCTCCTGCTGATTCCGGTATTCCAAGCAACAGGTCTAGCGCAAACTCCCCACGCGCCTACGCCGCCGAAGTACTGCAATCCTTGCTTGTTCTATGGCGGAGACTTCGACGGCGAGAGTGGTCTTGCCAATGAGAAAGACATTATCGTTTCTACCGGTGCAGCGGTGCTCGTTCCCTTCGATGTTCCTGAGTCACAGCAGTGGACGATCACCGGCTTGTTTACCAATGACCTCTCGGACGTCAACCTGCTTGATCCTCCTAAAGCCTACTGGTCGATTCGCAAGGACGTGAAAGAGGGCCACTGTGGCACCGTCGTCGCCTCCGGCAATAGTGCTGCCAGCTTCGAGCCTACGGGTCGAGGCGGGTTTGGCTACGAGGAGTACACCGCACTAACTAAGATCAAGCCGGTGGTCCTTCCGCCCGGTCGTTATTGGCTGACTACTGTGCCTGAGTGCACGAATACTGGCGACTCCAATTGCGATCAAGCTCGATACTTCATTTCGAGCACATCGGGGAAGCATTCCTATGGGCCGAAAGAGCCTTGCGACGCCTTCTCCAGCTCATTATTTTTTGGCACGCACTGCCAACGCATTTCTAACCGGAAATCCTGTGGCAGATTCTCGGCAGGTGTGCTCGGGACAGAATAGAAATTAACTGAGAACGAAAGCACCGGCGGATGATGCTGAGTGTTGTCCTGCCCGAAACAGCAGTTCGCGGAACTGCCCCACCCTTGTAAGCGACTTTCTCTGGGCGATTCCCTCAAGAAAATTGAAAGCTGCGCGAATTTTTCTTGCCGTGCTTGCGAAGCTCAATAGAGAAGGAGGAAGGCGTAGCTACGGGAAGCCGCCCAAAATATTTGGCAGCCCCCGTGGCATGCAGAGTTCAGATACCGGTCCAAGCTGGTGTCCGAACTCTGGACGAAGCTATCCCGGTTTTTTCTATGGGCTTGCTGGGTGATGAACCCGGGGGTCTGTCTCATGTGTCCCCGCATTTTCAACCTGGATCAAAACACCTGCAGCGATGCATAGGGCAACTCGCGCAGCGGTTTGGACATCGGAGGTTTACGCTCGTCGATTTTCTGCAGGAGAAATTCTTGTATGTCTCGCCGTATCGTAACCCTCTTGTCAGCTCTCCTATGGGTCTACGCCAGCGCAGTCCTGGCATCCGCTCAGGCCCCGTCTTCACAGATTGACAGTCCAGCGCAAGCGAGCACTTCGCCCGCTGCCTATGTATACGTTTCCAGCTACATCAGCAGCCGCAAGACGAATGAGATCCAGGGATACGCAGCGGCTTCGAACGGATCGCTCAAGGCGATTCCGGGATCGCCCTTCAAATACAACGTTTCTTCTCTAGCGCTGAACGGAAAGTGGCTGTTCGGGGTGGATTCGACCAACACCAAGATTGAGTCGTTCGCCATCGCTTCCAACGGCGCTCTAGCAAGGAAGGATACGTACATGGATTCGAGCGGGCCCGAACTCTATGATCTGTTTCTCGATCACACTGGAGCAACCCTGTACTCGGACCATTACACAACCAACAATGACTATCTTTCGCTGAGTATCAATCAGACGACAGGCAAGCTCACGTTTATTAACGATATAGGCGGTGGCCCTTCAAACAATAACGAGATGAGCTTCATCGGCAACAATGAGTTTGCCTACTCGTCGAGTTGTGTTCATTTCGACCAGGATATTTTCGGAGTGAAGAGAGCGAGCAATGGAGCGCTATCGTGGTTGAACATCACTCCCCCGTTTCCCAAAGAGAAGAACGGAGGATTCTATTGTCCGTTTTTGGCAGCAGCAGATCCGACGAATCATCTGGCAGTGGCGATGCAACCGCTGACCCAGAACTGGCAGAATGATGGTCCATGGCAACTTGCCGTCTACACTGCGGACAGCTCCGGCAATCTGACCACTTCAAGCACCTATAAGAATATGCCCAGCGTTTTGGTTGGGACCGTGAACTATTACTCGATGTCGCCCAATGGTAAGTATCTCGCGGTATCGGGAACTTCGGGATTGCAGGTATTCCGCTTCAATGGCGCGCATCCGATCACGAAGCTGACGGCGTTGATCGCTACTGGCGCGGTCCAGCAAGTTTACTGGGACAATCTGGACCACCTCTATGCAGTCAGCCCACAGTCGGGAGAGCTATACGTCTTCACCGTAACTTCGAAGGGCGCAACCCAAGCGGAAGGATCGCCGCATAGTGTCGGTGATGCCATATCGCTGATCGTACTGCCCAAGTAGCAAGAGCTGTTTCGTCGAGGGCGACAGAATCCTGCTCCTAGTGGCGTCACGACGAGATGTTCCCTCTGAGGGGTGGACAAATGACATTCGTTGGCATATGCCAGGCATATGCCAACGAGGCGCGACAAAACAAGCCCCGAACGCCATGTCAAAGTCTTTAAGAATGGACGGAACAAGGCCGTGCACATTCCCCGTGAGTTTGAGTTTCCGGGCGAGGATGCCATCATGCGAAAGGAAGGCGACCGGCTCGTCATCGAACCCGTTCCCACAAAATCTCTGCTCGCTGTGTTGGCGAAGCTTGCGCCGTTGCCGGAGGATTTCCCTCCCATCCCGGATGTTCCCCCTGACGCGGTCGAGCTTTAATGCGCTACCTTCTGGATACCAACATCGTTTCCGATCTCGTCCGCAACCCGCAGGGAAAAGTGGCAAGGCATGTTCGCAAGGTTGGCGAAAAGAATGTCTGTACCAGCATCATCGTCGCTGCGGAATTGCATTACGGAGCCAACAAGAAAGGCTCGCCGCTGCTCTCATCCCAGTTAGACGCGGTGCTTGGCGCGCTGGAAGTGTTGCCCTTCGAGACGCCGGCGGACGCGACCTACGGACTGCTGCGTACCCGTCTGGAGAAAGCGGGCACACCAATCGGCGCCAATGATTTGCTGAACAATGATTTGCTGATTGCGGCTCAGGCGCTGGCGCTTGGCTACGTGATTGTCACTGACAACGAAAAAGAATTCTCACGGGTCAAGGGCCTGCGACTGCAAAATTGGCTGCGCTCCGGGGAATAAGTGGGGAAACCGCGGCGAGTCCAGTTTTTCGAATCGCCGAACGCTCTCCATTCGAACGATATGATTCACACCCTGGGCTTTTTTGCGTAAACTAAGCCGCCGCCGCGCGACATTTCCAAGGCAAGTTCCCCCCGGTACATTCGTGCCTTTTTTTCTTTGGCCTCCAGCTCTATACTCAATTCACCGTTAGCCTGACTAGGTCATCGCCGATGGAACGAGCTCAACTTCAATCTAGCAGCCTGCGTTCCGTTGGCTTCGATCCAAACGAAAAGGTCCTTGAGGTCGAATTTCAAAGCGGAGGAGTGTACCAGTATTTCGGGGTACCGGAAGCGATATTTAGAGAACTTATGCTTGCTTCCTCTAAAGGTACTTTTTTCAACCATCGTATTGAGGATCATTTTTCTTATAAGCGCATCGACGTTTGAAACAGCGTCGGGCGGTCGGAATCGAAATGGAGGTTAAGCTTATGCGCCGGTGGCCCACGGACCCTGCAACTTCGCAGCGCATGAAACGCGTAAAGCAATCCGCGACAGCGCCAGAGATACGCGTAGGCTCGGTTCTTCGAGAAAAAGGGATTCGCTTCAGGAAAAACATCAGCTCACTCCCCGGGAAGCCAGACTTCTGCCACAAATCGAATCACTGGGCAATCCTGGTACACGGCTGCTTCTGGCACTCGCACCGCGGTTGTGATCGCGCGACGATTCCCGCTAGGAACAAGCGCGCATGGCTACAAAAAGTCAAAGGCAATCAAGCGAGAGACCTTAGAGTGGTGAAAGAACTGCGCGGAAGCGGTTATGCAGTCCTAGTCGTGTGGGAGTGCGAAACGAGAGATCGATCACGATTAACCAAGAGATTAACTCGCTTCATTATGCGCTGCAAGGATGCACTAAGGGGAACAAATGTCGCACAACGCAAGTAATGCCGATATTCGGACGAGGCGTCTCATGCTCGGACTCGCACAGTCTGAATTGGCTGAGAAGGCCTCGGTGACTGAGACCCAACTTCGAAAATGGGAGCGTGGACTTGAGTTGCCCGACCCAGACTCCGCGGAGCGCCTTGCAATTGTGTTGGATATCGAACCAAGGGATTTGCTGAACGCTCAGGGCTGGCATGCAACACACGCCGTACCTGGCGAAGGTTACACAACGTCACAAGCAGGTGGCGGGCGAGTGGTTAAGAGACGAGTCGAACCTAGTGATCGCTTCCGGCGGGTACTGGACGTTTTCTGTGGTGCAGGAGGTTTGTCGTTCGGGTTCGAGCAAGCTGGAGAGTTTGTCACAACCTGTGGAATTGACCTATTGCCTGATCGCATCCAAACGTTTCTTGCGAATCACGCGCACGCAACCGGAACTGCGGGAAATCTACTTGATATCCCCATTCAGGTTCTTGGTGAGCTAGCTGGCAGGGTCGACATCGTGGTCGGGGGCCCCCCTTGTCAAGGATTTTCTTCGATTCGTCCGTTTAGAAATCTAACTGAAGGTGATCCGCGAAATTCGCTGGTTGAACATTACGTATTAGTAATTAGCCGCCTGCAGCCTCAATGGTTCGTGTTCGAAAACGTTGTTGGCATTCTTACGCATGAGAACGGCGCTCGGCTTCATGCACTCTTGCAAGGCTTCAAGGCCGCTGGTTACGAACTTGAATGGCGTGTCGTCAACGCTGCGCACTATGGTGTTCCGCAATACCGCGAGAGAGTGGTAATTGTGGGAAACAGGCTTGGAGTTCGGTTTTTGTGGCCGGAACCTACTCATCTTGTTGAGTACAAGAGCATGGCGGGATCAAGGGAAGAGGTGGTCCGAACTGTTCCGCTGTTTTCGCAGGATCTCGGGACAGCAGTTACGCTAACGGAGGCTATTGACGACCTTCCCCCGGTGGCGGCGGGCGGGGAAGCAACGGATTACACGACGCCGCCCCGGACAGGGTACCAAGAACAAATGCGTCGCGGATGCACAAAGCTGACGTTACACAAAGCCACCAAGCACTCTGAAAAAATGCTGAATATAATTCGTCATTCCGGTGCAAACATATCCGCCTTGCCTCCGGGCATGGTCAAAAGCGGATTCAGTTCGTGCTACAGCCGGCTTGATCCTGACCGACCTAGCACGACTCTCACGGTTAACTTTGTACATCCAGCATCGAATCGGTGTATCCATCCTTACCAGGATCGAGCCTTGACAGCACGGGAGGGCGCTCGCATCCAGAGTTTTCCCGATTGGTTTGAGTTTCGAGGAACTCTGGCTCAAATCGTTAAGCAGATCGGAAACGCCGTTCCCCCCTTACTGGGACGGCGAATAGCTGAGGCTATTCTCAGCTCCGAGCGCACGGCGAAAAATGCGAATCACGAAGTGTCGCGCTCGGAAACGACGGAATCAAAAGGGAACTCAAACGCGCTTAATCAACCGCGCGATTGGGCAGTGCTCTAGATCACAATATACGACTTGCAGGCAGGCCATCCCGGTAGCGTTGATAACGGCAGTCTTACCACTATCACCCTCCGTATTGCTGATATTGAAGTGCGCACCTTCCAAGGTCCCCGCGCGCACCTCCCAGATCCATGCGACCTTACCCCGACTTTTCTTACCTCGTGTATAGAGCCCTTCGGAATCGGCCAGTACGTATCGAACAGTAACATGTGGGCCGGGTTTTACAAGGTGACCTTTTGGCTTGTTAGTCTCAAGCGCAACTTTGATCTCCAGGTCTTTGCATTCGGCACTCCGAGCGAGCAGATCCGGGTACGTGTGCGGAGTATTTGCGCAAAATTTTCCTCCGGACGTTTGGACGATTGCGCCGCGAAACAGGTTACCAATAATAGCTGAAAGATTCGCGAGTTCGACCAGCCCGGAAAGGCGTTCTCCGCCCCCTTCGAGGAGTTTGGCATCGATATTGTCCAGGATTTCATGGACTCGCGTGATACTTCCACCGATCATTTGGGCGGACAGCCCGAATTCAGCGAGTGGAGGTTGATCCTGCAGGAATTTCGGATTATAAGGCCGAGGCACGGATCTCCATTGCCCCACGAGCTACCACGGCAGCAGTTCGCAGACTCGAACTCGCAATGCACGTGCAAGTCGTAGAAGGTTCAGGATTCCCACATTTCGCTCGCCGCGCTCGATTCCTCCAACGTAGGTCCTATGGAGAGCCGCCCGTTCGGCGAGTTTCTCTTGCGACAATCCCGCAGCGAGTCGTAACTCGCGAACCCGCTGCCCAAATCGCTTGAGGTTTGTGGGCATCTGCCTTCAGTTCACCGTAGATGATGACCATGAATCTACAGACTATGAGTATCACTCTGGTGATCAGTTACAGGGCTCCAACACAAAACTGGGAATCCGGGGACGGAAATCTGGGGGAATGTCGGGAGGGGACGTTCACCGGTTTTCTTTGGGCCCAGTGGCGTGAAGAAACCGGGGTGGCTGGCCCACCTTTACGTTTTTTGTAAAGGTGGGGAGGGCGAGGTCGGCGGTCACAGCTTTTCCTTGCCCGGGGCCCCGGGTTCGCGCCCGTTCCTTGTATATTCAGGCTCGCAACACAGGTTCTTCGGACGGCTAGCCCGGGCTTCGGCGGCCGGCTCACCTTTACGCCTCCTGTAGAGGTGGGAACGGCGAATCTTAAGTCAACGGGCCGCACCGAAAGAACTGCCAGCGTTTCCCGTTTCGGCACAGCATCTCGCTTTTTCTCCACAATTCTCTTTACTTCACTAATAGATATATGCGATAACAACTATATAGCTCGAAATTCGAAAATGCCCTTCCCCATCCACAACCTGTTTGTTGCCAAGATTTTGCCTGTAACTCTTTTGGCTCCAAAGATTTTGACCTCAGTCCGCCGGCAATCCTCTGATTCCAAAAGATCAGGGGGAGGGGGGTATACCCTAAGGGGTACAGACCGGGAGCATCCCTGACAAAATAGACCGGGCGGATTCCTGACACTGCAAACGGTGGCGACGCGGGACACCCGACCTGTCATAGATTCTGTTTAACATCGACGAGCGCGCGCAGCGGTCCCAGCCAGGGTTCGTAGCGTCGCCAGCGCTCGACGGAGGTGCGATAGATCGGCTGCCGGGTCTGCCACTTGCTGGGGGTCTTCACCGCTCGTGGATTGGATTCGGGACGCAGGCACGAATCGTGCCACGCCAGGCCGCAGGCCGCGATGATCCGCCGGATGACTGGTTCGGGCGCGCGGGTCAGGTCTTCGTAATCGACTTCGATGAAGCGATCCGCCGGCAGCACGCTCCGCCAATGGTCGATGAGCCGCTGGTAGCTGCGGAAATACGCGACCAGTTCGGCGCCTCCGGTCGGAAACGGCATGCGTCGGATGGAAATGAGTTTGATGGATCGACAGCGCCGTGTCGATTGCAGCGCGGCGGCAATGGATGATGATTGCGCGCGGGAATGCCACGTGGATCAGCCCGGCCCAGAGGAAGTTGAACGGCATCTTGTCGGTCACTCGCGCCGCCGTCGGCGCAATCGCGCGCAGCACGCCGAGATAGTCTGCCGCAGCTTTGGCGAGAAGCGCGTCCTCGTCCGCGCCCGAGCGCAGCCACGCTGCTCCGCGCTGGTTCCAGAAATGCAATTCGCCGCCAGCCCCGACCTCGGGATGCATGGAGACGATCTGCTCGACCAGAGTCGTTCCGGACCGCGGCATGCCGATGATCAGCACCGGCGTCGCATCCGAGCTGCCGAGTTCGGGCGCCCGCGCGATGAATTCGGGTGTGCAGCGGGCAATCAGGCGGTCGATCTCGCGCGAGAACGCGGCCGAGTCGAACGACGCAGCGCCGCGGCGCACGGCGTCTGCAGCGTCGAAATGCTGCATGGCCAAGGCGTAGTCGCCAAGATCCTCCGCCGCCTTACCAATCGCGAGATGAAGCCGCTGGCGTTGCCCCAATTCCAGTCCTGGCGTAGCCAGGGCGGCTTGCATCTCTTGCAGCAGACCATTGTCAGCTCTCGTGACCGGACGGCACCGGACCAGATCGTAGTAGCTGCCCGCCAGCAGCGGCGCAATCGCGACCGTCCGTTCGAAGCACGCACGCGCCTCGTCGAAGCGGCCGAGCTCAGAGAGTACGCTGCCCAGCAGATCATACGCCATGGCGTTCGTCGGATCGGCCACCAGCATCTCTCGCAATACCTGTTCCGCTTCCTGATTGCGATCCTCGATCACCAGCGCCCGCGCCTTGCCAAGGCGGCCGAAGCTGCTCCTGCCTCCCGTCGCCGCCGCACGCTGGAAACAGCCGATCGCCTCGCCGACGATGGCCCAGTGTGTAGACCAGGGCGCCGGCGCGGAACCACGCCTCGGTCAGGGATGGGAGCAGCTTCGTGGCGCGGTCGTACGCAGCGAGTGCCCCGCCGATGTCGCCCAGCTTCTCGAAGGCGATCCCCAGGCGGAAATGTGCATCGGTGTAACGCGGGTCGTTGGCGACGGCCCGCTGCAATGCCGCGATGGCATCCGGCACGCGTCCGACCTCGAGGCAGGCGAGGCCGAGATCGTGTTGGATGATGGCATTGGACGGGTCGAGCATGGCTGCATCGCGCAACGGCATGATTGCATCCGCTGGTCGCCCGGCCCGGAGAAACTCAGTGGCCAGCGCAAGCAAGGGCGCCACTTGCTGCGGCGCGGCCGGGTTAGGAGACTGGAACATGGCGCGTAATAAATAACCGATCAGCAGAAAAAGTCAAGGTGGCTCGGCCTAGAACGTAAATCTCGCGGAGAACTGCAAGATTCGTGGTAGGCCATTGGGGCTGATTTCCTGCAGGGTACCAAAGTTGCCCGGACCAGAATTAGGAACCAAGTAACAGGTTTGATTCAGCGTAGCCCCGTCGCCGCAGTTCTTGCCGATGGGGTTGTATTGCAGTTGATTGATGCCGTTGCCGTTCTGAACGTAGTAGTTGGGATGATTGAATAGATTGAACACTTGTGCCTGCAGTTGAAACTCCTTGCCCTCACGGATCATAAAACTGCGCGTCAGGCCAACATCGATTCTTTCCAGCCACGGGCCGTAGAAAGAATTCAGGCCGATTCCAGGCGTGGGACCACCACCATTAATGCCGCCGGCGGTGTTGGCAGTATCCTCATTGAACGCGGTGTCGTTGAGGTTTCCATTCGCCCCGTCGCAATTACCGAACGACAAGGTCGAACTCGTGCATGCCGGACTCAGTAACCCGGCGTACGGGCGACCAGACGAGAATTCCATTACGCTGCTCAGGCTCCAACCAGAGAGCAGAGCGCGTCCAGTGTCGGAGCTAGTGAATCGGTCTAACCTCGGCTCGTAGACACCAGCGAGGGTAAACCGGTGCCGCTGGTCGAGCAGCGACGCGGCGTGGGTGTTGCTGAAGTCGAACTGGTTGTTGAAATCCATGCCATCCAGCATGATGCTTTTGGCGAACGTGTACGAAGCCTGCACGGCCACGCCGTGCGACATACGCCGCTGTAACTGCACAAAGAATGAGTTGTAATGATTCTGGCCGGGGCTGATTAGCGCGTTGATCTCGTTGAATCCGGTGCTGATGCGGCCTTCGCTGAGCAGGCCGTTGTCCATGTTCGGCAGCGTATAGGTCGGGCCGCTGCACGGTGCAGTCGCTGCGGAGGGAGGACAGACGATGTAAGTCGTCATGCCCTGCAACGGCTTCAGATTCAAATCGTAAGCGCTGCCCGAGATCAGATGCACTCCGTGGTTCCACATCGTGCCGATGCTCACTGTCGTGTTTTCAGCGATCTCGCGTTCGATCTGCAGGCTGCTCTGCAAAATATACGGCACGCGAAACTGTGGCGAGACGAGAGAAATGTCGGGTGATGCCTGAAACAGCGGAGAGTTGGAAGCGAGGATGTTGGGGAAAGTTGGGAATTGCTGATTCGGCACACCGCCGTTGTAACTGATGCTGACCGAAGACTGTTGCGACGCAAGGCCGTTGGAGATGACAGCATTGCGATAGTTGAGACCGTTCATGTTGGTGTAAAACATGCCGGATCCTCCGCGCACCACAGTCTTTGCTGCCGGCTGCCAGGCGAACCCAAATCGCGGAGCCAGGCGCTGAAACTGATTGGGATATTGGCCAGTGAGGGGAAACGCTGGATTCTTTGCTGGCTGAGGATAAACCTGGAAGTCTTCGCGCAGTCCCATTTCCAGAGTCAATCGCGGCAGAGCGCGGTAGGTGTCCTGCACATAGAATCCATAATACGGCACGGCGAATGCGAACCGCGGGCTTCCCGAAGCCTGGCTGAAAAGGTTGTATTCTCCGAGCGCGAAGGCCTGCAGATTGGAGAATTCGTAGCTGCCGAGCCGGGATCCAAACTGAACTGCGGCATTTGGGTCGGCACCGCCGTCGTTGGTATCGGCATCCCATGCGCGGCTCCAATCCGCGCCTAGCTGCAGCGTGTGCTTGCCGATCACATAGTCGATACGATCGGCTACCGAGTACTGGCGTTCGAAAACCCTCCCAATGGAGAATGGAGCGTTTCCCAGAACAAACGACGCGGGGCTGTCCAGGATGATCGTAGGACTGTTCGGAGCTAAGCCGGTCGGAGTAGCGTTTTGGTTGTCGTCGGAAGTGCCTGCGTGAAATTCGCTCAACATCCGTGAGGAGAAGGTGTGCGTCCAACCGAGACTGAGTTGGAAAGTACGCACATAGTCGTTCGCCAGGGTTTGCAGGCCATAATCGCCGACTGTAGGATCGACGACGACGCCTCCCGGCGAGTTGAAATGATTCAAATTTAAGCTGAGGAAAAAGCCATCACGAGAAGTGGCCTGGTAGTCGAGACGCGGGGTGATCACCAGGTCGTTGCGCTTTCTTGCCTTAGTGCCGAGGTTGGAATTCAACGCATTGACTACGTTCGATACTTGCTGGAGATAGACAGGGTTGCTGGGATTTGCAGAGACATCGGCGTTGGTATCGGTTCCAGGGACCGGCAACGGACCGTTCGGCGGCGGCAGCGTTGTTCCGGCGGGAATGCCAAAGTTATTACTCAGAAACGAAGCCAGGTTCGCTGAGTTCGCGGTCAAAGCCTGATTGATGACAGGAATCGGATTGTTTCGGATTTGCTGCTCATAATCCACAAAGAACCACAAACGGCCGCGCACGATGGGACCACCCAATCCGGATCCGAATTGCTGTAAGGCATCTTGCGGTTTCGGAAAGCCGGCGGCTTTATCGATCGCGTCATTAGCTCCGGTCGCCGAGTTGCGGTTGTAATAAAACGCGCTGCCATGAAACTCATTGCTGCCAGACCGGGTTACAGCGTTGACGAAGCCTGCGCCACCTCCATACAGCGCCGAGTATGGACTCACCGAGACTTGAAATTCCTGGATTGCCTCCTCGCCGTATAAATAAGGAATGCGGTAGCGGCCAAGAATGTCGGCAAAATAGTTGTTGGTTGCGTTTGTCCCATCAACGGTAAAAGCGTTGCTACCATTTCCGTTGGCGTATCCGGAATCCTCTCCCCCTTGTTGTCCTGCAATACTTACCAGTCCGGTGTCGCCATCGTAGCTGGTATTGGATGTGAGCGCCGTAAAGTCCGTGTAGCGGCGTCCGTTGAGCGGCAACTCCTCGATAAACGAACGATCTAGAACTGTACTCATGGACGACTCGGCAGGCCGGATCACTGGCGCGTCGGCCAGGACGCGAATCGTTTCTCCGGTGGCTCCGGTTTGCAACTTGACGTCTTGCAACGTTGTGTTTCCGACGTGCACCCGCACCAGGGCTTCTACATCGCGAAAACCCTTGAGGGATGCCGTAACGGAATACGTCCCCGGCATCAGTGCTGCAAACCGGTAAAGACCGTCGCGGTTGGTCGCGGTCGATTGTTGCACACCCGTGTTCAGGTTTTGCAACACCAGGGAGGTTCCAGGAACAACTGCGCCGGTTGCGTCTGTGATACGGCCGCTTATTGCTCCCGTCAAGACCACGTTCTGCGCCGACAATTGGAGGCACATCGAGATCAACAAAGCGCCGCAAACTGAAAGGCGATTTGTTGTCCGGATCCTGCCGCTCGACTGAGCCGAGCTAAAAACTAAGTCGGGAGCGCGGCGGCGAATCAACAGCTTCATAAGGGTCGCCTTTCGCACACAGATAGATGCCACTTAAAAGAGAAATTAGATAAGCTAACGGCAGACTGTTAACCGCGCGTCACTGGACCGTTAATGCTCCGTTAAAATCCAAGGTCGCCGGAGAGCGTTCCCTCGCGGGGTTATCGAAGGGTAGGCCGTCAACCGGAAGTAATCGCGATCGCTTCCCATCGGGGCCGTTCCTGGTACCGATCGGGCTAGTCAATGGCACGTGATGAACTGTGTGGTCTACAATCCGTAATTACCCCGCGGAGTTTCATTCACTCACCCCGACAAGCCGATTGTCAGCAATACGGAGATAATTAATGATTCGACGTTTCCTGGCCCTAACGATTCTCGCCTTGGCCACGGTTTTAAGCAAAGCTCAGCCCTCCTTGCCCGTTAGCTTTCAAGCCAAGACGATACACAGCCCGGAAGAGGCAGACATTTTCGTGCGTTGGGGAGGGAGCGGGCCCGTGGTCCTGCTTATTCATGGCTACGCCGAGAATAGCGATTCGTGGTCTCCTCTGGCGGCAGATCTCATGAAGGATCACACGGTAGTGGTGCCCGACCTCCGCGGCATCGGACGATCCTCCAAGCCTGCCGGTGGCTACGACAAAAAGACTCAGGCCAAGGATATGCGCGCCGTCGTGACCTCGTTAGGATACGACAAGACATTTGTTGTTGCTCACGACATCGGCAACATGGTTGCATACGCTTACGCCGCGACTTATCCCGATAAGGTTGAAAGGTTGGTGGTTATGGACGCGCCGATCCCGGGGATTGATCCATGGAGCGAGATTCTGCAAAATCCCGGAGTTTGGCACTTCAACTTTCATGGACCGGACGCAGAACGCCTGGTGGCGGGTCGAGAGCGCATCTACTTTGACAGAATATGGAATGACTTTACCGGTGACCCGAGTAAGCCAGACGAAGCCACCAGAGATTTTTTTACCGCGACTTACGCGCAACCAGGGGGAATGCGAGCCGGGTTCGCGCAGTTTACCGCGTTCTCTCAGGATGCGAAGGACAACAAGATCTTCGAACAAACCAAGCTGACGATGCCTGTGATGGCGGTCGGTGGAGAGAAGTCTTTCGGTCCTCTTCAGGCAGTGATCATGCGTCATGTGGCGACAAATGTGCGGGAGGAGGTGGTCGCAGGATCAGGACATTGGCTGATGGAAGAGAAGCCCGAGTACACGGTGGCGCTGATTCGTAAATTTCTTGATGGTCCGGTAGGCGCTCCTACGGTTGCAATCAATGCTGGCGCCGACTTGGACGAAAAACGCTTTACTTCCGCTGATTACAAGTTTCCGCCACGAGGCAATCCTGGTACCGGAAGCTCCGGTATGGCCGGCATCGAAACCGTCGTTCTGAAAGGCAATCCGAACGAAGAGGGCTTGTATACCATCATGCTACGGGTACCGGCACATACACGCATCGCGGCGCACTCCCATGGCGATGACAGAGTTGCGACCGTAATCTCCGGCACATGGCACTTCGGGTATGGCGACAAATTTGATGAGGCGCAGCTGAAGACTTTGCCGCCAGGCAGTTTTTACACCGAACCGCCCGCTCGTAATCACTTCGCAGAGACTGGTGATGAACCGGTTGTCGTTCAGATTACGGGTTTCGGTCCATCTTCGACGCAGTACGTGGATGCCACACAGGACCCCCGTAAGTCAGGCAAGTCGAATTGAATCATCGGGCAGGGATTTATGCGTGCCGCATAAGTCTCTGCCGCGGGAGTCGGATCAGTGGTGGTCTTTCGCAAGTCCTTGCAGACGAATTTCGTGCTTGAAGATCTCTGCGCATTCGGGCAGGCGGGTTCGATACTTTGTCGGGAGCTGTAGGCAAAGGTCTACCGCACTCTTGCGCATTGCGTGAAGTTCTAAAAGGGCGGCGGTGCTGACGGTGAGCGTAGCTGGCAACTTGCTAACTATGGGCTTCGGATCAGGGATATTGTTTTTGATCACATCCGAATTAGAATTCTCCCCCGAGACATCCCCATGAATGGCTACATCATGCGTTGCGTCAGAAAAAGTCGGATCAGATGTGGTGCGGTCGTTGAACCCGCTCCAGTTGATCGCAATCAATCCCAGTGATCCTTGAGGAACCGGTTGCAGATCCAGTGCGCTGCTGCTCACCTGATTTAGGGAGGCAGCGTTAACACTGACCTGCGCCGACACCGGCACTGCAAGTAGGAAACTTAGTGACAGGAAACAGATATAAAACAGATTTTTCTTTTGATTAAGCACTCGTCCTCCA
The DNA here is from genome assembly GCA_963743375.1 of uncultured Acidobacteriota bacterium. GTDB lineage: Bacteria > Acidobacteriota > Terriglobia > Terriglobales > Acidobacteriaceae > JABDBE01. The sequence goes on along the minus strand of CAVUQA010000006.1, from coordinate 91,331 downwards.
ACCCCTTTGAGATCGCACTTGCACGGCAACGTAAACCCCTAATTCCTGATGATCTAGATCGCGAAACGTCCGCGCCGGTTGTACAGAACATACCGTAGGTTTTGATCCTCGAAAATGGCCCGAAAGGGGGGAATCGCCTGGGACAAATCCAGAGGAATCCTGCTTTTCGACTTCAGTCCGCGCCGAAGATTTCCCCAGTTCACCGCTGCAGAAAGGCGCCGCAGCAATGAGGCCGATGGCCGACCAGCATCTTTGGGCATTTGTGGTTTCGGATAACGCTCGACACTGACCTTCAAGCACCGCCATGGGGTTAGCACGCCCCGTCTAGCAAATATCAGCCAAGGCCGAGTCGACGAAAGATTACCTTTTCGGCTCAGTTAACTCGTTGCTCCAGGTCAATCAAATGACTTTTGAACCGCTGATTAATTTGGCTCTTGTGCTAGGTGCTGCGGTTTTGGCGGAAGGCAAGGCGATGAAGTGGTACCAGTCGACCTCGACTTAAGAATTTCGATCCGGGCAGATACGAGTTTTAAAAGATGAGATTGAATTTTAAGCCCAAGATGGCTGACCCTGTCCCATTCGTACCGTTAGTGTCCCAAATGTACCGAAAATCAGGGACAACGGTGATGTAGGGCTTTGCCACCCACTGATAGTTTGCTCCAGGCAATCTCGCCGCCGAGGCGTTAGGAATATACTCGCTGGTTTTCACGTAGATCCAGCCTGTGTTGATTGAGTCGCGTGACCGCTTTCTGATTAAGCCTCATAGCTGAGCCCGGCTCCGCCGAACAGCCGCAAGAGCGCTTGAAAGAAAGAGAAGTTGTGGCCAAGGCCGCTATCAGCAGTACTGAAGACAAGAAACAGGAGTAGAGGCTTCCGCTGAAACCGTGCTCGTTTTCGAAGGAACCTCCGCAAACCTGGGTCGGTCGATCTTTCACTTCCGGTGTGAAATGCAGCGGAACCCGATGTGGTTCATGCTGGTGTCGATCATTTGCGGCTGCCTTGCCGCTGGGCGGTAACGCAAGCAGTAGTTGGGCGCGCACAAGTGCGAACCGCCTTTGACGACTTTGCGTGGAATCCGGAACTGCGCCTGCGCTGCATCGTAACTTTTGTCTGGCGAGACGATACGCGGATTGACCGCCGGACCGCAACAGGGCTTGACGACTGCATCGGAGTGCCGCTGCACAAACCAATCGCAAGTCCACTCCCAGACGTTGCCAGCCATATCGTATAAGCCGTATCCGTTCGGCGAGAAGGATCCTACTGGAGAAGTTCCTTCATAGCCGTCGTGGAGCAGGTTTTGCCAGGGAAATTCTCCCTGCCAACTATTAGCCATCGCTTTGCCGCCGGGAGAAGTCTCATCGCCCCAGGTAAACTTTTTCCCGTCAAGCCCGCCGCGGGCGGCAAACTCCCACTCTGCTTCTGTGGGCAATTCTTTTCCCGCCCAGTGTGCGTAAGCCTCGGCGTCTTCATAGGCAACGTGAACCACAGGATGTTGCGCGAGGCTTTCGAGCGAGGATCCCGGGCCCAGAGGATGGCGCCAATTCGTTCCCGGCACCCAGGCCCACCAGTTGGCGTAGTTGCGTAAGTCGACCGGGCCGCCGCTTTTCTGAAAGAGCATGGACCCGGGCACCAGATTTTCGGCAGGGGCGCCAGGAAAGTCGGCAGGATTGAGCGGGCGCTCGGCTAGCGTCTTATAGTCCGTTGCGTCCACGAACTCCGCGAACTGTTCGTTCGTGACCTCATAGCAGTCGATCCAGAAGCCATCCACGCTGACTTCATGAACTGGACGCTCTTCGGGATAGAAGTCTTCTGAACCCATACGGAATGTTCCGCCGGGTATCCAAGCCATACCGGGATGCGGACGGTCCGCTGGTTTCGTTGTTTGGCTAAGGTGTTCTGCTTTCATGGTTCGCATCTCGTTTAAATCTTCGCGGGCCCTCTTGAATCGTTCTCGGACTAAATCGGTTGGCTCGCCACAAACAAGCAGCCGCAGGTTTTCTGTCGACGATGAATAACTTTGTAGGTTAGTAAGAATTCATCAAAATCCCGGTGCCTGACAACTGTCGCTTTTGACAGTTACCTACCCATCTTAAATCGCGATAGTCTTCCCGCCGAACGAGAAGTTCATCGGATCGCCATGAAAGGAAAATCGTATGAAACAAAATCGTAGATGGAGCGTAGCGCTCACCACCGTACTGTGTATTTTCTGTGTCGGCTTGGCGTTTGGTGCGTCGAACGGCAAAAAAGTCAAGATCAATGGATTGATTACGGGACGAGATGGAGACAATCTGACGGTGAAGACTCTCAAAGGGTCAACAAACGTCACAGTGGCGCTAACGGACGATACGAAGATTCAGTCACCGAAGGGCTTAGGCTTGCGACATTCGGAGCAGTCCGTCACTGCCCTGATTCCGGGCCTCAAGATTACAGTCGAAGGTACGGGCACAGAAACCCAAGTGGTTGCCAAGACCATCACCCTCCAGAAGGACGATTTAGTTCTGGCCGAGACTATTCAGGCTGGCTTGAATCCAACACAACAGCAGCAAGCAACCAACATGTCCAACATTGCAGAGAACAAGGAAGGCGTTGCGAGCAATAAGGAAGGGGTTGCTGCCAACCAGCAGCAGATCGCTTCCAATCAGGGAGCCATTTCTGCCAATCAGGACGCGATCGCGGGGAATCAGCAGGAAATTCAGGCAACCACCCAGCGTTTTTCCGAACTCTCGGAGTACAACACCACTGCCAAAGCGACGGTTTATTTTACTAGTGGAAGCTACAAAATCTCAGATAGTGATAAAGCGGCTTTGTCAGTGTTGGCCGCAAGCGCGGTTGGAACAAAGGGCTACATCGTCCAGGTAAAGGGCTTTGCCGATTCATCGGGCAATGCAGCCATGAACCAGCAGTTGAGCATGGACCGAGCCCAGGCGGTGGTCGCGTTCCTGCTACAGAACTGCAATGTTCCTCTGCGGCATATCGTGGCACCCGGTGCGATGGGCATTGCTGATCCTGCGTCGCCCAACGAGACCGCCGACGGACGCGCCGACAACCGTCGGGTGGACGTCAAGGTGTTGGTGAATAAAGGCGTGGCAGGGGGAATGTAAGCGCCTCGTCTTCGAGTGAGCCACAACTCCGTGCGACTTCTGCCGACGAGCGGACTAGTCCCTCGTCGGCCTCACGTCGAATGTAAATGAAGTTACGACTCGTGCCAGCAGTGACAAGGGACAGCCGTTGTCCACACCATTAACGAAGATAGTGATCATCACGAGCATAACTCGCACAATTACGTCCCCATAAATCTGAGACAAGCCCGCTACCTCTTGCGCTGCCTGAGAATAACTTCGACCTTGCGCAGATCTTCCTCGGTATCGACTCCAATCGTATCGTAGGGAGTTTCGCCAACCTGAATTGGAATTCCGTTTTCCAGGAAGCGCAACTGCTCGAGCCGTTCGCTGATTTCCAGTGACGACTCTGGCAACGCGCAAAAGCGGTCGAGAGCTGCCTTGCGATAGGCGTAAAAACCGAGATGCTTGAAGTAGGCCGGCGGCGAGCCGTCGCGGTCAAAGGGAATCGTGGCGCGCGAAAAATACAGCGCTCGTCCAACAGAATCGGTGACAACTTTCACCGCGTTCGGATTGTTGACGTCTTCAGTTGATGCTGGCGTCTTCAAGGTCCCGACTTGCGCTTGTGGATCTTTCATCAAGTCGATCAGGGCCTCGATATGCTCAGCCCGGGTCAGCGGTTCGTCTCCTTGCACGTTGAGATAAATATCGGCCTCGATCGAATCCGAGACTTCGCGTACCCGCTCCGTGCCACTGCGATGCTTCGCGGAAGTCATGCGCGCGTTCCACCCGTGCAGACGGCACACCTGCATAATTTCATCCGAATCCGTAGCCACGATGACGTCGTTCAGGAGCGGGGACGAGCGGACGCCTTCGTACACGCGAGCAATCAAGGGCTTCCCCGCGATCTGGCGCAGCATTTTTCGCGGCAGCCGTGTGGATTCGAGCCTCGCCGGAATGACTGCGATCACTTTCATGCCATCAGTGTCAATTTTATGGTTGCGAGTTGCAATAGCAAGGCTGCCGAAAGAGTCAAGTTTGATGCTTCGCGCTGTTGCCGACCGCAACCAGGAAAATTGCACTCTTACCTTCGGCGTGAGGAGAGAAAAAGCGGATTACGTCGTCGTCGTAAAAAGTGAGGCCGGTCGCGCCCAGACGCTGTGCATACGCAGCCAGATACAGTTTACCGCCGAGGATGCCAGCTTCGAGTTGCACCGCACGATATCCGCGGTTGCCAAATCGCTGCAAAATCGGACGGAGATCTGCCAAAAAGAAAATGTCTAGGGCGGCATCGGCTGGTAACTGCTGTTCCAATCCTAAATAGCCGGCCTGTTCACAAAAGTTTCCCTGCTTCAGGCACTCAAGCAGTCCACTGTCGCGGTGGAAGACGTATGCTCCGGGTTCAACACCGTCCACGGCATTGACTACCAGATAGAGATGGTTGAGTTCTGTTCCCATGGGATCAAGAAAGTCTGCCGACACGCCGCGCGTAGCCCGGTGCAGCATTGTCGAGAGTTGCGGCAGAGTGATCGGCGTGCGCGCAAACTTCCGGGTGGAACCTCGTCGCAAAATAACCTGCTCGATGGGGTCGCGAGGCATTTCATCGTCAGATAACGTTTGTAGCTGAACAGCTGGCCCGGTAGGCTGCGGCAAATTCATGAGTGGAGTACGGCCGCGCCACATGCTGACGTCCTTCTTGGAATGCAACGTAGAGGCAGCATGCATTTCGCGCATGAGCGGATAATCAACTTCTCTTCGCGAAAGCGGAACGGTTTCTAGACCGAGAGCGGGCACGTTAACCGGAGATGGCGGCGGGTCCTCAGAACTGTGGCCGACTGGGACCAACGAGAAAGCCACCTCGCGCTGCGGATCGACATCCAGCAACTGGTTCACCGTCTCGTCCATAAAACCGCACGTTATCTGGGCGGGCAGGCCCAACGCGGTAGTTACCGCTAGCAGGTTAGCCAGCATGGTGCCGTTGTCCCAGCCGAAATGGCGGTAAGTGCGGTCCTGATATTTCCAGGCGTTACGCCAGTAAGTGCAGGTGCAGACGATGATCAATGGCGCGCGAGCGATGGCGGACTCATTGCCGGCGGCTTCGACCAAAACGCTGCGATAATCGCCATCGCGCAACTTGCGCAGGCCGAACTCAGCTGGGGCAAAGTGATAGACACCCGGTGAAAGATCGGCAAGGTTGCCGCAAACCAAATAGAGTTCGACTTCGTAGAGCGCTCCGGTACAGGCGGCGGCGCGAAAATATATTTCGCCGCCAGAAAATTTTCTCTGCCGGGTAATGCCTGCGGAAAGATAGAGGAGTTGGGCAATGCCTGCTAAATCCGGTGCCGCGTTAGTCGACGCCGGTACGCTGTCGCAGATCGCAGATAGGGCGGCCACTCCGGTTTGGCGCATCTCGCTCGGCAAGCGTGTCGGCTTTAATGACGGGTAGATCTTGAAGGGCAAGGGCTGATTCGCAAAATCCAAGAAATGCGGATTGGCTCGAACGCTGGCATGGGAATGCTTGGTGGCGTTGTGATATTTCCAGGCGAATTCAGTGTCGCGGTTGTTAGGCATGAGCGTGGCGTGGCTACTGAGTTTTCAGAAGATCACGAAGCACCGCCACTTCCGCACTAATACCGGTGCGCAGCGCCGGATCCACGTCGGGCGCGAACAGCGGAGAGTGATTACTAGGAAGCTGTGTCCCGGCATTCTTAGCTTCAAAGTATTTCTGCGGGTCTGCTCCGCCCAGCGCAAAGTAGAACGACGGAATGCCCTGTTCAATGAAATAAGAATAATCCTCAGAGGCCATCAACGGTTCTCCGGTTTCGACGTTGTCTTTTCCCAGCGCGCCTTCCAGAGTTATTTTGAGTTTCTGAGCTAGTGCGGGATCGTTATACACAGCATTTGTCGAGCCAAGATTTTCAATCAGAGGTTCACGCTGTACAGCAGCAGCATCTGCTTCTGCCTTGGTGATGCGTACAATGGCGGCAAGAATCTGCTGGCGAACCTCGGGCTTGTATGCGCGGACGGTCAGCCCCAGTTCAGCGTGATCGGGAATGATGTTATTTTTCGTGCCAGCCTGAATATATCCCACGGTGAGAACCGCCGCATCGCCAGGCTTGACCTCGCGCGAAACAATTGTCTGCAACGAAAGAACCGTCCGGGCAGCGATCACGACCGGATCAATCGTGCTTTGCGGCATGGCTCCGTGTCCGCCTTTGCCATAAATCGTGACGCGCAGCGCGTCCGCACTGGCGTATGAATAGCCAGAAATGACGGCGACTTTCCCTGCCGGAAAGTTGTTGCCAACGTGCAAAGCCACGCCTGCGTCGGGCCGGGGAAAGCGCGTAAGCAAGCCGTCTTCAACCATCTTTTTCGCGCCGGAAACAGTTTCCTCGGCGGGCTGGCCAATCAGCAGCAACGTTCCATGCCAGGTATTTTTGCTGCGTGCCATGATCTCGGCAGTGCCGAACAGTGTTGCCATGTGCAGATCGTGTCCGCAAGCATGCATGACAGGGACGTCGCGTCCCGAGTCGTCTTGCGCATGGACTTTGCTGGCGTAGGGAAGGCCTGTTTTTTCTTCAACCGGAAGCGCGTCAAGTTCAGTACGAAGCATGACGGTCGGGCCTGCGCCGTTTCTTAGAATGGCGACAATTCCTGTGCCGCCAACATGTTCGGTCACTTCGTAACCGGCAGCCCGAAGATGGCTTGCCAGCTTCGCCGCAGTTTGCGTTTCATGGGACGACAATTCCGGATTGTGATGCAGATCCACATAGAACGCGCGCGATTCTGAGAAGACCGCGTCGACTTCGTGAGAGGCTGTAGAAGTTTGTGCAAAAGCGGCGGCGGTCAGCGATGCGAATAGTAAAAGGGTCGCCCATTTCATAGTGGGGGATAATATCCTTTCTCAGGGAAGGTAAAAAGCTTCGGGCGCGGGCCGATAGACTCGAATCATCCACAGCGGACGCCGAAGGTTGTCAGGGCCGGGAGCGGCGCGCGTCATCTGCAACCAGCGGCGATACTCTTCGTGAGCCCGATTGGTGTCGACGAAAACATCGCCGTAGCGATCGTCCCCGCCAGCTTTGCTCACCGTAACTTTTTGATGCCAGCAATGCTGGCCGCTAATCGGATCAGGTTGAACTGGGAACGTGAGGTTCTGATGTACGCCAGCATCTTCCCAGTGAATGCGCGATGAATCCGGATCACTGCTCTCGAAGGGCTGAATGCCATGAATGGTGCGCATCATCCATTTGCCGGGCTCAACCTGTTTTAGATCGACCAAAGCTGTGGACCAGCGTTCTCCGCCAAAATCTTCTTTCAGACGCCAGCGCCCCAGGTGATGCGAGCAGGCAACGATGCCGGGACGCATTCCTTCCGTCACCCATACTCTGTCGACGAAATAGCCTATCGCAGTATGAACTCGCACCAGATCGCCGGTGACAATGCTCAGTCGCGAGGCGTCTTGCGGATGTATCCATACCGGATTTTTGTGCGAGATTTCGTAGAGCCACTTCGCATTTCCAGAGCGCGTGTGGATGAGCGTTGGCAAGCGGAACGTGGGAAGAAGCAGCATCTCGCCTTTGGCGGCATCGATATTGTCGCGATGGACGTGACTCTTGATGTAGCCGGGAATTGAATGCTCGGGCCAGTGCCAGTCCTTCAGCGTCTTCGAATAAAATTCGAGTTTGCGCGACGGTGTGGGGAAACCGGTGACCGGCTTGCCGTCGATTTGAACGCCAATGGGCGCTCCGTTTTTCTTGACGACCTGCGTAACTGGATCGACGGTGCTCCCCTGCATTTCTTCTGGCTTGAGGGTCTTCCTATGCAACTCGTACACGTTATTTTCAACCAGGAAGGCGCCGTATTTTTGCATGTAGGCTAGCGGCGTGAGGCCTTCACTCGCAGCGGCCTGGGGCAGGCCGGGGACGCTGTTCTCAAAAATCCAGCGGTAATATTCATCGATTCGAATCTTTTCGCCCGGTCGGTACGGCGACTCAAAGTAGCGGCGGATGCCCATCGACCCATCCGGATCGACGCGCCATGACAATTCGATCCAGAATTCATCTTCCTCCCAGACCTCGCCCAGTCCCGCTTCGCGATGCGCTTCGTAGGTGGAGTTGAATTTCTTGCCGCGCTTTTCGAGTGCCACGCGCAGCACCGGTTGGCGGAAGCCGATCCAGCGCGCAGCGTGCGTTTCCTGGCTCATCAGGTCGTGGCGCTCGGAAGCATGTCCCATGGGCAAAACGTAGTCGGCGAACCACGCAGTTTCGCTCCAGGTTGGAGTGAGGCAGGCGTGGCGTTCAACTTTGCTCTCGTCGGTCAGCGCCTCGATCCAGCTAAGGCCGTCGGGATTGGTCCACACCGGGTTATAGACGCGAGAGAAATAAAGCGCGAGCTTTCCGCGACCTTCCTTGAGAAAATGCGGTAATAGAAAACTCATTTCAAAAAATGCCAGCGGATATTCGCGCGCCCACATTAATTCGTTCCATGCGTTGGGCGGAGGCGGCATCATAGGCGGGGTGGGAATGAACTTGTTCCAGGCACTCGGAGAAGTTCCACCTGGCGTACCGACTGCGCCCACCAGCACTGCAAGAAATTCGAGCGCCCGCGCCATTTGCCAGCCTCCGAGATTACCGGCGGCAGCGTTTCGCCACACGTGCGTGCTTAGCGCGGAGCCGGCGCGGCCCGCCTCGCGCGCCACTTCGACGATCATGCGAGCATCTGCTCCCGACTCCCGGGCGGCGAATTCCGGCGTGTATCGAGCGTAAGTCTGCTTGAGGATTTCCAGAAACGTCTCGAAAGTCTGCGGCTCAGCCGCGTGCTCCTCGCGAAGATACTCTTCCCAATTCACCCATCGACGTACAAATTCGCGATCAATCAGGTTCTCTTGAAGCAGCACATTGCACATCGCTAGTAGCACAGCCGACTCGCTTCCCGGCCAAGTCGAGAGCCAGTAATCGGCTTTGGAGGCAGTGTTCGAGAGGCGCGTATCGATGACGCAGACTTTTGCTCCATCCATTTTGCCGTCGATAATTCGCTGGGCGTGCGGATTGAAATAGTGTCCGGCTTCGAGGTGCGAACTCAGCAGCAGAATGAAGCGAGCCTTCGAGTGATCGGGGGACGGACGGTCGAAACCGTGCCAGAAGGCATATCCAGTGCGGGCTCCAGCGGAACAGACGTTGGTGTGGCTGTTGTGTCCGTCAATACCCCACGAGTGCAGCACGCGCTGGTTGTAGATAAGCTCATGGCCCGGACGCCCGACGTGATACATGATTTCGTTCTTGCGTCCCTTCTGCAAAGCCAGCCGAATGCGCGAAGCGAGGTCGTCGAGAACTTCATCCCAGCTCACGCGTTCCCATTTCCCTTCTCCTCGCTTGCCGGCTCGGCGCATCGGATACAGAATGCGCTCGGGATCATTCACTTGATTGATGGTCGCCGGGCCCTTCGCACAATTGCGCCCGCGGCTGCCGGGATGCGCAGGATTGCCTTCAAACTTCTGCACCTGCATCTTTTCTTTGTCGACATAGGCCAGCAGCCCGCACGCGGCCTCGCAGTTGAAGCAGATAGTAGGGATCAGCGAATAATGCTTTTCAACTTTCTTTGGCCACTGTGCCGGATCGTATTCCGTCCAGTCATCCCATCGGTCAGCCGGAGGATAGCTGGAGAGTCCCCCGGCGGGTTCGTCCAGATCCAGCGCTTGCGGATTCAGAGGTAAATGTTCTTTCATAAACATGGACTAGCTAAGCGGAGGAAGTTGTCCCGCCTGGATCCAAATATCCTCGAACCACCACAGGCCTGCCAATGCCAATGCCGCAGCGGCAATCGAGAAAAGGTCTGACGTAGCAGACCAATATCCGATCGTTCCGCAAATAATCGGTACGAGCAATCCGAGACTCACAACCAATCCCCAGAATCGTCCGCTCAGTTTTCCATTGATTAATGCTTGTGTTGCGATTCTTACGTCTTCGCTGACGTGCGGCAGCGAAATTTCGCCCATGATCATTGCCAAGCTGACGATTAGGGAAATTAACAGAATCAGAATTGTCGTGTTTCGAATTTCTAATGGAATGTCAATAAAGTAGCCCGCGATTAAAATCGTCGCTGAGCCTGCGGTCAGCGCCTGGACCAGCAAATGCCACAAGAATAGCGGGCTTTGCCAAAAGTCGCGGCCTTTTGCCTGGGCAAAAAGAAACGCGGAGTAACATGCGCTGGCGATCGCAAACGCCGCGGCAAGCCACTGCACTGCGACTGGCACGGAGCCTAAGAAAATTCCGCACAGCAACCATGCGACGGCGAACGCGCCATAGCCCATCAGAAAGTAACTTCCGATGACCAGCCAGGAACGAAAGTTCGGTTTCGTAATAAGGTAAAAAAAACGATCCGGACGCTTGAGGTCAAAAATAAGCAGAGCTGAGGTCACTGCCAAAGCAACGAGAGCCACTGCCGGACAGACGATACTAAGCAACACCGGAGCCGATTGACCTGCGAAACTCAAGAGCACGGCCGCGACCAGTAGTGCGCCGGCGGCAATTGCTTTCGTCCACAAATACGCGGCAATCTTCCATCCCCAGCGCTCGCGGTGGGCCACGTCATAGACTTCGCGCGCCAGAGATCCGGCGAGATTGATCCCATCGTCCTTAGAAATGTCGACTGGTTCGTCCCTGCGGTCTGCGGCGAAATATGTATCCTTGCGCGAGATTCTGGTGGGCTCAAGCAAGTCGCCTTCGATGCCAACATAAAACAGCTTTGGTTGCGTGCCTTTTTGCGGCTTGCGCACTGAAACTTTCTTGTTCGCGATGGTGCGGCTGACTTTGCTGGCTGGATTGTCAAGGTCGCCCGCGAGAATCGCTTGCGTGGGACAGACAATCACACATGCAGGTTCAAGGCTCATCTCCACTCGATGGGCGCAGAAATTGCACTTGGCCGCCGTGTTGTTGTTCGGATCGATGTACAAGGCATCGTAGGGACAAGCCTGCATGCAGGCTTTGCAGCCGATGCATCGACGGTTGTCGAAGTCGACGATGCCATCAGCCCGCCGGTAGAGTGCGCTGGTCGGACAAATTTCCGTGCACGGAGCGTCATCGCAGTGATTGCAGCGCATCACGCCGAAGTGGCGCGAGGTATGCGGGAACTCGCCCTTTTCGATGTGTTTGACCCAGGTCCGAAAAACGCCAACCGGTACCTGGTGTTCTTCTTTGCACGCAACTGTGCAGGCGTGGCACCCGATACAACGGTCCTGATCTATGACAAAACCGTAGCGCATCTATGGAACATCACTCTCATGCCGCGGAATTCACAAAGATTGCAAACCCGACATCATATCTGATTCTTGCTCACGTCAGATATTTTCAGCTTGAAAAAAGGTGATCATCCGAAGACGCACGGAAGAAAAACAACGAGTTGATTGGATAATGGCCAGAACAGGCCTGTGAATCCACCGCATTATGCAACTGGTTGAGTGTCGACTGTCTCTCCCACTGCGTCGGCGAGATGCTCAAGCGTCTGGTTCACTGTCAGAGAATACATTTCCTGTCCCACGCCTTGGCCGGATTCCAACGCGCTTTTGAGATAATGTCCCGCAATCTCTACCGCCAGGGCATCGGTAATCCACTTGCCGGTACGCTTGTGATATTCAACCCACGCGGGATGTGGCAGCGCGATCCACACGGCGCTACCGTCCACCAGGAACTTGATGTCCACCGCATCGGCGTGTCGAGTGGCAATGGCCACGATCAGCGCCTGATAAATACAGTGCACTTCCTTCTTGGTCCAGGGATCGACAGCGTGGAAGTCTTTATACATGTTCTGAAGAAACTATATCGGACTTGAACAAAAGGGAGCAAATCGCAACCGCTAAAGAGGCAGATTGCGTCCCATCGGCCTGGTGAGCTTGGTGCTCAGGATTGGCTGAGTTTCTTGCAACCGCAACACGCTGGAATTTTAATACGTTTTTAACAACCGTCGCTTCTGCAATGCATCGAAGTTGAGTCGATTCGCAAGTCCCAGAGAGAAAGTCTGAGATCGAAAGGTTTTTACCAATGCATCATCATTCCAGGATCGCCGTACTCATTTCTGCCTTAGTGAGCTTCACGTTAGTCCTGGCCTGTAATTCCAATTCGTCGTTGAAGCCGCAAGGTGCTACGCCGTCGGGAGGAAGCAACTCGATCGTCGGAGCGGGCAGCACTTTTATCTATCCAATCATGACCCGTTGGATTAGCTCATTCCAGACGAGTCATCCGGGAGTTCAAATCAATTACCAATCGATCGGCAGTCGGCTCCCCGGGGAAAATAGCCCGTTAGTTGGACGTGTTTTCGGCGGCTGCTGAATTATCATGGAAGTTTAGACCTCCATGAAGAACCTCGGCATCCTTGTCTCCGGACGCGGTTCGAATTTTGAAGCCATCGCCCGTAATGTCGCCGATGGACGAATTCGCGATGCCCGCATCGCTGTGGTTATTTCCAACCGCCCGAATGCGCCCGGGCTGCAAACAGCTCGCGATTTAAAACTCACTTCGCTGGTAATTCCATCGCAGGGCAAGCAGCGCGCTGAACACGATCGTGAAGTCGTGGCTGCCCTGCAGAAGCACAACGTCGACCTCATCTGCCTGGCGGGATATACTCGGCTGCTGTCGCCGTGGTTTGTGCAGCAGTTTCCACGACGGATTCTTAACATCCATCCATCACTACTTCCTGCTTTTCCCGGGCTAGAAGCTCAGGAACAAGCGTTCGCCTATGGCGTGAAAGTTTCCGGCTGCACTGTGCACTTCGTTGACGAAGAACTCGACCACGGCCCAATAATTTTGCAGAAGGCCGTCCCGGTGCTCGATAACGACGACGAACGAGCTCTCGCGGCTCGCATTCTCGAACAGGAACACATCGCTTACACCGAGGCGATCAATATTGTGCTGGCAGGGAATTTCCAAATTGCGGGACGAAGACTATCAGCCGCGCCGCGAGGTTAAGATCCATCCGCTTTCGAACTGACCGTGCACTTCCTTCCACGCACCACTTTGTGATCAAAACCGCAGTGTATGCTTACACGCGTGATTGCATTGCTTCAAACCCGGCGGGTGTTCGTCGCCATCCTTGCCTTGGGTCTTTTCGCCATGGCGGCGCGCAACGTAACTGATCCTGATGTGTGGTGGCATCTGCGAACGGGACAACTGATCCTCCAGAACCACGGACTTTTTCATACTGATCCTTACTCGTTCACACGATTTGGTGCACCCTGGATTGACCACGAATGGTTATCCCAGTTGCTAATCTTCGGCGTGTACGAGCTGGCGAATTGGGCTGGACTGATTGTTTTATTCGGAGTCGTCATCGCGGCTGCATTCATGGTGGTCTTCTTTCGTTCTGCTGGCCGCCCTTATATCGCCGGAGTGATCACGTTGCTCGGCGCTTTTGCCTCCGCTCCCAGTTGGGGTGTGCGCCCGCAGATGCTGACCTTGCTTTTAGCCAGCATCCTCTTACTCATTCTGGAGCGTTCCTATGAACGTCTCAGACTTTTGTGGCTTGCCCCGCCACTTATGCTGCTGTGGGTGAACCTTCACGCGGGATACGCACTGGGGATCGCGCTGATCGCATTGTTCTTGCTTGGTGACGCGCTCGATGTTGCATTTGGTTTTTCGCCGCCCGGTCTTGAGAACCGGTCAGCGCGCACTGTACGGTTTCGCACCTTAGCTGTCGTAATTGTGGCTTGCTCAGCTGTCGTTGTGCTTAACCCGTACGGTACGGCGATGTATGCATATCCTTTGGAGACGCTGCGATCGCAAGCTATGCAAAGCTACATCGGCGAATGGGCTTCGCCCGACTTCCATCAACTCAAGTACCTGCCTGTGTTGGCGATGATCATGGCGACATTGGTGCTTCCTTCGCTTTCGCCCCGCCGCTTGCGCCCGCGGGAATTACTGCTGCTACTGGTCGCCACTTACGCAGCTTTGCGTTCCGTAAGGCATATACCGATTTACACTTTGATCGCGATTCCGATCCTGAGTGCCCTGATGGACGCATGGATGCAACAGCGCGCGGATGCTGAGGCGGGCAAGCCGAGGCGAACCTCCATGACTTCCGCAAAAGCCTTTTTCAATGCGCTTCTGTTAGCCGGCTTTATGATTTTCTTGTTGGTGCGGGTGCATTATGTAACCAATCACCAGACTGAAATTGAAGCCAACGAGTTTCCCGCGGCTGCGGTCTCATTCATCGCCGCTCATCACCCGCCTCCTCCTATGCTGAACCATTACAACTGGGGCGGATATTTCATCTGGAAGCTCTATCCTGACTACCGGGTCTACGTCGACGGTCGAGCCGACCTTTATGGCGACACTTTCATGAACAACCTAGCCGCGGTGTACTACCTAAAAGGTGATGCCTGGCAAGAGGAATTTGCCAGGTGGGGGATCCGAACCGTCGCTCTTCCGCCAGACGCGCCGTTGGCGACACCTCTGCGAGCCTTGCCAGATTGGGAAACGATCTATTCTGACAAGCAAGCAGTTGTGCTGTCCAGGAAACACCATTAGGGATTCTCCATCTCCGTTCTTCCGAGATATACGGGTAAAAACCAGGTGAATCCGACTTTTCAGCCTGAAAACTTGCACTTTCGGGGAAAAAATCCTATAGAAATACCCCTACAACCGGCATTTACGTGAGAAACTATGGTCACCGCAAGCGAGGAAAGGTGTGCAAAATTTGTCGCTTTGTCCAGATACCTCAGGGTATTATGGGCGGGGGACTTGGAAGAATTCCTTTCCTCCTTGTAACCCTTTGATTCAAAAAACAAGTCATCGATGCAGTGGACGCCAAGTGCGCATAGAATTGCACAGCCCGCACCGGGAGGCATCCGCCTGGCGACTTAGCAGGGAGTACATAATGAAGGAGAAATTTCTTAGCCTCTGGACGGGCGACGAAGCGCAAGATATTGCTGAATATGCAGTGATGCTGGCAGTGATTCTGGTCATCGTTGTCGGTACTATCCGTCTCATCGGTGGTAGTGCTAATAATGTTTTCTCTTCCGTGGCCAGTTCAATCGCGCAATAGGGAGTCGCGAACTGCGGCGTTCCGGGGGAATTGGGTCGCGATTTCCCTTCAAGGAACGGACGGATCGCGGTCGTGCTTTGACTGCCGGGTCGTTGGCAGGGCCGGCGCGAAAGTTCGATCCCTGAGGAGCAGTGATGAATCGTAACCGGCTCTTGTTAATAGGCTTCATCGCGCTCGCACTGGGTGCGTTCGTGAGCTTTGTGGTCTATCGCACTCTGCAGTCCAGAACTTTGTCCAAAACCCCACCTGGTGAAGAAGTCTTTGTTGCGGCGGACGATCTGCAGGTGGGCACGAAGATTGAGGATAAGGACATCCGCCTGGCTCGCTTTCCCAGCGCCGATCTGCCCGCGGGAGTTTTCCACCTGCGATCGAAAGTAGTGGGCAGGGGCGTCATTTTACCCATCGCAAGATCAGAATTCATTCTCACCAGCAAATTGGCAGGGGAAAACGCGGGTTCTGGTTTGCCTGCGCTGATTCCGCCGGGCATGCGAGCGGTTTCGGTCCGGGTAAACGACACTACCTCCGTCTCCGGCTTTGTTCAGCCCGGTACCCGTGTAGATGTATTGCTGACCGGAAATCCGCAAGGTTCCAACGAACAGCAAACTACGACCGTTCTAGAGAATGTTGCGGTCATCGCTACGGGTACGAGGTTGGAACGCAACTCCGCCGGCGAATCGCAAAGTGCTCCGGTGGTGACGCTTTTGCTTTCTCCAGACGACGCGGAAAGACTTACGCTGGCCAGTTCACAAGGCCATATTCAGCTTGCGCTGCGCAACCCGCTCGATACCAAACAATCGGATGTAGCTGCGGTGAAAGCTAATTCTCTGTACAAATATGCCTCCGAGCCAACTCCGTCGGCGCCGTCGCACAGCAAGGCCAGACACGTCGCGCCCCCGGTTGCTCCTTCGATTCCCAACGCCTACACGGTGGAAGTTTATAAGGGAGACAAGAAGGAAGAGGACAAGTTCTAGGTACAAGGCCGAGTACGAGGTAAACAAAAACATGTCGATCCGCTCCCGTAAGTGGGAGAAACGTGAAATGCGAATCAGCCGATTTATGGGAGTGGTGGCTGGTATGCTGCTGCTACTCTGCGCCATGAGCGTGGCATTGCAAGAACCGGTTGCGCCGCAAAGTGCGTACCCCAAACAGCCGCCAGAAACTCAGGCCCCGCCTCCGCAGCAATCCGTGCCCCCAGCTTCGCCGACGCAATCGGCTCCTGAGCAAGGTCCGGCGGCGTCAGCCCAGGCTCCTTCGGAATCTGAGTCACATGGGGCTGCTCCGCTGCGAGTGATGGTGGGCAAATCGCTGCTCATTAACACCACGGAAAGGCTCAAGAGAGTCTCGGTGACCGATCCTGGCGTTGCGGATGCGATCGTGGTAACGCCCACGCAAATCTTGGTGCACGGACGATCAGCCGGCGAAGTTTCGCTGTTGATCTGGGATGAACTGGAGCGCTCCCGCAGCTTTGATCTGCGGGTCGATGTGGATGTCAGCGCTGCGGCCGAAGAAGAACGGCGTGTCTTTCCTGACGAGCAGATTACGGTTAGTCCCTCTCGTTCGGCCATCGTGCTTTCCGGTCATGTCACCACTGAGGATATTGCCAAGCGGGCCGAGATGATCGCTGCCGCCTATTCGAAGAATGTGGTCAACGTGCTCACTTTCGGTCCGGTAGGCGCACAGGAAATTCTGCTGGAAGTAAAGTTCGCCGAAGTGGACCGTAGCGCCGCGTTGCAACTGGGCGTCAATTACTTCACTCCCGGCACCGGACATACCACGGGAACTCTGAGCACGGGCCAATTCGGAGGAAGCACAGTCTCGACCAGTTCCACGACCACGAGCACCACAACTTCTGGTGTCAGTACGAGTTCGACGGCCGCAATACCTCCGACTATCAACCTCACCAACCCGTTGAATCTGTTTCTCTTCCGCAGCGATATCAATTTTGGAGTTGTGGTTCAGGCGTTACAGCAAAAAAACCTCTTGCAAATCCTTGCCGAACCTAATTTGATAGCCGTGAACGGCAAAGAAGCCAGCTTTCTGGCGGGAGGCGAATTTCCTTTTCCGATTGTGCAGCCCGGGCAGGGTTTCACCGCAGTTAGCATCTCTTTCAAGGAATTCGGTGTCAGACTGAGGTTCACGCCCGTAATTATGCCGAACGGGAATATACACCTGCGGGTGGTGCCAGAAGTCAGTCAGTTGGATTTCACGAACGGACTTACTATTTCCGGTTTTAACATCCCAGCGTTGAGCACCCGGCGTGCCGACACTGAATTTGAATTGCAGGACGGGCAGAGCTTCGTCATCGCTGGATTAATGGACAACCGGCTGACTGAGATCGCCAACAAAATTCCCGGGCTTGGGGACATTCCAATTCTCGGCAATTTATTCAAAAGCAAGAATTTGCAAAAGAGCAAAACCGAGCTGATGGTATTGTGCACCGTGCATCGCATCTCGCCCAATAATCAGCCGCCTGCCGGTCCTAATGACCCGCAGCCGTTTCTGGACAAAGAGAAGTTTGACGGAAAGAAGCCGTCCGGAGGCAGCAAATAAAACAACCCGCCGGACCGTGGGTTTATATAGCTCGAAATTGGCAGGAAAAGTGGCAGCATCATGCCTGAACTTTCAGTCGTAATAGTCGCACCAGATAACGAACAGCGAGCTGTATTGCAGGTGCTGGTAGAGGGTACCAGCGTAGCTCGGGTAGTGCATACGCACGGCAATTTTCCGGTGTCCGCCGCCGACCCGCTGATGCACCGGATCCAGGTCACCAAAGCTGACGTAGTTCTGGTCGACATTCCTACGGATAACTCGATCATGGCCTTACGCGGGATTGAGCTGATCCATCAGGAGATGCCGGCGCTGGCGATATTCGCCATTGGCAGCATCTCCCAACCCCAGGTGATTGTCGGGGCCATGCGATCCGGGGGTCGCGAGTTTATCGAGCGTCCGACTACCACCACCGATCTTCTGGAAGCATTTGTCCGGCTGACTGCGATAAAGCGAAAAGTGAGCAAGGAAGGCTCAAGCGGAAAACTGTTTAGCGTTATCAATGCCAAAGGCGGCAACGGCGCCACAACCGTCGCCGTTAATCTCGCCTTAGCATTGCAGGCAGCCCACGGCAACACGGCTTTGGTCGACATGGCACCGCTTGGACACGCGGCACTGCACATGAATCTCAAGCCGCTGTTCAATGTCACGGACGCGATCCGCAACCTCCATCGTCTCGATAGCTCCCTGCTCGAAAGCTTCATGACCCGCCACAGCGGCGGATTGCAGCTACTTGCTGGTCCCAACGTTCCGGTGGCCGTGGAGCCTTCGACGGCTGATTTTGCCCGGTTGTTCGACATGCTGATGGGACAGTTCCGGTACGTCGTGGTGGACGCATCTACCCGTATCGATCCGACCTCGCGACTTATTTGTACTCTGTCGCAATCAGTGTTGATGGTGGTCAACGCCGACGTTACTTCGTTGTGGAGCGCGGCCCGAGTGCAGCAGTACCTTGGGGAAACCGGCGACCGCGAAAAAATAAGTCTGGTGCTGAATCGTTTCCGCAAAATACCAGGCTTCAGCGAGTCTGATGCCGAAGCTGCTGCCGGGGTGAAACTGCTGTGGAAGATCCCCAATCAATATTTCGCGGTATCCACTGCGATTGATCGCGGAGTGCCAGTAGTGGCTCAGAATAACAGCGAAATTGCACGTGCTTTCGCGGGGCTGGCGGCGCGGCTGACGGAAAACGATTTGGATGTAAAACGCAAAGCCTGGTCTTTATTCAAGACGGTTTAGGTTGAGATTTCATGGCGAATTTGCAGACCTTCGAACGAACCGAATACCAGCAGGTGAAGGCGGATCTTCATCGCAAGATTCTTGATCGTCTTGATCTCGAGAAACTGGGCCGAACCCCCAGCGATGCCGCCCGCGACGAAGTTCTTCTTCTAATCCGAAATACCGTAAACAGCGAAGCGGTGCCGCTCAGCTTCGCTGAACGAGAACGTCTTTCGCGGGAGATTCTGGACGAAATCTTCGGCTTGGGCCCGCTCGAACCTCTGCTCAAAGACCCGACGGTCTCGGACATTCTGGTCAACCGCTATGACCGCGTCTACGTAGAACGCGCGGGCAAGCTCGAACCCACCGGGCTGAGCTTTAAGGACGATTCCCATTTAATGCAGATCATCGATCGCATTGTGTCGCGAGTCGGCCGCCGCGTCGATGAGTCGTCGCCCATGGTCGACGCGCGTCTTCCCGACGGATCCCGTGTGAACGCCATTATTCCGCCGCTTGCTATTGACGGGCCCTGCCTTTCCATCCGCCGTTTTGGCCGCGATCCCATTACCGCGCGCAACATGATCGAAAACAAGACCCTGACCGAACCCATGCTGGAATTGCTCTCAGCCATGGTTAAAGGACGGCTCAACCTGCTGATCTCCGGTGGAACCGGCGCCGGCAAAACTACGCTGCTCAACGTGCTCTCGGGATACATTCCAAATTCCGAGCGTGTGGTCACAATCGAAGACGCTGCCGAACTGCAAATGAAGCAGGAACACGTGGTGCGCCTGGAAACCCGTCCGCCCAACATCGAAGGCAAGGGCGCGGTGCGGCAGAGACAGCTAGTAATTAACAGTTTGCGTATGCGCCCTGACCGCATTGTGGTTGGTGAGGTGCGCGGTGAAGAAGCATTTGACATGTTACAGGCCATGAATACGGGTCATGAAGGTTCGCTGACCACGGTTCACGCCAATGCGCATCGCGACGCCCTGGCCCGGTTGGAAAGCATGGTTTCGATGGCCAATCTCAATCTCCCTGAGCGAGCCATGCGGCAACAGATCGCATCCGCGATTCACGCCATCGTGCAGATCGCGCGTCTTTCCGACGGAACCCGTAAGGTAATTTCGGTTTCAGAAGTTACCGGCATGGAAGGCGAAGTCATTTCGATGCAGGATATTTTTGTCTTCGAGCGGACCGGAATCGATGAAAGCGGAAAGGTAAGAGGCATGTTCCGCGCGACCGGCATCCGGCCTCGATTTGCCGAGCGCCTCGCGACCGGTGGTTGCCGCCTGCGGGCCGCACTGTTTGATTCTCGCGTGGAGGTCTAAAGCACTCTCAAAGTCCGTCAACGGAAAATCATGCTAGTCATTATTGCCATACTAATTTTCGTGGTAGTCGCCTTGGGCGTTTTTGTGGTCGCTTCTTTAATGGACCAGCGCAGCGCCCAAGCCCGGCTTCTGCGCGAACGTCTGCAAACCGTGCAGGAAGCCGCATCCCATCAGCCTAGCGCAGAACTCGCGCTGCTGCGCGACGAGATGTTGAGCAAAATTCCGGCTATCGACAATTTACTTCGCCGGTCGTCGAAAATTTCGAATCTGCAGCCCTTCCTCGAACAAGCGGACCTCAAAATACGGGCGGGAAACATACTGGTTCTTTGCATGTTCTCGGCTGTGGCGATGGCCGTCATTGGATACATATTGGCTGGCTCTTTGCCGCCCAATCAGGCCTTATTGTTTGCGCCGTCGGCCTCGTTGATTGGCGGATTTCTCCCTTACTCGTACGCTTCCTATCGACGCAACAAGCGCTTCCAGAAGTTCGAAGAACTGTTCCCCGAAGGCCATCGATACCTTGGCGCGCGCAGTGCGTGCCGGACACGCTTTTACCACCGCTTTGGAGTTGATTGCCAATGAACTCTCCGAGCCGGTCGCATCTGAGTTTCGCAAGCTCTTCGAAGAGCAAAAGTTCGGCCTGCCAGTCCGCGACGCCTTGATGAACCTAGCCGAACGTATGCCGCTGGTGGACGTAAAATTCTTCGTTACGGCGGTAATGCTGCAGCGCGAAACTGGTGGTAATCTAGCGGAAATCCTCGATAACCTTTCTTATGTGATCCGCGAGCGATTCAAGATCATGCGACAGGTGCGGGTATACACGGCGCAGGGACGCCTCACCATGCTGCTTCTCATGGGACTACCTCCGGTCATAGTAGTAACGATGCTGACCACGAGCCCGGCCTTCATCCACCCGCTTTTTGCGGATCCCATAGGACACGTTCTGGTTGTGGCTGGCATTGTGTTGCAGACTCTCGGCTACTTCGTGATACGTAAGATCATTCAGATTCAGGTTTGATGCATGGCGCTTATTCTCACAATCGTGGTGTTTCTGACCATCGCCCTGGTCGTGTTTTCCTTCGGGGCGGCGGCTTATGCCCCGTCCTCGCTGCTCGGTACGCGATTGCGGGCGCTAGGCTGGCAACGCGCCAAGGCTCCAGAGAAGCCTGCGCTAAAGCAGCGCCTGGAACAAGCGCTGGACCCTTTCAGCAAGGCAATACCGCTGTCCCCAAGTGAAGTCTCGCGAGCGCGGCGCTGGCTGATACAAGCTGGCTATCGCGAGCCCCGTCATATGACCGTGTACGTGGGCAGCCGCTTGGCCACGGCGCTCCTGGGATTCGTGCTGGTAGTCGCAACCAACGCCTTCAACTCTCCGATTCTGCTGGTGAGTGTGACAGCTTTCGGTTTCTTTCTACCGCGATTCATGCTGAAGCGGATGATCAAGGCCCGCCAGCAGCGGATTAAGCTGGGGTTGCCGGATGCCCTGGATCTCACCGTGATTTGCGTCGAAGCCGGACTGGCTCTCGACCAGGCCCTGATGCGAGTTGGACAGGATTTGCATCACGCCCACGGCGAACTGAGCGACGAGTTTCATCTGGTAAATTTGGAAATGCGAGCCGGCAAGCCCCGCGCCGAGGCTCTCCGCAACTTGGTGGAGCGCACCGGGGTGGATGATATTCGTTCTCTGGTGGGCACCTTAATACAAACAGATCGCTTCGGTACCAGTGTCGCTCAGGCGTTACGCGTACACTCGGATTCGTTGCGCACCGAGCGCCGGCAACGGGCGGAAGAACAAGCTGCCAAGACGACCATTAAAATGGTAATTCCCCTGGTTTTATTTGTCCTCCCCTCGATTATCTTTGTCACGCTTGGCCCAGCGATTATCGAGTTAATACGGACACTGGCGCCAGTGTCTGGGACACTGATATGCCGCGGACATGTAGCGCCGCCGTCTCGGCGGCTGTCGTGGGCGCATGTCGCTCCCACCGGCGAGGGCAAGATGCCCTCACGACAGCCGGCAAGATGCCGGCGCTACTAAGAATGAATTCGGAGTGGTAATGGTGTCGCTAGTTTCCTCGGGGTACGCATTCAATCGGACGCGCAATGCCTATCTGGCGACCAATTTGTCCGTAGCCGGCACCCATTGGTCGCGACTGCGCGGGCTGATGGGCAAAGATGCCGCCAGTTTCCCCGCCGGGCAATGGACTCTGGATTATCCCTTCACGCGGCGTGCATACCCTGGCCATGCGGTTTCCCATCGACGTGCTTTACCTCGACATTGATAAACATGTGGTCCACGTAGAGGAGAATCTAAAACCGTGGCGGGTGGCGAAGGTGAGCATGCAGACCGCTTCGGTTTTGGAGTTGCCCGGCAACACTTTGAAATCGAGCGGAACGGCCGTCGGTGATGAAATCGAGATCGCCCTGAGCGCGAGTAAGGTGAGCCGTGCGCCCGAGGCAACAACGGCATGAACGACGAACTAAAACTTCTGGTCGAGTGGTCATCGCCGTGGCAGGAATTCCTCACAGCGATTCGACCCGCTCTTGGTCGTTCTCCGGAGCCTTTGGACGGAGAAGCCCCGATCGGCCTGTTTCCCTACCGCGGGATGCTCGCCTCCTGGATCATTGAAGGTGCAGTGTTGGCCCTGGCGCATAATGCTGTCCCAAACCATCGGCAGATTGGGTCCGTACGAACCACCGGCCTTGCCGAAGTACGACGTTATTTACTTTTCCGGCGAGGAATTGCCACGAACAGAAGATGCGGGCGGCGCCCAAGCCGGCCGATCAGGCCGCGCCGGAGGCCATGAGGCTCATCATCGAACCCAGACCATACGCGTAGCCCGTGGCGAACTCCTTCGCGACAAAGTTGTAGATGCTCCCAAGCTGAAACTTCCGCAATCGGACTCGGCGGTCGCCAATCTGCTGGCGTTCAAACCAATTCCTGGAACCGCGCCTGCCGAAGGCCTGAAATCTTCCTACGCGTGCCCTCGATCACGGAAGCTGCGATTGCTCCCGCACCAGATGTTCGTAATGGCAACACCCGGCGCGCGGCGATGTTGAACGCCAATATCATCCCGCCAACGCCTGAGGCGCAACGCGACAAAATGCGCTCCGCTGTTTCTTTGAACGCGGCCATCGTGCCTCCCAGTCCCAGCGCACCTCGCCGGGATATTTTCGTGCCCATCGCCGGTTCACAAGCGGTTAGCGTAATTCCTCCTCCAGTATCCGCTCCGGAACAAACTACCAACCAGCACGCGCGCCTCACGCTACCCGCGCAATCAGTGATCGCGCCAGCGCCGACGCAGATTGCACGTCAGATCAATCCCAGAGGTCCGGGGTTTGGTGATGGCACATTGCAAACTCAAGTCGTGCCGCCCCCAGCTTCAATGGCAGATTCTTCGACCGCTCATCACTCGTTCAACGGCATGGGCAACGCCGCTGTTGTGCCACCTCCAGTTCAGTTGAACGGCGCTGCGACCGGAACTCGCGCGGTTGCAGGCTTAGGAAATGCCAACGTCGTGCCGCCTCCGGTTCAGATCGGCGGCGGCTCGCTGCACCGTGGCGCGATGACCAGGCCTGGGAGGCGGTGTATCAGCCGTGCCGCCACCTCCATCAGTATCAGGTGATTCGCTATCGGGATTAGGTCGAGGGAATCGCGGCGCGGGCTTAGGCGGTCCGATGGACGCCGGTTCCGTAACTGCTCCACCGACCAATAGCGGCGGCAGCGGCAAAGGAACCGGACATCGTGGTTTCCAGTCAACCGGGATCAAAAATTGGTGTACCCGGTAACGCCGGTACGGGCTCGCTTGCTATGTCGCCGTCGGGAGGAGACAAACCCGGACTTGGCGGATCGGGCGGAGGAACAGGCATTGGCCGGGGCACCGGGCCAGGCAGCGGTTTGTCCGGTGAAGGTACCGGTGCCGCCAAAGACGGCGCCGGTCACGGATCTGAAACCATGGCACGCGGCGGAATTTCTCCCTATCCCGGCCCTGGGGGCGCCGGCAATGGGACCACGGGAAAGCCAGCCATGTCTGGCGTGTCTGTCAGCGGAGGGAGCAACATCGTGACGTTGCCAAGCTTTTCCGGGGAGGGAACTGGCCCTAACGTCTCCACCCGTTCATCCCTCAGCAAGGATCACGAGGGACCAGGGCATCACGGTGGTTGGTAGCGCGCGTTCAGGCGGCGCATTCAACTTCTACGGCAAGCTCATTGGAGACAAGAACTACACGATTTATATCGACACAGTGCTCGGCACAGCGGTGATGCAGTATGCGGATCCAGCGTCCGCGTCCCATCCCTACGCGGAGGATTTGGTCGCTCCGCAGCCCATGCGTTCCGACTTGCCAGCTAACTTGAAGCCATCGCGACTGGTAATTGCCTGCATCCTCGATCGCTCGGGATCGCTGCGCAATCTGCAGGTACTCGAACCTGGCCGAGCCGACATGACCACGAAGGTACTGGCTGCATTAACCAGTTGGAAATTCCGTCCCGTATTTCGCGGCGACCAACCGGTGGAAGTAAACGCAATCCTTGGATTCGATATCGACACCCGCTAATTCCTGCTTTTCATCAGCCGGTCTGTAACGAGAGCATGGCGATCGCATAAGATTCACCGGTCGCCAATCCTTCCGCGCAAAGCGAAGCGGCCATCGGTCTCCTTCGGCTGTGCCGACCTGGACTGATGACCGCTCGGTTATTACTAGGGGTGCTTCGTAAAACAGTATCTACATTGCCTTAAAGTTTGCTATGTCAACGAATTCCTCTACAGTGGTGTCCGAGCCGACGTCACCTATATCGATTTGAAACTGGAAGCCGACTCCGCTCCCCCAGCCGTGGGGCAAATGGCCTGCAGGATACTTTGCGTTAACCGGGTAAACATGCCCATTGACTGTCACGCTGTCATAATACATGCAAGGCATGCCATCGCACCGGTTGGTGTCTCCAGATACGCGGTGAGCGTTCCATTGTACTTCGGTCCATTGATTCACCGGCAGTGAGCATCCAACTCCGGTATTCATCCAATGTACATGGAGTTGGTCGAAGACTTGCCAAAGTTTGCTGCCCTGATTGCACTGAGTTCCGAACATGAATTCGACGCCTGTCGAACTTGAAAAATCATATTGATCGAACTCGAATGAACCCGCCGACGAAGCGGAGGCCGTGGGGTAAACCCAGAACGTCATACTCGAATGAGGTTGCGGAATCATCGGCGCCAGCCCTGTAAGTCCACAATGCATTTGTGTATTTGTAACCAGCGAGCAAAAACTCCATGGCGTGGCCATCCTTGGAGGGGCTGGAGTGGTTAATGGTTTGCGAAACTTTCGTTGGACGGTTTTCTCCACCAGGATTACATGTCGGTAGCACACAAACTGGCTTCCATCCGCTCATCGTGTCATCAACATCATATGAAGTAACTTCTTGATCGTTAGGCGTCTGGGCTAAGGAAAATGCGGAAAATAGCAGCCCGACGTAGAATCCAACCAGAACTTTGTGCACGATCTTCATGTATATCGTCTCCGAAATCTTGCCGAGGAATTTTGAAGCGGTCATGCTTGAAAGCAAACTACAGGATTCGCTGTATGCCCCCTAGATGTCAGAAGTACATTACTGAAGTTTCTGGAAACGAAATTTGCTATCCGCATTGGGACGAACGGACAATTCTCCGATTAAGTTATTAAAGAGTGTAATTTTGTCGGACGAAGTTCGAGCTGAGCCGATTTAGGCGGGAATTCCGATATTGCGAATCGGAATAAATTTCATCATCATTGCAATTTTTTCTTTTGCCGGGCGAAATCTCCAGCGATAAGCCAATTTTGCCGCAGCCGCACAGTTGACTGTATTGATTCTTTTTTCCACAGCGGACTTGATTTTCACAATTGAAGCTGGCGATTCCCTTAGCTCCGCACCCGACACTCGTGAATTGTTGGTGGAGACCGGACGTCCTCGTCCGGCTGAACGGGCGAGACGCCCGTTCTCCATTAAAGTGATTACGACTTCAAGTACCAGGGCACGTTGATGATGCTGATTCGCTGATCACCATTGACCAGCAAAAGGGCGGTGAGCACCTCCCCACGCTGATTGTGCAAGAAATAGTGATACCAATGCCGCTCCACCATGGTTGGAATGACCACGGCAACCGTCCGGTCTTGATTTTCCTTCTCTACCTTCAACACATAGTCCACGATCGGGTGCAAAACCAGCCGGTAGGGTGAGGGCAACGTCACCAGCTTTGGAACCCGCGGCCCGCTCGGTTCACCCTCAGCCCATTGCCACATTGGCTTATCTTCATCCCCGTCGCAGGTCACATGAACTGCCTGCACATCCGGAGAGAGCGTCATGGCGTAGCGCATTGCTTTAGCGGTCGCCGCGTTCCATTGGTCAATGGGAACAATCACAATCGGTGGCGTCAGATTTTTTGCACTCAACACCATCCCATCCTTCAGCGCCAGTTCCCTTTCGACTGTGTCATAGTGTCGCCGCACCCGCGTCATAAATAGCAACACGCCAGGGATAAGCAAAACCACCACCCACGCACCTGCTGCAAACTTCGCCACCACGATGATCAGCATCGTGATTCCGGTTGCCACAGCGCCAACGCCGTTGATCAGGATGGTGTGTATTGCTTTTCCCTTCGCGGTGCGTCGCCAGTGCCCGACCATTCCCGCCTGCGATAACGTAAAGGCCAAAAACGCGCCCACCGCAAACAAAGGAATCAACCGGTCTGTCACTCCTCCAAATAAGATCAGCAGCAAGCCGGCTAAAATCGCCAGAGTCACAATGCCCTGCGAATAAACCAATCGCCTCCCGCGTAAAGTCAACGAATGCGGAAGATAATTATCGCGAGCCACCATCCGGCACAAGCGCGGAAAATCGGCAAAGGATGTATTGGCAGACAGACAGAGCACCAACAACACCGAAAACATTGTGATGTCGTAGAAAATTCCTTTTCCCGCCACCGCGGCAGTCAGCATCGAAAGCACGCTCTGATAGCCAGGCTGCCCCGGATCCGTCGCCGTAATTTCGTAACACCGAACCAGGAAAGCAATTCCGCCGAGCAAAACAATCAAAATTGCGATGATCGCTGTCAACGTAGCGCGCGCTGCCGGAACCACTGGCTCCTTGAATGCCTGCACCCCGTTGCTGACCGCTTCAACTCCGGTCAGTGCTGTGCAGCCGCTGGCAAAAGCCTTCACAAGAATCCAAGTACCGACGGCTTCCATCGCCATGGTCGCGTGGTGTGGCACTGCTACTACCGGCGTGGGATGTCCGCCTGACGCGACAACCTTATAAAGTCCAATGACAATTACCAATCCAAGCGTTCCGACAAATAAATACGTGGGAGCCACGAAGGCCGACCCCGCTTCCCTCATGCCCCGCAAATTGACGATTGTCAATATAACCAGCACCGCCAGGCACATCGCCAGAGTGTGCGGCAGCAGCCGCGGCACGGCGGAAACCAACGCGCCAATTCCCGCCGAGATTCCCACCGCGACATTCAGCAGATAATCGATCATCAGCGCCGCGGCCGCCAGCAATCCCGCACCCTCGCCCAGGTTTTCCTTCGCCACCGTGTACGAACCGCCGCCTTGGGGATATGCCGCAATCGTCTGCCGGTAGCTAAAATAAACAATGATGAGCAGCACGATCACCGCGCCGGTCAACGGAACAATGTAGCGAACCCCGATCAAACCTAGTGGTAAGCAGAATTGTCAGCGCTGCTTCAGGCCCGTATGCCGCCGAACTTAAGGCGTCCAAGCCAAATATAGGGATTCCCTGCACGGGAGAAATACGTTCGCCCTGATCCTCCCAAGAAGCAAGAGGCCGCCCGAATAAAACGTCAATCCATCCCATGTCGCCTCACAAGTCCATTAAAAACCACCAGCGACTCTAACAAAAGAGGGGAGCAACTGCTGTGGTTTCTTCGAGCGTGGTCGCTGCGTCGTGTTAGCGTTACACTGACGCTTACGATGGCTGCGGCGTTCAGCCGCGAATGCTCTAAACGATGAAAATCTGCAAGACGATCAACGAAATGCGCTGGGCCGGGCGAGAAGCGCGGCGTGCGGGAAAGCGTCTAGGTTTTGTCCCCACTATGGGTGCACTGCACGAAGGCCACCTATCGCTGGTGCGTGCGGCGAAATCAGCGTGCGACGTGGTCGCGGTTTCCATATTTGTGAACCCGCTGCAATTCGGCCCTACCGAAGATCTGGCCAAGTACCCGCGCACCTTCGAACGTGATAGCGGGCTGTTGGAGAAGGAGGCTGTCGATATAGTCTTTGCCCCGACGGCCGCCGAAATGTATCCGACGGAAGCCGTCACCTATGTCACCGTTGAGGGTTTAAGTGAGAAACTTTGCGGCAGTTCGCGCCCCGGCCACTTCCGCGGCGTAACCACGGTTGTTGCCAAACTCTTCCATATCGTGGAACCGGACAAGGCTTTCTTTGGACAGAAAGATGCCGCTCAGTCCGCGATCATTCGTCGCATGGTACAAGACCTGAATCTGCCAATCGAGATCGTGGTCTGCCCCATCGTGCGCGAACCCGATGGTCTCGCCATGAGCTCGCGTAACGCATACCTCAAGCCGTTAGAGCGCAAGTCCGCGCTGGTACTCTATCGCTCACTGATGGAGATAAAAAACCGATTCGATCGCGGCGAGCGTAGCGCCGCCAACTTAATTGCCGTCGGGAAGCAACTGCTGTCCAAGGAAGCCAGCGTGCGTCCGGATTATTTGGAAATTGTCGACCCATCAACGCTCGATCCCATGACTTCGCTCAATAAGCCCGCGCTGGTTGCCGCGGCCGCCGTCGTGGGGACCACCCGCCTGATCGACAACATCGTGTTGCCAGTGTAGGCGCGGGCGTCCTCGCCCGTGCTTTTTGAGATACTAAGAAGCTACTGGCAAGTTTCGAATCTTCGTTCCCGAGACAAAGCCATTCCCCGCAATCAGGTATCGCAGCGGAAGCGCGGCGGCCTTGGTAATCCCGATTCGTTTAGTCGTCAAAATATGTGGCACACCATAACCATCGTCCGCAATAAAAAGGTCGGATCTTGCGCTGGTCAGGTCTTTCCCATTGTCTCTTTCCCGCGTGATGCCAAACGCCTCAGCCAACCGTCCCGGTCCGCTAGTCAACTTCCGCAGGTCGCGATCTGAGTTGATCGTCACATTCCGTGACCGAGCCATTTCCTTCACCCCCGCCAAAGGTTCCAGCGCGCGAAACAAAATCCCACCCGGCACTCCATCCGGCAAACACGACACATTCAAACAATAGTGATTGCCATAGATGAAATAAACATAAGCGTATCCGGGGGGCCCGAATAGAACGGCATTGCGCATGGTACGTCCGGCAAACGAATGGGCCGCGGGATCGTCTTCTCCAAGGTAAGCCTCGAGCTCCACAATGCGGGCGGCGAGCACCTGACTTCGTTCTCGCCGCACCAGCACCTTACCAAGCAGTTCGCGGCAAACGCGCCGCGGATCGCGATCGTAGAACGCGCGTGGCAGGGGTTTCTGAAACCGGGTAATGGCGCCACTCAAATGAATGTCCTTTTGTGTCTGTGCTAGGCGGCGCCTTTTGCCGCACTCTTTAGATAAGTGAGCACTTCTTCGGCATGTCCTTCCGGCTTCACTTTGTGGAAGATGTTTTTGATATTTCCATCGGGCCCGATAATGAACGTTGTCCGCGCCACCCCCATCACTTTCTTGCCGTACATGTTCTTTTCCTGGATGACACCGTACGCATTGGAAACCTTCTTGTCAGCGTCGCCAAGCAGCGTAAATGGCAGGTCGAATTTGTCTTCGAATTTCTTGAGCGCTTTCGGTTCGTCGGGCGAAACCCCGAGAACCACGGCTCCGCTCTTTTCGGTTTTCTTATGGGAATCGCGGAACTCGCAGGCTTCAATGGTACATCCCGGCGTGTCGGCCCGAGGATAGAAATACAGCACGACCCACTTTCCGCGATAATCCTTGAGCGAGACCGGCTCGCCATTCTGATCGGGCAAAGTAAACTCCGGGGCTTTATCATTGATATTGATGTTCATGACTATCTCTCCTTTTCCATCAAGTTCTCGATCAACGTTATACCGCACCGCGCGGTGGCGCGTCATCTTCACGGTTTGCGCTGTGGTCGTTTCCCTTCAAACTGCGCTCACACAAACCTTGCCTGCGCCGAGCAGTCATCCCAAGACCAGCAAAGGCCCCCGCGCCCTGGGCTTGCTCGAACTGCCGCCGAAGGGCAAAGCGCACTTGATTCCCATCACCATCCTGATTGACGGCAAATATTACGACGCCAGCGCCTACAAGGCCGCGCCGGTGCCAATGGCGCTGTGGAGCGACACCGTCTATGAAGGCGTGCGTACCGGGGTTTCACTCGGACTATTTACGGTGACTGGCGCGCTGCAAGCCAAAGATCCAAACAAAGGCATGGAATGGATAGCCGAAGGCAGATGGCAGACGGCCAGCGAAGTTAAGGCCAAAGCGGCGAAGAAGCCTGTGCCGTCGATCCCCCGCGGCATGAATGATGACGAAGGCCCGCCGGTGCTGTTGCGGCGCAGTACTGAAAAGTCCAAATCAGATTCTCCCTCTCCACCAGCGACGACTGCTCAAACCCAGACTCCTTCGAATAGCGCACCATCCGCAACTCCCCCAGCTGCAACTCCGCCGGCAATTCCGCCAGCGTCGGCTTCTTCGCCTCCTACAACCACGGCTCCGCCGCAGCAAACGGCGCCGGAAGATCAGTCCCCGGAGGATAAAGATCGGCCCGCATTGAAACGTGGCAAGGCTGGAGCCGCGTCGGCCGAAGAGGCTCAGAAGAAAGCGGCGGCGGACTCCTCAGCAAAAGCGGTCGGGCGCGCTGCACTCACCCCGGCTAACTCTTCGCCGGCATCAGAGTTGCAATCTGGCACCCAGGCCGCGAACCAGATCCAGCTGGTGCCCGCCATTTCAGACTCGAACGGACCCGATCCGCTTCCTTACACCTACAGCATGAAGCCCGAAGAAGAGGAAAAGTTCCGCAAGAAAATGCTGGCCATGGCGGCCGATGAAATTCGCGCACGCGCAACCGCGATCGGTGCACCAAGCGCAAGCAGCCCGCAATCCGGGCACACTCCTGTCCAACACGGCAAAGCAACAGCCGCGAAGCCAGGGCTGCCCATTTTTGAAGACGTTCAACTGCGAGTTTTTGACCTGGCAGATATCAACGAGCCCGAACTGGTGCTGACAGCAAACGCGCGCATGCCACAAGCATTACACAAGAGCCAAGGTCCAACGTCCGATTCGCAAGATCTGCAATACATGATCACGTTAGTGGTTCGCGAAGATGTGAACGGCGAACTGCATAAGTCTCTGGCAAATGTAACCGACACTCAACACCTGGATGTAATTCCGCAATTAGAACTTATTGATGCCGTCGACGTCGATGGCGACGGCCGAGGTGAACTGCTGTTTCGCCAGGTTTCCGACGCCGGCAGCGCCTTCGTGATCTATCGCGTAATCGGAGACCGTCTCTACCCGCTGTTCCAAGGCACGCCTCAGTAGCAAACTACCCACAAGATCGTCATGGCTTCCGGGTTGGTTCTTCAGCCGAAGAAGCTTCTGGATAAATCCTGATCCAGTGATTTCTGACTTCGGGGCTTACTTTGCGGCCATTCCAGCTAAAGACGATAAGGTTCGTCTGTTGTTTTGGCATGTGGCAGTCGATGCAATCACCGGCGATCGGGCGCGGCATTTTAGGATGGCTCTCGGTCTTATGGCAGCGCAGGCAATGTTGGGAGAATGCAACTGGATCCTTCTGAGTCAGGTGAACATCGTGGCAAGTGAGGCAAGTCATCGTTGATGACTGGAAACAGCGACTTTTCTTGAGCAGTTCGACCTGGCTTCCGTGGACGTCGACCGCCGCGTCCGGCGCGAGCTGCGGCAATTCAAGGTACTTGTCCAGAGGTTGGCCGGGAATGTAAGAAAATGCTGGCAACAGCGGTACGCCGTGACCCGCGTGGCACCAGGCGCAAAGATCCATCTGCCGTTCTCGCGTTAGTCGGGCGGGATTAACAATGCCATAGTCTGATGCGACCTTGGAGGTTTTCGAGGCGTAACGCTCAGCGTGCGCGCGACCCGGTCCGTGACACTTTTCGCAGGTAATGCCGGTTAAAAAACCGGTTTCGTGGTAGCGATTCGCAGGTGGCGCCAGCGACTCGATATAAGTTCCATGGCATTCCAGACAACGTGGAATCACTGGCCGGTCGAAGTAGGCAACGCCGTCACGATAGCCCGGGCTGTTCACCCAGCCAACTTCATTCCAGTAAGACACTGGCAACTGAAAAAGCAGGTCGCCTTTCCAGAACAGAAAAGTCTGCCCCTTGCCTCCCGACCCAACCACCAAGCCAAAGCGTTCGCTGCGCGAAGTGGTATAAGGCGGCTCGCCCTGGATAGCTGTCTGAAAAAAGCCGTCGTCTTTTGTCTCCATTCGAAAAAATAGATCGGGATTCGAAGTCTTGAGAACGTTCGCGTCCGGGCTGAAGCTGCCGCGAATTGAATTTTTGTCTGGAAGCCGCGATGTCAGATAGTGAGCGGTTTGGTGAAAGCTCTCGACTTTGTCCTGATGGCAGCTGCGACACGCATCATCGCCGACATAATTTTCTCTGGGACTGGGCTTTGGGGAAGAAGCGGACGCTGCCTTTGGCTGAGAACTATTGCTCTGGCTCGCAACTTGAGTCGCAAAAATGAGAGCCACAATCGCGAGCAATGTAGCCGTGCAGTCCATTATCGGAAGCGTCGTGCGAGAGGATTTCTCGTCGCTTCATATAATCATAATTGGGAGTAGGCTGGCGCAGCCATGCTCGGTTTGGTTATCAGCAGCTTGGGAAGAGACGCAACGTTTGTCTGTTGAACGGTAAACAATCGTAGCCGTACGCAAACAAGTATGGCCGATACGAGAACTACTTCTGCGTGGCGACCAGTTGGCCGTTCTCGACATGGATATCGCCGACATCGTCCGGCAGTTTCAGACGATCCCGCTGTTCCGAAAGCTTCTTCTGCAGAGCGCCACTTACCAGCGATACCGGAACATTCAAATCGCCGACTTTGAATTCGGTCGGATCGAAAGTCGCATAGCCATCTTTGGAGCCAAGATGTCCGGCGAGCGTGACATAGACATCCTTCCCACCAATCTGGGTTACAAACTGGCCACGGGCGACGTCACCATCGAAATTAACTTTGTAGTCTTTAACCTCAGGCTGGCCCTCACCGATAGCAGCATCTGGCGAAGACGGCACGGTTGTGGGCAGGCCCGGACTGGATTGCGTCGACGCGCCGGCCATTGCTGCGGATGCGGGAATATTTGCAGGAAGTGCTGCCGCTGCCTGCGCTAGCGCTGCGGTGATTTCGTCGGAACTAAACCGCACCTGGGCGGGAGCATCGCCAGGATTTTTTTGCTGTTCCAACTGCTCCAGTTTGTTCTCAAGCGACTGCACGTTCGCCGCCGCCGCCGCGGGCGACTGCACTGGGGCCACGGGCTGCGGCTTTTTTAACACAAGAATTATGGCTATTAAAGACGCGGCCAGAGTGGCGATGCTGACGATGCGGTCAAGCTTCCATTTCATGCAGTTATCCCCCGCGAACGGTCAGACTCTATGTTAGCGGCGACAGGTAAGCACATCATGTGACGGAAGGCACTGGTCCCAGGTTACCAGGCGAACACTCACGGTCTCAGCATTTTGCGGGATTGAAGAGGAGTGTCTGGTAACCCGGAACCGATGCGCGAGGTTACAATTTAGTCGTGCCCGTCCTTCACAATCTCCGCGTCACCCTCGAAATGATCAAGTGGGAGCACTCCATCTTCATGCTTCCATTTGCTCTATGCGGAGCCATGCTGGCGGCCAACGGTCTGCCTAGCGCACACGCGTTGGCCTGGATTATTGTTGCCATGGTGACTGCTCGATCGGCCGCCATGGCATTCAATCGATACGCCGACGCCTCGATTGACGCCGCGAACCCGCGAACCCAAACACGCGCACTTCCCGCTGGCACGCTCACTCCCGGTTTCGTGATTACGTTCGTGCTGATCTCTTGCGTGTTATTTGTTTTCGCCGCTTCGCAGCTCAATCGGTTGTCGCTTATTCTTTCGCCGTTCGCGCTGGCTGTGGTTTTGCTTTACTCCTACACCAAGCGTTTCACACGCTGGTCGCATTTAGTTTTGGGATTCGCCATGGGGATCGCGCCTTCGGCAGCGTGGATCGCCGTACGTGGCTCACTCGATCCGCGCATCTTATTGCTTACGGCTGCTGTGACTTTTTGGGGCGGCGGCTTCGACGTGCTCTACGCCTGCCAGGATTTCGAATTCGACCAACAGGCGGGGCTCCATTCCATTCCGCGTTATTGCGGCATCGGCAAGTCGCTTTGGATTTCCCGAATCTTTCACGTGATCATGCTGCTATTGCTGATCAGCCTGGTTGTAACCTTCGGATT
Source organism: uncultured Acidobacteriota bacterium (assembly GCA_963743375.1). Lineage (GTDB taxonomy): Bacteria > Acidobacteriota > Terriglobia > Terriglobales > Acidobacteriaceae > JABDBE01. The sequence continues at coordinate 56,694 of CAVUQA010000006.1, read as the reverse complement.
GGGTAAGCTGGCTATCGCCGGTGTTGTGATTGTGGCCTTACTTCTGACTTACGAACACTCGCTAGTTTCGCCCCACGACCTTTCCAGGCTCAACGCCGCATTCTTCACCATGAATGGCGTGATCTCGGTAGTGTTCTTCTTTTTCATCGCGGGAGATCTGCTATTGCGACGATAGACCCTCAGATTTCACCTCCAACTGTGACTTCAGACACTCGGTTACGATATGATTAAACCAATGTCCAGCACACAGTTGCATAGACATGCGTTTCAGAGCGATGACCAGAGGCTATATGCTATCCAGGAGAAAGTTCTGGCAGAGCAGCGTCTGAATGGCGACGACGTCCTTGCCCTTTATCGTTCCCCGGACATTCTCGCCGTTGGCTGGCTGGCGAATTCCGTGCGCGAGCGCATGCATGGCGACAAGACCTACTTCAACGTTAATCGCCACATTAATCCGACGAATGTCTGCGTAGCCGCTTGCCGCCTCTGCGCGTTCGGTCGAAAAAAAGACACACCTGGCGCTTATACCATGGCCCTTGAAGAAGCTTTCCAAACCGCGGCCTCGGGATACAGCGAAGCGGTTACGGAGTTCCATATTGTCGGCGGTTTGCATCCTGATCTGCCATTTCAATACTTCCTCGACTTGATCTCCGGCCTCAAGCGGCGCTTTCCGCAGGTGCATTTAAAAGCGTTCACCATGGTTGAAGTCGCGTATCTGGCGAAGCGCGCCAAGCTTTCCATTCGTGAGACGCTCGAACAATTGCAGGCTGCGGGTGTGGATTCCCTACCCGGCGGTGGAGCTGAGATTTTTTCCGATCGCGTTCGTCATATCATCTGCGATCACAAAATCGACGGCGATCAGTGGCTGGAAACTGCAAAGCTCGCGCATCAGATTGGTCTGAAATCCAACGCGACCATGCTCTACGGCCACGTGGAAAATGACGAAGACCGCGTCGATCACTTGTTGAAACTTCGTGATCTGCAGGATGAAACCGGCGGTTTCCAAACTTTTATCCCACTGGCTTTTCATCCCGACAACACTCCTCTGCAGCATTTGCCTAAAACCAGCGGCATGCTCGATATCAAACAGATTGCCGTGAGCCGCCTTGTGCTCGACAATTTCCCGCACATCAAAGCGTACTGGCAAATGATGACTGCGAAGATTGCGCAGATCGCTTTGCGTTTCGGCGCCGATGACATCGACGGCACGGTAATCGAAGAAAAGATTTACCACGATGCCGGCGCGACCACCCCACAAGGCATGCGCCGGGAAGAACTGGTGCGCCTGATCCGCGAAGCCGGACGCGAACCCATCGAGCGCGACACTTTGTATCGTCCCGTAATTCGAACCGAAACGTCAGTTACAGTTGCCGTATAAGCTTTCGCCGAGCTACTGAAAAAATTCTCCCATATCCGGCGCGGCTGCGGCATCTCCTGGGAGATCAGTCACGCCAAGTGCCTTTAGGCTTAAGCGCAGCGCGCTCGGATGCTGGTAGACGGTGGTCGATTGATAGCCCGCCTTGCTCTTCGAACTCACGATGATTGCCGGAACCTGGCCGCCGCCATTGGCGAGATCCGTGATGTCGCCTTCATCGAAAACGATAATCATCACCGCACCCTGGTAAGCTGAGCTCTTAATCACTGGGTCGATGTTAGTTTGAAGCCACTGATCTGCTGCCGCGAGCTTTTGCGAATCAGTGCACGTCGACAATCCCGCAGGGCAATCGTGCGCGTCATCGTTGAGGTTGGGAACGATGAACGCGTAATCAGGAACCGTGTTGTTGGCGATGTCGGTGGCGAGTTGACTGAACGGCACGATGTTGGCAGCTTGTGTGGGGCTATTGATCACGTCGGAAAAGTACGCAAACGGATTATGACGCTTAACGTATTCGCCGGCGTCGGTTCCTATGTAGCCAATTGAAGGCAGTGACTCAGCATAGCTTTTCCAAGTCTTCCCAGCCGCGGTCAATGCTCGGACGACGTTATCTTGTGTCACCGGGCCAGGAAAATTGTCGCCTTGCAGGCCTGTAATTGAAAGTCCTTCTCCAGCCGTTAATTCGAAGTAATTGGGAAGAGAAGGATGGGCGTCGGCATAATATTGAGTAGCCAGCCCGTAGGAAGTCGCCAGACTATTGAAGTAAGGCATGCTGGCATTGCCGATCACATCCCCGTAGCTATGGTTCTCTTCCATCACTATAAAGACATGGGCAAATACAGGGACGGTGCTGGTTCCGCTGGTCGGAGGAGTTCCACTTCCTGTAGTCGCCGAACCGCCGCCGCAGGCAGCCTCTGCGAGGGTAAGAAGAAATAAGAGAAAAAATAATATGAACGACTTCATATGATTAACTCACCTTTAAACCTTAGAATCGCGGAGGGCAGCACCCGTTGCATGGAGCTCGCCTCCGGTCTTTCTCATTGCGCATACAGGTTTCTGTGTATCGCTGTGAGATACGAAACGCAAAAGTGTTTTTTAGCTGTGCAAATTGTGTTTGCCGCCCGCGAGCCGGGTGTAGAATCGGCTGGTAAGGAACCGGAATTCTTCGCGGAATCTCTTCCGTGATCCGAGGCCTGATAATGAATGTTCATATCAGCTATAAAGACCGTAAAACTCCCGACATTGAAAAAGAAGTCAACCACCTGGTGGACAAGCTGCGGAAGCGATTGCAGGTATTCCGGCCGGAATTAGTGCATCTGCGCGGAGTGGTGGAACAGAGTTCGGCGCGCGAGGGAATAACTGTATCCCTGAACCTGCGCCTGCCCTCGGGACAGATGTCTGCGCAGAAATCTGCCGCGAACGCGCCGTCAGCTGTGAAAGCAGCCTTCGACGATTTGCTGCAGCAGATCAGCAAACATAAAGACCTTCTGCGCAATTCGCATAAGTGGCAACGTCGCCGGGTAGCCGATTTCCGACCCCAGTCACAGGTTGCTTTCGAAGATACTGTTGCCGCCGTACACGTGCCGATGGCTTCATCCGATGACATTCGCTCTTATGTGAATGCCAGTCTAGGACGACTCGATCGCTTCGTTGCGCGCGAACTTTATTTCCGCGAGACTGCGGAGGAGATCACTGTAGATTTCGTCAGCAAAGACGAAGTTATCGACGAAGCCATTGCTCGCGCATTGAGCGATGGAACCAATGGCAGCGAGAAACCCGAAAGTATTGCGTTGGAGCCTTGGCTATACCGGTTGGCGCTGCGCGTCATTGATGATTTATCCGCCCGTAGCCCGGAGAGCCTGCTCTCGGTTCATCTGGAGGACTCCGCGCGCCGTCCCAACGTTCGCGCTAGTGACGAACCCGAACTGCAGTTCCATCAACCAGACGAAACGCTGACTGGAGAAAATGTGATTGCCGACAGGCGCACGTCTACGCCAGAAGATATTGCGTCATCCGACGAAATGATTACGCTCGTGCACTTCGCTCTCGGGAACGCAAACCGCGCCGATCGGGAAGCCTTTATTCTGCACGCTCTCGAAGGATTTTCGCTGGATGAAATTGGCGTTATTACCGACCGCAAACCAGACGAGGTGCGATCTTCCATCGAACAGGCGCGCGAGCATTTGCGGCATCTGGCTCCGCTCGCCAACCGCCTTCAGTCGAAGACGGTACGATTGGCGTCAGCGAAAGCTTAAAACAGTTGGTAGCAACTCAGGAGACGTTGTGATGATTACTCGCGAAGAGATCCGTGAGCTGGCTCAATTTCGTACCAATGGTGATGAAGGCTGCGCCCTCAGTTTCTATTTCGAGCCGCATACACCTCAAAATAAATCTCACCGCGAGGAAACCATTCTCGCTAAAGATCTGGTTCGTAAAGCTCTGCGCGAGGCGGAGAAGAACAGCAAGAACGGAAGCACTCGTGCGGACCTGAACCGCATACTCGAACTGGCCGAAAACCTGCATGGCAATCAAGCCCGCGCTCGAGCGGTGTTCGCATGCGGCAGCCGCAATTTCTGGCGAGAGTTCGATCTGCCTTCGCAGTTGCCGGGTACGCAGCTTTTCGTGAACCGGCAATTTCATTTGAAGCCGTTGGCGATGCTTCTGGGCGCGCACCCTCGACTGTGCGTCGTGCTTGTAGACCGCCACAAAGCACGTTTTTTCGATCTGCGGGTGGATGAACTGAAAGAGCGGGAAGGAATGTTCCGCACGCTTCCAGCCCGCCCGGGGCGTAGTGACGGTTTCGCCGGGTACGATGGAGGCCATGCCCAGCGCCGTATCGACGATGAATCCTTGCATCACTTCAAGGGTATAGCGGAGCACCTAAGCGCAACTCTGGAGAAAGGGTTGTATGAGAAGCTCATCATCGGGTGCCACGAAACCAGTTGGCGCGAACTCGAAGCACAACTGCATCCTTATGTGAAAAAAGTTTTGCTCGGTCACTTCTCGGCCGATCTCAATCGCATCACCAATGATCAAATACGCGAGGAAGCTACGCGCATCTTGCGAGAATCAATTGATCTACGCTGCAGAGACCTTGCCCGCGAATCCATTAGCCAGGCTAAAAGCAATGCCCGCGGAGTAACCGGTTTGCGTCGTGTTCTCCGCTCGCTGGAACTGGGAGAAGTGCAAACTCTGCTGATCGGAGACAAGTTTTCGCATCTGGCGGTCGAGTGTACGAACTGCGGCCATCTCGATACTCGCATGGTGCGCGAGTGTCCAGTATGCGGGCATGAAACTCGCGAGATCGAAGACGTGACCGAAGCGATTATTCCAGCGGCCATCCAGCGCGACATCGAGTTGCTTTATGTGAAAGAGGACCCGGACTTTGACCGCGCGGGAAACATTGCGGCCCTGCTGCGCTTCCGCGCGGATCAAAGCAAAGGCGAAATTCGCGCCGCTTCGTAGATTGCACTTTTGTAGAAGGTCATTCCGAATCCCCGGGTTTTCTCCAGCGGGGCGAGGAATCTTGCGTGGACGATTCAAGACTGACCCAGTAATTGGAAATTGCCGAGGCATTCCGTGACAGAAGCTGATCTAAAAAAACATCTGGACGCAGCAGAGCAGAGTCCCAAACAAATCGCAGCAGCGGTTTCGGGCTTACCCGACTCGAAATTGCGCTACAAGCCGTCGCCGGAAAAGTGGAGCATCCTCGAGGTTCTCGGCCATCTGGCGGACATCGAAATCGTGTTCGCTCACCGTTTTCGGCAAATGCTCGCAGACAACAAACCTGTAATCGCGCCCATGGACCAGGATGCATGGGCGCGGAATCTCGGCTACATGCAAACGCCTGCTCCCGAGCTAATTGCGCTCTACGGATTGAACCGGCATCACAATGTGCGATTGTTGCGCCGCCTTAAAGCGGAAGACCTCGAGAAATCCGCCTACCATCCTGAACTGCAACACGACGTCACGGTTGCTGATTACGTAGAGAAAATGAGAACTCATGACGAGAATCATCTAGGGCAAATTGAGCGTTTGAAAAAGCAAGCTGCCTCGTAATCACTGCCCGGCGTTCGTGAATTGCACCAAGGCGCGTAGTTTTTGGGCGGCTGCGCCTGAATCGATCGATTTCGATGCCAGGGGAAGAGCCTCCGCCAGATGGTCGGCCTTGCCAGCCGCCACCAGGGCGGCGGCGGCATTGAGCAGGACCACGTCGCGTCGCGGTGATTTCCTGCCTGAGAGGACCTCCGAAATGATCGCTGCGTTGGCGGCCGCGTCGCCACCGGAAATGTCATCCAGCGTGCCTCGCTTCATGCCAAAATCCTCCGGCGTGACTTCGTAAGTGCGCAGCGTTCCCGAGCGCACCTCAGCAATACGCGTAGGGCCAGTAATGGTAATTTCATCCAGACCATCCAACCCGTGTACAACCAGCGCTCGATGCAATCCCAGCATACTGAGTGCTTCTGCCAATTTTTCTACCAGCGCCGCGGAATAGACTCCGACTACTTGAGCTGAGGCGTGCGCGGGATTGGTCAGCGGCCCCAGCAAATTAAACACGGTCCGCAGACGCAGTTCGCGGCGGGCGGCTTGCACATGTTGCATCGCCGAATGCATGGTCGGAGCAAAGAGAAACGAGATTCCAACTTCCTCGAGGCAGGCAGCGAGCCGCACGGGAGGCAAATTGATGCGTACCCCAAGCGCTTCCATGACGTCAGCCGAACCGCACTTTGATGTCACGCTACGATTGCCATGCTTGGCTACGCGCACGCCGGCCCCCGCAACTACAAGGGCCGTCGCAGTCGAAATGTTGAAGGTACCGCTGGCATCACCGCCCGTTCCGCAAGTATCCACCAAGGCGTCGCGTCCAGTTCCGCTCACGTCCACAGTGTGATCTGGCGGGAGGCCAAGTGGGGCCGCTGCGCCGCGGATGGCTTCCGCGAAACCAACAATCTCCTCGACCGTCTCGCCCTTCATGTGCAACGCAACCAGCAGGGCAGCAATTTGAGTGTCGGTGTACTTGCCCTCCAGCACTGCCGCCATGACAACACGCGCCTCTTCACGGGAGAGGGATTGGCGGTGATTGGCAATGCGATGGAGCGCGTCGATAATCGTTATCGTCATCATCGAGGGACCAGAGTAGCATCGTGGAAGCATGATGCGCGGACGAAACGCTATGCTCCTACTTGAAACTATAGGTCCTTGTTCTTCACGCGAGCGTTTGCCCAATGTGCGAGCGTTCTATAGAATCAAGTGTTTGCTGCCGCGTTTGTGAGCTGCAAGCACGTCCTGCCCATCATAGTGAATCTGGAATGTTATGAAAATTCATGAGTATCAGGCGAAGGCGATTCTGAAGAAGTATGGAGTCGCGGTGCCGCGCGGCGACATGGCTGAAACCCGTGAGCAAGTCGAAGCTGCTGCAAAGAAATTGTTTGATGCAGGAGCGAGCGGAGTTGTGGTGAAAGCTCAAATCCACGCTGGAGGCCGCGGCAAGGGCGGCGGCGTGAAGATCGCGAAATCCATCGAGGAAGCGGCTGAGCTTGGCTCCAAGATTCTGGGGATGACGCTGGTGACGCATCAGACCGGGCCCGAAGGCCGCCTGGTCCGCCGTCTGCTTATCGAAGAAACTTTGCCCATAGAGAAAGAACTTTACTTGGGAATCGTTATCGATCGCGTGGAAGCCAAACCAGTCTTTATGGCATCCGCCGCGGGGGGCATGGAAATTGAGCAAGTCGCGGCGGAAAATCCTGACGCTATTCTCAAAGAGTACATCGAGCCGGGGATGGGACTAGAGGCGTTCCAGGCTCGCAAATTGGCGTTCAAGCTGGGGCTGAAACCTCCCCAGATTAATGAAGCTGTGCGGTTGATGACGGGACTTTTTCGCGCCTTTCAAGAGACAGATTCGTCGTTGATGGAAATTAATCCATTCGTCAGTTGCAGCGATGGCCGCTTATTTGCTTTAGACGCGAAAATGAATTTCGACGATAATGCGCTATTCCGGCATCCTGATCTGCGCGAACTTCGCGACACTGCGGAGGAAGACCCGCTCGAAGTCGAGGCTTCAAAGTACAGCCTGAATTACATCAAGCTCGACGGAAACGTGGGCTGCATGGTGAATGGCGCGGGTTTGGCTATGGCAACCATGGATATCATCAAGTACGCAGGCGGAATGCCGGCGAATTTCCTTGATGTAGGCGGCGGAGCCAATGCCGAACAGGTGACGCATGCTTTCGAAATTCTGCTGAGTGATAAAAACGTGAAGGCGGTGCTGATTAATATTTTTGGTGGCATCCTTCGCGTCGACACGCTGGCCACAGGAGTCGTCGAGGCGGCGCAAAAAACTCATATTCAATTGCCCATTGTGCTGCGATTGGAAGGAACTAACGTCGAGGCCGGGCGGGAGATCCTCAAGCAATCAGGATTGAATTTTATTGTGGCCGAAACCATGAAAGACGCAGCCGAGAAAGTGGTCGCTGCGGCGAAGTAATTGTAGCGCCGCCGTCTCGGCGGCTGTCGCGAACGCGTCTCGTCTTCGCTGCCGAGGGCAGGATGCCATCGGGACAGCCGGCAAGATGCCGGCGCTATAGAATTCATAGGTAAACTTTATGAGCATTCTGGTAGATAAATCGACGCGAGTCATCGTGCAAGGCCTGACTGGGCGTGAAGGCACATTTCATGCCAAGGCGTGCGCGGAGTACGGCACCAAGATCGTCGGTGGAGTTACGCCCGGCAAAGGCGGCACCACTCACGAAGGCTGGCCCATCTTCAACACTGTGCAAGAAGCGGTCGATAAGACGGGGGCCGATGCCTCGGTGATTTTCGTCCCGCCACCGTTCGCAGCCGACGCGATCATGGAGGCCGCGGACGCTGAGGTAGAACTGATCGTCTGCATCACCGAAGGCATTCCCACGCTTGATATGGTGCGCGCCTGGGAGTACTTGCAGAACCGGCGCTCCCGCCTGATCGGTCCCAACTGCCCGGGGATCATTTCTCCCGGCAAATGCAAAATCGGAATCATGCCCGCTCGAATCCATCTGGAAGGCTCAGTCGGTATCGTCTCGCGCTCGGGCACTCTGACGTACGAAGCGGTTTATCAGCTAACCACGCGCGGCATAGGACAGTCGACCGCGATCGGGATCGGTGGCGATCCGATAATCGGTACTAACTTCCTGGATGCGCTGGAACTATTCAACAAAGATCCGCAAACTGAAGTGGTAGTAATGATCGGCGAAATCGGCGGCAACGCCGAGGAGACTGCTGCAGAATACGTGAAGTCTCGAATGAAAAAGCCGGTGGTCGGTTTCATCGCCGGCCAAACCGCGCCTCCGGGACGCCGCATGGGGCATGCGGGCGCAATCATCTCCGGCGGTAAGGGGACCGCCTCCGAAAAAATTAAAGCGATGGAAGCAGCCGGTATTCGCGTAGCCAAATCGCCTGCCGATATTGGCGAGACAGTTGTGGCAGCGATGGGAGTTACGGCGAGAGCTTAGGACCACAGACGATCGACCGAGGACGAACGACTAAACTATGAAGACTCTGCAACGCACTTTTACCATCATCAAACCGGACGCAGTTGCCAAGAATGCTGTAGGCGACATCATCGAGCAATTCGAGAAAAACGGTTTCCGAATACTAGCCATGAAGATGCTCGAAATTTCCAAGCACCAGGCGGAGCAATTTTACGCCGTGCATGCCACGCGCCCGTTTTTCCGCTCGTTAACTGATTTCATGTCGAGCGGCCCAATCGTGGTTTTGGCGCTGGAGAAAGAGAACGCCATCGCCGATTTGCGCAAGCTTATGGGCGCCACCAATCCCGCCAATGCCGAAGAAGGGACGATTCGCAAGAAATGGGCGAGCGATATCGAACACAACGCCATTCACGGTTCGGACGCCGATGACACGGCCCGCTTCGAGTTGAGTTATTTCTTTGCTGGATACGAACTGGCCAAGTGACGGCGTTTGCGCGGCGTCTGAGCCGCGCGACGTCATCCCGAACGAAGTGAGGGATCTCCGTCTTGTAGGCAGGAATAACTCTATGCCCCTAGTACAAATCACGATGCTGACCGGCCGTACCGCGGATCAGAAACGCAAGCTGGCGAAACGCATCACCGATGCAATGGTCGAAGAGGCAGGCGCGCACCGTGAAGCAGTGGTAGTGACCTTCCATGAAGTCTCGAAGGAAAGCTACGCATCAGGCGGTGTGCTGATGGCGGACAAGTGATACAGTCGTCGGCCTCTTAAATTATAGGTGGCCGGCCCAGACTTCCTTGCCCTTCTGGGTCGGCGAGAACCAGTAATGATGAAACATTAACTGGTTAACGTCACCGAGCGGCGCTAGTTTTTCGTCATTTGAGTAATCAGCATTGATGTAGCCTTCTTCAAGCATAAGTTTCATTTCATCGATAATCTCACGCAGGCAAAATTCAGGCTGAAGTCCCGTTGCGAAGCGGTTTTCGTTTACGAAAAGATACACTTGCTCCACATCCTCGGAATCATCCATCATTGCATTTAAAATGTGAAATCGAAGTGCCGCGGTCCGTGCTGCATCTCTTTCGAACATCGCAGTGTCTTACCCAAGCGGTTCGTACAACTGGCCTTCAATGCGTTCGCCTAACTTCGGCAGCTCTTTCTTCGCGTACTGCAGGAAGTGCGGCGCGGCGCGATGGGCTTCCAGTGCGGCATCATCCTTGTACTGTTCATAAATAAAAAATCGTCGAGGCTCGGTCTTGTGCCGATGCACCTGATACACCACGCATCCGGGCTCCTTGCGGGATTCTTCGGTTAGTTTGGAAAACACGCCGATAACATCGGCTTCACGACCCACCTTCGCCATCCACGTTACAACCAGAACGACCATTGCCAGCTCCGTTCTTAGATTTTTGCCTGCGCCCGGGTTCTCGATCCTGTCAATTCTCCAAGTTTCGCCGCGAACTCATCCACGAAGATAGTTTCCTCCCGGCCAGGGCCGGTCGAAACCATGCCGATGCGCGCCCCGCTTTCCTTCTCGATGAACGCCAGGTATTCGCGCGCAGCCTTCGGCAGTTTCTCCAATTTCGTAATTCCCTGCGTCGCAGTGCGCCAGCCCGGCATTTTACGATAGGTGCATTTAATCTGAGCATAGCCACTATCCTGGGCGGGCGCTTCATCGGTTTCTTTGCCGTTGATTTTATATCCAACGCACACCGGAATTTCCGCCAATTCATCCAGCACGTCGAGCTTGGTTACCACCAGCCAGGAAATGCCATTAATCATGCCAGCGTACCGCAAGAGTGGCAAATCAATCCAGCCACAGCGGCGCGGCCGTCCCGTTACCGCTCCGAATTCGTTGCCTCGTTTACGCAGCATATCTCCGTTTGCGTCCTGGGCCTCGGTGGGAAAAGGTCCGCCACCAACTCGCGTGCAGTACGCCTTGGTGACGCCTATGACTGTGTCAATCGCCGTGGGAGCCACGCCGCTACCCGTGACCGCTCCTCCCGAAGTGGCGCTCGAAGAAGTGACAAATGGATACGTACCGTGATCGATATCGAGCATGGTTCCTTGCGCGCCCTCGAATACGATAGAGTCGCCGCTGGCCAAAGCTTTATTCAATAACGCAGCGGTGTCGCACACGAATGGGGCGATTTTTCCCGAAGCTTCAGCGTACTCTTCGTACATTTTGTCGGCATCAAGCGGTTCGGAATTGAACAGTGCGTGCGCGATCATATTTTTTTCGTGGCACGCGTTTTGAATGTGGGTCTTCAGCAGTTGCAGGTCGAGCAGATCGGCAGCGCGCAGCCCTCGGCGGCCCATCTTGTCTTCATAGGTGGGACCAATGCCGCGAGAAGTCGTGCCGATTTTCACCCGTCCGGGCGCGTTTTCCGCCGCCAACTCAATCAAGCGGTGATAAGGCAAAATGACGTGCGCGCGATTGCTCACAAACAAGCCGTCGTCTACCTTGACGCCTGTTTCGCGCAGAGCGGCAACTTCTTTGAGGAACGCCATGGGATCAAGCACGACCCCATTTCCGATGACGCTACGGCAGCCCGGACGCAGCACTCCGCAAGGCACAAGTTGGAGAACGAACTTCTTACCATTGATGATGACCGTGTGGCCAGCGTTGTGACCGCCGGCATATCGCGCCACGATAGAAAAATCCTGCGAGAGCACATCGACAATTTTGCCTTTGCCCTCGTCGCCCCATTGCGCGCCTACAATGACCGCAGCTTTTCCCTTCTTCAACGGCAAACTCCCTGGAACGTGAATTGTGCGGCTGCCCAGCCGCGATTGCGGGGTCGCACACACTCGTCGCCCGCGATGCAGAATCGAGCGCAGAATTACAAGGGTAAAAGCGGAGCAGAGGTGTACTTGTAATGATAACCCCACACGGCAAGAGATGGCAATCGGGTGGGCGTCGGGGTGATGTCAAGCTGCTTGTGTAAATAGGTTGAGGGTGCGAGTTTCCCATTCTAGATTGAATCTCTGGAAGATGGAATAGATGATGCGATCCACGCTCTGCACATTCACGAAGCAGACCATGGGCCGGGTTCGCCTTCGCACTTCTACGAAGCAGCGCTCGATCACGTTGGTCGTGCGCACTTTCTTCCATAAATGACGGGGCAAGGCGAAGAACGACAACAGTTCCGGCAGATCGCGCTCCAGGCGCCGCACCATGGGTCCGTAGTCTCGCGACCAGCGCGAGCGGAAGCGACGAAAGGCGGCTTGCGCCTGGGTGCGGCTGTCGGCCCGATAAATGGCCTGCGCTCCCCGCTTCACTTCGTCGTAATCGCGTTTGCGCACGTGCTCTAAAATATTGCGCATCTTGTGCACCCAGCAGCGTTGATGCGCCACCCGCGGATAAACCGTCTGGATCGCGGCCGCCAGGCCGGGACAGCCGTCGGTGACGATCAGCAGCAACTTTTTACCCTCCAGTCCGCGGCGGTACAAATCTTGCAGCAGCCCCTCCCAGTCGGCCTGACTCTCGCCCCGGCTGCGCAGAAAGGCCAGCAGATGGCGGGTGCCGTCCTGGCGCACCCCGTAGGCCACCAGCATGTGCACCCGCTTGCGCCCCGCGGGACGCCGCATGCGCAGGCTCACCCCGTCCAAAAACAGATACGCGTAATCGTCGCTCAGCCGCGCCTGATGGAACTGCCGCACCATCTCGTCCAGCGAGCGGGTGATGCGCGACACGGTTTGCGGACTTACCGTTTCTCCCGTCAGCGTGGCTACCACCCGGCCTACCTGCCGGGTGGAGATGCCGCGCAGAAAGGCTTCGCGAATCATCACCGTCACTTCTTCCGCCCGGCGCTGAAACTTCTTCACCACCTCCGGCAGAAACCCCCGCTTGCGGCTGCGGGCGATGCGCAAGCGTAGGGTGCCGAACTTGGTCACAAAATCCCGCTCGTAATATCCGTTGCGATAATCCTGGCGCTGCTCTGACCGCTGGTAGCGCCGGCTCACCATGTACAGATCGCGCTGCCGCTCGCTCAGCTGCTGAAAAAACTTCTGCGCCGCCTGCTGCACTCGGCCCTGCAGATCGCCCCAGAAACTCTCCTGCAACTCCGCTACAAAATGTTGGAAATGCTCAGTGATCGGTGTTACTTTCGCCATCGGGTGTAGGTCTCCTTTTTGGAAAGGCTTCAGCTTGTGAGGCCAAAGCCAACTTACACCCTCTCGCTTTTTACACAATCGAATTTACGTCACCGCGACACTAGATCCCCGGTCTCTCAGTCTTGTTACAAATTAATGACAATTTCTTGATGCGGTTTTGACAATCGCAGCCGCGGGGTGCCCTAGGATGCTGCGAACGCGAAGAACGGGCGATCCGCTGCTGGCCCGTTCCCGGTAGGAGGTCCCTTGCGGGACCTCCGAATTATTTACTCCTCGGTTAACTCCTCCAACCCAAAGAGCTGATTGGTCGTTCTACAGCTTTCCAAGGCCAATTAAACGATTCTGGCGCAGAAAAATACAGTTGTAATTAAATCGTTTATTGATTACATTGCCATGACTTGAGGTCAAACCATGAGTGGCATCAGCAGCAGCCTCGTCTCCCCGCCTCGATATAGAAATTTGCCCCCACGCCCGCGTTCGGAAGACAAGCGGGCCAAAATTATCGATGCCGCAATGCGCCATTTTGCGGAACAGGGCTACAACGCCGCCCGGGTGGGCGATATTGCCGCGGGATTGGGCATAGCCAAGGGTTCCATCTTCCAGCACTTCACTAGCAAAGATGGTTTGTTCTTCGAGGCCTACAAAAAAGCTGTCCGTTCCTTCTCTCCTTATTTAAACGTGCCTGGCGAAGTGCGGGAGCGTGGTTTTTTCGATGTGCTTTATTACTGGCTGGTGCGGACCGAACACATGCTGCGTGAAGACTGGATTCCTTACCGCGTCTACTTGCTCGGCCAGTACGGTACCGACCTGAGCCTGCGCCGCGAAATTAATCGATTCCTGATCGCCGAAGATCCTTACGGACGCGTCGACTTCGTACGCTTTGGCCTCGAACGGGGCGAACTCCGCCGCGACCTCGACATCGAGATGGTGGTTTCGATTCTCGATTGGGTGGTTGAAAGATTTCAGGATGCTCTGCTGATCGAAGAGCTGGATCCCGGACTGTTTCGCCGTCAGGGCAATGCCGCAGAGCGGAAGGAAGCGCGCATCACCCAGTTCTTGGAAGTGTTGAAAAGAGCGATCGGGACCGAGCAGGCGGCATGAATCACGGACTCCGATCCTAATCGAAATGATCACAGCGACTTCCTTGAAAAACATCCTCGCGGCGTACAACGCGGAGGCGCCGCTGGCGGAAGCGTTCACCATTCCCGCGCCTTGGTACGTGGATTCCCGCATAGCCGAGCTCGAAGCCAGTTCAGTCTTCAGCAAGACCTGGCAGATGGTGGGACGCGTCGATCAACTGCAATCGCCCGGGCAGTTCGTCACCGCGAGTCTCGTGGGCGAGCCGATCCTCGTGGTGCGGGGCAACGACGGCCTGCTGCGTGCTTTCTACAATGTGTGCCGGCATCATGCGGCTGCGGTGGTTACGGAAGCGTGTGGCAAGGCTTCCATCCTGCATTGCCCCTATCACGGCTGGAATTATGGACTGGATGGTTCGCTGAAAGGAATGCCGGAATTCGACGGCGTGAAAAACTTCGAGCGTGAACAGAACGGGCTCGCACCAATCAAGGTCGAGAGCTGGGAAAAATTTGTCTTTGTGAATCTCGATCCGGAAGCCGCGCCGCTGTGCGATTTTTTGGGCAGATTAGTGAAGCGAATTTCGCCGCTTGAAGTGAACAAGCTCCATTACTTCGATACCCGTGTCTATGAGATCCATTGTAACTGGAAGGTGTTTGTCGATAATTATCTCGACGGCGGATATCACGTCCCCCATCTGCACAAGGGGCTGAATTCGGTGCTCGATTACAAGCAATACACCATCGAAAATGAGGATCGGTATTGCCTGCAATCGAGCCCGATGGTGGCTTCGAGCGAAGACGCATCAACCGGGGCGACCCGCAAGGGCGATCGCGCCTGGTATTTCTGGCAGTATCCCAATCTGATGATCAATTGCTACGAAGGCTACATGGATACGAACCTCGTGCTGCCCATTGATGTCAATCATTGCCGCGTTATTTTTGATTTTTATTTCGCCGACGTCAGCGAAGCACAACGCGAATACAACCAGCAAAGTGTGGCCGTAGGCGCTGGCGTTCAGGAAGAAGACCTGGGAATTTGTGAGGCGGTGCAGCGTGGATTGAAGTCGCGCGCCTATGGCGCAGGCAGACTCTCAGCGCGTCGCGAAGCGGGTGAGCATTTGTTTCACCGGCTGCTGGCGGCGGACCTGAAAGCTGGGCTTGGAGAGATTGCGGCGGCCGCAGATTGAGCCCGAAGCTTCGGAACCATCTCGTTTAACTACGGTATTCGCGGTATGGAACAATTCCCTGTGAGATGCGATTCTTTAAGACTTCAGGACATAGTTGTGACTTACGATGTTACGTTGCAAAGACGAATCCGCGAGTTGTGCGCTCAAGCCATTGCCGCACGCGATTCGGAGCAGTTCCAGCCCATTCTGTCTGAACTACAGCAATTGCTGCGCCAGCACGTAGCGCGGCTTCAGAGCATGGTTGTTGAATACCCGTTTTCACCTGCCGATATCGAGAAGCTTGAGCCACCGGACGATGACACACAAGTGAGACGGAAGAAAGCAGTCTGAGCGGGCGTTTGTCTGCTCTTCTTTGTGTCTCCTCGAACGCCCCTGCTGTCCTTGGCCGGCCTACAGAACTTTTTCGAGCTGACGTAGCTGCGCTACCGGTTCCAGACAGTTGCCGCGGTTGGCGTCGTACTCTTTCGCTTTGTCTGGAGCCATTCCTACATAGGATCCCTAACGCGTCACAGAATCACAACCTGCGAACGCAAAGCAAGAAACCCCAGATGCGGCCTCAGGATCGGACTGCGGAGTCTGCTGTAGCCGGAGGACGAGGACAGCTACGCATGGTATAAATATGAAGGGCTAATCGTTCACGATCTCCGGAAATCTGCCGTCAAACTCCGTGAATGCCGGCGTACCCGGCCGAGTCAAGATGAATACTTTAGGGCACAAAACGCGGGCAGTGTTCGACCACCACAGCATCTCCATCGACGGTGGGACGAACGCAAAGCGTCGGCTCGAATTGAACGGCAATGGAGAAAGTGTGGCGAAAGCCAACCACTCCGACGCTAGTCGGAAACGTATAAAGCACTAAAATAAAAATGCAGGGCGCGTAGCTCAATTGGCAGAGCAACTGACTCTTAATCAGTAGGTTGAAGGTTCGATTCCTTCCGCGCTCACCATCTTTTCAACAACTTGGCAGCTTCGGCCTTAACCTCGTCCCACCGATTGTGTCCTTTTTGTGTCCTTACTGCACTCGACGGCTGGCCACTGCGGCCACCTCATCGATGTTTTGGTGCTGGTACTTCATGGTTGTGCTCACGGTCGTGTGTCCCATGACGTTCATGACCGCAAACAGGTTTTTGGTTGCACGGTACATCTCAGTTCCAAAGCCATGACGCGCGCAATAGAGGACGAGGTCGTTTGGCAACCCGGCCTCCTTTCTGGCTTTCTCGAACTGCTTAGCGACCGTTGTCAGATGCCCATCCCCGGCGCGCTTGGAGGGAAAGATCCATCCCTCCTTTTGCTCCGAGTATCGTGCCAGAAGTGCCTGTTGAACCCGCGGACTGATTGGCACAAACCTTCGTCCCTTGGGCGATTTGCTCTCGTAGACGAAATATCGTTTGTTGCCCCAGTCCAGGTGTTCCCATCGCATTCGGAAAACTTCTTTCTGGTTTCGCATCCCCGAATCGCGCATGATCATCAACACATCGCGAAGCGGCTGTTTGCAGAAAGGCAAAAGCTTGGCTTCTATCTCGGCGTCAATGACGCGCTCCCGTGCGTGTTCCTGCATAAGTTTGATCTTTGGAGAAGCCTTGATGATGGTCCATTCCTCGGCCTTTCCGAGCATCCGCCGCAGCGTGCGCAAAGCATTATTGTGATTTGACGGACCACCTGGGAAGGTAAGCCGGTCAGCATCATCCTTGGTAATCGCATTGAGCCTCATCGCTGCTACGTCAGTCTCCTCAAGCAACCGCCAGCCGTTCTCGTAATAGTCTTTGGTCTTTTGCTTGAGCTGCGTATTGCTTTCCACCCATTCAAAAAACCGCGTCTTGAAATCACGCAACAGCGGGCTGCGCTTTCTGAGAACTACATCTCCTTTCTCTTCGGCTTGGGCGAGCAGCAGCGATTCCACTCGTCGGGCCGCCGCAAGGTTTGTTTTCTTGGTGGATCCACGATAGCGCGTACCGTCGACCCAAAAATGGTAGTGATAGACCCCACCACGTTTGTGTAGAGCCATGCTCTAGCCTCCATGTGCCCGCACGGACGGCATTCGCTTGTTGGCTCTGACGTAACGTTCTACGTCGGCTAGATCATACTTGATTCTTCCACCTAATTTCACGTAGGGCGGACCGGTCTCGGCAGAACGCCAGTAACGCAGCGTGCTTTCCGGAACACCCCAGATCTCCGATAGCTCTCTGGTGCTGACAAGCTGGCGGCAAATACGACGATCGTGAGGCAGACGACGAGCCGTGCGGGACTGGAAAGGGACAATGACCCCAGATGAGTCGGACCCGGATTGCTCGTCCCAGGGCTCGACCCTTGAAAGGTTCAGCTCGGGATCGAGCGCGGCGATATTTCGCATGGTTCACCTTTGTTCGCGACCGGCTCCAAGCTGCTGTGGTTGGACGAAAACCGCTCATTGATGAGAGTGTCCTCGAACTGCGCTATGGCTACGCTGGTCCAGTCAGCAAGCGATGTGTATGCCAGATCGACTTTTGGGTCAAATTCAGAGAGGCTTGGAAGTGCTCGGCTATCGGCTGTGTTATTTCTGCCCATAATTTGTCCGGATTTGACCGAAATTTCATTCGAGGTTAACTTCCTGCTACTCAGGGCGTCAGAACCGTCTTGGGTTTTAGGAGTCACAAGTGTTTTCATCGCTGGGGCAGCTTGGTGAAGGTCTTCGAGCCACTGGCTACATTGCCGATTCGATAGCAACAACAACGGTTTTTCTGGCCGCCAAGCTGCATAAGCCAGTTCTGCTGGAAGGGCCGGCGGGCAGCGGCAAGACGCAACTCGCATATGCGGTTGCCGAGGCCGCAAGTACAAGTGTCGAGCGCCTGCAGTGCTACGAAGGCATCAATGAAGAGAAGGCCATCGGCAAGTTTGATGAGCCGCTGCAGAGACTTTGCGTCGAACTGAAGGCCAAGTCCGCGAGCGTCGATTGGGAGTCCCTGCAGACGGAGTTGCACAACCAACAGTTCTTCAGCGCTGGGCCGCTTCTGCGCGCGTTGCAGTGTGAAAGGCCCTGTGTTCTGTTGATCGACGAACTGGACAAGGTGGACCACGCATTTGAGGCCCTGTTACTGGAATTGCTCAGCGTCTGGCAGCTCAGCATTCCGAAACTAGGCACAATTCGGGCCAAGAGCATTCCGTTCGTCGTGCTCACGTCCAACGAGGAACGGCGCATCGGGGACCCACTGCGCCGGCGCAGCTTCTATCTTCGTGTTGAACACCCCACCGCGGAGCGAGAAGCACGAATTGTTGCGCTGAGAACGCCGGATTCCAGCCGCGAATTCCACGCGGGAATGGCGGGGCTTGCCAAGGCGCTGCGTGGATGGAGCCTGGAAAAGCCACCCTCGGTCTCAGAGATTCTCGACCTCGCGCAGGCACTCAAAGTTCTGGGAAGTGAACAAATTACGCCGGAGATGAGAGACATTCTCCTGCCGTTGCTGGCCAAAACCGAGGCCGATCGACGCAAGCTGCTTTTGCGGGATGGGTTTGCCAGCTTGATCTTTGACGCGCAGCAGTACAGCGCCGAGGCCTTGCGAGGGAATGCAGCATGAAATTGGTACTCATCGTGGCGGAAATGCTTTGCACGATCTCGATCGGCTGGGCGCAATCGGCTAGGACACCAACACGAATTGAAGCTGAATACTACGTCACGGCCTACGCGCAACACTACCGAGTGCCCGTCGCGCTGGCGCGGGCTCTTGTCGTGCGCGAATCCAATTGGAAGCCCTGCGTGATCTCTCCCAAAGGCGCTGTGGGGCTAATGCAGTTGATGCCCGCGACTGCCAAGCGGTTGGGCGTGACCGACCGCTGCAATCTCGATCACAACGTCTCAGGTGGCGTGCGCTATCTCGCTTGGTTGATGCGACGGTTTCATAACGATCTCAGGCTCGTAGCTGCCGCTTATTACATCGGTGAAGACACGATCGGCAGGCGATGCCTTGCTTACCGAAATTTAGATGTCGTTAGATACGTCCGAGCAATTAGAACAACTTACCTTCGCGAAGCGGGGATTGAATCAGAAAGTAAAAATACCACTGCGAAAAGAGATGTGAGATGAACAAATGTTTGAGTTTGGAGCATCTGATAACGATCTGTTTCCTGTCTTTCCACATGGCCTCGGCGCAAACCGAGTTGCCGCAGGCACGAATCGTGAACTTGAGTATTGACCGAGAACAGGTTGTGGTCTTGCACCTGCGGCCAGGATACGTCAGTTCGGTGCGGGTGCTGGAGGAGGTCAGCTCGGTCGTACTGGGCGATCCGGGGGCCTTTAAGGCTGACCACTCCGAAGCCGAGCCGCAGTTGGTGTTTTTCAAAGCAACCAGCGCAAAACCTGCGCAAACCAACGCCCTGATTACCACCAGAGGAGGCCATGAGATCTCGCTGAGCCTGGTGAGCCAAGGCAAGTCAGACCGTAGTGAGCCCGTGGACTATGTCCTCTACTGTGAGCGCCCGCGCAGCTTTCTGATTGCGTCGACTCACCCGGTGTTTGTGGTTGGCGAAACAAAAAACGTTGCTACAGAAAATCAGCCAACCAGCACTGCCCCAGAAAAGCCTGGCAGACAAGAGCAGGATTTGCTCATGGCAGAACGGATTGAGAATCCACATTGGGAAGGCAAGCAACTGCAGGTTGCGGTAGGACAGGCGATAGAGAAAGAACAACAGATGGCCGTGCCGTTCGCAGTTCTGAACTCTTCTGCACAGACCATTGAAGTACTGCCGCCGCAAGTACAGCTTGCGGGGACATCGAAAGACAAGCATCGAAAGGCGATCAAGGCCGAGCCGGTTGCGATCAAAGACTACTGGATCACCTCGCGTAGACTCGCGCCCGGCGCCAGAGCCGACGGCATCGTTGTGTTCGACCGTCCTACTTTCAAGGAATCGAGGGAACGGCTCTTGCTCGCGGTTGCCCAAGCGGAAGAGGTCGACCGTCCGGTCCTGGCGCCGATTGCGTTTGTGGCTCCGGTAACGGGAGGTGCAAAGTGATTCATCCAAACGGACACAACGACAACGGCAACGCTGTAGTCATTCAGGAGCTAGAGGAAAATGAAGCTCGCAACAACGATCTGCCTCTTCCTCCGGACGCAAACGCCCCAATGCCCGAGCTTGCAACCAGAGCAAAACAGAGAGTCGGCCAGCAGATCCAACAGAACCGCTTTGTAATCATCGGGGCGGGAGCGATCGTCATCGCGCTGCTGATCTTCGTTGCCACGTCTATGCCCCATCGGGGCACGCCACAGAAAGTGAAGAGTCGTGGTGCCACTACTTCTGAAGATTTGGCCTTGGAGAGCGGCACCGCGAGCAACGATAAGAGCCTATTTCCGATCACTGATTCTGGCCGGCCCGTCACAAAAGAAACTCACGAAGGCTTCCTGAACGAACGAGATCTACAACGAACTGCGACTAGGCCGGCAGCGGGGACAAAGGTGGCGAGCGGAGCGGGAACTCTGGGGTCGATACCGCCTTTCGGAGACCAGCAGCCCTGGCAAGCGCCGCCGTACCAGCCAGGCTCGAACACTGGCACCGGCGCCGAGACTCCAGACTTGGGTAAAGCAGAGCGCGAGGCCATGGAGAAGTCTTCGTTAATCTACGTGCGAAACGTCTCTGCCAACTCGGGCAGTGCTCAGGCCCGCGAAATCAATGATCCAGCACCGGAACTGGGATTGGGTCTGGCCACGGGAACGCGATTGCGTGCACGTCTGGAATCAGCGGCCAGCACCGCAGTGCGAACTCCGGTCCTGGCGGTGATCGAGTACAACTATGAGCGGGACGGAGAAATTATCGTCCCTGCGGGCGCAAAAGCGGTTGGCCACATCCGCAACGGAGATCGTTCAGGTTACGTTGACGTCCAGTTCGATTCTCTGCTGATGCCGGATGGTGCGGTCGTTCCAATCGAGGCCGCCGCCACGGGTTTGGACTTGCGGCCGCTCAAAGGAAAAGTTGAGGGTAAGAACACGGGAAAGAACGTCCTGGTCAGATCGCTGTCAGGAATCGGCCAAGCTGGCTCGATGTTGGTGGGACAAGGCAGTCTGAACCAGCCGCTGAGCGAGTCGGACCTAATGCGGGAGCGCGTCAGCAACAATGTCGGCGAGGCTGGAGATGAGGAGGTTTCCCGATTAGCAATCACCCAGCACATCGTGGTGACGATTTCGGCGGATACTCCGATCTACGTGGTCCTCGAGCAGACACCCAAATCCAATCAGGGTTCCCTGCAACCAAGTGCGCGGAGCGTTCCAACATCCAACTCTGCCAATGTTGAGCAACTGCGCCAACTGTTGCAGTTGCAGCAAGAGCTGAACCAACCGTCCGCAAGCAACCAACCAGCGCAGTAGACGAGCGGTTCTCAGCTATGAAGATCGGGGGGAGCGTCTGTCGGCTGTGCCTGCCCAGGCGTGCTCCCCGCAATGTGGCTCACGAGTCGACCGTGACTCGCCCGCAGTCGGCGGCCATCGCCAACGTAATTTCCAACTTCCCGGGAGCCGACTTCCCATTACTAATCGCCGTAAGTCAGCTTCCGATCACTTCCGGTTAGCCGACAATCCACCAATTTGGTTCATGAGAGCGGTTCTCAGTATCTCCTCACATGGAGTGTTGCGATCAATAGTCATTTCTTCATCGCAGTCGCCGAGCTCCAGTCCGTTCATTACCATCATCCCCGCGTCCTGCATCGTCTGGCAGGTCCTATTTTGGGTGATCGAAATCCAGTAGAACCTTGCCACCACGCTGGTAGTGCTGGATTGCTTCTTTAATTTGAAACGGCTTGTATGTTGCGCTGATTGGGAGACTCAGTTTTCCGGAGGCGACTACTTGTGTCGCCTCGGTCAGCGCCGCACGCATTCTGGGCAGAAACTCCTCGTAGTACATCCAGAAACCCTGGATGTGCAATCTCTTGCCGATGAGGTCGCCTTGCGGCAGGTGGATCGGCAAACCACTCAGCCAAGCATAGCTGACAAAATGAGCGCCCGGCGAGAGCGCGCCTGCGATCGTCGCTGCCGATGGACCACCTACAGCATCAAGACCGAGAAATATCGGCATTCCGCCCGTTGCACTCTCAATCTGCTTTGGGAGTTCCGGCGATTCGACGCCGACGAAATCAACATCCAGCTTTTCAAGTTCTGGGATAAGCTCGGACCGCCTGACAATACCTATGACGTTAAGATCGCGCGATTTTGCGATCGCGATCAGGCATCTCGCAATCTGGGAATTTGCTGCATTTAACACGATCCAGTCTTTAGGCTTTAGCTTTACAAATTCGTCCAAGAGAAGAACTGCCGTCGTAGGATTGATGTTCAACATTGAGGCCGTCTTGGCATCGACTGAAGGAGGAACGACGAAAAGACCGTCGGCCGGAGCAAGGACTTTTTCAGCCCAGGTGAATGTTCGAAACGGGATCGTAACCCGGTCGCCCAGCTTGAGACTGGTAACTCCCCGCCCGATTGCCTCGACGATCCCTGTACCTTCACCTCCAATGACAGAAGGAAGCTGCGGTTTTAGAAAGTACACTCCGTTCGCCAAAAGGAGGTCGCTGTAGTCAACAGGCGCATACTCCATGCGCACAAGGGCTTCGCCTGCGGAGGGCTTGTTTGGTTCTGGAACATCGACCATCTGCAGGTTCTGGGCGGGATTGCCGTACGCCGTGAGATGAATGGCTTTCATCGATGACGTTCTCCTTCCTCAAACAAATTGCGCCCTGCGAGAGGGCCGCCTGCTTGCTGGATTAACCCACCATCGCGAAGGTTTCCAAGGTCAATCACTGAGTAGCCGAAATCTGCGAGCAAGATTTCGACTTGCCCCTTGGCGCCGTCGTCATCTGCTGAGATAAACGCGACCCTTCTCGCTCCGTTGACGATAGGTTCCGCTTCCAACTTGGGCACGATCATGGTGTTCAATGCCTTAACCACGTGTGCACCGGGGGCGAGCGCAGCAACGATCTGGCTAGTAGACAGGTTTCCAACATCGGCCGGTGTGAATTTGCCGCCGCTCCCGTGAAAAGGATTGGTCCCATCAATCAGAATCTGATTTTTCCACTTGGGAAGACTTGCCAGAGTCTGGGGAACGTCGTCCCATGGCACAGCAAGAACCACCATTTCGCAAGCAACGGCCTCTTCCACAGTGGCAGCCGTTGCTCCTGGACCAATTTGAGTGACGATTTCTCGCAGGCGTTGCATCGACTGGTTGAGTCATAGGCGATCACCGATGAGAATCTACGGGTGTAGCCTACAAGGCGAAGTGGAATACGTCCAGCGCGGAGCAATCACGTGGCGAACGGTGACGAAGAATGCTGTCGCCTTGTAGAACTTGCTGAGACCCAGAATCGGCTCTTCGCCTAGCCGGGACTTCGACTCTCTTGAGTGACGTTGCCAAATCGTCAGTTGTTTTGGATCGCGAACTCGACGAGGATAAGACCCAAGGTCCCTCCGATCCACGCATCCGCTGCCCGCTCTGCGGCTGGACGCCCCGCAAGGAGGACAAATGGTTTTGCACCTGCGGACACGAGTGGAACACTTTCGATACGGGAGGCGTCTGCCCAGCATGCCTCCACCAGTGGACTGAAACCCAGTGCCTCTCGTGCAGCAGGTGGTCGGCGCACTCCGATTGGTACGCGACATCGTAAATCGTCGATGCCAACTCCTTGTGGCAGCGTGATGCCCATAAATTAAGATTCGGATGTGACAACAACCGCCCCAGACCGCCCACGCATCGACGAATTCTTGCCGATCTATGACGTCAGTGCTTTCTACGAAATCCGCATCAATGCCTCGCCTTCCGTGGTTTATCGGTGTCTTCTGTGCTCCGACTTCAACGACCTTCGGCTAGTACGCCTATTGATGACCATCCGAACTGGAAAGCGACCGACCCGGAGTCGCGTCCCCGTCGATCTACCTCAGCGGCTCCAAGGCACAGGGTTTGTTGTCTTAGCAGAGGTTCCGAGCGAAGAGCTTGTCATTGGCATTGTAGGAAAATTCTGGCGTCCCGATGGCGGGCGCTTTCTCGACCTTACTGCGAGTGATTTTGTTGGGTTTGCTCGTGCCGGATATGCAAAGGCAGCGTGGAATTTCAGACTCAGGATCGAGTCTGAATCTACGGTGCTTTCAACCGAAACGAGGATCAAATGCTTCGGTCGAGCGTCATTGTGGAAGTTTCGCACATACTGGATTCTGGTCGCCCCGTTCCCCGGCTTGATACGAAAGGCGATACTCAAACAGGTGAAGGCCGAAGCAGAGTCAACTGTCACGCAGGCTGCTTGAAGATCGCCAAGTACAGGAACAGCAGCAAGGCCACCGTGCTCAGCACGCTTCTCACGGCGTGCAATGCCCCCCAGCGTGCGAGCAGACGCTCCGCTTCGACTGACCGCTTATCCAGCGTCGGGCTGAGCAACAGCTTATTGGTGGGCAGGATCACGAACAGTGTGAACGGGACGACACTGCCCAGCACGGCTCCACCAACCAGCCACCAGAAGGTTGCTCCAGTGAGCCATGCTGCGATGGAGGATAACAGTCCCAAAGCCGCCAAGCTCGCCTGCATGATTGTGGCTCTACGATAGCTGGGCGAAAATTCCGTAGCAGCCATTTCCACCCCGCACTCCATTCTGGCTGGGTGTTCCACAAGATTGATGTAGACCGCTGCTCCCGCGAACAGGCTGCACGACAGGACTGCAACGAATTCGGCAATTTGGCGCACTGTGCCTCCAGCGATCCACGATCTAAGAAACGGAAACGATCACGCGCCCCGGTTTCGAAGGGTGCTCGACCAACTCATGGGCGCGTGCGATCTGATCCAGAGGGACAATCTCTGCGATGTCGAGTCCCCGCCAGCCTGCCTCAAGCGACTTGTCGATGTCGCGAGTCGCTTCGATCTTTGCTTCCGCTGGCACATCGTCGCTGCCGACGAAGAAGAGTCTAGCGTTCACAAATACAAGCTGCCAAACCGGAGTCTCCGGCGTTGGCGTGTTGGTCGCATAAGTCGCAATGGAACCACCCTGCGCCAAAACCTCGGTGTCCGTCTTGATGTTCGCTCCGAAAGCGACTTCGACGATGTGATGAACTCCATCGGGAGCCAACGCCCGAATTCGCTTCACTAAGTTTTCGTCAGTGAGTAAGACCTCGTCCGCCCCTGCTCGCGATGCGATCTCCTTGTCGCTTTCGGAGCGGCACGTGGCGATGACTCGTGCTCCCGCTTGGTGAGCAAGTTGAACGGCGCAAGCGCCGACCGCCCCCGCGCCGCCCTGCACCAGAACTGTTCGTCCCTCGACCGAACCCGCGACCGTAACTGCCCGATGAGCGGTAATGCCGGGAATACCGAGACAGGCACCCTGCTCCAGAGGCACGCCTTCGGGGAGTCGAACGACCTGTTCCAGCGGAATCACGGTGAACTCAGCCGCAGTTCCGAACGGTCGATAGGATTGAGCGCCATAACACCAGACACGCCGCCCGATCCAGTCCCGCGAGACACCTTCGCCTACCGCATCAACGGTGCCCGAACCATCACTGTGCGGAATGACACGTGGGTGAGGCATCCCGACGCCGAACGCGTCTTCGCGCTTCTTGACATCGCCCGGATTTATGCCTGAAAAGGCAACCCGAATCCGAACTTCACCTTCGCGGGGCTGGGGATCATCCATCTCGCCGATGACCAGCACATCCCGCGCCACGCCCTGCTTCTCGTACCAAGCGGCTTTCATCTTCGTGCGAAGGTCTAGCTCTCCAATTCCCCTAGTCTGAGCACTGGGGACTCGTGTCGGCAACAAACGCCATATCGCTGCCAGAGCCGAAACCACGGGCAATGGGCTAACGTCTCGTCGTGCCTTCGATTTGCAGCAGAGATGTCGCTTGCGCTGAGTGGTCTAATGTCCGGCGCTTCGAACATTCCCTGTAGCTGCTCGATGTCGTCAATAATGCGTTCAACGTCCATTCCGTCTCAATATCTAACAGAACGGCGCAGAGGTCAATTCGGAGCGGCATCTCCAAAGACCGTGACTTGGGTTGCTCACGACGGAGCTAAGGCTTGGGCTATGCAGCTTTCTCCACGGGAAGCCCCGCTTCCATCCAGCCCTGTTTGCCTTCGGGATAGTGCGCCACGTTCTTGTAACCCATCGCCGCCAATTCACGGGCGGCGTATTCACTGGTGTGTCAATGGGTGTTCGCGCAGTAGGTCACGATTGCAGCGTCCTTGTTGGGCAACAACAGCGATGCGAGTTCTTTGATCTTTTCGGGCGGGATATTCAAGGCTCCGGGTATGTGCGCTTCGTTGAAGCGTTCAGGCGCGAGCGTCTCGACCGCCGTGACTTTTTTGGTGAAAATTGTTCAATCCATACTCAGGCTCCTTGGAGATCACGACATTGTGTGCACAGCTATTTTTCCAAGATTCGTCGCTTTGTCTTTCCAGCTTCCTGCACGAATTCCCCATCGTAACTCGTGGCGTGCAGAGTTAGCTCGTCAGCCATTTTTGATCGCTGCGCCCCTCTCTTCGATTGCAGCTTTCATTCCATTCAGGGTGTCTTGAGTTTCGCGGGCAATTTTTCGTCTCGCGATTAGATTCAGCAGCTTGGCTTTCAGAGTCGGTGTTGAGTAGTAATGGCTGATCTCTATCTTCGTAGAAGACTGCCCGACACTATGAAGCGTCGTTTCGACCACGTAGTCACGCAAGACCTTTGTTATTCCAAACGTGTCCTCCGGCAGTACAGTGACGAGCTTCTGCATTGGAACGATTTCGATGTCCTTCTCAACGCACATGTGTTTTCCGCCTGAGAGGTAGCATCGGTACGAAGCCCCCGGCTCACGCAGAGCTTTTCCTGAGAGTAGCTCCACTTTAATTACGCGGGGATGAAAGGTAGGGATTTTCGTAATATCCATGTTGAACGCCCACACCATCTCCAGCGGAGCGTTGATGATCACTTCTTGTTTGGAACGAAACGGCGGTCTCATGTGTTTCTCACGAAATTTTCTCACACAGAGGCGCACCAAGCCGAACTGGGTTCGGTGTACTTTCGCCGGGGGCGAGACTAGACTGGTGCCCTTGCGGATCGTGGATTGGAGGGTGAACTCCATGAGCAATCAAGACCACAAAGCGATTTTCATCACTGGCAGTTCCTCAGGCTTGGGTCGGGCTACTGCGAAACTGTTTGCAGCGAAGGGCTGGAAAGTCATCGCCTCCATGCGCGACCCAAAGAAGGAAAAAGAACTAGGCAACATTTCTGGCGTTACATTGATGGCGCTGGATGTCACTGATCCTCATGAAATCGAGAGTGTGGCGGAACAAGTTGTGGCATCAGGCGGCGTCGATGTGGTGTTCAACAACGCTGGCTATGGTCTCGCGGGTCCGCTTGAAGGGCTTACGGACGACCAGATTCTCCGAATGGTCAACACCAACATGCTAGGGGCGATCCGCACGACCAAAGCCTTCACGCCACACTTCAGAGAGAAAAGAGCCGGATTGTTCATCAATACGACTTCGATTGGTGGACTCCCTGACGGTTCCTTTCAACTCCATCTATCACGCGACGAAGTGGGCGCTGGAAGGCTGGAGCGAAAGCATGGCTTTTGAATTGTATCAATTCGGGATCGGGATTAAGACCGTTGAACCCGGTGGGATGAAAACCGATTTCTTCACCCGATCCTTCGATACTGGGCGGCATCCTGCGTATGACGCCCTCGTGAACAAAGTCATGGGAGTCATCACCGATCCCAAGCAGATGGCGACGTACTCTTCTCCTGAACAGATCGCCGAGGTAGTGTACGAGGCTGCCACAGATGGAAAAGACCAACTCCGCTACATTGCTGGCGCAGACGCAAAAGCGATGTATGCAACGCGCTTACAGCTTGGTGATGAGGCATTCCGCAAAGCGATAGCGCAGCAGTTTTTTGGCGATGCAGCAAAAGCGGCTTAGCTGTCGAAGTGTACTATCGAATATCCGGGGACTAGACTTGTCCCCATCTCACGAAGTCCAAGGAGGAAACGATGGCAACTGCAAGAATGCCTCAACCAAGCGGCGACGACCCCGTGAAAGTTGATCCCAAGCATTACAAGGTTGAATTTGAGAATGATCGAGTCCGAGTAGTTCGGATCAAGTACAAGCCGGGCGAGAAATCGGTGATGCACACCCACCCGGAATCCATTGGTGTGTTCCTGACTGACGCCCATGCCAAGTTCACCTACCCGGACGGAAAGAGTGAGGACATCAAAGCGAAGGCTGGGTCGGTGCTGCACATGGATGCCTTTACTCACCTGCCGGAAAACACCAGCAAGAAATCGTTCGAAGTCATCCAAGTTGAGTTGAAGCGGTAGGTTCGCAGTTCCATCATGTGTGTGAGAGCGGGCTTGCTCCCGCTCTCTTTTTCTTTCGGTCAAGGCTTTGCGTCCGACACCCTGTTGGGTGCGTGCATGTGTCGTCGAGCCTAGCGGCTCGCTGGTGGAACGATACCGTTCATGCGGACGTATTCAACCAGTTGACCGTAGTGATCCGAGATGTGCCATAACGCCGAGTTCAGGACTTCAAGCCGATTGTCGCCCGCGTATGGGCCTTTCATGGGAGCCATTAGATTATCTAGCTTGCTCCTGGCGATCTCGCCGTCCATCATGACGAATGATTCGTGCAGATACGCCAGAATTTCAGCTTTCGTCTTTGCCGGGCTTGGCCCTCCAGTGTCGCAGTGATCTGGCGGTGTCTCCCCGCGCAACTTCTTCGCCCATGCCTCGTTGGCGCACGCCACGTGCTTCACCTGCTCGGTAAAGGTGCGTACATCGGCGAACGCTCCCTGTGTCGGCTTGAAGCTCCATTTCTCTTCGGGCATGGCTTCGGCAAGCGAGGTAAAGTCGCCCTCCACCATCTTCCACATGTAGTTGATCGAGTCGGGAATGGTCTTCGGCGGCGATGGCTGTTGCTGCGCGATTACTCGCAGCGAACTCAGCAGCAAGACAATGGTAAGTAGCGCACGAAGTGCGGTCTTCATGATGCCTCCTGTCCGTCATTCTGGGCACGTGCTAACCAGTCCAGATTATATGGATTGTAGAGGCGAGAATCCGGCAAGCGTCAATGCTTGTCTTCCTCCATCGTGATCGGCAGGAAGTCCGGGCGGAACGATCTCGACTCCTGTCTGGTTCGTGCTCGAAGGCGAGAAGCTTTATGCTGGATAGTGTTGTTGCTGGCAAAGAACAGCTAAAGGATTCTCTTATGCAGCTTGATGCGATTCGCGAACTGTACGACTACAACCACTGGGCCAACCAGCGCGTGCTTTCCTCAGTAACACCGCTCACGGACGAAGTGTTCACTCGCAGCATGGGCAATAGCTTTAGCTCGGTACGCGACACGCTTGCCCACATTCTTGGCGCGGAATGGATATGGTTGGAGCGCTGGCTTGGACGCTCGCCTGAAGCACTCCTCAGCGCATCGGACTTTCCCACTTTTCGCGCCCTTCAGCAGCGTTGGGCAACAGTTCGGCATGACCAGAACCGTTACATCCAGACGTTGGTTCCCGACCGTCTCAAGGATGAGGTTTCATACATCAATACTAGAGGCGGACGCTACTCCTACGCGCTTTGGCGGCAGATGGTGCATGTGCCCAACCATTCCAGTTACCATCGCGGCCAAATCACAACCTTGCTCCGGCAGATCGGAGCCGAGCCAGCAAGCACGGACCTGCTCGTCTACTACGATCATGCCGCATAATTTTATCTCCTGCCCGTGCAGGGCTCGGACACGCAGGAGTTACAAAAATGTGCTCCACGACCCGTCGCTTTGGATGATGCGCGAGGCGAGGAAGCGGAATTCCGAGTCGTTCCTGTGACTAATGCTAAGACCGTCTCATCGGTGGTCGAGAAGTTTCGGGAGAAGTACGGCGCAAAGGACGTGAAGAAGCATTATTCGAAATTCGATGTGGCGGCTGTCGCTCAACTGACCTGAACTGGAATCCCACCGAACGTTGACGGGGTACTACGACCTGAGGGGATTTTGCTACACCTGCGAAAGCGGGGAACCTGGTGGGGCACGGGGCGCACATCGGATGGGGTGGTGCTAGAATTTAACAACGGTTTTCATTTATGGAACAGTGCAGACTCTGCTTGCGGGACGTGGCCAACTTGGAAGACAGCCATTATATTTCGGCAGGCATCTACAGGATACTTCGCGACGAAACCGAAAAGAACCCTAACCCTTGGTTGGTCACGAAGAAAACGGCGGTTCAGACCTCGCGGCAAATGACCGCGCCGCTGTTGTGTTCGGAATGCGAACAGCGCTTTTCCAAACATGGCGAGACTTGGGTCCTGGGACACTGCCTGCGAAAAGATGGTAGCTTCCCGCTGGCATCCATTCTGGCTGCCAGAATCCCAGACGTGTGGTCGAACGAAACTGCGACGAGGATTTACCACGCATCCGGCATTTCTGAAATAAACATCTCGGCGCTGGCCTATTTTGCCGCGAGCATTTTCTGGCGAGGGTCAATTCATCCCTGGAATGATGACGGATCAATTCCCGTCCAGTCTGGGGCCATTTCAGGAGCAGTTCCGACAGTACCTTATGAACCTCCAGCCTTTTCCGAGGGACTGCTGTCTATTGGTTGCGATACGAGAGGGAAAAGAGATCGACCGCCTGACCTACTCACCCGTCGGCGAGCGAAAGGGCAATCTCCATATTTACAAATTTCCCATGCCGGGCCTCGGGCTTTCTTTGGCAGTAAGCAAAAACATCCCTGTTAACTATCGCAAGATGTGTTTCGTTCATGGCTCTGGAAATCCCCTAATTGTTACGACGCTTATCGAGAGATGGCTATTGGATGCCGCGGTGAAGATGCGCCAAAATAGCCTTCAAGAAATTCCTGCTCGACAGGATCGTGAATTATTTTCAGTAGGGCGGCGGTGACGAGCGCTCGCGCTGGGGATTTTGCTACACCCCAGATGGATTTCTGCTCGAATTGTTTACGGGAGTCGCTATCGCTTTTTCGGCTCAAAAAGGGACAGCGTATCTCCCTTTCTAGACGCTACGGCCAACATGCTGCGGTGTTGTCACGTTTCGTGCGTCCGACCCCCAAGGACTACCATTCCCACACTAGGTTGCGAGGGATGTCGCATGAGAGCACGCAAACCCTTAAGAGAAACAACCATCGAACGTATTTTCCGAGAAGTCTCTGGGCGCAAGATGAGCAAGGCGATAAAGCAAATCCTTCGAAGCGCCAAACGCAAGACAGTCTGAAATTCGTCACCGACTCTTACGGGGGTATCGGGTTATCAGTGGAGGTCTTCTAGGAAACTTAAAGCGGCCCGAATCGCGGCTTCTTCATTCTTTTCACTGACCCAAGGAAAGTCGGGGACGCCTCTCCATCCGTCGCGCTTGTCGGAATACGCTTGAGCACCCCACGGAGATTTCGGATTGGAGTAGCAGTACAGAATTTCCACGCGGTAGGTAGTCTTGTCAATTATGAATTCCAGCGTTCGACGAAGCTCACACCGCGTATTGGTCTTTCTGAAATCAGAAAGGACCTTTGATATTTTCATATCGTTTCACCTTATTCGGGCTGGCCTCACGTGCGTATCAGTGTTAGTGCCTTGCCCGGAGCTTCCGACGCACCCATTCGCTGTTACCTACCAACTCAACAGGAGCGATTCTAACTCATTACGTCGGGCCGCACAGCAAAGCCTCTCGGCCAGGGCAAAACACGTTCGAAATTGTTCGGGCGAGTGAGCGGTCCTTTGGCAAGATTCTTCAGAGCGTGATGCGGAGTGCTAAGGGTCAACCTCATCATTACCGGAAGATCGAACCATAAAGGTTTCTCGCGCTTCAATCCGAGAACCCCGCGCATGATCCAGTCCCAAGCTTCAAATATCCATAGCGGCGTCTCATGTTCCCATGTTTCCGTTGAATCCTTCGGGGGATGGAAATAACCGAGTCCGTGCGCTTTGGGTTCAACGATCTCGATATCGTCTTGACTTTTCGTATAGAGCGCGTACCTTTTCCCTGCGATGCTGTAGCCGTAGAGTTGACGGCGCTCCTTATTTTTGTCCCAATTTAGCTTGTGCACCTTTAGGATGGAACCATCGAGGTTGTAAGGATTGAGTTTCTCGAATCTGTCAACGATGCGTTGTACCTCACCCCAGGAGAGCGCATTGATGGGTTCCGCACCATCAGGCATTGCGATTCGCTGCCTCTCCTTGGAAGAAACTATCGCAGCGCTGTCGGTATCACAGAAAAGATACGTTCCACCGGCATCGCCAATGCACCTTTCAAGCATTGCCAGGAGGAATCGTCCGCCAGACGTGATAAGAGAACCGATGTGGGGCGCAAACCAATCTCCCGGTTCTTCTTCCACCTCTTCAGTGGTTTCAAAAGACTCTTCGCCAGAGAACATCTTCATATTTTTGGCCTTACAATCATTCGGGTTAAGTTCCACGAATAGGCCGTACGATCCGCTGTTCGCGAGAATCTTTAACCAATAGTGGAGCGATGAATTCGACTCATTGGCTGCGCGCTGTTCGATAACATGCTTAAAGAAGCTGTGATTTTTGGCATCGACTTGAACCATCCGACGTAGAGATGTTGAAGATAACCCCGCCTGTTGACCATGTGGCGCAACGCGGATTGCTTTTTCGATATCAGGAACGTTGCCCGTCAAAAGAATAGATGCAATGATGTCAGGCCCTGCGAACCAGATCAGCTCTTTACTCGTGAGGTAATTAATCCCGACGTCTTGCGTTGTGCCGTTGTAGACGGTGCGCACAGGCAGAATATCTTTGTTCGGGCGAACGAGCGCATCCTCGCGTACAAAGTGGTCAGAAACGCGGCCACACGTTAAGCAAAACCATTCCCCAAGCTCGGGATTCCACCTAATTTCATGTTTCATTTACGTTTGGCCGAAGGGCGACAGCATTCTCGTTTTTGCGGTCAGCGAATTCAAAACCATGTCGAAAAGCGTTTCTGTTTCGCACGACGGCTCTCTGGTCCACTGACCCAAGTGGCAGGTTGATGCGCAAATCCACGGTCTCCCCGACAGGCACCTCAACGGGCAATGTGGCAGACATTCCAGATTCGCTCATTTCTATTGACATGCCGGGAATCAGACCGAGCGTTGGAGACCGGACGGTGACATCGCCTTCCAATTTGAACCTAGCGTGCCGACGTGTATTGTCTTGCCCATCAGAAACTCGGCCTCTCGGCGGATCCATCACCTTCATTCTTAGTTAATGCGACGAGTCCCCAACTGGGCGACGACATTTTTGTAACGATTTGTAAATGTTCCTGTCCAAAAAACTGGACAGTCGCAATCACGCATTCAACAATCATTCCGGTGCAATAGTAGCGGTCTTTTATGCAACTCCCAGACGCCAAGCGTCTACGCTTCTTTACAAATAGTCGTTACTTCGTAATTATCAGCCGACTTTCGAGACCTGTCGGAGTCTCTAAATCTTGCGGTAGCATTACCGCAATGAGGTGAGGGGAGGAGGAGATGGCAGGGCTGGTCAAGTCTAGTGCAGTGCCCCGTGTCGTTCTCCGCACTCAGCTCCAACTGCCGGTTTCGAAAGCTTGGCCATCGCGTCTAGCCTGCGTGGACTTGCTTCGCAGCGTGGTCATGGTCCTGATGGCCTTGGACCATACACGGGACTTTCTCACGGGTTTGCAATTCGCACCCGAAGACCTGTCCCACACATCCGGACCTCTCTTCTTTACGCGATTCGTCACTCATTTTTGCGCTCCGACGTTTTTCCTTTTGGCTGGCACTGGTGGGTACTTGCTCTCGCAACGCAAGTCGGTTGTGCAGGTCTCCGCATTCTTTTTCACGCGTGGCTTGTGGCTGGTGTTGCTGGATTTGACCGTTGTTGCCTATAGCTGGACTTATCTGTTTCCCTTCTGGTTCAGCGGCGTGCTCTGGTCGCTTGGCTGGTCGATGGTTTTAATGGCGTTTCTCGTACGGTTGCCACTGCCATGGGTCGCGGGGCTGGGAACAGGCATCGTGCTAACCCACAACCTACTCGATGGCGTGAATCCTGCTGTATTTGGGAGATTTGCTGGCTTGTGGGTCATTCTGCATGGCCAAGGCTGGTTCTGGATTGAGCCCGGCAAGACCGAGTTCTTCGTCTTGTGGCCGCTGATTCCGTGTGTGGGTGTGATGGCCATCGGCTACGCTCTTGGACCTCTTTTGGTCACAGAGAATCGGAGAAAACTGATTTTCTACATTGGGGCGGTGTTAACGATTGCCTTCTTGTTCTTGAGAATCTTCCACCTGTATGGGAACAGTCAGTCAAGTTTGCACCCATGGGCTGCCGACGCGGCGGGCCCTTGGAGGGTGCAAGCAACTCTGACTCTGACCATTATTTCGTTCTTTGACACGTTGAAATATCCGCCATCCCTGCAATTCCTGTTGATGACGCTCGGGCCCTCTCTCATGGCCTTGGCGTGGTTCGACAAAGTCAACCCGGAACGTGGGCTGGCGAAGGTTCTCGTGGTGTTCGGCCAAGTGCCCCTTTTCTATTATGTACTCCACATATACGTGATTCATACGCTGGCTGTGTATGTCGGGCTTATTTGTGGACAGAAGGTTGCCTGGCTGCTGTATGGAGGATTCTTCCTGTACTCTCCGCCTGCTGGCTACGGGCATAGCCTGCCGTTCATCTATGGAATGTGGCTCGCAGTCGTCTTGCTCCTGTACGCGCCCTGCAAGTGGTTTGCGGAGTTCAAACAACAGCACCCGAACTGGGGTTGGCTCCGTTACATGTAGGTTCCGTACTCGAAAGACAACTTCAATGCCGGAACGTGAAGACTGTGGGCCGCCGACCCTGACCCGGCACAACTACAGTATTGACCGCTACGGTGACAGAGGACGCGGAAGTCGGTTCTTGGAGTGAGTGAAGTTCTGGATCATCACGGAAGCTGACCGGAGTTCGCGACCACCTTCTTATTGCCGGACGAATACTGAACTGCAAATATTTTGCACTCGGCCTCACGGACAGTGCCGCGCAAATTCCGGGCTGGAGGATTGCTTCACGTAGTCCTCCGGAGTAAGCTTGAAAGAGTTCGGTAGCGCGAGCCAACCGCGCTCTCCCTCCCCCTAACCCGCGCTATTTCTTGGATGGCTCCTTGAGGCGTGGGTCTTCTTTCTCCTTGAGTTTGCCAGTGGAGCAGTGGATGATTGAAACAGTAGTTCGGTGCCCGTATTGCGTCTTGGGGAACGAGTTCAGGCTGATGATAGCCCTTGTAGACGGGACGTTTGTCTGCGGCAAGTGCGGCCACATGACAATACCGGGCGACGAGAAGTTCGTGTGCCATTGCGCCAAGTGCCGGGCGTTGAGTCAGTCAAGAACGGCTTGAGGCCATGCGCATCGAAGAATTTTGCCAGCCGCCAAATCGCGATGGCTGTGCGGATCACGAGAGAGCCCGCCGACCACTAGGAAACCGGCGCTGTCCAGCATGTTTACGATTGCAGCGAGAGAGTCACGCGGAGTATCATCGCCGCAAGAAGAGACATGCTCATGCCTCACAGAGGCGGAAATCCGAACTGGGGCACTAGCCGATCCACCGAGATCCCCTGG
This sequence comes from uncultured Acidobacteriota bacterium, assembly GCA_963743375.1. Taxonomy (GTDB): domain Bacteria; phylum Acidobacteriota; class Terriglobia; order Terriglobales; family Acidobacteriaceae; genus JABDBE01. The sequence goes on along the minus strand of CAVUQA010000006.1, from coordinate 20,965 downwards.
CTGGCAACCGCATTCGAAGAACAGGTGCAGAAGCTCGGATTGAATGCGCAGACCTGGGAGACCTCGGAGGAGTTGGAGCAGTGGTGCAAGCGCAACAAAGACCGCCACTACCTTCCGGAGTGGCTGCTTGAGCATTGGCAAATATCCGTGGACCCCAACGTCAGTGACTGAGGAATGGGCCTTTGTTGTATTGAGATACTATCGGACAGTCGACGGGCTTCGGAGCCAAATCCTACCCCTTGAATCCAGCGAGAAGTCTGCTTAGTCGGCTCAGTTCTGTCTGCTGACCTGCAACTTGGCTCAATCTCCTGCAATCAATCGGCGGTCGCGATGCGGCTCGGTGCGGAGTCCACTCCGCCGCCGTCTGCTGGTCAAAATAGCCCAAGGGATGCTCTACCGATTTCAAGTCGGATTCGGCGCTCATAGTTTCCGCAATGACTCAACAATCTTTAGCGCAACAAGACGTTGTCATTTTTGATCAAAGGATCATTCCGCCGATTCTCTTTGAGCAGGGACCCGCTGTAATTCCTGTCGAATCGACGCTAGTTTGTATCGAGATAAAAAGCAAGTTGACTGCTGCTGAGTTGCGAAAGGCGCATGATAGTGCACGTACCGTCAGAAGTCTTTATTTGCACGCTGGCACACGCGACCAGAACGGGAACTGGGTACCGAGCGTAGCCGCTGCTGTATCGTCATTTCTGTTGGCCCTTGACACTGACCTTGTTCTCGGGGGACAGAAAGAGGCTGAAAGGTACAAGAACATTTTGGGGGTAGAAGAGCCCTGGATATCAGGTATCTGTGTCGCAGGACGGGGCTATTATTTTCCCACCGAACGTGTGATCTACGACAGACCAACTGGGACGTTCTTTAAGGAAGACCACACCCCAATTCTCCGATCATGGGGACAAGTATGCGCAGACGGTGAACACGCCGAGATGCTGGCGTTTCTGAGTGCGGTAATACAACTAATGCAACGAATTGGTCCTTCGCGTGGGCAACCGCCGCTGGATGCTTATTTCAACAAAACTGAGAAATCGAAGCAGATGAAGGTTAGACTGATATCCGGTCCCGATACCGGCAAGTTCGTAGGCCTAGCGGAAAGCTACGAGTCGAGCCGATTTCATTTGAACAACGTCGGGTATTCGTACTGTGATCGACAGCAAGATTGTGGCTTTCCCATGCACAGGGCCGCTGAGTTACAAGCACACTTGAAAACCATTGGCGTCGAAACTGAACTAGTTGAGGTTGCCGAGGATCAGCGGTAAACCCGGAAATAACGGCAGGGGGGTGTAGCAAAATCCCCTCAGGTCATAGTACCCCCACCGAACGTTGACCTTCCCTGTATCCCCACCTAACATGTCCTAACTAGTGTCCCCTCCCTCCCAACCCGTGGGGCAGACGGTCTCCCATTACCGCATCCTCAGCAGGATCGGCGGCGGGGGCATGGGTGTGGTGTACGAGGCAGAAGACCTGAAGCTCGGTCGCCACGTCGCCCTGAAGTTCCTTCCCGACGAACTTGCCCACGACGCACAAGCCCTCAGCCGTTTCCAGCGGGAGGCCAAGGCTGCGTCCTCTTTGAATCATCCGAACATCTGCACCATCTACGAGATTGACGAAGTAGATGGGCGAACCTTCATCGCCATGGAACTGCTGGAGGGGCAGACGCTCCGGCACGTGATAAGCTGGCAAGCCGCTGGAGACCGCAACGGTGCTCGATCTCGGCATCCAGATCGCCGATGCGCTCGACGCCGCACACTCGAAAGGAATCATCCACCGGGACATCAAGCCTGCGAACATCTTCGTCACGAGTAGAGGTCAGGCGAAGATTCTCGATTTCGGGCTGGCGAAAGTCACCCTGAAGCCGGAGAACGTTGCCATGAGCGCCCCGACCATCGGTTCGGAGGAGAACCTTACGAGTCCGGGGGCAACGCTGGGCACCGTCGCTTATATGTCCCCGGAACAGGTTCGAGGGAAGGAACCTGACGCTCGCACCGACCTGTTTTCGTTCGGTGCAGTTCTGTACGAGATGTGTACAGGCATGCTCCCGTTTCGAGGCGACACCAGCGGTGTGATCTTCGAATCCGATTTTGAATCGAGCGCCAGCCCCGGCAGTTCGGCTGAATCCTGATATTCCTGCGGGGCTGGAACATGTCATCAACAAGGCGCTGGAAAAAGATCGCGATGTCCGCTGCCAGTCTGCTGCGGAGCTAAGGGCGGACTTGAAGCGGCTCAAGCGAGACACCGAATCAGGCAAAGTCACATCGAGCGATACCGCAAAGCTCCGGTGGTCGCGTCAGACGATTTTTATTGGTGCGATAGCTTTCGTGTTCGTTGTCGGACTGGTTGCAGTGGGAGCGTTCTATTTTGGTGGTAGCAGTCGTACCCCCATCAACTCGGTCGCCGTACTACCCTTCTCCAATACCAGCGGTGATCCAAACGCGGAATACCTGAGTGACGGGATCACTGAGGGCGTTATCGACAGGTTGTCGGGGCTCCCAAATCTGAAGGTGATCTCCCGCACCTCTGCATTCCGCTACAAGCAGCGTGACATCGACCCAAAGAAGGTCGCGAAAGAGCTAGGGGTGGAGGCGCTGGTCACGGGCAGGGTCGTCCAACACGGCGAAGATGTCTCGGTCAGCGCCGAACTCGTGGACGCACGCGAGGACAAACAGCTTTGGGGTGAGCAGTACAGCCGGAATCTGGCTGACATTGTCTCAGTTCAACAGGAGATCGCAACTTCTGTATCTGGAAATCTGCGACTACGTCTGACGAGCGAAGAAAAGACGCATCTGAACAAGTCGTTCGCGACAAATCCCGAGGCTTATCAACTTTATTTGAAGGGCAGGTATCACCTAAACCAAACAACAGCAGCGGGGCTAAAGGGGGCCGTCGAGTATTTCCAACAAGCAATCGACAAAGACCCCGGCTACGCTCTGGCCTATGCGGGTCTGGCTGACTCTTACTCCTCGCTTGGAGGCGGATGGAATTATCTTTCCCCCAACGACAGTTTTCCGAAGGCGAAGGCGGCGGCAACGAAGGCGCTTGAACTTGATGACACGCTCGCCGAGGCACATGCTGCCCTAGCATATGCCGTGTTCTTCGCCGACTGGGACTGGCCAACTGCTGAGCGAGAGTTCAAGCGGGCAATCGTGTTAAACCCGAACAGCGCGCTCTCCCATGATCGGTATGCGGAATGCCTGAAGACCAGACTGCGATTCAACGAAAGCATGGCGGAGGCGCAGCGGGCACAAGAGCTTGACCCACTGTCACCGGAAATAGTTTCCCAAGTGGGAAACGTCTATCTGTTCACGCGACGATATGATGAGTCTATTGCTCAATACCAGAAGGCGCTCGACCTCAATCCAAATCTTCCGGTGGTGCGTGCCCTGCTAGCTTGGGCGTATGCAATGAAGCGCATGTATCCGCAAGCCCTTGCCGAATTCGACAAAATTGCCGATCAGGACAAAGCTGTCGCGCCAGAGAACCAGTTCGTTGCTAACAGCCTCGGTTGGGTTTACGCCGTTTCGGGCAGGCAGGCTGATGCGCTAAAGATCGCCCGAGAATTCAGGGACTTGTCCTCGCACGCTTACGTCGATTCTTATCAGCTTGCAACGATTTATGCGGGTCTCGGCGACAAAGACGAAGCGTTCCGGTTACTTGAAAACGGTTATGAACAGCATTCGGCTACCATGCCTTGGCTAGGTATAGACCCATTCTGGTACGGGATGCGCTCCGATCCCCGCTACGCCGACCTGCTGCGCCGAATGGGGCTGCCGCAGCCTGAGTGAGTCCACGGCTGCTCAAAAGGTATTCCCTGTGCGCTATCTAAAGTCAAAATTTTGGGCTAATGGATTCATTCGCTTGCGACGGTTGCGGGAGACCCCTTTTGAACCACCGGGGCTAAGAGCCGGAGTCTTGTACGCGAACTTCGCCTGAGCTTCGACAGGAAATCTTTGGGAGATTGGTTCGGCCCCGATCTGGACCCGGGCAAAGCAGGAAATCCTGAGCTGATGTTTCATGACAAGAGAGCGGTCGAGTGCGCGCGACTCCTTGCTGCCGAATGTGACGCGTCCGACCCGAGTACAGGATTGTACGGAGAAGGACTCACGATCGCCCTCCTGTGCGCCTGCTTCCAGGGACGACCCCAAAAAGAGAACTCAGGACTATCGGTCTCACAACTCCGTCTCGTTCTCGACTTCATCCACGAGCATCTCGATTTATCCGTTTCTGTTTTCCAGCTTGCCCGTCTGGTCGACCTGTCATCCTCGCAATTTGCGAGGATGTTCAAGGCGTCTACAGGAGTATCCCCGCATCGCTATCAACTGAACACCCGGATCGGCAAAGCGCAGGAGCTACTGCTGATGGAAGGAGAGAGCCTTTCCATGGTGGCTGTGGCAACAGGTTTTGCAGATCAGAGCCACTTCACGCGGACGTTCAAGAGGGTCACTGGAGCTACACCACGCGAATGGCATCAGAATCGCACTCCCTAGAGGATGCGATATGAAACTTATGAGACAAGGGCGCGTTTCTCATACCCGCCCCGTGCTGATTACTCTGACAAGTCATCACTTATTCGTCAGTGCACGTCTGGCCGTTCTCTGCGCAGCACGTTTCTTTCCTTGCGCTTCGTCCCTCGACTGGATGGCATGCGCGTTGACGATTGCCCGAATTAGTCCCGGAAAGCGTTGCTCGAGTTCCGTGCAGCGCGAGGTGTTGTGGATTTCCACGCCGCGACGCTCACCACGGATCAGCCCCGCCTCTCTCAGTTCCCTAAAGTGCTGAGAGAGTGTGGACTTCGGGATCGTCTTGTCGCTGACTGTCAGAAACGTCGAGCAGTTCTGCGAGCACTCCTGCGACACGATGTCCGCATAAATTGCCACCCGCACCGGGTCGGACAAGGCGTGGAGAATTCCTTCTACCGTAATCTCCTCAATCGATGGGTGGAACAGAGGCCGCATGCTAATTAAGAGTAGTCATTCAAGCGAAAGGGTTCAATAGTTCTATTATCCAGAACTACTGAATCTTTTCAGGATCCAATTCCATCTACTCATTGGAAGCGAGTGCGGGGCGGCCCAGCGCGATAGCCCCGGGATTCTCTGAGTTCAATGGTACCGAAAGAGACTCTCGCATTAATCCATCGCACGAATGAAGGGAGAACAGTATGGGAAAGCTCGAAGGAAAAGTAGCTGTCATCACAGCGGCGACGTCCGGCATGGCGCTCGCCACCGCCAAGCTCTTCGTCAAAGAGGGCGCGTACGTCTTCATCACGGGACGCCGCAAGGATAAGCTCGATGAGGCCGTCAAGCTCATCGGCAAAAACGTCACCGGTGTGCAGGGCGACGCAAGTAACCTAGCCGACCTCGACCGCCTCTACGATACGGTAAAGCGCGAGAAGGGCAAGATCGATATCCTTTTCGCCAGCGCAGGACGGGGCGAGTTGGCCAAGCTCGAAGAAGTAACCGAAGAGCACTTTGACAAAACCTTCGACCTCAACGTGCGCGGCACGCTCTTCACTGTGCAGAAGGCGCTACCTCTCTTCAACGACAACGGCTCGATCTTCCTGAACGCATCAATCGCCAGTATCAAGGGATTCCCGGCCTTCGGCGTCTACAGCGCGAGCAAGGCCGCGGTGCGCTCCTTCGCTCGTACTTGGCTGCTAGAGCTCAAGGAACGCAGAATTCGAGTCAACATCCTCAGCCCCGGCACCATCGACACGCCAGTCCTAGACCCGCTCGGGCCAGACGCCAAGGAGTTCTTCAAATCTCAGATCCCTCGCGGCGAAATGGGACGCCCCGAAGAGATCGCGACCGTCGCGCTCTTCCTCGCCTCAAGCGATTCAAGTTTCGTCAACGGCATCGAACTCTTCGTCGACGGCGGCACGGCCCAGATCTAAGTCATCGTCACAGGTGTGCAGATGCTATCGGCCGGTGGGACCGCACGTCGGCTTTTAGAACGCGGAAGTAATGCCTTCGGATTCGTCGCGATAAAGGCGCTTGTTGTCAGTTGTGCGATTGATGACGAGAAGTCGACTTGTCAGGATTTGCGGGCTTCGAATTCCTTGGGAAGAATACTTTGAACATACCGCCGCTTGCGATCCATTCGGTATCCAATGGTGAAAAGGCTGTTGAAGCACTTGTGATTTGAAGGAGAGAACAATGCTCGACCACATGATTCTGACTGTCAGCAAAGTCGAACGTTCGTTGGCGTTCTATGAGGCGGCCTTGAAGCCTCTTAATATCAAGTTCTTCCTACCCTACAAGGGCGAAGGCGATCATCCTGATCTCTGGGGATTTGGTGACGGCAAGAGGGCGTTCTTCTGGATCAAACAGGGGAAGCCTGATCCAGCGTCCATTCACTGGGGGTTCACGGCCGAAAACAATGGTAAGGTCGATGAATTCTACAGGGCGGCAATGTCCGCTGGTGCCAGGGACAATATTTCACCGCGGGCACGAGTGGAATACTATCCGGGATACTACGCCGCCGATGTATTTGACCCGGACGGGTATTCGTTCGAAGTCGTCCATAAAAGCTAGGAATGAAACCACACATCGCCAAGACACCCAAATCACGACAACAGTGGTTGCCTACAGGCAAGGATGCTGGGTCGGTAGAAACGTAGGAACATGCGAACAGCAACAGCCTGGCGCTGTACGCATAAAAGCTGAGAACATCACCGTGGGAGATTTCTGGCTGACCAAGCCGAGATCTCCCGTTCTCGTCTTTAGCCGGATATCTTGCTGTACAGTATTTCCGGCAGCACGTGCGATCTCGAAGTAGCTCGGACTCCGCAAATAGGAGGATTGAATGGCGCAAGTTTGGTTAGTCACTGGTAGTTCTCGCGGTCTGGGTCGCGCGATTGTCGAAGCGGGCCTTGCAGCGGGCAATAAGGTGTTGGCGACGGCGCGGGACATTGAGTCCCTGAGTGACCTATCGGAGCGCTACGGTGACCAGATAAAGCTCTTCGCGCTGGATGTGACCGACGAGTCGGCGGCAGCCGGTGCGATAAAGACGGCAATCGATGCGTTTGGCTCGCTGGATGTTGTTATCAACAATGCAGGGTACGGCAATCTCTCGTCCATCGAAGACACGCCGATGTCGGATTTCCGCGCACAGATCGAAACGAACCTCTTCGGGACGATTATCGTGACCAAGGCAGCTCTTCCGTACTTTCGCGAAAGGAAGGCAGGCCATTTCGTTCAGTTTTCCTCGATGGGCGGAAGGATCGGACCTCCAGGGCGCGGGCCTTATTCGGCTGCGAAATGGGGTGTCGAAGGTTTCTCCGAAGTGTTGTCGCGCGAAGTGGCACCGTTAGGCATCAAGGTCACGATCATTGAACCGGGTGGCTTCCGCACGGACTTCGCCGGCAGTTCGACGAAGCTGAGCGAAGGGCATCCCGAATACGACTCGACTGTTGGAAAAACCGCCAGGTTTCAGCGCGACTACAACGGCAAGCAGCCCGGTGACCCGAAGAAGGCGGCTCAAGCAATCGTTCGGCTGACGCAGGAACAGAAACCTCCGTTGCGACTCTTGCTCGGCAGCGATGCGTATAACGGGGCGGAGAAGAACGACCTTGCACGATTGGAAGAAGCGAGAATGTGGAAAGAACTCAGCCTCTCCACTGATTTCTAGTCGGAGCCTGGCATGAACCTCTACCGGAGTTCGACTACGATGCAAATGGAAGCGAAGTACAAAGCAGTGAAGCAGAGTCGCTGCATGACGAGGGTCATAACTGCTCTCAGGTCCCCGATTAACAAGACTGTTTCGAGCCGATGTGATCCGAAGCCCGGATCCTTAACGGGGGACGCGGTTCAGTTCTCGGTTGGTCGGCAACTCTTACCTTGGGTAAGGAGAGGAAAGCGAAGATGGGACAGGTCTCAACCCGGCCCGAAGGAAGACCTCTACCTTATCGAGGCAAAGCTCTGTCGGACTGCATCAGAACGCCCGAAACCGCGGGCTGCAAAGGTCAGACGCCCGCGCTTTGACCTCCGGTCTCGGACGCATCGTTACGCTATTTAGCGTCACGCCAATTGGCGTAATATGGCAGCCCAAAAAGTCCAGAATGGAAAGAATGTAAGTCCTTTTGTAAGTCGCCGCACAAAAATGACTCCCAAGCCTCCGCGACAACTCGTTAACTCCTTTAGATAAATGGGTGCCAGTGGCGCATCTGGGCGATCGTTACAGTCATTGCTGCGTTTTAGGAGCGGCCGGTAGCCAAGCCTGGTTTACACAACGAAAATGTGGACTTGACCCTGGAGTATAGTCCAGAGTGTATGATTTCTTTATGCCACACGGTTTGGCGAGTTCGGTGAGCACGATCCAGATCGGCGAAGCTGCGCAACGCGCCCACCTGAGTATAGACACGATCCGGTTCTACGAGCGCAAGACGCTGTTGCCGAGAGCACCCCGGACAGCGGGACAGTTCCGGCTTTACACAGCAGACGACGTAGCGCGACTCACTTTTATCAAGCAAATGCAGGGACTCGGCTTCTCCTTGCAGGAAATCAAACAACTTCTCGATTTGCGAGATCGTGGTGGACATGCCTGCCGGGAAGTCAAGAATCTGCTCAGCTCCAAACTTGCCGAGATTCGAAGCAAAATCCGAGACCTGCAGAACTTGGAACACGAATTGGTAGACGATCTTCAGAAGTGTGATCGAGAACTGAAAAACAGGCGAGTTCACGGAGCGCAACGGTGTCCGATTCTCAGCAGCGCGAACGGAAGGAAATAGAAGTTCATGGTCATTGAAGTCTTTTATGTGCCGGGGTGCCCGAATCACCAGGCTGCAATTGACAGGGTCAGAAACGCGGTGCGCTCTGCAGCAATTGACGCAGCGATTCAGGAGATCGCCGTGACAGACGACGCAATGGCAGGCCAGCTGAAATTTCCGGGTTCTCCGACAATACGAATTGACGGGAGAGACGTGGAATCGACCCCGCAGGATTCTTACGGGTTGGCGTGCAGACTGTATTCAAACGGAACAGGAGTTCCATCCCTTGAAGCGATGCAGCGGGCGATTGCCGGAGCAGGAGAGGAAGAGGTTTAAGAAATGGGCTCAACTGAGTCAACTCGAATCACGCCCCACATCGCCGAATCCGATCCTAAACGGCAAGCTTGTTGTAGCTCGCCTTCTGCAATGTGCTATTGGTGCTCAGTGTCACTCGCAGCCTGGGGTCTGCTCAGTTTTGTAGGTGTCTTCTGGCCTCCACTTCACACGACGTCGACAGCCACAATTCTGTTGGCTGCGGCGGTCGGCTGCTTTGCCAACTGGCTCAAGAATCACACTTTTCACTGCTCGATAACGGCATGGTTATTTCTTGCCGGCGCCGCAGTCTTCTTACTTGCAGATACTGGTCGAATTCGAATCGAACCACGTTTCGTTTGGCTGTTTGTTGCAATGGGAACTGTTGTCTCGTTCATTCTAGAATGGCGCTACGCACGCCGGTCCGGAAGCTAACGACTCTATGCAAGTCTCGGAAAAAAGCGCGCCCACCGCCGCCATAGTGGCCGCCCTTTCAACCCTAGCCTGTTGTGTCCCGTTAGGCTTCCTTGGCGCTGTCGGACTCGCAAGCGTTAGTGTTTGGGCGCAGCAGTACAGATTGTGGCTGGTTATTGCGTCAATCGCGTTCTTATGCGTAGGTGCAGTTCAGGTCTACTTCAGGAAATCCTGCGTTAAACGAAGTACCACAAGCCTTGTTCTCTTCTGGACTGCCGTTGTTGTGGTGGTGTTAGTGATCTTGTTTCCTCAAGTGATCGCTAGCCTGATTGCTGGCTAGACGGAGCATCTCACATGGCGACGAAATACTCGGCATGGCTTCTCGGGTTGGCTCTCTTGTTGATGTTTGGGTGGTATTTATTGTGGTCTGCAATCACTCCCAACGGCCAGCCGCCGCTCACGCGCCTGACTAGCGAACAGCAATTCATAAGCCGATTCAACCACGCCGCCGCAGAGGCCAACATGGTGCTTCTCTTATCCCCGACTTGACCAGGTTGTTTGCGGGGGCCTCCGCAGCGGAAGAGGTATTGAAGCAGGAGAAATCCGACAAGTTGGCCGTTCTGGTTGTGTGGGAGCCCATTTTACCCTCTGACTGGAGCAGGCCAACTCGCCCCGTCATGGCTCGCATTTCTGATAAGCGGGTCATTCAGTTCTGGGATAAGGACCACTTAATCGCTAAACAGTTGAGCGCCCAACTGCACACGCAACAGCCGAATTGCTGTCGGCATTCGGGCATCCTGTGGGATTTGGTTGCCCTTTACCCCAAAGGAACGAACTGGAACGATTCCGAGCCCTCTTATGTTGACGGACCAGTTGTGAAGGTCGAAGCGGAGCTCCAAAACCAAACCTTCAAACTGCTCCAATAACCGCCTCCAAAGGCATTCTATTCAAAGCAATCGGTAGTTTTCCCAATTTCTTCTTTTATCGCCGAGCCCCCGCTTCATGCGGCTTTATGCAGGGCCAGCCGAGACGCTTTTCGCAACGATAGCTCTCACCAATTCATTGACATTCTTCGATGAATCTGGCACTGTTGTCGTCGACACCGCCGTGCCAGCGACCACAAAATGCACGACTGCCAATTGTTGCCCCGAGACAAAGTCTGCCAAGATCACCGAGTCTCGCGCGAAGGAGTACGCCTGTTGCTTCAAAGCCCTGGCCGACCCGATGCGTATTCGCATTCTCAACTTACTGGCCAACAATGACGAACCTGTCTGCGTCTGCGAGATCGTGAAGCATTTTCCGATTCAGCAGCCGTCGATATCGCATCATTTGAAGATTCTTCGCGACTCTCGGTTTGTTCTTGCCGAGCGTCGCGGAACTTTCATGTATTACCAAGTAAACCGCAAGTGTTTGGCTGAATTTCCTCACGCCGCGCGTGTGATCCTCAACGTGTGATGACAACGTGACTCACAGGCGAAACAGAGATCGCCCATATTCATAGAATATCGTCGATGTTCGATGGAATGAAAGGAAGGAACAATGATGCGAAATCGACTTACGAGACGAGCGTTCCTAGCAACTGCGGGCGCAACCCTCGGTGCTATGCGCGTCTCCGGCGCCGATTTTCCGAAGGAACTGGGAGCGCCGCCGCGCCCCTACGGCGAACGCTCGCCGTTCGAACAATCGGTTCGCTTCCTTCCAAAAACAAACACACCCGCATCCAGCTACAGCAGAACACCTCTCCAGGATTTGCTTGGAATCATCACGCCTTCGGCTTTGCACTATGAGGTCCACCATTCGGGGGTCCCTGAAATCGATCCTCGTGTCCACGAAGTGATGATTCACGGCTTGGTGGAGCGAGCTTTGATTTTTACGATGGAAGACTTTCATCGCCTACCTTCAGTTTCGAGAATTCACTTTCTCGAATGCGCTGGTAATAGTGGTGGGGAGCAAATAGCCCGCCCCGCCAGCAACCCGCAGAGAAGTCATGGCCTCTTGAGTTGCAGTGAATGGACTGGTGTGCCACTGCGAACCCTGCTTGACCAAGTGGGCCTGAAACCGGGCGCTAGTTGGGTGGTTGCCGAGGGAGCGGACGCGGGCAGGATGGCGCGCAGCATCCCTCTTGAGAAAGCACTGGACGACGTGGTCGTCGCCTACGGCCAAAACGGCGAAGCGCTGCGCCCCGAGCAGGGATATCCCGTACGGCTCATCGTTCCCGGTTGGGAGGGCAACGTGAACATAAAGTGGCTCCGCCGCGTGCAAGTTGTCGATCAGCCTTACATGGGCGCCTATGAAACGGCCCACTACACCGACCTCATGCCTGATGGAACCGCCAGGCAGTTCACATTCGTGATGGAGGCCAAGTCCGTGATTACGCGGCCTGCCGGAGGCCTGCAGCTATTGGGCCCCGGCTTCTACGAAATCACTGGGTTAGCTTGGTCGGGCAGAGGACGAATCACCAAAACCGAGGTTTCCGCCGATGGCGGAAAAACTTGGCAGGAAGCGCAACTCAATGAGCCGATTCTTCCGAAGGCCCTGACGCGGTTTCGGCTTCCGTGGTGGTGGGACGGAAAGGAAACTTCACTTCAATCACGATCCACGGACGAAACCGGCTATCTGCAGCCCACGCGAGAGGAACTCGTCGCGGTTCGCGGACTCAACGCCACCGACCACTACAACGGAATCAAAGTCTGGTACGTCCACGCAAACGGAGAGGTCAGCCATGAATAAAACCGCACTGCACATCATGCGCTCTCACCGCCGTAGCCATAGCCGCGCTCGGACAAAGTCAACAGTACAAATTGGGAAGACCGGCGACACCGGAAGAAGTTCACGAACTGGACATCTCCGTAGCCCCTGATGGCTCTGGCTTACCCAAAGGACGCGGCACGGTCGTACAAGGACAGCGTATCTATGAGACCCTCTGCGCGAATTGTCATGGAGATCGCGGTCAAGGAATGTTGCAGTATCCCGCGCTGGCCGGAGGCCAAGGCACGCTGAAGAGCAGCAGTCCACTGCGCACTGTTGGAAGTTACTGGCCCTATGCGACCACCGTTTGGGACTACATCCACCGGAAAATGCCGTATGCTCGCCCCGGAACCCTTACCCCTGACCAAACCTACGCCGTTACGGCGTTCGTTCTTTACCTCAACGGAATTCTTGACAAGGAAGCTGAGCTAAATGAAACGACGCTGCCTCGCGTAAAAATGCCCAATCGGAACGGTTTCGTTCCCGACCCTCGCCCGGACGTTCCATACCCAACAAAAACTCCGCGCCAGCCGTGAGCGTTGTCGGCAACCCGGCGGAAGCGTTAACGTACCGACACGATCTCGGCCTGTTGCTTCCCGGATTGCGAGCGTCCGACAAAAGCTCGGCTGATCGTGCCCTCGCGAATGCGAATGTCGGCCGCCGCTCTTGTGATCTGGAAGCAACCAAGTTCGTGGATGGTCGGCTACCCGGAAGTTATCCAGAAACGGGCTTGTGGGAAGCCGAAACTGCGGTGTCCTGGGCAAGTGGTTGCCTGCCCGGAAGTTGAGCCTCAATGCAGAACGCGGTGTCGCCGCAATAAGTGTCAGACGACCGGTGAGCAATTTGGTGCCGCCGAATCGAGGTCAGTTTGGGTGTCTCAGGAACCGAGAATTCGACTGACCCGAACCACTTGATTCAGGTCCAATCGTGCTTGTGAGATGCACCAAACTCAAACATTTGTTCATCTCATAATTCTTTTGCTCCCGCGCGCACGATTAACTCCACTGCGAACCCCAGCCTTTGAAATCAATACGCGTCACAATGCTGTCGAAGATTCGAATCGCTATTCGGCAAACTGCAGGCTCGCGGCACGGTTCTGAAGGCAGTTCCAAGCGCCCGGCCTGATTTGCCCGAAATCTGAAATGCCCGTATGTTCTCGCCTGCGGAGATCAAACTCAAGCGCGATTCCAACGCGATCGCAGGAGAGGAGCATATGAGATTGTCAGATTGGAGAAACACCCGCCTTCGCCTTGCCCTCGTCTATGTGCTGGCGATTTGTTCATTCCAGTTGTATCCGCTGGTGTCTTATGCACAGAACCTGGGAACGCAGCCTGCCACAGGGCAGGCTGTTCAGGGTCAAACTGCGGCCCAACCCGAAGGAACAGTTCTCAATCTCGTGAACTGGGTCGGCAATGTGATCTCTCCTGTCGGAGCGGCGCTGGCGGTGGTCATGGCAGTCATCTCTTATTCCCAAGGACGCGGTGTCGCGCGATGGGCGGTAACAGCGGCCGGACTGCTGGTGATCTCCGGCCTCACTCGCCTGATCGAGTTCTGGATTCAGAACGGTACGGCGGGCGTGCAGTAGGAACGCTCACTACGGAGTGCTCAGGCAATGACGCTGCCCCAAATCATCGTCGATCTGTTGACACTGCTATTCGACATGGCAGTTCCGGCCGCCATCTGCACCATGGTGCTGGCTGGAATCGCATTGCGGCAGGAAGGCGGTGTGAACTTCCAGGCGGGCGGCAGGTTCCAGCGATGGGCACTCTGGTCGGTAATTCTCTTGACGCTTCCCCAGTTGCTCTCCTGGTTTGCGGCGCAGGGTATCGCCATGCCTGCGCAAGGCGGAGGCATCAGCAGTTCGTGGGTCGCGAGTTTGCAGACGAGCTTCAGCGGTTTTGTTTCGAACGTCGTGGTTGCCCGGTTGACTCCGGTGCTCGCCGCTTTCTGCGTGCTGAAAGCGGCGCTCGATGCGGCCGAGGGGTACAGCCCGCTGGGGTCCATCGTCTCCGCCATTTTTCTGCTGTCTGCGTCCGGCACAGTCCAGCTTTTCCAGAGTTGGAACAGCGGGTCACAGTTCGCAACGACGGACATGCTGACTGCAGCCTGGAACTTTCTCGCTGGGACGATTCTGCCGGAAGCAGCAGGATTGGCGATTGTGGGAGCGATTTTCAATTATTCCCGCCATCGCCCATTCATGCCGCTGGTTGGATCGGGTCTTGCTTTCTTGAGTGTTTCGGCCATTTGGAAGCTGGTCCAGGCCATGGCCGGCTGATGGGGATTGGAGGTGATCCTGTGAATCTTTCAAACGGTTTGCTCAACCTGACGAACTGGCTGGGCAACGTCATCATGCCGACCATGGCAGGTTTGTTCGCCGCTGCCGCGATTTACCGTTTCAGCAAGGCGCACCCGTACCAGCACCTCGGTTACGCGGCACTGGCTTCTCTGATGTGCTCTGGGTTGTTGCGCGTCATGGAGTCGTTCAGCAACCAGGCATCCTGGAACAATCCAGACCGCTACTGGATCTCAATCCTCACTCTAGTGAACTGGGTTGGGAACGTTCTCCTGCCACTGTACGGAGCTGGCCAGGTAGTGCTTGCGGTCGTGCACTTTGCGGGATTGCTCGAACGGATGACGATTGGCGAGGCCTGGGTGCGCAACCTGGTCGCAGCGATGTGCTGTTTCGGACTGTCGGGACTGTTGCGCTTAGGAGAATTCTGGATTCAACACGGAACGGCAGGAGTGCGCTAGGAAGGAGTTACGAGATGCCATTGCAGGTGACACCCGTGAATCGCAACTTACAGACGCGAGTGACATTCATGCTTCTGGAATTGGAGGACCTTTTCATCGTGCTTGGCGCGGCAGCCATCATGAACGTGGTTGGCCATTTCGTGGGAGGTGAGATCGCGGGAATGCCAATGAGCATCGTCCTCCAGTACGGAGTGCCCCTACTGATGGTGCCAGTGCTCATGGCTTTCAAGTATGGCAAACCGCGCGGCTACGTCCGTGATCTGGCTTTCTGGTACACGAAACCGCATGCCTACTGCGCCCGGGCCTGCGACCGCGAAATCCGGTCGGCGTATTTGAGGGAGGAATAGCAGTGCCGCTTACGCTTGAACAACACGAGCGAAAACTCCACGATCCGGCATTGTGCGAGCAACTGCCGGTCCGCGACTACCTGGACAACGTCGTCGTTCGCACCAATGGCGCATTCGTCGCGGGATACGAGTTGAAGGGTTTGGCATCGTATTTCGCGAGCGACGAAGGCCGAGACCGAGGGAAGTTGATGCTGGAGGCGCTCCTGCGTTCTCTGCCGGAACAGAGCATGAGAGTGCAGTTCCGCTACGAGGTAGTGGAGGATCTCGGAGATCTGCTTGAGCAGTATGGCAAAGCGCAGCAATCGGAACGGGCAGAGGTGATTGCACTCGATGAGGTGCGCGTCGAACGATGGCGAATGAAAGAGGCGAACGGCCATTACATGCGGCCTCTCTTACACGTTTACTTCATCTGGGACCCGGTCGTTCATCGCCGTATTGCCGGCAAACCGCTTAAGCCGACGGGCAATATCTTCAGCCTATCGGCGCGGAAGTGCATTGAGCGCCGTCAGCAAGAGCATCAGCAACTGCTGGCGGAATTCGAGAGTCTGCTGCGTGGCCTCGAAACGACGCTCGAAGCCGCAGAACTCGGCGCGCGCCGGCTGACCGACCAGGATCTGTTTCTTGAGGCAAAACGAGCTCTCAATCCATTGTTTCCGGATCATCGGCCGTACAGGCGCGGTGAAGAGCAACTGGAATACAGGAGCGCCCGCGAGCAGATCGTTGACACAAGCATCGCAGATGAGACGGACTCATATCTGAATGTCGGTGGAATCCTCTATTCCTTCGTAAGTCTGAAAGAACTTCCGGATGCTACTTTCCCAGGAATCCTGAGAGAACTGGTCGGTCTTGATTTCCCGCTCATTGTCACTGCGCAGATCACCATTCCCGATCAAGCGAAAGTGCTCAAGGGCTACAAGAGCCGATTGCGCAAGATGCAGGCTGTGCAGCGCGACTCGAACGGTGGGTTTCGGACCAACGTGGAAGCGCAGGTTGCCGAGACCCAACTGGTCAGGGTGCAACAGGACATCATTTCGAGCTCGGTCAAGACGGCTAAGCTGAGCCTGGTCATCGGAACGCGCACTTCACGCCCGGCAATCACGACCGCGGAACTGGAGCAATCAGAACGAACCATCGACAACCAGCGCCAACAACTTCTATACGCGATTTCCCGCATGAACGGCGCGAAGGCGGTAGCTGAGTCGTTGGCGAAGAAGCGCTTGTTTTTTAGTTCACTTCCGGCAATGGCGGAGCCCGACAAGCGAGACCAGGACCTGCTCACCTCGAATGCGGCGGATCTTGTGCCGGTAGAGACACCTTGGCGCGGAACACCCCGGTCACCACTGTTCCTGCTTGAAACTCCGTACCGCCAGCTCATTCCCTTTTCGCCGTTTGACCCCGGCTTGAGCGACGCGAACATGCTGGTGATGGCGAAAACTGGCGGTGGAAAGACGGTCATGGTGCAGCAGTTTCTTCTGATGGCCGCCCGGAGTAACCCGCTGATTTCGATTCTTGAGCGTGGTGATTCATACCGCCCGCTCGTTGAGTTGATGGGTGGACGGATGATCACCATGTCGCTCGATAGTGACCAAACGATCAATCCCTGGGATTTAGCGGAAGGAGAAAAAGAGCCGAGCAAGGATCAGGTCGCGTTTCTGAAAAATCTGACGCGCCACATGCTCGGCGAGGGCGGGGCCGAAGACACGCAATTTCTTGACAACCTTATCACCGAGGCCGTTCTTCGGACTTACAAGAGGGCGGCAATCCGGCCTTCGACTCCCATTCCAACATTCTCCGACCTTCGCGACGAACTCTCACAGTGGCGTGACGAGGAAAAGAACCAGCGCGTCATGGACGAGGCTCATCTGGCAGCGATCAAGCTGCGCAGCTGGACCGGCGAGAAGGGAGTGTATTCGAAGCTGTTCGACCGACCCACAACGATCTCACTCGACAATCCCTGGTTGTTCTTCAACGTGGAGCAATTGAGCGATGACCGGCGGCTGGAAACGGCAATGAGTCTTCTCATTGCTCACGCCACCGCGCAACGGGCAGCAGGCAAGGCCGGCAGAAGGAGCATCACGGTTCTTGATGAGTGCTGGTTCCTGCTTGATTCTCCGGTGCTCGCGCCCGAAGTGGTTCAACTCTTTCGTACGGCGCGCAAACGTAACGCCAGCGTCTGGGGAATGAGTCAAACAGCAGAGGATTTTGTGGGGACGGAATCGAAACCCAGGCCGCACGGCGCGGGCATCGTCAAGAACTCGACCACCAAGATCATCGGCCAGCAACCGGGAGACATGACCGCCCTGCGGGAGCACCTGCACCTGAACGATACCGCTTTAAACCAGATCAAGCATTTCAGCGCTCCCATCAAGGGTAAGTGCGCCGACGCGCTCATCGTGATCGGGGAGAAAGCCGACACCACGCACACGATCCGCATGTCACCGACGACGGTCGACTACTGGATCATGACGACCTATGCGCGGGAACGCGTGTATCGGTCCTGGTGGCTGGAGCAGCGGAAAGCCGCACCTTTGATTGAAGCCTATCGCGAGCTGGCCGAGAGGTTCCCGGCCGGACTGGCCGATATCGATCCACTTCCGGAAGAAATCTCAGGAGAAGTCGCAAGAGGTACACGCATATGAAGATGAAAACTTTGGAGCTCCTTCGCAACCTTCAACACAGACTCAGCCACAGCAGACGATGGTTGTTCGTGGCAGTAATCGCCTTGTGTCTGGTTCCCTCAAACACGCGAGCTGACGGAATCGGCGATATTCTGTCCCTCTTTCACACGATCACCAGCACTCTCCAGGGTCCAATTGGCGGAGCGTTGAGCGAAATGCGGAAGATTAGTGCCGCAGTCAACAATTTTCGCCAGCAGATCATCTGGCCCTTGGCCCTGATCAATCAGACGAGATCGTTTGTCAGTGCAACGCGGGCGCACTACACCGGTCTGATGTCTCAGATTGAAGGCCTCAAGAACAACAGCGCGACCCTGGCTCTCCCGATGCAGCTGGAGTCGATCTTCCGAGGCGCCCAGTCGGGATCCATCGGCCAGATTCCCGGGATTTACACCCAGGTCTACCAGCCGGTTGCGCTTGCTGGAATTGCCCAGCCGGGGCAGCGCAACCTCATGGACATTGACGATGCGATGGCCATGGACTCGCTTAAGACTTCCATGGTCTCCGACCAAACGACTCAGGGGATGCTAACTCTCGCCGATTCTCTCGAACAGCAGGCGATGACTGCGGCTCCTGGGTCGGCGTCCATGGTCACTGCCCAGGCCCGCGTCGCCGATCTTGTAACTCAGGCACAACTCGCGAAAATGCTTGCCGCTCAGCTGCGCCAGGAAGCAACGAAGCTCGCGCATCAGAATGCGACGCTCAAGCACAGCGCCACAACGACGCAAAATCTTTTCAACCAGATCCAGCAAGTCCTAGCTCATCCATAAGGAGTTCACAAAATGAAATTGTCGACGCTCTCAAGTATTTGGAAAGTCCTCCGGAACACGGTGGTCGCAGTATGCGGTCTGGCCATCGTGGTTGCCGTGCTCCCCAGTAAGGCCCGCAGCCAGCTTGGACTTGATCCTTGCTGCGCCATGATGCAGGTCGGGCTCAACACAATCTCGGGCCTGCTCAGAAACTCCGTGGCTATGCCGCTTGGTTCTATTCAGCAAAGCCAACAGCAATCAGCAAACTACGAGCAGCAGGTGGTATTTCCCTTGGCCGCTATTACTCAAGCCAGAAACATGGCTGTCCAATTCGAGGGCCAATTCGTCCAGATGCGCCAGCTTTTCCAGTTGCCCATATCGAGTGCGACTCTGCGCACACCGCAACTGCTCGAACAAAGCCTGCTCTCCGGCAATCCGGGCGCAATGCCGCAAATCACAAGCAACTACTCCGCTTTGTACGGGACCGTGATGCCGCCGGCGAACGCACCCCAGCCGGTCCGGAACATGGTCGATATGACCGACGCGGAAGCACAAGCTGCCATGAAAAAGGCGGTCGAGATCGATGCCCTGGCCAACCTGGAGCTTCAGGCAGCGGAGCAGATCAATCAGCAATTGCAAACCGCCGCGCCCGGCAGCTCCACGATTTTGGAAGCCGAGACCGCGGCATGGTTGGTGAGGGCCAACGCATACACGCAATCCGCCATGGCGGAACTGGTGCGGGTACGCTCAATCGAGCTGGCCAACTCGAGCGGTCAGCTCAAGTTCAGCGCTTCTCATGCGGCGACGCTTCAGACTACGGGCAACCAGGTCTTGCAGCCGGGGGTCCAGTAGCCGTGTTTTATTTTCAGCAACTTCTGAACACGGCGCTAGCCGGGATCGACGGCACCGCCATCATCTCGACGGTCACGAACATCGCATTCGCGATCCTGCTGATTGGCTTCCTGATAGGCCTCTATCAAGCGGCGTTTCGTGGCGGCGATCTGCAGGCGCTGGCGGGAACGGCGATCAAGTATCTGGTGGTAGCCATGATCGTTTCCAACTGGGCAACTGTGTTTCGCGGCGTCAACGGCTCCTTTAACACGATCGCAAATTCCATCGGCAGCAGTTCCGGTGCAGGCGACATGTTCCAGAGCTGGATGGGACAACTCCAACAACAGTTCACCAACAACCCGTCGTTGACCCTTACGGACATCATTACGGGCGATGCAGCCGCCACGATCACGGTGGTCCTGCTTGTAGTCGCTTATCTTCTCTATGCACTCGCGATGATCGTGTTCTGTTTTTTTTACACCTTATTTGGCGCGGTGCTCTACGTGGTCGGCCCTCTCGTGCTTGCGCTCATTCCTATCCCGGGGGTCGGCCAGTTGGGGAAGTCGTACGCCGTCAATGTGATGATCTGGAATGCGTGGGGCATTCTCTACGCTGTGTTCGGCGCGCTCATCACCGCCATCCAGGTCAACCAAGTCAACAACATCCTCGGCAATGGATTTCTTGGTTTTCTGAAGGGGGCCGGGGACTCGGTCATGCTCGGGCTGGTTAGCATCTTTTATGCCTTGGCGATCGCCTTAATTCCCTTCATTGCCAAGAGGATCATCTCGGGAGATGTCGGGTCAACCGCCTTTGCGCTGGTGAGAGCGGGCGGGGTTGCGGCCGGCGCTGCCCTGGCCGGAGTCAGTGGTTTTGCGGCGGGAGCCAGTCCGGCTTTTGCCGGCGCTACAGCGTCGGGTGGTGTGGGCGCTTCGTCCACGTCTACTGTCCTGGCGTCGTCTACTGCGCCCCCTACTCCCTCGATGCCCGATTTCATTCGCTCGGGAGTTGCGAGCGCGATGAACAGCAACAGCAGCCCCGTCGTGCCTGCCACAGGCCACAACGAAGGTTCTGGCAACCGAGATGTCGCTGCTGCGATGTCGGGCCGCGGTGACCGACATGGGTCCAGTTATCGACCCCATTCGGTCACCCAAGTCGTCAGTTTTAACGTGGGGAGGGCGCTCGGAAGAGCCGCGGGAAGGAACAATGCCGAGAACAATTAGCTCTGGCAGAGGAGGTTTCTATGTGGAGGCAACCACCGATCTGGGAGCCGCAAGGGACGAAGTTCCGACCGTACAGCATCACGACCCTGATCTTCTTTTATATAGGGAAGTTTTTCGGCCGTTTGTTTGGCCGGCGTCATTGATTGTCGTTGAACACGAAGAAGGTACGCGAATATGTGGTTGAAAAAGAAAAACCCGTCTAAAGAAGCCG